>NZ_CAXUPC020000009.1:0-224716 GCF_964252745.1 Allobosea sp. LjRoot9 | reverse complement strand
CTGAAAGCCGCAACTGCATCCGGTCAGGTTGTGTACCAGCCTGACCGGTCGCGTGCTCCAATCACGCAAGCTGATCCCAGCCCCGATCGGCAGCCGACGCAGACCAAGGTGAGCACGTCCTCAGATGTCCCCCCGAAACAGGCAGCCTCGACGATCAGGCCACTCAGGGCCGATGCGGGCGCCGTGTTGCAGCGGTTACGGTGATCGTACCGCCATCGATCGACTCCCAGGCGCGCGGATTGGCTTGCGACATGCGGGTGAAGAACAGGTGTCCGGTTTGCGACCAGGGCAGGACGCGGGAGGTCTTGTTGTCGAGAACGAGATCCCCCTCGGAGGTCGTTGCCATCAGCACCGCGTGCCCCTCGCCGGCGGACGTGCCGACGACCGCGATCAACAGGGCCGACGATGGCCAGCCACGCTCGATCAGCAGCTTGCGCTTCAGGAGCGCGAAATCCTCGCAATCACCCCGCCCGTCGGTCGGGATGCTCCAGACATCCTCGCGGCCATAATGATCCCGGTCGGATACCTCCGATATCGTGGAGTTCACCCGCGCATTGACCTCCTGAAGGTCGCGCTGGTGTTCCGGTGTCAGCAGAACCTGCCGCGTCAGGGCGCCGGACCGGCGGCATTCCGCCGGGTTGTTGGCGCAGAACGTCAGGAATGCGGGCGGTGGCGACGCCGGCCCGCGGGTCCTGGCGGCGAGCTGATCGGCCTGGGCAGAACCTGGCAGGGTTCCGGCGAACAGAGCGACACCGAGAGTCCATGTCGCGACGGAGGCAAAGGTCGTCATAGCCGAAACCACATGGTCATGGTCCGCCTTGCGGGTTGTGAGATCGCGGGAAGGCTGCTGAAGGATGGGGGCCTTTGCTTAAGAAAGAAGGCAATTCTGTGATGAGAATTCGCGGGAGATTCGCGCCGGTAGCATAAGTGCTTTGCGCAATTCGGCTCGCCCGCCAAGGCTGAAAACACCGCCGTCAACAGTGCGGTCGCCGGCGCAGCATCGCGCGCCGGGTGAGCCACTTACGTCAACGCACGGGTTTCGTTCGCCAAAATGGCGGGCTCTCCGAAGGCGGGCAGAACGCTGCGCGTTCGCGGCCAAAGCGGCCTGACCCGGCTCTACAGCCGCTTGAGCACATAGCCGGCCGCCTCGCGGTCCCAGGTGCCGGCCGTGACGCCGCGCTCGCGCAGGGTGAATTTCTGGACCTTGCCGTTCTCGGTCGCAGGCAACGCCTCGACGAAGTCGATGAAGCGCGGCACGGCGAAATAGGCCAGGCGCGGCTCGCAATGGCGGATGAGGTCGAGCGCGTTCAGGCTGCTTCCCGGCTGTCGCACGATCGCGGCCATGACCTCGTCCTCGCCGAGTTCCGACCGCACGGGGAAGACTGCCACTGTGGCGACCTCGGGGTGGCCGAGCAGCACCTGTTCGACCTCGAAGGAGGAGATGTTCTCGCCGCGCCGCCGGATGGCGTCCTTGAGCCGGTCGACGAAGCGGAACATGCCGTCGGGCTCGCGCAGCACGCGGTCGCCCGTGTGGAACCAGAGATTGCGCCAGGCCTCGACGGTCTTCTCAGGGCTGCCGAAATAGCCGGTGGCGAAGGCGAAGGGCTCATGCGAGCGCAGGACGAGCTCACCGGGCTCGCCATCGGGCAATTCGGTGTCGTCCGCATCGACGACCTTCGCCTCGAAGCCGGGAAAGACCGGCCCCATGCAGCCCGGCCTCTGCCGGTCGAGGCCCGTCCCGATGACGAAATTGGTCTCGGTCGAGCCGTAGCCTTCGAGCAGGCCGATGCCGGTGCGAGCCTTGAACTCGCCATGGACCTGGGCCGGGACGCCAGGCGCGAGCGCAATCCGCACCTTGTGCCCGCGCTCGGCCTCGGAGGCCGGCCGCGACAGCAGGATCGGCACCATCGCGCCGAGCAGATAGGTCACCGTCGCCTGCCGTTCGGCCAGGGTCGACCAGAAGCCGGAGGCGGAAAAGCGCGGCTCATAGCTGACGCTCGCGCCATGGAGCAGCGCCTGGAACAACGTGTTGAGCGCATTGGTATGGAACAGCGGCAAGGTTGTGCACAGCACGTCGTCCTCGGTCACGCCCAGCAAGGCGCCGGTATTGATGCCCCACCAGAAGAATTGCGCATGCGGGCAGCAGACGCCTTTTGCAGGGCCGGTCGTCCCCGAGGTGTAGAGAATAGCGAAGGTGTCGCCAGGCCGGAGCGCTGCCGGAGCTGTCGCCTCGCCGCCGCTCGGCATCGGCCGGGCCATGCCAGGCGCAGGCCCGCTCGGCTCTCCGATCATCCAGATCTGCTCGAGCGGCAGCGACGGCAGGTCGATCGCCTCGAGCGCGGGCAGGAAATCCGCCTGGATCGCCAGCAGCCGCGCTCCGGAATTCGCCAGGACATGCTGTAGCTGCTGCCCGCGCGAGGCCGTGTTGATCGGCACGATCACGGCGCCGAGCCAGCCGCAACCCAGGAGGAGCGTGATGAATTCCTGCCGGTTCGAGCACATCACCGCGACGCGGTCTCCGCTCACGATGCCGGCACTGGCGAGGAGGCCGGCAGCTCGCGCCGCCAGCTCCGGCGCTTCAGCAAAACTGAGCGTGGTTTCGCCGATGCGCAGCAATGTCCTGGAGCCGAACCGCGCAGCTTGCCGCTGCAGGATCTGCACCATGGAGCGTTCGCTCGCTGGGAACGACGCGGTCTGAGGCAGCCGCTCCATGGTGTCCGTCGCGTTCATGGGGTTCCTCGATCGATCGGCACGATTCCCGCCAGGATCTACCCATCCCGCAGCGGGCGATCCCAGCGCGATCTCAATGGCATTCCATCCGAGACTAGACGCTCAGCTGCCCGATGCTCGCTCCGCCGCAGACATAGAGCGTCTGCCCGGTCACGAAGCCGGCCTCGCGGCCGGCGAAGAAGGCGGCCGCGTTGGCGACGTCCTGCGGCTCGCCCAGCCGGCGCACGGGGATGGCGCGCGCCAGCGCCGCCTCCTGCTCGCTGCCGGCGGGAACGACGCCGTGGAACATCTGCGTGCCGGCGATCGGCCCTGGTGCGATCATGTTGACGGTGATCCCGTCGGGTGCCAGCTCCAGCGCCCAGGTCCTGCCCAAGCCGATCAGACCGGCCTTGGTCGCGGCATAGGCGCCGCGCGTCGCGGCCCCAAGCGCGGCGCGCGAGGACATCAGGATCACGCGGCCAAAGCGCCGCTCCCGCATGCCGGGCAACACCGCCTTGAGCAGGGTCAGCGCCGCGCCGAAATGCAGCTGGGCGAGGTCGGTGAAGTCACCGGGAGGCGTGGCGTCGATCAGGTTCGGCCTGATCACGCCGGCATTATGGATGAGATGCGTCACGGCATGCTGCGTGGCGACCGCGGCCGCGACAGACGCCGTCGCCTGCGCGTCGAACAGGTCGACCTGCCGGTGAACCAGCCGCTCATCCGCCCAGTCGGGCGCGTTGCGATCGAGCACGACGACCTGCATGCCGCGCGCCAGCAGGGTCCGGCTGATCGCGGCTCCGATGCCGGCGCTGCCGCCGGTGACGATCGCGACCTCGCTCATCGTGCGGCGCCTTTGCCCGGAACCAGCGCCAGCACCCTGAGCGGACTACCCGAACCTTGCCGGATCTTGAGCGGGGCGGCGAAGATCACCGCCCCCTTCGGCGGCAAAAGGTCGAGATGGGTCAGGCATTGCAGCCCGTAGCGGCCCTTGCCGTGCATGTAGAAATGCGCGGGGTAGGGCGGGTTGAAATGATGCGCCTGTCCGGCGTCGGTGCCGATCGTCTCGGTGCCGAAGCCGTGCACGTCGCGCGCCTCGACCAGCCATTCGACCACCTCGGGGCCGGGGCCTGGCGTGTGGGCGCCGTCATCGCGCAGGCCGGCATAGTCGGCGAAGGACTTCTTCGACCAGTCGGTGCGCAGCAGCACCCAGCTTCCCGGCGCGATGCGCCCATGCACCGCCTCCCAGGCCTCGACGAAGGCGATGGTCAGGACGAAATCGGGGTCGGCGGCCGCTTCCACTGAGCAGTCGAGCACCACGGCGGGCGCGATGAACTTCGCAGGCGGAATCGTATCGACGGCGTTGTCGGGCAGGTCCTTGCCGGAGACCCAATGGATCGGCGCGTCGAAATGCGTGCCGGTATGCTCGCCGACGGTGAAGTTGTTCCAGTACCAGGCCGGCCCGCGCGCATCGTAGCGCGAAACCTCCTCCAGCCGGAACGGCGCGCATTGGCCGAATTCCGGCGGCAGCACGATGGTCGGGAATTCCGGCGTCAGGGTCTGGGTCAGGTCGACGACATGGATCGCGCCGGAGGAGACGGCCTGGGCGAAGGCGAGAAGGTCGGGCGCGTCCATGGTGGCTCTCCTCGGGAATCGGGTGCGGTCAGGCGCCGCCGAGCTCGCGCTCGAGCGCCTTCGGGTTGGCGGCGAGCCGCTCGCGGATGTCCTGCGCGACGTCGCCGACGAAGATATCCTCGAGGCCCTGCCGCAGCGCGGCGACCACGGCCTTGGCCAGCGCGGCGGGCGCGACCTTGGGCGGCGGCACGGTCTGGAACCATTCGGTCTCCAGCGGCCCGAAGAAGGCGTTGACGACCTTGACGCCGCCGGAGCGCAATTCGGCGCGCAGGCATTGCGCCGCCGACAGGCAGGCGGCCTCGACGGCGGAATGCGCGCCATAGGCCGGCCAGTTCATCAGCGCATGGACCGAGAGCAGGTTGACGAAGGCGGCGGCGGAATTGGCGCCGTCGGCTCCGCGGAAGCGCAGCGCCGGCCCAAAAGCCTGGGCGAGGCGCATCAGGCCGAAATAGCGGATATCCATCTCGTCGCGCGCCACGTTGAGCCCGCCGCGCTCGATGATGCCCCCAGTGCGGACATGCTCGGCCGTGTTGACGACGATGTCGATGCGCCCGCCATTCTGCCCCGCCAGCTCCGTGACGGATGTCGTATCGGTCATGTCGAGCGGGACGATCTCGACGCGTTCGATCGCCGACAAACCCGCCATGCCGGGATAGGGTTTCCAGGGATCGGCAATGCCGACGAAGACGATTCCAGCGCCGGCCTCCGAGAAGGCCTTCGCCATCGCCTGGCCGACGGCGTTGCGCCCGTCGGTGATCAGGACGCGGCGGAATTTGGGATCGCAGGTCATTTCGCGCAGGATCGGGTCGGCTTCCATATCGGGCGTCTCCTCTGCCGGCAGCGCGAGCACCACGGCCGAGCCGCTCTTGTCGAGCTTCAGGGCGAGCTTCACGCGCTCGCCTTCGACAGTGTCGCCGTGAAGATGGGCCACGACCATCGGCCCGGCATCGAGCTGCACGGTCCCGACGCGCCAGGGCGTGCGTTCGCGAAAATAGGGGTCGGTCGAGATCCGGACGGTGGTCTCGACGATCAATCGTCCGCCGGGGTCGACATCCTTGAAAGGCAGCCGCACCGAGAGGCAATGCGGGCAGGCATCGCGCGGCGGATAGAGCACCTTCGCGCAATCCTCGCAGACCTGCAGGGCGAAACGGCCCTCGGCTGCCGCGGCCGTCAACCCATGGGCGGTGCGGCTGCGCTGGCCATGCGGCAGCAAAGGCAGGCGCGTGCGCGCCAGCGGGTTCTTGCGCTTGGGGCGGGGCAGGGGGGCGCTCATGCCGAACGCGCCAGGATGGCGGCGCAGGAGGAGAGGCCGCGATCATAGTTGATCATGCCGAAGCCGGAGACGAGGCCGGTCCTGGCGTCGGCTACCTGTGTCCCCAGCGCGGTCCCGGTCAATTGCCTGAGTGCCTCGACCAGTCCGAGATAGCCGCCGGCCGCGCCCGCCTGGCCGACCGAGAGCTGCCCGCCGCTGGTATTATGCGGGAAGCTGCCGTCATTGCCCAGGCTGTGACTGCGCACGAAATCCGGCCCCTCGCCCTTGCCGCAGAAGCCGAGATCCTCGAATTGCAGCATCGAGATCACGGGATAGTCGTCATAGGTCTCGACAAAGTCGATCTCGTCGGGCGCGATGCCCGCCATCGCCCAGAATTCGTCGACATCCATCGCCCAGCCGCCCCGGATCTGGACCGGATCCTCGGGGAAGGCGTTGTGCCGCTCGATCGTCGAGAGAATGCGCACGCCGGTCAAACCCAGCGAGCGCGCCGTATCCTCGCGGCAGACCAGGAAGGCTTCGGCGCCGGCGCAGGGCATGACGCAATCGAAGAGATGGATTGGGTCGGCGATCGGCCGGGCCGCCATATAGGCCTCCAGCGTCAGTTTCTGCTTCATCAGCGCATGCGGCACGGCAAGCGCATTGTCGCGCTGGGCGATGCAGATCTTGCCGAAATCCTCCCGCTTCGCCCCGAAGCGGTTCATGTAGTTCTTGGTGATCAGCGCAAAGCTGGCATTGGGCCCACCCGAACCATAGGGGTAGACCGCGTCCTGGGCGAAGCGGGAGAAGGTCGAGAGCGTCTTGCGGAAGGAATCGACATGGTTGGTGTCGGCGCCGACGCAGGCGACGAAATCGGCGTCGCCCGCCTGCACGGCGCGCGCCGCCCGCCGCAGCGCCACCACCGCGCTGGCGCCGCCGAGCGGGATATGGTCGAGCCAGCGCGGGGAGAGGCCGAGATGCTGCGTCAGGCCGATGGCGGTGTCGGGGCCGGCGGTGAAGCTCGACAGCGAGAAGCCGTCGAGATCTTTTGGCCGCAGGCCGGCCTGTGTGACGAGCTCGTGCAGGGCGCGGCCGATCCACCAGGCTGCGCTCTCCGTCGAGAAGCGGCGATAGGGCACGGTGACCGGCAGGCAGGCGACCACGCCGTCATAGGAGCGTCGCGTGGATGAGGTTGGCGCCATCAGGCCGCCACCCGCTTCTTCAGCGCGCGGGTATCGATGCAGGACGGAGCGCCGAGCGAGGCTTCGACCAGCTCCTTCAGCCCGCCGCGCTGGATCTTCTGGGTCGAGGTCAGCGGCACAGCCGGCACGAAGGCGACATAGCCCGGCGCCTTGTAATAGGCGAGGCGCGACAGGCACCAGCCGACGATGTCGGCGGCGAGCGCTGCATCCGCGAGCTGGCCGGGCTCAAGGACTTGGCCGGGCTCAAGCACGATACAGGCGAAAACCTCGTCGCCACGCACCGGGTCCGGCGTCGCGGCCACCGCGACCTGCCTGACCGCCGGGTGCTGCATCAGCACGCTCTCGACTTCGACAGCGGAGATGTTCTCGCCGGAGCGGCGGATGACGTTCTTCTTGCGGTCGATGAAATGCAGCGAACCGTCGGCGCCGCGCCGGACGACGTCGCCGGTATGGAACCAGCCGTCGGCCCAGGCCTCGGCCGTCGCCTCGGGATCGCTGAGGTACTCGCGGAAGAAGCCGTAGCGCGGCTCCGCTCCGGCATGGCGCACCAGCAATTCGCCGGGTTGATCGATCCCGGCCTCCGCGCCGGTCTCGGTGACGACGCGCGCCTCGACCTCGCAGCCGGGCCGGCCGAAGCAGCGCTGGCCGATATGGCGCGGCTCCCGGGAGGCGACGATCACGGCTCCGGCCCCGGTCTCGGTCATCGCCCAGGCCTCGATCAGCGGAAAGCCGAAACGCTGCTCGAACGGCTCATGCAGCGCCTGGTCGACGCCCGCGCCGAAACCGAAACGGACGCAATGAGCCCTGTCCTGCGGGCTCTCGCTGGCGCTCATCAGCATCGGCGGCATCACGCCGAGATAATGCACGATGGTCGCGCCGCTCTCGCGGACGCTGTCCCACCAGCTGCGCGGATGGAAGCGGTCGAGCGCGATCAGGCAGCCGCCCGTCGTCACCATCGCCATGGCGGAATAGGCCATCGCGTTCATGTGGAAGACCGGCAATGGCGTCAGCATCCGCTCCGCGCCCTGCTCCATGGCGATGAGGCCGCCGATCCCGGCATACCAGTGGCCGGCATAGAGGAAATATTCGTTCGGCAGCACGCAGCCCTTGGGCCGGCCGGTGGTGCCGGAGGTGTAGAGCAGGGCGCATTCGCTGTTCCGGTCCGGCTGGCCCGCTTTCGGCGCAGGCGCGCTGATCGGGGCGGGCGCGTCGTCGGGCCCGAAAACCTGGATCTCTCGCCCTGTCGCCTGCGCGGCGGCAGTGATATCGCCGTGGCGCGATGGAATGGCGAGCGCCGCCACGATCCCGGAATGCCCGATCAGATATTCGAGCTCGGCTGCGCGCATGTCCGGATTGATCGGAACAAGCGAGACGCCGAGCGCATTCAGCGCGAACCAGTGCAGGAAGAAGGCCGGCCGGTTCTCGAGCAGGATGCCGAGGCGGTGGCCATGGCCGTAGCCGGCCCGGCCATAGGCTTCGCGCAGCCGCGCGATCGCCTGATCCGCCTGCCCATAGCCGAGATCGCCGGCCGCAATGCCGTAGGCGCTGGCCGTTTCCGGCAGCACGCGCAGGAAAGGCTTCTGGGCATGGCGCGCCGCGGCGTCCGCGAAAGCGGCGAAGACGGTGTCGGGCCCCGCCGGCAATTGCGTCGTCATCACCATCACATGAACAGCTGGATATTGCCGAAGGCGGCGTCGCAATTGACGATGTCGACGCGCTTCAGCTTGATCTTCAGCTTGCCGTCCTCGACGGCGAGCGTATGCGTCGCCCAGGCGGCGTAGAGCTGCTGGTCGTCGAGCCTGGTCTCGACATAATGCATTGGGGTCCAGGTGACGTATGCGTTGCCGGCCGGGTCGTGCTTGTCGACCTGCGGCGTCTGCAGGACGTGATGGCAGCGGCTCTTGGGCTTCTGGCTGAAGGTGCGGTTGCCCTTCAGCCGCTCGACCCGGATCTTGAGGAGCAGCTTGTCCTCATACATCAGCGAGGTCGTCAGCCGCGCATCGGTCTGCCCCCATTCGAGCGGCATCCAGTAATGGCCGTCCTCGGCGAAGAGATCGAGCCATTCCTCGAAACGATGCTGGTCGATCAGCCGGGCTTCCCGGACGACGAAATCGATCAGGTCCTGATGTGTCGGAGCGGTCATCGGCCTGGCATCACATCGACATCGTCATGAATTTCGACCAGGCGCGGAACTGGTTGCGCATCTGCCACTCCGTCGTGCCATTGGTCTCGGCCGTCACATCCGCCTGCTCGGCGGGGTCGTAGAGCCGCTGCAGGTTGACCCACTGGTTGGCGTCGACATGCAGGCCCTCTTGGGCTCGCTCGTACATTTCGAGGTCGTCATGGCCGACGACGGAGGTCGGCGCATTGATCAGCCGGTTATACATCAGCGTCCGCTCCAGCAGCATGTCGGGCGCATCGACCAGCCGGAAGGTCCAGCTCTCGACCAGCGTCTTGTCCGCCGCGATCGGCTTGAACACGCGCACGAGCTGGATCGGGCCCTTGATCATCAGATTGGGGAAATAGACGGTGTTGTGCCGGTTCTCGTCGAGGATCGCCTTGGCGCGTTCCTCGCCATAGGCTTGCGCCATCTGCTCGAAATAGCCGGGCACGGCCGTATAATCGGAATGGATCGAGTGGTGCACGCCGGTATGGCCGTGGCCGTTGGGCCAGACGCGGATGCCCATGCCCTCGAAGAACTCGTAAGGCGCCATGAAGGGCGCGTAGATCTCCACCGCCATCGGCTTCTTCGTGCCGGGCGGCGCGTTCTTCCAGACGTCGATCGCGGTGCCGGCGGAGGATTCATGCGCCACCATCGGGTGGCAGGTATCGGTCTGGTTCTCGACCAGCATCTTCCAGTTGCAGTTGTGCATGTAGCGCAGCACGCCGCCGGCGACTTCGAGCCGCCCGGCCGGCGAGCGATCGACCATGTTGTCGAAGCTCGACAGGCTCTCGCCGAAGAACGCCTCGAAATCGAGGCCGCCGGCGTTCAGCTTGGCGAAGACGAAGCCGCGATAGTTGCGCACATCCGCGACCGGGCTCATGCCTTTGCCGGCATGGCTCTGTTCCAGCCCGGTGTTCTCGTAGCCCTTCTTCAGCGGGATCGCGAGCAGGGAGCCGTCGGTCCGGAAACTCCAGGCGTGATACGGGCAGCGGAAGAACTTGCCGGTATTGCCGCAGGCCTCGGTGGTGATGCGTGTGCCCTTATGCGGGCAGCGATTATGCAGGACCTTCACCGACATGTCGGTGTGGCGCACCATCAGGACCGGCTGCGTGCCGATATTCGTGCCGTAATAATCGCCGATATTGGGCACCTGGCTGTCATGGCCGACATAGACCCAGGTATTGGCGAAGATGTGCTCCATCTCGAGCCGGAACACCTCCTCGTCGATATAGACGTCGCGGTGAACCTCGGTCTCGCGCACGAGGCTTCGGACTGCCTCGACATTGCCCTGATATCGCGCCATCGCAGCCCCCGGGGAAAACGCTAGAGATCGAGCACGAGAGACGGCGTCTTCGCGCGCGACACGCAGATCTGCATCAGCTTGCCGGCCGCCTTCTCGGAATCGGACAGGATGAAGTCGCGGTGGTCGGGCACGCCCTCGATCACGCCGATCTGGCAGATGCCGCAATCGCCGCGCTTGCAATCATGCAGCGGATCCTCGCCGGCCTCGATCAGGACATCGAGAATGCTTTTGTCGGCAGGGACCTGGTAGCGCTTGCCGGAGCTCTTGAGCACGACCTCGAACGGCTGGTCGCCGGCCACCGGAACCGGGGCGGCGAAGATCTCGAAGCGCAGCCGACCCTCGGTCCAGCCGAGCGCCTTGGCAGCAGTGATGGCCGCCTCGATCATCGGCGTCGGGCCGCACAGATAGAGCGGCTCCTCCTGCAGCGACGCCATCAGGCCGGCGATGTCGAACAGGCCGGAGACATCGTCGGCATGCAGGCTCAGCGCCTTGCCGGCGAGCGCCTCGATCTCGGGCAGGAAGGCGAGCTGGTCCCGGCTGCGGCCGGCATAGATGAAGCGGTAGGGGCGCTCCTCCGCCTGAAGCGTTGCCGCCATGGACAGGATCGGCGTCACGCCGATGCCGCCGGCGACGAGGACGACAGGCTGTTCGCAGCGCTCCAGCGGGAAGTGATTGGCCGGGTGGGACAGGCTGACCCTATCGCCGGGTTTGAGGCCATGCATATGGCGCGATCCGCCCTGGCCTGCCTCCTCGAGCCTGACGCCGAGACGATAGGCCAGCGGGGCGGCGGTGGCCGTGCAATCGGCACTGTGGTTGACGAGAGAATAGGAGCGCTCGTCGCCATCAGGCAGCCGCACCTTGACATGCGAGCCGGGCGTCCAGCCGGGCAGCGTCGCGCCCGTGGGATCGGCGAGCCGCAGCGCTCGGATCAACGGTGTCAGCGCGCAGCTTTCGGTGACGACGAGATCGAGGCGCTCGCTTGTGCTCATGGCCGCGCTTTCGCTACCATTTCCGATGCTGGCGAGACCGCTTGCGACACTCGTCTTTCCCTCGCCTGATCGTTTCAATCTAGAATATTTTAGGTCTGAAGCTTTCTGTCGTCAACCGGGTCTGGGAGGCGAATTCGGCAATTTATCTGCAAATGCATATATAATCCAAATGGCGTAACGCATCTGGGTTTGCGGAGGTGGGCGAGGCGATCGGGTGTCCATTCGATGCGAGCGCGAATTCTATTCATATCGTGCATTTTCTGCCGATATTTTGGCTTAATGGTGGTTTTGTCGCCATATAGCGCCCCTCGATGATCTGCGATTATGGGCCCGGGCGGCTCGGTCTGGAGCCGCTTTCGGCGCCTCTCATGCGGCGGCTATCGAGTCCAATTCGGGGCGATTGACATGCAAATGCATATGTTTAAACTTGAAATATTCGAGTGTTCCGGGCGCCTGGTTGGCATCGGTTTTTCTCGGTTCGGGCAGGGGTGAGGTAGGAGTCGAATGCGCATCCTGTGGCAGAGCTTCGTCGATGTGGCGCAGAATGCGCCTTATCTCGAGCGCCTGTCGGCCTATCTCAATGACATTGCGGCGCCGGGAACCACCGTCGATATCGCCGGAATATCCCCGCCCGATCGCGATTTCGGGCGGCTGACCGAATTCCGCTGCGCGGCGCTGGCTATCGACCGCTGCATTGAGGCTGAAGCGCAGCACTATGACGCCTTCGTCATGGGCCATTTCCAGGATCCGGGGCTCTATGAGGCGCGTTCCGCTGTCCGCATTCCGGTGGTCGGTACCGGAGAGGCGACCCTGCATTTCGCCGCCCAGCTCGGGCGGCGGCTCGCTTTGGTCTCGATCGATCCCGTCTTCGAGGTCTGGCACTATGAACAGGCCGAGCGCTACGGCCTGCGCGAGCGCATCAGCGGCGTGACCGGGCTCGGCTTCGCGCCCGAGGATTTCAACCCGGCCTTCGCCGGCGATGAAGCTGCGCTCGCGCGGATGCGGGCGGTCTTCGAAGAGAAGGCGCGCCCGCTGGTTGCGGCGGGCGCCGATGTCGTCATTGCGGCGGGTGTCCTGCCGGCGCTGCTTTTGTGCCGCGCACGCGGTTACAAGGTCGGCCACGCGCCCGTCGTCAATTGCGCCGCCGTCGCGCTCAAGGCGGCAGAGATGGCTGTTGCCCTGCATCGTCTCGACGGCATCGAGCCGAGCCGGGGTCCGAGCTTTGCCTTGGCGCCGGAGCGCGCTGTCGCCGATTTCAGGCAATTCGTGGCGCGAGGGCGCCGGGATGACTGACGGGCTGTCGACGCGGCAAGTGTTCTCTCCGGAACGACAAGTGTCAGCTACGGAACGGCGGGCGCCGCTCCAGGAAGGCGAGCACGGCATCGGTGAAGGCCTCGGGCATCTGGTCGGGCAGGGGCACCATGCCCCCAGTGAGCTCGACCAGGCTCGCGCCGGCGATGGCGTCCGCGACCTTTCCGGCGACCGGATAGGCGTGCGGGTCGGCGGTCGGCGCGATCACGAGGGTGGGGCAACCAAGCAATGGCAGGCGCGCCTCCATGACGTAGCGGTTGACGACGCGGTGGCCTTCTGCGGCGAGCCGGCCGGCCTTGAGGGCGTCGACCACGAAGCGCTCGAGCAGCGCAATGTCGCCGGCGGGATAGAAGGGCTGGCGCATCCGCCAGAGTTCGAGGAGATGCGCGCCGTCTGCGCCTTGCGCAACCTCGTCGATCACGGCCTTGTCGGCATATTTGGCGCGCCTGGCCGCATCGACATAAGGCGGCGCCGAGAGCACCAGCGCCGGGATCCGTTCCGGGCGCGCCGCCGCCATTTCGATCGCGATGGCGGAGCCGGTGTGATGGCCGACGAGCGCTGCCTGCGGCAGCCCGAGCGCGTCGAGCAG
The DNA here is from genome assembly GCF_964252745.1 of Allobosea sp. LjRoot9. NCBI lineage: Bacteria > Pseudomonadati > Pseudomonadota > Alphaproteobacteria > Hyphomicrobiales > Alloboseaceae > Allobosea > Allobosea sp. LjRoot9. The sequence goes on along the minus strand of NZ_CAXUPC020000009.1, from coordinate 211,568 downwards.
CTCGAAGGCGCAGGCAGCCCAGCTCTCGATCGAGTCCTGGCCGGCAGGCAAGGCCTGGGAATCGCCGAAGCCGACCGTATCCATCGCGATGGCACGGTAGTGCCGGCCGAGAAGCGGCAGGACGTCACGATACTCGTCCCAGGAGCGCGGCGTCTGGTGCAGCAGGAGCAGCGGCTCGCCTTCGCCGGCCATGGCGATGTGGATGCGGGCGGATGGCGTCGCCACGAAGCGGCGCTCGATCTCGGGGCAGGGCTTTGGTTTCGGCTTCAGCATCGGCATCGGTGTCCATCGTCGGCAAAGCGTGGCCGAGCGCTATCAGCGCCGGCCATGCCCGGCAAGCGCGCCCCGAACTGCCACGATCGAGGCCCGGATCTTGCGGTGAACCGCACCGCCTACGCATCGGCGCGAACCCGAACGTTCGCATTCAAAAAAGAGGGGAGCCTACCGTGAAAACCAGCCTTCGCCTGACAATCGCCCTGGCCGGGACGATCCTGGCCACCTCCGCAGCCCGGGCCGACATCACTGTCGGCTTCGTCACCGCGCTGAGCGGGCCTGGAGCCTCGATCGGCATTCCCTACGCCAAGGGCATGGCCGCAGCCTATGAATACGTCGCCACCGTTAATGGCGAGAAGGTCAGGCTGATCCAGCTCGACGACACCTCCGATCCGTCGACGGCCGCGCGCAATGCCCGCAAGCTCGTCGAGGAGGAGAAGGTCGACATCCTGATCGGCACGGCGCAGGCGCCCGCGGCCATCGCGATGATGGCGGTCTCCGCCGAACTCAAGGTTCCGATGATTTCCGTGGCGCCGGTCGTGGTGCCGCCGACCAATGACCGCTGGGGCATCGCCGTCCCGCAATTGCCGAGCCTGATGTTCAAGGCCGTCACCGACCGCATGAACAAGGACGGCGTCAAGAGCCTGGCCTTTATCGGCTTTTCCGATGCCTGGGGCGATCTGGTCTATTCCGGCGCCAAGGCGGCCGAGGATCGCAGCGAGGTCAAGCTCGTCGCCAATGAGCGCTATGCGCGCACCGACACCTCGGTGACCGGCCAGGTCCTGAAGATCGTCGCGGCGCGGCCCGATGCGGTGTTCAATGGCGGTTCCGCGACGCAAGGGGCGCTGCCGCTGCTGGCGTTGGCCGAGCGCGGCTACAAGGGCAAGATCTACGGGACGCCGGCCCTGCTGAACGCGGATTTCATCCGCGTCGGCGGCAAGGCCGCCGAAGGCATCCTCGTCTCGGCGGGACCGGTGATCGTCGCAGAGCAGCTCCCGGATACGCATTTCAGCAAGAAGCTCTCGCTCGCCTTCCGCGCCAGCTATCTCAAGGTCAACGGCGCGGAAACGACTGACGGTTTCTCGGCCTATTCCTTCGACGCCTGGCTGATCTTCACCGAAGCCGCCAAGCGCGCCATGGCCAAGGCCAAGCCCGGCACGCCGGAGTTCCGGACCGCCCTCAAGGACGAGATCTTCGCGACCAAGGAACTGGCCGGCGTCCACGCCATCTACAATTTCAAGCCGGATTCCGCCTATGGCGTCGACGAGCGCAGCCTCGTGCTGGTCAGGCTGACCAACGGCACCTGGAAATACGAGCCCTGATCCCGCCAGACGAGATGGTCCCGTTCATGTCCTCTCGCCAAGTCCCCTCGCAATCGCGGTCTGAAACCTGATGACCAGTGATATCGCTGCCATTCTGGCCATAGACGGCATCGCGAGCGGCGCCATCTATGTGCTCATCGCCATCGGCTTCGTGCTGATCTTCGCGGTGACGCGCGTCATCTTCGTGCCATTCGGCGATATCGCCGCCTTCACGGGGCTGACGCTGGCTGCCCTGGAGACAAGGCAATTGCCGGGCACGATGGGGCTCGTCGCCTTGCTGGCGGTGCTCGCCACCGCGATGCAGATCAGCGCAGATCTGCGCGCGGGAGCGGCGAAAGCCATTCCCTACACGCTGCTGTTCTACCTCGGCTTGCCGCTCGTGCCGGTGCTGCTGATGTGGCTGGCGGCGGGGGCGGCGCTGGCCATGCCGGTGCGCATTGCCCTGTCGCTGCTCCTGATCCTGCCGATCTCGCCCTTGCTCGACCGGATCGTTTTCCGCCCGATCGCCGATGCCTCGGTCCTGCTGCTGCTCACTGTCGCCATGGCGCTGCATTTCGCCCTGGTCGGGCTCGGCCTGCTGTTCTTCGGACCTGAGGGCGTCCGGACGCAACCGCTGACGGATGCGAGCATGGAGGTCGCGGGCATGCTGGTCTCGCTCCAGACCTTCATGATCGTGGCGAGCGCCGTGCTGTTCAGCGGGCTTCTCTACGCCTTCTTCGGCTATACCATCACCGGCAAGGCGCTCCGCGCGACGGCGGTCAACCGGACCGGCGCGCGCCTCGTCGGCATCAGGCCGGCCCGTGCCGGCACGATCGCCTATCTGCTGGCCTCGGTGCTGGCCGGGATCTCCGGCATCCTGATCTCGCCGGTGACCACGATCTTCTACGATTCCGGCTTTCTATTCGGCCTGCGCGCCTTCGTCGGCGCCATCATCGGCGCGATGGTGAGCTATCCGGTCACGGCGCTCGGCGCCGTCCTCGTCGGCCTGCTGGAGAGCTTTGCGTCCTTCTGGAGCAGCGCTTTCAAGGAGGTCATCGTGTTTTCGTTCCTCATCCCGGTGCTGCTGTGGCGCTCGCTCACCGTGGGAGAGGCTGAGGATGAGGCCGAAGAATGAGCCCGCTCCAGATCCGCCTGATCGTGGCCGGTGTCGTTGCTCTGCTAGTGGCCGCCCCGTTCTACATGAACCCCTTCAGCATCACCTTGCTGAACTATATCGGCGTCTACGGCCTCGTTGCGCTCGGGCTCGTCCTGCTGACCGGGATCGGCGGCATGATGTCGTTCGGCCAGGCCGCCTTTGTCGGGATCGGCGCCTACGCGACCGCCTGGGCGAGCGCGGTGCAGGGCTATTCGCCCTGGCTCGGCCTGGTGCTGGCGGTCGTGCTGACCTGCTGCGTCGCTGCCGCGCTGGGCGCGCTGACATTGCGGCTTGGCGGTCATTTCCTGGCGCTCAGCACCGTGGCCTGGGGATTGTCGATCTATTTCCTGTTCGGCACCATCGACGGGCTCGGCCAGCATAACGGCATCGCCAACGTGCCGCCGATCTCGCTCGGCTCGGTTGCGCTGGTGGCGAGTTGGCAGATCTTCTACCTGATCTGGGCCGTGCTCCTCGGCGCGCTCCTGCTGTCGTACAACCTGCTGGATTCCCGCGCCGGGCGGGCTATGCGGGCGCTGCGCGGCGGCAATCTCCTGGTCGAGAGCCTGGGGATCGACGCGTTCCGCACCAGGCTCGCGACCTTCGTCATCGCCGCACTGTTTGCGGCCCTCTCAGGCTGGCTTTACGCCCATCTCAGCCGCTTCGTCAGCCCGGCGCCGTTCGAGGTTCATGTCGGCATCGACTATCTGATGATGGCGATGGTCGGCGGCGCCACCGAACTGCTCGGCGCGGTCGTCGGAGCAGCGCTCGTCACCCTGTCGAAGAACAGCATTCAGGACTATCTGCCGCTGATCGCCAAGGGCGCCTCCGGCCAATTGGAGATCGTGGCGTTCTCGATCATCTTCATCGTCTTCCTGCAGCGTGCGCGCGGCGGCATCGTCCCGGCGATCACCGGGTTGCTCCCGGGCCTGCGGGTCGAGACGCCGCGAGAGGCCGCGCCGCTTCCATCCCGGGCCAAGCCCGCCCCGGGCACGCCGCTGCTCAGCGTCGAGGCGGCGGAGCGCCGCTTCGGCGGGCTGGTCGCCGTCGACAAGGTCAGCTTCCAGCTGGAGGCCGGCCAGATCCTCGGACTGATCGGCCCCAACGGCGCCGGCAAGAGCACGATGTTCAACCTTCTGACCGGCGCCCTGCGCTGCAATGAAGGCAAGATCGTCTTCCTGGGCCAGGACATCACCCGCGCGCCCCAGCGCGAGATCGCCCGCGCCGGCATCGCGCGCACCTTCCAGCACGTCAAAGTGCGTCCGAAGATGACCCTGCTCGACAATGTCCTGCTCGGGACCCATCCGCGCACGCATGCGGGCTTCCTTAGCGGCGCCTTCGGGCTCGACCGTTCTGAGGAGGCGCAAGCGCGCTTCGCGGCCAGGCAACAGCTCGAACGCGTCGGGCTCGGCGACAAGCTGTTCGAGCTTGCCGGCAACCTGCCGCTCGGCAACCAGCGTGTGCTCGAGATCGCCAGGGCGCTCGCCTCTGACCCTGTCCTCCTGGTGCTGGACGAGCCGGCGGCTGGATTGCGCCGCCAGGAAAAGCAGGCGCTCGCGGCGCTGCTCAAGTCTCTGCGCTCGGAACATCTCACCATCCTGCTCGTCGAGCACGACATGGAATTCGTCATGGGGCTGGTCGACAGGATCGTGGTGATGAATTTCGGCTGCAAGCTCTGCGAGGGCGAGCCCGCCGAGGTCAGGCGCGATCAGCGGGTGCAGGACGCCTATCTCGGGGGGACGGCCTGATGGCGCTGCTCTCGCTAAGCGATCTCAACGTCTCCTATGACAAGGTCGAGGCCGTGCGCGGTGTCTCGCTGTCGATCCAGCCCGGTCAGATCGTCACCGTGATCGGCCCCAACGGCGCCGGCAAGACGACGCTTCTGGCCGCCGCCATGGGCCTGCTGCCCTCGACCGGGTCGATGGTCTTCGACGGCCTCGACCTGCGCAGGCTCGATGTCGAGGCCCGCGTCGAGCGCGGCTTCTGCCTGGTCCCGGAGAAGCGCGAATTGTTCGGCGAGATGAGCGTCGCCGACAATCTGATCCTCGGCGCCTATAGCCGGCGCGCCGACCGCGCCGGTGTCCGCCGCGACCTGGACGAGGTCTTCGACCGCTTTCCGCGCCTGCTGGAGCGTCGCGGGCAATTGGCCAACACGCTCTCGGGCGGCGAGCGGCAGATGCTGGCGCTCGGGCGGGCGCTGATGGCCAAGCCCCGCCTGCTGCTGTTGGACGAACCGAGCCTCGGCCTTGCCCCCCTGATCGTCCGCGACATCTTCCGGATCATCGCATCCCTGCGCGAGCTCGGCGTCTCCGTGCTGCTCGTCGAGCAGAACGCGCGGGCGGCGCTGGAGACAGCCGATTACGGCTATGTCCTGGAGACCGGCGAGATCGTCCGTTCCGGACCGGCTGAGACGCTCATCCACGATCCAAGACTGATCGCGACCTATCTCGGCGGGCACTGACCGCCATGCTTTCGACCTCAAGCGGAGCGATACCATGATGCGGCTCGAAAAAGTGCTCTACCGGGCTGAAGCGACGGCGACCGGCGGGCGTGACGGGCGCGCGGTCTCGAGCGACGGCGTGCTCGATGTCGCACTCTCCGTTCCCAAGGAACTGGGCGGCGCTGGTGGCGCGGCCACCAATCCCGAACAGCTCTTCGCGGCGGGCTATGCCGCCTGTTTCCTCGGCGCCGTGAAGCTCGTCGCCCGGCAACGCAAGCTCACCTTGCCGGAGGATGTCGCAGTCACGGCGGCTGTCGGGATCGGTGCGGTCGCGGTCGGCTATGGGCTGGAGGTCGAGCTCAGTGTGCGTCTTCCCGGCCTCGACCGCGCGATCGCCGAGGAGATCCTCGCGGGCGCACATGAGCGCTGCCCCTATTCGAATGCGACGCGCGGCAACATCGCGGTGCGGCTGAGCCTCCAGTGATGCAGGCGGGCGCGGATCCGGCATCGATCATCGACGAAGGAGGCTTCCATGGCTGAACGGTCATTCGAGCGCGAGGTGCAGGATCTCAAGCTGGGCGACGGGGAACTCTTTCGCGGCGAGGGCATCCTGGCGATCACCAAGGCGCTGCTCCAGTCCGGCGTCTCCTATGTCGGCGGCTATCAGGGCTCGCCGATCTCGCATCTGATGGACGTGCTCGCCGACGCCAAGGACGTGCTTGACGACCTCGGCGTGCATTTCGAAAGCTCGGCCTCGGAGGCGGCCGCGGCTGCCATGCTGTCGGCGTCGGTGATGTATCCGATCCGTGGCGCCGTCACCTGGAAATCGACCGCCGGCACCAATGTCGCCTCCGACGCGCTGTCGAACCTGGCGTCGGGCGGCGTCACCGGCGGCGCGCTGATCGTGATCGGCGAGGATTACGGCGAAGGCTCCTCGATCATGCAGGAGCGCAGCCACGCCTTCGCGATGAAGTCGCAGATCTGGATGCTCGACCCACGGCCGAACCTGGAGAGCATCGTCGGGGCGGTCGAGGACGGTTTTGCCCTGTCGGAAGCCTCCAATACGCCGGTCATCCTGCAGGTGCGCATCCGCACCTGCCATGTCCATGGTCAATTCGTCGCCAAGGACAATCGCCGCCCGGATTTCACGCTGCGCCAGGCGCTGGAAACGCCGGTCCGCGACACCGGCCGCATCGTGCTGCCGCCGGCCTCCTTCATCCATGAGAAGGAGAAGCTGGAGAAGCGCTGGCCGGCGGCGGTCGAATTCATCAAGGCGCGCAAGCTCAACGAAGTCTTTGGGCCCGAGGACGGCGAAGTCGGCATCATCCTGCAGGGCGGCATGTACAACAATGTGCTGCGCGCCCTGCAGCAGTACGGGCTGGCCGATGTCTATGGCGAGTCAGCCATCCCGCTCTACGTGCTCAACGTCACCTATCCGCTGATCGACGACGAGGTCGTGGCCTTCTGCGCCGGCAAGAAGGCCGTGCTGATGATCGAGGAGGGCGCACCGGAATATATCGAGCAGGCGCTCAACACGCTGCTGCGCCGCCGCGACATCCAGACCAAGATCGCCGGCAAGGACATGCTGCCGATGGGCGGCGAATATACCGCGCAGGTGCTGGCGAAGGGCCTCGGCACCTTCCTCGAAACCCATGCCCGCCTGCTGCTCGGCAACCGCCCGCCGCTGCCGGACCCCAGCGCGGTGCTGGACGACCCCAAGGTCAAAGCGCTGGGCGCGGTCGTGCCGCCGCGGCCGGCCGGGTTCTGTATCGGCTGCCCGGAACGGCCGATCTTCGCTGCGATGAAGCTGGTCGAGAAGGAACTCGGCCAGCACCATGTCGCGGCCGATATCGGCTGCCACCTGTTCTCGATCCTGCCGCCCTTCAACATCGGCGCGACCACGATGGGCTATGGCCTTGGCCCGGCCTCGGCCTCGGCCTTCAATGTCGAGGCCGACAAGCGCTCGATTTCGATCATGGGCGATGGCGGCTTCTGGCATAACGGGCTCGCCAGCTCCGTCGGCAACGCCGTCTTCAACAAGCAGGACGGCGTCATCCTCGTCGTCGACAACTACTATTCGGCCGCGACCGGCGGGCAGGACATCCTCTCGTCGCGCGCGCGCAATCCCGGCCGCCAGACCAACAACTCGATCACTGCGGCGGTGAAGGGCATCGGCGCGAAATGGGTGCGCCAGATCGACCGGACCTACGACGTCGCCAAGATGCGCGACACGCTGCGCGAGGCGCTGACGACCAAGGAGAAGGGGCCCAAGATCATCGTCGCCTCCTCCGAATGCATGCTGAACAAGCAGCGCCGCATCAAGCCGCTCTTCACTAAAGCGGTGAAGGACGGCAAGCGCATGGTGCGCGAGCGCTTCGGCGTCGACGAGGATGTCTGCACCGGCGACCATGCCTGCATCCGCCTCTCCGGCTGCCCCTCGCTCTCGGTCAAGCACACCGACGACCCGCTCAAGGACGATCCGGTGGCGGCAATCGACAATTCCTGCGTCGGTTGCGGCAATTGCGGTGAGGTGGCGGAGGCGGCGGTCCTCTGCCCGTCCTTCTACCGTGCCGACATCATCCATAATCCCACAACGCTTGATCGTGCCATGGCGAGGCTGCGCGGAGCGGTCATCGGCTTCCTGCAGCACCGGCGCGAGCGCCGGCGCATCGCCTTTTCGGCATGAGGTTCTGCGATGACCGCTGTTGACACCACCCGGACCGGCCTCTCCACAGACAAGCCGCTTTCGATCGCGATCCTCGCCATGGGCGGGCAGGGCGGTGGCGTGCTGGCCGACTGGATCGTCGCGCTGGCGGAGACTGAGGGCTTCATCGCGCAATCGACCTCGGTGCCCGGCGTGGCGCAGCGCACAGGCGCGACGATCTACTATATCGAGATGCTGCCGCCCAAGGGCGGGCGGCTGCCGGTGCTGTCGCTGATGCCGACGCCGGGCGATGTCGACATCGTGCTGGCGGCCGAATTCATGGAAGCCGGCCGCTCGATCCTGCGCGGGCTGGTGACGCCGGATCGCACGACCCTGATCGCCTCGACCCATCGCGCCTATGCCGTGGTCGAGAAGGAGCAGCCTGGCGATGGCGTCGGCGATCCGCTCACCGTGGTGGACGCGACCGATGTCGCGGCGAAGCGGATGATCGCCTTCGACATGCAGGCGCTGGCCGAAACCCATGGCAGCGTGATCTCCTCGGCGATGTTCGGGGCGCTGGCGGCCGCCAATGTCCTGCCCTTCGGCAAGGCGGCGTTCGAGAACGTGATCAAGGCCGGTGGCAAGGGCATCGAGGCCAGCTTGCGGACCTTCGTCGCAGCCTATGAGCGCGTGCGCGAGAAGCCGCGCGACACGGTCTCGAAAGCCGCGCCCAAGCGCTTCGAGGCGCTGCCGGCAACGACGGGCCAGGCCGTGCTCGATGCGCTGCTCGTGCGCATCCGCACGCAATTTCCCGAAACGGTTCACGCCATGCTCTTCGCCGGGGTGAAGAAGTTGGTCGACTTCCAGGATCCAGCCTATGCGGGCGATTATCTCGATCGCGTCGCCCGGCTGCATCAGCGGGATCAGGCTCATGGCGGGCCGGCGAAAGACCATGCCTTCACCCTCGCTGCCGCCAAATATCTCGCGGTCGCCATGGCCTATGACGACGTCATCCGCGTCGCCGATCTGAAGGTCCGCGCCAGCCGCTTCGAGCGGGTGCGCCAGGAGGTCGGCGTCAGGCCCGACCAGCTCCTCTACACCACCGAGTTCATGCATCCGCGCATGGAGGAGGTGATCGGCACCTTGCCGGGCGGGATCGGTGGTTGGCTGGAGGCCCGCCCGAAACTGGTCGCTTGGCTCGACGGCTTCGTCAATCGCGGCCGCCGCGTGCGCACCGGCACGATCCTGTGGTTCAGCGCGCTCTATCTCGTCTCCGCGCTGAAGCCGCAGCGCCGCAAGACGCTGCGGCACGCCCGCGAGATGGCGCATCTCGTTGGATGGCTCGACCAGGCGCTGGAGACCCTGCCGGCGAATTACGATCTCGCCGTGGAAGTGCTCGGCTGCCGCCGGCTGGTGAAGGGCTATTCGGACACCCATGCCCGTGGCGCCGCCAAGTTCGACCGGGTGCTCCAGGCCTTGCCGATGCTGGTCGCGCGCGAGGACGGCGCCAGCTGGCTGAGACGGTTGCGCCAGGCCGCCCTGCTCGACGAGGAGGGCATCGCGCTTGACGGCGCGCTGAAGACGGTTGCGAGCCTGTAGGCTCGGGGGTGGTCAGCGTCTTGGCGCATGCCGTTCGTGCTCGGCACCACCCGTCATGCTCGGGCTTGTCCCGAGCATCCACGTCTTGAACTCAGGCTTCGATCGGCGAAGACGTGGATGGCCGCCACAAGGGCGACCATGACGGGAGCGCGTCATTCTCGGACGCAGCCCCCCGGGGCCGATCGAAGATCGGATTCGAGGGCTCGCGGAGTGTCCAGATGGGTGCTCAGATCTCGTGCTTGCGGATGTTGCGCAGCACCTTGTGCAGCGTGCCGGTGAAGGCCTGGTATTCGTCCTCGTCGATGCCGTCGAACATGTTGACGAACATGGCGTACATCATCGGCCAGATCTGCTCGAAGGCGCTGCGTCCCTGCTCGGTGATGTGAACCTCGCGGACGCGCATGTCCTCGCTGCGCTGCTGGCGACGGATGAGGCCCTGTTCCTCCAGCGAATCCAGGGTCCGGCTCATGGTCGATTGCTCGGTGACGGCGAAGACAGCCAATTCGTTGATCGTCAGCCCCGAGGTCACGCAGAGCACCGCCAGCGCCCGCATTTTCGGGGTGGTCATGCCGTGAGCCTTCAGGGCATCGGCGAGGTTGCTGTTCCAGCGCGCTGCCACCCGGTTCATCAGATAGGGTGCGAACTGGTTGAGACCGATCTCGCCGATGGCAGGGCTGGCCTCGGCCCCGCCGCGCCGCAAAACCCCGCTGCCAAGCCGCTTGTCCAATTGCTGCCCGGCGGATTCCGAACCGGCACCCGTCTTTGTCACGTCGCTCATGGCATTGCGATGCAGCCGCACCCGCCATCTGTCAATCTGGTTGTGCAAGCCGGAGGCAGACGCTCCCAGGGTCGGTTTTGGACCAGGGGTCGAACCTGGACATCAACCGCTCGATCGATCCGTTCAGTTTCAGGGAATGCGGCGCATCCTGTTCAGAAAACATTCCACTGGAATGGTCTTCGCGAGGAGATGGCCATTTTCTTCCGCGATCAGCCTCAGCGTGCGGCTTCGAAGCCGACCAGGACCGCCGTGAGGTTCGGGCCGAGCACATCGGACAGATAGCCGCCCTCCTGGACGAAGACAGTGGGCAGGCCAAGGCGCGCGATCGTTGCGCCGATGCGACGGAAACCCTCGGTGGTGATGGCAAGCCCTGCGAGGGGATCGTGCTCGGAGGCGTCGAGACCGAGTGCCACGACCAATGCGCCGGGCGCGAAGGCGTGGATCGTCCTGGCCGCTTCGGCCAGAGCGAGCTGGTAGCCGTCGTCACCGGTGCCGAGCGCGAGCGGCAGGTTGAGATTGGCGCCGAGGCCGGGCCCGGCGCCGCGCTCATGCGCGTAGCCCCAGACGAAAGGGTTGAAGTGGGTCGGATCGGCATGGATCGAGACGGTCAGCACGTCGGGCCGCTCGTAGAAGATGCCCTGCGTGCCGTTGCCGTGATGGACATCGACATCGAGGATGGCGACGCGTTCGTGACGCTGGCGCAGATGGGCCGCGGCGATGGCGCTGTTGTTGAGGAAGCAGAAGCCGCTCGCCATGTCGCGATAGGCGTGGTGACCGGGCGGGCGGCAGAGCGCGTAGCTTGCATCCTCGCCCTGCATGATGAGCTCGGCAGCAGTGACGGCGGTGTCGGCGGCGGCGCAGGCGGCGGCATAGGTACCGGGCCCGATCGGGCAGGAGGTATCGACCGTGTGCCAGCCGAGGCGCCCGACGATATGGGTGGGATAGGTCGCCGGATAGCGCACCGGATGCATGTTGGCGATCATCTCCGGACCTGAATCGCCGAGCGCGCTCCAGGCCTCCCAGGCTTCGGCAAGGAAGCTCAGATAGTCGGGGCTGTGCACGCGAGCGCGTGGACCGGGACCGAATTCGGTGGCCTCGACCAGGGTGTGGCGGCCCGCTGCGAGGCCGGCAAGCAGGCGGTCGGCTCGTTCCGGCTGCTCCGTGGTGTGCCGGACCTGGCCGCGGACCAGGAAGAATTGCGGGTCGTGACTGCGGTGCTTCTCGCTATAGACGGCTTTCACGGGGTCGCTCCCAGGCTGGCGGCCGGCATGGCCCGGACGAGCTCGCCGACCCTGCGCCAGGCATCGCCGATATGGTGGTCCATATGCGCCACGATGCGTTCGGGATGGCCGGCCTCGATCGCAGCCAGGATCGGCTCATGTGTCCCGGCCACCTTGTGCGGATCGTCGTAAAGTCGGCCGATCAGGGCGATCACCGTGCGCAGCTCCGACGAGAGATTGTCGAACAGCTTGAGCAGCCTGCGATTGCCGGCGATCTCGCAGATCAGCCGATGAAAGCGGAAATCCTCCTCGATCTGCCGGGCCAGGTCGTTGCTGTCGGCGATCTCATGGAGCACGGCCAGTTGCCGGCGTAGCGCGGCGCTGGCCTCCGGCGTCATCCGGCGCGAGGCCAGCACGGCAGCGTGGCGCTCGATGCACAGGCGCAGGTCGTAGAAATCGTCGATGTCCTCCGGCGACAGGACGCGGACGAAAAAGCCGCGGCGCGGACGGGCCACGACCAAGCCCTGGTTCTCGAGCAGGCGGGCAGCCTCACGCACCGGCGCGCGGCTGATTCCGAGTTCGCGCGCCACGGCGGCCTCGACCAGCCTGCCGCCAGGCGCGATCTGGCCCTGCACGATGGCGTCGGTCAGGACGCGGGCGATCTGGCGGACCAGGTCGCTATGGGACAGAGCGGGAAGGCCGACCGGCGGCGTGAGTGGGCGCATCATTGAACCTCTGCTCGTGGTTTAGGCGGAAAAATGTTTTCTGTCGACAATTAAGTCTTGCGCTGCTCAGGGGGCTCATGCAGTCTTCGATCGAGTTGGAGACATTCAAATGGCTAGTCCTGCCCCGATCCGTAGCCTGCCGGTTGACGAGGCGACCTTGCAGATTCGCATCGATCTTGCCGCTGCCTATCGGCTGATCCACCGCCTCGGCCTCGACGACAGCATCTACACCCATATCTCGGCGCGCCTGCCGGGCCGGGAAGACCATTTCCTGATCAATCCCTACGGCATGCGCTTCGAAGAGGTCTGCGCCTCGAACCTCGTCACGGTCGATCTCGACGGCAAGGTCGTCGATGATCCGCTCGGGCTCGGCATCAACCCGGCCGGCTTCACCATTCACAGCGCCGTGCATGCGGCGCGGCATGATGCGCTCTGCGTCCTGCATACGCATACGGTCGCGGGTGTCGCTGTCGCTTGCCAGAAGGATGGCTTGCTGCCGCTGAACCAGTGGTCGATGCAGTTCACCAACAGCATCGCCTATCACGACTATGAGGGCATTGCGCTCGATCTCGACGAGCGCGAGCGGCTGGTCGCCGATCTCGGCGACAAATATGTGATGATCCTGCGCAATCACGGGCTCCTGACCTGCGGGCGCTCGGTGGCCGAGGCCTTCAAGCTGACCTACAACATGGAGCGCTCCTGCCGGGCGCAGCTCGCCATCCAGTCGGCCGGCGCCGCATTCGTGCTGCCTTCGGCGGCGGTGGCGGAGAAGACGGCCGGGCAATATGCCCGCGCCTATGACGGCATGGAGCTGCGCGGCAAGCCCGATGCCGAATGGGATGCGTTCAAGCGCATGCTGGAGCGCAGCGATCCCGATTTCATGAACTAGCCCGGGTCGGCCGGGCCTCAGTAAATCGACAACGAGCCGAAACGGCCGTCACAGAGGGGTGTGTCATGCTTAAGCGTAGTTTGGCTGGAATTGCCTTGGCCTGCCTGATGCTGAGTGCCGCCGTCGCCCAGGCGCCGAAGGCGGGTGGCGCCGTCAATGTCGCGATCCAGCCCGAGCCTCCGGGCCTGATGCTGGCGCTGATCCAGAACGGCCCGACCCAGATGGTCGCCGGCAATATCTATGAGGGCCTGCTGCGCTACGGCCCGAAGCTCGAGCCGCAACCCGGCCTCGCCGAGAGCTGGAAGGTCAGCGAGGACGCCAAGACCTATACTTTCGCGCTGAAGAAGGGCGTGACCTGGCATGACGGCAAGCCCTTCACCTCGGCCGACGTGCTGTTCTCGATCGAGACGCTGAAGCTCACCCATGCGCGCGCTCGCGCCAATCTCGTCCAGCTCGACAAGGTCGAGGCGCCGGATGAAAGCACGGTCGTCTTCACGCTGAAGCAGCCCTTCGGGCCATTCCTCGGGATCTTCGAGGTCGGCTCGATGCCGATGATCCCTAAGCACATCTATGACGGCACGGACGTCAAGACCAATCCAGCGAATAATACCCCGATCGGTACCGGCCCCTTCATGTTCAAGGAGTGGCAGAAGGGCTCCTTCATTCGGTTGGTCAAGAACCCGAACTACCATATCAAGGGCAAGCCCTATCTCGATGAGATCTATTGGCACGTCATTCCGGATGCGGCTGCGCGTTCAGTCGCTTACGAGACCGGCAAGATCGATATTCTGCCGGGTGGCTCGGTCGAGAATTTCGACGTGCCGCGCCTCAGCAAGCTCAAGGACACCTGCGTCACCGGCGCCGGCTGGGAGTTCTTCAGCCCGCATTCCTGGCTCTGGCTGAATAATCGTTCGGGCCCGACCGCCAACAAGCTGTTCCGCCAGGCGGTGATGTATGCGCTCGACCGCGATTTCGCCAAGGACGTGATCTGGAATGGGCTCGGCAAGGTCGCCACGGGGCCGTCGAACTCGGCGATCCGCTTCTACAGCGATGCTGTGCCGAAATATGATTTCAACCCCGGCAAGGCCAAGGCCCTGCTCAAGGAAGCCGGCTACAAGGGCGAGAAGGTGCGTCTGCTGCCGCTGCCTTACGGTGAGACCTGGCAGCGCTGGGCCGAGGCTGTGCGCCAGAATCTCCAGGATGTCGGCATCAATATCGAGACGGTGGCGACCGATGTTCCGGGCTGGAACCAGAAGACCGCTGAATGGGACTACGACATCGCCTTCACCTATCTCTACCAGTATGGTGATCCGGCGCTCGGCGTGGGCCGCAACTATGTCAGCAGCCAGATCGCCAAGGGGTCGCCCTTCAACAATGTCGAGGGCTACAGCAATCCCGAGATCGACAAGCTCTTCGCCGACGGCGCCGTCGCGGTGCCCGACAGCAAGCGCGCCGAGCTCTATCTTGCGGCGCAGAAGAAGCTGGTCGAGGACGTGCCGGTGGCTTGGCTGCTGGAACTGCAGTTCCCCACCATCACGCGCTGCAAGGTCAAGGATCTGGTGACGACGGCGATCGGCGTCAATGACGGGTTCCGCGACGCCTGGATCGACAAATGAGCTTCGGCTGACGGATCGCCGTCTTCCCCGCGTCGACGCGACGCGGGGAGGGCCGAGTTCTCCATCTGTGTCGAAAGTCTCCGATGCTGCAATTCATCGCCCAGCGCCTCGTCAAGGCAGTCATCGTCCTGCTGGCGATCGTCGTCTTGAATTTCGTCCTGATCCGGCTCGCTCCCGGTGATCCCGCTCTGGTCATGGCCGGAGAGGCGGGAGCGGGCGACGAGCTCTTCGTGGCGCAGCTGCGCGAGAAATTCGGGCTCGACCAGTCGCTGCCGCAGCAGCTCTTCCTTTATGTCAAAGGCATCGTCAGCTTCGATCTCGGCTATTCCTTCCGCCAGCAGCTGCCGGTCTCGAAGCTGATCCTCGATCGGCTGCCGGCGACGCTGCTGCTGACCGGAACGGCTTTCCTGATCTCGCTGGCGCTCGGCGTGCTGCTCGGTGCGCTGGCTGCACGCAAGGTCGGCACCTGGGCCGATACCGCCGTCACGATCCTGGCGCTGCTGTTCTATGCGACACCGCTGTTCTGGGTCGCCCTGATGGCGATCCTGCTGTTCTCGGTGACGCTCGATTGGCTGCCGAGCTTCGGCTACGAGACGGTCGGCGCCAATCTCACCGGGTTTGCCCGCGTCCTTGATGTCGGCGCGCATCTGGTTTTACCGGCGCTGACGCTCGGCCTGTTCTTCATGGCGACCTATGCCCGCATGACGCGCGCCTCCATGCTCGAGGTCGGCCGGCTCGATTTCGTCAAGACGGCGCGCGCCAAGGGCCTGCGCCCGGAAGTGGTGCAGAACCGGCATGTGCTGCGCAACGCGCTGCTGCCGGTGGTCACGCTCGCGGGCCTGCAGGCCGGCACGCTGGTGGGCGGCGCCGTGCTGACCGAGACGGTCTTCGCCTGGCCCGGTATCGGCCGGCTGATGTATGAGGCCCTGCTGCAGCGCGACTACAATCTGCTGCTCGGCGTCTTCGTCGTCTCCTCGGCCATGGTGCTCGCCTTCAACCTGGCGACCGACCTGATCTACCGCGCCGTCGATCCACGCATCGAGTACGCCTGATGAGCCCGTTCTGGCGCAAATTGCTGAGCAACCCGGCGAGCCTGATCGGCCTTGTCATCATGGTCGCGATCCTGCTGATCGCGATCGTCGGGCCGCTGATCTACACCAATTCGCCCTGGCGGATGGTGCAGCGGCCCTTCCTCGCGCCCTTCACTGTCGACAGCGTCAGGCTCGGCACCGACGCGCTCGGCCGCGACATCGCCACCGGCCTAGTGCATGGCGCGCGCGTCTCGCTGCTGGTCGGGCTGGTTTCGACGCTGGTGGCGCTCGCGATCGGGGTGCCGCTCGGCGCCATCGCCGGCTATCTCGGCGGGCGAGTCGACGATGCCCTGATGCGCTTCACCGAGTTCTTCCAGACGGTGCCGAGCTTCGCGCTGGCCATTGTGCTGGTGGCGGTCCTGCAGCCTTCGATCTATTCGATCGTCACCGCCATCGCCATCGTCAGCTGGCCGCCGGTGGCGCGGCTGGTACGCGGCGAGGTGCTGTCGCTGCGCTCGCGCGAATACGTTCAGGCGGCGGTCGTCGCCGGCCACACGACCAGCTGGATCATCTGGCGCGAGATCCTGCCCAACACGCTTTCGCCGATCATCGTGCTCGGTTCGCTGATGGTGGCGACTGCGATCCTGCTCGAATCATCGCTCTCCTTCCTCGGCCTCGGCGATCCCGATCTGATGTCCTGGGGCTATATGGTCGGGGCCGGGCGTACCGTGTTGCGCCAGGCCTGGTGGATCACTGTCTTCCCGGGCATCGCCATCCTGCTCACGGTGTTGGCGCTCAACCTGATCGGCGAGGGCCTCAACGACGCGCTCAACCCGCGGCTGGCCAAGGAGGGGCGCTGAGCATGACGCAGCCTGTCGTCTCCGTCCGTGACCTGAAGCTTGCCTTGCCGACGGGCGGTGACCGTGCGTTCGCGGTCGATGGCGTCTCCTTCGATCTCAACGCCGGCGAAATCCTCTGTGTGGTCGGGGAATCCGGCTCGGGCAAGTCGATGTGCGCCCATGCTTTGATGGGGCTTCTGCCCAAGGCGGTGACACCGCAGGGCGGGGCGATCCTGTTCGAGGGCAACAACCTGCTCCAGCTCGACGAGCGGGCCTGGCTCGGCTTGCGCGGGCGGCGCATCGCCATGGTCTTCCAGGAACCGATGACGGCGCTCAACCCGCTGATGCGCATCGGCGAGCAGATGGCCGAGATGTTCGAGGCCCATGACCTGCTGACGCCGAAAGAGCGGCGTGAGCGCGCCGTGGCGCTGGCGCGCGAGGTTGGCCTGCCCGACCCGGAGCGGATCGTGCGCGCCTATCCGCATCAATTGTCCGGCGGCCAGCGCCAGCGCGCCATGATCGCCATGGCGCTGGCGCTCGAACCCGCCGTGCTGGTGGCGGACGAGCCGACCACGGCGCTCGACGTCACCACCCAGGCCCAGATCCTCAAGCTGATCCGCGACCTGCAGCGCAAGCGCAACATGGCGGTGATGTTCATCACCCATGATTTCGGTGTGGTCTCGGAAATCGCCGACAAGGTCGTGGTGCTGCAGCACGGCAAACTGGTTGAGCAGGGCGAGGCGGCGGCGGTGCTGCAGCGCCCGCAGCATTCCTACACCCGGGCGCTGCTGGCGGCGGTGCCCTCGATGCAGCCACCAGACCGTGCCTCGCTGGGTGACCGGCGCAAGGCGGTCGAGGTCATCGGGCTCGGCAAGACCTATGTCACCGGCGGCGGCTGGTTTCGCCAGCCGCGCAGGGTGGCGGCGGCGCAGGATGTCGCCTTCGCCATCCATCATGGCGAGACGCTGGGGCTGGTCGGCGAATCCGGCTCGGGCAAATCCTCGGTGGCGCGGCTGGTGATGCGCCTCATCGAGCCGGATCGCGGCACCATCCGCCTCGGCGAGACCGACCTGCTCCAGCTCGATGGCGACGAGCTGAGGGCTGCCCGCAAGCGCATCCAGATGGTGTTCCAGGATCCTTACGCCTCGCTCAATCCGCGGCGGAAGGTCGGCGCCATCATCACCGGCGGTCCGATCGCCCATGGCGCCGAGCCGGCGGAGGCGCTGCAGCGGGCACGCGATCTGCTGCAACTGGTCGGGCTCGATGCCGGAGCGCTCGAACGTTATCCGCATGAATTCTCCGGCGGCCAGCGCCAGCGCATCGGCATTGCGCGGGCCCTCGCGCTGGAGCCGGAGATCCTGGTGGCGGATGAGGCCGTCTCGGCGCTCGACGTTTCCGTGCAAGCGCAGGTGCTGAAGCTGCTGGAGGAGCTCAAGCAGCGGCTCGGCCTCTCCATGCTGTTCATCACCCATGACCTGCGCGTGGCAGCGCAGATCTGCGACCGCATCGCGGTGATGCAGCATGGCAGGATCGTCGAGTTGAAGACGGCGGCCGAGCTGTTCGCCGCACCGGAGCATCCCTATACCCAGGCCCTGCTGGCCGCCGTGCCCGGCCATCTCCATGCCAAAGCGCCGGAAGCGGCCTGATCCATGCGTTGCGCTCAGACTTGGTGCGGCAGACTTGGCGCGGCAGGCCTGGCGCGGCAGACCGGGCAGCGCGTCCGTGCGGATTCCGGCCACGACGATTGCCCAGATCTGACCGGCGAGAATTGACATGACGCCAAACGAGGATTCGGGGCGAGGGGCTCGCCTGTCCGTAGGTGACGCCGAGCGGCTGGTGCGCGCGCATTATGGTCTGGAGGGCAGCGCTTCCGTGCTCAGCAGCGAACGCGATCAGACCTTTCATATCGAGACCGGGGCCGGGGACAAGGCTCTCCTGAAGATATCGGACTCCGAGGACGACCGGCGAGCGATCGCTTTCCAGACCGGGCTGCTGCTTCATGTCGAGCGGGCCGATGCTGGCGTGGCCGTTCCGCGCGTGCTGCGGGCGCTGAACGGCGCAACCGAGGTGGAGCTCGGAAGCGATAAGGGTGTCCGCACCATCCGGCTCCTCTCCTTTCTGGACGGGGCCTTGCTTGCCGGGGCGGAAGGATCGCCACTTCAGCGGCAATGCATTGGCGGGTTCCTGGGGCGGCTCAATATCGCCATGGCGGCCTTTCGGCATCCCGATGAAGAGCATGCGTTGATCTGGGACATGGCGCGCGCCGCGGATTTGCGCGGCCTGCTCTGCGAGATCGAGGAGCCCGGCCAGCGGGCTCTCGCCACCGCCAGCCTCGACCGCTTCGAACAGGCTATCGCGCCGTTGCTGCCCGGGATGCGACGGCAGGCCGTGCACAACGACGCCAACCCCGGCAACATCCTGGTCGATCCCGCCGATCCTGCGGCCGTCATCGGCATGATCGACTTCGGCGATGCCGCACGGACGGTGCTGGCCGCCGATGTCGCGATTGCTGCGGCCTACCATCTTGGAACCGACGACAATCCGCTCGGCCCCGCAGGCGAACTGATCGCCGGCTATCACGCGGTGCTCCCGCTCCTTCCGGAGGAGATCGATCTCCTTTGCGACCTGATGGCGACGCGCCTGATGATGAGCGTTACCATCGGTGCCTGGCGTGCCCAACGTCATCCGGAGAACCGGGCCTATATCCTGCGCAACAACCAGGCGGCCTGGGCCCGGCTGCGGCGCCTGGCCTGCCTCGACCGCCAGGATGGCGCCGCCTATTTGCGACGGATCTGCAATGAGATCGCCGATGTCTGACCCCTATATCGTAGCGCTTCGCGCCCGCCGCGCCCGCCTTCTGGGGCCGTCCTACCGCCTGTTCTACGACGAGCCGCTGCATGTGGTTCGCGGCGAAGGTGTGTGGCTCTATGACGGGGAGGGCGAACGCTATCTCGACGCCTACAACAACGTCGCCTCCGTCGGGCACAGCCATCCGCATGTCGTCGAGGCTCTGGCGCGGCAGGCGGCGGTGCTGAATACGCACACGCGCTATCTCGGCGAGCCTGTGCTGGACTATGCCGAACGGCTGTTGGCGACCTTTCCGGCAGAGATCGGGCATGTGATGTTCACCTGCACCGGCAGCGAGGCGAATGATCTCGCTCTTCGCGTCGCGCACGCCTTTACCGGCGGCACCGGCGTCGTCATCACACAATGGGCCTATCACGGCACGACGGTGTCGCTGGCGGAAATGTCACCGTCGCTGGGCAGCAATGTCAGCATCGGCAGCCATGTCCGCCTCGTCAAAGCGCCGGACGCCTACCGGCAGTCAGGCGACATTGGCGAGGCTTTCGGCGCCGAGGTCGCAGCTGCGATCGACGACATGCAGCAGCGCGGCATCAAGCCGGCGGCCCTCCTGGTCGATACGATTTTTTCCAGCGACGGCGTCTTCGCCGACCCGCCAGGTTTCCTCAAACCCGCAGCGGCGGCGATGCGCGCGGCCGGTGGGCTCGTCATCGCCGACGAGGTGCAACCCGGCCTTGGCCGGACCGGCGCAGGGATGTGGGGGTTCGCCCGGCATGGCATCGTTCCCGATCTCGTGACGATGGGAAAACCGATGGGGAACGGCCACCCGATCGCGGCCATGGCGGCGCGGCCTGACATCCTCGAGGTGTTCAGCCGAAAGACCCGTTACTTCAATACGTTCGGTGGGAACGCCGTCTCGGCCGCGGTCGGCATGGCCGTGCTCGACGTCATCGAACGGGAAGGGCTGGTGGCAAATGCCAGGGACACGGGAGCCTATCTGATCGGGGAACTGCGAAAACTGGCGGCCCGCCATGCCGTTATCGGTGACGTGCGCGGGGCCGGGCTTTTCATCGGCGTGGAGTTGGTGAATGACCGGTCCAGTCGCGAGCCTGCCAGTGAACTGGCAACCCGCGTCGTCAATGAGCTGCGTCGGCGGCGGGTGCTGGTCAGCACCTGCGGGCCTCACGCCAATATTCTGAAACTGCGGCCGCCGCTGGTCTTCGCGCGTGAGCATGCGGACATCCTGCTGGATGCGCTTGCTCGCACGCTCGAGGTGACGCATCGGCGCGACGCCTGAATTCCGCCGCGCCGCGAAACCCCTCTGCCAAGCCGCTCGTCCAATCGCGCCCCTTGGCGCCTGCCTTCATAGTCCGCGCAAGGCAGGGGACGCGGATCCGGGGCCGGATATCGGGCGCGCATCGCGTGCAAGGGTCGGCAACACGGCCCGGATATGGTCGCCCAAAGCTCTCGCGGCGGATGATGGCCGCAGCTCCGCGAACTCCAGCGCAATCCCGATCGCGGGAAGCACCGGCAATCCTGCCGAGACGATGTGCAGATCCGGCGGAACTGCGGTTCGGGTCAGAACGCTGATGGCGTGACCTGATCGGGCAATGGCGATGAGACCAGCGAGGCTGTTGCTCGCAAAGGCCACCCTATAGCGACGATCAGCCGCTTCCATGGCGTCGCAGGCAGCGCGATAGTCCAGCGTCATGGGGGCCGAAAGCGCCAGTGGGAGGACGGCCTGGTCAAGAATGTCCGGCTCGGCTGCGTTTGCGACCCAGACGAAGTGTTCTCTCCGGATGACCTCTGCGCCGGCCGGATCGGGGAGGGAGACCAGCGCCATCTCGATCTGCCGCCGATGCAGCAGCGGGCGCAGCTCCGAGGTCGGCGCACAGACCATGCGCAACTCGACATCGGGATGCAGGGCACAAAACGCCCGCAGCAGATCCGGCAGAAACGCGATCGAGTAATCCTCGGGACAGCCGAAGCTGACCGAGCCCTTGAGGCCGGTTCCGCGCATGTCGGCGAGGATCTCGTCATGCTTGGCCAAGAGGGATTCGGCATGGGCGAGCAGCTTGTCTCCCGCCGTGGTCAGGCGTACGCCCGAGCCGCTGCGGTGCAGGAGAGCCTGGCCTGTCAGCGCTTCCAGGCGCTGCATCTGCATGCTCAACGCCGATTGCGTCCGCCCGATCTGCAACGAGGCGACGCTGATCGAGCCCGTCCGCGCGATGACGGCGAAGTTCCTGAGCAAGGCGAGGTCGAGCGTGCGCATAGTCATCAATTTAATCGATATCGGCTTGAAAGAGTATCAATTTGCGCAGTGCAACAACCGCATCTAGCCTTTGGACACTCCCGCTCCCGAGGTGCCCCATGTCGCTCAACGCCGATCCCGCCTTCTGGGCCGCCGCAAACACACATCTGACCCGCTATGGGCCCGATTTTGAATCGATCATCGTCGAGCGGGCCGAAGGCAGCTTTGTCTATGATGCCGATGACCGCGCCATCCTGGACTTTACCTCGGGCCAGATGAGCGCCGTCCTCGGCCATACCCACCCCGACATCGTCGCGACGGTGGACCGGCAGATGCGGTCGGTGGCGCATCTCTTCAGTGGGATGCTGTCGCGCCCGGTGGTCGATCTGGCCTCGCGTCTTGCCGCGCTTGCCCCCGGCCTCGACCGGGTACAGCTCCTCACCACCGGGGCGGAATCGAACGAGGCCGCCATTCGCATGGCGAAGCTGGTGACCGGCGGACATGAGGTCGTCGCCTTCGCACAGAGCTGGCACGGCATGACGGGAGCGGCCGCTGCCGCAACCTACAGTGCCGGCCGGCGGGGGTATGGGCCGGTCGCTGCCGGCTCCTTCGTCATCCCTGCGCCCAACTCCTACCGCGCGCGCTTCACGCATCCCGACGGCTCCAATGATTGGCAGGCCGAACTCGACGATGCCTTCTCGCTGATCGACAGGCAGTCGACCGGCAATCTCGCCGCGTTCATCGCCGAACCGATCTTGTCGAGCGGCGGCATCCTCGAACTCCCGCTCGGTTATCTCGCCGCGCTCAAGCGCAAATGCGAGGAGCGGGGCATGTTGCTGATCCTCGACGAGGCCCAGACCGGGATCGCCCGGACCGGCAATATGTTCGCGTTCCAGCGCGATGGCGTCACGCCCGACATTCTGACGCTGTCGAAGACGCTCGGAGCCGGCCTGCCGCTCGCGGCCGTGATGACCTCGCAGGCCATCGAGGAGAAGGCGCATGAGCGCGGCTTCCTGTTCTACACGACCCATGTCTCCGACCCGCTCCCGGCCGCCGTCGGCGTGACGGTCCTCGACGTGGTCGAACGCGACGGTCTGGTCGAGCAGGCCGTCGCGCGCGGGCAAAGGCTCCGCAATGGACTTCTGTCGCTCCAGCAGAGGTTCGAATGTGTCGGGGACGTGCGCGGGCGCGGCCTCCTTCTCGGGCTCGAGATCGTGACCGATCGGCAGAGCAAGGCACCGGGCTTCGAGCTCGGGGCCAGGATCATGGAAGAGGCCATGCGCCGAGGCCTCAGCATGAACATCGTCAAGCTTCCCGGCATGGGAGGCGTCTTCCGGATCGCGCCGCCCCTGACGGTCTCAGAGGCCGAGATCGACCGCGGCCTGGCGATCATGTCGGACGCGATCGACACGGCGATCGCCACGAACTGACCCTGGCGACGGGCGATTTCAGCCTGAACCGATCAGGCCGCGTCTGCGATAGTCAAAGGCCATCCCGGCGATAGTCAAACGACCGGAATGGGGCGATCGCCTCGAGATCGACCTCGGCTCCGAGCCCCGGCGTCGTGGGAATCCTGAGCTTGCCCTTCTCGACCGCTTTTTCCGGTGGATTCTTCAGCACCTGGACATAGTCGTTGGCGTCGGAGAAATAGGGGTAGGTTTCGAGCGGCATCGACATGGCCGATGCAGCCCAGACCTGAACGGAGGCGGCCGTGCACAGCGAGCTTGCGCAATTATGCGGCGAGACGCGCGCATTATAGGCCTCCGCCAACGCCGCGATCTGCACCAGCTCGAAGATGCCGCCGCAATTGCCGACATCGGGCATGATGATATCCACGCCGCCGGTCTCGAGCAGGTTGCGGAAGCCACTGCGGGTATAGACGCGCTCGCCGGCTGCGATCGGGATGTTCCAGCGCCCCGCGAGATTGCGCAGCCCCTGCAGGTTGAAGGCGTCCAACGGCTCCTCGACCCAGGTCAGGTCGAGTTCGGTGCAGACATCCATGAAGCGGATGAGCTGGTCGTTGTTGAGCCCGCCGGAGAGGTCGAGCATCAGCCCGATCTCGGGCCCGACCACCTTGCGCAGCGTCCTGACCCGGTCGACGGCACGCCGAAACTCCGCATCGCCGAGCTGGCGCCGCTGCACATGGCGCAGGGTGCCGCCGGCCTGCTGGACCGCCAGCGGGTAGCATTTCAAGATCCTGAAGCCGTCCGCAAGCGGCCGCTCGGCGGCCTCGGCCCAGCCGATGACGTCATCATGCTGGGTGCTCCAGCCATTCGCGTAGACCTCCAGCGTGTCCTCGAACTTGGCGCCGAAGAGCTCGTAGACGGGAACGCCGAGCGCCTTGGCCTTGATGTCCCACAACGCTTGGTCGATGGCGCTGATCGCGGCGAAGACGATCGCCCCTCCGCCCTTGGTCCAGAAGGAATTATCGTAGATTTCCTGCCAGACATGGCGCGGATAGGTGGCATCAGTGCCGATCACGCTGGGCGCCAGATCCGACAGCATTCCGGCAGCCGCGTTCGCTCCGAGCCCATAGGCGATGGCGGCCTCGCCGTAGCCGGTGATGCCGTCCTTGGTCGTCAGCTCGACGATGACGGGATGAAGTCCCCCGCCTCTGATATTGAACACGCGCATATTGTCGATCGTCAGCATGGTCTTTGCCTTTCTGCCAAATGGGCGGGTCTGCGAAATGGGCGAGCTTGCAAATGGACGAGTTTGGTCGAGCCCGCGCGCCAGTTTCCCTGGCGGGCGGGGTGGTTCAGGACATCGGGACTTGAATCGGCGGAGCTACGCCGCCGCTGGTGTTTGAGCTACGCTGCCTTCAGTGCTTCAAGAGCCGGTTCAGGAAGAGCGCCAGGCGCTCGGTGGCCGGGCGGTTGAAGATCTGGTCCGGGCTGCCTTCCTCGGCGATCCGGCCCGCATCCATGAAGACGACGCGGTCGGCGATCCTTTGGGCGAAGCTCATCTCATGGGTGACGCACAGCATCGTCATGCCCGAAGCGGCCAGCTCGCTCATCGTGTCGAGAACCTCCGAAATCATCTCTGGGTCGAGCGCCGAAGTCGGCTCGTCGAAGAGCATGATCCGAGGCTGCATGCATAGCGCCCGGGCGATGGCCGCGCGTTGCTGCTGACCGCCTGAAAGCTGTGAGGGATATTTGTGAGCCTGCTCGGCGATGTGAACGCGGGCGAGATAGTCCAGGCTGCGCGCCTGCGCCTCCTGGCGCGACAGCCTGCGCGATTCCATCGGGGCCAGCATGCAGTTCTGCAGGATGGTCAGATGCGGAAACAGATTGAAGGATTGGAAGACCATGCCGACCTCGCGGCGGATCGTTCCCAGCGTTTTGTCGGCGAGTTCGACGCCCTCGACAGTGATCGTGCCGGATTGGTGGCGCTCCAACCCGTTGATGCAGCGGATCAGCGTCGACTTGCCGGAACCGGAGGGGCCGCAGATCACGACCTTTTCGCCGCTCCGGATCGTCAGCGAGACGTCCTTGAGGACGTGCATCGCCCCGAACCACTTGTCGATCCCGGCCAGCGCGATAACCGGGTCGGATAGGAGGGCTGTGTTGGGCCTGCGGTTGAGCACCATCGATTCCGCCATCGGTTAAATGTCCCCAGGTGCCAATTTGAGAATGCGCTCGCCCTCACTGGTGCAGTGATGCTCGCAAAGGCGGGCGGCGAGGCGCGGCTTGCGTCGCAGGATCGCCTCGACGATCGGGCGATGGTGCTCGATCACGATGCTCATGTCGGCTCTTGGGGTGTAGGTCGAGCTGATGAACATCCGAACCTGCTGCTCGACCATTCTGTAGTGGTTGAGCAGGCGACCATTCTTCGAGAGCTCGACGATGCAGCGATGCAAGGCGAAGTCGCGGCGCATGATCTCGGCGACGTTCTCGTTCCGGCGGGCCGCGTCGAAAAGCTCCTCGCCGGCCCGCTCCAGCCGCGCGGCACCGTCAGTGTCGAGCTGCTCGCTTGCAAGACGCGCCGCCATGGATTCGAGGCTGCCGCGCAGGGTGTAGATCTCCCATATGTCGCGCGGCTCGAAATTCGCGACCGACCAGCCTGTATACGGCGTCAGCACGACGAGGCCGTCGCTGCCGAGCTGATGCAGGGCGATACGCACCGTGCCGCGCGAGACACCGAACTGCTCGGAGAGTACGATCTCCGTCAGCCGTTCGCCGGGCTTCAGAGCGCCGGTCAGGATCGCTTCCTTCAGGGCATCGGCCGCCATCTGCTCGGCCGGCTGCCGCTTCAACGCCGTCAGTGCCATCGGCGCGCACCCCGGGCCGGCTGATCGGACACAGTCTCATAGGTGGTCATGCGGCAGCTCCGTAAAGGCCCATGCGCCCTTTGGCGAAATGGCGCTCCAGCGCACGCTGGATCACGCCATAGGCAAGCGCCAGACCGAGATACCAGATCGCCACCACCGCGATCACTTCGAAATACTTGAAGTTCGCGCTGAACAGGTTCGTGCCGGTCCCGAAAATTTCCGGAATGGCGATGGTGAACAGCAGCGAGGTGTTCTTGATCAGGTTGACGATCTGGTTGCCGGCCGGCGGGATCGCAATGCGGACGGCCTGCGGCAGGATCACCTTCAGCATCATCGATTTGTAGGTGAGGCTCAGCGCCTGGGCCGCCTCGCGCTGGCCGCGATCGACGGACTGAATGCCGGCCCTGACGATCTCGGTCATGTAGGCGCCCTCATTGATGCCGAGCGCGATGATGCCGGCGGCATAGGCCGGCAGATTGATCGCGCCATCGGTGAGCGCAGGCAGGCCATTGTACCAGAACACGATCTGGACCAGCACCGGAATGCCGCGGATGGTCTGGACATAGCCACGCATGATCGGGCGCAGGACCGGGATGGGCGAGGTCAGGATCACCCCACCGACCGTCCCGATCACCACCCCGATCACCATGGCGGTCACGGCGACCACCACGACGATCAGGGCCGGCTCGAAGAACCGCGTCGAGAAGAGCAGGCCTATGAAATAACCGACGTCAAAATGCATGAATCAATCCGCTCCAATGAACCCGCTTTCCGGAGGCCGCGTTCCGGCGCTCAATCGCCGCCCTTGCGGACGTCGCCATCGGCGAGGTTCCATTTCGTCAGGATCTTGTCATAGGTCCCGTCGGCCAGAACCTGCGCAAAGGCTGCGGAAATCGCGCCCTGCGTCCCCGTCTCGCCCTTGCGGACGACGATGCCATTGCGATTGCGCGGGGTGCCGGGCCCGCGCCCGCTCAGGACCGGGCTGGCCTCGGCGAAATCGTTCGGGCGCAATTGGATCAGGTTGGCGGCCACAGGCCAGTCGACATAGGCGACGCTGACGGATTTCTTGGCGACCTCGTTCATCGCTTCGATCTGGTTGCTGAAGACCTTCAGCACCATCGGCCGGGCGGCCGGGCACTCCTCCTTGACGCGCTCGAGCGCGGCCATCTGGGTCGTGCCGGCGGCGATCGCGGCCGAGTAGCCGCAGACGTCCTTCTCGGTCTGGAAGGTCAGGCCGCTCGTCTTCTGCGTCACCAGGCGCAAGCCTCCTTTGAAGACGGGAACGAAATCGAACATCTCCTTGCGTGGCTCGGTGATGCCGACCTGCGAGGCGATGATGTCGAATTTCTTCGCGATCAGCCCCGGGAAAAGGCCCTGGAAGGCCAGGTTCACGATCTTCGGCTTCAGGCACATGCGCTCGGCCAGCACGGAAGCGAGCTCGGGATCGAAGCCCGAGGGCTGGTCATCCCTCATGAAACCCATGGGCGGCGCCGTCAGCGCCGAGCCGATCGTCAAGAAACCAGGCTCGACGAGGTTTGGCGGTACTGGGAGGCATGCAGCCGACGCCAAGGACGCCGACATCAAGGACGCCGAGGTCAGCAGGGCTGCAGCAACGGTCGCGCGGACACTCAAGATGACGCCGAAGGAACTCATGAACCCCTCTTTTGATTTTTGGCGGAGCGGCGGGATCGCGACGGATCGGCCCTGGAGCCTTCCGCAGCGAGCCCGGCTGCTGCTTATTTGCGGCATGGATGATTGTCAGCAATCATCCATGCGCATTTATGGGCAACCCCTTCACCGTGTCAAGCCGCGGCGCAGCAGGTCGCCAGGCCGCCCGTCTTTGGGGGCGCGGCGAGCCGTGCGGATCTCTTCAAACTGGCAATGATGGGCTGGCCGGGGACATTCACAGCCGCCTCGGACGCTATGAGATGGGTCGGTCCAACCCCCAGGCTGGAGCATTTTCGAGCGAAGTGGGCACCGGTTCGCGTGAAGAAAACGCGTTAAAACAAAGCGCAGGAGCTATTGAACGATCCAATCAGATCGGAAATTGCTCTGGCGAGCTGCCGCGCCTGCTCGATGCCGGAGAGGCTGCCGCGCGCGACGCGGACCCTAGGATTTATCGTCGCGCCTCGCCGCGCCATAAAGAAACGCTATGGCGGCAGAATGCAGTTGTGGTTCCCAGAGCGAGTCCGCCGAACCTAGAATTTTCTCCCATCGGGCCTGCAAATCGCGCCCGATCGGGTCGGATCGTTGCGTGCATGCGACGAAGCCGGTTCCGGCTAACCGCGACGCGATCGCGGAACACGATCAGGGAACGGAGTCGATCATGGCCAACACAGTTCACCGCAGGGCCTTCGGCCTTCTCGCATCAGCGATCTGCCTTGCCGGCGCGCCAGTCTTCGAGACCTCCGCACTGGCGCAGGACAACAGCATCCGCCTCGGCATCGTCGCGCCGATGAGCGGCCCCAATGCCCGCTACGGCGCCTTCTCGCTGCGCGGCGCGCAGCTTGCCGCCAAGGACATCAACGCGGCTGGCGGCATCGATGGCCGCAAGATCCAGATCTTCTCCGCCGACAGCCAGGGCACGCCGGTCGAGGGCGTCTCGGCGACACGGCGCCTGATCGACCAGGACAAGGTCGATTTCCTGATCGGCGACGTGTCGAGCTCCGTGACGCTGGCGATGCAGCCCGTCGTCGAGGATGCCGGCGTCCTGCTGATCAACGCGGCTTCGTCGAACCCCAAGATTACGTATGCGGCGGGCGTCGGCGGCTTCAAATGGAGCTTCCGCAACTATCCCACCGATGAGAACCGCGCCCTGATCGTTGCGCAATATGCCGCCGAGAAGCGCGGCTTCACCAAATTCGCCGTGCTCTCGGTCGACAGCGATTATGGCCGCTCGGCGATCGAGTTCACCAAGAAGTACCTGCCACGCTTCAAGGGCCAGATCCTGACCGAGGACTACTACAAGGAAGGCGAGGTCGATTTCCGCAGCGTGCTGGCCAAGATCCGCGATTCCGGCGCTCAGGCGATCATCATGTACGGCCTTGCCGACACCACGCCGATCGTGGCGCGGCAGATGACCGAGGTCGGGCTTGCCGGCAAGGTGCCGCTGATCGGCAATGGCGAGTTCAACACCGAGAAGACGATCAAGTCGGCGCCGAAGGCGCTCGAAGGCGCCGTCGAGGCTGCGGCCTGGCTGCCGGGCTGGGACAGCCCCAAGAGCAAGGGCTTCGTGGCCCGGTTCGCGGCCGAATATCGCGAGGCGCCCAACAACCACGCTTATGTTCACTGGGAGACCGTCAACCTGCTCGGCAAGGCGGTCGAGGCAGCCAAGAGCGCCGACCGCGCCAAGGTCCGCGATGCGCTCGCCAAGATCAAATACGACAGCGCCGTGGGCGAGGTGACCTTCGACGACCACAACCAGGCCAAGCTGCCGATGATCCTGTTGCAGATCGAGGACGGCAAGCCGGTGGTCAAGGGCGCCTATTCCGCCGATATCGACTATCCGCGCTGACCGTCCCGCGCGGGCGCAAGGGCGCGGGGGTAAGCGCGCGGGCTTAAGGGGAGGTCGAGATGCTGTTCCAAATCTCAGAGCAGATCGTCAACGGCATCGTCACCGGGGCCGTCTACGCCCTGGTCGCCGTCGGCATGACGATGATCTTCGGCGTCCTGCGGGCGATCAATTTCGCCCATGGCGAATATTACATGGTCGGCACCTTCGGGGCCTGGGTCGCGATCGAGTATTTCGACCTGCCTTATCCGGTCGCCATCGTCGCCGGCGTCATCGCCACGGCCTTTGTTGCTCTGGTCATCGGGCAGTTCGTGATGCGGCGCATGGTCGGGGCGCCGGCCGAGGCTGGCGTGCTGGCGACGCTGGGCATCGCGCTCATCCTTCAGAACATCGTCATCCTCCTCTTCGGCGGCGGCTACAAGTTCTTCGAAGGCGGCTATATCGAGCCCGTCACCATTCTGGGCGTATCGCTTGCCGAGCAGCGCCTGCTGATCATCGCGGTCGCCGTGCTGGTCTTCTTCGGGCTCGAGCTCCTGGTTACCTATAGCCGCATGGGCAAGGCGATGCGGGCCGTGTCGCAGAACGTCGAGTGCTGCGCCGTGGTGGGCATCGATGTCCGCAAAGTCGTCGTGACGACCTTCGTCCTGGGGGCGGCGCTCGCCGGCCTGTCAGGGGTGCTGACCGCCCCGGTCAATGTCAGTGTCTATGGCGGCATGGGCGAACTGATCACCTTCAAGACGCTGCCGATCATCATCATGGGCGGCCTTGGAAATGTCCGCGGTACCTTCTTCGCCGCGATGATCCTGGGCATCGCCGAGAGCCTGGTCGCCACCTATGTCGGCCTGCAGTTTCGCGACACGGTCGGCTTCGCCACGCTGATGCTCGTGTTGATGTGGCGCCCGCACGGGCTGTTCTCCGCTCAAGCCCGTTACTGACCTAGAGCCGGATGACTTCAGACGGAATCACGGAGTGATCCCATCTGAAGTCTGAATCCGTCTCTCATCAAAGAGTTAGAGCAGGATGCGAAAACCGGTTCCCACTTTTCGCATCCTGCTCTGGCGGCCCCCAGCCAATCTGTCCGAGGATCGACGATGTCGCTGAACGAGAGCTCGCTTCCGCTGCCTGGCCGCGACCTGAGGCTGCCCTTCGGGCTCGCCGTCGTCGTCCTTGCCTGTTGCGCGCCGCTGCTGCTTGGCAACTACGCGCTGCATGCGGTGATCATCTCGCTGATCTTCCTGCTGCCGGCCCATGGGCTCAATCTGCTCGTCGGCTATACCGGCCTGCTATCGCTCGCGCAGGCCGCCTTCTTCGGCGTCGGCGCCTATGTCTCCGCCCTGATGGCGGTGCATTGGGGCACGCCATTCTACGTCAACCTGTTCGGCGCGGGTCTCGTTGCCGGGGCGCTGGCGCTGCCGCTTGGCATCCCGGCTCTCAGGTTGCGCTCGACCTCTTTCGTGATGTGCACGCTCGGCTTCGTCATCATCGGGCAGGCGGTTGCCAAGAACTGGATCAGCCTGACGCGCGGCGACATGGGGCTGTCGGCCATCCCCAAGCCCTATTTCGCGCTCGGGCCGGCCTCCTTCACGGTCTCGGGGACGGTCGGGTTCTACTATCTCGTGCTCGCCATTGCCGCCCTGGCGACCTTCGCCGTCTGGCTGATCGTCAGCTCGCCGGCCGGCCGCAACATGGTGGCGATCCGCGAGAACGAGACGCTGGCCGAGTCCGTCGGCGTGCCGACCTGGCGCTACAAGCTGGTCGTCTTCATGATCAGCGCGGCCTTCGCCGGGCTCGGCGGCAGCGTCTACGCGCATTATCTGACCGTGGTCAGCCCGCTGACATTCCAGATGTCGAATTCGACGCTGATGCTGATCATCGTGCTCGGCGGCGGGCCGGGCACCATCTCGGGTGTCGTCTTCGGGAGCCTGCTCTTCGTCGGTCTGTCCGAGGCGCTTCGCATCGCTCCCGAGCTGCGGATGGTGGCCTATGGCTTCTGCCTGCTGGCGCTAGTGTTTTGGTTTCCCAAGGGCTTTGCGCCGCTGATCACTCGCTTCTGGACCATGCTCAGGGGGCGCTCATGACCGGTCTACCGATATTGGACATCACTGGCCTCAGCAAATCCTATGGTGCGATCCGCGCCGTGGACGGCGTCGATCTGCAGGTCCATCGCGGTGAGATCTGCGGGCTGATCGGACCCAATGGCTCGGGCAAGTCGACCTTCTTCGACTGCACATCCGGCCTTGCTCGCCCCAATGCCGGCTCGGTCAGGCTCGATGGGCAGGACATCACCGGCTGGTCACTGAATCGCATCGCCCGGGAAGGCCGCATGCTGCGGTCCTTCCAGAAGACCGTCACCTTCGGTGCGCTCGACATCGAGGAGAACCTCGTCATCGCCGGCCAGATGTTCACCTTTCCGAGCGTCGCCTCGACCTTCGGGCTCGGCGCCCGCTCGCGCGCCCGGGTCGACGGCCTGCGCCAGCGTGCGCGCGAACTCATCAGGCTGTCGGGGCTCTGGGATGTCCGCACCCAGCCGGCGGGCAATCTCTCGGGTGGCCAGCAGAAACTGATCCAGTTCGCCTCGATGCTGATGCCCGAGCCCAAATTGATCCTGCTCGACGAGCCGATGGCGGGGATCAATCCGAAATTGATCGAGCGCGTCGTCGAGGCGATCCGCTACGCCAATGAACAGCTCGGCGTCAGCTTCCTGGTGATCGAGCACAACATCGACGTCATCACCAGCATTTGCCAGCGCGTCGCCGTGCTCGACCAGGGGCGTAAGCTCGCCGAAGGCACGCCGGCTGAGATCATGCGCAACCAGGCGGTTCGGGAGGCCTATCTCGGTGGCTGAGACCAGTCTTTCGATTGCGGGCCTGCGTGCCGGCTATGGCTCGCTGGACATTCTCAACGGCGTCGATCTCGACGTGCCGCAGGGCCAGTTCGTCGCGCTCCTGGGCCCCAATGGCGCGGGCAAATCGACCCTGCTCAAGACGCTCTACGGCATGACGACCATCAAGGGGGGCGCCATACGCTGGCAGGGCCGGGACATTGCCGGGCTGGCATCGCGCGAGATCCTGGCGCAAGGCGTCTCCCTGGTGCCCCAGGGCCGCTGCAATTTCCCGCTCATGACGATCGACGAGAACCTGCAGATGGCCGCCTACACCCTGCGCGACGCCAAGGTGAAGGCCGATCGCGACTATGTCTACGAGCTCTTCCCGATCCTCAGGAAGCGCCGCACGACGCTCGCCGGCAATATGTCTGGCGGCGAACAGCAGCTTCTGGAGGTCGCGATGGCTGTGCTCCAGCGCCCGCGCATCCTGCTGGTCGATGAACCCTCGGTCGGACTGTCGCCGGCCGCGATCGGCATCGTCTTCGACGAATTGCTGCGCATCAACGCGATGGGTCAAACCATCCTGCTCGTCGAGCAGAACACCAAGAAGGCGATGGAGGTGGCGCAGCGCGCCGTCATCCTGCGGCTGGGCAAGGTGATCTGGGATGGCAAGCCCACCGAGATCAGCCATGACGAGCTCGGCGAGCTCTTCATGACGGGAAAGATGCGTGGCGAGACGGATGTGCAGCACTGACGGCGGTGGCAGCCGGTCGGTTTCACGTTGCCGGGGAATGACCTAACCTCGCCCCCGGGGAGGCGGCCGGGCCGATGAGTGTTGATTTCAAGAAGTTGAAGAGCTTCGTGAAGGTGGTGGATGCCGGTAGCGTGTCTCGCGCCGCTGGCATGCTGCGCACGGCTCAGCCGGCGCTCTCCCAGCAGATCGCCGCGCTGGAGAGCCATTTCAAGCACAAGCTCCTGATCCGCAGCAATCATGGCATCGCGCCGACCGAAGCCGGGCTGATCCTTTACCGCCATGCCCAGCTGCTGCTGAAACAGGTCGAGCAGGCGCGGATCGATATCGAACAATCCTCGCGCTCGGTTGCAGGCCGTGTCTCGATCGGGCTCGCCACCTATTCGGCGTCGAGCGCGCTGTCGCTGCCGCTGCTCAAGGCGATGAAGACGCGCTATCCCGACATCGTCGTCCATATCAATGACAGCTTCGGCCATGTCCTGAGCGAGCTGATCATGACCGGCAAGATGGATATGGCGGTCATCTATGGATCGAGGCCGATCAAGGGCGTCGTGCTGCACCCGCTGTTCCGCGAGGAGCTTGTCCTGGTGTCGCCGCCGGGCGCCGCCATCGGGACGGTTGAGGGGGAGGCGCTCCCGCTCTCGGCTCTGGCCGAGGTCGACCTGCTGCTGCCGAGCCGAGGCCATTTCCTGCGCCAGATGATCGACGAGTCGCTTGCGCGCGCTCGTGTCGCGCCGCGCGTCTCCGCCGAGATCGAATCCGTTTCGTCGCTGGTCGCAGCCGTCATGGACGGTCTGGGTTCGACGATCCTGCCCGGGTCTGTGGCAGCCAGCGCCGCAGGCTTTCGCGGCGCCGATGTCCGGCCACTGATACGGCCCGCGATGACGGCTACGGTTTCCCTTTGCGTGTCGGACCATCTGCCGATGTCCGAGCCCGCGATTGCCGCTCGCTCCGTGCTGATCGAAATCGTTCAGGCCTTGATCCGGGAGGCGCCCTTCGGGTTGAAATCGGCTGGCGAGGCCGAGCGTTCCCAGGCCGCACCATAAACGTCGCACCATAAACGTCGCGCCATAAACGTCGCGCCATAAACAAAGCCTATAGCGGCAGACCGCAGTCCTGTTGGCCAGCTGCGCGTGGCTGGCTCTACCCTTCCTGGGTCGTCGCGGTGAACGGCTTGGCGGTCGCTTCGCTGGCCGCAACCTCCGCGACCTCCGCAAGGCAGGCTCAGAGGACATCATGGCCAAGCTGGCATTCGACACCGGTGGAACCTTCACCGATTTCGCGCTGCTCGACGATGCAGGCGAGGTGCATCTGCATAAGGTGCTGAGCACGCCGTTGAACCCGGCCGAGGCCGTGGTTCAGGGCGTTACCGAGCTGCTGGAGGCGTTCGGCGAGGTTATCGACAGGGCCAAGCTGCAGGTCCTGGGCGCCACGACGGTCGTCACCAATGCCGTGTTGGAGCGCAAGGGCGTCGAGACCGGCTTCGTCGCGACCGCCGGCTTCCAGGATATGCTGCGCATCCGCAACGAGGGGCGCTACGATCTCTACGATCTCAACCTGCGCTATCCCGACCCGCTGGTAAGCCGCGCCAACAGCTTCGGCGCCCGCGAGCGCATCGCGGCCGATGGTGAAATCGTCACCGAGCTGGACGAAGATACCGTGCGCGAGATCGCCGGGCGGCTGCGCGAAAAGGGGGTCCGCTCGGTCGCGGTCTGCCTGCTCCACGCCTATAAATACCCAGCGCATGAGCAGCGGGTCGCTGCCCTGCTGAAGGACGAATATCCCGATATCTTCGTCTCGCTCTCCTCTGAGGTCTGCCCGGAGGTGCGCGAATTCGACCGCGCCTCGACGACGGTGGTCAACGCCTATACGCGGCCCCAGATGGCCGGCCATGTCGCCCATCTCCAGCGAGAATTCGCAGGGAAGGGCATCGATCGGCAGGTGCTGTGGATGACCTCCTCGGGCGGTCTGGTTCCCAGCCAGCGCGCAGCCGAGCTGCCTGTGCGCCTCATCGAGTCCGGCCCTGCTGCCGGAGCTGTCGCGGCCGCCGAGTTTGGCCGCATTGCCGGGGAGGGCAGCGTGCTCTCCTTCGACATGGGCGGTACCACCGCCAAGCTGTGCCTGATCCCCAATGGCGAGCCCACGGTCGGCACCGATCTCGAAGTCGCGCATTACCAACGTTTCCGGAAGGGGTCCGGCTTCCCCCTCAAGATCCAGTCGATCCAGATGATCGAGATCGGCGCGGGCGGAGGCTCGATCGCCGTCAAGAACCCGCTCGGATTGCTCGATGTCGGCCCGCGCTCGGCGGGCGCCTTGCCGGGGCCGGCTGCCTATCAGCGGGGCGGTACCGAGCCGACCGTCACCGACGCCGACATCCTGCTCGGCTATATGGGGACGGAATCCTTCGTCGGCGGCTCGTTCAAGGTCTCGAAACAGGCCGCCCATGATGCGATGGCGCGCCTGGCCTCCGATCTCGGTGTGAGCGTCACGCGTTGCGCCTGGGGCATCCATGATCTCGTCAACGAGTCGATGAGCAAGGCGGCTGCGATGCATGCGACCGATCTCGGCGTCGATCCCCGCTCCCTGCCCATGGTCGCCTTTGGCGGCGCCGGGCCGGTGCACGCCTATGGCATCGCGCGCAAGCTCGGCATCAAGCGCATCATCTGCCCGACGGGGGCGGGAGTGACCTCCGCGATCGGCCTGATCATCGCTCCCGTCGCCGTCGACCTGTCCGCGAGCTTCCCGATGGCGCTGACGGCTTGGGATGGTGCTGAGATGCGCAGGCTCCTCGGCGGCCTCGCGGTTCAGGGAGCGGAGGTCGTGTCCGCTGCCGGCGTGCCCAAGGAAACGATCGAGAACCGCTATACCGTGGACATGCGCTATGTCGGCCAGGGCCATGAGATCACGGTCGCGCTGCCCGACCTCGAACTGCAGCAAGAGGATTTCCTGGCGCAGCTCACGGCCAATTTCACCACGCTCTATCGCGAGCTCTTCGGCCGCACCGTCAACGCCGGCCTCGAGGTGATCACCTGGCGTTTGCGGGCTGGAGGCCGGAAGGGCAAGGTTACGCGCCCTCATGGCACGACGGCGGCAGAGGCCCTGAAAGGCCGGCGCGACGTCTATTTCCAGGAACTGGGCACGGCCGTCGAGACACCCGTCTACGACCATTACAGCCTGCCGGTCGGCGAACCCGTGAAGGGGCCGGCAATCGTCGAGCAGCGCGAGTCGACAGCCGTGATCGGCCCGAGCGGGACAGCCCATGTCGATGCGCATGGCAACCTCGTCATCAACATCCTCTGAGGGCGATTCCGATGTCCAAGACTTCGACGGCCAAGACTTCGACTGCCAAGACGCCGACTGCCAAGGCCGCCACGGATTTCAACGATCCGATCAATCTCCAGGTGATGTGGAATCGCCTGATCTTCATCGCCGACCAGGCCGATACGGTGTTGGGGCGCACGGCCTTTTCGCCGATCGTGCGCGAGAACCACGATTACGTCACCGTGCTGCTCGACAGTCGTGGGCGGGCGCTGGCTCAATGCACCTGGTCGATCCCGGTCTTCATCACCTCGCTGCCGGTTGCCGCGCAGACCTATTTCCTGCCGAAATTCCCACCGGAGACGTTGCAGGAAGGCGATGTGCTCGCCACCAACGATCCCGAGATCGGCACCGGCCATCTGCCCGACGTCACGATGATCACGCCGATCTTCAAGAACGGGACGATCGTCGCCTATGCCGGCTCGATCGCGCATCTGCCCGATATCGGCGGCGCGCCGCTGCATTCGGAAGCCAGCGACATCTATGAGGAAGGCATCCGCTTTCCGATCGTGAAGCTGCACCGCGCCGGTGTGCCCAACCAGGACGTCCTCGACATCATCGCAGCGTCCGTGCGGCTTCCGACTGAAGTGCTGGGCGACCTGGAATCCATGGTCGCGGCCAACAACGTGATGGGCCGCGAACTGGTGAAGTTCCTCGATGAATACAGCCTCGACGAGGTCGATGGTCTCGCCGACGCAATCCATTCGCGTTCGGAAGCCCAGATGCGCAAGGCGATCCGCGCCTGGCCCAATGGCCGCTATGAGGCTGAAGTCCTCCTCGACGGATACCATGACGACATCACGCTGAAGGCCGCCGTCATCGTTGCCGACGAGACGATCCATGTCGACTACACCGGCACGTCCGACCAGGTGCTGCACTCCATCAACTGCCGCACCAATTATCGCTACGCCCACTCCGTCTACGCGCTGAAATGCCTGCTCGATCCCGAGACGCCCAATAATGAGGGCTGCATCACGCCGGTCACGGACGAGGCGCCGCTCGGCTCGATCCTCAACCCCGAAGCCTGGACGGCGGGCAACTCCCGCAATCTCATCGGCCACGTCATCCCATCGCTGATCTTCAAGGCGCTGGAGGGCGTCGTCCCCGACAAGGTCATGGGCGATAGCGGCGGGGCGCCGATCTGGGCGGCCAATTGCGTCGGCCGGCGCGATGACGGTTCGCAATATGGCTCGGTCCAGAATTTCCATGGCGGCCAGGGTGCGCGCGCTGAACTGGACGGCCTGGATACGCTGAGCTTCCCCTCCAACTGCAAGGTCACGGCGATCGAGATGTTCGAGATCGCGGTGCCGGTGCTGACGGAGTGCAAGGAGCTGATCGCGGATTCCGGCGGGGCGGGGCAGCATCGCGGCGGACTCGGCCAGCGCGTCATCCTGCGCAATCGCGCCAAGGCGCCGATGAACATCTATCTCGCGACCGAGCGCGTGCGCCACCCTTGCTTTGGCGTCGTGGACGGACAGTCGGGGACGCCCGGCAAAGTCGCCAAGAATGGTGAAGCGCAGTTTCCGAAAGGCAAGGTGGTCCTCCAGACGGGCGATCGCCTCGAGGTCGAGACGCCGGGCGGCGGCGGCTGGGGACGCGCAGCGGCGCGCTCGGCCGAGCTGATCGCGCTGGATATTGCGGAGGGGCTTGTCAGCCCCGATGCAACGCGACGTATCTACGGCAAAGCCTTCGCGGCGGCGGCTGAGTAGGGCGAGTAGGGAGAGACCATGGCACTGCTCAAGGGCAAGATCGCGCTCGTCACGGGGGCCGGCACCGGGATCGGGCGTGAGAGCGCCATCCTGCTGGCGCGCGAGGGGGCAACCGTGGTGCTGACCGGACGGCGAGCCGGCCCGCTCGATGAGACCGCCAAGGTGATCGTGGACAATGGCGGACGGGCAGTCAGCCGCACTCTCGATATCGCCGACCGCAGCGCCATCGTCGCGACTGTCGCGGCCATCGAGGCCGAGCTCGGCCCGATCGATATTCTCGTCAACAATGCCGGCAGCGCCAGCAAGGTCCTGAATGCCCGCTTCCTGTCCGAAGAGGAGTGGAACGCAACGCTGAACGTCAACCTGACCGCGGTGTTCTCGCTGACGCAGGCGGTGCTGCCGGCGATGATCGCGCGTGGCGAAGGCACCATCATCACGGTTTCGTCGCTGGCTGCGCTCAATCCCAATCTGCTGGGAGGAGCGGCCTATGGTGCGGCCAAGGCCGGCGTGAAGAACTTCATGGGCTTCCTGCACAACACCTATCGCAACCAGGGCATCCGCGCGACGACGATCCTGCCGGGTGAAACCGACACGCCGATCATGAACAACCGCGCCCGGCCGCCGCTGGCGGGAGAACGCGCCATCATGCTCGACGCCCATGACGTGGCGCGCGCCGTCCTTCTCTGCGCCAGCCTTCAGCCAGGCGCGATGATCCCCGAACTGCACATCTGCCCGACGCGGATGCGCGACACCTCCGCCGATATCGAGACCGCGCGCTGGGTCGGCGCGCCCGACGACACGGCTGACAAGCCCACGCGCTGAGATCGAGGATAAGACGATGAACGGAGCCAAGCTGCGCGGCAAATTGAGCCGGGGCGAATGCGTCAGCATGCTGACGACACATCATCTCTCCCCCGGCCATGCCGTCAGGCTGACCGAGCTGGGCGCCGATGCGATCTTTCTCGATTGCGAGCACGGCACCTGGAGCTTCGAGGATATCCGCCTCACTGCCCAGGCGATCCGGGGCGCTGGCGGTGCCGCGATCGTTCGGCCGGACTGCCACCAGCGCTCGCTCCTGATCCGCTATCTCAACGCAGGCGCGGACGGGCTGATGGTGCCGATGATCGACACGGCCGAGCAGGCACGCGGCGTGGTCGATGCCATCCGCTATGGCTGCTTTGCCGATCACGAGAAGCGGCTCGTCATCGGCATGATCGAAACGTTGGAGGCGATCGAGGGCATCGATGCGCTGCTCGCCGTCGAGGGGATCGACGTCTTCTTCATCGGCCCCGGAGATCTCTCACAGAACATGGGCCATCCGCCCGCGCCGGCTTTCGGCCAGCCGCGCCCACAGGCGGTCGTCGACAAAGTCGCCGAGGCGGTCAAGGCGATCCGCGGGGCGGGCCGGGTGGCCGGCACATTGGCAACCGCCGATGAACTGCCGTTCTGGCGAGACCAGGGCGTGCAGTATTTCTACGTTCATTCCGACCCGTTTCTCCGGATCGGAATGAACCAGCTAGCCGGCTTGCTCGCGGGGTGACGCGAGCGCGCTTTCGAGCGAACGGGCATCCGTTTCGCTCGAAAACGCCCTAGATGCCGAGCGCGCAGCCGTCCTTGCGCGGGTCGGAGCCGCCGAGCAGCGTGCCGTTCTCCCAATCGATCCAGATCGCCTGGGCGCCGCCGATCGGCGTCTTGGCCGGCTGAACCTTGAAGCCCCGGCTTTCGAGCGCGGGCCCGCAGGACGCCAGTAGCCGGCCTTCGAGCTCGACGGTTGCGGTGCCGGGCAGCGGGAACAGCCGCGGCAGGTCGATCGCGCTTTGCAGGTCGAGGCCGTGGTCGAACAGCTTCGACAGGAAATGGGCATGGCCCATCGCCTGGTAATGTCCACCCATCACGCCGAAGGACAGGCAGACCCGGCCATCCTGCGCGAGCATGGCGGGGATGATCGTGTGCATCGGGCGCTTGCGCGGGCCGACGGCGTTCGGGTGGCCCTGTTCGAGCACGAAGCTCTGGCCACGATTATGGAGAAGCACGCCCGATTTCGGCGTCAGCAACCCGCTGCCATAGGGATGGAAGATCGAGTTAATGAAGCTGACCGCGTTGCGGTCCTTGTCGACGACGGAGATGTAGACCGTGTCGCGATGCTCGGCGCCGCCTGTCAAAGCCGGCAGTGGCGCGGTCGCGCGCGCCGGGTCGATCCGGGCGGCGAGTTCATCGGCAAGCGCGTCCGAGAGCAGATAGTCGACCGGCACAGGGCTGAGCGCCATGTCGGCGACGAACTGGTCGCGCGCGGCATAGGCCAGGCGCGTCGCCTCGACCTCGATATGCAGGTTCTCCACGGCGAGCGGGTCGGGCTTGGGCGTGAAGCGCTCGAGGATCTTCATGATCATCAGGGCGATGATGCCCTGGCCGTTGGGCGGGATCTCGTAGACCGTTCGACCGCGGAACTGCGTGCTGATCGGCGTGACGTATTCGCCGGCGGCCGTGGCGAAATCCTCCAGCGTGTGCAGGCCTCCAGCCGCCTTGAGATAGTCGACCGTCTCGGCGGCGATCTCGCCGCGATAGAAGGCATCCCGCCCCTCGCGGCCGATCGCCTCCAGGGTCGCTGCCAGGTGGGGCTGATGCTGGACCGTGCCGGCAACCGGAGCCTCGCCCTTGACCAGGAAGGTCGCGGCCGCATTGGCATCCCGCCGCAGCAGGTCGCGCTGGTTGCCGAGATCATAGGCGACGCGCGGCGTGATCGCGTATCCATCGCGGGCGAGCTTGACCGCCGGCTGCAGGATCTCGGCAAGCGGCATCCGGCCATGGTCCTTGACCAGTTGCGTCCAGGCGTCGATGGCGCCCGGCACCGTCACGGCATGGGGCGAGTGCCGTTCGAGCGTGGTGATTCCGGCCGCGCGGTACCAGTCGAGCGTGGCGGCGGCGGGTGTGCGGCCCGAGCCGTTATAGCCGCGGATATCGGTGCTGCCGCCCTTCGAGATCAGGGCGAAGCAGTCGCCGCCGATGCCGGTCGAGCCTGCCTCGACGACGCATTGCACGGCGCAGGCGCCGACGGCCGCATCGACCGCATTGCCGCCGGCGCGCAGGATGTCGATGGCGACGAGCGTCGCCGCCGGATGCGAGGTGGCGGCCATGGCCTCGCGGCCAATAGTGAGGGAACGTCCGGGAAGCTCGAAGTCACGCATGGCAGGCCTGATCTTGGTTGGCCGCAGGCATCGACGCCGACGGCAGTGGGTTCATCATGACGGGCTCGCCCGGAAGGCAGCGTTGCTGCCGTCCGGGCCTGCGTTGTCAGCCCTTGCGCAGATTGGTGAAGACGGGAACGCCGTTCAGCATGCCGGTCAAGCCCTTGCGATAGGCGACGGGCTGGAAATACTGCCCAGCCGGGACATAGGGCACATCCTGCATCGCCTGCAGTTCGATCTCGCGGGCGATCGCTTTCTGCTCTGCCAGAGTTGCCACCTCGAGCCAGCGGGCGCGCAGCGCCTCGATCTGCGGGCTTTCGGGCCAGCCGGGGCCGGCTTTGGGACCATTGCCGCGCAAGGGCGAGCTCGTCGCCGGCGAGCCGAGATCGAGGCCCGACCAGTAGGTGACGTAGCAGCTCCAGCCACCTTGCTCGATCGGGTTGCGATTGGTGATGCGCTGCAGGACCGTGCCCCAATCGGCCGCGACGAAGTCGACATTCGCACCGATCTGACGCAAGGCGTCGGCCGCAACATCGCAAACCAGCGAGATGCGCGGCACGTCCTGGGCCGCGAGGAAGACGATGCGCTCGCCCTTATAGCCCGCGTCAGTCAGCTCCTGCTTGAGCTTTCCGAAATCCTTCGGCCCTTTCAGTGCCGACGCCACGGCGTCCGACGCCATCGGCGAGTTGCTGGGAAAGAAACCCATGCTGCTGCGCTCGACCTTGGGATCGCCGCCGCAGACCGCGTCCATGCAGGCCTGCTGGTCGAGCGCCTTGAGGATCACGCGTCGGATGGCCGGGTTGTTGAACGGCGCCTGGGTATGGTTGAGGCGCAATTGGCCGGCCATGCCGGTCGCATCCTTGACCTCGACGACGATGTTGGGGTCCTTCCGCAGCAGCGGCAGCAGGTCGATCAGCGGCTGCTCGATCCAGTCCACGGCTCCGGTCTGGAGCGCCGAGACCGCGGTCGCGGCGTCCGGCATGACATTGAACTCGACGCGGTCGAGATAGGGCGTGCGCGGCCCGGCGGTGAAGCTCGGCGTCCCGTTGGGGCGCGGCACATAGCCTTGATGACGGGCATAGACATGGCGGGCGCCCGAGACGCGCTCCTCTTTGACATAGCGGAACGGGCCGGAGCCGATCGCCTCCGGGATCTGCTTGAACGGGTCGGTTTCGGCCAGGCGCTCGGGCATGATCGCAGCGACGAGCGCGCTTGGGCGCGCCAGCGCTGCTGGCAGCAGCGGGAACGGCTTCTTGAGCCGGAAGACGATGGTGCGGTCGTCAGGCGCCGAGAGCTCGTCGGTCACCGCCATCAGCGCCTGGCCGAAGGCATCGCGCGCGCCCCAGCGCTTGATCGAGGCGACGGCGTCGCGCGCCAAGACCTTG
This sequence comes from Allobosea sp. LjRoot9, assembly GCF_964252745.1. NCBI lineage: Bacteria > Pseudomonadati > Pseudomonadota > Alphaproteobacteria > Hyphomicrobiales > Alloboseaceae > Allobosea > Allobosea sp. LjRoot9. The sequence goes on along the minus strand of NZ_CAXUPC020000009.1, from coordinate 169,054 downwards.
GCTCCGTCATGGAAGACCAGGCCCGGTCGCAGCGTCAGGGTCCAGCGCTTGCCGTCATCATCGACGACATGGCCTTCGACCATTTGCGGCTGCGGCTGCAGGGTCTCGTCGAGCCCGTAGAGCGTGTCCCAGACCAGGAGCGCATGGGTGCGCGTCGAATAGCCGGTCGTCCAGATCGGATCGATGATCGCAACGTCGGAATAGGGTACGAAACGCAGGGTCTTGGCGTCCTGCGCAAGCGCGACATGCGGCGCCGCGGGCAGGAAGGTTGCGGCGGCTGAGGCTTTCAGAAACTGGCGTCTGTCCATGTCATTCCCCTGTTATTGATGTGCTCGGCGTGCAGGCCGCTGCGGGCCCTTGTCGCGCCTGAAATCGGATCGCCTTGGCGAGTCCCTCCCGATATGTGGCTAAGGCAGTTGCAGTGCGCTCGAAGCCACTTGGCCGGCGCGGCGCGGCGTGCCGTTTGCGAGATTGCCGCTGCGCAGGAACTCGGCGAGGCGCGGCGCCGTGCGCATCACATGGTCGCGCATGGCCTGCTCGGCGAAGGCGGCATCACCCGTCTTCATCGCCTCGACCACGACATGCTGGGTCTGGGTGGCGGTGCGCGGCTGGTCGATATGGTGGAGCCAGACGCGCATATAGGGCTCGACGGCGATATGGAGCGCCGAGATCTGCCGCATGAGCTTCGGCCGGCCGCTGAGGCTGCAGATATATTCGTGGAAGGCCTGGTGATGGCTCAGCCAATCGCCGCCGCCGGCTTCGCCGCTGCGCTCCATCCGCTGGATGAAGCTGTCGAGTTCGGCCAGCACCGCGGCATCGACGCGCGGCATGGCGAGGCGGACCGCCAGCCCCTCGAGCACCGAGCGCATCTCGAAGCTCTCGAAGATCTCGTCGATGGTCAGGCCGGACACCACACAGCCGCGGTTGGGCCGGATCATGACGAGGCCTTCATTGGCGAGGCGCTGGAACGCCTCGCGCACCGGCATGCGGCTCATCGCCAGCTCCTGCGCGATCGTCTCAGGGATCAGCCGCTCGCCCGGCTGATAACGCCCGACGCGGATGGCCTGGAGAATCGCGAGATAGGCCTCCTCCTGCGCCGTGGCGGCGGAAGGTGTCCGTCCAAAGCTCATGGACTGGCTCCCTGCGAGAGCGCCGCCAGGGACGGTAGCACTCGATTGCATCACTGTATCCAGTGATGCAATCGACGGCGAAAGAACGCAAGCGCCCGGCCTGCTGCAATGCTGCGCAAGAGCGCTTGAACTTTTGGCCTGTCTGTTTGAGCTGCCTTCAGCGCGAGCCGTCGGGTGCCGGTCGTGTCGTGCGTCGGGTGTTGCGGCCGGGCCTTGCTGTGCCGCTGCGCGGCTTGTCCGGGATGACGGAGTGGTTCCGAGAATAGGTAATTCCGGACGCTCACGCCGCCCGGACGAAGCAGGCGGCCTGGGTTCCAGACTGCGCGTCCTTCAGGGCAGGGCGCACTGTTGCGCAGATATCGACGCGGATCGGGCAGCGGCTGATGAAAGGGCAGCCCGGCGGCGGCGAGAGCGGGCTCGGCAGGTCGCCGGTCAGGATGATCTTTTCGCGGCGGCGCTGCAGTACCGGGTCCGGCAGCGGGATCGCCGAGAGCAGCGCCTGCGTATAGGGGTGCCGCGGCGCCTCGAACATCGCGTCGATCGGCCCGCTTTCCGCAACCGTGCCGAGATAGAGCACCATCGCCTCGTCGGCGAGGTGACGCACCACCGAGAGGTCATGCGAGATGAAGAGATAGGCGAGATCGAGCTCGCGCTGCAGCTCCAGCAGCAGGTTCAGCACCTGCGAGCGGATCGAGACGTCGAGCGCCGAGACCGGCTCGTCGAGGATCAGAAGGCGTGGCGACAAGGCGAGCGCACGCGCGATGACGACGCGCTGGCGCTGGCCGCCCGAGAGCGCGCTCGGCAAGCGCTCGCCGAAGGCCGAGGGCAGGCCGACCCGGTCGAGCAATTCGATCACCCGTCTGCGCCGGTCGTTGCGCGACCAGCCGGCGATGGCGAGTGGCTCGGCTATGCTGTCGCAGATGCTCATCTTCGGGTCGAGCGCGGCGCTGGGGTCCTGGAAGACGATCTGGATCTCCTGCGCCAAGGCCGCCCGGTCGCGGCCTTTCAGCCCGGTGACGTCGCGTCCGTCGAACAGGATCGTGCCGCCGGTCGCCTGCTCCAGCCCGATCACGGCATAGGCCGTGGTTGACTTGCCGCAGCCGGATTCGCCGACCAGCGCGAGCGTGCGCCCGGCATGGACGTCGAAGGAGACGCCGTCCACCGCCTTGACCACGCCGCCGCGCGCACCGACGCCCTGGCGCAGCTTGAAATGGACCTTGAGGTCGCGGACCTGTAGCAGCGGCGCGCTCATGCCAGGGCCTCGACGCGGGCCGAGTGCCAGCAGGCGGCAGCATGGCCGGCCTCGACGGGCGCCAAAGGCGGCGGCTCAAGGCAGGCCTCGTCGGCGAGCGGGCAGCGCGTGCGGAAGCGGCAGCCTTCGGGCCAGGCGCCGGCGCTGGGCACCATGCCCTCGATGGTGCGCAAAATCGCCTTGCGCTGGCCCTGCAATGTCGGGATCGTCGCCAGCAGGAGCTTGGTATAGGGGTGGCGCGGTGCGGCGAAGATCGGCTCGACCGGCCCGCTTTCGACGATACGGCCGCCATACATCACGCAGACATCGTCGGCGAGATCGGCGACGACGCCCATGTCATGGGTGATCAGCACGATCGCGGTGCCGACCTCCTCGCGCAGGCGGCGCATCAGCTCGAGGATCTGCGCCTGGATCGTCACGTCGAGCGCCGTCGTCGGCTCGTCGGCGATCAGCAGGGCCGGGCGGCAGATCAGGGCCGAGGCGATCATGATGCGCTGGCACATGCCGCCGGAGAGCTCGAACGGATATTGCCGCGCCCGCCTGGCCGCATCGGGAATGCCGACACGGGTCATCATCGCGATGGCTTCCGCGCGTGCGGCTTTCCCCTGGAGTCCGCGATGCAGGATCAGCGCCTCCTCGACCTGCTCGCCGACGCGCATCAGCGGGTTCAGCGAAGCGACCGGCTCCTGGAAGATGATCGTCGCCTCATTGCCCCGCACCTCCGACAGGGCGGCCTCATCAAGGCCGGTCAGGTCGCGCCCGTTCAATCGGATCGCGCCCTGCTTGATCCGTGCCGCCTTCGGCAGCAGGCCGAGCACCGACAGCGCCGTCAGGCTCTTGCCGCAGCCGGATTCGCCGACGATGGCGAGGATGCGGCCGGAGCCGACCGCAAGCGAGACATGGTCGACGATGCGGTTGCCGTCGATCTCGATGACGAGCTCGTCGATCGCCAGGACGGGGGCGTCGATCGTCATCATGCCGTCGCTGCGACCACGGCGGCCCAGGGGCTGGTCGGATGAGCCATGCCGATGAAGCCGCCGTCGGGAGCGGTCATCACAGCCGATGGAATCGAGAAATTCACCGGATAGAGCGTGTCCTCGACGATCTCGATGGGGAAGGCGGTCGCGACGGTCGCAGCGACATCGGCCTCGGCGCGCGCGTCGATCTTGATGCGCGGCGTCGAGGCGTCGATGCGCGGGCGATGGAAGGCCCCCTCGAGCGAGAGGCCGAAATCGGCAAGGCCGGAGATCAATTGCAGCACCGTCGGGAAGATGGTGCGCCCGCCTGCAGCCCCGATGGCGAGCACCGGGCGGCCGTTCCGGCTCAGCACCAGCGGGCACATATTGGCGAGCGGCTTCTGGCCGGCCGCGATGCTGTTGGGCTGGCCGGGGCGGGGATCGAACCACATCATGCCGTTATTCATGAAGATGCCGGCATTGGGCAGCGCGACCTTGGCGCCGAAGCGCGAGAGCAGCGTGTTGGTCAAGGAGACCATGGTGCCGTCGCGATCGACCACGCTGACATGGGAGGTGCAGCCGGCCTGCGGCGTCGCGGCATGGCCGAGCGTGGTCAGGCGCGTCGCATAGGCCTCGCGGATGGCGCTGGCATAAAGCAGGGCGGTCTGGGCCGGCGTGGTCGCGCGCGAGAGCGGGCCGCTTTCGAGCCTGCTGGCGGCGTCGAGAAAGCTCGGCCCGCCGCTGAGGCCGGGCAGCGCCGCGATATCGAAATCGCGATAGCGGCCGGCGAGCGCCGGCGCCCAGGCGACCTCATAAGCGGCAAGATCACTGGTGCGGATCGGCGAGCCGCCGGCTTCGAGATCGGCGGCGATCATGCCGGCGCTCTCGCCCTCATAGAAATCGCGCGCGCCGGCCTTGGCGAGGCGTCGCAGAAGTGCGGCCTTGCGCGCCATCGGCTTGAACCGCCGCGTATCGGCCCCGGCCTTGGGCGGGTGTCCGTCATCCAGCAGCAGCGCCGCCGAAGCCGGATCGCGGGAGAGGCCGGCAGCGTCGATCGCGATGCAGAGCGCCGCGAACCAGTCGATCTCCAGCCCGCGCTCGGCATGTTCGATCGCCGGCTGCAGCGCCTCCTCCCAGGAGAGCGTGCCATGGCGTGCGAGCGCGGCTGCAAAGCCCGCGATCGCGCCGGGCACGCAGATCGCGCCATAGCCTGAGACATTGCGCTCGTCGACGACGGCCGGCCAGGCGAACCAGTTGCCGCTCTGGCCATCGGTCAGCGGATAATCGGCCGGATCGAGCCCGGCGGCGGCGCGGACGTTGAAGTCGAGCGTTTCGGTGGCGCCGGTCCGGCCATCGGCATGGACGAGAAAGCCGCCGCCGCCGACCCCTGACAGCCACGGCTCGACGGTGCTCAGCACCAGCGCGGTGACGACGGCGGCATCCATCGCATTGCCGCCGCGCGAGAGCACGGCCGCTCCAGCCTCGGCCGCATGACGGTTCTGGGCGGCGACGAGCCCATGGGGCGAATGGACGGCGGGCCTCTGGACGGTGAAGGTCTGCATCAGCGTGGGGCCTTGAAGCGGAGCGGGCCGCTGGGCTCGGGCAGCCGCAGCTTCACGCTGAAGCGCTCGGCATTGCTGCTCGCGGCATGATGGGCGGCGAGCTCGCCGACGGTGGCGATCCAGACGCCTTCCGAGGTTGTGACGGCGTCGAGCAGCTTTTCCAGCATCCGGACCCGGCCGGCGCGGCCGGAGATCCAGTCATGGATCGTCAGCATCATCATCCGGCCCTCGCGGTGCAGCACCTGCCATTCGTCGAGCCAGGCCTCGAGGATGCCGCCTTGCGGGGAGGGCGGGGCGCGGTCAGTCGGGCTGCCGGTGAAGCGAAAATAGATCGCGTCATCGACCGCCCAGAGCACCGGCACCTGGGTGACGCCGTCGATCGTATAGGGATGGTCGAAGCCCATCAGCGAGGAATCGTAGAGCCCGCGCCGCTTCACCTCCGCCAGCATGGCCGGCGTCATCTCCCAGGCCGGCGAGCGGAAGCCTTTCGGCACGATACCGGCTTGGGCTTTGAACAGGGCAAGCGATTCATCGAGCGCACGGGCAAATTCGTCCGGGTCCGCCTCGGTCGCGATCTCGTGGAAATAGCCGTGCAGGCCGACCTCATGGCCGCGTTCGACAAAGGCCGGCAGCAGATCGGGATGGTTTTTCGCCACCAGGCCCGGCACGAACATCGTCGCTTTGACGCTGTAGCGGTCGAGCAGGTCGAGGATGCGCCAGATGCCGATGCGCGGGCCGAACAGCCGCTGCTCCATCTGCCCGAGCGTGGCGGGGGCGTCGGGAGCCAGGTTCCACTGATAGGGGCTCTCGGCATCGACATCGATGCTGAAGCAGAAGGCGCTGGTCTTGCCGGCAGGCCAGTCATAGCCGGCGCGGGGGAAGGTCGCGGGGGTCATCGACGCCTCCTTCAAAGCGCGCTCTTCTTGTCCTGATGGACCGCGAGCGAGCCGATCGAATTGCCGCCATCGACCGTCAGCGTCGCGCCGGTGACGTAGGATGAGAGATCGCTGGCGAGGTAGAGCAAGGCGTTGCCGACATCCTCGCGCGAGGATGGCCGGCCGAGCGGGATCTGCGAGATCGTGCTCTGGATATGGGCTTCAGTCAGGCCGCTGACCTTGCTGCCGGCGGCGAAGCCCGGTTCGAGCGCATTCGAGCGGATGCCGTATTCGGCGAGCTCGACGCCGAAACCCTTGGTCAATCGGTCGAGCGCGGTCTTGGAGGTCGAATAGACCGCGGCCGTGCGGCGCATCTTGCGCGAGGCGCCCGAGGAGATGTTGATGATCGAGCCCTTGACGCCCTTGCGCACCATCTGCGTCGCGATCTCGCGGGTCAGGATGAAGGGCGCGCGCAGATTGACCGAGAAGATCCGGTCGAACTCCTCCGTCGAGGTGTCGAGCAGGAAGCCGCTGGGATAGATCCCGGCATTGTTGACGAGGATGTCGACCGCGCCCCAGCGCTGGCCGATCTCGGCGGCGAGTGCCTTGATCGAGGCCTCGTCGGTCAGGTCGGCGGGCTTGGTGAAGCTGTCGGGACCGAGGTCAAGCGATGCAGCCAAGGCGTCGAGCTCGCCGGCTTTCGCATCGGTCAGAGCGAGCGTCGCTCCGGCTTCGTGCAGAGTCTCAGCGATCCAGCGCCCGATCACGCCGCAGGCGCCGGTGACGAGCGCGCGCTTTCCCTTGATGTCGTCGAACATGGCAATGGTCCTCAAAGTCGAATAGTTGGCATCATGCTCAGCGGAAACGCGGGTCGAGGCGGTCGCGCACCGCGTCGCCGGTCAGGTTGACGGCAAGCACGAGCACGAACAGGCAAAGCCCCGGCAGGGTCGCGGCCCACCAGGCGGTGGCGACGTAGTTACGGCCAGTCGAGAGCATTGCGCCCCAGCTCGCCGTCGGTGGCTGCACGCCCAGGCCCAGGAAGGAGAGCCCGGCCTCGAACAGCACCATCAGCCCGAATTCGAGCGTCGCGACGACGCTGACTGCGCCGATGATGTTGGGCAGGAGATGGCGGAAGAGGACGCGCGGCGCGCTTGCGCCCATCAGCGCCGCAAGCCGGACATAAGGCATGGTCGCGATCGAGAGCGTCTGGCTATAGGCGACGCGGGCGTAGCGCGGCCAGCGCGTCAAGGCGAGCACCAGGACGACATTAACCAGGCTCGGCCCCAGCACCGCGACGGTGATGATCGCCAGCAGCACGGCCGGGATCGAGAGGAAGACGTCGACGACGCGCATCACCGCGACCTCGATCCAGCCGCGCCGGTAGCCCGCGATCATGCCGAGCGTGGTGCCGACCGTGCCCGACAGGATGACCGAGGCGAAGGCGACGATCAGCGAGACGCGCGCGCCATGGATGATGCGGCTGAGCAGGTCGCGGCCGAGCTCGTCGCTGCCGAGCCAGTAATGGAAGCTGCGCGAGACCGTGCCGGGCGGCTTCAGGCGGCCGACCAGGTTCTGGGCATTGGGATCATAGGGTGCGAGCCAGGGCGCCAGGATCGCAGCGAGCGCCACCAGAGCGACGATCGCCAGCGGCCACCAGCGCCAGAGCTGGCGCTTGCGGCGCGCGGGTGAGGCGGCAACAGCGCTCATCGCCCGCCATCCAGCACGATGCGCGGATCGACCAGGCTGTAGAGCAGGTCTGAGATCAGGTTCAGCGCCACGGTGACGAAAGCGCCCATCAGCACGACGCCCTGCACGATCATGAAATCGCGCGCCAGGATCGCCTGCACGGTGACCTGCCCGATGCCGGGCCAGGCGAAGACCGTTTCGACGATGACGGCGCCGGCGAGGAGGTTCGAGATTTCGAGCGCTGCGACCGTGATCAGCGGGATCGAGGCGTTGCGGGCGATGTGGCGAACGAGCAGGCGCCCGGTGCGGACGCCGCGCGAGCGGGCGGTGCGGGTATAATCCTTCGACAATTCGTCGAGCAGGGCCGAGCGCGTGATCCGCGCGAAGGTCGCCATCGAGAGCAGGCCGAGCGCGAAGGACGGCATCACCAGATGCGAGAGGTCACCGGTCGAGGAGGGCGGCAGCCAGCCGAGCAGCACAGAGAAGACCAGGATCATCAGGATGCCGCTCCAGAAGGTCGGCATGCTCTGGGCGGCGAGCACGAAGCCCGCCGCGAGCTTGGCGATCGGCTTGTCGCGGAAGACCGCGAGCAGGATGCCGATCGGCACGCCGATGCCGCAGGCGACGAGGAGCGCGCCCGCCGCCAGCATCAGCGTATAGGGCAGGCGCGAGGCGATGATCGTCATCACCGGCACGCGCTGCACGACGGACTGGCCGAGGTCGAAGCGGGCGAGATCGGCCAGGAAGTCGAGATACTGGACCGGCAGCGGCCGGTCGAAGCCCATCGCATGGCGCAGCGCATCGACATCGGCCTTGGTCGCGGTCTCCGGCACCAGCAGATAGGTCGGGTCGCCGGTCAGGCGTTGGACGAAGAAGATCAGTGTCACCACCCCGATGATGGTGGCGAGCGCCTGTCCGGCACGCCTGAGCAGGAAACCTTGCACGAAGCTCAGTCCGTCCAGCTCATGCGGTTGAGGAACATGCTTTCATTCGGCGTCGGCTTGAACTGCAGGTTCTTGGCCGCACCGTAGATCACGACGGCCTGATAGAGCGGTACCAGCGGGGCTTCCGCGGCGATGATCTCGTGAACCTGCTTATACGCGGCAAGCCGCTTGTCCTTGTCGAGCGTCTGGCGCGCCTCTTCGAGCAGGCTGTCGGCCTTGGGGTTGCGATAGGCCGACCAGCCGCTGCTCTTGTGGATCAGCGGGAAGAGCACGCCGTCTGCGTCCTGGCAGGCGCAGGACCAGCGGCCGAAGCTCAGCGTCGAGGTCGCCTCCGGCCCAGCCTGCGAACGCTTGAGGTAGCTCGCCATGTCCGACATCGCGATCTTGACGTTGAGACCGGCATCGTTGAGCTGCTGCTGGATCGCCTGGACGATGCGCTGGTCGAAGACGGGCGCGGTCGAGAGCTCGATTTCGGCTTTCGCCGCCGGGCCGGCTTCAGTGACGAGCGCCTTGGCCTTGGCAAGGTCGTAGCTCGGCCCTTTCAGGCCCTCGACCCAGCCGAAGCTGACTGGAGTCAGCAATTGCGAGACCGGCTTGTCGAAGCCGCCGAGCAGGCCGTCGACCAGCCCCTCCTTGTCGATGGCATAGGCCGCCGCCAGCCTGAGCTTGACGTTGTCGAAGGGCGGCTTGACCGTGTTGAGGCGCAGATAGGCGACGCGCTCGGTCAGGCCGATCAAGGCCTTGGCCTTGGTCGCGGATTTGAGCTGGCCGGCCTGGTCTGAATCGAGCGTCACGCCGAGATCGCTGGTCCCGGCCTGCAGATTGGCGAGCCGTGTCGCCCCGTCCGGCACGGCGCGGAAGATCACGGCCGGGAAGGGACCCTTGTCGCCCCAATAGGCGTCGTTGCGCACAAGCGAGACCTGCACGCCGCGCTGCCAGGCCTCGAATTTATAGGGCCCGCTGCCGACGGGCTTCAGGTTGAAGGCGTCCTTGCCGACCGCCTCGACGATGGCCTTGGGCACGATCGAGAGCTTGACCAGCTGGGCGAGCAGGGCCGGATAGGCGCCGTTGGTGGTGAGCTTGAGCTTGGTCGGCGAGAGCGCGGTCGCGTCGGTGATCTTGTCGAACTGGCCGAGCTGCGGGCTGCCGAATTTCGGATCGGTGATGCGCTTGACGCTGTAGGCGACGTCCTCGGCCGTCAGCTTCGAGCCGTCATGGAAGGTGATGTCGGGCCTGAGCTCGAACTCGATCTCGGTGTCGGAGAGGTATTTCCAGCTGGCGGCGACCTGCGGGACGATCTCGCCCTTGTCGTCGCGGGTGACGAGATTGTCGAAGATGTTGCGGTAGACATAGTAGCTGTCCGGGTTCCACTGCACCTGCGGATCGAGCGAGGACGGCTCGTTGACGAGGTCGACGACGAGCCGCTCCTTCGAGGCCTGGGCCGGAGCAGCGCCAAGCGCGAGCACGGCGACCAAGGCGGCCGCGACATGAGTGGTCCGCGAGAGAATGCTCATCACTGCTGCTCCTTCGAGAGGGGGATCGGGAGAGGGATCGGAGTGTCCGGCGCTGCGGTCGTGGGCCGCGCGGTGCGCCGGCGCGCCGAGCGGGCGGCCGGCTGCGCCAGGCGAGCCGACGCCGCCAGGAAGCCATGGGCGAGGGCGTCGGCGAAGCGCTCGTTCTCCTGCGAGATCGCGAAGCGGGCAGCGTCCGCATCGCCCGCGATCAGCGCGGCCGCCAGCGCGCGCCGGTCGGGCGGCGCGACGGGGTGGCCGGCGAGGTCGAGCAGGCGCAGGATGCGGTCGGCATGGTCCCAAATCTCACCGAGCCAGCGCCGGGCGAAGCTGCCGGCACTGCTGACGAGCAGGTCACGCAGTTGCCGCTCGGCCAGACGCGCGGTCGCCAGGGCGGCGGGCTCGCTGCGGCCAAAGACCGATTCCATCACGCCGAGCAGCGAAATCAGCAGGTCGCGGGACTGCCCATTGAGGCGTTGCGCCGCGAGCGACGGCTCCAGCCGGCGGCTGCCGTCCAGCACCGCCTCGATCAGCGCGCCGTCCACCGGGGCGATGCGCCAGCCCTGCCTGGCGTGCCGGCTGACGAAGCCCTGCGCCGACAAGGCGGTCAGCGCGACGCGGATGCCGGCGCGGCCGAGGCTGAAGCGCTCGGCCAGGGCAGCCTCGTGGATGAAATCGCCCGGTGCGAGTTCGCAGGCGATCACCGCCTTGCGCAAACGCCGGGTCGCGACATCCATCCGCGCCTCAGTGGCGGGCAGGGTCGCAGATGGCGCGAAGGGAGAGGAGGTGTCGAGCATGGCGGCAATCTGGAACGGTTTGTGAGATTTCACAAGTGGCTTGTGACATTTCATATGTCGCAGGATTCATCGCCGGTCGCGTCTCGAAATCGCGCTTCGAAGCGGGGCGAGAACATGGCAGGCAGCGTGCCGGAATGGTGGGGCGCGGCCAGCTCTGCGGGCCCTGCGATCCGGTCGTCGCAATGCTTGCCTTGGACGCTAAGGATTCTTTGACCTTTCCTTACGTCGCACTATGATTTTCTCGTCGAGCCGTACGATACTTGCGTAGGATTACGGCCGGGCTTTGTGTGAACGGGAAACTGCGCGTGCCGTCGCTTACGCTGTCGATACAGAACGTGGACAGGCTGCCTGATGGCGGCCCGCTCCAGATCACCATCAAGGGCCAGCGCGGGCTTGATATCGGCCGCGACCAGTATCTCGACTGGACCTTGCCCGACCCTGGCCGGATCGTCTCCAGCCGGCACTGCGAGGTGCGTTTCCGCGACGGTGCCTATTGGTTGCACGACGTGTCGAGCAACGGCACCTTCGTCAATGGCAGCGAATTGCGCATGTCGGGGCCGCACCGCCTCAAGGATGGCGACCGGCTCGAGATCGGCCACTACATTATCGGGGCGAGCGTCGACAGCGAAGGTGCGTCGGAGACCGCCCCCGAGGTTCCCACGCCGCCCTTCTCGCGGCCGGAGGAGATGTGGGACAGCGCCTCGACAGCGCCACCGATCCCGGCCTCCGAGCTCAGGCCACCGCGCCCGGCGGCTGAGCAGAGCGACCTGATGAACTGGTATGTCGATATCCCGGATATCGATGAGCCGGCGCGCCGCGACGAACCGGCCTGGCTGCCGCCGGACAAGAACACTGCCGCCGCCGCGCCTCTCCCTGTTCCGCCGCCGGCGCCGAATGCCGAAGTGCCAGGCTTCGAGGCCTTGCCGCCGATGACTGCGCCGCTGCCGGCGCCGCGCGGCGACTGGTCGATCCACCCCATTCCCGATGCGCCCGAGCCGGCTCAGCCTTCGCCCGAGCCCGTGCCGTTGGGCGGCTACATGACCTCGCCGCCGGCCGCGATCCTGGCCGCCAAACCCGCGCGCCCGGCCGCTGCCGCCGCCGTCGCCACGGCTCCCGAGCCGCCGCCGGCCGCTCCGCCGGTTTCGGTCAAGGCTCCGTCGGCCCAGACTTCGGCCCAGGCGCCGATCGGCAATCAGCTCGCAGTAAGGATGGCGCGCGGCGCGGGCGTCAGCGAGGAGATCTTCAACCGCCGTTCGCCCGAGGAGATGGCCGAACTCGCCGGCCTGCTGCTCAGGATCACCTGCGAGAACGTCAAGCAGATGCTGCAGGCGCGGGCCGAGACCAAGGGCCTCGTGCGCAGCACCAACCAGACCATGATCCAGGCGCTGGAGAACAATCCGCTGAAATTCTCGCCGACCGTCGAGGATGCGCTGAGAATCATGTTCGGTCCCAGCACGACGAGCTATCTCGACGCCAAGCGGGCGCTCGAAGACAGCTTCAAGGATCTGAAGACCCATCAGATGAACACCTACTCCGCCATGCAGCAGGCGCTGAAGATGGTGGTCGCGGATCTGGATCCCGCTGTCATCGAAGCGGCTACGGACAAGGAAGGCGGGCTCGGTGGCCTGATGGGCTCGCGCAAGGCCAAGCTCTGGGACCATTTCGTCACGCGTTGGAAGGCGAAGACCGAGCGCCACGACAACGGCCTGGTCGATGCCTTCATGCTGTATTTCTCGGAATGCTACGACAGGCTGGCGAGCAAGCTGCGCTCCTGAGTAGCCTTGCGGGTTTGCCGCGCGCTATTTAGAATTTCCGCTGCGTCACTCGACGGAGGGCCGAGCCATGCCGACCGGACCTGCTGCCCGCGTATTCGATCCCGTGCTGCACCCGCTGCCGCCGGTCCTGCAACCGGGGCCGGGCAGCCCTACGGTCCTGATCGGTGGCATGCCGGCCTGGCGCGGCATCGGTGGGGCCGGTGCGGCCGCTGTGAAGTCCGCAAAGCAGGCCTCGGACGCCACGCTTAAGGCGGCGGAGACCGCCAAACTGGCTGCGGCGGGCACACCCGGTGCCCCGGCAGCAGTTTTGGCCGAGGAGACCGCCAAGACGGCAGCCTCCGCCGCGATGAGCGCAACCATTACCGGCGCGGCAGCGAGTGGCGGCGGGGTCGACATCCACATCTGCGCCACGCCCCTGCCGGTGCCGCCGCATGGGCCCGGCGTCGTCGTCGATGGCTCGACGACGGTGATGATCAACGGCCTGCCGGCCTGCCGCATGGGCGACACCATCGTCGAGGCGCTCGGGCCGCCCAACAAGATCATGATGGGCTGCCCGACGGTGATTATCGGCGGCTGAGGGCTTTCATCTGGCCCGCTCTATGCGACCTCATAGGCGAACTGCCCGTCCGCGATCGCGACCTTGGCGCTCTTCACGTCGGTTTTCTCGATCGCCTTGTTGAGGAAGGCGCGCGAGAGCGCCGGCAGCAGCGTGTTGGTGATGATGTTGTCGATCATGCGCCCGCCGGAATCGGGGTCGTTGCAGCGCGAGACGATGTGGTCAACCACCGCCTGATCGTAGAGGAACGCGGCATTGTGGTTCTCGCGGATGCGCTTGCCGATGCGGTCGAGCTGGAGGCGCACGATGCCGCCCAGCATGTCGGGCGAAAGCGGGTAATAGGGGATCGTGACGAGGCGGCCGATCAGGGCCGGCGGGAAGACCTGCAGCAGCGACGGGCGCAGCGCCGCCGAGAGCGTCTCGGCATCGGGCTTGGCTGACGGGTCGCGCGCCATGTCCATGATCACATCGGTGCCGACATTCGAGGTCAGGATGATCAGCGTGTTCTTGAAGTCGATCCGGCGGCCGGTGCCGTCCTCCATCTGGCCCTTGTCGAAGACCTGGAAGAACAGCTCGTGCACATCCGGGTGCGCCTTCTCGACCTCGTCGAGCAGCACCACCGAATAGGGCTTGCGGCGCACGGCCTCGGTCAGGCGGCCGCCCTCGCCATAGCCGACATAGCCGGGAGGCGCGCCTTTCAGCGTCGAGACCGTGTGCGCCTCCTGGAACTCGCTCATATTGATGGTGATGATGTTCTGCTCGCCGCCATAGAGCGCCTCCGCCAGCGCCAGCGCCGTCTCGGTCTTGCCGACGCCTGAGGGTCCGCAGAGCATGAACACGCCGATCGGCTTGTTGGGGTTGTCGAGCTTGGCGCGATTGGTCTCGATGCGTTTTGCGATCATCGCCAGCCCATGGGCCTGGCCGACGACGCGCTTGTTCAAGGTCTCGGCCAGGTTGAGGATGGTCTCGATCTCGTCCTTGACCATCCGGCCGACGGGAATGCCGGTCCAGTCCGAGACGATCGCGGCGACAGCCTGCTCGTCGACATGGGCGTAGATCTTGCGCTCGTCGGGGTTCAAGGATTCGAGCGAGGCGTTCCTGTCCTTCAGCGCGGCGAAATCGGCTTCGGCATCGGCAGGAGCCGCTTCCGCATCCTCGCCGATCGGTGCGGCGGCGGGGGCTGTGTCGTCATTGTCGGCGTCCGTGCCGGTGGCGGGAGCGGTCTCGGCCGCGGCTGTCTTGGCTGCTGCAGCCTTGTCGGCTGCTGCTTTGGCGATCTTCTCGCGCAGCGCCTTGATCTCGTCGACGATCGCCTTCTCGGACGCCCACTCGGCTTCGAGCTTTGCCAGCTTCTCCTGCAGCGTCGCGGTCTCGACCGCGATCTCGGCGAGACGCTCGCTGGCGTCGGTGCCGATGTCGCGATCTGTCTCCAGCGCGGTCTTTTCCTTGTCGAGCGCGGCAATGGCGATGCGCGTATCCTCGATCGAGGCCGGCGTCGTCGTCTGGCTGATCGCGACGCGGGCGCAGGCCGTGTCGAGCAGGCTCACCGCCTTGTCGGGCAATTGCCGCGCCGGGATGTAGCGATGCGACAGGCTCACCGCCGCGACGATCGCCGCATCCGAGATGCGCACGCCATGGTGCTTCTCCATCGGCCCCAGAATGCCGCGCAGCATGGTGCAGCAGCGGGCGATGTCGGGCTCGTCGATCTGCACGGGCTGGAAGCGCCGGGTCAGCGCCGGATCCTTCTCGAAATAGAGCCGGTACTCGGCCCAGGTCGTCGCCGCGATGGTGCGCAAGGTGCCGCGCGCCAGAGCCGGCTTCAGCAGGTTGGCGGCGTCGCCCGTGCCGGCGGCCCCGCCCGCGCCGATCAGCGTATGCGCCTCGTCGATGAACAGGATCACCGGTGTCGGCGAGGATTGCACCTCGTCGATGACCGAGCGCAGGCGCTGCTCGAACTCGCCCTTCATCGAGGCGCCGGCCTGCATCAGGCCGATATCGAGCGAGCATAATCTGACGCCGCGCAAAGGCGGCGGCACGTCGCCGGATGCGATGCGCTGGGCAAAGCCCTCGACCACGGCGGTCTTGCCGACGCCGGCCTCGCCGGTGAGGATCGGATTGTTCTGGCGCCGGCGCATCAGCACGTCGATGATCTGGCGGATCTCGTCGTCGCGGCCGGTGATCGGGTCCATCGTCCCCGAGGCCGCCTTGGCGGTGAGGTCGATCGAGAAGCGGTCCAGCGCGGTCGAGCCCCTGGCTCCGGGCGCGGCCTCCGCGCCCGGCGTGCCGGCCGCGCGCAATCCCGAGCCGTCCATCGGCTGCAGTGATTCCTCGTCCGACTGGGCCCAGACGGTGCGGTGCTCGCCGGCCAGCGTGTCGACCGGGATTTTCGCGAATTCCTTGGAGGCATCGACCAAGGCGCGGCGGACATCGAGCGATTTCAGCGCCGCGACCAGGACATGGCCGGAGCGGATCTGGGTCTCGCCGAAGAACAGCGTCGCATAGTGCCAGCCGCGATCGAGCAGGTCGGTGACCTGGTTCGAGACGCCGGGCATCTCGGTCTCGTTGCGCTTGAAGCCGTTCACGACCGCGCCGATCTCGGTGAGCATGCGGGCGCGGTCGAGCTTGTAATGGTCGATGGTGATCGCGATGTCGGATTTGTCGTTCTGGAGCAGATGAAGCAGCCAGTGCGCCACCTCGACATTGCGGTTGCCGCTGCGCTTGGCCCCGCGCAGCGCCTGGATGAAGGCGTCGTAGCCCAGGCGGTTGAGCTTGCCGGTAATGGCCTCCAGACTGATCTCGCTCATGACGGCCCCTTCGTCTTGTTGGTTTTCGGCGGTTTTTTCGGCTGCGGGGCGGTCTTCTGCCCCGGTTGGAAGCGCGCATCGCAGCGGATCTCGTCGGCATCGACATCGCGTTTCGGCGAGAGCCATGAGGTCCAGCCGAGCTGTCCCGAGCGCGACAGGCGCATGGGCTCGACCTTGCTGGCGGGGATGGTGAGTTCGATATCCCAGGTGATCTCGTGGCCGACGACGAAGAAGATCGCGTCGTTCAGGACCTGGCAGACGTCGCCGCTGGGCAGGAAGCGCCGGTATTCGTCGAGATCGGCCGTATGCAGCCGCACCACGATCTTGTCCTCGATGCTGAAGACGCCGGCGCCGATCAGCATGTCGACGCCAAGCCGGGCATGGCGGCCGCCGAGGCTGGAGCGGTCGCTTTCCTCGAATTCGATCTTCATGCCGACGAATTCGTCGATCTCGACCTTGAGATCGAACATGCCCTCGAGAAAGCCGCGCAGGCGCGCCGCCGATTTCGCTTGTGCGCCGAGCAGGCCGGAAAAGCTGGCCTTGAGCGCATCCGGAGTGGCGTCGAGGCCGCGATAGGGTGCGCTACCCAGCCCGATGCCGGAGCCGACGAAATCGAAGAAGCGGTCATGGTCGAGGCTGTCATGCTGTGCGACGGGCCGGGCGTCGGCCCAGCTGCGGAAGAACAATTGCAGGAAGCGGTTCTGGAACAGGTCGAGAAAGCGCGGAAAGGCGTCGTCGCCGGCGATGAGCCAGGCATGAGCTTCCTCGGTCGTGGCATAGGGCAGGGCGCCCTGCGGGCCGAGCAGGCCGAGGAACTTGACCAGGATGCGCATGCGCCCGGTCGCGTCCTTCTCGGCCTTGGCCAGGGTCGATGCCGGGAAATCCATATAGGGGTCTTGGCCCAGCGCGACATAGTCCTCGCGCGTCGCGCTGGAATCGCCGATGCGGGGCTGCTTGGGATTGGCGCGCTCCAGCCGCCGCAGCGTCTCGTAGAAATCGAAGCGCCAGGGCTCCTGGGTCAGATCTTCGAGGAAGCTCACAGCACCCTCCTCGATCCGGCGCGAGGCGGCCAGCGCGCGATCTCGCCGCGCTCGACCGTGCGGATCACAGTCTGGGTGAAGTGGTTCATGCCGGCATATTCGGCGAAGAACCGATCGAGGATGGCCCCGAGCAGGAAGGCGCCGGAGCCCTCGAAGGCCTTCTCGTCCAGCGTCACGGTGACCTCGGTGCCGCGCGCCGCGCCCAGCCCCGCGCGGTGGCGCACGCGCCTGACCACGGGGCGGCTGTCGAGCGAACGCGTCCCGCGGATCCGCCGTTCGGTGGCGGCGTCCGCGAGGTCGGCGAAGAGGGCGAGCGTCTCGCGCAGCGCCCGCCCGTCCTTGCCGCCGCCGCGCTCGAGCAGGCCGAGATGGTTGAGGCTGAGCATATTGATCAAGCGCCAGGTCACGGTCCCGGTATGGGCGGTCTCGCCGCGGCTGCGCAGATAGGAGGCGACGGGCTCGCGCGGCGGCGTCGGCCCCGCCGTGCAGACGATGTCGAGCGTCTGGTCCTCGGGCAGGCGGAAATCGGCGCCGCTGCTGCCGACCGGCAATTGCTCGGCCAGATGCCGGTTGCTGCAGAAGGCGCGGATGCTGAGCTCGACGACGCGCGCGGCCAGATCCGTGCCCGGCTTCTCGGTCAGCGAGATGAACATGTCCGTGCCGATATAATCTGAAGCCGCGCCGCGCTGCTTCTCCTCGATCGAGCGGCGCCGGGGCAGGCGGCGGATGGTGTAGAACAGCCCGGATTCATCGCCGCTTTCGAGCGAGGAGGAGTAGAGCGGGCGCACCGGCACCTTCTCCCGCCCACCGGCGAAATGCGCGAAGACCTCGACGATGCGGTGCGGTTCGAATTCGAGATAGCGGCTGCGGTCCGGCACGACATGGTGCTCGTGGACATTGGTCTTCATCGGGATGCGGTCGGTGCCCATCTCGAACAGGTTCACCGCGGGGCTGGTATAGAGCGAGAAGGTGTTGCCATCGACGATGCTGCCGAGCCGCGGGCTCGCCTCGTCGAAGACCATGACGATCTCGATGTTGCGCGCCGCGAGCGACTGGCGGGCGGCTTTCAGCCCACCCAGCGTGAAGCCGAGGAATTTGCGCGGGAACATGAAATACTCGCGCAGCAGGTCGAAGCCCCGGAATATCCGGGTATCCTGCGGCAGCAGCGCCTCTTCCTCGTCCATGCCGATCTGCCGCAGGCAATCCTGCGGCAAGGGCACGGCGACCGGATCCCCGAACGGGTCGAGATAGCGCAGGAACACGCCGATGCAGCGCGCCATGATGTGCTCATAGAGGACGTGGGCGTCCGGCTCCGCGCCGGTGAGATAGAAGGGCAGCGTCTCGAGCTTCGTGCCGGAGAACCAGCATTCGGGCTTCGCCTTGGCCTCGGTGTCGGAAGGTTCGTCGTCGCGGCGCGGCGTGGTGCGGTGGGTCAGGCCGATGCGCAGGCCTGCCAGCGCCCGCCGGTCGATCGGGATGCCAAGGCCCTGCAGGGCGGCGGGCGTGGCGAAATACTCCGCGCCGGTGATCTCGAAGGGCCAGAGCGTGACATCGGAGGCGAGCCGATAGCGGCAGGCGACGCGGCGGCCGCGCTGCTGATAGGTCGCGTCGATATAGCTGCCCTTCGCGATGGTCTTGCCTTCGCGCAGTGCCGTGTCGCCGAAGGCGGGCTGAAAGCGGGCCAGGATGCAGGACGGCGTCGGCGCCAGATAATTCGGCACCAGCTGTTCGAGCAGATTGGAGGTGAATTCGGGGAATTCATGCTTCAGCTTGAGCTGTACGCGCGCCGCGAGAAAGGCGGTGCCCTCCAGCAGCCCGGATACCATCGGGTCGATGCGGTCGCGCACCAGGCCGCCGAGGCGGTCGGCAATGCCGGGATATTCGTCGCCGAACTCCTTGGCCTGCTGGTAGAGCAGATCCAGTTCGCGGTTGTAGAGATCGAGGAATTCGCGATCCATGGCAGCTAGGACGTCGTGTCGAAAAGCGGAAGCCGGTCCCTGGGCGACATCATGCCCTCATGCTGCGATGAGCGCCGGAGCGGGCCGGGATGATGTCTGGAGGCGTCATGCGCATATTCCCGAAGGTCGAAACGAACTCGTCTGCCGGCGTAACCTGAATGGACATGGGCCGCCCTAGTCTTTTGTTCTAACGCGCTTTTCTTCACGCGAATCGGTATCCACTTCGCTCGAAAACGCCCTAGAGGCGGCTGACCATGATCTTGCCCGAGCCCGCCTGCATCTCGGCGAAGAACTCGACGGGGACATTGACCGGGTCCGCCACCATATCGGCGCGCACGATGAAGCGGACTGCCAGTTCATGCACGGCGATCGACTTGTCGCGCTCGACATGCAGCGATTGTCGGACAAGCCGCGGCTCGAAGAGCAGCAGCGCGTCCTTGATCTCCTGGTCGATATTCTCGATGCCCGCCTCGTCGATCGTGCGATGCGCGATGTCGGGCAGGCCGTAATTGAGGATCGACCGGCGAACGGCTTCGTTGGGGCCGAGATCGAAGGACGATTCCAGGTTCACGGTGTTCAGCAGAGTGCCGAGATCGCGCGACAGCTCGCTGCGCAATCGGCTTTCCGAGATCGCCGCCCGGCCGGTCACGAGCCGGCCGGCCAAGACGCGCTCGCCCGCCTCGTCGCGCAGATCGACAGCCTTTCTGGCATCCTTTGCCTCCGCTCCGGAGCGGAAGGCCGACATCAGCGGAATTCGCAGGCTGACCGATTTCTTGCGACTCATCGCCTACTCCGCCAAGCAAGCACAGGCGGAAGCCGCGCGAGGCGCGGCCGCCGTCATCTCGCGCGGCTGCAAAAAGGCCGCGACAGCGCTGGCCCGAAGGCTGGTGCTGCCGACCGCCGCCGCTGATTACGCCGCGTCGACCTTGGCGATGTCGTATTTGAACGAGGGCTCCTTGCCCTTGTTGCCCTTGGCGTCCTGCGCCGCGAATTTGAACTCGAATTTGGCGAAATTCAGCGAGAAGGACAGGGTGGCTTCATCGCCTGAGCCGCTCAAACTGACACTGCTGACGACGATCTCTTCCATGATCAGCGTGACGAAATCGAGCGGCTTGTCGCCGGCCTTGCGCTGGATCAGCGTGCCCTTGCCGATATGAGTGCCTTTCGCCAGGAACTGCAGCAGGGTAACGGAGGCGGTGTCCGCCTTCATGAAGCACTGCACATCGCTGAATGAGGACTTGCCTTTGCCGCCACCGGTTGCCTCATGCATCGAGGCGCTCTGGCTTGCACCGAAGCTCCAGGATTGGAGCGCAAGCTCCTTTTCATGCCCTTTGACGGTGCTGTCGCCTTCGACTGACGGCGATTCGAGCTTCAGGTGGATGTCTTCGGCTGCCATAGTGGACTCTCCATTGCCAGTGCAGACTAGGCGCCGTTGCCCGCCCGGGCTTCCGGTGCCACTCCCAACCCCGGTAGAGAAGCTGTCGTTGCAGCCGCGCTACCTGGAGCAATCCGAGTTCAGACGGCCTCTCAGGACTTCTGCGGGAGCCGCGACACCAGGCTGAGGCTCACATCCATGCCCTCGAGCTGGTAGTGCGGCCGCAACAGGAAGCGCGCCGAGTAGTAACCTGGGTTTTCCTCGTCCGGGCGAATCTGGACGCTGGCTGCCGCCAGCGGCTTGCGCGCCTTCGTTTGTTCGGTCGAGGTCGCTGGTGCGCCATCGACATATTGGTTGATCCATTCCTGCAGCCAGACGGTGAGCTGCTCCTGCTCCATCGTCGAGCCGACCTTGTCGCGCACCATGCATTTCAGGTAATGCGCGAAACGCGAGACCGCGAACATGTATGGCAGGCGGGAGCGAAGGTTTGACGACGCCGTCGCATCGACGTTGTTGTCGTATTTCTTCGGCTTGTAGAGCGATTGCGCGCCGATGAAGGCTGCCTTGTCGGAATTCTTGCGGTGGATCAGCGGGATCAGCCCGGCCTTGGCGAGCTCGGCCTCGCGCCGGTCGCTGATCGCGATTTCGGTGGGGCATTTCAGGTCGACGCCGCCATCATCGCTCGGGAAGGTATGTGTCGGCAGGTTGATGACTTCGCCGCCCGACTGGACGCCGCGAATGCGCGTGCACCAGCCCCATTCCTTGAAGGCCCGGTTGATGTTCACCGCCATCGCATAGGAGGCGTTCATCCAGGCATAGTTCGAGCCGGTATGGCCGTCGGTCTCCTCCTCGAAGCCGAATTCCTCGACAGGGTCGGATTTCGCGCCATAGGGCAGGCGCGACAGCACGCGCGGCATGCACAGGCCGGCATAGCAGGAATCGTCGGAATCGCGCAGCGAGCGCCAGGCGGCATAGTCGGGCGTGTCGAAGATCTTGCCGAGATCGCGCGGATTGGCGAGCTCGTTCCACGAATCCATGCCCATCAAAGTCGGGCCGGCGGCCGCGAAGAAGGGCGCATGCGCGGAGGCTGCGACCTTGCTGATGTCGCGCAGCAACTGCACGTCCTGCGGCAGGTGGCTGAAATAGTAGTCGCCGATCAGGCAGCCATAGGGTTCGCCGCCGAGCTGGCCGAACTCATGCTCATAGACCTTCTTGAACAGCGGGCTCTGGTCCCATTTCGCGCCGGGATAGAGCTTCAGCGTGCGCGACAGCTCGTTCTTCGAGATGTTCATCACGCGGATCTTGAGCTGAACGTCGGTCTCCGAATTCATGATCAGGTAGTTCAGCCCACGCCAGGCGCTCTCGATCTGCTGGAATTCCGGCGCGTGGATGATCGCGTTGACCTGCTCGGAGAGCTTCTTGTCGAGTTGCGCGATCATCTCCTCGATCGTGTCGAGAACGTCGTCCTTGACCAGCGACTGATCGGCCAGCGCCTGCTGGACCAGCGTCGAGACGGCGTTCTCGACCTCGGTCGCGGCGCGTTCGCTACGCGGTTTGAAGCTCTGCTTCAGCAGCGAGGCGAACTCATCGACATCGCGCGTTTCGGTCTGCCCGGTCTGGGTAGCGGATTTGAGCTCGGTAGCCATGATTACCGTTCCAAAAAGCGAAGTGGCGCGTCGTAGGCGTGCTTAGGATTGAGCGTGCCTAGGGTTTTGGGCGTGCCTAGGATTTCTCGTCTTCGGAGGCTGGTTTGGCGCGCTCGCTCAGCGCCGCCATCAGTTTCGGATCGCTCAGCAGCTCACGCAGCTTGGCTTCCGCGCCGGCTTTGCCATCCATGTAGCTCTTGAGGTTGGCGAGCTGCTCGCGCGCCTCCAGCAGCTTGGCGACGGCCGGCACCTGGCGCGCCACGGCGGCGGGGCTGAAATCGGCCATCTTCGAGAACCGCAGCGCGACCTGGAGCTTTTCGCCCGATGGCGTGTCGCCGAGCTTGTTGTCGACCCGGAAGGTGACGCCAGGCTCGATCGCCGCCATGCGGTTCTCGAAGTTGTCCATGTCGATGTCGAGAAAGCCACGATCCGCCACGTCGGGTTTTTCTGCGCCGGCATAGTTTCCGGACAGATCCGACATCACGCCCATGACAAACGGAATCTCGATCTTACGATTGGCATCGTAAGGGTCATCGTAACTGATATGAACCCGAGGCGCTCGGTTGCGTCGGATGAACTTCTGGCCGCTGTCGGACATGTCAACCCCCGAGGCTGCTTCGCTGCGGAATTGAAGCAGAAACACTACATTTCAAAACGGCCGTAAGGTCAACTCCAAGATCAACTTTCATCGAGGTTCCGGAACGCACGTTCCGGTAGCATTTCTCTTAAAAGCGACATGAAATCGCGTTCGGCCATTGCGCGAGCACGCTCGCACAGTAACGGAATGGCGCTCGAGGGCTCGCGTGCACGCAGATGCGTGGCGACCTGCTGAAGGATGTCGAGCGCCTCGTGCCGGCTGCCTGCGGCGGGCGGATCGGCTTCCGTGTCATCCGTCTCGCTGCCGGGCCCGGCTTCGATCAGCGTGGCCAGGCGCTCGATCGGCAGGTCGAAGACCATGCGGCCGCCGACATTGATGGTCGCATCGCTGGCGTGGTCGGGAACCAGGAGCTGAACGCTTTCAGCGAGCCCCTTGCCGACGAGCTGGCGCGCCTGGGCGACCAGCAGGAGCGCCGGGCTCGACGGTTCGCGGGTCCGGAAGTAGAGCTCGGCGCCGAGCAAAGCGCGGCGGACGCCGGCCGGCGTGTCGAGCGGGATCGAGGGCGTGGGGCCCGCAGCATCCGGGGCTGCCCCGTTTGCCTCCGCGCTGCCCGCGGCCTGCGGCGCCAGCGCGGCGCCCGGATCGCGCTTGACGATCGCGCCGTCGAGCGCGGTTCTGATCTTGTCGAGCGTGGGCTTGAGTTTTCCCAGGCTGAGGCTGCCGGCGTTCTGCTCCTCGACGCAGGCTTCCATCTCGGCCAGCGCGGCTACGGCCGCGACGATCAGGTCGCGGTTCTGGACCAGCCCTGCCATGTCGCCGTCGCTGAAGGCGGTTTCCACGGCCTGCAGATCCGGCGCCGGCTCGCCCTCGCGGGCGCTGGCCTCGCCCTGCGCGATCTGGACCATCCGATAGTAGACCGGGCCGATGCGCCGGCTGACCGTCAAGGGCGCGTGCAGCAGGGGCATGATGATGCTGGTCGTATCGTCGAGCGACTCGATGACCACGATGCGCAGGCCGAAATCGCCCTCCTCGGCGGCGGGGTGGACATGCTCCCAGCGTACGCGCAGCAAGGCCGCCATCGCCGTCACGGCCGCGACGAAGCCGCCGAGATCGCGGTTGAGGATGCGCAGCTTCGCGAGCAGGACGAGTAGGCGTAGATCGCGGGTACGCCCCAGCAGGGTCTCGACGGCGCTGCTTTCCTTCGCCAGGTCGTTCTTGGTCCGGTCGAAGTCGAAGAAGGATTTCTCCGGAAGCAGGCCTTCCGCCCGCGCGACGAACAGGCTGTAATCGGGGTCATAGGCGAGGTCGAGATCGGGGCCGCAGGGGGCGTCCTCCTCGATCGCTTCGCTCAGGATCGTGGCGAGGCCCGCTGTCATCTCGATCTCCCCCGATCCATGTCCCTGGGCCGCAGCCCTGACGCTCCGGCGCTCTTGATCATGCCGTAGCGTCGATATGTGACAAGGTATCCATGAATGCTTTGTTTCCCACGCGTTGTGCGATCTTACAATGATTGACTGGCTTGGTGACGGGCCGAAATCAATCGCGTCCCGGCTAAGAACCAGGCTGAATTGCGCTGCCATGCCGGTTGAATTGGCGGAGACGCCGGGTTGCTTTTGGTCAGCCAGTCTCTGTGCTAGACCGTGATGCCGGCGGACTATAGATTTCGCCTGGTCAGCGACCGCCATATTGGACATGCGAGCCGACATGAGCCGAAAACTTAGTCAGTCCAACCGACCCGCGATCCTGAAGACGCCGTTCGGCGGCGATGTCCTGGCCTTCCGGCGGCTCGACGCCAATGAGGGCCTGAGTGAGCTGTTCGAATACCGTATCGAGGCCTTGAGCGAGAAGCCCAACCTGGATTTCGACGAAGCGCTCGGCCAGCAATGCCATCTCGAGATCAATGTCGTCGAATACGAAGGCACCGTCGTCAAGGGCGAGAAGAAGCGTTACTTCAGCGGTATCCTGGTCGAGGCGCAATGGCTCGGCATGCAGGAGGAATTCTACCTCTATCGCCTGACGCTGCGGCCCTGGCTCTGGCTGCTGGGGCAGACGGCCAATTGCAAGATCTTTCACAACAAGACGGTCGACAAGATCATCGAGAAGGTCTTGCGCGACGGGCAGCTCGGCGAGCTCAGGCTCGATATCAAATCCTATCCGCAACTCGAATATTGCGTTCAGTACCGGGAAACGAACCTCGCCTTCGTCAGCCGGCTGATGGAGGAATATGGCATCTGCTACTACTTCGAGCATGAGGCCGGGACCCATCGATTGATCCTGGCCGATCAGGCTTCGTCGCATAAGCCGATCCAGGGCACCGAAACCATCCCTTTTCTGCCGCTGGATACCAATAATCGGCGCGAGGTCGAGCATATCGAGCATTGGATGGTCGAACGCCGTTTCCGCACCGGCAAGATCACCTTCCGCGATTATAATTACGAGAAGCCCGACGCCGACATGCAGGCGGAGGAGCAGACTTCGGAAGCCTACCAGAATTCCAAGCTGGAGGTTTACGACTATCCCGGCCGCTATCTGGAGAATGGCGACGGCAAGACGCTGGCCAAGGTCAAACTCGAATCAGAGCAGGCCTCGGACCGGCGCCGGATCGCCTCGGGCGATGCCGCGACGCTCTATCCCGGCGGCTTGACCACATTGGAGCGCCATAGCGCCGACAGCGAGAACAAGCAGTTCCTCGTCGTCAGGGCGACGCATTCCTTCGTCTCGCTGCAATCCTATCGCTCCGGCGAGAATGGCGGCGGGCACGACTATTCCGGGCAATACGAGTTCCAGCTCGCCGACCGGCCGTTCAAGCCGCCGCAGCTCACGGACAAGCCGACGATCTTCGGCCCGCAGACGGC
This sequence comes from Allobosea sp. LjRoot9, assembly GCF_964252745.1. Classification (NCBI taxonomy): domain Bacteria; kingdom Pseudomonadati; phylum Pseudomonadota; class Alphaproteobacteria; order Hyphomicrobiales; family Alloboseaceae; genus Allobosea; species Allobosea sp. LjRoot9. Next base: position 143,734 of record NZ_CAXUPC020000009.1, on the reverse strand, counting down.
GCGCGTCGTCGGCGAGAAGGGCGAGGAGATCGATGTCGACGATCAGGGCCGCATCCTCGTCAAGTTCCACTGGGATCGCGAAGACGAGCATCTCTACCGGGTCCGCGTCGCGCAGGTCTGGGCCGGGGATTCCTGGGGCGGCTCCTTCATCCCGCGCATCGACCAGGAGGTGATCGTCGAGTTCCTGGAGGGCGACATCGACCGCCCGCTGGTCGTTGGCACCGTCTATAACGGCAAGCACAAGATGCCGTTCGGCACCAAGGCCAACAAGAACATCAACGGCATCAAATCGGACACCACGACGGGCAGCAACGGCTATAACCAGCTGACCTTCGACGACACCAAGAGGGCCGAGAAGGTCGAGTTCCGCGCCGAGAAGTTTCTCGACACGCTGGTCCGGGACACCGAGACCCGTAATATCGGTGAGGATTTTTCGAGCGAGAAGGGCGATGCCTCGCGCAACATCACCCTGAAGAAGGGCGACGACAACCTCAAGGTCGAGACCGGCAACCAGGTCGTCGATGTCAGCCAGGAAATCCTGATCAAGGCGGGCCAGAAGATCACGCTCAAGGTGGGTGGTTCGACGATCGTGATGGACCAAGAGAGCATCACCTTGAAATCGATCAACATCAAGGTTGAGGCTTCTGCGGATCTCGACATGAAAGGCACGACGACGCAGCTCAAAGGCAGCGCGATGCTGACGATCACGGGCGGCATGGTGAAGATCAACTGACGCCATGCGCCAAGACCGCTTTCTCACCGCGCGCGATGTCTTCGAGGCCTTTCCGACTGCGGGAGAGGATATCGAGGCTGCCCCCAGCGACGCCACCCCGCGCGATTTCCTCGTCGGGCTGATCGACAGCAAGACACCGGAGGATGCGATCAGCTTCTGCGCCTATCTTCTGCCGAGGCGGGAGGCGGTCTGGTGGGGCTGCTCCTGCGTGCGCGGGCTCGCCGATGAGCGCGAGCGCCAGCAGATCGAGCAGAACCGGGCTTTCCAGGCCGCTGAACTTTGGGTCAAGGAGCCACAGCAGTCGCGCCGGATCGAGGCGCTGCGCCTCGGTTTTGCCGGCCTGCGCGCCGACGCCAGCACCTGGCTTGCCCTGGGCGCGGCCTGGTCCGGCGGTGATATGGCCGACAACCCCCACGCTCCGGTGATGGCCCCGCCGCATCTGACGGCCAAGGCGATCCGCGCGGCGGTCTTGATCGCCTTGGCTCGGAACGCGACTCAGGAGCGCCGCGCCCGGCTGACGATCTGCATCGACCATGGCTTGAAGCTCCTGCAACGCCGCCCGGGCTGACGCGGGAAGCGGAGGCGGCAAGGGTGAGGAAAGTGCCCCAAATGGCCTGAATCAGGCCTTTCCAACCGGATTTGGACATTCTTCACCCGTTTGGCGGAACCTTCCGGATGTTGGCGCATTGGCACAATTATGATATGGTGCTTTCGTACAGAATGGAGCAAGGCGATGACCTTCGGCCTTTCGACCGCGCGATCCATGGCTTTCGGAACGGCGCTCGCACTCACCGGGCTGACGCCCGTGTTGGCGCAGGACGTGATCGTCCCCGGCGCTTTTCTGGTCGCGGAAGTGCAAGACGAGCCGCATCTGGTCGTCGCGCCGCTGCCGCCCGTGCGTAATGCGGAGACGCGTCCCCGGGCCGTGCGCTCGGCGTCGGTCAGGCCGGTGCGCGCGGCCTCGGCGCCCCAGCGCGTGGCTTACGCGGAGACGGCGCGGCCGCCGCGTCGTGCCGAGGCCTATACCTCTTTCTCCGCGCGGCCCAGCCTGATCTGGATTGGCAACGTCTACTGAACCTCTCACGACGGACGCCATCGACAAGCGAGTGATACGAGCGACGCAAGACTTGCGTCGCTCGATTGCGTTCGAGCGTCCCATCTCGTTCCGGGCTTGGAGCCCGATTGGACACTCCGCGAGCCCTCATCCTGAGCAGCATGCTCCAGGAGGCTCCCCCGCAAGCTGGAGCATCCTTCGAGACGCCGCGTGCGCGGCTCCTGAGAGCCTGACCGGAAATGAAACGAGCGATACCAAGGACCTCCGTTCGCTTGCCATCACCCGCACCGTCATTCCGGACAAGCCGCGCCAGCGGCGCAGCTCCGGAATCCATCGGAGGGCTCCGGAACTCTACGATGGATTCCGGATCTCCGCTTTGCTGCGTCCGGAATGACGGCGCAGAGGTGGTCAAGGCAGAGCCATTGAAATCCTTGATTTCATTTCAGGCCAGCCTCTCAGGATGAGGGCGGGAGGCTCCAGACAGATGGGGCTCTAGAATCCCAATCCGAGACCTGGCGTGACGCGCCTCGGCGCGGCTGCTGCGGGCGCCGCCGCGGCGGCAGGCGCGGCCCGCGCCGGCTTGGTTTCGGCGGCGCGCTCGCGCTGGGGTTGCTGGGCCCGCTGCACCGGCTCAGTGCGCTGCGGGCGACGCACGATGGCAGGGGCCTGCCTGCCCGGCGCGGGCGCGACATTCGTCGGGGGACAGGTCGGGGCAGGCCTCTCGCGCAGATCGAGCAGTTGCTCGGGCGTGATCGCGGCAGGTTCGGGGGCCGCGCCGATGCGCTGGCGGTAGACGCGCAGCGCTTCGCGCGTCGCGACATTGAGATTGCCGCTGATCCGGCCGGCATAGCAGCCGATCCGCGTCAATTCCTCCTGAGTTTCGCGCGCCAGCGCCGCAGGGTCGGTCGGGACCGGGCGCAGGGGACGCGGATCGGCCAATGGCTTGGGGGTGAGCAGGCTGGGGTCCGCCAAGGCAACCTGCATGCCCTGTTCCTGGGCTGCGGCGTTGCGCTGCTCGACGTCTTCGATGGATTGGCGCGGCGCGGTCACGCCAGCGCGGCGCATGGCCTCGGCCTCTTCCGTCAGCCAGCGCGCCTGCGCCTGTTCGAGCGCGATGCGCTGGCGCTCGGTGATCTGCGCATCCTCTGCGGTGGCCCGTGTTTCCGCGGTGGCGCCGTCGATCTTGCGCTTCGCCTCCTCGTCGGCGCGCAAGGCGGCGATACGGTTGGCCTCCGCATCGGCGGTTGCCCTGGCGCTTTGCTCCTCGGCGACGCGGCGGGCCTCCGCAGCCTGAAGCTCGGCCTGTTTGCGCATCTCCTCCGCGGCCTTGGCTTCCGCGATTTTGCGCGCGTCTTCAGCCGCCTTGGCCTCTGCGGCGAGGCGCTTATCCTCGATCGCCTTTGCCTGGGCTTGCTTGCGCGCCTCTTCGGCGGCCTTCGCCTCGGCGATCTTGCGGGCTTCCTCGGCCGCCTTGGCTTCAGCCGCCTGCCGGCGCTCCTCTGCGAGCTTGGCGGCCTGGGCCTGCTTGCGCGCGTCTTCCTCGGCCTTGGCCTCGGCGAGCTTGCGGGCGTTCTCCGCCGCTTTCGCCTCCGCGGCGAGGCGGCGTTCCTCTGCCGCCTTGGCGAGAGCCTGCTTGCGGGTCTCCTCCTCAGCCTTGGCCTCGGCGAGCTTGCGGGCGTCCTCGGCCGCTTTCGCTTCAGCCGCGAGGCGCTTGTCCTCGGCTGCCTTGGCGAGAGCCTGCTTGCGCGCCTCCTCCGCTGCCTTGGTCTCGGCGAGCTTGCGGGCATCCTCGGCCGCTTTCGCCTCAGCCGCGAGGCGCTTGTCCTCGGCCGCCTTGGCAAGGGCCTGCTTGCGCGCCTCCTCCGCGGCCTTGGCCTCGGCGAGCTTGCGGGCGTCCTCGGCCGCTTTCGCTTCCGCGGCGATCCGGCGTTCCTCGGCGGCCTTGGCGTCGGCCGCGCGGCGCGCCTCCTCGGCGGCCTTGGCTTCCGCGACCTTCGCCTCGGCCGCGAGCCTGCGATCCTCGGCGACTTTCGCCTCGGTCAGGCGGCGCACATCGTCGGCAGTCTTGGCTTCGGCGAGCTTGCGTGCATCCTCAACCGCTCTCACTTCGGCGGCGATCCGGCGCTCCTCCGCGGCTTTGGCCTCCGCCAGCTTGCGAGCCTCCTCGGCGGCTTTCGCCTCCGCGATGCGGCGCGCGTCCTCGGCCGCCTTCGCCTCGGCGAGCTTGCGCGCATCGTCAGCGGCCTTGGCCTCCGCGACGCGACGCTCTTCTGCAGCCTTCGCTTCTGCCGCACGGCGCGCATCTTCCGCCGCCTTCGCCTCTGCGAGCTTGCGCGCATCGTCAGCGGCTTTGGCCTCCGCGACGCGGCGCTCTTCGGCGGCCTTCGCTTCCGCTGCACGGCGCGCATCGTCCGCTGCCTTCGCCTCTGCGAGCTTGCGCGCATCGTCAGCGGCTTTGGCCTCCGCGACACGGCGCTCCTCGGCGGCTTTGGCCTCAGTGACCCGGCGCGCTTCCTCGGCCGCCCTGGCTTCCGCCAGTTTGCGGGCGTCGTCGGCGGCCTTGGCCTCGGCCTGGCGACGCGTCTCTTCGAGCTCGCGCTCGCGCGCCAGCTTCTCGCTCGCCGCCTTCTCCTGCAGGGCACGCTCTTGCGCCGCGCGCTGCTCCTGCTCGGCGCGCTCCTGGATCTGCCGGGCGCGCGCATCCTCGCTGGCGCGGCGCGCAGCCTGGGCGGCAAGCGCCTCCTCATCGGCCAGGCGCGCCGGGCCGGTGCTGGCGATCTGGGCCGGGGTGCCACCGCCCTTCAGCAGGTCGGTGCCGAAATAGAGCCCGCCGCCGAGCAGCGCGACGGCACCGAGGCCGGCCGCGATCGCCATGCCCGTCTTGCTGCTGCCGCCGCCTGCCGTCGTCGCTTTGGCCTTGGCCGGCTTGCCGACGGCAGGCTGCCAGGCCGCGACCTCCGCCATCGTCGCCGGGCGGTTCTCCGGCAGGGGCTGCAGCATCTTTTCGAGCAGCGGCCGGAAGCGCGGATCGATCTTCGACAGGTCGGGCACGACACGGCGTTTGTCGATGACCTCGACCTGCGAGCCGTTCATGTCGATGGGGCGGCCCTGAAGGCACTCCGCCAGGACCAGTCCGAAGCTGTAGATGTCCGATTTCGGGGTGACGTCGCCGCCGAACAGGCCAAGCTGCTCCGGCGAGACATAGTTGTACTTGCCGGCGAAGCCGCTGCCGATGATCGTCTGCTCGCCGGCCCGCGTCGAGCGCGCGATGCCGAAATCGAGGATCTTGGCCAAGGCCACGTCGGCCCCGGGCAGGATGACGTTGTCGGGCGCGACGTCGCGATGGATGATGCCGAGCTTGTGGGCCGAATGCAGGCCGGACGCGATCCGCTGCTGCAGGATGCAGGTGTCTTCGAAGGACAGTGGTCCGCGGACGAGATGGTCCTTCAGCGAGGTGCCGTCGACAAACTCCATCGCCAGATAGGCGCGGCCGAGCTGCGGATCGATCGAGAACAGATAATAACGGACGATCGCCTCGTGCTGCAGGTTGTGCAGCGAGGAGGCTTCCTTGCGGAACAAAGCGAGCGCGCTCTCGTTCTCGGCGAGATCGGAGCGGATCATCTTGATCGCCACCGCATCGCCGGTCTGGATGGCGTAGCCCTTGTAGATCTCGCCCATGCCGCCGGCGGCGATGGGATGGTCGATCCGATAGATCCCGTTCAGCGTCGTCCCGACGGCGACGCGGGCGCGCGGAATGATGACGGTGGCGCCGTTGTCGCTCATGGCGCGCGGCCTTCGCCGGAGCCGGCGGCCGACAGGGCGCGGACAAGGCGACGGCAAGGCCGCCGCATCTCCGTCATCCCTGTTTCATGCCGCCGCATCGCTTCAGGCCCCGCGCCCGTCGGCGTCGCTTCTGGCCGGCGAGGGGGAGACTGGCGCTTCCGCGTCCTTCGGCTCGCAGGCCACGACGATCACCGTGACGTTGTCGCTCGCGCCGCGCGCAAGTGTGAGCTCGACCAGATGGTCGCAGGCCGCCTGCGGCGCGCGCCCGGCCACTCCGGCCAGGATTTCGGCATCCGAGACATGGCCGGTCAGGCCATCGCTGCATAGCACGAAAACGTCCCCATCTTCCACCACGCCCTGAATCAGGTCGAGATCGGGGAGGTCGCTCACGCCGATGGCGCGCGTGATGATGTTGCGCCCCGGCCAGCGCTTGGCTTCCTCCGGGGTCAACTGCCCCTGGTCGACGAGATCCTGCACCTCGGTATGGTCGCGCGAGACCTGCGACAGCCGGCCTTGCCTGACGCGGTAGGTCCGGCTGTCGCCGGCCCAGCAGCAGGCGAAGAAGCGCTCATAGATCAGGAGCGCGACGACGGTGGTGCCGAAGGTCGTGAGGCCGCGTTCCTCGCCGGCCTTGCGCAGGCCGATATTGGCTTGCAGCACCCGGTCCTGGAACCGCGCGAGAAGGTCCGCCGGCGAGGCCGCCTGGCCGATCGTGCGCAGCGCCTCGACGACGGTGGAGGAGGCGAGCTTGCCGGCCTCATAGCCGCCCATGCCGTCGGCGACGCACCAGAGGCCGGCGTCGGCGTGAACGATGTAGCTGTCCTCGTTCTCGCTGCGCACCTTGCCGACATCGGTGGTCGCTCCGGTCCCGAAGCGGAAGCTGGCTTGCTGGTCGAGCGCGCCGGCAAGCATGGCGAGCGGATCGTTGCTCGCGCGCATGGACGGGGGCGGAAGGGTGCTGTCCATCAGGGCTCGACTCCGATCCTGGCCGGTTGTGCGCTCTCGTCAGCGCCGCCGCTTTCCGGACTGGCGGCCGGCCCCGTCAGCAGCAACGTGAAATGCTGCGCCTCCGGCAGCCGCTCGGCACAGAGCGCAAGCGCCGGAAACCTGTCGCCGCCGATGCTCCACCACCAGGAGCCGGCCGCTTGGCGGGCGGCCTTGTCCGACCGTTCGAGCCGCGCCAGCAAGGCGGGAATCTCGGTCGTGGCGTCGCCGCTCACGCCGAGCAACCCCCGATTGGAGGCGACGATCGCAGGCTGCGTGTCGCGGGCGACGCTCTCGGGCAAGGGCAGGCCTTCGAGCGCGGCCAGCGTCGTCTCATAGACGGCGTCAGGCTCCAGCGTATCGAGCAGGAAGGCCTCCGCGCTCTCGAACCAGGCGGCCTGCGCGTTCTCGGTCGGCGCGGCGAAGGCCTGCCCTTCGGGCGCCATCGCCAGCACAGCGAGCGGGAAATAGCGGCCGACGCCGTCGAGCGAGGGCATGAAGGCGCCGAGCACTTCGCTGCCGAGATGCGAGCGGCCGAGCCAGAAGCGCCAGATCGGCGCGCTGAGATAGGCCTCCTTCCAGCTCGGCCCGAGCGCCTGGATGCTGGCCGCCATGCCGCCCTGCAGCCAGATCTCCCAGAAGCGCAGGAGCTCGCGCGGCATGTTCACCGCGATGAAGTCGCGCTTGGCCGGTAGCTTGCCGAAAAGGGCGCAGTGCATCCTGCCTCAGCCTCCCGGACATCTGAATTCCCGCAGGGCCGGCAATGTCAGCGGGTTCTTCAGGGACGATACATTGATCTGGTAGGAAATCGACTGGCCGCCGACGGAGTAGCTGGCGACCAGGGCCTCGCCGCGCTTCGTCACCGAGCCGAGGTCGAGGAAGCGGAAGAAGGCCCAGGGGCCGCGCTTCTCCGGCCCGAAGACGGGCGGGCTGCTGGTCACGCCGCCAAACAGCCCCGTGCTCGTCGTCTGGCTCGAGATCACCGTGCGGTCGAGCCCGGCGGGGCCTGGCCAGACCACCGGCGTCGGCCCGCCGCCGGCCTGCGCCACCACGGCGACGCCGCTGATGTCGAGCTTGATCGTCGGCGCAGAGCCGGAGCTCGCCGCCGGCTGCGGCGTGATCGCCATGGTGAAGGACGGCATGTTGCCGCCGGTGCCGAAGAACGCGTCCTTGATGTCGGCGGCGCGCTGGAACTCCTTGAGCGCGGCGGGGGGCAGCGAGCGCGCCACGCTGATGTTCTGCTTGAAGGCCCATTCGGGCTTCGACGTATCGACCAGCGGCGCGAGATTTGTGGTGTAGAACTTGTCCATGATGCCGCCCGTGCCGAAGAGCCGGCCGAAATCGGCCAGCGGCACGTCGCGGTCGCTGCCGCGCGCGAAGGGGTAGCGGTTGGTGACGATCAGGTTGCAGGTCGCGGTGACCTGCGAGCGCAGATCCTGCAGGAGCTGCGAGACGGAACTGCCGGTCAATTCATTCTCGAAGCTCGTGGCGGCGGTCTGGATCAGGTTGGAGAAGGGCTGCGGGATCAGGTTGGCGCTGTTGCGCAGGGTCTGGATCTGCGCGGGCAAGGTGGCGTTGACCTGCGGCGCCAGCGCCGGGTTGGTCGCGAGCAGGCGCAGATTCTGGTTCACCTCGGAGAAAGCGAGCAGCACCTGGTCGATCGGCCGGCGGCCCTGCTCGCCCTCGAATAATTGGTGGAACGGCTTGAAGGCCGCCTCGATGGTCGCGCCCGGGGCCTGTTCTCCGCTGGCGGTGTTGGGCTTCTCCATCGCCTTGAGCGCGATATCCATGCGCGAGAGCGTCGTCGAGGAACTGCCCGTATTGACGCCGAGCCGCTGCGCCAGGTTCTGCGCCTGCTGGGCCTGGCTCAAGGAGCCGGCCGCCGATTGCGTCGCGGTCTGCCCGGCCGGGGCCGGGCGCTCGCGGGTGAGCTTGGTCTCGTCGCGGATCGATTCCAGCACCTGCTTCAGGGGCGAGGTGACGGCCGACGCCGCGCTCAGCGCCGGATATTGCGGCTTGTTGGCGAGCAGCGGCCGGAAGCGCAGCGCCGCCATCGTGCCCTGCCAGGAGGCGATGAAATCCTTGGCGTAGAGCTCCAGCAAGGCGCGCGGCAGCGCCTCGTACTGATCCGAGACGGCGGTCTGGTCGCCGGCCGTGCCCAGCACCCAGCGCTCCTCCTCGATCTGCTTGGCGACGTCGCGCAGGCGGCCGATGAAGCCCTCGTGGAAGCCGGCATAGGTATAGAAGAACGGGACGCGGACATTCTCGAGCTCGCCGCCGCGGGGCCCTTCGAAGACGAGCTTGGCGTCGGCGCCGCCCTTGGCGGCGGCCGTCCAGTCGGGCTTGCCCGGCGAGGCGCGCGCCTGGACGCGCAGCAATTGATAGGCGCGCTCGGCCAGGCTCAACCGCGCCAGCGTCTTCTGCGCCTCCTCGATCAAGGGCTCGTTGAGCGTCAGCGTGCCGGCGCCGCCGGAATCGGGCAGGCGCAGCATCGCCGTCAGGTGTTGGCTGAGCTCCTCGCGCAGGCGCGCATTGGCGGCGCCCTGATAGAGATTCTCGACCCAGTCGCGCCGCATCCACAGCAGGATCAGATCCTCGTCCATCTTCTGGCGGCCGCCGAGGATGAGATAGACCTTGAGCGCCTCATAGATGAAATCGGGCCGCGACCGGTTGGCCTCGATCAGCTCTTCCATGCGGAAGATCAGGCGCGAACGCAGCAGGCGCTCCAGCCCGGTCTTGTAGACCGCCTCCGAGGAGGAGCCGATCCGGTCCCACTGGCTCAGGCCGAAGGTCGCCCGCATGGGCGGCGAGACGCCCTCCTGCGCATAGCCGGCGGGCAGGGCGCGCAGCGCGTCGAGCAGCGGCACGACCTTCTCCAGGTCGCGGTCGGCGACGGTCGGCTCCTGGATGATCGGGGCCGCGGTCGCCACGAAGGTCTTGGTCTGGTCGTTGGTGTCGGCAATCAGGTCGACATTGCGGTTGTAGCTCGTCCACCACGCCGCCGCCCCGCCCAGCGTCACCAGAGCGAGCACGCTATAGGCGGCCGCCTTCAAGGCGAAGGCGCGGCGCACCGCCCTGCGGTCGGTCGAGACCCAGGCGGATTCGCCGATCACCACCTTGGTGATCAGATCGGTGAGGAAGAAGCTCTTGCCGGAGCCCGACATCGCCGCGGCGGCGACCTGGTTTGCGCCGAAATTGCGCGCCATCGCGCCGATCAGCTGGTCGATCGGCGTGCCCTGCTGCGTGCCCGAGGTGAAATAGAAGCCGCGCAAGGTCGCACGCGAATGATAGCGCGTCGGCTCGAAGATGCGGTTGAGGAACTCGATGATCGGGTTCTTCACCGCCGCCATCTGGGTCGGGAAGCCGAAGATCTGCACGCGCGCATTGGGCGTGGGCTCTTCCTGGAGCCGGTCGGGCAATTCGGAATTGAGGCGCTCGACCAGCGCGTCGAACTCGTCGGGCACCTCGCTGATCATGTTCAGCGTCTTGTCGTCGGTCTGGAAGGTATGGCCCCAGACCACGCGCCGCGAGGCTTCGTTCAGATGCTGGAAATACTCCATGAACCCGGAGACGAGGTCCATTTTGGTGAACAGCGCATAGACCGGGAAATCGACCTTGAGATTGTCGTGCAACTCGGTCAATCGCGCCCGGATCGCATCGGAATGGGCGTTGAGCTCGGCCGGCGACGCGGTCAGCACATCCTCGATGCTGATCGCCAGCATGACGCCGTTGATCGGCTGGTTTGGCCGGTTCTTCTTGAGCAGGTCGAGGAAGGCGAGCCAGCTCTTGCGGTCGGCCGAGGCGTCGGAATCCTGCGTGGTGTAGCGGCCGGCCGTGTCGATCAGCACGGCGTCGTCGGTGAACCACCAGTCACAATAGCGGGTGCCGCCGACGCCGGCGACGGCGGACGGCGCGCCGCCCTTGGCGAGCGGGAACTTCAGCCCCGAATTGACCAGGGCCGTGGTCTTGCCGGAGCCTGGCGGGCCGATCAGCACATACCAGGGCAGCTCGTAGAGATAAGTCGCGCTCGAGCCCGCGGATTTCTTCAGCGTCAGCAGCGCGTCGGCCATGCGCTCGCCGAGCACGTCGCCATCGCCCTCGTCGACGGCCGCGTCGGCCAGGCCCTGCTCCAGCGCCGCCGCCTCGCGCCTGCGCCGGATGACGCCCCAGACCAGCAGGCCGAGCACGATGAGCGAGACCACCGCGATGATGGCGAAGCGCACCCATTCGGAATCGAACGGATAGATCCCGGCAATGGAGATCAACGGGCTGGCGAACCAGACCAGCGCGCCGAAGGCGGCAAGCCCGATCAGGCTGATGATGATGCGCAACCAGATGGCCAGGGTCATGAGCGCCTCCGCCTGCGGTCAGCGTTCATGCGGGATCTGCACGTCGACGCGCCGGTTGCGCGCACGACCTTCGATCGTATCGTTCGAGGCGATGGGGGCGGTGTCGCCCTTGCCGTCGGCGAGGATACGCTTCTTGTCGCTGAGATCCTCGGTGAGGAGGGCCCCGACGGCCTTGGCGCGCTCGACCGACAATTCGTAGTTGTTGGCGAAGCGCACCGTTTTGATCGGCGTGTTGTCGGAATGGCCGGTGACCTTGATCTGGCCGGGCTCCTTCTCCAGCGTCTGCGCGATGCGCTTGGCGAGCGGGCGGAAGGCATCGATCACCGTCGCCTTGCCGGGCTCGAAGGAGGCGAAGCTGTTGACGCGCACGATGATGCCGGTCGAGACGGAATCCACCGCCAGCTTCTGCTCGCCGATCTCGGTCGCCAGCGCTGCGCGGATGCGTTCGAGCTGCGTCGTCTTGATCGGCGGCGGAGGCGTGGGCTTCACCGGCTGGACGACGCGCCGCTCGATCGAGACGTCGGTCGTCGGGAAGATGCGGCCGACATCGTCGATCACCGCGTCGCTGCCGGAGCTCAAAAGCGAACGCAGGGTCAGGTACATGGCGAGCAGCAGGACGCCCGCGAGCGAGGCCATCGCCCAGAACGGGATGCGCACGGTCGTGCCGCGTGCCGTCATGTCCTGACCCTGCCAGCGCGGCGAGAGCTCCTGATTGACGCGCTGCTTCACGCGCCGCAGCGTCTCGTAGAGATTGCGCTGGATCGTCTGCAAGGTCGCCGGGCCGCCGGCCGAGGTCCGGTGCACGCCCTGGAAGCCCAGCGCCAGGCAGGCATGCTGCAGCTCCAGCACATTGTAGTTCAGGATCGGGTCCTGCTTGGCCCGGTCGAGCTCCTCGAAGAAGCGGATGCCGCCGGTGCGCTCGCCGAAGAAGCGGCTCAGCATGCTGTACTGCGTCCAGAGCTGGCGATCCTGCGCCGGGATGTTCTGGACGATGTCGTCGGCGGTGGCGCAGAGCGTGTACTTCGCCTGCTTGGCCTGGTCCTGGCCGATGCCGGCGCCGGTGACGTCGGCCTCGAAGCGCTGGATCGCGCCGGCGATCTGGTCCATCAACTGGCTGAACGAGGCATAGGCCAGGGCCACGCGCAGGCGCCCGAGGATTGAGAGGATCGGCGCAGCCGCGCTCATGATCGGATTGTCATTGGGCGCCACCGGCATCTCGCGCGGCGCGACCTGGGGCACGGAGCCCGGTGGCTGCGGCACCGGCTGGGGCGGGGGAGCGTAGCTCTGCGCCGGCGGCGGCTGGTAGGGCGGCGGGACCGGCTGCGGATAGCTCTGGCCCGGTGCATCGGCCCAGGCGTCCTGCGCGGCGGCGTTGGGGTCTGCCTGCGGATAGCTCGGCGGCGGCTGGTAGCCAGAGGCCGGATGGTAGGAGGCGGGCGGGGGCGGATAGGCCGACGGCGTGAACGGGCCCGGCTGTTCGGATTGCTGGCTAGGCGGGCTCGGCGCGACCGGGCGCCTGCCACCGGGATTGGGCCGCACGACCGTGCGCTCATTGGGGTTGTAGGCAGGTTCGAACGGGTCTTTGGGCTCGGTCATCGCCTGTCTCCGAGGATCGCCCAGAGATCGAGCTGCAGTTCCGGCCAGTCGCCCGAGAAATGCAGGCCGATCGCGTTTGCCGTGCTGAATTCAGGCCAGAGTGGAGAGTTCTTGTCCAGCAGGAAGTAGACATGGTCCGCGACCGCGCGGATCTGCGACGGCGGGGTCGGAATGTGATTGAGGCCGACGCCCGGCAGATGGGCGTTGACGATGTCGTTCATCTTCGTATTCGGGCCGATCTTGAAGAGCTGCGGGAATTGCAGCTGGATCTCGATCAGGGGCCGGCGCGCCGCAACTTCCAGCACGAAATTGGCGTTGCGGAACAGGCTGCGGTCGCGGATCGTCGAGACGAAGGCGTTGGGCGCGCGCTCGATCAGCTCGAGCCGGATGGCACGGCGGCCGAGCCTGGCGCTGAGGAAATCCTGCAGGTCGCGCAGGATCGGCTCGAAGACGAGTTCGAGATTGTCGTGGTCATAGCGCGGATAGGTCCGCGTCCGGCGCTCCGGCGTGGCGAAGGTCGCGAGTTCGCCGACCATCCGCACGAACTCCTCATAGAGACGCTCGGGATGGATATAGCGCGAATGCCGGAAATGCTGCAGCACCGGCAGGTGCCGGTTGAGCAGCTGCAGCACGAAGAAATCGGCGCTCTGCAGGCCGCCGCCGGCGGTCGGGTCCGCCGCATAGCGCGCCAGCTCCTCGAGCTTGGCCTCGATCCAGCCGATGGCGCGGTCGATCCAGCCGTCGATCGCGGGATAGGCCGAGGCGATCAGCACCGGCGGGACGAATTTGTCGTCGAAGACGATGGTCTTGTCGCGCACCTCGACGATGCGGGCGATCGGCATGCTGACATAGCCGGGTTTGGCGGTCTTGCGCAGATCGAAGCCGAGCCGGGGATAGGCGACGTCGATCTCCTCCTCGACGCGCATGGCGGCAGTCGAGTCGATCAGCGTCTCACTGGCGGTGACATAGCGACTGGCGGTGGCGCTCGTCGGCTCGTCGACCTCGCGCGTATTGGCCGCCGCGACCGGCATGGTCAGCCAGAGCAGCTGCTTGGCGGCGGCGTCCGGCACGTCGATGGGAGCGGGCAGGGGGCTGTGGGCTGGAATGTCGAAGGGCGTGCCGTCAGGCAGGATGCCCGCCGCGCGACGCAGGCCGAAGCGGCTCTGCTGGGCGAGGTCGCGGTCGATCTCCAGGGTCGAAAAGCCCCAGGGGTAAGGCGTGACGAAGCGCGTGCGCGCATCGACGAGGTTTTCGAGATAGCGATCCGCTTGCTGCAGATGATGCGGCCGCAGAAAAAGTCCTTCTCCCCAGACGACCTTACTGTTCCAAGACATCGCCGAGCCTTCGAGCCATCGTCATGATTCCAGATCAAGGCGTAAGCGGCGCATCCCGCTTCGTCACGCAGCCGGCAAACTTTATTTCAGCCACGCTCACGCATCGTAACGTGGCGCAATGGGGCGGAACAAGCACGAAAGCACCGCGTGCCTAATCTTGACCGCGGTCGGTCCCAGTGCGCTCATGCGGCCGGTGCTGTGGGGGGCGGCAGCGGCGCGGTGATCTTGACGCGCCATGTGCCGGCCTCGTCGGCGAAAGCGGCATAGGTCAGGCGCTCCCAGCTGCGCTTTTCGCGGGCGAAGAAGGCTGCGAGCTTGGCGACGCAGACGCGGATCGCCTCGGTCGCGGGGATTTCCGCCCCGGCGACGTCCGGGTTGACGATGGTCACGATCTGCCCGTCGCCATCGAGCTTGCGCGGCTCGACCGAAAGCAGGAAGGCGTCCCACTCGTCAGGCACGATCTCGAACAATTCGTCGAGAATCTCGCGGTCGAGGGCGGATTGTTCGGGAGGCAGGGTCGAGGTCATGGCAGGCTCCTTGCGGCGGAAAGCGATGAGAGGCCAAGTCTGTCCAGAGATTTTAACTCAATCCAGGGGCTTATCTCCTGTAGCGCCTTGAATTCATTCGCATATTTGACGCGCTTTCGGTGTTGTCTCTGACTTGGTCCTTGATCCCCCGGCGTCGGAGCGCCGGATCAGGCAGCTCCGGGCCGCCTCGCATGCCGGGGAAGCACGGCCATGTCGCGAGGTGATGACAAGGCCGCCTCTCATCTTAGGAGTGAGAGCAGGATCGATGCGAAAAACCGGTTCTCACTTTTTCGCATCCTGCTCTAGAGAAAGATTGCTGGCTTCGAGTGTTTCAACGGGACGCCTGTCATGTCAATTACGTAATTGATTGACAATTCGCGCCCCGAATCGACAATCGTCGATATCTCGGCGAGGCTATTGCGGCAGATTGCCTTTGCGTTGCGTAAAGTCAAAGATCATCCTGTGTAAGGAACTGGGCCGCGCCTCCCTTTCGGCAGGTGGTGGGGCTGCCGGCCTGAAGCGTCGTTGCAGCGTTGACTTTCGCCCGGCTCGGCAGAGAATCGCGCGCGCCGTTTTCCAGGACTTGCTTGGATTCCAGGACATGCTTGGAGGAGCCCGGCCTTGAGTTCCGCCCCGTCCAAACCGCAGACAGCGGCCGAGCGCGTTGCTGCCCGGATGAAGGCGGCAAAGGCTGCGGAGGCAAGGGCTGCCGCCGAGGCGAAGGTTGCTGCCGCCGAGGCGAAGGCCCAGGCGCAGCTGCGCAAGGCCGAACCCGCGACCGAGGGCGACGGCAAAACGGACAAGGCCGGCAAGCGCGACAAGGCGGCCAAGCTCTCGCGGCCGGGCCGTCCGCGCTGGACCATGACGGTTGGCCCGGCGACGATCGCGCTTGTCCTCGTCGCCTTCGCCCTGCTGGCCGGCTGGGGTGCGATCGCGACCAGCGCCCTGATCTTCGGCGACAAGCTCTCGGCCCGCCTCGTCGCGCAGCAGAGCGACATGCAATTTGCCTATGAGCAGAAGCTCGTGGTCTTCCGCACCCAGCTCGACCGGTTCGCCCGGCAGACTCGATTGGAGCGTGACGGCGTCGAGGGGCGCATCGCCGACCTGATGCTGCGCCAGGCGGCGCTGGAGGCGCGCCAGGCGATGCTGACCGCGCTGGCCGACCAGACCCGCGTGCCCGACGGCGCAAGCCCGGTGAAGTTCGGCGAGGCCGGCGGGGCGCCGATCAAGGCGGCCTCGGTGCAGCGCGCCGCGCCGCGATCGACCTTCACCATCCTCGATCCGAGCTATCCCGCACCCGAGCGCGTGACCTATCTCGAACATGCGATCGACCGTTTCGAGAAGGTGCAACTGGGTTCGCTGAACGGCCTGACGCAGCGCTCGCAATCGACCCTGCTGCAATTGCGCTCGGCCTTCTCCGAGGTCGGGCTCGACGCCGAGAAATTCGTGCCGACAGCGGCGCTGGTGCGCGGGCAGGTCGCCAATCTGCTGCCGGAGACCAAGGATTTCGGCGGCGGCCCATTCGAGAGCAATGTCGCGCAGATCAGGCGCACGCTTTCGGTCCTGGGCCGGCTCAGGACGGCGGCGAACGCCGTGCCGTTCTTCCGGCCGATCCCGGGCAGCGCCGGGTTGATGACCAGCTCCTATGGCACGCGCTCCGATCCGTTCACCGGCGAGGCGCGTTTCCATGCCGGCACGGATTTCCGCTCGCCGATCGGTGTTCCCGTCCATGCTGGAGGGTCGGGTGTCGTGCAGACGGCCGGAATCGGCGGCGGCTACGGCAATCTCGTCATCATCGACCACGGCAACGGCATCACCACGCGCTACGGCCATTTATCGGCGATCAACGTCACCGTGGGCCAGCCCGTCGCGCTCGGCACCGTGGTCGGGCTGGTCGGCAGCACCGGGCGCTCGACGGGCCCGCATCTGCATTACGAGACGCGCGTCAATGGCGAGCCCAACGATCCCACCCATTTCATCCGCGTGGGCGAACGAATCTATGCGACTCAATAGGCGAGAGAGCGGGATGCCTGGCGCATCGGCGTAAAAAAGGCCCCGGACAGGATCCGGGGCCGAGCTGTTTCGCGTAAAGGCTTTGTTCAGCTCTTGAGCTTGGTGTTGCACTGGCTCCAGTAGCCGCCGCCCTTCTCGATCCACTTCAGCTCGCCATTGGCGTTGGCCGTCTTATTGGCGTTGTACTGGTCGACGCAGGTCTTGAGCCGGGCCTTGCCGGGCGATTCCTCGGAGTATTTCGGCGCGACGGCCCTGGGGAACACAGCGGCCTTGGCGCGGGCGGGCGCTGCCGCCGGCTTCTGCCCGGGCGCCGTTGCGGCGGGCGTGGCCGCTGGCGCCGGTGCGGGGTCAGTGACGGCTGCTGCGGCATCGTTGTCGGAGGCGTCGTCGTCGCCGCATTGGGCCTTGCGGAAATCGTTCCACTTCTGGCCCTTGAGCGTATTGGCCTTCTTGGCATCCTGATATTTCGCGCTGCATTCCTTCATCGTCAGCGCCGAGGCCGGCGTGGCGAAGACGGATGCGACGGCGATGGCGGAAGCAGATGCGACTATCAAAGTCCTCAGCATTGCGTTCTCCCTGACATTGCCCGTAGCGGGTACTTGATTAAAATCCTAGTTGCCCTTCGTTTCAAGTCTGTTGTCGGATGAGGAGCCATGGCTTAGCGGTTGGAATGTCGGCATTTCCCGGTCGGGGGGCGCCGCGCCGGCATGATGATCGCGGAGCGCCTTTCAAATGAGCGACCAGCCACTCTGGGGCCTGACCGCCGGGCAACTCGCGCAGGCTTTCGCGGCGGGCAGCGCCACGCCGGTCCAGGCGTTGGAAGCGGTTCTGGAGCGCCATGACGCCGTCAATCCGCGTCTCAACGCCGTCGTCACGCTCGACCGGGCGGGCGCGCAGGCAGCGGCGCGGGCGAGCGCGGGCCGCTGGGCGCGAGGAGAAGCGCTCGGGCCGCTCGACGGCGTCCCGCTGACGATCAAGGACAACATCCTGACCGCCGGCCTGCGCAGCACCTGGGGCAGCGCCTGCTACGCCGATTTCGTGCCGGAGCTCGACGAGACGCCGGTCGCCCGCCTGCGTGCGGCCGGCGCCGTCATCCTCGGCAAGACCAATGTGCCGGAATTCACCGTGCAGGGCGTCACCGACAACGTCCTCTTCGGCCCGACGCGCAACCCGTGGAATCCGGGCCTGACGCCTGGCGGGTCGAGCGGCGGGGCGGTCGCGGCCGTGGCGTCGGGCATCGGGCCGCTGGCGCTGTGCACCGATGGCGGCGGCTCGATCCGCCGGCCAGCGGCGCATACGGGGCTGGTCGGCCTCAAGCCCTCGCGCGGGCTGGTGCCGCGCCGGCACGGCTTTCCCGCGATCCTCGACGCTTTCGAGGTGGTGGGGCCGATCGGGCGCTGCGTCGGCGATGTCCGCGCGATGCTGCGCGTCATCGCCGGCGCCGGGGCGGAGACCGCGCCGCCCGCCGCAAAACGGATCGCCTTCATTCCAAGCTTTGGGGAGGCGCCGGTCGATCCGGCGATCGCTGCGAGCGTCACTGGGGCGGCCGAGCGCTTCGCCGGGCTCGGCCATGCCGTCGAGCGCCTGGACGATTTCACCCTGGCCGAGCCGGTCAATGCGATCTGGTCGATCGTCAGCGAAACCGGCGTCGCCTGGCTGCTCGACGCGCATCTCAAGCTCGGGCGGGACGCGCCCGTACAGCCCGGGATCGCCGCCATGGCCGAACGCGGCCGTGGCCATTCGGCCAGCGATTATCTCGGCATGCTGCGGACGATCGAGGCGGCCGGCGAGGCGTTCGACGCGCTCTTCTCCTGCTTCGACCTGCTGCTGATGCCGGCGACGGCGGCGCAGCCCTGGCCGGTCGGGCAGACCCATCCCGATGTGATCGACGGTCAATCGGTCGGTCCGCGCGGGCACGCGGTCTTCACCGCCTTCGCCAATGCGCTGGGCTTGCCGGGGCTGACCTTGCCGGCGAGGCCGGACCGGGACGACATGCCGATCGGCTTCCAGCTGATAGGGCCGCAAGGCAGCGACGACCGCCTGCTGGCGCTGGGAGCCGCCTATGAACAGGCGTTCGGCGGCTTTCCGATGCCGGTACTTTCCGACAGAGAAGGCTAGCCTTCGCTGCCATAACGACGGCGCAGATGCGCCTTGAACACGCCGGCGTCGAGCGGGCGGCCGGTGGCGTGGGTCAGCAGTTCGTCGGTCTCGTAGAGGCTGGCCTGGCTATGGATGTGGCTGCGCAGCCAGCCGACCAGGGGCGAGAAATCGCCGCGCCCGATCGAAGGCAGGATCTCGGGCTCGGCCTTGCAGGCGGCCTCGAAAATCTGCGCCGCGGTCATCGCACCCAGCGTATAGGTTGGGAAATAGCCCCAGCCGCCGCTGGGCCAGTGCACGTCCTGCAGGCAGCCCCGCCGGTCGTCGGGCGGCGTCACGCCGAGCAGCGCCTTCATGCCGGCATTCCAGGCGAAGGGCAGTTCCGAGAGCGGCATCTCGTCGGCGATCAGCGCCTTCTCCAGCCGGTAGCGCAAGATGACATGAGCCGGATAGGTCACCTCGTCGGCATCGACGCGGATGAAGCCGGCCTCGACCTTGGTGTAGCGTGCCAGCAAGGCCTCCTGCTCCCAGGCTGGGCCTGAGCCGCCAAAAGCCTCGCGCATCAAGGGCGCGGCGAAGCGGATGAACGCGGCGGAGCGGCAGGCCTGCATCTCGACCAGGAGCGACTGGCTTTCATGCAGGCTCATGCCGCGCGCCTGGCCGACAGGCTGGTTCATATAGGCTTGCGGCCGGCCCTGCTCGTAGAGCGCATGGCCGGTCTCGTGCAGCACGCCCATCAAGGCCTTGGCGAAATCGCTCTCGTCATAGCGCGTGGTGATGCGGACATCGTTGTCGGCCCCGCCGCAGAACGGGTGTGTGGAGACGTCGAGCCGGCCGCGCTCGAAATCATAGCCCAGCGCCGCCATCATCTTGAGGCCGAGCGCCCGCTGCTGCTCGATCGCGAACGGGCCCTGTGGTTCCGGTGTCCTGGGCCGGCGGGCCTGGAGCGCCAGGACCTCCTGCGTGAAGCCGGGCAGGAAGGTGGCGAGATCGTCGAACAAGGCGTCGATCTTCTCCGAGCGCCCGCCGGGCTCATAGTCGTTCAAGAGCGCGTCATAGGGGGAAAGGCCGAGCTTTTCGCCCTTCGCCTGGCCGATCTGGCGCTGCAGGTTCAAGACCTCGCTCAGGAACGGCAGGAGCCCGGCGAAATCGGAATCCGTGCGTGCCTGCCGCCAGCGCATCTCGCACACCGAGATCGCCTTGCTCGACGCCTCCACCAGATCGGCCGGAAGCGCGGTCTGAACCGTCCAGAGCCGCCTGATCTCGCGCAGATTGGCGCGCTCCCAGGGGCCGAGCCTGTCATCGTCCTCGGCAGCGCCCAGCCAGTCGCCGATGCGTGGCTCGACCGCCATGCCATGGCGCAGCACGTCGAGCAGCGCCATGCTTTCGGCCCGTGTCGCGGCGGCACCGGTCGGCATCATCGCGGCATTGTCCCAGCTCAGGATGCCGATGGCGTTGGACAATGCGGCGATGCGGCCGAAATGGGCGGAAAGCTCGGAATAGGCGGTCATTGGGGAGTTCTCTCGAGAAAGGCGGATGCGCTCAGCCGAACAGGTTGCGGAGCTGACGCGGCTGCGAGCGCAGATATTGCGAGGGCGGCTTCACGGTTGCGCCGAGCTGGGCGGCTGCGTGCCAGGGCCAGCGTGGGTCGTAGAGCATGCCGCGCGCCAGCGCGACGAAGTCGGCGTCGCCCGTGCCGATGATCGCCTCGGCCTGGTCGGCTTCCGTGATCAGCCCGACCGCGATGGTCGGCAGGCCGGTCGCCTGCTTCACGGCGCGCGCCAACGGCACCTGATAGCTCGGGCCGAGCGGGATTTTCTGCGCGGCCGAGAGGCCGCCGCCCGAGACGTCGATGAAGCTGCAGCCGCGCGCCTGCAAGGCGGAGGCGAAGGTGAGCGTCTGCTCGATATCCCAGCCGCCCTCGACCCAATCGGTGCCGGAGACGCGGATGCCGACGGGAAAGGCAGACGGCACCGCCGCCTTGACCGCCTCGAACACCGCGAGCGGGAAGCGCATGCGGTTCTCCAGCGAGCCGCCATAGGCGTCCTCGCGCCGGTTGGAGAGCGGTGAGAGGAACTGGTGCAGCAGATAGCCATGGGCCCCGTGGAGCTCGATTGCATCGAGGCCGAGCCTGACCGAGCGCTTGGCGGCAAGCGCGAAGCTCTCGACGAGCCGGGCGATCTCGTCCGCCGTCAGGGCGTGCGGAGCCCTGGCGTGGCCCTCAAAAGCCACGGCCGAGGGGGCGAGCGTCTGCCAGCCGCCCTGGTCGAGGCCGAGCTGGCCTCCGCCGGCCCATGGCTGCGCCACCGAGGCCTTGCGGCCGGCATGGCCGAGCTGGATGCCGATCGGCATGTTGGAATGCGCCCGCACGGCGGCGAGCGCCTTCGCCAGCGCGGCCTCGGTCTCATCCGACCAGAGGCCGAGATCGAACGGGCTGATCCGTCCTTCCGGCTCGACTGCCGTCGCTTCGAGAAAGAGCAGCCCGGCGCCCGACAGAGCGAGATGGCCGAGATGGATGATGTGCCAGTCGGTCGCGCGGCCGTCCTCGGCCGAATACTGGCACATCGGGGCAATGACGATGCGGTTGGCGAGGGTGAGGTCGCCGAGCGTGTAGGGGCTGAAGAGCTGGCTCATCGTGGTGGGTTCGCCTTGAATGGGCAGGATCTGGAATGGGCAGGGTTTGGAATGGGCAGGTCTGTCTGCGTTCGGGCAAGTCTAGCCGCAGCGCAGCATGCCTGGCCATGCGCAAGCCTGCACGCGACGGGCGCTGCAAACGCAAGCGACCGCCCGGTCCGAAAGGCCGAGGGGCTCCGGCAGGCGCTTCTCAATCCAGGATCGAGCCGAGGATCTTCTCCAGCGTATGCAGCCGATAGGGCTTTCTCAGCAGCGCGGTGCGGGCCGCGCCCTCGAAACCCTCGACCTGATCGCGGCCGGTGGCGAAGATGATGGCGAGCTCGGGCTTCAATGCGCGTAAGCGGTGCGCCAGTTCGCTGCCCGAAATATCGGGCAGGCCGATATCCGTCAGCAGGATGTCGACATTGCGCCCCGTCGCGATCTCGAGCGCCTTCAGCCCGTTTTCCGCCTCGATGGCGACATGGCCGAGATCCTGGACCATGTCGGCGGTGTCCATGCGGATGATGGCGTCGTCCTCGCAGACGAGCACGGTCAGGTTGCTCCGCCGCGCCGGTTCGGGCGCTGGGGCGGCCGCAGCCTGCAAAGCCGCCTTCTGCGCCGCGCTTTTCGGCTGGGGCCGGACGGTCTCATAGGACGGCGTCTTGCCGTCCTGCACCAGGACCTGGCGGATCTTCCGCGCCAGCGCCTCGCGCCCATAGGGCTTCGAGAGCAGGCTGACGCCCTCGTCGAGCCGCCCGCCATGGACGATCGAGTTCTCGGTATAGCCGGAGGTGAACAAGACGCTGAGCTGTGGCAGCCGCTCCTTGGCCTTGCGCGCCAGCTCCGGGCTCTTCAGCGGGCCGGGCATGACCACATCGGTGAAGAGCAGGTCGATCGCGACCCCGCTCTCGATGACCGCGAGCGCGCTCTGGGCGTCGGGCGCCTTCAGCACGCGGTAGCCGAGCTCGCCCAGCAGCGCGATCACGGTCTCGCGCACCGCCTCGTCATCCTCGACGACGAGGATGGTCTCGCTGCCACCGGTGACGGGGCCGGCCTCCTTCTCGACCAGCATGTCCTCGGCCTGGAGCGAGCGCGGCAGATAGAGCTTGATCGTCGTGCCCTGGCCGGGCTCGCTATAGACCTTCACATGGCCGCCGGACTGCTTGACGAAGCCATAGACCATGGACAGGCCGAGCCCGGTGCCCTTGCCCTGCGGCTTGGTCGAGAAGAACGGCTCGAAGATCTGGTCCATCACCTCGCGGCTCATGCCCGAGCCGGTGTCGGTGACCGAGATCTGGACATATTGCCCCGCCGTGACGTCGCGATGGGCGCCGCTATAGGCGTCGTCGAGGAAGGCGTTGCCGGCCTCGATCGTCAATCGGCCCTGGCCATCCATGGCGTCGCGCGAGTTGATCGCCAGGTTGAGGATGGCGTTCTCGACATTGGCCGGGTCGACCAGCGTGTGCCACAGCCCGCCGGCGATGCTGCTCTCGATCTCGATCGCGTCGCCCAGTGTGCGCCGCAGCAGGTCGTCCATGTCGCGGATCAAGCGGCCGACATTGACGACCTTGGGCTCCAGCGGCTGGCGGCGGCCGAAGGCGAGCAGCTGGGCTGCGAGCTTGGAGCCGCGCGCGACGCCGGCCATGGCGTTGTCGACGCGTTTTTCGGCCTTCTCGTCGCCGGCGATTTCCCGCGACAGCAATTGCAGGTTGCCGCTGATGACCTGCAGCAGATTGTTGAAATCATGGGCGATGCCGCCGGTCAGGTTGCCGATGGCTTCCATCTTCTGGCTGTGGCGCAGCGCCTCCTCGGCCTTGGCGAGTTCGGCGGTGCGGGCGGCGACGCGCTCCTCCAGCGTATCGGCGAGGTCGGCGAGCGCGGCTTCCGCTGTCTTCTGCGCGTCGATGTCGGTATTGGTGCCGACCCAGCGCGTGATCGCGCCGCGCTCGTCATGGGCGGGTACCGCACGAGCAATGTGCCAGCGGAATGTGCCGTCCTGGCGGCGGAGCCTGAATTCGGTCTCGTAGGGAACGCCGTCGCGCCGGGCATTCTCCCATGAGGCGGCGGCGCTCGCCGCATCCTCGGGATGGACCATCGCCATCCAGGCCTCGCCGTCGAGCGTGCCCGGGGCCGCTCCGGTGAAGGCGTAGATGCGCTCGTTGAACCAGTCGAGCTGGCCGTCGGGCCTGGCGGTCCAGACATGGTTCGGCATGGATTGCGACAGCGTGCGGAAGCGCGCCTCGCTTTCCCTGAGCGCGGCTTCCGCTTTCTTGCGGCCGGTGATGTCGAGGAACAGCACCGAGAAGCGGTCCGGCCCGATGCGCCTTGCCCGCGCCTCGAACCAGCGATGCTTCATCGAGGGAACATTGATCTCGTAGCGTGCCGGCTTGCCGGTCTCGAGCACGATAGCATAGGTCGTGATCAGCTCCGGCGGCAGGTTCGGGATGATCTCGCTGACATTGCGGCCGATCGCATCGGCCATCCTGACGTCGGTGCGTGCCTCGAAGGCGGGATTCATCTCGACGAAGCGGAAATCGACCATGGTCCCGGCGGCGTCGCGCACCGCCTCGGCGATGAAGAACCCCTCCTGCATCTGCTCGAACAGATTGCGCCAGCGCGCCTCGCTGGCGCGCAGCGCATCCTCGGCTGCCTTGCGCGGCGTGATGTCGAAGCAGACACCGACGAAACGGCGCTGCCCGCTCTCGGGCGTCGAGACCGCCTCGCCCTGTCGCGCGATCCAGCGGGTCTCGCCCGTGGCGGGGTCGAAGCGGCGATATTCTGCATAGGCGAGGGGATTGTCCTCGGTCAGGCGCTTCGGCCCCGAGAGCGCGCGGTCATCGGGATGCAGCAGGCTGACGAGCAGATCGTCGGTGACCTGGACGTCCGGCGGCAGGCCCCAGATGCGACGATATTCGTCGGAGACGTCGAGCAGGCCGCTTTCGGGATACCATTCGAAGACGCCGACGCCGCCGGCCTCCTGCGCGATCTTGAGCCGCTGTTCGGTGCGGACCCGCTCGGTGATCTCGATGACCACGGCGAAGACGCCGGCCGGGCTGCCGTCCTCGCCGAGGATCGGCATGTAGTCGAGGTCGAGCCAGCAATCCTCCGGCACGCCGCGGCGGTTCATGGCGAGGCGCTGCTCGCGCAACGAGAGCGTGCCGCCGGCGAGCACGGTGTCGAGCACGCGGGCGTTGAGTTCGGCCGCTTCCGGCCAGCCCTCCAGCACCTTGGCGCCGAGCAGGGCAGGGTGGCGCCTGCCGGCAAAGGCGGCATAGCCGTCATTGTAGATCAGCGTGCCCTCCGGGCCCCACAGCAGCATCACCGGCAGCGGCGAGCTGAGCGCCAGCGCCGTCGTGGTGCGCAGGCTCTGCGGCCAGCTTTCGATCGGCCCCAAAGGCGTCCGCGACCAGTCGAATTGCCGGATGAGAGCGCCGATCTCGCCGCCATTCTCCAGGAAAGCATATGGGTCGTGCGGGGCCAGCATGAGGCGCTCTGGTGGAGTTCTACGGAACCTCTGACATGTGGCCGGGATCGCAGAATACGGCAAGCGCAAAGGCGCGATCGGCCATGCGCCGCCTGTCCGGACGTCGAAAAGGGCTACGGAGCCAGAACTACAGCGCCAGGACTACGGCGCCTGGAACGCGCCGATCATGTAGCTTTCATTGCCGATTTCGGTGACGCGCCCCTTCACCTCGTAACTTGCGAGATCGACGATCCAGACGATGCTGGAGTTCGGCTTGCCCTTGGGTGCGCCGGTGATCGCGGCGTATTTGCCGTCGGGCGTGATCGCGATGCCGCGTGGCCGCGAGGGCTCGCCGCCCGGCGTCTTCAATTCGACCCGCCGGATCGTCGCGGGCCCACCCGCGATCGCCTTGGCGACATCGATGATGTCGATGTTGTTGGCCCGGAAATGCGTCGAGAGGATGCGCTTTCCATCCGGCAGGAAGGCGGCCACGAACGGCCGGGTCGGCGTGGCCTTGTCGTCGGTGCCGACCAAGACGCGCGCGACCTCGGCCTTGGCGGGGTCGGACAAGGCTTTCTCGACATCGATGATCGAGACCGTGTTGCCGGGGACGTCGGTCTGGGCGCTTTCGCGGGAGGCATGGGCGACGAGCTTGCCGTCCGGGCTCACCGAGATGCCGAAGCCGCCGGCCTGCACCGGGATGCGCGCAAGCTCCGCGCCGGCCTCGCCGGCGATCGCCTTCTGCAGGCTCATCACCGTGATGTCATCGGTGCCGCCATTGGCCCCGAAGATCGTGCCGCCGCCGAGCGGGCTGATCGTCACGCCATTGGTGTCGGGGAAGCAGCCGAATTTCGGGTCCGGCGCGCGATGCGGCACCGGATCGGGCGGGCAGGGGAAGCCCGGCTTGCCATAGGCCTGCTCGACCCTACGGATCACCTTGTTGGTGGCAAGATCGACGATGCTGAGATGCCGGCCGCCATCCTCGTCGCCTTCGCGCTCGGCATGGGCAAGCACCGCATGCTTGCCGTCCGCCGCAATAGCGAAGCCGGTCGGCCCAAAGCCTTCGGTCTCGATATAGCCCGCGACGGCGGCGAGCGTGCCGTTGCTGGCGGGATCGAGCGCCTTCGCCAGGTCGACGACCGTGACGGTGCCGGCATGGCCGTGCTGGAAGGCGGCCGCTGCCGCAGGCGTCGAGCGGCCGGAATGGTTGACGACATAGGCGCGCTTGTTGTCGGGCGCGATTGCGATGGAGATAGGCTGGCCGCTCGAAATCACCGTCTTGCCATCGACCACGATATCGGGCGTGACGCGCAGGCGATTCACCACCGCCTTCGGCGTGCCGTCATTGGCGGGGTCGATCGCCTTGTCGAGATCGATCACCAGCACGACATTATCCCAGCGGCCGCTCGCCAGAAAATAATCCTTCGCCATGGTCTGATGCACATGTCCCATCGAGCAGAGCAGGATCGCGCTGCCCAGAAGCGTCGTCCGTAGCATGGTCGTTCCTCCCGTTGGATCGCCCGTTTGCCGGGTCGTTGATCAGCTGGTCTGGTCGGCTTTGTCCTCCAGGGCCTCGGCGAGCACGCGCGCGACATGCATCGCTTCGCGGCCCGCGCCGTCATGGATCTGGTGGCGGCAACTCGTGCCGTCGGCGACGATGAGATCGCCTGCGCCGGCCTTGCGCACGGCCGGCAGCAAGGCGAGCTCGCCCATGGCGAAGGAGACGTCGATCGTCGCCGCGCCATAGCCGAAGGCGCCCGACATGCCGCAGCAGCTCGATTCGATCGGGCGGACATCGAGGCCGGGAATGGTGCGCAAGGTCGCCTCGACCGCGCCCATCGCCGCGAAAGCCTTCTGGTGGCAGTGGCCATGCAGATGCGCGATGCGACCGGCCTGGTCCTTGAGGGGCAGGGTGGTTGTCCCCGCCTTGAGGTCGGCGGCAAGCAACTCCTCCAGCAGGAAGGCGGCGCTCGCCACCGGCTCGACCTCGGCCTTGGGCAGAATTGCGCCGAATTCGTCGCGGAAAGTCAGCAGGCAGGAGGGTTCCAGCCCGACGATGCGCGCGCCCCTGGCGACGAAGGGGGCGAGCGCTTCGAGCGTCCGTTTCGCCTCGACCCGCGCCTCGTCGACGAGCCCGGCCGAGAGGAAGGTGCGCCCGCAGCAGAGCGGTCGGCCACCATCCCCAGGCTCGACCTTGTGCAGACGATAGCCGCCTGCCGCCAGCACGCGCTCGGCGGCTTCGAGGTTCTCGCGCTCGAAATAGCGGTTGAAGCTGTCGCCGAAGAGCACGAGGTCGCGGCCGTCGCCCTTCACATCGCCCGGCGTCGCAGTTCGGCCGGCTTGCGCCCAGGGCCTGCGCCAGACCGGCAGCGAGCGCCGTGCGCTGAAGCCGAGCCAGCGCTCGCTCAGCCGCGCCAGCAGCGGAATGCGGTCGCGCAGGTTCATCAGGGCTGAGAGCTTGGCCGCATAAGGCGCATAGCGCGGCAGCCAGGCGATCAAGCGCTCCTTCAGCGGCAGGCCGTGGCGCTGGTGATAATGGTGCAGGAACTCGATCTTCATGCGCGCCATGTCGACGCCTGTCGGGCAGTCGCGCTTGCAGCCCTTGCAGGAGACGCAGAGATCGAGCGTCTCTTTCATCTCCGGCGAGGTGAAGGCGTCCGGCCCGAGCTGGCCGGAGATGGCGAGCCTGAGCGTATTGGCCCGCCCGCGCGTCAGATGTGTCTCGTCCTGCGTGGCGCGCCAGGAGGGGCACATCGTACCACCGGTCATCTTCCGGCAGGTGCCGTTATTGTTGCACATCTCGACGGCGCCGCCGAGCCCGCCCCAATCGGACCAATCGAGCGCTGTCTCAGTCGGGATCGGCGTGGCGTAGCCGGGCGCGAAGCGCATCAGGCTGCGATCATCCATCCTGAGCGGGCGCACGATCTTGCCGGGGTTCAAGCGGTTGTCGGGATCGAAGCCGTCCTTGACCTGCTCGAAGGCGCGGGTGAGGGGGGCACCGAACATCGGCTCGACGAATTCCGAGCGCGAAATGCCGTCGCCATGCTCGCCGGAATAGGAACCTTTGAAGCTGCGCACCAATTCGCAGGCCTCCTCGGCGATGCCGCGCATCGCCTTGACCCCGGCCTCGTCCTTCATGTTCAGGATCGGGCGGACATGCAGGCAGCCGACCGAGGCATGGGCATACCAGGTGCCGCGCGTGCCATGCCGCGCGAACAGCGCGGTGACGGCGTCGGTGTAGTCGGCGAGGTGTTCGAGCGGGACGGCGCAATCCTCGATGAAGGAGACCGGCTTCCCGTCGCCCTTCATCGACATCATGATGTTGAGGCAAGCCTCGCGCACCTCCCAGACCGGTTTCTGTCTGGAGGGCTCGACCACCTCGACGACGGCTTCAGTAAAGCCGTGATCGGCCATGCACTGGTCGAGGCGCTTGAGGTCGTGCCTGAGCGCAGCGAGATCGTCGCCGGCGAATTCGACCAGCAGCAGGCAGTTGGGCTGGCCCCTGGTGATGTCGGCGAGCGTGCGCACGAAGAGCGGGATGTCGGCGCCGAGCACGAGCACATTATTGTCGACGAGCTCGACCGCGACCGGGCCGAGCGCCACGATATGGCGTGTCGTCTCCATCGCCGAACGGAAGCTCGGGAAATGGCAGACGCCCATGACGCGATGTGCCGGCAGCGGCGAGAGCTTCAGCGTCGCTTCGGTGGTGATGGCGAGCGTGCCCTCCGAGCCGACCAGCAGATGCGAGAGGTTCGGCCGGGCGGGCAAGAGCTCGTCGAGATTATAGCCGCCGACCCGGCGCTGCACCTTGGGGAAGATCGCCTCGATCTCGGCCCGGTGCCCGTCGGCCAGCTTGAGCATCCGCGTCATCAGATCGCGCGCCCTGATCGACTGGTTGTCCCCGGCAAAGCCGTCGCCCAGCGCGAAAGGCTCGCCGTCATGGAACAGCGCCTTCATGGCGATGACATTGTCGACCGTCTTGCCATAGCGCAGCGAGCGCGCGCCCGAGGAGTTGTTGCCGGTCATCCCGCCGATGGTGCAGCGGCTGGCGGTCGAGGGCTCCACCGGGAAGAACAGCCCGTCCTTCCTGACATGCGCGTTGAGCGCCTCCAGCACGAGGCCGGGCGCGACCGAGATCGTGCCGGCCGCCGGGTCATAGTCGCGGATCGCGTTGAAATGCCGGCTCATGTCGAGGATTAGCGCATCGCCGATCGGCTGGCCGTTCTGCGAGGTGCCGCCGCCGCGCGCGATCACCGGTACGCCGTGCTCGGCGGCGATCGTCAGGGCGGCCGCGATATCGGTCTCCGATTTCGGGAAGACCACACCCTGCGGGACGATCTGATAAATCGAGGCGTCGGTGGCGTAGCGCCCGCGCGTGAAGGCATCGAAGCGCACCTCGCCTTCCAGCGTCTGTGCGAGACGGCGTTCGAGGCCGAGATTGCGGGAATGGGCCGCAGTCGTGGCGGTCTGGTTCATCGTTGTGTCATTCCGCCGCCTCGGCCGGCTTGGCTGGCTGCCCGCGCCGCCGCAAGGCGCCGATCCCATCCATGACCGGCCCCCAGAGCAGCAGGAACAGCGCCAGCCCGACCAGCGTCGTCACCAGCCCATTGGCGGCGAAGACCTTGAGGCTGCCGCCCGAGCCGAGCAGGGCCTGGCGGAACGAGTCCTCGGCCCTGTCGCCGAGCACCAGCGCCAATACGAGGGGCGCGAGCGGATAGTCGAGCTTCTTGAAGACATAACCGACCAGGCCGAAGCCCAGCATCAGCCAGATGTCGAAGATCGAGTTCGAGATCGTGTAGGCGCCGATGGCGCAGACGATCAGGATCACCGGCGCGACATAGGAAAACGGGATGCGCATGATCGCCGCGAACAGCGGCACGGTCGCCAGCACGATGAT
This sequence comes from Allobosea sp. LjRoot9, assembly GCF_964252745.1. Classification (NCBI taxonomy): domain Bacteria; kingdom Pseudomonadati; phylum Pseudomonadota; class Alphaproteobacteria; order Hyphomicrobiales; family Alloboseaceae; genus Allobosea; species Allobosea sp. LjRoot9. Next base: position 114,291 of record NZ_CAXUPC020000009.1, on the reverse strand, counting down.
AAGCCCGGCGAGATTGCCGAGATACATCGAAGCGATCAGCCCCCAGACGAACTGCTTCTGCTCGACGAAGAGCAGCGGCCCCGGCTGCAGCCCCCAGACCAGCAGGCCGCCGAGCAGCACGGCAGCCGTCGCCGACCCTGGAATGCCGAGCGCCAGCATCGGCAGGAGCGCGCTGGTGCCCGCCGCATGGGCCGCGGTCTCGGGCGCGAGCACGCCTTCGATATTGCCCTTGCCGAAGCTGTCGGGCTGCCGCGAGAAGCGCTTGGCGAGGCCGTAGCCCATGAAGGAAGCGGCGATCGCCCCGCCCGGCGTCACGCCCATCCACATGCCGACGATGGCGGAGCGCAGCAGCGTCGCCCAATAGCGCGGCAGCCCGGCCCAGGTGCGCAGCACCACCTTGAGGTCGATCTTGGCCTGCTTGCCCTTGAAGACCAGTCCCTCCTCGACGGTCAGCAGGATTTCGCTGACGCCGAACAGGCCGATCACCACGACGAGGAAATCGAAGCCGCGCATCAATTCGGTCGACCCGAAGGTCATGCGCAGATCGCCCGAGATCGAATCGAGCCCGACCGCTGCGAGCAGGAAGCCGATGCAGAGCGAGGTCAGGATCTTGGCGCGGTTCTCGCGACCCATGCCGATGAAGGAGCAGAAGGTCAGAAGGAACACGGCGAAGAACTCGGCCGGCCCGAATCTGAGCGCGAAGGAGGCGACGAGCGGCGCCACGAAGGTGATCAGGAGCACGCCCGAGAGCGCGCCGATGAAGGAGGCGGTGAAGGCGGCCGTCAGCGCCTCCGCGGCCTTGCCCTGCACCGCCATCGGGTAGCCGTCGAAGGTCGTCGCGACCGACCAGGCCTCGCCCGGGATATTGAACAGGATCGAGGTGATCGCTCCGCCAAACAGCGCGCCCCAATAGATCGAGGAGAGCAGGATGATCGCCGAGGTCGGATCCATGCCGAAGGTCAGCGGCAGCAGGATCGCGACGCCGTTGGGCCCGCCCAGACCCGGCAGCACGCCGACGATGATGCCGAGCACGACGCCGATCACCATGAAGCCGACATTGTGCCAGGAGAGTGCGACCTGGAAGCCGGCCATCAGGGAGGAGAAATCGTCCATCGCTTATCCTCAGTAGCCGATCTTCAATAGCCGAGCATGGCCTCTAACGGGCCTTTCGGCAGCGGCACGCGAAACTGCAGCTCGAACACCCAGAAGCAGGCGAGCGGCACGAGGATCGCCGTCAGCACGATCGCCCACCAGCGCGAGGTCGCGACGATGCTCATGAAGACGAGGATGAAGATGCCCGCGGCGACATAGAGGCCGAGCGGCTGGATCAGCGCCACGAACAGCACTAGGGGTGCGAACACCCGCGCGACCTGGCCGAGCTGCTCATAGGTGACGAAGACGCGGTTCTCGGCGCGGAAGGACTGCACCAGGATGAAGAGCGAGGCGGCCAGGAAGATCCAGCCGACACGCGCCGGGAAGAAGCCGTTCTGCGGACCATTGTCCCAGCCCGCGCCGCGGCCATAGGAATCGTAGAGCACGAGCAGGCCGAGCGCGATCAGGAGGAGCGCCGTGGTGATCTCGACCGGGCGGCGGGAGAGGCCGCGTGGGGCTTGGCTGTGCTGGGCATGGCTGTGCGAGACTTGGCTGTCGGGAGCGCCGGACATCACAGGCCTCACTTGGCCATGAAGCCGGCATCGCTCATCAGCTTGGCGTGCTTGCCCTCGTCGAGCTTGAGGAACTGCACGAAGGCGTCGCCGTCGCGATAATCGGGAACGAGTGCGTTGCGCGCCAGATACTCCTTCCATTCCGCGTTCTGCGAGACCTTCTTGAACAGCTCGACATAGAAGGCCTGCTGCTCCTTCGTCACCTTGCCGGGCATGAACATGCCGCGCAGCATCTGGTAGCTGACATTCAGCCCCTGCGAGGCGCAGGTCGGGATGTCGGCCCAGGACAGGCCGTCCGCGACCTTCTCGCTATAGGCCATCTTCTGTTCGGCGAAGACGCAGAGCGGCCGCGTCGCGCCACCGCGCCAGTTCGCCAGATCCTCGGCCGGGTTGTTGGTGTTGGCGTCGACATGGTTGCCCGAAAGCTGGGTCGAGGCCTGGCCGCCGCTGGTATAGGGAATATAGGCGAATTTGACGCCGCCGGTCTTCTCCATGCCGAAGACGAGCAAATTGTCTTCGCGCTTGGACGAGGTGCCGCCGATCTTGAGCGGCTCGGGCGCCGCCTTGGCCGCCGCCATGAAATCGGTCGCGGTCTTGTAGGGGGATTTCGCATTGACCCAGAGCAGGAAGGAATCCTGCGCCATCATCGCGACCGGCGTGTAGTCCTGCCAGTTCAGCGGCAGCTTGGTCGCCATCGGCGTCATGAAGATGCCGCTCGAGGTGGTGATCAGCTTGTGCGGGTCGCCGGCCGATTTCTGGATGTCGAGCATGCCCTCGGCGCCGCCGGCGGCCGGCTTGTTGACGACGATGATCGGCTGGGTGGTGAGCTGGTTCTTCTGGATGATGCCCTGGATCGTGCGGGCCATCTGGTCGGAGGCGCCGCCGGCCGAGAAGGGCACGACGATCTCGATCGCCTTGGTCGGCTCCCAGGCGGCTGCGGGCGCGACGCCGGCAAACAACGCGGATACGGCGAGCCAATGCTGCTTCATGATCCTCAACCTCCCTTAAGTCGCGCTCTGACGGCGTCGTGAGGGGAGCCTAGAACCAAAAAAATCTGCATTCAATCTGAAAATTGATATCGACAGATATGAGCACGATATCTGGCGCCGCGGCCTCAGCTGTCATTCCGGATCTCCGCGGAGTTTATCCTTGGGCCGGCCGAAAGCAGGACCCGGGGGCTGCACCCGGGATGACGGTGCGGTTGGCTCAGGCGTCCGCCGGGTCGGTGGCGAGCTGCGATTGCGCCGCCTTGCGCTTGTTGCGCAGGTGCAGGAACAGGATGTCGCTGAGTTCGCTGCCGGCGCGCCGGCGCAGCGCGTCCAGGATCGCCTCATGCTCCCGCATCGCCTCGCCCCAGCGATCGCGCTCCTTGGCGAGGTTGGCCGAATAGCGCACGCGGCGGATGCGCCCGGCGAAGCTGGCATAGGTCGCGCTCAGCGTCGCATTGCCAGCCGCCTCGACGATCATGCGATGGATCGCCTGGTTGCACTGGAAGTAGCCATGCATCTCGCGGCGCAGGTAGAAACGATACATTTCATGGTGTGTTTGCTCGATTTCGCCCACTTCCGCGTCCGAAATGCGCTCGCAGGCCAGGCGTCCGGCCAATGCCTCCAGCCCGCCCATCACGTCGAAGAGCTCGCGCAGATCCTCAGCGCTCAACTCGCGCACACGTGCGCCGCGGTTGGGCAGCAGGTCGATCAGCCCTTCGGCGGCGAGCACTTTCAGTGCCTCGCGCAAGGGCGTGCGCGAGATGCCGAAGCGGTCGCAGAGCAGGCGTTCGGGAATGCGCGCACCATCCGCGAGGTTGCCTTCGACGATGTAGTCGCGCAGCGCCGCCACTAGCCCGTCATGCAGCGAGACCGCCGCCCGCGGCGCCTCGGCGGTGGGCGTGTCGCGCAGTTCGGTTGCCGGAATCTCCATGATTTCCAGGTCCGGAATTGTACTTGTCATGGCTAATGGGTACGCGAAGCTTGGTCGGCTGTCGAGATGAGCGGCGCCTGGTTTGAGTTCCAATAGGCGATTGCATTCTCAAAAAATGAATGCAAAAAATCGACTATGGAGAACGCGCAGTCGAAACGCGCACCAAGAACGCGCACCGAGGAGGACACGCCATGGCAACGCAGCAGGGTCGACATTTCCTGCATATTCCGGGGCCGAGCCCGATCCCCGATCGTGTCCTGCGCGCCATGGACATGCCGATCATCGACCATCGCAGCGCCGAATTCGCCAGGCTCGGCAAGACGGTGCTGGAGGGCTGCAAGGCCGTCTTCAAGACCGAGCAGCCGGTGGTGATCTACCCGTCCTCGGGCACCGGCGCCTGGGAGGCGGCGATCGTCAACACGCTTTCATCAGGCGATACCGTGCTGATGGCGGAAACCGGTCATTTCGCCACGCTCTGGCGCCAGATCGCGGCGCGTTTCGGCATCAATGTCGATTTCATTCCGGGCGATTGGCGCAGCGGGGCCGATCCGGCGGCGATCGAGGCGAGGCTCGTCGCGGACAAGGCGCGCACCATCAAGGCCGTGATGGTCGTCCATAACGAGACCTCGACCGGCTCGACGAGCCGGATTGGCGAGATCCGCAAGGCGATCGACGCTGCCGGTCACCCGGCCTTGTTCATGGTCGACACCATCTCCTCGCTCGCCTCGGTCGATTACCGCCATGACGAATGGCAGGTCGACGTCACCGTCTCCGGCTCGCAGAAGGGGCTGATGCTGCCGCCGGGCTTGAGCTTCAACGCGGTCTCCGAGAAGGCGATGGCGGCTTCAAAAACCAACACGCTGCCGCGCTCCTATTGGGACTGGCAGGAGATGGTGAAGATCAACGCCAGCGGCTTCTTCCCCTACACTCCGGCGACGAACCTGCTCTATGGCCTGCGCGAGGCGCTCGCGATGCTGCAGGAGGAGGGGCTGGACACTGTCTTCTCTCGGCATCAGCGCCTCGCCGCCGCGACGCGCGCCGCCGTCAAGGCCTGGGGGCTGGAGGTGCTCTGCGAGAACCCGGCCGAGCAGTCGCCGGTGCTGACCGCCGTGATGATGCCACCGAGCCACAGCGCTGACCGCTACCGCAAGATCACGCTGGAGAAGTACAACATCTCGCTCGGCTCCGGGCTCGGCAAGGTCGCGGACAAGGTCTTCCGCATCGGCCATCTCGGCGAATGCAACGAACTCATGCTGCTGGGCGCGCTGTCGGGCGTCGAGATGGGGCTGGCGGCAGCCGGCGTGCCGCATCGCAGCGGCGGCGTCATGGCGGCGATGGCAGCGCTCGAGGCACGCGACGACGGCAATCAGGCGCCGGTCGCGGCCGTGGCCTGAGCGCGGGCATCGGATTTGGATTTTTGATCGCTCGCCATCACCCGCACCGTCATCCTGGACAAGCCGCGCAAGCGGCGCAGCTCCGGGATCCATCGGAGGGCTCCGGAGCTCTACGATGGATCCCGGGACGAAGCTTCGCTTCGCCCAGGATGACAGCGCGTAGTGATCAAGGCAGGGCCATTGAAATCATTGGCTTCACTCCAGGCCTCAGGATGGAGGCTGCCGGGCCAAATGCGGTAGTCCTGGTGGCCTGAGCGCCGTGTAGAGGCCTGCGACGCGTTGCCATCGCGGGGCTGCCTCCGTGGTGCTAAGCTTCGCGCGTCACCTCCGGCGCGGGGCATGAAAGCGATGCAGGACAGCCACCGCGTGCTCTTCACGAGCCCGGCCGAATTCATCGACAGCGATCACCCGAATGTGATCGCGCAGGCGCAGGGTCTCACAGTGGGGGTCGCCGAGCCGGCAGCCCAGGCGCGGCTGCTCTATGCTGCGGTGCGGGACGAGATCCGCTACGATCCCTATCGCGACTATCTCGACCCCGGCAGCTATCGCGCCAGCGCCGTGCTCGCGGCCGGCACGGGCTATTGCGTCGGCAAGGCTTCGCTCTATGCCGCGCTGTGCCGCGCGCTCGGCATCCCGGCGCGGATCGGCCTCGCCGATGTCATGAATCATCTCGCCACGCCGCGCCTGCTGGAGGCTGTCGGCACGAATATCTTCGCCTATCACGGCTATACCGAGGTTTTTCTCGGTGGCCGCTGGCTGAAAGCCTCGCCGACCTTCAATGCGAGCCTGTGCGCGAAGCTCGGCGTCGCGCCACTGTTTTTCGACGGCCGGCATGACGCGCTGCTCCAGAGTTTCGACGGGCAGGGCCGCGAATTCATGGCCTACATCGCCGATCACGGCGCCTTCTTCGACGTGCCGGTGAAATTCCTGATCATCGAAATGACACGGCTCTACCCAAAACTCTGCATTCCCGGCGGCCTGCGCGGCGCCTCGATGGAGCAGGAAGCGAAGGCCTGAAACGCGCAAAAAGCGCGACTGAGGCGCCCTCCGGCAGCCAACGCCAGATTGCGTTCGGGAAATTGTGCAACTGCGAAGGCGATCCAGAAATCGCCGCAATCGCCGCTCATATCATAAGCAGGCTTATGATATGAGGCACGGCAGATGAAGCGCCCCCTGAAGCGTGAATTGACCTTCCAATTGGTCGAGACCGCGCGGCTCCTGCGGGCCTATGTCGACCAGCGCGCTCATCAGCATGGCACGACCCGCGCACAATGGGGCGTGCTCGGGCGCCTGCGCCGCCAGGAAGGCCTCAACCAGGCCGCCCTGGCCGAGCAGCTCGACGTCCAGCCGATCTCGGTGGGTCGGCTGCTCGACCGGCTGGAGCAGCAGAAATTGGTCGAACGCCGCCCAGACCCGAACGATCGACGCGCCTATCTCCTGCATCTGACGCCCGATGGACGCGCGCTGGTCGATGATCTCGACACGGTGCGCGGCGAGATCGCCGGCGAAGTGCTGGATGGCGTCGAGGAGGCGGCGATCATCACGACGCTGGAGACGCTTGCCGCGGTGCGCGAACGCATCCGCCTGCACAAACAAGAACGCCTGACACAGCTTGCGGCGAATCTCGCCGACAGCGCCGCTTGATCCCCCGGAGCCACTCACCGATGCAGCGCAAGACCCTTTTCTCGATTGCTCTCCTGGCCACGGTCGCGGTTTCGACCGGCGCCTGGTTCACGACGTCTCGCGGCGCCGTCGATCCCGGTGACGGTGCGCGTTCGGCCCGTGCCGGGCGCAGCGGCGAGGGCGCTCCTGTCGCCGTGGTGACGGCGCTGGCCGAGCGGGCCAATATGCCCGTGCGCAAGCGCGCCATCGGCTTCGTCGAGACACCGGCCAGCGTCGTGGTGAAGTCGCGGCTCGACAGCCAGCTCATGGAGCAGCACGTCGTCGACGGCCAGTTCGTCAAGGCCGGCGACCTGCTCTTCACCCTCGACGACCGCGACCTCAAGGCGCAGATCGAGAAGGACGAGGCGGCGATCGCCCGCGATCAGGCGGTCCATAAGCGCACCGAGGCCGACCTCGCGCGCTACCAGCAACTGCTGCTCAAGAATGCCGGCACGCAGCAATCGGTCGACCAGGCGACGGCCGATGAGCGCTCGGCCGCCGCGACCATCCTCTCCGACAAGGCGACGCTCGACGCCGACAAGCTCAAGCTCGGCTACACCCGCATCCTGGCGCCGATCGACGGCCGGGCCGGCGCGGTCCAGGTCACGCCGGGCAATCTCGTCGGCGCCAACAGCACCGGCCTGGGCCTCGTCACCTTGACCCAGATGAAGCCGCTGCGGGTCACCTTCACCTTGCCCGAGCGCGACCTGTCGGTGCTGCAGCGGGCGCTCGGCTCCGGCCGCGCCATTCCCGTGACGGCGAGCGTGCCCGATTCCGGCAAGCCGCCCGCTCAGGGAACCCTGAACTTCGTCGATTCCACTGTCGACATGACCTCGGGCACGATCACGGCCAAGGGCTCCTTCAGCAATGACGACCTCGCGCTCTGGCCCGGCCAGTATGTCGATGTCGAGATCGCCGCCGACACCCTGATGGGCACGACGGTCGTCCCCACCGTCGCCGTCCAGACCGGCCAGAAGGGCGCCTATGTCTATGTCGCCAAGGCCGACCAGACGGCCGAGCTGCGCCAGATCAAGGTGGCGCTGAGCGATGGCGACCGTACGGCGCTGAGCGAGGGCCTCGAGCCCGGCGAGCGCGTCGTCACCGACGGCCAGATGCGGCTCAAGACGGGCGTGCGCATCCGTGAGCGCGCCGCCAAGGACAGCGCGCCGGCCGATCCGGCCTCGCAGGGCACGCCCATCGCGCAGGGAGCCAAGTCGTGAACATCTCCGGCTTCTGCATCCGCCACCCGGTGGCGACGATCCTGATGTCGGCCTCGCTCGTGCTGGCGGGACTGTTTGCCTATCGCTTCCTGCCGGTGGCGGCCCTGCCGCGGGCGGAATTCCCGGTCGTGAACGTCTCCGCGCAATTGCCCGGCGCCTCGCCCGACACCATGGCGACCTCGGTCGCGACGCCGCTCGTCAAGCAGTTCGCCACCATCGCCGGCATCGATTCGATCGCGACGACGAACGCCCAGGGGTCGACCTCGATCGCGATCCAGTTCGTGCTGAACCGCAATATCGACGCGGCCGCCGCCGACGTGCAGGCCGCCATCACCCGCGCCCAGAAGCAGCTTCCGCTCGAGATGACGACGCCGCCGAGCTATCGCAAGGTGAACCCGGCCGATGCGCCGATCATCCTGCTGGCGCTGAAGAGCGATGTCGTGCCGCTCTCGCAGCTCGATGCCTTCGCCCAGCAGGTCATCTCGCCGGCGCTCTCGACGGTCGACGGCGTTGCGCAGGTTCTGATCTTCGGCAGCCAGAAATACGCAGTCCGCATCCAGATCGATCCGATCGCGCTGGCCGCGCGCGGCATCGGCGTCGACGATCTGCAGGCGGCGATCACCGCGACCAACGCCAACACGCCGGTCGGCACGCTGCAGAACACCAGCCAGCAGCTCACCATCCAGGCCCGCACCCAGCTCGCCGACGCCGCGCAGTTCGCCAACGTCATCATCGCGACCCGCAACGGCAAGCCGGTGCGCCTGGGCGATGTCGCCAAGGTCATCGACTCCGTCGAGAATTCGCTGACATCGAGCGCTTATGACGGCATGCCCGCGGTGGTTCTCGCCGTGCAGCGCCAGCCTGACGCCAACACCGTCGAGGTCGTCGACAAGGTCAAGGCGATGCTGCCGGCCTTTTCGGAGCAGCTGCCGGCTGCGGCTTCGCTGTCCCTGCTGAACGACCGCTCGGTCTCGATCCGCATGGCCGTGGACGACGTCCAGTTCACCTTGCTGCTGACGATCGGCCTCGTGGTGATGGTGATCTTCGCCTTCCTGCGCCGCCTCGCCGCGACCTTCATCCCTGCCGTGGCGGTGCCGATCTCGATCATCGCGACGCTTGCGGCGATGTATGCCTTCGGCTTCTCGATCGACAACATCTCGCTGCTCGGCCTGACGCTCTCCGTCGGCCTCGTCGTCGACGACGCCATCGTGATGCTGGAGAACATCGTCCGCCATATGGAGGAGGACGGGATCCCGGCCTATGAGGCGGCGCTCAAGGGCGCGGGCGAGATCGGCTTCACCATCATCTCGATCTCGCTCTCGCTGGTCGCGGTCTTCATCCCGGTTCTGCTGATGGGCGGCGTCATCGGCCGCATCTTCAACGAATTCGCCGTGGTCGTGACGGTTTCGATCCTGGCCTCGGCCTTCGTCTCGCTGACGCTGACGCCGATGCTGTGCTCGCGCCTGCTGAGCGGCTATTCGGAGCACCATAAGGAAAACGCCTTCGGACGCGTGCTCGAGGCCGGGTTCGACGGCATCCTGCGTGGCTATGACCGGGCGCTGACGCTGTGCCTGCGCTTCCAGCCGGTGATGCTGCTGGCCTTCTTCGGCACGCTGGCTCTCAGCGTCTGGCTGCTTCAGACCGCGCCCAAGGGCTTCTTTCCCCAGGAGGATATCGGCCAGCTCCAGGTCTCGACCGAGGCGCGCCAGGACGTTTCCTTCCCGGCCATGAAGGAGTTGCAGGGGCAGGTCGCTGACGTCTTCCGCCATTCACCCTATGTCGCCCATGTCGCTTCCACGGTCGGCGGCAGCAGCGGCAGCGCCGGCGCCCTCAATGCCGGCCGTCTCTTCGTCGAGCTGAAGCCGCAGAACGAGCGGCCGCCGCTGCAGGCGGTGCTTGCCGGCCTGCGTCGCGATCTCGCGCCGATCGCCGGCATCACCGCCTATATGACGCCGGTCCAGAACCTCAACATCGGCGCACGCGCCTCCAAGAGCCAGTATCAGCTCGTCGTGCAGGGGCTCGACCAGGGCCTGATGAACGAATGGTCGGTGAAGCTCGCCGACGCGATGGCCCGTGACCCCGCGACCTTCATCGACGTCACCACCGATCTGCAGAACAGCGCGGCGGAAGCGACGCTGGTGATCGACCGCGACAAGGCCAACCAGCTCAAGATCGGCTCCGACATCCTGCGCTCGACGCTCTATTCCGGCTTCGGCGTGCGTCAGGTCTCGACCATCTACACCACCGGCGACAGCTATCAGGTCATCGTCGAGTTCGATCCAAAGGGCGGCTGGTCGGCCGACAAGCTCGACCAGATCCGTATCCGCGCCAGCAATGGCAATCTGGTGCCGCTCAGCGCCTTCGCGCGTGTCGAACGCACGACGGGCCTGCTCACCGTCAACCAGCTCGGCCAGCTCCCGGCCGTGACGATCTCCTACAACCTGCCGGCGGGCGTCGCGCTCGGCGACAGCGTCACCAAGATCGAGGCGCTGAAGGCCGAGATCAACCTGCCGAAATCGCTCTCGACGACATTGGCCGGCACAGCCAAGACCTTCCAGGATTCGCTCGCCAATCAGGGCCTGCTGATCGCGGGCGCGATCCTGACGATCTATATCGTGCTCGGCATCCTCTATGAGAGCTTCATCCACCCGCTGACGATCCTGACCGGGTTGCCCTCGGCCGCGATCGGGGCGCTGGGCGCGCTCAGGCTCTTCGGGCTCGATCTCTCGGTCATCGCCATCATCGGGCTCCTGATGCTGATCGGCATCGTCAAGAAGAACGCGATCATGATGATCGACGTCGCGCTCGTGCTGAAACGCGAGGGCAAGACGCCGCAGGAGGCGATCCACCAGGCCTGCGTGATGCGGTTCCGGCCGATCCTGATGACGACGCTCGCGGCCTTGATGGGCACGCTGCCGATCGCGCTCGGCGCCGGCGCCAGCGCGGAGCTGCGCCAGCCGCTGGGCATCGCCGTGGTCGGCGGGTTGATGATCTCGCAGGTGCTGACGCTGTTCATCACCCCGGTGCTGTTCCTCTACATGGAGCGGCTCTCGAACGGGCTCGACTGGCTGTTCTCGCGCAAGAAGAAGCTGGGAGAGGCGGCCGCACACGCCCATCCGGCTCCGGCGGAGTAGGAGCGGGGCTCCGCTTTTCAGCCCACCGAATGTGATGTGGCGCGCACCGCCTCCAGACGGGGCTCGTCTGCGCCGTCTGCGGGCAGCAGCCAGCCCTTGTAATGCGTCAGCAGGCCGATGAAGGGCAGCGTCAGCTTCACGTCGAAGTGGAAGCGCCCCTGAGTGTCGGCATATTCCCGCGCTTGTGACTTCGGCTGCAGGAATGAGGGCAGGCCCAGGCACCGCATCGTCGTCACCGGAAGTTCGAGCCCATCGTCGCGCGCGGCAAGGCCGAGCCTGAAGGAGAGGGGCCCGAACGTCTCCCAGAGTTCGCCCTTGGCATCCGTCGAGAGCCGCGATGAGAACCGTACCCCGCCGAAGTTTCGCGTCCAGATCTCGGCAGGGCCGGAGGGGGAGGCGATGCGCTCGATGGAGAAGGTGAGCGGGATGTCGCGGCCGGCAGGCGGCAGGCCGATGATCTTGCGCAGCAGCCGGGCGATGAAGCCGTTGCCGGTCTCGATCTCGGAACGCCCATGCCAGACCGGCGGGCCGTTCTTGCCATGCAAGGTTTTGAGTGGCGCGGCCAGCGCCGCAAAGGCGGCCTTGCCGAGAGCGGTCTCGAAGACCGCCTCGCCGTGACTTGTCGTCTCGCTATGCGTGCTGATCGCATAGGGCGTCATTTCGGCCTCGATGGCGGTGAGCGTCAGCGCACCGGCCGCCGGCCGCGCTCCGGGTACGATCTGCCCCCCGAGCAAGGCGCGCAAGGCGGCCGCCGCCGGTAGCGTCGGGACATGCGGCCCATCGCCTTGCTCGGCCAGCAGAGACCAGCGCGCCGTCCGCAATTCGCCGTTCGCATCGAGCCCCGTCGCCTCGACCAGCATGCCGCCACGATCGGAGGTCGGCAGCCGCGTCAGCTTGCGCCCCGCCAGCAAGGCGGGGATCCATGGCTTCAGTTCGCCGAGCCAGCCGCGCCTGCGCAACCGCGCCAGCATGCCGATGCCGAACTGCTCGATCGGCGATTCGAGACCGGCCTGGAAGGCGACGCGCGAGCGCACAGCGAGCCTCAGGCCCAGCCATTGCGCATCGACCGTCTCGACGGCCGCAACCCGTCGCGAGCCGAGGCCCGGCATCGCCAGCCGCCGCCCATCGACCCAGCCATGGGTCTCCTGGAGCTCGCCTTCGCGCCAGATCGGGATCGGCCTGCCGGCATAGCTCAGGATCGCGGCGATGACCGCCTCGCCGACCTCGCTGCGCCCGCCGGGCGTGATCGTGATGTCGAGCGTGTCGATGCGCCGCCAACCTTCGGTCAACGCCGCCACGGCAGCGCAGGACAAGGCTGGCGTCGAGCTCGCACCCGCGAGCGCGACGAGCCCGCGCTTGCAAGCGAGGCCGTCCAGCGCCGGGCCGAAACCGAGGATGTAGTCGCGCGCATCGGCGAGATCGACGACATGGGCACCGGCCGTCAGCGCGGCGCGCGGAACGTCATAGCTCGCTCCCTGGAACGGCCCGGAGGCGTCGATGACCAGCCAGGGCGAGAGTTTAGCCAAAGCCGCGGCGAGATCGCGCCGGTGATCAAGGCCGATGCCCCTGATGGTCGTCGTCGCAGCGGTCGTGATGCTGTCGGCGAGCGCGCGCGCCTTGGCTTCGTTGCGCGAAGTGATGGTGAGGTCGAGCCCGTCCATGCCCGCGATATGCCGGGCGAGCCTTTGCCCGAAGACGCCGGTTCCGCCGATCAGCAGCACGCCTTTGGTCGTCATGATGCCTCGGGCAGGCTGAAGCGGTGGCGTTGGGCCGGATCGGGCATCTCGCAGGAGGCTTTCCGGCCGAACAGGCGATAACGATTGCGCGCGACGCGGTCATAGAGCCAGTCGCGGAGGGCGCGCGGCAGGAATTGCCCGGCCAGCAACAATCGCGCCGGCCCGCCGAGATGCCTGATCAAGGCGAGCACGCCGTCGGATTTCGGCAAGGCGACGCCGTTCTCGATGAACAGGAAGCTTTCGGGGGCGTCGGGATCGATACCGTGAGCCAGCGCCAGTTCGCGCCCTTCGCGCGACTGGATCGCGACGAAGCGCATCGCCTGGTCGCGCTCATGCTGCAAAGCGTAGCGCACCCCACCCGAGCAGAGCACGCAGACGCCGTCATAGAGCCAGATCGGCGGAGTGCTCCCGGGAGGCCGGCTCATGATTGCTGGTCCCGGTAATGTCCGGTCTGATCAAGCAATTCGCCGAAGAGCGGGTGGGCGAGATGCAGCGTGAAGGCGAAGGCACCGGGGCCGGTCTCGGCATGGCTGACGGTCAGCGCGCCGGGCGAGAGCCAGGCGGGCAAGGGCAGCCGGAAGCGACCGAGCTGGAGGTTGTAGCCGGCGCTGCGGAACAGCAGCGTCCCGCCTTCGACATGGAGCGTCAGCGCCATCGCGACGCCGAAGCCGATATACTCCTCCAGCCCGGTCGGGCCCGAGAAGCGCTTGGCGGAATGGATGACCTGAGGAAAGCCGGCCTGCTTGGCGTAGAGCCGCGTCCAGACCTGGCCGCCGGTCGTGGCATCCTCGGTCACGGTGACGACGCTGGCGACGTCCGTATCCAAGCAGATCGGCAAGGGCGCGCCGATCAGGCGCAGCACCTGCGACAGGATGCGGCCGGCCCGGTTCATGCGCAGCTCGGTGATACGCCCGACATAGGTCGCGGCGGCGTTGCCGCTCAAGCGCTTGGAGAAGCGGCGCTGGACGTCGGCGGGAAGTTCGCTCCATGACCGGGGGCCCAGCAGGGCGCGGAAGCGCAGATCGGTGAGGGCGGGTGTCGTGGCAGGTCCGGCGGGCTCTTGTGTCTGCCTGTGTGCATGAGCCGACATCGTGGCTTGCTCCAGCTCTTTGTTTCAACGCGTTGTCTTCACGCGAACCGGTGTCCGTTTCGCTCGAAAACGCTCCAGGGCCGCCCGTTTCAGCCCTTTCCTCCGGGGAGGAAGGAGGCGATCTTCGATCCCAGCCGGATCAGCATGTCGCGCTTGCCCTGCGGGATCGACAGCATCTGGCCGTACCAGCGGTCGAGCGCGGCGGTGAACTCCAGCATGTCGTGCAGACGCTGCCGCGCGACCGGGGTGACCTTCGGGTCGTGTTCCGCCTTCTCGACGCAATTGCGCAGCGCCGTCAGCGCCGGGTCGATCTCGCGCTGCTTGCGGCCAGCCGCGATGCGCGCCGCGATCTCCCAGACATTGGTCTCGGCCTCGAAATGGTCGCGCCGGTCCTGCCGCATCGGCACGCGCCGGATCAGGTTCCAGCCCAGCAATTCCTTGATCGAGTTGGAGACGTTGGAACGGGCCATGTCGAGGCTCTCGGCGATGTCCTCGGCAGTCAGCGGCCGCTCGGCCAGATAGAGGAAGGCGTGGATCTGGCTGATCGAGCGGTTGACGCCCCACTGTCCGCCGAGATCGCCCCATTGCAGGATGAAGGCCTCGAGCGGTTCGGGGAGCTCTTCTCTCGTGTCTGTGATTTCTGTCATAACAGAAATATAAGACAAGGCGCAGGCCGGCGCAAGCCTCGCCCCACGAGATCATTTGGAAACTCCAGCCCTCATCCTGAGGAGCCGCGTAAGCGGCGTCTCGAAGGATGTTCCAGATGGTTCGGGAGCCTCCTGGAGCATCCTTCGAGACGCGGGCGACGCCCGCTCCTCAGGATGAGGGCTCTAACGGGCTCTAAGAGACGGCCGGCTTCTGATAGGGCGCCTTGACCCCTTGCTCGGTGAAGGTCGAGCGGTTGGCGCCCTGGCGCTTCCTGATCTCGGCGCGGGCGATGGTGCGCAGATGCACCTCGTCGGGGCCGTCGATGAAACGCAGCGCCCGGCCCCAGGAGTAGATGAAGGCGAGCGGCGTGTCGTTGGAGAGCCCGCCGGCGCCGAAGACCTGCATGGCGCGGTCGGCGATCCGGGTCTGGAGCCGGGTCGCGGCGACCTTGATGGCCGAGACCTCGACACGTGCGGCCTTGTTGCCGTGAGTGTCCATCATCCAGGCGGCGCGCAGGCAGAGCAGCCTGGCCTGGTCGATCTCCATGCGCCCCTCGGCGATCCAGTCCTGGATATTGGCGTAATCGGCGAGCTGGCGGCTGAAGGCTTTGCGCTGCAGCGCACGCTCGATCATCAGTTCGAGCGCGACCTCGCATTGGCCGATCGAGCGCATGCAATGGTGGATGCGGCCCGGGCCGAGCCGGGCCTGCGCCAGCGCGAAGCCCGCGCCTTCCTCGCCCAGGATATTGGCGGCGGGCACGCGGACTTGGGCAAAATCGGTCTCGGTGTGCCCCTCCGGAGAGAAATGGTTCAGCAGCGGCAGGTTGCGCATCACGGTGAGGCCGGGTGCATCCATCGGCACGATCACCATGGAATGGCGCTTATGCGGGTCGGCCTCGGGGCGCGTATCGGAAAGCCCCATCACGATGCAGAATTTGACGTTGGGGTGCAGCGCCCCGGTCGTCCACCATTTCCGGCCGGTGATGACATAGTCGTCGCCGTCGCGGATGATCGTGGTCTGCAGATTGGTCGGGTCCGATGAGGCGACGCCGGGCTCGGTAATGCCGACGCAGGAGCGGATCTCGCCATTCATCAGCGGCACGAGCCAGCGCTGTCGCTGCTCCGGCGTTGCGAACATGTGCAGGATTTCCATGTTCCCGGTGTCGGGTGCGTTGCAGTTGAACACCTCCGAGGACCAGTAGATCCGCCCCATGATCTCGGCGAGCGGCGCATATTCGAGATTGCTCAGCCTTGTGCCTGGCTCGTCCGCCTTCAAGGCGGGCAGGAACAGGTTCCACAGGCCGGCCGCCTTGGCCTTGGCCTTCAAGCCGTCGATCAGCGCGATGGGATAGCGCCCGGCCTCGACCTCATGCTTCCAGGCGGCATCGGCCGGCTGGACATGGGCATCCATGAAATCCTGGAGCTTTGCCCGCAGGGCCTCGACCTTGTCAGAATAGGCGAAATCCATGGCGGTCCTCGTTCAGCTCTTGTCGTTGATCACGGCGTCGGCCCGCAGCGCGAAACTCTCCGCCATCGCGCCGACCGCGACCGCATTCTCCGCCGCCGCATTGCCCGATTTCGCGCGCGCCGCGATGCCGTCGAGAATGACGGCGAAGCGAAACAGCGAGAAGGCGAGGTGGAAGCGCCCGGGCCCACTAGTGCGCCCGGCGGCGGCGCAATAGCGCTCAAGATATTCTGCCTGCGTCGGGATGCCGAGCGCCGCGCGGTCGAGCCCGACAATGCCGGCATACATCGCCGGCGTCGAATGCCAGGGCAGGCAGGAGAAGGCGACGTCCGAGAGCGGGTGCCCGAGCGTCGCGAGCTCCCAGTCGAGCACGGCGACGATCTGCGGTCGGTCGAGCGCGAACATCAGATTGCCGAGCCGGAAATCGCCATGGACGATCGTCGTCTCCGCGCTCTCGTCGAGATGTTCGCTGAGCCAGTCGATGGCGCGGTCGATCGCCGGGATGGGCCGAGTCTTGGTTTCGCGCCATTGCCCGCCCCAGCGTCTGAGCTGGCGGGCATAATAGTTCCCGGGCTTGCCGAAATCGGTGAGCCCAGCCGCCTGCCAGTCGAAGGCATGCAGCGCGGCCAGCGTCTCGGCCATGGCGAAATACATCGCGCGGCGATCATCGCTGGAAACGCCGGGCAAGGCGGTGTCGTGGAAGACGCGGCCCTCCAGCCGCTCCATCAGATAGAAGGGCGTGCCGACGACATCATCCTGCTCATGCAGCAGCAGCACCGGCGGGACGGGGACATGCGAGCCCGCCAGCGCCTTGAGGATGCGGTATTCGCGCTCGACCGCATGGGCCGAGGGCAGCAATGGCCCCGGCGGCTTCTTGCGCAGCACCAGCCGCGTGCCGGCATCCGCATAGGACAGGAAGAAGGTCGGGTTCGACTGGCCGCCGCTGATCCGCTCCAGGCCCATTGGCCCGCCGATCCGGCCGGGCAGGGCGGAGCGCAGGAAGGCGTCAAGCCGAGCAGGGTCGAATTCCAGGGCTGCCGAGGTTGGGCCGGTCGTCATGGTCGGCATCATCGTGAGGCCGGAGGGGGAGGTCAACGCGACGATCGGCGCAGGGCCAGATTTCAGATTCTGGCGCCGCCGATCTCCGCCGCCATCTTCTCGGCGATCATCACCGTGCTCAGATGCGTGTTGGCGCGCACCACCTCCGGCATGATCGAGGCGTCGATCACCCTCAGGCCCGTGCAGCCGAGCACGCGGCAATGCGGATCGACGACGCTGCGGGAATCGCTCGCCGCGCCCATCCGGCAGGTGCCGCTGGCGTGCTGCGCGTCCGAGCATTCCTCGAACAGCCAGGCGTCGAGCTCGGCTGCGTCGAATGGCTGCTCGATCGAGTGCCCAGACAGCCCGTATTCGACGCGTGAGGCGATCGCCTTCACCGCCTCTGTCGACGCCAGCGCCTCGACCCGGCGCACGCCGTCGCGCATGCGGATGAGGTCGCGCTCGTCTGACAGCATGCGCTCATCCACTTGCGGGTCGATGCCCGGATCCGTCGTGGTGATGCGGACGCGGCCTTGGCTGAAGGCCTGGTAGACGGAGACGGCGAGTCGCCCGAGCGTAAGGTCGCCGCCGCCGAAGGAGGCGAGGTTGCCGGCTATCACGATCATGTCGTTCTCGCCCGCACCGCCGAGGCCCGAGCTGTAGCGCAGGCAGCAATTGGTGTGGCGGTGCATCGGCGTATCGACCATCGCGGTCTCCCTGAGGCGGAGGAACAGCGGCATGATCGGGTGGTCGAGCAGGTTCTCGCCGACCGGCAGATCGGCGATGACCGGGATGCCGAGCGAAGCCGAGAGCGCGGCCGGGCCGATGCCGGAGCGCTGCAGGATGGCGGGCGAATGGATCGCCCCGGCACAGAGAATGACCTCGCGGGTCGCGCGCGGCGAAAAGCTCTCGCCGTCGACGCGGACATCGACGCCGCCGACATGCGGCCGGTTGCCCTCGACCTTGAGCCGGGAGACCAGGGCGTTGCCGATGATGGTCAGGTTGGCGCGCTCGCGCGCCGGCTCCAGATAGCCGTCATTGGTCGAGACGCGGATGCCGCTGCTGCTGTTGATCGCGTAGGGTGAGGCGCCCGTGCCTTCCGGTGCGTTGTGGTCCTCGCACCAGCCATAGCCGAGCGCCAGCGAGGCCTCCTTCAGCGCGCGGTCGACCCGCCCCCATTGCGCCTCGGGCGCGCGATAGACCGGGATCGGCCCGCTATCGCCATGCCAGGGCGCGTCGCCGAAATTCACATCGGTTTCGAGGCGGTTGAAAGAGGGCAGGACATCGGCCCAGCCCCAACCGGTGCAGCCTTGCGCCGCCCAGCGCTCGAAATCATCCGGCAGGCCGCGAATCGCGATCTGCCCGTTGATGGTCGATGAGCCGCCGACGGCCCTCCCGCGCCAGAGCAGCTTGGGCTCCTGCCGCTCGGTTCGGCGCGCCATCAGTTGCGGCCAGCGGTAATCGTCGTCGGCGATCGCCCGCATCGGATTGGGGATGCGGATATGTTCCGGCGTCTCCGCCGTACGGAAATCGCGCCCCGCTTCGAGCAGCAGCACGCGGACTGCCGGATTCTCGCTCAATCGCGCCGCCAGCACCGCGCCGGCCGAGCCCGCGCCGATGATGATGTAGTCGTAGTCGCTCTCGATCATGGGGACTCCGCGAAGGATGCGTCGCGGAGGATAGAGCATTTTCGAGCAAAATGGACACCGGTTCCCTCGCGACAAACGCGAAGCGTTTGCGCGGAGAAAATGCGATAAAACAAAGAGCTAGGGCATTTCCGAGATTCGGAGAAAAGCGGAAATTCTCCAGCCTCAGGCTGCACGCAGGTTCGACAGGAAATGCGTGACGAGGTCGCTGATCATCCCGGCCGAGGCCTCGACCTGGACGGCGGCGCTGTCGAGCTCGATCGACATCTTGGTGACGTCGCCGATCGACATCCGCGCGGCCTGGGCCGAGAGCAGGCCTTCCTGCGTCCTGGTGGCGGCTTCCTGCGTATTGACGGCCATCTCGTTCGTGGCGGCCGATTGCTGCTGGACTGTCTGGGCGATCGAGGCAGAGGATTCCTCCAGCCGGGCGATGGTCAGGCCGATCGAGTTCACATGGCTGACGCAGGATTCGGTCGCCGACTGCACTTGCGCGATCTGCGTCGAAATCTCGGCGGTGGCGCTGGCGGTCTGATGCGCCAGCGATTTGACCTCGCCGGCGACGACCGCGAAGCCCTTGCCGGCCTCGCCGGCGCGCGCCGCCTCGATGGTGGCGTTCAAGGCGAGCAGGTTGGTCTTGGTCGCGATCTGCTGGATCAGGGTCACGATCGAGCCGATTCGGCCGGCAGCCTCGGCCAGCACGGTGATCGACGCGGTGACCTCGCGCGTATCGGCGACGGCTTGGCCGGTGATCGAGAAGCTCTGCTGCGCCTCGCTGCTGACATGGTCGAGCGCCTGCACCAGATCATTCGTCGCCGTCACCGTGCTGGTGATGCGCTGGGTGCAGTCGCGCGCGGCATCCTCTGCAAGCGTGGCTTCCCGGTCCGCCTGGCCGCTGCGGTAATGGCTGGTTGCGGCATAGTTTCTCAAGGTGGTCGCCGCGGTCTTCAGGCTCTCCGAGAGCTGGACGATGTTGTTCTGGAAGGACGAGGCGGCCAGATGGAGCTGGTTCTCGCGCTGCGTCAGGTTGATGCGGCTCGCCCGTTGATGACAGGAGGTCGCGGCGATGGCGTCGCAGAGGATCAGCCGGGTCAGGGCGGCGCATTCCTCGATCGCCTTGCGGCTGCTGAAGCGCCGGCGGCGGCCGATTTCCTTGAAGAGCGGATCGATCAATCGCAGCGTCGTGCCCAGCCGCGTGCGGATGCCGAGCGCGTCGCCGAATTCGGTCAGGGCCGCCTTGTTCAGGGAGGCGACGTAGTCCTCGCCGAACTCGCCGCCGAACAAGGTCTTGAGGTGCTGTTCCTCGGCCTGGACGACCGCCTGCCGGTGCTCGGCGACATGGGCTTTCATGTCGGCGACCGAGCGCTCGAGATGGTCGCAATAGGCGTGGCAGGCATCGCCGGCCTTGGCGGAGAGTGTCGGCAGCAGGGAGCGGGCGATCACGCGGGCCTGGTCGTCGACGCCGGATGCAAGCAGGAGACGCTCGACGGCTGTGCCGGTGATGGCGACAGGCTTCACTCCCGATGAATCGGTTTTCGGATTACGGTCCAAGGAATGCTGCAGCCTGAACGTTTGCCCCCTCAAGACAATCCCATCAAAATCTTAATGAATCCCGGCGCTTGCCTGCACGTATTTTAAGCTGCGGCGCGCCAATAAATGAACATGGGCTCCGGGAGGACGTTGCGTCCAACGCTATGGTCGGGGCCGTTCGATCCCCGGAATGCCGCCGATCTGCTCGGCGAGGAAGTCGACCAGTAGCCGGACGCGGGCGATGCCGGCGCGCTCGGGCACGATCAGCAGGCTCAGCGGAACGAAAGGCAGCGTGTAGTCGGGCAGGACCGCCTCGAGCCTGCCGGCCGCCAGGAGATCGCCGACCAGCCATTGATGGGTTGGGCCGATGCCGCGCCCGGCGGCGAGGGCCTCACGCGCGGCAAGCCCGTGGTCGACCCGGAAACGCCCGCTGAGGGGTACGACATGGCGCGCGCCGTCCGGCCCTTGCAGGGTCAGCGTATCGCTGCCCGCCACATTCGACATCCGGATGCCTTCATGGCCGGAGAGATCCTGCGGGACGGTCGGCCGTCCGCGCACCGCCAGATAATCCGGCGCCGCCACCAGCAGGCGCCGGCATTGGCCGAGAACCCTGAGCTTCATCGAGCTGTCGCTGAGCGGGCCCAGGCGCAGCGCGATATCGACGCCTTCCCGGACGAGGTCGACGCGTTCGTCGGTGAGGTTGAGATCGACCCCGATCTCGGGATAACGATCCTGGAACGCGAAGATCAGCCGGCTGGCGTGCAAGACCCCGAACGCCGCGGTGCAGGAGATCCGGATCGTGCCGACTGGTGCGCCGCGCGTGCCCCGCGCCTCGTCGCCGGCCTGCTCGACCAGGCGCAGGATCTGGACGCAGTCGGCATAGTAGCGGCCGCCTTCATCGGTCAGCGTGACGCGCCGGGTGGTCCGGCTGAGAAGCGGCACGCCGACGGCCTCCTCGAGCTCGCGCAGATGCCGGGTGATCGTCGACTGCCCGACCCTAAGTTCGCGTGCGACCGCCGACAGGCTGCCGCGCTCGGCGACGCGGATGAAGCTGCGCATGCGTTCGAGCGTGACGTCAGATCTATCCATTATATGGCATAATCTTATGCATTATCGACATCTAACGGATCGCATGGGCTCTGGCTACCTGAATGCCAATCAACCCACGGGATCATCGACCCATGAAAACGCCGCCCATGAAAACCCCACCCATGAAAATCCTGCTTGTCTTCGCCCATCCCGAGCCGCGTTCGCTTAACGGCGCGTTGCGCGACGTCGCCATCGAGGAGCTTAAGGCCCAGGGCCATGAGGTGCGGATTTCAGACCTTTACGCTGACGGCTGGAAATCCGAGGTGGACCGTGCCGACTTCCCCTCGCTGGCGCCGGACGGACGGTTCATACCGGTCGCAGCTTCCAAAAAGGCCTTCGACACGAACACGTTGACTGACGATGTCAAAGCCGAAATCGAGAAGCTCCTGTGGGCGGATACCTTGATCCTCCAGTTCCCCCTTTGGTGGTTCGCCATGCCGGCGATCCTCAAGGGCTGGGTCGACCGGGTGTTCGCCTACGGCTTTGCCTATGGCGTCGGCGAGCACAGCGATCAGCGATGGGGTGACCGCTACGGTGAGGGAACCCTCGCGGGGAAACGCGCAATGTTGGTCGTGACCGCCGGCGGTTGGGAGGAGCATTACGCCCCCCGCGGGATCAACGGGCCGATCGACGATCTGCTGTTCCCGATCAATCACGGGATCCTCTATTATCCGGGCTACGACGTGCTCCCGCCGTTCGTGGCCTACAGAGTAGATCGTTTCGATGAGGCCGGCTTCGAGTCCGTTGCCGAGAGCCTGCGCGAGAGAATGCGGACTCTCGCGACCACCCCGACCATCCCCTATCGGCAGCAGAATGGCGGCGACTATCTGGTCCCGAGCATGAATCTCCGCCCAGATCTGGGCGATCCGGATGCGAACGGCTTCGCGCTGCACCTGAACGGCCCAGGCGGGGAAGGCTAGGCGCCGCTCGTGCCGACGCCGCCTAGCCCGCGCGGCTTACGCGGCGTCGAGCCCGTAGAGGGAGTGCAGCGTGCGCACCGCAAGCTCGGTATAGGCGGCGTCGATCAGCACCGAGAACTTGATCTCGGAGGTCGTGATCGCGCGGATGTTGATGCCCTTCTCGGCCAGTGCCCGGAAGGCGCGCGCGGCGACGCCGGCATGGCTGCGCATGCCGACGCCGATCGCCGAGATTTTGACCACGTCGGTCGCGCCCTGCAGCGATTGATAGGCGATGTCGGCGTGGCGGCTTTCCAGCAGCGTCTTTGCCCGCTCGTAATCGGCGGTTGGCACTGTGAAGGTGATGTCGGTCGTCGCCTGATCGTCGGAGACGACCTGGATGATCATGTCGACATTGATGTTGGCATCGGCGAGCGGGCCGAAGATCGCCGCGGCCACGCCGGGCTTGTCGGCGACGCGCCGGAGCGTGAGCTGGGCTTCGTCGCGCGAAAACGCGATGCCGGTGACGATCTGCTGTTCCACGATGTCGTCCTCGTCGCAGATAAGAGTACCAGATTTCGGATTGTCGGGGTCGTCGAATGAGGAGCGTACATAGGTCGGCACGCGCTGGACCATGGCGATCTCGACCGAGCGCACCTGCAGCACCTTGGAGCCGAGCGAGGCCATCTCCAGCATTTCCTCGAAGGAGACCTTGTCCATGCGCCGGGCCTTGGGCACGACGCGCGGATCGGTGGTGTAGACGCCGTCGACATCGGTGTAGATGTCGCAGCGATCGGCCTTCAGCCCGGCGGCAAGAGCGACCGCGCTGGTGTCGGAGCCGCCGCGTCCCAGCGTGACGATACGGTTGGTCAAGGCGTGCACGCCCTGGAAGCCCGAGCAGACCGCGATTTCGCGATTGCGGTCGAAGCCGGCGAGGATGCCGGCGGGCTCGACCGCTTCGATCCGCGAGGAGCCATGCGCGTCCGAGCCGTAGATCGGGATCTGCCAGCCCTGCCAGGAGCGCGCGGGCAGGCCGAGTTCCTGAAGCACGATCGCCATCAGGCCCGAAGTCACCTGCTCGCCCGAGGCGACGACGACATCGTATTCGGCGTGATCGTAGAGCGCCGAGGCCTCCTTGCACCAGCCGACCAATTCGTTGGTCTTGCCGGACATCGCCGAGACCACGACAGCGACCTCATGGCCGGCGTCGAACTCGCGTTTGACGTGACGGGCGGCGTTCTTGATGCGCTCGACAGTGGCGACGGAGGTTCCGCCGAATTTCATCACCAGACGGGCCATGGCGGTCCAGAGGCTCTCAAATCAACAGTCCCGGACGAGCCGGGACGAAAGGTCACCCTCGCGCCCTACGCGAGGCCGGTGTAGATGACGGGCGGCGGCCGGACTGTCAATGCGAAGCAACCGGCTTCTGATCAAGAAGGAATAAAGCCATGGCGGCGACGGCTCAGCGCGACGGCTCGACGATCGACCCTGCCGAGGTCGCGCGTTTCGAGGCCATCGCCAAGACCTGGTGGGACCCGAAGGGGCCCATGGCGGTGCTGCACAAGTTCAATCCGGTGCGATTGGGCTTCGTTCGCGACCTGGCCTGCGCGCGGTTCTCGCGTGATCCCAAGTTCTCTCGTGATCCCAGGACGCTGACGGCGCTGGACGGCCTGACCCTGGTCGACATCGGCTGCGGCGGCGGCGTGCTCTCCGAGCCCCTGGCGCGGCTGGGCGCGCAAGTGACCGGGCTCGATCCGGCGCCGACCAATGTCACTGTGGCGCGCGCCCATGCCGGGAAGAGCGGGCTTGCGATCGATTATCGCCAGGAGACGATCGAGGCGCTGGTTGCGGAGGGCGCGACCTTCGACATCGTGCTGGCGATGGAGGTCGTCGAGCATGTCGCCGATGTCGAGGCTTTCGTGGCGGCCTGCTGCCAGGCGGTGAAGCCCGGCGGCCTCCTGGTGATGGCGACGCTGAACCGCACACTGAAATCCTACGCGCTCGCCATCGTCGGTGCGGAATATGTGCTGCGCTGGCTGCCGCGCGGCACGCATGACTGGAACAAGTTCGTGACGCCCGACGAGCTCGGCGCGGCGATCGAGGCCGGGGGGCTCGATCTCGGCGAGAGCACCGGCGTGGTCTACAACCCGCTCGCCGACCGCTGGTCGGCGGCGCGCGACACCGACGTCAACTACATGCTGGCGGCGTACAAACCGGCCTGAGCGGCGAGAATCCGGCTGTCTATCGTTCCCTGTCTCAGCCCTCATCCTGAGGAGCGGGCGCAGCCCGCGTCTCGAAGGGTGCTCCAGGAGGCTCCGGAACCATCTGGAGCATCCTTCGAGACGCCGCTTCGCGGCTCCTCAGGATGAGGGCTGTTTTTCCTGGCGGCCGGCTACATCCAGCGCCGCAGCGTGCCGCCTATCAGCAGCAGCGCCATGCCCGCGCCGGTGGCGACGATGGCGGCAGTGGCTTGCGGGCTGGTGCCGATCGCATAGCCCAGGCGCTTCCAGATCAGCGCGCCGATGAAGGCGCCGATGAGCAGGATCACGGCGTTGAAGAAGACGCCGAAGCCGCCATCGCCGAGAAGGGCGTCGGCGATCCAGGCCAGCGCGAACGCCGCAGTGACGATGACGGCGATCAGGACGAGCATTTGCGGCGTCGCTATATCGGGCAGGCCGAGCATCAGAAAAAGGGCGCGCATCGCGACGAATCCTGTTGGCGATCGAGCGATGCTAGGGCATCGGCTCGAAAAGTGGGAACCGGTTTTCGGAACAAGCCGATGCCAAATCAAAGTGCGGCAAGCAGCGGACCCGGTGAAAATGCGATTCGTTTTGCGCTGCGGTATAATTCCTTAGGGGGATGGCGCAGCGCAGCATGACGCGGCATCATCGCCTGCCTAGCCAAGGGAGCAGTCGAGCGCGCGCGATAAGCCGCCGGCGAACAAGAACAGGGAGACGACGATGTCCAAGCCGCAGGCCGCGCTCAAGGATCTCTACGAACTGAACGAACTGCCGCCGCTCGGCCATGTGCCGGCCAATATGTACGCCTGGACCATCCGGCGCGAGCGCCACGGGCCACCGATCGAGAGTTTCCAGATCGAGGTGATCCCGACCTGGGAGATCGGCGAGGAGGAGGTGCTACTGCTCGTGATGGCTGGCGGCGTCAACTATAACGGCATCTGGGCGGGGCTGGGCCAGCCGATCTCGCCCTTCGACGTGCACAAGGCGCCCCACCATGTCGCGGGTTCGGATTGCTCCGGCATTGTCTGGGCTGTCGGCACCAAGGTGAAGCGCTGGAAGGTCGGCGACGAGGTCATCGTCCATTGCAACCAGGATGACGGCGACGACGAGGAGTGCAATGGCGGCGACCCGATGTTCTCCTCATCCCAGCGCATCTGGGGTTATGAGACGCCGGATGGTTCCTTCGCCCAGTTCTGCCGGGTGCAGTCGCGCCAGCTGATGCAGAAGCCCAAGCATTTGGCCTGGGAGGAGGCCGCCTGCTACACGCTGACGCTCGCAACCGCCTATCGCATGCTCTTCGGCCACGCTCCCCACACCATCAAGCCCGGCGACAATGTGCTGATCTGGGGTGCGTCGGGCGGTCTCGGCGTCTTCGGCGTTCAGCTCTGTGCGGCGTCCGGCGCCAATCCGATCGGCGTGATCTCGGACGAGAGCAAGCGCGACTATGTGCTCGGCCTCGGCGCCAAGGGCGTGATCAACCGCAAGGATTTCAACTGCTGGGGCCAGATGCCCAAGGTCAACAGCCCCGAATACAACGACTGGACCAAGGAGGCCCGCAAGTTCGGCAAGGCGATCTGGGACATCACGGGCAAGAAGGATGTCGATATCGTCTTCGAGCATCCCGGCGAGGCGACTTTCCCGGTCTCATGTCTCGTCGCCAAGCGCGGCGGCATGATCGTGTTCTGCGCCGGCACCTCGGGCTTCAACATCACCTTCGACGCCCGCTATGTCTGGATGCGGCAGAAGCGCGTGCAGGGCTCGCATTTCGCCCATCTCAAACAGGCGAGTGCGGCGAACCAGTTTGTGCTCGACCGCCGCGTTGACCCTTGCATGTCCGAGGTCTTCCCCTGGGACAAGATCCCACTCGCCCATCAGAAGATGTGGAAGAACGAGCATGCGCCGGGCAATATGGCGGTGCTGGTGACAGCGCCGCGCACGGGCCTGCGGACCTATGAGGATGTGGCGGAGGCGCTGGCGGGGTGAGGCTGTTACGCCGCGTCCTTGTCCTCGATATCCCGGCCCTGCGCATCCCTGCGGAAGACGACGCGGTCATAGAGCGCGAAGTTGAGCATCAGGCCAGCGCCGACGCCTGCGGCGAGCGCGACATAGGGAATAGGCCTGGCTGAGCCGAGAATAAGGACGATGGCCGTGTAGGCCATCAGATTGACGGCGCCGGCCGCAAGGCTCGAGAGCGTGTAGCGCCCAAGCTCGGCGGCGGGCCGGCTGGAGGCGCGGTCGGCGAAGGTGAAGCGGCGGTTCATCGCCCAGGTGAAGGATGCAGCGGCCAGGAAGGCCAGGACCCGCGCCGTGATCGGCCCGAGCAACAGCCCCTCGACGGCGACGATGAAGACGCCGCCATCGACGAGGAAGCCGACGGCTCCAACACCGAGGAAACGCGGAAAGCGTCCGGACAATGCAGGCGGCATCGCCTCAGCAGCCGGCGGCCGGGTGGCCGAGATAGGCGATGAGCTTTGTCTCGCGTCGTCCTCGCGCGACGCTGTCGAGAATCAAGCCGGTCACGAAGGCGAGCAGGCCCGCGATCATCAAGCCGACGGAGAGAACGGCGGTCGGCAGGCGCATGACCCAGCCGGTCTCGATGAAGGCGACGATCACGGGGATACCGAGCCCGATCGAGGATAGCACGAAGAGCGCGCCGATCAGGGTGAAGAACTGGAGCGGCAGCAGATCGCGCACCAGATGCAGGATCAGGCCGAAGATCCGGAAACCGTCCTTGAAGGTCGAAAGCTTGCTTTCCGAGCCGGCCGGCCGCTCCGTGTAGAGCGTTTCGATCTCGGACATCGGCACGTCGAGGTCGAGCGCATGAACCAGAAGCTCGGTCTCGATTTCGAAACCGTTGCTGGTGGCGGGGAAGGACTTCACGAAGCGGCGCGAAAGCACCTTGTAGCCTGACAGCATGTCGCGGCTATGGGCGCCGAATATCCGCGAGACGAGGCCGGTCAAAACCTTGTTGCCGAGCACATGGCCGCGGCGATAGGCGTCGCGCCGGTGATGGACCCGCGCGCCGTTGACCTTGTCGTAGGGGCCCGCGAGAAGTTCCGCCACGAGCTTTGGCGCGGCCTGCGCCTCATAGGTCGCATCGCCATCGACCAGCAGATAGATGTCGGCCTCGACATCGCTGAACATGCGCCGCACGACATAACCCTTGCCTTGCCGGCGCTCGCTGCGGACGACCGCTCCCGCCTGCCGCGCGGCCTCGGCAGTGCCGTCGCTGGAATTGTTGTCGTAGACATAGATCGCGGCCCCCGGCAGGCTCTCCTGGAAGCTCCGCACCACGGCGGCGATCGTCAGCGCCTCGTTATGGCAAGGGATCAGCACTGCGATCGCAAGCGACGCCGGACATCTCTGGATGGCATGGCCGGTCGCCGGCAGAAACATTCCGATTCCATTTTGGACATCACGCGCATCGCTGGCGTGTTGTATCGGGCTGCCATCGCCGCGAAGGGCCGAAGGGATTGCAGTCATGGTGAGCATGATGAGCGCTGGTTGGTGGGGGCGAGAATTCGCTGGCAGCGTTGAGGCTGACGGACCAAGTCCTCGTTTCCGCACGGGGCATGTTCGCGCGCCGGGTCGTGGGAAGCATGATGAGCTGATCGCGTTTTGTCCCTGCACATGGCGCTGAATGGCGTCGAATCCGCGCATTTTCGGGGCTGTCATGTTGCGTGTTTTTATCTGGTTTCAGGGGCCGGGCGCAGAACAGCCGGGCGCAGAACGGCCAGGAGCAGAACGACATTGAGCGGCGACCTTGGGACCGGCTTGTCCGGACGGCCTCCTGCCGCCTCGGCGCAAGGGCATGATGGGGCGCGATCGGAGCCGGGCAGGGCGATCGATACACAGCCGGCGCCTGTGCTGGCATTGGCCTTGCGCATCCTGCTCGTCGTCCTGGCGACCCTGCTGACATTCTATGCGGCGAGCCTTGCGAGCGCATTCGGCGAGCGGCAGCATTATCGAGGTCGCGTCGCGGAGGCGGTCGCCTCCGGCGCATTGACGCGTGGCGTCGCCCTGCCGCTGGCGCGGGCCAGCCGCGTCTCCATCCATAATTTCAACGATTGCCTGATCTTGTCGATGCTTGTCCTGCCGCAGGAGGACGACATCTTTCGCCGGGCGCTGTCACCGCGCGTGCCGAGCCTGGATGCGCCCTGGTCCGGAGAAGCGCCGTCGGGCTATCCGCCTTATGTGCAGTGCCGCGATCTCGCTTTGGCGATCGAGCCGGCCGCCGATGTGCCAGTGGGCTATTATCATCGCTACCTGCATGGCGACTGGGTTCTGGCCAAGCTGCTCCTGGCGGTTCTGCCCTTCGCCTATGCGACGAATCTGCTGCTGATCCTGCTCGTGGCGGGCCTCGTCGGGCTGGCGCTTCTGGCGCTGCGCAACGCCGTGCGCCGGCCGGGAACGGCTGGACGGGACTGTGCCTATGCCGTCCTGGCGCTGACATTGCTGCTGTTCTATGCGCTGCCGGTTTTTGGTTGGTCTTTCTCCTTCGCACCGGCGGACCTCGTCCTGGTCGGCTTCCTGCTGTTCTTCTATCTGCGCCCGCCATCGGCGTTGTCGGAACTCGAATTCGCGACCGCTGCCGCCCTGTTTGGCGCATTGACCGCGATGTTCGAGTTCCTGACCGGCGGAAGCCCCAGCGGCCTCATCCTGATCTTTGCCGTCGTCCTCTTCGATGATGCCGTCGATCCGCGCGCGATATGGCGAAGGCTGTGCATCGGAACCGTCTCCTTCACGGCTGCGATCGTCCTGTGCTTTGCCTTCAAGATGGCGGCGGTGGCAGTGATCTGGGGGTTGCCGGAACTGACGCTCTTCGGGCAGCAGATCGGCGCCCATATGAGCAGCGCCGGCTGGGAGGTGGCGCCTGAGAATGCGGCGAGGCTGGCTCGTCTTGGCATCGATCCGGATGCGATCAGATCGAGCTTTCTGTTCAGCTACCTCTATGCCCTGTCGAAGGTTTTCTATTTCTCGCAGTTTCTGGCCTTCGGCTCGGTCGAGCTGGGGCTTCTCCTGGTGGCGCTCGCCCCCTTGCTACTTGGCTTACGTCAGGGATTGTTGCTCCGGCGCTGTTCAGAAGCGGTGGAGCGCATGAGGGCAGGGCTGTTGCTGGTTGCCTGCGCGATCATGCCGGCCTGGTACCTGGCCTTCGTGCACCACACCATCGTCCACGCCCATTTCATGTTCCGCCCGATGGTCTGGCCGCTGGCTCTGCTGCTGGCGATGGAGGCCTGGAGACGAACTGGCCAAAAGCAGAGCGCGAAGGCAGGTTGAGGCCAGATTCTGCTTCTCCAGGCTCTGCTGCTACGGCGCGCTGCATCGGGTGGCCCAACTCAATTATCGGGCGATAGCGCCACCGGCCCCGATGGGGCACATGGCTCGTGCGCGTCAGCATGGGGCGACAGGCCGGGCCGTCCGCTTTATCAGGCTGGCATCCGAAAGCCGGTTCCCATGCTCTCTTCCCCCCTGTTCCTGCGGTTCACGCCGGTCATCTTCACCTTCCTCTGGTCGTCAGGCTGGGTCGTCGCCGGCTATTCGGCGCTCTATGCGGATGCGCTGACCTTCCTGGCCGTTCGCTTCGCCTGCGCCGGCGTGCTGCTTGCGGGGCTTGCCTTTGCGCTGCGCGCGCCTTGGCCCAAGGGCCGGCGCGCCATCATCGACTGCATCGTCACAGGTGTCCTGCTGCACGCAGCCTATCTCGGTGGCCTGTGGTGGGCGATCCGCAACGGTCTGCCGACCGGCATTTCCGGCCTGATCGCAGGCCTCCAGCCGATTTTGACCGCGCTGTTCGCGCCGGCGCTCGTAGGCGAGCGGATATCGCCGATCCGCTGGGTCGGCATCCTCTGCGGCTTCCTCGGTATCGCGCTGGTGCTCGAGCCCAAGCTTGTCGGTGTAGAACCCGCGGCACTCTTGGGCATCGTGCTGCCGGTTGCAATCAATGTCCTCGCCATGCTCGCGGTGACCTTCGGGTCCTTCTACCAGAAGGCCCGCATCGTCTCGGGCGATCTGCGCACGGTCACGGCCGTGCAATACGCCACCGCCTTCGTCGTGACGCTGCCCTTCGCCTATGCGCTGGAGCCGATGCGCATCGAGTGGAACCTCACCATGATCCTGGTGCTGGCCTGGTCCGTGCTGGCGCTCTCGCTCGGCGGCGTCGGGCTCTATCTGCTGATGATCCGGCGCGGCGCGATCTCGCGCGTCTCGACCTTCCTCTATCTCGTACCGGTTCTGGTAGCGGGCGAAGCCTGGATTCTTTTCGGCGAGGCGCTGTCGCCGGTTCAGATCGCCGGCGTGGTGGTGACGGTTGTGGGCGTCGTGCTGGCGAGCCGCAAATAGCCGGGGCGACGCGGCCTTTCGCCCAAAGAGGCATTTCTGATTTTTGAAAACTCGCCCTATGCTGCGTCGCAACAAAGGGAGAGAAATCATGAGCGCGAACGCTGCCGCCACATCCGAGGTGCCCGACAGCGCGATCAGCCTGATCGCTGCGGCCCTGCCTGGCTTCGAGACGCTGTTGGAGCAGGCGATCGCGGCCGTGCGCCAGAAGGTCACGAGCGACGGCAAGATTTCCTCAGCGAAGCTCGAAGCCGAACAGCACGCCGCTCACGGTCTCTCCTGGCTTGCGACCTATGTCATGGCGCTGCGCGAGATGAAGGCCTATGGCGAGCGCCTCCAGGCCGAGGGCCGCTACGGCGCGACCGAGGACTACGCCATCCGCATCGGTGCCGGCGAATATGCCGCCCAGATCTTCGGCGGCATCCCGATGAGCCAGGGTGAGATCGTGCGGCTCGGCGCGCTCGGGCTCCCGGCCAAGGCGATCACCGCTGCCCGCTCGGATGCGGCCGAGACGCTGATCGCGGAAGGCAACACGCCCGAGAACCGCGCCCGCCTCGTTTCGCTGTTCAGCCAGGATCACGGTCTGATCAGCGTCGGCGACCCCGGTCTCGACGAGACGCTTGAAGCGATCCGCAGCGAGATGCGCCGCTTCTGCGCCGCCGAGGTGACGCCCCACGCGCATGAATGGCACCTTGAGAACAACTATATCCCGATGCCGGTCGTCGAGAAGATGGCCGAGCTCGGCGTCTTCGGCCTGACCATCCCCGAGGAGTTCGGCGGCATGGGCCTCTCCAAGGTCTCGATGTGCGTCGTCTCGGAGGAGTTGTCTCGCGGCTATATCGGCGTCGGTTCGCTCGGCACGCGTTCCGAGATCGCAGCCGAACTCATCCTCTGCGGCGGCACGGACGCACAGAAGCAGAAGTGGCTGCCCAGGCTCGCTGCCGGCGAGGTGCTGCCGACTGCCGTCTTCACCGAACCCAACACCGGCTCGGACCTTGCCAGCCTGCGCACCAAGGCGGTGAAGCATGGCCAGGGGGATGCGGCTGTCTGGAAGGTCTCGGGCAACAAGACCTGGATCACTCATCCCGTCCGCGCCGACATCATGACGCTGCTGGTGCGCACCGACCCGGATGCGGCCGGCTATCGCGGCCTCTCCATGCTGATCGCCGAGAAGCCGCGCGGTACGGACGAAGACCCGTTCCCGGTTGCAGGCCTGACCGGCGGCGAGATCGAGGTGCTCGGCTATCGCGGCATGAAGGAGTACGAGCTCGCCTTCGACGGCTTCGAGGTGAAGGCGGAAAACCTGCTCGGCGGCGTCGAGGGGCAGGGCTTCAAGCAGCTCATGCAGACTTTCGAGGCTGCCCGCATCCAGACGGCGGCGCGGGCCGTCGGCGTCGCCCAATCGGCCTTCGATCTCGGCCTGAAATACGCCCAGGATCGCATCCAGTTCGGCAAGCCCCTGATCGCCTTCCCGCGCGTTGCCGACAAGCTCGCCATGATGGCGGTCGAGATCCTGATCGCTCGCCAGCTCACCTATTTCGCCGCCCGCGAGAAGGACGCCGAGCGCCGCTGCGATCTCGAGGCCGGCATGGCCAAGCTGTTGGGCGCCCGTGTCGCCTGGGCCGCAGCCGACAACGCGCTGCAGATCCATGGTGGCAACGGTTTCGCGCTGGAATACCCGATCAGCCGTGTGCTCTGCGACGCACGCATCCTCAACATTTTCGAGGGCGCGGCGGAAATCCAGGCGCAGGTGATCGCGCGCAGGCTGGTGGAAGGGTGAGGCGGCTGGAGCCGGTTTCTTTTCCAGTGCAGCCTCCGAAAGAGGCTCCTTGACGCGTCAGCTTCGCGCCACCGCCTCGCTGCCTGCCAACACAGACGCCGGCGCGTTCGCCGCGGCATAGCGCTTCGCCAGCACGGCGCAGGCGATGAGCTGGATCTGGTGGAACAGCATCAGCGGCAGCACGATCAGCCCCACCGACTGGCCGGCGAAGAGGATGCTCGCCATCGGCAGGCCGCTCGCCAGGCTCTTCTTCGAGCCGCAGAAGACGATGGTGATCTCGTCGGGCCGGGAGAAGCCGAGTGCGCGCGACAGCAGGCGGGTGCCGGCGAGCACGGTCGCGAGCAGCAGCACATTGACCAGGACCAGGGCGCCGAGCTGCTCCAGATCGAGCTGATGCCAGATGCCCTGGGTCACACCCTCGCTGAAGGCGGTGTAAACGACGAGCAGGATCGAGCCGCGATCGACGAAGCCGAGCATGCGCTTGTGGCTGGCGATCCAGCCGCCGATCCAGGGCCGCAGCAGCTGGCCGGCGGCGAAGGGCAGCAGCAATTGCACCAGGATGTCGCCGACGGCGCCGGCCTGGAAACCGTGCCCCTGCGTGGTCAGGAGCAGCGCCGCCAGCAGCGGCGTGATCACGATGCCGATGAGGTTGGAGGCCGAGGCCGCGCAGAGCGCCGCCGGCACATTGCCGCCGGCGATCGAGGTGAAGGCGATCGAGGACTGCACGGTGGAAGGCAGCACGGAGAGGAAGATCAATCCCGTCCACAGGCCGGGCGTCAGCAGGGACGGCATCAACAGGCGCAGGAGCAGGGCGATCGCCGGGAAGGCGAGGAAGGTCGCCGCCAGCACGAGGCTGTGCAGCCGCCAGTGGCGCAAGCCCTCCAGCGCGGCGCTGGGCGCGAGCCGCGTGCCATAGAGGAAGAATAGCAGGCCGATGGCGAGGTTGGTGACGAGGCCGACGACATGCGCGCCCTCGCCATGGGCCGGCAGGACGGAGGCGAAGGCGACCGTGCCGAGCAGCGCCATGATGTAAGGGTCTGGCGCGAAGCGGGCGAGCAGGGATCGCATCGGGAGCACTCCATGATTGGGAGCCGCTATATCCCGCGTTTCGGCCTATGACGGAACGCCACATGATATGCTAATTGTCATTGCGTTTCGCAATGAAGGCGATGGCCATGCCGCACCCTTTCGACCCCGTCCTGCTGCGCAGCTTCATCGCGGTGGTGGAGGAGGGCGGCTTCACCCGCGCGGCCGCGCGCCTCAATCTCGGCCAGCCGACCGTCAGCCACCATGTCCGGCGCTTGGAGGAGGCGGCCGGCCGCAGGCTCCTGAGCCGCGACACGCATTCGCTGGAAACCACCGTCGATGGCGATGCGATGCTGGGCTTCGCCCGCCGTATCCTCGATGCAGACATGCAGGCCAGGAGCTACTTCACCGGTGCCAAGACGCGCGAGAGGCTGCGTTTCGGCGCCTCGGAGGATTTCGTGCTGTCGGGCCTGCCCGATCTGCTGCGCGATTTCGTGCGTGGTCATCCCCTCGTCGATCTCGAACTGACCGTGGGGTTGAGCGAAACGCTCTATGAGACGCTGGACCACGGTGCGCTCGACCTGATCTTCTGCAAGCGCCGCGAGGGGGATGGCCGTGGCCGCTCGGTGCTGCGTGACGATCTCGCCTGGGTCGGGGCGGGGCAGGCGCTCGACCCGGAGCAGCCCGTGCCGCTCGTGCTCTATCCGCCGCCCAGCGTCACGCGCGAGATCGCCATCGCGACGCTCGACCGCGCCGGCCGTTCCTGGCGCATTGCCTGCACCTCGGGCAGCCTGAGCGGGCTTGGTGCCGCTGTCTTTGCCGGTCTCGGCGTGATGCCGCATTCGCGCCGGCTGATGCCGCAGGGCCTCACCGATGTATCGGCCGCCAGCGGCCTGCCGGCGCTCGGCCAGGTCGAGTTCGTCGTGGTCGGCTCGGCGCGCGTCCTGCGCGGCCCGGCGGCAGCCCTCGCCGATGCCCTGGTCGAGAGCCGGGGCAGGCTGACCCGGATGCGCCTGATGGCGGCGGCCAATGTCGCGGGCGGCGTTTAAGGGCGCCGTCGTCTCCGGGGGGCGACGTCTCGCCCGCGCTTACGGCAGCATCCTGCGCAGCACGCCATCCTTGCGGACGAGATGGTGCCAGAGCGCCGCCAGCGCATGCACGGCGGCGAGGCCGATCAACGCATAGGCCGCCCATTCGTGGATTTCGCGGACGGGCCGCGACAGCGCACGGTCGACCGGCGGTGCGAAGGGCGGGATTGCGAAGAGACCGAAATCCAGCCCCTGTCCGCGCATGATCGCATAGCCGAGGCCGATCGCCGGCACGGCGAACATCAGCACGTAGAGGCCGAAATGGCCGAGCCCGGAGGCACGTTCGACCAGCGGCGAAAGCTCGTTCGAGGGTGCTGGGCGATGGCCTTGTCGCCAAAAGATCCGCAGCAGGACCAGGGCCAGGATGGTGATGCCGATCACCTTGTGGGTCTCGACGATTCCGTGCTCCCAGCTCTTCGGAAAGGCGTCGACGACAAGGCCCAGAATGAAGGTGACGACGATCAGCAGCGCCATCGACCAATGCAGCCCGCGCGCGACGCGGTCATAGGCGGGTGCTGTCTCGATCTTGGGTGAAGCTAACGTCATGAAGCAGGTCGCCTTCATATTTTGGAATTGTTCCAAACTAAGTTGGGCGACCATGCTTTGAAAGTTAAACTTTGCTCATGTTGCCGCGCCCGGGCGCGGCCTCGACGGAGGCGGCTATGGCTGCCGTTTCAGCCCCGGCACGACCACTGCGGGATCGATGGCGAAGCCCATCGCCTGGTAGCCTGTCCGATTGGGGTGGAGCTTGTCGCCCGGCCCGCCCGTCGTCGCTTCCGGCACGAAGGCGGGTTTGAGGCCACCGGTCGCGGGATCGAGCGTCGCCACGTCGAAATCGACCACGGCGTCGAAGCTGCCCGGGCTGCGGATGAAGGCGTTCAGGGCCTTGCGCTTCTCGTCCTGCTCGGGGTGGCCATGGGCCGCGCTCGTACTGCCGAGGGCCGATACGACCGTCGCCCCCACCACGCGGATGCCGCGCGCCCGCAGCTTGGCGATGCCGTCGCGCATGGCGTTCTGAACGGATTCCGTCGCTGCGTTGCCGTTCTTGCTGAAATCATTGATGCCTTCCAGCCAGATCAGGCTGGTGACGCCCGAGAGCGAGAGCACGTCGCGCTCCAGCCGCTGGATTGCGGCCGGGCCGCCCGGAAAGGGCTTGGCCGGCGAATACTCGGCCGGTCCCGCGATCTGGTTGCCGCCGATGCCGGCATTCACCACGGCGACGCGGTTCACGCCGAAATGTCGGGAGAGCCGGCGCGCCAGCACGTCGGGCCAGCGATCGTCGCCGTTCATGGTCGAGGCCGTGCCGTCCGTGATCGAATCGCCGAAGGCGACGACCACTGGCGTGTCGGCCGGCGCCTGCATGTCGAGCGCATCGACGAAGAACCAGGAGGCGGTGGGATGGATGAACGCGTCCTCGCCTTCGTCGGCGCCCTTGGCCCCGGCGCGCGGCGCGGTGACATAGGAGGTCTGCAGCGCCTTGGCGTGCCAGGTCATCGGGCCGCTTTCGCCCGTGACATGCAAGGAGACCGCGAGCTTGCGGCCCTGCAACAGCGGCGAGGCCGGATCGCTCGCGAAGGGCAGCTCGACTGGGTCGCTCCAGGCCGATGCACCGGGCTCGAGCGTCACCGAGGCCTTGCCGGCGAAGGTTGCGGGCCGATTGCTGCCGGGAACGAGCGCGGCCGAGCCGAGCTGGAGCCCGATATGGACATCGTCGAAGGTCACGGGCCTCGTGCCGAAGGCATTGGTCAGGCGGATCCGGGCCTGTCGCCCCCATAGGCTCGGGCGCAGGATCAGGCGAAAGCTCTGATCGTTCGCGCCTGCAGCCGGATCGGGAAAGGCGAAGCGCTGGTCGGGTTGGGCTGAAGGGTTGCCGATGGGGTAGGGGCCTTGCGCGGAGGCGACCCAACTCGTCTTCCAGGCAAGAGTGCCCGATTGCGCCATGGCGTCGCCCGCCAGTCCCGATAGAAGCGTCATGATGGCCAAGATGATCCGCAGCATGTGGTCCTCCCGATTTTTTCAGGAGCATGCTGGCTCGCAGGAGATGCGGCAAGTGCTTGGGCTCAGAAGTGCTTGGGCCACAAGTCTTTGGGCTCACAAGTCCTTGGGCTCATCCGAGCAGTAGCGTGCCGCGCGTGAGCTAGCGGGACAACACCCTAACTCGCTCTCACGGCCAGTTCAGCCGGACCTCGACGACGACCGGCTTCACCGCCCGCATCCGTGCGTCGGCCGAACTGAACGGCCTGTCGCCCGAAATCGCCTCCATTGCCAGGAAGCCGGGCTCGGGATCGAACCGGAGCGATAATTCGCAGCCACCGTCGGGCTTGGCGAGGCGGCCGCCTTTCCAGTCCCCGGCATGGCCGCCCCGGTCCCAGCCGAAGCCCAGAATCTCGAAGGGGCGGCCATTCGCGGCTTCCACCTCGGCAAGCGTCATGCCCTGGCGGATCGAAGGCTGCGCGCCGGGCACATCGATACGCCAGATGGCGCCCAGTGGGATGCTGATCGAGGCAGGCCGGCTGCGCGCCTTGCTGTCGTGCCAGAGTACCTGGAGCCGCCGTTTCCGGTCGCGCGGATAGACGATCGTTCCCGCTTCGGTCATGCCCTCGCCGACATCGATCTCGGCGCGCGCGACATTCTGCTGTCCGAACGCCTTGACCAGCGCCGCCTCGTTGGCGCTGCGGGCGAAAGGGCCAATGCAACTCAGCACCTCGGGCTGCTGGGCAAAGCAGGTCGCCGCGAGAGGCAGGCAGAACGAGAGCGCGGCGGCAAAAGCCCTCACGCTCAGCCCCTCAACCGCCACTTCGCAAAGCCCTCGCCGCCATCGCCCGCAGCCTCCGCCTTCAGCGCCGCCGGCAGCTTTCCGGCGGCAGCCGGCGAGGTGACGAAGGTGGCGTTGACGCTGGCCGGCAAGGGCGCGATCGCCCAGTTGCCATCGGCCTTGGGATCGATCGTCTTCTTCTCCAGGATGTAGCGCACGACCACGTCGCGGTTGAGGTCGGGCGCTTCCAGCACCACGGTCGTCTTGGTGCCCGGGAAATTGCCGCCGCCCGAGGCGCGGTAATTATTGGTGACGACGATGAACTCGGCTGCCTCGTCGATCGGCTTGCCCTGGAAGGAGAGGTCGACGATGCGGTGGGAGTCGGGCGCGACGAGCTTGCCGTCGCCGTCATAGCGCGAGGCCTTGGTGACATCGATGTGATAGGTTACGCCGTCGATCACGTCGAAATTGAAGGCCGGGAAGCCCTGGTTGATCAGCGGCTGCTCCTCGGTCCTGGCGGGGTCGATGCGGTTGAAGATGCCCGCCGAGCGCTCCAGCCATTCGCGCACCTGCGCACCGGTGATTTTCACGATCTGCACGGTGTTCGGGTAGAGATAGATGTCGGCGATATTCTTGAGCGCCAACGGCCCGGCGGGAATGTCGGTGAAGAAGGCCGGCCCCGCCCGCCCGCCGGATTTGAACGGTGCGGCGGCCGAGAGGATCGGCAGCGCCTTCATCGGCGTCTGCGCCATCAGCCCCTTGGCATAGGCCGCCTGGGCGTCGGTGACGATCTGGATCGAGGGATCGTCGGTGACCAGCGCGAAGAAGCTGTTGATCGGGCTGAGCGTCGCGCCGACCGGCTCGCGCATATAGCTCAGCGTCGCCTCGTGGTCGGTCTTCACGGAGGCGAGAATGGCGGCCTCGGCTGCGGCCTTGGGCACGATCTTGCGGTCGGGCGTACGCTCGTAGATCGGCCGCGGCTCGACCTTGAAATCGGCGATCTGCCAGCGCTCGCCGCGCTTTTCGAGATCGAGGTCGATGATGCCGAGATGCGAACCCCAGAAGCCGGGCTGGCAGGCCGGCTTGCCATGCAGCGAGCCCTTGACGTTGTCGACGCCGGCAATGCCGTCGAAGGCCTTGCCGCCGGGGAAGACCAGATGCTGGTGGCCGGTCAGGATGACGTCGATGCCGTCGAGCTTGGCCAGATGCAGCGCCGCATTCTCCTCCATGCCCTTGCGCTCGCCGCCCGCGATGCCGGAATGGCAGAGCGCCACGACGATGTCGGGCGTGGCCTTCATCAGCTCCGGCAGATGCTTCGTCGCCGCATTGACGATGTCGCCCGCGACCAGCTTGCCGTCGAGATTGGCCTTGTCCCATTGCATGATCTGCGGCGGCACGAAGCCGATCACGCCGATCTTGAGGACATGCTGGGCGCCGGATTCATCCTCGAAGCTTTGCTCGAACAATCGCCAGGGATCGACCAGCGGATAGCCGCTGGTCAGCTCGATATTGGCGCAGACCAGCGGGAACTCGGCCTTGGCGATGCCGTTGTCGAGGAATTCGAGCCCATAATTGAACTCGTGATTGCCGAAGGTGCCGCAGGTATAGGGCAGGGTGTTCATGGCGGCGAGCATGGGGTGGGTGTCGCCGGCCTTCAGCCCCTTCTTGTAGGCGATGTAGTCGCCCAGCGAAGAGCCCTGCAGGAAGTCGCCATTGTCGAACAGCATGCTGTTCTTGACCTCGGCCTGGGCCACCTTGATCAGGTTCGCGGTCTTGGCGAGGCCGACCGTGTCGTCAGCAGCATCGCGGAAATAGTCGTAAGGCACGACATTGACGTGGAGATCGGTCGTCTCGAGCAGGCGCAGTTTCAACCGTGCCGGGGCTTGGGCGGTGGCGATCGCGGGCAGGGCAGCGCTTGCGGCTATCGCGGCTCCGGCCTTCAGCGTGTCACGGCGGTTGAATTGCGTTTCGCGTGACATAGCCGGCTCCTGATCTCGTTGGGCGGACAAAAGGCTAGCATTGCGGCGCTGGCGTGACACGTGGAAGATGACGCTGTTCCGGCCGGAAGGCGGCAATTCGACAAGGCGCGCGATGATCCTGATTGGCCAGTATGATTCTCCGTTCGTGCGGCGCGTCGCCATTGCGTTGAAGCTCTACGGCCTGCCTTTCGAGCATCGGCCCTGGTCGGTCTTCGGCGACGCCGACAAGATCCGGACCTATAATCCGTTGACGCGCGTGCCGACGCTGGTGCTGGACGATGGCGAGGTGCTGGTCGACAGCCCGAGCGCGATCGATTTTCTCGACAGTCTCGTGCCGGCCGAGCGCGCGCTGTTTCCGCGGCAGGAACCGGCCCGGCATCGCGCTGTGAGGGTCGCGGCGCTCGCCATGGGGCTCGCCGACAAGGCCGTTAGCCTGTTCTACGAGCTGCGGCTGCACCGCGAGATCTCGGATCTCTGGGCCGACAGGTGCCGCGTCCAGATCCTCGGCGTTCTCGGCGCCCTCGAAGCCGACCGCGCCGGCAGGCCGAGCGACTCTTGGTTCGGCGGCGGGATCGGCCATGCCGATATCGCCGTTGCGGTCGCGCTGCGCTTTCTGGGCGAGGCGCATCCGGGGCTGGTCTCCTGGGCCGAATACCCGGCGCTTGCCGCCCATGCCGCCCGGCACGAAGCCCTGCCGCTGTTCCAGGAGATCTCCCAGCCCTTCATTCCGCCGTCCTGAGATGCGTCAGCCCGCCCGGCTGACACCTTCCATGCGAAGGCGCCCATCCGCCCCTTCAGTCCAGGCCTTGATCGCGCCATCGGGCAGCCGCCTGGCCTTCACCTTGAAGGGCTCGCCGGCGATCAGCGGGCTGACGCCGCGATAATCGAACTTGATCGGCTCACCGCCCGAGAGCGTTGCGATGATGTTGAGCATCAGCGTCGCCTGGATCGGCCCATGCACGACGAGGCCGGCATAGCCTTCCTCGCTCGTGACATAGGGGTGATCGTAATGGATGCG
The DNA here is from genome assembly GCF_964252745.1 of Allobosea sp. LjRoot9. Taxonomy (NCBI): domain Bacteria; kingdom Pseudomonadati; phylum Pseudomonadota; class Alphaproteobacteria; order Hyphomicrobiales; family Alloboseaceae; genus Allobosea; species Allobosea sp. LjRoot9. The sequence continues at coordinate 73,938 of NZ_CAXUPC020000009.1, read as the reverse complement.
GTGGCTATTGAAGGTGATCGCCGAATAACGGAACAGGAAGACCGGGCTCGACGCGACCTCCCAGACGAGATCGGCGGCTTCCGGCTCGGCTAGGGCAGGCGTCTCGATTGGGGCGGGCGCAGCCGCCGGATCGCCCGGTTTTGCCGCCTCGCGATAGACGATATCGTGGCGCTCGCGCAGCGCCACGCCGCGCTCCGTGACGATCTCGTGATTGACCGCGACGAAGCAGAGCGGCCCGGTGCGGCCTTCCTTGAAGCTGATATCGGCGATGCTGGAGCGGCGCGTCACCAGATCGCCTTCGCGCAAGGGAGCGAGCGTCTCGATCGTCCCGCCGGCCCACATCCGGCGCGGCAGCGGCACCGGTGGCAGGAATTCTCCCTTGGCGGCATGGCCGTCGCTGCCGATCGCGTTCATCGGCGAAATCGGCGGCGCCAGGCACCAATGCAGGGCGAGCGGTGCCTCGCCCTCGGGATAAGGCGCCAGATGCGGCGCGAAGGTCGCCGCAAAACTCTGCACGAGACGCGGCGTCACGATGTCGGACGCCTCCATCGACTTGCCGATCCAGCTGCGCAAGGACGCGATATCGAAGGTCACGGCAGATCATCCTGAGAATTCGCCAGCGTGAGTCGGCTGGCGTGGTTTTCGAGAACCGGAGCGGAACGGACTTTCGTCCGTGAGCACCGGAAGCGCAGAAGGCCGCGTCAGACGGCCTCGCTGGTAGAATTGTCAGTATGATCTGGGCATGCCCAGCACGTGCTCGGCGAGATAGGACAGGATCAGATTGGTCGAGATCGGCGCGACCTGGTAGAGCCGGGTCTCGCGGAACTTGCGTTCGATGTCGTATTCCTCGGCGAAGCCGAAGCCGCCATGGGTCTGGATACAGGCATTGGCCGCCTCAAAAGAGGCATCCGCCGCCAGCATCTTGGCCATGTTGGCTTCCGCCCCGCAGTTTTCGCCAGCCTCATAGAGCCTGACCGCCTCGCGCACCATCAATTCGGCTGCGCGCATATTGGCGTAGGCCTTGGCGATCGGGAACTGGACGCCCTGGTTCTGGCCGATCGGCCGGCCGAAGACCTGGCGCTCTTTGGCGTAGCCGGAGGCCTTCTCGATGAACCATTTCGCATCGCCGACGCATTCGGCGGCGATCAGGATGCGCTCGGCGTTCATGCCCGACAGGATGTAGCGGAAACCTTTGCCCTCCTCGCCGATCAGGTTTTCCGCCGGCACGCGGACATTGTCGAAGAACACCTCGGTGGTGGCGTGGTTCATCATCGTGCGGATCGGCGCGATGGTCAGGCCGGCCTTCAAGGCCTCGCGCATGTCGAGCACGAAGACGGAGAGACCGTCGGTACGCTTGGCGACCTCCTCACGCGGGGTGGTGCGGGCGAGCAGCAGCATCAGGTCCGATTGCGCCGCCCGGCTCGTCCAGATCTTCTGGCCGTTGACGACGTAATGGTCGCCCTCGCGTCGCGCAGTCGTGCGCAGCGATGTCGTGTCGGTACCGCTTGTCGGTTCGGTGACGCCGAAGGCCTGCAAGCGCAATTCACCTGAGGCGATCCTGGGCAGATAGCTTTGCTTCTGCCCAAGTGAGCCGTGCCTGAGCAGCGTGCCCATGATGTACATCTGCGCATGGCAGGCGGCGCCGTTGCAGCCCTGGCGCTGGATCTCCTCCATGATCACGGTGGCGGCCGAGAGTGAGAGGCCCGCCCCGCCATACTCCTCCGGGATCAGCGCCGAGAGGAAGCCGCTTTGCGTCAGCGCACCGACGAACTCTGTCGGATAGGCCATCTCGCGATCGAGCTTGCGCCAGTATTCGCCGGGAAAGCCGGCGCAGAGTTTCGCGACGGCGTCGCGGATATCGGTCTGATCTGAAGTCTGCTGCATGATCTTTCGTGGCTCGTCTTGCTGCTGTGGCTGACCAACCTCTGCGTCATCCCGGACAAGCGGCGAAGCCGCGCCGATCCGGGATCCATCGTAGAGCCAGACGCGTCAAAGGATTGGCCCTACGATGGATCCCGGGTCTGCGCTGCGCTTGCCCGGGATGACGGTGAGGTTCTGGCGGGCGACGGCCCGCCCCCGAACTCGGCCCGCAACGCCTCGTCATGCTCGCCGAGCGCCGGCACGCGCCGCATCGCGATGCGTTCGCCATCGACGATCACCGGCGGCGCCAGCACCTCGACGGGGCCGGCCGGTGTCTCCACCGTGAGCGTGGTCGCCGCGACATGCGTGATCAGGTCACCGACGCTGGAGACCGTGCCATAGGCGATGGCGTGGCGGTCGAGCGCGGCGGCAACCTCGGCGAAGGGCCGCGCGCTCAGGATCGCTCCGATCGCGGCATCGAGCGCCTTGCGTTCGCGCACGCGCAGCACATTGCTGGCGTAGCGCGGCTCCCTCGCCAGCGCCTCGCTGCCCAGCACCTCGCGCGCCAGGATCTGCCATTCGCGTTCGCTCTGGATCGAGATCAGGATGTTGCCGTCGGCGGTGGCGAAGACGCCATAAGGGGCGATCGAGGGATGGGCGAGACCGACGCGCGGCGGCTCGATGCCGCCATAGCGGCGCGTCAGGTAAGGCACGTTCATCAGGTCGCCGAGCGTGTCGAACAGCGAGAGCTGGATCGCCGAGCCCTGGCCGGTCCGCGCCCGCCGCAGCAGTGCTTCCAGGATCGCCGCATAGGCGGTCTGTCCCGTTGCGATGTCGGCGATCGAGACGCCGATGCGGGAGGGGCCGGAATCCTCGGTTCCGGTGATGGCCGAAAGCCCCGATTCCGCCTGCACCAGCAGGTCATAGGCCTTGCGGCTGTGATGCGGCGTGCCGGGCGCGTAGCCGGAGATGTCGCAGGTGATCAGCCTGGGATAGCGCTGGCGCAATTCGGTCGCGCCCAAGCCCAGACGCGTCGTCGCGCCTGGCGCGAGATTCTGGATGAAGACATCGGCTTGCGCCAGCATCGCCTCGACCATGGCGCGGTCGTCTGGCTGCTTCAGGTCGACCCGGCAGGATTCCTTGCCGCGATTGATCCAGACGAAATAGGAGGACAGGCCTCGGGCGTAGTCGTCATAGCCGCGCGCGAAATCGCCCTCGGCCCGCTCCAGCTTGATGACGCGCGCGCCCGCATCGGCGAGCTTGCAGGTTGCGGTCGGCACCGCCACCGCCTGCTCCAGCGCCACCACCAGAATTCCATCGAGAGCATTCGTCATCGTTGAGCCGGCCTGTCTTTGATACGGCCGAAAGCGACCATCTCGACGCCGCAAGTCAAATAGCGTTTTGCGATGGGAACCATAGCGAAATCCGGGCGGGTAGCGGCGTTCTATAGGTTCTCGCTATGGCCTTCATCGCTTTATCCTTCTTGTGGCTTTCATCCGCCCATGCGCCCCTTCGGCCCAGGCAGCGCGCCGCCAAGAGCGCGTTCCATGAGGAATCCAGGGAGAAGAAACATGGTCAGGACGAAGCTGGCGGCCGCGCTGTTTGCGGCAACGGCGCTGCTGGGATTGCCGGCCGCCGCGCAGGAGAAGCCGAAGGAGCTGGTCGTGGGCATCGCGACCTTCCTGTCGGGGCCGGCCTCGGTCTTCGGCGTGCCCGGCAAGAACGCGGCGGATCTGTTCTTCGAGGAGATCAACGCCAAGGGCGGCATTTTGGGCGTGCCGGTGAAACCGGTCTATGTCGATGAGGGCGCTGGTACCAACCAGCTGATCTCCGAATATCGCCGCGTCGTGCAGGATCAGGGCGCGCAAATCATGCTGGGCGCGATCTCGTCGGGCTCCTGCAATGCGCTTGCCCCCGTCGCCGAGGACCTCAAGGTCGTCAATGTGATGTGGGATTGCGGCACTCAGACCATCTTCGAAGAGGGCAAGTGGAAATACTCGGTCCGCACACAAGGCCATGCCGGCGCCGAGATGATGGCGACGCTGCTCTACCTGATGAAGGTGAAGCCCGACTTCAAGACGGTCGCCGTGGTCAACCAGGACTATGCCTGGGGCCGTGAATCCTGGGCCTTGCTCCAGGCCGGCCTCAAGGCGCTGAAGCCCGATGTGAAGATCGTCGCCGAGCTCTTCCCGAAATTCGGCGCGCCCGATTTCTCAACCGAGATCACCAGGCTTTCGGCGCTGCGGCCCGATGTCGTGATCTCGACCTCCTGGGGCGGCGATCTCGACACCTTCGTGCAGCAGGCGGCGGCTCGCGGGCTGCTGAAGCAGTCGACCTTCGTGCTGCCTTTGGCCGAGAGCTCGCTGGAGCGTCTGGGCGCCGTCCTGCCGGAGGGCGTCATCGTCGGCTCGCGCGGCGACCACTATTTCCTGCATCCGAAATACAAGAACACCGCCGAGATGCAGGCTTTCGTGAAGGCCTACAAGGCCAAGACCGGCACCTATCCGATCTATCCGACCTTCCACATGAACCAGGCCGTGACCGGGCTGGTGAAGGCCTATGAGAAGGCCGGAGCCGCGGCTGGCGGCAAATGGCCGAGCAAGGAGCAGGTGATCGCAGCCTTCCAGGGGCTGGAGTTCAAGTCGTTGACCGGCACCATCACGATCCGCTCCGACCATCAGGGGCTGGAGGATCAGATGCTGGGCACGACCAAGCGCGTGCCGGAATACCCCTTCGCGGTCTACGACAAGATCGCGCTCTACCCCGGCAAGCTGGTGACCACGCCGCTCGGCGAGAAGTCGCTCGACTGGTTCGCCAAGGTCAAGCCGGAGCTGGTCAACGACAAGTCGATCGAGACGTTTGACTACGTGAAGTGACGGCCTTCGCCTGACAACACCCTCCGCCGTCATCCCGGACAAGCCGCGCAAGCGGCGCCGATCCGGGATCCATTCCTGAGCTGTTCCGGAATGGATCCCGGGTCTCCGCTTCGCTGCGCCCGGGATGACGGCGCGAGATTTCGCGGTTGAATCGAAAACCCAAGAACGATCCCTAAATGCCTCCAGAAATGATCCTTCTCGCCGCGCTCGACGGCCTGGCCTATGGCTCGCTGATCTTCCTGGTCGCGGTCGGGCTGTCGCTGATCTTCGGCGTGCTCGGCGTGCTCAACGTCGCCCATGGCTCGTTCTACGCAATCGGCGCCTATGTCGCGGCCTCGGCCGTGCTGGCGGCGGCCGGGATGGGACTGCCGACCTGGCTGGCCTTCCCCCTGTTCCTGATCTCGGCCGTTCTCGTCGGCGTGGTCGTCGGCGGCACGGTCGAGGCGCTGCTGCTGCGGCGCATCTACGGCAAGGAGGAGGTGCTGCAGCTGCTCGTCACCTTCGCCGTCTTCATGATCCTGGAGGATGCGCAGAAGGTCGTCTTCGGCACGCAGCCGCTCTTCGCCAATGCGCCGATGAACTGGCTCGGCACCGTCGAGGTCTTCGGCATCTTCTATACCAGCTATCAGCTCATCCTGATCCCGCTGGTGGCGCTTGCCGTGCTGCTGGGCCTGCGCTGGTTCCTGCGCCGGACGAGCTTCGGGCGCGCCATCATCGCGGTGACGCAGGACCGCGAGGCGGCGATGGCGATGGGCATCGACGCGACCCGGATCTACCTCTTCACCTTCATCATCGGCGCGAGCCTGGCGGCGCTCGGCGGGGCGCTGTCCTCGGCCACCACCTCGCTGACGCCCGGCATCGGTTCAGGCATGATCGTGCTGTCCTTCGCGGTCGCGGCCACGGCCGGGCTCGGTCGTATCGAGGGCGCGGCGGTGGCGGCGCTGATGATCGGGCTCGGGCGCTCGGCCGCGGTCTATTTCGCGCCGGAATTCGACGTGCTGATCCCCTATCTCATCATGGTCGTCGTGCTGCTGATCAAGCCGGAAGGCCTCTTCACCACCGTGCAGACGAGGAAGGTCTGATGTCGCGCCAATATCTCATCGGCGCGGGGCTCCTGATCGCGCTCGTCGCCTTCCCGCTGCTCTCACCCTGGTCGACGGTGATCCTGACGGTCGCGCTCTGCGAGGGTCTGGCGGCGCTCGGCATCCTGGTGCTGCTGCGCGCCGGCCAGGTCTCCTTCGGCCATGGGCTCTATTTCGCCTTCAGCGCCTATGTCGTCGCCTTCATGGCCGCAGCCCATCTCGGCCATGAAGTCCTGCTGCTGGTGCCGATCGCGACCGCCGCCTCGGGGCTCGTCGCGGCACTGGTCGGCCTGTTCATCGTGCGCTACCGGGCGATCTTCTTCGGCATGCTGAACCTCGCCATCTCGATGGTGTTCTTCTCGCTCCTGGAGAAGCTGTTCTCGATCACCGGTGGGGCCGACGGCAAGCGCGTGCCGCGCCCGACGCTCCTGGGCATGACGCTGGAGCGCGAGAGCTTCGAGTTCTGGATGTTCTACATCACCCTGGCGCTGGCCGCTGTCGCCGCGCTCTTCGTGGCGCGTTACCTGGCCTCGCCCGGCGGCAAGGCGCTGGAGGCAATCAAGTCGAATGAGACCAGGCTCGAATATCTCGGCGTCTCCAGCCGCAAGGTGCTCTATGGCGCCTATCTCCTGTCGGGCTTGCTGGCGGGGCTGGGCGGGGCGGTCATTGCGCTGGTCTCAGGGCATGTCACGCCGGAGCTGGCCTATTGGGTGCGCTCGGGCGAGTTCGTCTTCATCGCCATTCTCGGCGGGGTCGGCGGCGTCGCCGGCCCGTTCCTGGGCGCGCTGATGTTCCAGATCATCCGCGGCTATGCGGCGGTCTATGCGCCCGAGACCTGGCACGCCGTGCTCGGAGTGATGCTGCTGGTAATCATCTTCTTCGCGCCGAGCGGGCTCTACGGGCTGATTGCGGGCCGCAAGCGCGCCTCCGGGGAGGCCGCGCGATGAGTGAGTTCATCCTCGAAGCCCGCGACCTCGAACTGCGCTTTGGCGGCGTGCAGGCCGCCAATGGCGCGAGCTTGCAGGTGCGCGCCAATGAGCGCATCGCCATCATCGGCCCCAACGGCGCCGGCAAGACCACTTTCATCAATCTCTGCACCGGCTACATCAAGCCGCAGTCGGGCAGGGTCATCTTCGCTGGCCAGGATATCACGGCGCTCTCGTCGCGCGCGATCACCCGGCTCGGCATCGGCCGCTCCTTCCAGATCCCGCAGCTCTTCCTCGAGAACACGGTGATCGAGAACCTGCTGCTGGCGCTGAGCGCCCGCGAGGGCAGCTGGTCGCCTTTCCTCAAGCTCACCAGGCATCCCAAAATCGATGAGATGTGGGCGCTGCTCGAGATCGTCGGGCTGAAGGACACCGGCCACCGTATCGTGCGCGAATTGCCGGAGGGCATGCGCAAGCTGATCGACATCGCGGTTGCGCTCGCATTGAAGCCGAATCTGATCTTCATGGACGAGCCGACCAGCGGCGTGTCCAGCCATGAGAAGTTCCAGGTCATGGACACGTTGACCCGCGCACTCGACGCCCGCGCCACCACCGCGATCTTCGTTGAGCACGACATGGATGTGGTCGCGCGCTACGCCAATCGCGTCGCCGTCTGGTCGGGCGGCAGGATCGCGCTGGAAGGCTCGCCCGAGGAGATCCTGAACCATCCGGACGTCCGCGAGAGCGTGATCGGGGAGGTCGTCTGATCATGCCGCGCACCAAGGACATCCTGGAGATCAAGGGCCTCTCGGCCGAGATCGAAGGCGTGCAGGTCTTGCGCAAGGTCGATTTCGCCCTGGCCGAGGGCGCGACGGTCGCCCTGATCGGCCGCAACGGCGCCGGCAAGACCAGCCTGCTGCGCGCGATCATGGGCTTCATGAAGGTCACGGGCGGCGCGATCGCCTTTGACGGCAGGCCGCTGCTGGAGGTGAAGCCGCATGAGCGGCCGCGGCTGGGCATAGGCTATGCGCCCGAAGATCGCCGCCTGTTCTCGACCTTCACCATCGAGGAGAATATCCGCCTGCCGGCCGAGGTGATGAAGCTCGGCGCGCCCGAGATCGCGCGGCGGCTCGAGGGCATCTACGCCGTGCTGCCGGAACTCGCGGATCTCCGCCATCGCCCTGCGGCGGGCCTCTCCGGCGGGCAGGGCAAGATGGCGGCGCTGGCGCGCGCGCTGATGATCGGTAATCGGGTGATCCTGCTCGATGAGCCGTTTCAGGGGCTGGCCCCGGTGCTGGCCAACCGCTATGCCGCTGCCCTGCGCACCCTGCGCGACAGCCATCCCGAGATCGCCTTGCTGATCACCGAATCCAACCCCAGCCTGCTGCGCAATTTCGCCGAGCGCGCTTACGCGATCGAGCGCGGCGAGGTCACCGAAGTCGAGGGTGGGCTCGCGGCGAGTTCGCTGGCGGCGGCGGGGATGCATTGAATTCAAATCCCTCTCCCTTGGGGGCGGGGAACTGAGACCGACGGAGAAACGCCCATGAATCAGCACTTCATCAACGGCCGCTATGTCGCTGGCCAGACGGGCGAAACCATCGCCAAGCTGGCCCCCGCGACGGGCGAGGAATTCACCCGCATCGCCTGCGGCAACGCCGCTGACATCGACGCCGCGGTCAAGGCCGCCCACGCCGCCTTCGACGGCGCCTGGGGCAAATTGACGGCAGCCGAGCGCGGCCGGTTGATCTCGAAGCTCGGGCTCAAGCTGCAAGACCATTTCGACGAGCTCGCCAAGCTCGAGGCGCGCGACACCGGCAAGCCGATGGCGCAGGCCAGGGCCGATATCGACGCGACCGCCCGCTATTTCGAATTCTATGGCGGCGCTGCCGACAAGGTGCATGGCCACGTCATTCCATTCCTGAACGGCTACAGCGTCAGCGTGGTGCATGAGCCGCATGGCGTCACCGGCCATATCCTGCCCTGGAACTATCCGGCGCAGATGTTCGGCCGCTCGCTCACCGCCTCCCTCGCCATGGGCAATGCGGTCGTGCTGAAGCCGGCCGAGGATGCCTGCGCCACGGCCTTCCGCCTTGCCGAACTCGCGAGCGAGGTCGGCTTTCCCGACGGTGCGATCAACGTCGTCGCGGGGCGCGGCCATGAGGCCGGCGCGGCGCTTTCCTCGCATCCGGGCATCGCCTTCATGTCCTTCACCGGCTCGCCCGAGGTCGGCAAGATGGTGCAGCATGCCTGCGCCGACCACCTGATCCCCTGCACGCTCGAACTCGGCGGCAAATCGCCCCAGATCGTCTTTGACGATGCCGATTTCGATGCCGCGGTGCCGATCGTCTGCAAGGCGATCGTCCAGAACACCGGGCAGACCTGCTCGGCCGGCAGCCGCGTGCTGGTGCAGAAGACCGTCTATGACGCGTTCGTCGGCGCGGTCGCCAAGCAGTTTTCGAAGCTGCGCGCCGGCGCGCCGGAGATGGATCTCGATTGCGGCCCGGTGATCAATGCCAAGCAGCGCGGTCGCGTGCAGAGCTTCATCGACCAGGCGCGCGAGCAGGGCATCCCGGTGCTGGCCGAGGGACAGATCGCCCAGGGCGTGCCCAATGGCGGCTTCTACGTCACGCCGACCCTGTTCGGCCAGGTGCCGCGCGGCAACCGGCTGGAGCAGGAGGAGGTCTTCGGGCCGGTGCTGTCCGCCTTCTCCTTCGAGGATGAGGAGGACGCCATCAAGCTGGCCAATTCGACCGATTACGGCCTCGTCGCCGCCGTCTGGACTAGGGATGGCGGCCGCCAGCAGCGCGTCTCGCGGCGCGTCCGGGCCGGCCAGGTCTTCATCAATGGCTATGGCGCCGGCGGTGGCATCGAACTGCCCTTCGGCGGCACCGGCAAGAGCGGCCATGGCCGCGAGAAGGGCTTCATCGCGCTGGAGGAGTTCGCGGTGACCAAAACGATCGTGCACAAGCACGGCTGAGGCGAAGGCTGGCGCCGCGAGCGCCAGATCACATTACATTCGGGCGGCATCGTCCGAATGTAAAAAGAACATGTTAGATTCCGGTCGTTTAGAGCGTTTCTCCTGCGAAGGGCCGGCTCCCGCTTTTTCGCCTCCTGCTCTAGCTCCTTGTTTTATCGCATTTTCTTCACGCGAACCGGTGTCCACTTCGCTCGAAAATGCTCTAGGAGCGCTTTCAAGCGGTTTTGATGCGCGCCGGCCATTCGCTGGTGATCCCCGGCTGAACCGGGCGTTCCAGATAGGTCGAGAGCACGACATAGCTGCGGGTCGCGGTGACGCCGGGCACATCGTAGATCTTCGCCAGCAGGCCTTCGAGCGCATGCGTGCTCTCGGTGCGCACCTTCAGCAGCATGCAGGTGTCGCCCGCGACGGAATGGATTTCCTCGACCTCGGGATGCGTCTCGATCGCCATCAGCGCCGTGGTCTTGCCCCAGCCGGTGGTGTCGACATGGACGAAGGCGAGGAGCGTCTTGCCCGTGGCCTCCGGTTCGATCAGCGCGGCGATCCGCCGGATCGCGCCGGAGCGGCGCAATCGCTTGACACGCTCATGCGCCGCCGGCGGCGAGAGGCCGACGCGCTCGCCCAATTCGGCGTAGCTCGTGGTCGCGTCTTCGACCAGAACGCCTAACAGCTTTCGGTCCATGGCATCGAGTTCTCGCTCGGAACCACGGCTGCGCCGAACCCCATCTGTTTTTTCAAGCATTCGATGATCCCGCATTGAGCTGGAATGGTATTCGGTCATTCTGGGATAATGACGAACAGCAATCAAATCATATCCGCCTCACCCCGGATTCCCGCTGCCGCCTATGCGCTGTGCCTGTGCATCGGTCTGATCGGGGCGAATTCGCTGGCGCTGGCGCCGATCGCGCCGCAGGTGGCGGCGAGCTTCGGCAGCGACGTGCCGACGGTGATGTCGGCCTCGGCCGCCTTCGGCATCGGCACGGCGGCGAGCGCGCTCTTGCTCGCCGGGCTGATCGACCGGTTCGGTCCCGGCCGGATCCTGCGTTTTTCCTTGCTGGTCTTCATCGCTGCGCTCGCAGCGAGCGCGGCGGCGCCCGCCCTTCCGGCCTTCATCGCCGCGCAGGGGCTGGCGGGTCTCGCCGCTGGTGTCGCCTTGCCGTCGATCTACACTCTGGCTGCATTGGCGTCGCCCGCGGGCCGCGAAAGCGACACGCTGGGCGTCGTGCTCTCCGGCTGGACGCTCAGCATGGTCGCCGGCGTCTCCCTCTCGGCGGTGATCGCCGACCTCATCGGCTGGCGCATGGTCTATGGCATCGTCGTCGCGGCCGGCCTTGCCGCCGTGACCGGCATCGCGACGTTGGCGGCGAAGGGGGCTGCGGCCGGGCGGAGCGCGCCATCGCCGCTCTCGGCACTGCGCATTCCGGGCATCGCACCGCTGCTCTGCGCCTGCGCCGCCTTCATGGCCTCCTTCTATGGCGTCTATGGCTATATCGGGGATCATCTGCACCAGGGGCTCCGCCTGCCGGTGAGCGCCGGTGGCCTGCTCGCCTTGTGCTATGGCCTCGGCTTTGGCGCGGCGGCCTTCCTCGATCGTTGGATCGATCGCTTCGGCCCGGCCCGGCTGCTGCCGGCGTTGTTCATGGCTGTCTGCGGCATCTATCTGCTGATGGCGGCCGCCGCTGCCTCCTATGTCGCGCTGCTCGCTGTCGCCTTCGTTTGGGGCATGGCCAATCATGCGGCCTTGAACGTGCTGATCGTCCGGCTCGCCGCGCTCGACCCCGCCCGCCGCGGCGCGATCATGGGGCTCAACAGCGGCGTGACCTATCTCGCGCTCTTCGTCGGGACCACGGGGTTCGGGCCGCTTTATGCCCGCGCCGGCTTTGCGGCGCTGGCTGGGCTCGCGGTCGTGCTGATGCTCATGGCGGCGTTGGCCGCAGGGCTTGCGCCGCGCAGCTCCGCGACCAGCCGCCTATGATTCTAAGCCGCCGATGAATCTAAGCCGGCAGAGAGGCTTGCGGATCGAGGGCGAGAGCTACTAAACGGCGAGAGAAGCGGCGCAAGGTCGGAAAATGCGACCTTGCGCCGGCTCGCCGTCAGAGCAACCATCGCCAGAATCATGAATCGACCCGCAGGCGACACCCTCGAGATCCTCGAAAGCCTCTTTGCACCGTTGCAGGGGCGGCGGATGCTCGATATCGGCTGCGGTGGCGGCCATCTCATGCAGGGCCTCGTCGAACGTGGCGCGCGTGTCGCCGGGATCGATATCGACGAGACTGCGGTTGAGGCGGCGCGCCGTGCGGTGCCGACCGCCCATGTGCAGAAGGCCGGCGCAGAGCAGCTGCCCTTCAACGACGCGAGCATCCATGTCGCGATCTTCCTCAACAGCCTGCACCATCTGCCGGTGCCCAACATGCTGCTTGCTCTGGAAGAGGCGGCCCGCGTTGTCGGCAAGGGCGGCAGCGTCGTCGTCATCGAGCCCTTGTCCGAGGGCACGTTCTTCGATGCGCTGCGGCTGATCGAGGACGAGACGGCGGTGCGCCAGGCCGCGCAGGATGCGATCACCCGCGCCGGGCGGCGCGGCATCCTGAGCGAGTGCCGGTGCATGGAATATGACCGTGTCGAGGCGTTTGCCGATGCCTCGGCCTTCATCGAGCGCGCCGTCGGGGTCGATACGACGCGCCAGGATCGGGCCAGGGAGGCGCTGGGGAAGATGCTGGCCCGGTTCGAGACGCTCTCGGAGCGGGACGTGCGCGGCTATCTGCTGCGCCAGCCCCTGCGGCTGCACCATCTCAAGGTGCCGGTCGGCCCGCCACCGGTCGTCAACCCGCTCACATACGGATGACGTGCCGGATCGTGCGCCCCTCGTTCAGTGCGTCGAATCCCTCATTGATGCCGTCCAGCCCGCTGGTGCTGGTCAAGAGCTTGTCGACCGGCAGCTTGCCGCGCAGGTAAAGCTCGATGAAGCGCGGGATGTCGCGCACCGGGATGCAGGAGCCCACATAGGACCCCTTCAGCGTGCGCTCCTCGCCGACGAGCTTGACTGGTGCGAGCGAGAGCGTATGCGCCGGGTTGGCGAGCCCGGCGGTGGTGGTCGTGCCGCCGCGCCTGGTGATCTGATAGGCGAGGTCGAGCGCCTTGACCGAGCCCGCCATCTCCAGCCCATGATCGACGCCGCCCTTGGTCGCCGCCCGGATCGCCTCGATCACGCCGGGGTCACCGGCATTGAACGTATCGGTCGCGCCCAGCTCGCGCGCGATCGCGAGCTTGTCCTGCGCGAGATCGACCGCGATGACGCGCGAGGCGCCGCAGGCGGCAGCTCCCATCAGCGCGCTCAGGCCCACCCCGCCGAGGCCGACGACGGCGACCGTTTCGCCGGCGCGGATCTTTGCCGTGTTCACCGCTGCGCCGACGCCGGTCAGCACGGCGCAGCCGAACAAGGCCGCGATCTCATGGGGGATGTCGGCCTCGATCTTCACCAGCGAATGGCGCGAGATCACGGCATATTCGGCAAAGGCGGAGACGCCGACATGGTGATGCACCGGCTTACCCCCCGCGGAGAGCCTTCGCCCACCGCCGATCAATTCACCGATGCCGTTGGCGGCGTTGCCGGGCTCGCACAGGGCAGGGCGCCCCTCGCTGCAAGGGGAGCAATGCCCGCAGGAGGGCACGAAGACCATGATGACGCGGTCGCCCTGCTTGAGGTCCTGCACGCCCGGCCCGGCCTCGACCACTTCGCCCGCCGCTTCATGGCCGAGCACCATGGGGACGGGGCGAGGGCGGTTGCCGTCGATCACCGAGAGGTCGGAGTGGCACAGGCCCGCCGCGCGCACCCTGACCAGAACCTCGCCGGGGCCGGGCGGCGCGAGCTCGACCTCCTCGATCGACATCGGCTTGCTCAGCGCATAGGGCGCGGCGACAGGGCTGGCATTCAGGACGGCGGCACGGATTTTCAAAGGCGTGTTTCCTCGGGCATCATTGTTCTGGGTTGACCCTATCGGGGCTCAAGCCTCGCGCTCTGTCAAAGACGAAAACGCGATCAGCCATATAAGGCGGGCGGATCGCCATCCTCGCCCAGCGTCGCCGTCCAGCTCTCGTCGCTGACGAGCCCGCGCAGGATCTCCCATGAGAGCTGACCGATGGCGCGCGCCGCCGCCGGCATCGGCCGTTCGGTCGAATAGGCGAGATAGACCTTGCGGTAGAGCGAGGGCTGCTCGATGCGCCAGGTCTGGAAGAGACCTGCCTTCTCCTGCGCGCGGACCGCCATGCGCGGCAGGATGCCGTAGCCCAGGCCGCGCTCGGCCAGCCGCTTGATCTGCGTATAGGATTCGATCTCGATCGCGGGCTGGATCGTGGCGCCGACGCCGGCGGCCGCCTCGTCGATCTGGTCGCGCAGGCCATGGCCGATTCCGGGCAGGATGAGGTCGACAGCCGCTGCCTCGGTGAGCGTCACCGTGCCGCCGGGCGGCGTCTTCACCGCGTCGAGCCCGGGCGGGCCGAACAGGCAGAGCTCTTCGGTCAGGATATGGTGGATGCCGAGTCCCTTGGGATCCGAGATCGCATAGATCACGGCGAGATCGACTTCGCCCCGGCGCAGCCAGTCGAGCACGAAGCCGCTCATCGCCTCGGCGATGCGGATGCGCACGGCAGGATAACGCTCGCGCGCCGCCTGGATCAGGGGCACGCTGAACTGCTCGCTGACTGTGCCGGGCAGGCCGATGCGGACCTCGCCGCCGGGCGCAGCGGTCTCGCCCCGGACGCTGTCGCGCAATTCGGCGAACTCCGCCAGGATCGCCCGGGCGCGCAGCAGGAGCCGCTCGCCGGCCTCCGTCGGCAGCACGCCGCGCGTGCCGCGATGCAAGAGCGCAACGCCGAGCTCGTCTTCCATATGGCGCAGATGCTGGCTCAACGCCGGCTGCGCCACGCGCAGCTTGGTGGCGGCCTTCGAGAACGAGCCCTGTTCGACGATCGCGGTGAAATAGCGAAGCTGGCGCAAATCCATCGCTGGGTTACTCGGTTCCTGGCCGGCCGCTGAGGCCTCTCTGACGTTGGTAGCGTCGCCCGCAAGCGATGGCCAGAGCGGGCTTGGCGCAGCGGCATGCCAGGCCTCGCGCGGCGGCATGCATCGCCCGGGTCGATTCCCGAAATCGGAACGATCACAGGCGTTTGGCGCGACTGCTTGAATCAGTTTGCGCGCCAGGGGAACGTCTCCGGCCCCAGCTTTCGCTTATGCCGGATAGAGCGAAGGGATATTGGTCGCGCCCTTGGGGCAGGTGCATCCTCCGGCGCGAGGCAGGGCTTTCGAGAGGTATGGGTTTGCGACAAGGCCGCTCCAGGCCTCTTGCCTGGCAGGTCTCTTGCCCAGTCGGCCTCTTGCCCGGTCTCCGTCGACAAGAATGCCAGCGGGAACGCTGGAACCGTTTCACTCAGGAGGAAGCGCAATGTCCGAGGATATGATCATGCATCCCCATTCCAGCCGTCGCGAATTTCTGGGTGGCGCGGCTGCGCTTACTGCGGGCGCCACGCTGCCTTTTGGCGGCGCGGCCCTGGCCAAGGCGCCCTTGTCCAACACCCAGTCCGGCTATTTCTACCGCTTCATGCTGGGCACGGCCGAGGTCACGGTGGTCTCCGACGGGCCGCTGCCGCTCGGCGATCCTGGCGCGAGCTTCCTCGGCGTGCCCAAGGAAACCGTCTACGGCATGCTGGAGAACAACTTCCTGGCCAAGGACAATGTCGTCCTCGAGCAGAACGTCCCGATCGTGAATTTCGGCGACAGGCTCGTCATGTTCGACACCGGCATGGGCTTCTCCAAGGCCTTCGGCCCGACCACGGGTCGCCTGCAGAAGAGCATGGCGGAAGCCGGCATCAAGCCGGAGGACATCGACGCCATCGTCATCAGCCACGCCCATATCGACCATATCGGCGGCATCTCCTCCCAGGACGGCAAGCCGCATTTCCCGAACGCGCAGATCTATATCAGCCAGATCGATTATGATTTCTGGCTCGACGATGCCCGGCTCGGCACGCCGTTCAAGGCCTTCGGCGAGCATGCCCGCGCCAATCTCAGGCCGGTGAAGGACCGCATCGTCTTTTTCAAGGACGGCCAGGAATTCCTGCCGGGCGTGCAGGCGATCGCGGCTCCCGGCCACTCGCCGGGGCACCATATTTTCAGGGTGGCGTCCTCAGGCAAATCCTTCGCCTTCCTCGGCGATCTGACCCATCACGCGATCCTGCTGACCGAGAAGCCCCGGCTTGAATTCGCCTATGATTTCGACCCGAAACAGGCGGTGGAATCGCGCGTGAAGCTGCTCACCATCCTGGCCGACGAGAAGACGCCGGTGATGTCCTACCACTTTGCCTGGCCGGGTTTCGGCAACCTCGCCAAAGCCGGCGACGGCTTCCGCTACTATCCGACGCCGATGCAGATGCTGCGGGGGTAGGGGGCTGTCATCCCGTGCGCGCTGCGGCATGAAATGCCGCGGCGCAGACACGGGACCGTCTTCAGAAGGAGGCGCCTTCCGCGTCACGCGATCCCGCATCTGCGCAGCGGCACTGCGCGCCGCAGCGCGTGCGGGATGACGCTCAGCTCTCCCTCAACGGCCGCGGCACCGTCACGGGCCGCGCCTCTCTTGCCTGCGAGGCGAGGCGCACCGCTGCGTTCACCGCACCGAAGCCGGCATAGCCGCCGCGCCGCTCGACGATCTCGAAGAAGAAGCGCTGCGCGAAGACATGGGTGTAGACCTGCAGGAACTCGGCCTCGCCGTCGCGGTCATAGAGGATGTGGTGATCGCGCAAGGCGTCGATGAAGTCCGGATCGAGCCCGTGCCGCGCTTCCAGATCCTCGTAATAATTCTCGGGGATGTCGAGGAAGGAGAGGCCCGCGGCCCGCATCGCCGTCACCGCCGCGAAGATGTCGGGCGCGCTGAAGGCGATATGCTGCACGCCCGAGCCGAAATGCTCGGAGACGAAGCGCGAGGACAGGGTCCGCGTCGCCTGCGAGCCGTTGAGCACGAAGCGCAATGAGCCGTCGGCGCTGACGATCGGGCGGCTCTCGACGAGGCCGGCAGGATCGGCGATCGCGGTTTGCGGGATGCGCTCGAGATGGAACAGCGAGGTGTAGAACAGCAGCCAGGACAGCATCTCCTCATAGTCCATCGACTGGGAGATGTGATCGACGCTTTGCAGGAGGGCGGGCGCAGGCGCGGCGGCATCGGGCCTGGCGACGAAGTCCTTCTCCCAGATATGGGCGAGTTCGCCTGTGGCTTGGGTGAAATAGATCAATGAGCCGCCGACGCCGCGAATGGCGGGGATATGCATCTCGCCGGGGCCGACGGGCTGCTCGAAGGCCGTGATCTTCAAGTCTCGCGCCCGGGCCATGGTCTGCTCGACATCGTCGACGCGCAGGCAGATCGCGCAGACGCCGGGCCCATGCATGATCGCATGCGACTGGGCGAAACCGTCCTTCTCGGTGTTGAGCACGAGGTTGATGCCGCCCTGGCTCCAGCGCGTCACCATCTTGCTGCGATGCGTGCCGGTCTGCTGGAAGCCGAGCGCCTTGAACAAAGCCGCGAGATCGGCGGCCGTATCCTCGTCCAGCGCGAATTCGAGGAACTCGACGCCCTCGACATGCGCGCGCGGCGGCAAATGCGGCGCGGTCTGGTCGGCCAGCGCGATCAGCGAGCGCATGCCGTCGGTCGCGAGCCGGCGGGCCGAGCCCGCTCGGAACTGGTCGTTGAAGATCTCATGCGAGAGCGGCCCGGAATAGCCCGTCGCCTCGACCGCTTTGACGAAATCGGCGACGGCAAGGTCGCCCTGGCCGGGGAAGCAGCGAAAATGCCGGCTCCAGCTCAGCACATCCATGTCGAGCTTGGGCGCATCGGCGAGCTGGACGAGGAAGATGCGGTCGCCGGGGATCGAGGCGATCGGCTCCACCGGCGATTTGCGCGCCAGCGTGTGGAAGGAATCGAGAATCAGCCCGATGCGCGCGTGATCGGCCCGGCGTACGATCTCCCAGGCGTCGCGATAGTCGTTGACGTGGCGGCCCCAGGCCAGCGCCTCGAAGCCGACGCGCACGCCGAATTTCGCCGCGAGCTCGCCGAGTTCACGCAGATCGGTCGCCGCCCGGTCGATGCCGCCGAGCGATTGCGGCGAGACATTCGAGCAGATCAGCATCAGCTCGGCGCCGAGCTCGTTCATGATCGCGAATTTGCGCTCGGCTCGGGCGAAGGTCCGCGCCCGCAGCGGCTCGGGCATGCCCTCGAAATCGCGGAAGGGCTGGAAGGCCGAGATCGTCAGGCCGAGATCGGCGATCATCTTGCCGACATCGCGCGGGCTGCCGTCGAAGGTCAGGAAATCGTTCTCGAAGACCTCGACCGCGTCGAACCCGGCCGCGGCGATGGCCTGTAGTTTCTCCGTGAGATCGCCGCTGAGCGAGACGGTCGCGATCGAGGTCGGGTTCATGCCGCTTGCGCCCTTGCCTGGTGGTCGATGGTGACGAGACGTCCACGCCGCGCAGCCTCACTGATGGCCTCGACGACCGCAAGCGTGCGGGCGGCGTCAGCGGCGCTGGTGATGGGCTGCTCCGTGCGCCGGATCACGGCGCAGAAATGGCGGAGCTGCTCGGCCAGGGGCTCGACGGGCGCGACCGCGCGGCTTTCCCTAAGCAGCGGCTCCCACCAGCCCTGCTTGCCCTCATAGCGCCAGAGCTCGAGCTTCGGTAGCGACAACGAGCCCTCGCTGCCGGCGATCAGGTAGCAATGCCCGTCGCGCTGAGGATAGGCCTTGTTCTCGCCAGATGAGAGCTCCCAGCTCCAGGGTGCGGGCGTGGCGTCGGAGACTGTCGCCGTGCCGAGCGCGCCATTGGTGAAGCGGAAGGTGAGGACGGCGGTGTCCTCGACTGCAAAGCCGCGCGTAGCGTTCGAATTCATGGCCTGCACCGCGTCGATCTCGCCGCAGATGAAGCGCAGATTGTCGATGTCGTGGATCAGGTTGATCAGCACCGGGCCGCCCCCGGCTTCGCGCCGCCAGGCGACGTCGAAATAATCGTCGGGCTTGCGGATCAGGAACAGCGAGTTGATCGCCACCAGCCGGCCGATGCCGCCGTCCTGCACGATCCTGCGCGCCGCCTTGACGATCGGGTTATGGCGGCGGTGATGGCCGGCGAGGACCGGTATGCCGGTGCGGGCCTGCGCCTCGACCAGCTTCTGCGCTGAAGCCACGCTCTCGGCCAGCGGCTTTTCGACCAGAACCGGAACGCCGGCTTCCAGGCAGGCGAGCGCGCCCGGCACATGCAAGGCGTTGGGCGTGGCGATGATCGCGCCATCGGGCGTCATCGCCGCCAGCATCGCTTCGGGCGAGGCAAACCAGGGCATGCCGCGCTCGGCCGCGAGCGCCCGGGCCTCGTCTGTCGGATCGCAGATCGCGGCGCAGGCGCAGTCCGGGGATGTGTCGAGTCGATGCAGATGCGCCCGGCCGATGAGACCGGCGCCGATGAGCGCGATGTTCAGCTTGACGTTCACGCCGCCTCCGTCATCACGCCGCCGAGGAAGAGCTGGCCGACGCGCGGATCGGCCAGGATTTCGGCCGCCGGTCCCTGCATGCGGGTCTGCCCGAGTTCGAGCACCAGCCCCTCATCGGAGATCTCCAGCGCCGAGCGGGCGTTCTGCTCGACCATCAGGATCGTCACGCCCTTGGCGCGCAGGTCCTTCAGAATGCCGAAAGTCTCCTGCACCAGCATCGGCGAGAGGCCGATCGAGGGTTCGTCGATCAGCACCAGCTTGGGGTCGAGCAGGAGGCCGCGCACGATCTCGAGCTGCTTCTGCTCGCCGCCCGAGAGTGTCGAGGCCTGGTTGTCGGCCTTGCGCCGCAAGGCCGGAAAGCGGTCGAGTGCGGCCTCCAGGCGCTTGGGCATGTCGGTGATATCGGAGCCGGCGGCGACGGCGCCGAGCTCGATATTGTGGCGCACCGAGAGCTCGGGGAAGATGTTGCGTCCCTGCGGCACATAGCAGATGCCGGCTTCCAGCAGCTTGCGCTGGTTCCAGTTGGTGATGTCGGCCCCCTCCAGCCGGATCTGGCCTTCGCGCACCTTGAGCAGGCCGAAGATCGCCTTGAACACGGTCGATTTGCCGGCTCCGTTGGGGCCGATCACGGTGGTGATCGCGGCGCGCGGGATCTTGAAGGTCGTGCCGTTCAGGATGGTCATGGCGCCATAGCCGCCGACCACGCCGTCGAGTTCGAGGATGGGTGTGCTCATGACGCTCTCCTCAATGCCCCAGATAGGCTTCGATGACCGCCGGATTGGCTCTGACCTGCGCCGGCGTGCCCTCGGCCAGCACCTTGCCTTCGGCCAGCACGATCACCCGCGAGCACAGCGACATCACGAAATCCATGTTGTGCTCGATCACCACGAAGGTTGCGCCCTGTTCGGCGTTGATGGCGCGCAGCCGCTCCTTGAGATCTCCCAGCATGGTCAGGTTGACGCCGCCGGCCGGCTCGTCGAGCAGCACGAGGCGCGGGCCGGCCATGAAGGCCATTGCCGCGTCGAGCAGCTTCTGCTGGCCGTAGGACAGCCCGCCTGCCTTCTCGTCGATGAGATGGCCGAGCTTGAAGAAGCTGATCATCTGGTCGGCCTTCTTGGACAGCCCCGCATCGCGCGCCCCGAAGAAGCGCGACAGCATCGAGCCCTCATGCTCCTGGCCGGCGAGGATCAGGTTCTCGCGCACCGAGAGCTCGGGGAAGACCTGCAGCAGCTGGAAGGTGCGGCTGACGCCGCGCCGGTTGAGCTCGGAGGGACGCAGATTGGTGACGTCCCGGCCGTCGAGCTTGACCGAGCCTTCGCTCGGCTCGAGCTGGCCGAGGATGCAGTTGAACAGGGTCGACTTGCCGCAGCCATTGGGGCCGATGATGCCGAGGATCTCGCCCTCATTCACAGAGAAGGAGACCCCGTTGACGGCCTTGATGCCGCCGAAGGCCTTGTGCAGGTTGGTGACTTCCAGAACCTTGTTGGCTTCGAGAACCTGGGCCATCAGCGCGCTCCCGCCTTGCCGCTAAGCTTCGCCCAGCCGCGCTCCAGCAGCCCGCTCACCCCTTGCGGGCAGGCGATCAGCAGCAGCATGACGATGGCCGCGAAGATGATGAGATAGAGCGAGCCGGCGAAGCGCAGCCATTCCGGCAGCACGACGCCGAGCAGCGCGCCGATGAAGGGCCCGAGCAGGTAGCCGGCGCCGCCCGCGACCACCATCAGCAGCAGGAAGAAGCTCTGCGACAGCGAGAAGGGCGAGGGGTCGATGAACTCGACCAGCGGCGCGTAGAGCGCACCGGCAAAGCCCGCATAGGCCGAGCCGATGGCGAAGGCGAGCAGCGTGTACATACGCGTGTCGACGCCAAGGCTTGCCGCCCGGATCGGGTTCTCGCGCAGGGCGGTGAAGGCGCGGCCCCAGGGGCTGCGGATCATCCACCACAGCACGACCGCGAGGATGAAGGTGACGACGACGACGAAGCGGTGGAATTCGAGCGCGCCGAACAGCTTGATGCCGAAGAACTCCGGCCGGTTGATGTTGGAGATGCCGAAGACGCCGCCGGTGAGCCATTGCTCGTTGCGCATGATCAGCCAGATCAGCGTTGAGAAGGCGAGCGTGACGAAGGCGAGGTAATGCGCCTTGACCCTCAATGCGGGAAAGCCGAGCACGAGGCCGACAGCGAAGGTCAGCAGCCCCGACAGCGCGAAGGCGGCATACCAGGAGACGCCGTATTTCGTGGTCAGGATCGCCGTCGTGTAGGCCCCTAACCCCATGAAGGCGGCCTGTGCCAGCGATTTGAGGCCGGCATAGCCCAAAGTCAGGTTCAGGCCCATCACCGCGACGCTCATCACCAGCCAGAGCGAGAGCACATAGGTGCCGTAGCGGCCCATGCCGACCGGGGCGAACCAGAGGATCACGGCGCCCGCTATCAGCGTAAGCAGCGAGCCGTCGACGAAGGCGGGCAGGGAGAGGCGGCTGCGCTGCGGCAGGCTCTCATGCTGCAGGCTCTCATGGGTTGCGGGCGCGGTCATACGCGGCGCTCCTCTTTGCGGCCCATCAGGCCTTCCGGCTTGAGCAGGATGACGACGACGAGCAGGACGAGCGGCACGGCGAGCCGGTACTGCGTCGAGATGTAGGCGGCGGCCATGCTGTCGACGATGCCGACGATCAAACCGCCGACGAGCGCGCCGCGGACCTGGTTGAAGCCGCCGACGATCGCCGCGATGAAGGCGAACAGGCCGATGACCTCGCCATTGGAGAACTTCGCCAGATAGATCGGCGAGATCAGCACCGAGGCGACGACGGCAAGCGCGGCGTTGATGACGAAGGTCAGGAGCACCATGCGCTCCACGGGGATGCCGAGAATGCGCGCGACCGTCGGGTTCTGCGCCGTCGCCTGCATCTGGCGGCCGAGGCGGGTTCCGCCGACGAACCATTGCAGCGCCCAGATCACCGCGAAGGCGACCGCGATGATCGCCAGATGCTGCAGCGAGATCGAGGCGCCGAAGACCGAGATGGTTTGCGAGGGCACGAAGGAGGGGAAGTTCTGCGCCTCGGCCGAAAAGCCGTCCTTGGCGCCTTCCTTCATGATGATCGACAGCGCCATGGTGGCGATCGCGAGCGGCAGCACGCCATGCTTGATCATCGGATCGACCACGGTGAGCTTGAAGCCGACGCCGAAGACCAGAAGGAAGGCGGCGATGCCGATCAGCGCACCAAGCCAGATCGGCGCGCCCAGCAGCTTGATTGCGAGCAGGACAAGCACGGCCGGCAGCATGACGAATTCGCCCTGGGCGAAGTTGATCGTCTGCGAGGTCTGCCAGACCAGCGTGAAGCCGATGGCAGCGAGCGCATAGATCGCGCCCGTTGCGATGCCGGCGATGAGATAGGCGATGAATTCGGCCATGGCGGTCTCGCTCTTCCGATGAGCGTTGCGTGTACTAGAGGGTGCGCGTCATCCCGGACGTAGCGAAGCGGAGATCCGGGATCCATGCAGCCGTGACGCCCTTCGATGGATCCCGGGTCGAGCGCTGCTCGCCCGGGATGACGTCGAGGGTGGAATAGCCGCTTACGGCTTAAGCTTCGGCAAGGTGGCGGTGATCACCTGCTTGCCGTTGATCACCTCGGCGAGGAAGCTTTCGCGGTCGAGGTCGCCATTCTGCTCGATCGTGGTCTCCATCAGGATCCCGGGCTCCTCGGAGGGCTTGATCGTCGCGCCGCGCAGCGTGTCGGCGACGCCCTTCTTGTCGAACTTCTTCTGCTTCTCGGTCGCCCATTTGACCATGTAGACGGCCATATAGCCCTTCAGGCCGTTATGGTCGGGGGTGTAGTTGAATTTGGCGATGAACTTCTTGCCGAACTCCTGGAAGGCCGGGATCGGCGCCTCGATCGAGAGCCCGACATGGCCCTTGACGCCGTTGGCGGCATCACCCGCGAGCTCGATCACCTTGGCGCCGAGCAAGGTGGTCTCGCCGATCAGCGGCTTGGTGATGCCCTGCTGCTCGGCAGCGCGCAGGAAGCGGGCGCTCTCCTCTTCGTTGAGATAGACGAAGACGGCGTCGGCATTGGCGTTCTTGATCTTGATCGCGTCGGCGGCGAAATCGGCCTGGCCCTGCTCGGTGGCGACATCGGCGGCGACCTTGATGCCGGCCTTTTCAAGCTCGGGGATGATCGCGTCGCGCCCGCCCTTGCCGAAATCGTTATTGACCCAGACGACGGCGACGGAGCCTGCCTTGACGGTGTTCTTCAGGTAATTGGCGATCTTGGGCATCGCGGCCGTCTGGCTGAGCGAGGTTCGGAACAGGTACTGGTTGCCCTGCTTGGTCAGGCCGGCCGCTTCGCCGCCGACGATCTGGGCGATTTCGGCGCGCTGGGCGATCTGCATGGAGGCGCCGATCGGGCCGGAGAAGACCGGGCCGAGCACCGCATAAGTGCCTTCGTCGATGGCGCGCTGCACGGCGGCCCGGGTGTTCCCAGGATTGCTCTGCGTGTCGTAATGCACGATCTCGATCTGCTTGCCGAGAATGCCGCCCTTGGCGTTGATCTCGGCGACGGCAAGGTCGATGCCGCTCTTCCAGTTGGTGCCCGAGGTCGCGCCCGGGCCCGAGAGCTCGACGACGTCGACGAGCTTGACCTTGTCCTGCGCCAGGGCCGGGACCGAAAGGCCCGCCGTCAGCGCTGCTGCGATGATCCAATGCGATATCATGGGTATTTCCTCCACGTTCTTAGCTTCGTTTCTTGGCTTCGTTTCTTGTCTCGCCCGGTTCCTCCGGGTCGTCTTCAGGCTGCGCGGTGGGTGGCCTCCTGCGCCGCTAGAGCCGGATGATTCCATCTGAAATCTGAATCCGTCTCTCATCCAAGAGTGAGAGCAGGATCAATGCGAAAAACCGGTTCCCACTTTTTCGCATCCTGCTCTACGGCTTCGTCGAAGGCCTGGGCGATCGCGCTATGCGATGGCGCCTGGCCCGTAAACAGCGCGAAGGCGTCGATGGCCTGGTTGATGCTGAGCTCGCGCCCCGTCATCACCGTCGCGCCGGCGCTTTGAGCGGCTTTCAGCAGCGGTGTCCAGAGCGGATGATAGACCGCGTCCGCAACCCATTGAGATCTGTCGATGAGCCCGGCGGGGACGGGCGTGTCGCGGTTCGGCAGCATGCCGATCGGCGTGCCGTTGACGATGCCCGCCGCACCGCTGACGGCGGCCTCCACGCTGGTTGCGATCTCGACGGCTGCGCGCCGGCCAAGCTGCGTCGCCAGAGCCTCGGACTTGGCCGGGTCGAGATCGAACAGGCGCAATGTCTTGACGCCGCAGGAGGCGAGCGCGAAGCCGATGGCCTTGCCGACACCGCCGGTTCCGATGATCGCGACGGGCGCGTCGCCATCCCTGCGCTCAAGCGCGCGATAGGCCGTGGCGAAGCCGCTGGCGTCGGTGTTGTAGCCCGTGAGCAGGCCGTCCCGCACGACCACCGTGTTGACTGCGCCCATGGCGGCGGCCTCGGGCGCAAGCGCGTCGAGCAGCGGGATGACCGCTTCCTTATAGGGGAAAGTGATGTTGAGGCCGGAAAAGCCGAGCCGGCGTACGCCGTCCAGGATCACCGCGAGATCGGCCGCTTTGGCGCCTGCGATGTCGATGAGGTGGTAATGCAGCTCGAAGCCGGCGGCACCAGCCGCAGCCTCGTGCATCGCGGGCGCGGCGGAATGCGCGATCGGCGAGCCGATCAGCCCGAGCAGCACGCGCTTCGTGCGGTTGGCTATGGGAAAAGCCGGCATATCCGTCCCTCGCGGCTCGCTCGTCATCTCAGCGGGCGTTGCCAAGCGTCACATAGCCCGATTTGACGGGATAACGCGATAACCAATCCATCGCCATTACCTAACCTGATGTTATTTTCGGCAGGGGCGATTGGGCGGCCGATTGCGCGCGCGGCGTCACCACCGCGTTCATCTCCTCGCGCAGCAGCGCCACGAAAGTTTCGGCATAGAGCGAGGGCGCCTTGTCGTTCTTCACAGCGACATAGGTCTGGAACCGCGTCGGCTCGGCGATCGGGATCGTGGTGATGCCCTGCATCGAGCCATGCGCCACGGTGAACTGGTCGATCACCGCGATGCCGAGGCCGGCGCGCACCAGCGAGCACACCGTCGTGCCGAAGCGCGCCTTGATGACCATGTCATAGGCCAGCCCCTGCTGCTTGAAGATCTCGGCCATGACCCGGCCATAGGGGTCGTTTGGGTCGATGCCGATCAAGGGGTGCTGCACGATCTCGGCGGCGGAGATCGACGTCCGGCCGGCGAGTGCATGTCCGTTTGGCACGATGCAGAGCAATTCGCCCTGGCTCAATGGCACGAAATCGATGCCGGGATGGTCGAGCTTGTAGCTCATCGCCGCGATCTCGCCCTTGCCGAGCAGGAGATAGTCGAGCGCCTCCTCGATCTTCAGGATGTTGATGTCGAGCCTGAGATCGGGATGCTTGCGCCGCAGCCGCTCGATCGCGCGCGGCACCATGACATGGCAGATGCTCGGCACCGAGCCGATCCGGAGCTCGATGCCGCCGCCGCGCTCGATCCGCGCAAGCGTGTAATGCAGGTCGTCGACCTTCTTATAGACGCCGTTGATCTGCTCGAAGATGTCGTTGGCCTCGGGCGTCGGCACATAGCGCCCATGCCGGCGCTCGAACAGCTTGAGCCTGAGCGTGCGCTCGGTGTGCTTCATCAAGCGGCTGATGCCGGGCGCCGAGACATTGAGGAGTTTTGCCGCGCCCGAGATCGTGCCGGTGATCATGATGGCGCGGATCACCTCGATCTGGCGCAAGGTCAGCATGGCGTGGCGTTTCCCTCGGGGCGTTGTTTTGTCGCAGCGGAGGCGAGGTCGGCTACACTGTCAAGCGGGCGGCGAAGGCCGTCTGCGCCGGTGCGAGGTGACGATGGCTTCGAGCACTCGGGCGGACACGGCGTTTGATGCGCTGCGAGATCAAGCTGGCGGACGATCGCGTTGCGCTTCAATTGTAGGCGTCGTGGTAACGAGGCGTCGTTGTTATCGATGACACCTGTCATTACGATGCGGCAGGCTGCTCGGGATGGGGTTATCCTATTGGTCAGCTCGCTCTGCGAAGGAGGTTTTCATGCCACTTCGAGGTCGCGTCGGACGGCATGTCAGCACCGGCGCCAACTGCCAGAACTGGAAGAGCGACCAGGAGGTCGTGATCGCCCTGCTGAACCGTATCCCGATCGCCGATGGCGGAACCTGGGGAGCCTTGGGCGGACGTATCATCGGCGGGTTCGCTAGCGACGCGCTGTACCAGGCTATCCTGAGCTTCGAGAAACGATATCCCCAGGTCAGGCAGACGGGCTTTGTCGAACCGAACGGGCCGGTGTTGACGCAATTGGAGGGGTTGGCATCGCGTCCGCCACCCGCACCGCCCAAAAAGCCCGGACAATGGGACGCGATCACGACCAGATCCGTGTCGAAATCGTTGAATGCCGGTTTGGACGGCGACATGACGCTCAGCCATTCCGATGTCGTCAACATCATTCGCAGCACGCTCAGCGATGGCGTTATCACGCCCGATGAGATCAACGACCTTGCGACGATCCTGGCCGTCGCGAAGAGCCTGCAGCAGCGTTCCAAGACAATGCTGACGACGCTCGTCAATGCGATCCGCAAGACGGCGGCCGGCAAGGGACCCTACAGGCTGGACACGGATCGGCAACTCTTTGCGGCCGGCATGGTCTGCGATTTTCTCGAACGCCCGGGATCGAGCCGCTTTCCCTCTCTGGATCGATACGAGGTCGGCGTCGGCCTGCTGATGCGGATCGCCAATCCGGGCTTGATCAAGCAGGACCAGGCCAGCCTGTGCGGACCGGCCGCGCTGCTGTTCAGCGAAGCGGCCGACAACCCCGGCGCTTATGCCCGTTTCGCCATCGACCTCTACGAGAAGGGGCGGGCAAAGCTCAACCGGCTGGAGATCGCACCGGACGCGGACGTGCGGAACTATCGGCCGCCGTCGACGATGGATCACGTCGACTGGATGACCATGGCCAGCATCCGCGATTCCGAGAACTGGTTCTTGGACTATGACAACGCCGACAAGGAATTCGCCGGCATCACCTTGCCCGGCGAACTGGCGGATTGGTTCCGGCGCGCCGGCTATTCCAAGGTCGAGCAGGACGCCAACATCGTCGCCAGCATGGGCCTCAGCGAAATCGACGATGCCAATCGGCTGTATGCGGACGGCTACCGCATTTGCCTCTTCATCGGCGCGAACATCCTGAGCGAGAAGGACCAGTCGAAAAGCTCGACCACCGCCGAGCATTGGGCCGTTCAGCGGTCGCTGATCGATCGGTCGAACGGCACGGTCAAGCTCAAGGTCTTCACCTGGGGCGATGGCGAGTATCAGATCCCGCACGGCAGCAAGACGCTGCCGGTCGGCGATTTCCTTGGCAATTTCTACGGTTACGTCGCGGGAAAACCATAGCGCGACATCGTCCGTTCGCTGTTTGCGAGCATCCGCCTCTCAAAGCTCGTCGGCGGCGCGCAGCCTGGTCGATTCCATATGCCGACCGCGGACGATCTCGGCTTGGTCACGCGGCTCTAGCCTGATCATATTCAAGCAGTCGCTAAACTTGTGCGGCGCGGCATAAGTTGCTGCGTTGCGGTGTTTTATCCGCGTTCTGCGGCGCTTGACATGTTTAGTGAACTGGTATTCGCTAAACAAATCGCTGAACTTGGACGGCTCGTTCCGAGGCGGCGTGAGGAAACGTCCCGCGTCGGCCGTGCCCCTTCATTTGGCTGTGCCCTTCGCGGTCGCGCAGGTTCACCCGTCACCCCAATGACGGCTGGTGACGGCATGCCAAGGGAGGCCAAAAACATGAACATGATCAGAACATGGATGCTTGCCGCGACCATAGCCGGGAGCACGGCACTGGCTGCGACTGCAGCGCAGGCGCAAGGCAAATCATTGACTTTGTGCTGGGCGGCCTGGGACCCGGCGAATGCGCTGGTGGAACTCTCCAAGGACTTCACCGCCAAGACCAATATCGCCATGAAGTTCGAGTTCGTGCCCTGGCCGAACTTCGCCGACCGCATGCTCAACGAGCTCAATTCGAAGGGCAAGCTCTGCGATCTGATCATCGGCGACTCGCAATGGATCGGCGGCTCGGCCGAGAACAAGCATTATGTGAAGCTGAACGACTTCTTCGCCAAGGAAGGCATCAAGATCGACGACTTCATGCCGGCGACCGTCGCCGGCTACGCCGAATGGCCCAAGGGCACGCCGAACTACTGGGCGCTGCCGGCGATGGGAGACGCGCTCGGCTGGACCTATCGCAAGGACTGGTTCGCCAAGCCGGCGCTGCAGGCCGAATTCAAGGCCAAGTACAATCGCGATCTCGCCGCGCCCAAGACGCAGACCGAGCTGAAGCAGATCGCCGAGTTCTTCCAGGGCCGCGACGTCGACGGCAAGAAGGTCTATGGCGCGGCGATCTTCACCGAGCGCGGCTCGGAAGGCATCACCATGGGCGTCGCCAACGCGCTCTATCCCTTCGGCTTCAAATATCAGGACCCGAAGAAGCCCTACGCCATGGCCGGCTTCGTCAACTCCGACGACGCGGTGAAGGGCCTGGAGTTCTACAAGTCTCTGTACAAGTGCTGCACCCCGCCGGGTTACTCCAACGCCTATATGCAGGAGGGGCTCGACGCCTTCAAATCCGGGCAGGCGGCCCTGCAGATGAACTGGTTCGCGTTCTTCCCCGGCCTGTTCAAGGATCCCAATGTCGGCGGCGACAAGATCGGCTTCTTCGTCAATCCGGCCGAGAAGGAGACGGGTTCGCAACTCGGCGGGCAGGGCCTTTCGGTGGTGTCGTACTCGGCCAACCAGGCCGAGGCGCTCGCCTATATCAAATGGTTCGCCTCGCTCGACGTGCAGAAGAAATGGTGGGAGCTCGGCGGCTATACCTGCCACAAGGGCGTGCTGAACGATCCCGGCTTCGCCAAGTCCGCGCCCTTCGCCGCCGACTTCCTCGTCGCCATGGGGCAGGTCGTCGATTTCTGGGCTGAACCCTCCTACGCGCAGCTGATGCAGGCGGAGCAGGCGCGCATCCACGACTACGTGGTCGCCGACAAGGGCACGGCCAAGCAGGCGCTCGACCTGCTGATCCAGGACTGGACGAAGGTCTTCAAGGAAGACGGCAAGTTCTGAGGCGGGACTGCCCACGACACAAGCCAAGGGCTGCGCCTTCTCCTGAAGGCGCAGCCAGCCCCCGGTTTTGCCTGCAAACGGTGCTTGAGCCATGAATGCGAGCGACATCAGCGGTATCAGGAGCGCCAAGGCGATGCGCGCGCCCTCTGTCCCGATAGCCCATCAGGTCCGCGGTCTCTCGGACAGGACCATCGCCTGGTTGTTCATCGCGCCGACGATGATCCTGCTGCTCGCGATCAATCTGTTTCCGCTGATCTGGACGATCCAGCTCTCCTTCACCAATTACCGCGCCAACCGCCCGTTCGCGCCGCTGCGCAATGTCGGGATCGAGCATTACCAGACCATCCTGTCCGACCCTGAAATCTGGCAGCGCATGCAGGCCACCGCGCATTTCGTCTTCTGGACGATCCTGCTGCAGACCGTCATCGGCTTCGCGCTGGCTTATCTGATCGATCGCAAGTTCCGGGGCCACGGCTTCTGGACCACGCTGATCCTGATCCCGATGATGCTGTCGCCGGCCGTGGTCGGCAATTTCTGGACCTTCCTGTACCAGCCGCAGATCGGCCTGTTCAATTACGTCGTCTCGTTCTTCTCCGGGCTTGCGCCGTCCTCCTTCCAGATGCTCGGCGATGTCACCTTGAGCCCCTGGGCGATCATCATCGTCGATACCTGGATGTGGACGCCTTATGTGATGCTGATCTGCCTTGCCGGCCTGCGTTCGATCCCGGACTACATCTACGAGGCGGCCGAGGTCGACCGGGCCAGCAACTGGCGGCAGTTCATCTCGATCACGCTGCCGATGTGCCTGCCCTTCATCATGCTGGCGGTGCTGTTCCGCGGCATCGAGAACTTCAAGATGTTCGACATGGTCAACCTCCTGACCTCGGGAGGGCCGGGCTCGACCACCGAACTCGCCTCCATCACGCTCAAGCGCGCCGCCTTCGAGGCCTGGCGCACCGGCTATTCCTCGGCCTTTGCGATCATTCTGTTCGTCACTGTGTTCGGGCTGGCGAACATCTATGTGAAGGCACTGAACAAGGTGAAGGCACGATGAGCGGCGCCCTTTCCACCGCCCATTCCGTCGTCGCGCCCAGCGGCCGGGTCAAGCTGCTCGCCGGCGCGATCGTGGTCCTCTACGCGCTGGTGGCGCTCGTGCCGCTGATCTGGATCGGCCTGACCAGCATCAAGACGCCGCCGGACTCGATCTCCTACCCGCCGAAGGTCGTGCCCTTCCTGCACTTCGAGCCTTCGATCGAAGGCTATTGCAATCTGTTCAACTCCCGCTCGCGCCAGACGGCGGATTATCTCGCCTCGCTCCCGCCGGCGAATTCTGCCTGCGAAGCGATCACGCGCTCGCGCAGCATGGTGGTGGTCGGCCCGTCCAATTATGTGCCGCGCTTCGTCAATTCGCTGATCATCGCCTTCGGCTCGACCCTGCTCTCGGTGGGCCTGGGCACCTGCGCGGCCTATGCCTTCTCGCGCTTCAAGGTGCCTTTGAAGGACGATCTGCTGTTCTTCATCCTGTCGACGCGGATGATGCCGCCCATCGCGGTCGCGATCCCGATCTTCCTGATGTACCGCGAGCTCGGCCTCTCCGACACGCGGCTCGGGATGATCCTGCTCTACACCTCGGTCAACGTCTCCCTGGCGGTCTGGCTGCTCAAGGGCTTCATCGACGAGATCCCGCGCGAATACGAGGAGGCGGCGATGATCGACGGCTATACCCGGCTGCAGGCCTTCCGCAAGGTCGTGCTGCCTCAGGCCACGACCGGCATCGTCGCGACCGCGATCTTCTGTCTGATCTTCGCCTGGAATGAATATGCCTTCGCGGTGCTGCTGACCTCCGGCACGGCCCAGACCGCGCCGCCCTTCATCCCGATCATCATCGGCGAGGGCGGGCAGGACTGGCCGGCAGTCGCGGCCGGGACGACGCTGTTCCTGATCCCGATCCTGGTTTTCACGGTGCTGCTGCGCAAGCACCTGCTGCGCGGCATCACTTTTGGGGCGGTGCGCAAATGAATCTGCACGCAACTCATCCCCGGGAGCCTGAACCTGCGCCGGCATCGCGCTGGCCCAAGCCGCTGCGGCGCGGGCCGATGGAGACGCTGGCGACAGTACTGATCGCGGCCGGCGTGCTGATGCTGCTGCAACCCTTCTCGCTGACGCTCTACGGCTATTCCTTCGTCACCACGCTCATCGGCGTGGTGATGTTCACCTTCGTCACCAAGTTCCCGGAGTAAGCCATGGCCGAAATCCGGGTCGACAATCTGGTGAAACGGTTCGGCGCTTTCACGGCGGTGCGGGATACGAGCTTCACGGTCGAGAATGGCGATTTCTTCTGCCTGCTCGGGCCGTCGGGCTGCGGCAAGACGACGACGCTGCGCATGGTCGCCGGGCTCGAACTGCCCTCGTCGGGCAGCATCAGGCTCGACGGCGAGGAGGTCACGTTCAAGCGGGCGCGCGAACGCGACATCGCCATGGTGTTCCAGCTCTTCGCGCTCTACCCGCATATGAACGTGCGCAAGAACATCTCCTTCCCGCTGGTCTCGATGGGCGTGCCGAAGGCCGAGACGAGGCGACGGGTGGAGGAGGCCGCGCGAACCTTGCGCATCGAGCATCTCTTGGACAAGCCGGTCTCGGGGCTCTCCGGCGGTGACCGGCAGCGGGTTGCTCTCGGGCGCGCCATCGTACGCGAGCCGAAGGCCTTCATGATGGACGAGCCGCTCGGCGCGCTCGATGCCGAGTTCCGCCATTTGATGTGTGGCGAGCTGCGCGCGCTGCACGACCGGCTGAAGGCGACGACCGTCTATGTCACCCACGATCAGCTCGAGGCCATGTCGATGGCCGATAAGATCGCGGTCATGAATGACGGCGTGATCGAGCAGCTCGGCTCGCCACAGGAGATATACGACCGGCCGAACTCGATGTTCGTCGGGGATTTCATCGGCTCGCCCGCAATGAACTTCATCCATTTTGAGGGAACGGCAACGGCAGGTTCGACTGCGGTCACGATCGACGCCGCCGCGATCGCTCTGCCCGAGCTGCGCGAGAGCCGTGCATCCGGGCCGCTGGCGCTGGGCGTTCGGCCCGAACAGGTCGTCATCGGCGATCCGGATCGTCCGGGCGGCGCCATTCCCGCCGAAATCTTCGGCGCCGAATATCTCGGCACGACCCAGATCGTCACGCTCGCCACGCCCCGCGGCATGCTCAAGGCGCGTCTGCCTGCCCATGTTCGGGCGGCGGCCGGCGACCGGGTCAGCCTTTCGTTCAGGCCGGAGCGGCTCTCGCTGTTCGATGCCGCGACGGGCAAGGCGATCCGCTCCGTGCTGCATGACGCGGTCACGACGAGGCGCGCCCATGGCTGAGATCACGCTGGCGCAGGTCTCCAAGAGGTTCGGCCCGGTGACGGCCGTGGCCGATCTGTCGCTCACCATCGCCGATGGCGAGTTCATCGTGCTGCTGGGACCGACGGGCGCGGGCAAGACGACGACCTTGCGCCTCGTGGCCGGGCTGGAGACCCCGGATGCGGGCCGGGTCTTCATCGGCGGCGTCGATGTCACGGGCCTGCCGCCCGCGGCCCGCGACGTCACCTTCGTGTTCCAGCAATATTCGCTCTATCCGCATCTCAGCGTCTTCGACAATCTCGCCTTCCCCCTGCGCTCGCCGACGCGGCGCACTCCGGAAGACGAGGTCCGGCGCGCTGTGCGCGAGGTGGCGCGGCTGCTCAGGATCGAGGACAAGCTGGGCAGCCGCGCGACGCAGTTGTCCGGCGGCCAGATGCAGCGCGTCGCGATCGGTCGTGCGCTGGTGCGCCGCCCGGCCGTCTACCTGATGGATGAACCGCTCTCCTCGCTCGACGCCAAGCTGCGCTCGGAACTCCGCATCGAGCTGAAGCGCATCCAGCAGGATCTCGGCGCGACCATGCTCTACGTCACGCATGATCAGACCGAGGCGATGACGCTGGCCTCGCGCATCGGCGTGATCAACCAGGGCCGGCTCGTGCAGATCGGCACGCCGCGCAGCATTTACGAAGATCCGGCCGACATCTATGTCGCCACCCGCCTCGGCAGTCCCGGCATCAACCTGCTGCCACGCGCGCTCTTCCCCGCACTGGAGGCGCCGACCGCCACGGCCACCATCGGCGTGCGTACGGAACATCTCGCCATTGCCAAGGCGAACAACGGCGCGGTGACAGGCAAGGTAAACTGGATCGAGCGGCTCGGCGACCAGAACCATCTGCATATCGACGTGAACCAGCAGCAGATCGTCAGCCTGGTCGATCCGGATGAAGGGCTCGATGTCGGCGACGAGGTGGCCGTGACCCTGCGCAAGCCCCTGTTCTTCGCCGCCGACGGCCAGCGGGTGAGGTGAACCATGGATGAGGCGCTGAAGAAAAAGCTGATCGAGGCGATGGCCGGGACGGTCGTGGCGCATGCCGACGAATTGACGGCGCTCGATCAGGCGATCGGCGACGGCGATCACGGCCTGAACATGAAGCGCGGTTTCGAGGCCGTGCTGGCGGAAGCCGACGCGATCGCAGCCAAGCCACTGCCCGACGCCCTGAAGACGATCGGCACGACGCTGGTCATGAAGGTCGGCGGCGCATCGGGGCCGCTCTACGGCACGCTGTTCATGGCGCTCGGCAAGGAGTTGCCGCCGGAGCCGACGATCGCGGATCTGGCGCGGGCGCTGGCTGCCGCAATCGAGGCGGTGAAGGCGCGGGGCAAGTCCGAACTCGGCCAGAAAACCATGCTCGATGTGCTCGGCCCTCTGCAGGCTGCGCTTGCCGAGGGCGGCGCCGATCTCGCCTCGCGCCTGCCGGCGGTCGCAAGCGGAGCGGCCGAGGCGACTGTGCCGCTCAAGGCCATTCGCGGACGCGCCTCGTTTCTGGGCGATCGCTCGATCGGCCACATGGACCCGGGCGCGCGCTCGTCAGCGCTCCTGGCTACGGCAATCTGCAACGCCATCGGAGCCTGAAAGCATGCCAGCCAGCAAAAATGTCGGCATCGTCATCGTGTCGCACTCGGCCAAGGTGGCAGAAGGCGCGGCCGATATGGTTCGCCAGATGGTCGGCGACAATGTTCCGCTCGCCTCGGTGGGAGGCAATGCCGAGGGCGGGCTCGGCACGGATGTCGCCGCCATCATGGCGGCGATCGACAAGGCGTGGTCGGAAGCCGGCGTCGCCATCCTGGTCGATCTCGGCGGAGCCGAGACCAATAGCGAGATGGCGGTGGAAATGATGCCGGAAGAGCGGCGCGAACGCATCGTCATCTGTAATGCACCGATCGTCGAAGGCGCGGTGATGGCTGCCACTGAAGCCTCGGGCGGCTCGCCGCTGGCGGTGGTGCAGGCGACTGCCGAGGAACTGATGTCGGCATGAACCATGTCGGTATGAACGCTGCGTCGGCCAAAGCAACGAAGGGAATCTCGGCATGCAGGAGGTGACGGCCAGTGTCCTGCTCACCAACAAGGTCGGGCTCCATGCCCGGCCCTCGGTGAAGCTGACCCAGACCGCCAAGCGCTTCGGCTCACGCATCGAGGTGGCCACCAGCGCGGCTGGTCCATGGACCGACGCCAAGAGCCCGGTGAAAATCATGCGGGTCAAGGCGTCACAGGGCGAGATGCTGCATTTCAAGGCCAGCGGCGAGGATGCACCGGCCGCGCTGGCCGCGTTGGTCGAGATCGTCGCCCGCAAGTTCGACGAGGAGTGAGCGGTGATGGAACGGCGTCTACCTGGCCTTGCCGCCTCCAGCGGGCTCGCCTTCGGGCCGGCCGTGACGTTTCGGGCGGTCGGAGAGATGCGGCGCGCGAAGGGGACCGTCGCGAGTGAAAAGCAGGCGCTGGCGGACGCAGTCGCCGCCTCCCTGCAGGCTGTCACGGCTCTGGCCGGGAGCCTCGAAGGCGAGGCCGCCGACATCGTCGGCTTTCAGGTGGCGCTGCTCGAGGATGACGCCCTGACCGAGAGCGCCTATGCCGCGATCGACCGCGGCATGCCCGCGGACATGGCGTGGCGACAGGCCATGGCGGAGGAGATCGCCGGATATGAAATCTCCGACGATTTGTATTTCCGGGCCCGTTCGGCCGATCTCGCCGACATCTGCGACCGCGTGCTGCGCCATCTCTTCGGCCTGCCGGAACTGACGCAGGCGCCTGCCGGCGCCGTCATCGTGGGAGAGGACCTGCCGCCATCGGCCTTCCTCGGTATCGACTGGTCGCAGGGCGGCGGGATCGTGCTCGGCTCGGGGAGCCCGTCCAGCCATGTCGCCATGCTGGCGCGCGGGCGCGGCGTGCCGATGGTGGTCGGCATCGGCACGGAATGGCAGGCTGTCTCCGGCACCGTGATCGTCGACGGGCTGGAAGGGCTCGTGCTGACCGGCCCGTCCAACGAGAGTATCGAGCGGGCGAGACGGCAGGCAGACGAGCTCGAACGCTTGCGGAGCGAAGCGGAGGCCCGCAGGGACGAGCCGGCGCTGACCCGCGACGGAACCCGCATCGCCGTGATGATCAATGTCGCCGGCATGGCCGATCTCGCCGGTCTGGCTGCCGAGGCCTGCGATGGCATCGGCCTGACGCGCACCGAATTCCTCGTCGAACACGCGCTGTGTGACGAGGCGCGTCAGTTCGAGACTTATGCCGGGTTGCTGCGCTGGGCCGCCGGCCGGCCGGTCACGATCCGCACCCTCGATGCCGGCGGCGACAAGCCGATTTCCGGCTACACCATCGCTGGCGAGGCCAATCCCTTCCTGGGCCTGCGCGGCATCAGGCTGTCGCTGCGCCATCCCGAGATCTTCCGCGTGCAGCTACGGGCGCTGGCTCGCGCGGCGGTCCTGGGTCCGCTCAAGATCATGCTGCCCATGGTGACGATGGCGCAGGAACTGGAGCAGGCGCAGGCTCTGCTCGACGCCGTCCTGGCCGAACTCGCGGCCGAAGGCGTGGCTCATTCCCGCCCTGCGCTCGGCATCATGGTCGAGGTGCCAGCCGCTGCCATGGCGATTGCAGGCTTCGACGCCGCCTTCTTCTCAATCGGCTCCAACGACCTGACGCAATACGCCACGGCGGCCGCTCGCGACGGCTCGGAGGTCGCGACCTATGCCGATGTCCTGCATCCCGGCGTGCTCGCCATGATCGCCCATGTCGCCAGGCATGGTGCCGAGGTCGGTCGCGAGGTCAGTCTCTGCGGCGATGCCGGTGGCGATCCGCGCGCCATCGCGCCGTTGCTGCGGGCAGGCGTCCGGGCCGTGTCGGTCTCTCCCGGTTTGCTGGCGCAGGCAAAGGAGGCGATCCGCGACGTCGACCTGTCCGGGCGGGAGCCGAGTGCATGACCAGCCCTGAGACGATCCCGGCCGACACATCGCCGCTGGCCACCTACAAGGCGATCCTGCGCGCGGTCATCGAAAACCGCCCCTCCGGCACCAGGCAGCGCCTTGCTGAAGCCATCGGCAAGAACCGCAGCTTCATTTCGCAGATCATCAACCCCGCCTATGCCACGCCCGTGCCGGTCCAGCATCTGGAGACGATCTTCCATGTCTGCCATTTCGCGCCGCCGGAACGGCAGGCCTTCCTGAGCGCCTATCAGGCCGCGCATCCGGGGCGCCTGGAAGTGGTCGATGCCGAACGGCCCATGCGCCGGCTGGTGATTGAATTGCCGGATTTCGGCAGCCCTGACCTGAATGCGCGCGCCGACCACATCGTGCTGGGGGTCGCGCGCGGCCTGATCTCGCTCATTGCGACCAATGACGATGAAGAAGCCTAAACACTGGGGGGAAGCCCATGAAGAAGCTGATCAATGCCGTCGACAGCATCCTGTCGGAGAGCCTTCAGGGACTGGAAGCCATTCATGGTGATATC
Source organism: Allobosea sp. LjRoot9 (assembly GCF_964252745.1). Classification (NCBI taxonomy): domain Bacteria; kingdom Pseudomonadati; phylum Pseudomonadota; class Alphaproteobacteria; order Hyphomicrobiales; family Alloboseaceae; genus Allobosea; species Allobosea sp. LjRoot9. The sequence continues at coordinate 36,667 of NZ_CAXUPC020000009.1, read as the reverse complement.
CTCGTCCTCGGTGAAGACGAGAAATTCGTCCGACGCAAGGCGCTGACGGACGGCAAGGTGGCGCTGATCTCCGGTGGTGGTTCCGGCCATGAGCCACTTCACGCCGGCTTTGTCGGGCTCGGCATGCTCGATGCCGCCTGCCCGGGGCAGGTCTTCACCTCGCCGACGCCTGACCAGATGCTGGCCGCGTTGACGGCCGTCGAGACCGGCGCCGGCTCGCTCTTCATCGTCAAGAACTACGAAGGCGATGTCATGAACTTCGAGATGGCGGCCGAGATGGCCGAGGGGAAAATCGCGACGGTCGTCACCGATGACGACGTGGCCGTGCCAAAATCGACCTGGTCGACCGGCCGACGCGGCGTCGCCGGCACGATGATTGTCGAGAAGATGGTGGGCGCGGCAGCCGAGCAGCGCCGCGACCTGAATGCGTTGAAGGCACTCGGCGACGAGGTCAATCGGCGCACCCGCTCGATGGGCGTGGCGCTGAGTTCCTGCACCGTGCCTGCGGCCGGCAAGCCGACCTTCACGCTGGGCGAGGACGAGATGGAGATCGGCGTCGGTATCCATGGCGAGCCGGGCCGGCGGCGCGTGAAGCTCGCCTCCGCCGACGCCATAGCCGACGAGATGATGGGCGCGATCCTCGACGACCTTGCGCCGGCGCGTGGCACGCCCTGCCTGCTCCTGGTCAATGGCTTTGGCGGTACGCCGAGCATGGAGCTCTACCTGATGGCCAATGCCGCAAGGCGCATCATGACGGGGCGTGGTTTCGCCATCGCTCGCGGGCTGGTCGGCTCCTATGTCACCTCTCTGGACATGGCCGGCTGTTCCCTGACCGTGACTGCGCTGGACGACAGCCTGATCCAGCTCTGGGACGCGCCGGTCCACACGGCTGCGCTGCGCTGGGGCTAGAGTATTCTCGAGCGAAATGGACACTGGTTCGCGTGAAGGACGTGCTCTAGAAGCGCCTGCAATCGTCGCATGTCAGCTACCGGCGCGGGGGGCAACGCCCGCTTTTGGCACTCCCCGGACCTGTGAGTCGGCTTGAAGATGTCGTTGGCGTTTGCATCGTGGCGGATTTCGAAATTTCGGCGCCATGAGGCTTCTTCGAGTTCAATAGGTCACCGACACGACAATCGTATCGCTGTAGAGCCCGGGCGACGGGGTTGCTTGTACGGGCACGCGCCCATAGACCGTGGCAGTCTGTGCCACCCCGTTTCCTGTTGCCGAAAGCGTATCGCTACCCAGCGTCTGGCCAAAGGCCTGTGTTCGGGCCGCATTCCGATAGAGGCCGTATGTTACGGTCTCGGCTCCCTTGGTCATGCGCCGCAAGGTCGGGTTGGTCGCCCCCGAGAGGCCGCCATCGAGGCCGATCTGGTACGACGTCCCATTGGTGCAAGTCGGAGCCAGCGTCGTGCTCGCATCATGCTGGGCGCTGAGGACGCCAAATGAGCCGAAGCTCAGATTGTTGGTGGTGACGCGGCAGGTCGCGGGCACATTGGCCGTGACCGCGAAGCTCGTCGTCTGCGAGTTCGTCAGCAGGTTGCACCCGAGCAGGAAGGACAGAAGCCCATAGCGGATCCGCGCATCGGTTCCGGTGAAGCTGCTGGAATAGGAGAGCGGGGCGACGGTCGCCTGGCTGCTGTAGACGCGGCCAAAGATCGTCTGGCTGCGGCTGCCGCTGCCGCCTGCCGACAGGACGATATTGAAGCCCACCGGCGAGGCGCTTCCCCCCGGCCAGGCATCGGAGCCCCATGGCGATCCGGCAGAAGCATCGCTGAAGAGCCCATAGCGAAGCTGGTTGGCGCCATTCAGCATGAAGCGATTGGCGGCGCTGGTACCTCCACCCGAACCCGGCCCGAGGTCGAGACAGACCCCGACCGTCGAGAACGCAAGCCCAGTACACGATACCGTCGCCGTCGCGCTGGCATCGACCTGCGCATTGGCGGTCACGTCGATATCGCCGAAGGCCAGCGGCGTGATGCTCAACGAGCAGGACTGCGCCACAGCCGGAGCCTCGATCGACAGCAGGGCCAGCACGGCGACTGCCGGCAGGGCCAGACAACGCCGGAAGAAGCGTCTTACCGACATGACACGGGCCCCAGCGTGACCTGCGTGGCTTGACGCGGTTCGAAGGAAAAACGGGCCCGGCATTCGCCCTTGTCGAGCTGGACCACGATGTCGTTGCCGGGCCCTAGATTCTCGACGAAGGCGCGACCGTCATAGCCAACGACGAATTCGGGTGCCGCCGCCGTCCCGCGCAGCCCGGGCTGAAGCGTGCCGCTCAGGCCTGCCCGGAGCGGCTTGCCGTCAGCGCCATGCAGGATGACGATCGCCGCGTTCGAGGCTGATCTGACACCGAAATCGACCACGACCCCGGCGCGGTCTGTCGGGGCCAAGACCTCCAGCGTCGTCTCGGCGAGCGCGGTTACGGGGAGCCCGCGAGGATCGATCGAAACCTTGTTGGACTGGTAGGATCGCAAGGTCGGAATCAGCGCGTTGCCGCTGGCGTTGGTGCGCGCGACGACGCGGTTCTCGTAAAGGACATCAACGTCGGGAGCTCCCGCCTTGGCAACCGCGAAGGCATCGTCGATGCGATTGCCCAGGAACAGATCGCCGCCGGCCAGCACGATGGAACCGTCGAGCTGGGCCGTTCCCGAGAGCCGATCGCTGGCCTGCGTCACGCCGGCTTCGATCTGGCCATAATTGCCGCGATAGGCGAGCGATGCCGAGCGTCGCTGCTGGCCGCCCTGACCCTCGACATCGCGCACGCGCCAGCCGACGCTGCCGACCTCCTGCCGGAGCGGCTTGCTGACATCGGCCGCGAGCGCCCAGTTCGAGCCGGAGCGGCTCGTGCCTGTCGACGAGGTGATGTCGGCGCCGAAGGGGAAGGACAAGCCGGCGAAAATGCCGGCCGAGCGGCGATCGTCCAGATCGGTGAAAACCGTCGCGTAGAACGACCCGCCGCTCGGCAGCGCACGGGTATAGCTCGCATTGACGACGCGGTTCGAGCGTCCGACGGCCGGCTTCACATGCGCGAAGCCGAAGCTGATGCCGCCGCCCAGCATGGGCACGGGCAAGCCGACCGAGAGCCGGTCGAGCGCGCGCGGCGGCAGCAGGAGGCGCCCCCATGTGACGGCGTCCGCTGCCGAGGTTCCAGCCATCGCGACATAGCCCGCCAGGCCGTTCGCGCCGGGAAGGGCGGCGACCGGCGGCACCGTGACCGAGGCGAGGTCGCGATATGCGCCGAGGCTCCGCTGCGATGAGGCCAGGAATGAGACACCCCAGAGCTGCGTCTCAAAGGAAAGATACGCCTGGCCACCCGTGGCACCACCCTGCCAACTGCCCGCTCCGGCCGCGCTGAAAAGGCCGAACCGGCCGAGACCGAACACGCCGCCGAGGCTCGCCGTGCCCAGCCCGTGCGTCGCCTCGGCATGCGCCAGCACCGTGACATTGTCGCTGACCCCGTAGCGGGCGCTACCGGAGCCGGCGATGTCGCCGCCATAAATGCTCGACCGCAGCCCGTATTGCAGCCGGGGGGCGCCGATCTCGGCGGAGAAGTCGAACAGGCCTGGGCGCAGCAGCTTGCTCGAGACGATGAAGGGCAGGTTCGCCTCGGTCTGCTGGCCCGACGCATCCCGCACGACGACATTCGCATTGCCGTTTCCCGACAAGATCGGGATGTTGGTGATGCGGAACGGACCGCTGCCGACATCCTGGGAGACCGTCTTGGTGCCGTTGACGAAGACATCGACGGTCGAGGGAACAGCCGCGCTGCCGGTGACGCTGGGTAGGGGCAAGGTGATCAGGTCCGGCCGCAACCCGAAATTGCGCTGGACTTGCAGCCCGCCCATGCGGATCGGCCGGGTCCAGGCCAGGCCGCCCGAGATCATGTCGCCGGCACGGTAAGTCAGCATGGTGCCGGGATCGGAATAGCTCCAGCTCGTTTCCAGCCGCAGCGCCTCTGTGCGCCCGCCGTCCAGCGACCGGTCGCTGACGATGCCCGTCTGTGACAGCACGCCGAACGGGCTGAAGACACGCGCATCGAGGTTCGCCGAAAGACTAGGATAGCGCCAGAAACTGCCGAATTGCTTGCCCTCGGAACTGCCGAACAGTGTGTAGTTCAGCACGGCGCCGGTCCCGGCAGAACCGACCGTCGGCGAAGGGACGTCCCTGGCTGCCGCGTCATAGGTCTTGGGCAGCCGGCCCGCCTGCGGCAGTCGGATATCGATCCTCTGGGCCGCCTCATCATAGCGATAGGTCAAAGCGGGGATCGCGGAGAGGGGCACATCCTCATCCCGCTGGAATGCCTGGGGCACCCTGATGCCAAGTTCCTCGAGTTCCTTGCGGCGGGCGGAGATCTCGCCGTTCCCGCCCTGGTGAAAGGCTCCGATCAGCCCGATCGCCTGCCCGTCGAGGAGAACGTCGAGATGCAAGCCGCGTTCGGGGCGGCCATCGCCGGCTCGCCCCTCCGCAGCCCAGCAGGCATGACCGAACATCGGCAGAAGCACCGCCAACGCCCTACCGTGCCGTTTGCACGGGGAATGTCGCATTGAACGGACCAGTTTCGGTCATGCCGGAGATGGTGACGCTTGCACCGGATTTCGTCGGGCGCGCCGGCGCGGCGACATCCCACCGCATCGAAGACCTGCCGAGGGAATACCCGAGCAGCCCCTTGCCCGCCGACAGCACCTGTCCCGACGCATCGCGCAGGGTTACGGCGGCCAGGCGAACGCGGGTGTCACCGCTGTTGACGGCAGTCAGCGTCATGCCCCGCCCGTGCTGGCCGGCGCTCCAGCTTATGGCGGGAAGCGAGGCCGACTTTCCCGTGAAGAAGACGGGCACGAGATGGCGCATGACCAGCGCAACGGTACCCGAGGCGCGCTTGGGTTTGGGCAACTCGTCGATGACGAGCCGGTAGGCCTCCTCCTTGCCCGGCGGCCGGCTGGCGACACGGATCACGCGCACCGTGTAGTCCTGGCGTGAACGCAGATCGACCAAGGGCGGGCTGGCGACGACATCGTTGGTCGGCTCGAGCCGCTCTACACCGTTCTCCTGTGTCCAACGGAAGATTCGGAGTTGCGCGGTGATCGGCTCGACATCGGTGTTTCGCAGCGTGATCGTGGCCGTGGTCGCTGGCGCCGGCAGATCGAGCAGCACTGGCGCGACCTGCAGCGAGGCGGCGCTTGCCTGCCCCGCGAGGCTGGCCGCCAGGACGACGAGGGCGGATATGGTCTTCATCGCGTGTTTCCTTTCGAACTGGGCGCAAGAATTGGCCGGGCGACCCGCTTGGCGGCCTCCATCATTGCGAAGCGATCGGTTGGGTTGGGCTCTGCTGCGATGCCGCGGCTCATGCGGCGGCGCGGTAGCGTCTCAATAGGTGACCGTCACCGTGATCGTGTCGGAATAGAGTGCGGGGCCCGGCGTGGTCTGGACAGGCACCCGGCCATAGACTGTGAAGCTCTGTCCGGAGCCGTTTCCGGTTCCCGCGACCGTATCGGTTCCGATCGCCTCGCCCCAGTTCAGGGTCCGGCTGGCGTCGCGAAACAACGAGTAGTTCACCAGCCCCCCGGTGCCGCTCATCTGACGTGTCGTGACGCTCGCGCCGTTCACGCCCTGGTTGAGGCCGATCGTATAGGGCGTCGTGTTCGTGCACTGGACGGAGATTGTGCTCGTCGTGTCGATATTGGCAGCGAGGACGCCGACATTGCCGAAGTTAAGGTCCGTCGCGCTCGCAACGATGCATGCGGCCTGTATATTGATCTGTACCTGAAAGTTCCCGACTGCCGTTGCGGCTCTAGAATGAGACGAACACACCACGCAAAAAAACGCAGCGATGGCGATTTTTGGCAAGCTCATGGTGAAATCTCTTTCGATACCTACGATCATAGACTCCTGCTGATGAAGGCTAGAGCGGGATGGTTAATGCATCGTGAAAAATGCAACCAAAAGTTGATTATTACAATCTTAGGGGGTATTCCCCGACTCCGCGCAGGTCGATGGCTTCACGCTCGGACCTCGGCGTTTGCGCAAGCGGAGGCGGGGCGGAGGGGGTGAAGCGGGAGGGCGAGTTTGAATTTCTCGCCCGGACCGTAGGCGGAAGATTGGGAACACCAGGCCGGCCTAGCCAAACACAGTCGAAATGATGCGCGCGCAGATCGTCATTAGCTCCGAATTTAGTACTCCGACGACCATGACGTTGAGCAGAACAAAGAAAAGACATCCAATTCTGGCGGCAAATTCATCTGTGCTGTAGCCAATAATTCCGATGATGACCCCAATATATGCCGTAAATAGATACGCTGCTGATAATTTCAATCTGTAAAGGGATTGGCTTTCGCCGGCAGGATATGAATTCCAGTTCGCTATTGCGAGTTCGATGCTATCGATCAAGAGCAAGGTGACGAATATCAGAAATAGCGCGCTGATGACTTTATTCGCTGTGCTGAACGATGTTGATGTCACTCGAAATTTCCGATGCCGCCTGATTGGAGCATAGGCACATATTGGAGAAACGCCGCAAGCCACTCTTTCCAGAATGCTGATCGGATGGGGTTCGCGCATCGCTTCTCAAGGACCGTTTGAAAACTCCAGTCCTTAGCGCCGCCATCATCTCCTCATGCTCGGCGACGGCGCCGGCCGATTTCTGCGGGCCTTCATCGTCGATGAAACGCAAGCGCTTGATCCGCGCCTGAAGCGTCTCTCGTGCATGTCCATCAGCACGGGTTGCCCGAGGCCTGCGTCACGCGCGCTGGGTCGACCGAGCCTAGCCCTGTTCGCCGGCAGCGCCCTTGATCCGCACGACCGAGACCGAGCAATGCGCCTCCGCGACGACCTTGGTCGAAACACTGCCGAGATGGCGGCGCAGCGCCGAAGAGGAGCGGGCGCCGATGACGATGTGGTCGATCTGGTTGTGCTCGGCATAGCGCAGGACCGCATCGGCGGCGCTCACCGCCTCGATGACGTGATAGCTGACACGCTCCTCGCTCAGATGCAGCGGCCGCGCCCAGTCCTTCAGTGCGACCAGCCGCTTCACGTAGATCGAGTTGCCTTTGGAGTCGGCGTATTGGGTTTCCTTGACCAGATCCGTCTTGATCACGGTCAGGCAGGCGAGCCAGGAATCCGGCCGCGCCGCGAGAAGCCGCTGCGTCTCGGCCAATATCGCCGCCGCCAGCGGGGTGGCCCCGTCCGACAGATCGACGGCGGTGAGCACGATCGAAGGCCCGGTTCGGCGGCTGCCTTCCGCCGCCGTCCCAACCAGCGCCGCCTCGTTGGGACGGTCGAACAGCCGCTTCAGCCAGCCGAGCATTCCGCCTGGTCTGGCGCGGCTTGAGCTCGGCAGCACTACCTGGTCGGGATGGCGCAGATCGAAGATGAGCTTGGCGGCGTCGGCGTAACGCCGGCTGCGATCGACCTCGAGGCAGCGCGCCACGATCGCTTCGAGCCAGGCCGGGATGTCGGGCCTGATCGCGCGCATGGGGCGCGGCGCATGATAGAGGCGCCGCTTCATGCCGGCGGTGGTCGAGGGCCTTCCGAAGGGTTCTTCGCCTGTCGCAAGCTGATAAAGGATGCAGCCGAGCGCGAAGAGATCACTGGCGGGGTCGGTTCGGTCGCCCAGCACCTGTTCGGGGGCGATATAGGCGGGCGTGCCCATCGGCACCGTGCTTTCTTCGCCGAGCAGGTCCGGCAGATCGGCATGTCGCGCCAGGCCGAAATCCAGCAGCACCGCGCCGCGTTCCGCCAGGATGACGTTCTGCGGCTTGAGATCGAGATGGACGACGCCCTGGCGATGCAGGTCCGTGAGCGCCGTGCCGATCGCGATGCCGATCCGCGCCACCTCCTCAGTGGGAAGCGGTGCGGTCTCGGTGTGTTTCGCCAGGCTCACGCCCGCGACGAACTCCATGGCGAGATAGGGCAGCTCGGCGAGATCGCCGGAGGCGATGAAGCGTGGCACATGCGGGCCCGAGAGCCGCTTCAGGATCATCTCCTCGACCTCGTAGCCGATGATCACCGAAACGTCCTGGCCTGGATCGAGGAACGGGATCTTGAGGACGAGGGGGAGGTCGAAATCCGCGTGCCGCGCCCGCCACAGCGAGGCCATGCCGCCGGAGGGAAGCTGCTCGATCAGTTCGAAGCCGTCGATCTCGGCACCGGTCTTGATCTCGGAGCCGGTCTTGGTTTCGGAGACAGTCTTGGGTCGTTCCACGGCGTCCTCCCTCCTCATCGACCGATCAGCAGGCGCAGACCCAACCAGCTGGAGAGGCCGAGCATCTTGATCTTGGCCGCTGTCGCCTCGTTGTCATAGGGCACGCGCCGCATCGTCACGCTGGCCTCCTCCAGATCCAGCAGCGCGAAGCACGCCGCTGGATTGCCGTCGCGCGGTTGGCCGACGGCCCCTGTGACGATGACGTGCCGGTGCCGGGCCAATAGCGGCGCGGCGACTTCGTCACGAGGAACGAACATCGTCGGTCGCCGGTTTGGATGGCTGTAGAACACGGTTGGTCGGTGCGTATGTCCGCAGCAGATCAGCGCCTCCGTGCTCGCCGCCAGGCAGCGCATCGCCGCTTCGGGATCGGCGACATAGTTCCAGCTCTCGGGCCGGTGAGCGCTGGCATGAACCCATTGGCAGCCGAAGCGCGTGATCGACAGCGGCAGCGCCGCGAGGAAGGCGCGGTGGTCGTTGTTCAGCCGCGTGCGGGTCCAGCGTATCGCTTCGCGCGCATTCGGCGTCAGCTTGTCTCTGTCGGAGCGCGCGGCCTCGTCATGGTTGCCGAGCAGGCAGAGCGCGCCATCGGAGACAAGCCGCGCCACTGTCTCGATCGCAAATTCGGGATCGGGCCCGTAACCGACCAGATCTCCAAGGACAACGATCTGGTCCGGCGCCAGCTCCTCGACAACCTCGAGCACTGCCTCCAGAGCTTCGCGATTGGCATGGATGTCGGAGAGCACCGCGATGCGCATGGTCGGATGGTGTTAGCATCGATGCGGGCGGGGCGTCGAATGGGCTTAAGTCGGTCTTGATTCGGACGCGAAGACGGTCCGTGCCCCGCCGCTGTCGGGGCGAGCTGGATTCCGCCCCCTCAAAACACGTCGGCGACGCGCAGCCTGGTCGATTCCATGTGCCTGCCGATGACGTCGAGAAGCGCGTCTGCGTCGCGCTTCAGCAGCGCCGCCATCATCTCTTCATGCTCGGCGACGGCGCCGGCCCATTTCTGCGGGCCCTCATTGCCGATGAAGCGCAAGCGCTTGATCCGGGCCTGAAGCGTCTCGTGCATTTCCATCAGCACTGGGTTGCCCGAGGCGGCGACGATGGCGCTGTGGATCGCCTGGTTGAGCTTGAAATATTCGAGCCGGTTGTTGGATTTGTAGAGCGCCAGCATCCGCTCGTGCAGCCCGTTGATCGCTTGAATCGTCGCGTCAGAGGCCAGCTCGCAGGCCATGCGGCCGCCAAGCTGTTCCAGCGTCTTCAGAACCTGCAGGATCTGCGCGAGATCCTTGGCGGTGAATTTGCGCACGATCGCGCCCTTGGCCGGCAGGATCTCGACGAGCCCTTCGCTGGCGAGCGTCTTGATCGCCTCGCGCAACGGCGTGCGCGAAACTCCGAGCTGAGCGCCGACCTGGCCCTCATTGATGCGCTGGCCGGGTTCGAGCCTGCCCTCGATGATCATGTCGCGAAGGCGCTCCAGCACCTCCTCATGCAAGGTGCGGCGCGTGATCCTCGGATACTCGGCCACCGCTTCGCTCATCGTGCTGCCATTGCTCCTGTGCTCGCGTCGTTTACGGCATGGCCTCCCTGCGCTGTCAAACCGGCATCTCCTGCCTTGTCCGCGAAACCTGCCTTGTCCGCGAACAGGGCATCCTGCCGCCGGCGCATCGCGAGCAAGCCTGAATCCGCGGCAATGTCGACATCGCCCAGCGCGATCGCCTGGCCGGCCCGGACGGGGGCCACGAGCTTGCGGTCGGCGGCCAGATAGAACGGGGCAGGGCGGTCCTCGGCGAGGGCGGCCGCAGGACGGACCTCTGCGCCCACGCCGTCGATGCTGTGATGGTGTCCGCCCATGCTCAGCACCGTGCCGGCTGCGAGATCGCGCTGCGCCACGGCGACGAGGTCCTGGCGCGGGCGGTAGTCGTCGCCATAGCCGGAGCGGCCGAGGCCCGCGGCGTCGAGGATGGAGGTGGCGACTTCCACCCCCAGCAGATGGCGCGGCAGATACAGCATCGCGGTCTCAGCTGTGCGGCTGACGACATGCCCTTTTCCGGCGAGCATCTCCCAGGTCTCGGCGTTCTCGCAGGCGACGACGACGAAGACGCCGCCGGCGAAGCTCGCCTCCTCGGCCAGGCGCAGATGGTGGAACACGTCGATTCGCCGCGTACCCGAAAGCAGGCCGCCCTGCGTCGCTTGCGAAAACAGATCGGCGATCTCCGGGATGCGCGCCGGCGGGGCATGGAAAGCGGCGGTGTCGGCGACGAGATCGGTCGCATTGGCGACGAGCGTCATCTCGCAGAGATCCGGCACTGCCCGCAGCGGGAAGGCCTGGCCGAGGATGCGTGCGCGTTCCGCGGCGGTGGCGACGATCGAGCGCTTCCCCGGCAGCCAGTGCTCGCGCAATTCCGGCAGCAGTCTGGTCACGCCATTGCAGGCGACGGACCCGGTCGCCGCATCGAAGACGAAGTCGTATTCGCTCGATTTGCCCGCCGCGATCAGCTCCAGCCCCAGAACCTCTGCCCAGCTCACCAGCGCAATCAAAAGGCTGGGCTGGTCGCCGTCGACGGGGGTGACGACCACGCCCTTGTCGCGACCGAGGCGGGCAAGGCCGGGTCCGACGACGCTGTCGGCCTCCTTGGAGACGAGCGCGACATGCCGGCCGGCCTCGATCGCCATCAGGCTGTGGCGGGTCGCGGCCTCGGGGCCGCCGGTTGCCTCGACCAGCATCGAGAAGGGCAGGTCGATGACGCTCTCCAGCCGTCCCGCCGCGATATGGCGGCCAGCCGCCCAGGCTGCGCGCGCTTCGGCCGCAGTCTCGCAGAGCGCGATCTCGCTTGCCGCGATCCCGGCCGCGGCAAAGGCGCGCCCGGCCGCTTCCGCCGTCATGTCGACGGCGATGCGCGCATTGACCAGCGCGATGCGGCGCGCCTGGGCAAGGTAACTGCGGCCAAAGCCGCCGCTGCCGACCAGGCAGGTCTCGATCGGCTGTGTGATGCCGGCGTAATGCGCGTGGAAATTCATCGTCGTCTCTTCCCAACATGGCGCCGTCATCCGGCCGGGCCGGTTCGCGCCTTTCGATGTCTGTCTACAGCAAGGAGAATATGCTGCATACAGCATACTTGCTGCGAAAGAGGGGCCGTGCTAGCCAGAGCCAACAAGACGAAGCTGGAGACTATCTCATGGAAAGCCGTGCGAATGGCGCGCTGCCGGTGATCGCGGTCGCGATGGGCGACCCCTCCGGCATCAGCCCCGAACTCACCGCCCGTATCCTGGTCGAGCCCGATCTGCGTCATGCCGCCCGCTATGTCGTGTTCGGCGACAAGCGCCTGCTCGACCTCGGGGCGCAGGATGGCAAGGTTGATCCGGCCGTCCAGCTGATCCGCGACGGCGACGCCATACCCGTGGGCTCGGATGCCCCGGTCTTCATCGATCTCGCCAATCACGATCCCGCCGATCTGGAGCGCGGCAAGGCGACGCTTGCCGGCGGCAAGGCCGCAACCGAGAATTTCCGCCGCGCGCTGAAATTCGCGGCCTCGGGGCAGGCCGATGCGGTCTTCTTCACGCCCTTCAACAAGGCCGCGATGCGCTTCGCCTATCCCGGCTATGACGACGAGATCCGCTTCGTGCGCGATGCGATCGCTTTCGAGGGCGCGGCGAGCGAGTTCAACATCCTGGACAAGCTCTGGAACGCCCGCGTCACCTCGCATATTCCGCTCTCCGAGGTTGCGCAGAACATCACCCAGGAGCGCATCCTGCGGGCCTTGACGCTGGCCGACGCCAATCTGCGCGCCGCCGGATTCAACCCGCCGCGCATCGCGGTCGCGGGCATCAATCCCCATGCCGGCGATGGCGGCAATTTCGGCCGCGACGAGATCGAGACGATCGAGCCGGCGGTCAAGGCGGCCAAGGCGCAAGGCTTCACCGTCGAGGGACCGTTCCCCTCCGACACCGTGTTCCTGCGCGCGAAGAACGGCGATTTCGACGCCGTTTTGACGATGTATCATGACCAGGGTCAGATCGCGATGAAGCTGATCGGCTTCGACCGTGGCGTCACCCTGATCGGCGGCTTTCCCTTCCCGATCTGCACGCCGGCCCATGGCACGGCCTATGAGATCGCGGGCAAGGGCATCGCCAATCTCGGCGCCACCCGCGCCGCGCTCTCGCTCGCCATCAAGATGGCGCAGGACGGAAAGGCGCGGGCCAAGGCCGCGGCCTGATAGAACTGCGGCCTGACGAGGCCACGGCTTTTAGGCAACAGCATTCCATCGAGGGCGGCCGCCTCAAGAGCCGCCCCGAAACAACCAGACATCAGGGAGAAGCATATGAAATCGTTCAGCATCACGGCCGCGCTCGCGGGCGCCTTCGCACTTGGCGGGATCGGCGCGGCGCAGGCCTGGCAGCCGACCAAGCCCATCGAATTCGTCGTGACCTCGGGCGCCGGCGGCGGAACCGATAATTTTGCCCGCGTCATCCAGTCGATCATCACCAAGCACAAGCTGATCGACCAGCCGATCGTGGTTGTGAACAAGGGCGGCGGCTCCGGCGCGGAAGGCTATGTCTACGGCAAGGGCGCCAAGGGCGATCCCAACCGCGTCATCTTCGGCACCAATAACGCCTATCTGCTGCCTTACGTCGCCAAGCTCGGCTACAAATTCAGCGACCTGACGCCGGTTGCGGCGCTGGCGCTCGACGAGTTCCTGCTCTGGGTCAACGGCAGCGCGCCCTATGCCGACGCCAAGAGCTATCTCGATGCGGTCAAGGCCAAGCCCCTGGGCTTCAAGATGGGCGGCAGCCAGTCCAAGGATACCGACCAGACGCTGACCTCGATGATCCAGGAAGCGGCGGGCGTGAAATGGATCTATGTGCCGTTCCAGGGCGGCAGCGCCGCGGCGGTGCAGCTCGCCGGTGGCCATATCGATTCCAACGTCAACAATCCCAATGAGAATATCGGCCAGTGGAAGGCCGGTCAGGTGAAGCCGCTTTGCGTCTTCTCGCCGGTGCGGCTCGCCAAGAGCGACCCGGTCTTCGAGGGCAAGGGCTGGGGCGACATCCCCACCTGCAAGGAATCCGGGCTGCCGCTGGAGACCTTCCAGATGCCGCGCACCGTCTGGCTGCCGGCCGAGGTTCCTGCTGATGCGGTCGCCTTCTATGCCGATCTCCTGGAGAAAGTCAGCAAGACGCCGGAATGGCAGGAATTCGTCACCCGCACGGCGCAGACCAGCCGCTTCATGAAGGGCAAGGAGCTCACCGATTTCGTCGCCAAGGACGACACCGCCAGCCGCAAGGTCTTCGAGAGCGAAGGCTGGGTGGTGAAGTAGGCGAGACAACCTCGCCGTCATCCCGGACAAGCCGCGCAGCGGCGCAGATCCGGGATCCATCGTAAAGCGCAGCGCTCTATGATGGATCCCGGCGCTCCGCTTCGCTCCGGCCGGGATGACGACAGTGGTTCCAGGGCCATTCACATCAAGGAGCCCGCCAATGATCACCCGCTTCTGGGCCGAGACCTTCACCGCTTTGGCGACCATGGCGTTCGGTCTCGTCATCGTCAAAGGCGCGCTCGAATTCGGCATCGGCTGGGATTCCTCGGGTCCGCAGCCGGGTGCGTTTCCCTTCTATGTCGGCGGGCTCGTCGCGTTGGCGAGCCTCGGCACGCTCGGGCTGACGGTTGGCAAGCAATTCGCCGGCGACCCGGCCCTGCGCAAGAGCGTCCTCGATCATGAGCAGGCCCGGCGCGTCGCTTCGTTCCTGCTGCCGATGGCGGGCTTCGTCATCCTCAGCGTCACGCTCGGCATGTATGCGGCGACGATCCTCTATCTCGTCTTCACCATGCGTTTCCAGGGCCGCTATGGCTGGCCGGCGACGCTGGTGACGGCGCTGGGAACAGCCGCCTTCTTCTATTTCGCGCTCGAGAAATTCTTCCAGATCGGCCTGCTCAAGGGCCCGCTCGAGCCCCTCATCGGCCTGTGATCGGCTCGCAACGAAAAACGGTGCCGTAAGCCATGGATAACATCGCCAACCTGATGCACGGCTTTTCGGTCGCGCTCACGACCCACCACATCCTGCTGATGTTCGCGGGCGTGCTGCTGGGCGTGCTCGTCGGCGTCCTGCCGGGGCTGGGCGCACCCAATGGCGTGTCGCTGCTCCTGCCGCTGACCTTCTCCATGGACCCGGTCTCGGCCATCATCCTTTTGACCTCGCTCTATTGGGGCGCGCTGTTTGGCGGCTCGACCACCTCGATCCTGTTCAATATTCCAGGCGAGCCGTCCTCCGTGGCGACGACCTTCGACGGCCACCCCATGGCCAAGCAGGGCAAGGCGACCGAGGCGCTGGCCTTCGCCTTCCTCTCGGCTGGCTTCGGGGCGCTTGCCGGCGTCATCCTGATCACGCTGCTCTCGGGCTGGGTTGCGAAATTCGCGCTGCGCTTTTCCTCCCCGGAGTATTTCGCGGTCTATTTCATGACCTTCGCCAGCTTCATCGGGCTTGGCGGCGCCTCGCCGCTGAAGACCATTGTCTCGATGGGCATCGGCTTTACGCTCGCGGCCGTCGGCATGGATTCAGTCTCCGGCAATGTCCGGCTGACCTATGATTTCGACGTCCTGCTTGCCGGCGTCAGCTTCCTGATCGCGGTGATCGGCCTGTTCGGCATCGGAGAATTGCTGCTGACGATGGAGGAGGGCCTGAAATTCGACGGCGTCGCCGCCAAGGTGCGCATCGGTGATGTGCTGACGACCGCCGCCAAGCTGCCGCGCTACTGGGTGGCGCTGCTGCGTTCGAGCCTGATCGGCATCTGGATGGGCATCACGCCGGGCGGACCGACGGCCGCCTCCTTCATGAGCTACGCCATGGCCAAGCGTTCTTCGCGCCATCCCGAGACCTTCGGCAAGGGCGATCCCGAGGGCGTGATCGCGCCCGAGACGGCCGACCACGCGGCGGGCTCGGCGGCGATGCTGCCGATGCTGGCGCTCGGCATCCCAGGCTCCGCGACGGCCGCCGTGATGATGGGCGGTCTGATGATCTGGGGGCTCAACCCCGGCCCGACGCTGTTCACCGACCGCCCGGATTTCGTCTGGGGCCTGATCGCCTCGATGTATCTCGGCAATGTCGTCGCGGTCGTCGTGGTGCTGGCGACCGTGCCGCTCTTCGCCTCGATCCTGCGCATCCCGTTCTCGATCATCGGGCCGGTGATCGTGGTGATCTGCTTCATCGGCGCCTACACCGCCGCGAGCAAGGAGTTCGACATCTGGCTGGCGCTGGTCTTCGGCCTCGTCGGCTATGTCTTCAAGAAGCTCGACTATCCGATCGCGCCGCTCGTGCTCGCCATGGTCATCGGCGACAAGGCAGAGGACGCCTTCCGCCAGTCGATGATCTTTTCGCAGGGCTCGCTCAGGATCTTCTGGGCGAACCCGCTGGTAGCGACGCTGATGACGATCGGTCTGGCGCTGTTGTTCATGCCGCTGATCGGCGGTCTCGTCCGCCGCTTGCGCGGGAAGGGTACTCCGCGCACCGTCTGAAGGGGGCAATCTCCGTCGGAAGGACAACGGGCATCATGACTGAATCGGAAAGCTCCGAAAGTCCTGTCGTGCTCCGCGCCGTTCGCGCAGACATAACCACACTCCACGTCGACGCGATCGTGAATGCAGCCAACTCATCATTGCTTGGCGGTGGCGGCGTGGACGGAGCCATTCACAGGGCTGCCGGCCCCGACCTTGTCCACGAATGCCGGTTGCTTGGGGGCTGCAAGACCGGGGATGCCAAGCTGACCAGAGGCTACCGTCTACCGGCAAAATTCATCATTCATACCGTTGGGCCGGTCTGGCGCGGCGGCGAGCATGGCGAATCGGATCTTCTCGCGTCCTGCTATCGTCGTTCGCTTGCGATCGCGGCGATGAACGACATTCGGACGATCGCATTCCCGAGTATCAGCACAGGCATCTACGGTTATCCGATAGAACTCGCCGCGCAGCTGGCAATCGAGGTCGTCGGCTCAGAGCTTCGCGGGAGAACCCAGCTGCGGGAGGTCACCTTCTGCTGCTTCTCGCAGGAGGATTTGCAAGTCTACGAACGTCTTTTGGCGGTGCCGTGACCGCGCATCCGGTGACGATGCTGCCGCTCGTCCCGCAAGGCCTGATGGAACTGGCGCTGCGATGGGGAAGTAGCGGCGCCACTCCTCCCGTCATTGCTTCGCTATGCTCGCGATGACGACAAGGCCTCGCCGAGGCAAATTCAAAACGCCCCGATACCGCCGGAGGGCGGTGGCAGGTTGCCTCGCCGGTCTTTCGTGATGAGATCCGGCGTCACCAGAAGCTCCTTGCTGAGCCAGGCGACATAGGCTGAAAGCAACTGCACGATAATGCGCATCGACCGCCTCCCTTGTTCACGGAAGCGATCTTATCGAAAAAATGGGCCTATGCCCTTGAAATTTCGACAGGTCTGCATTGCGTAACGCATGGGAACAGCTGGCGCCTCAGAGACAGTTTGAGATGCCCCACGGCCCTCATCCTGAGGAGCCATTCCCCGGGGCATGGCGTCTCGAAGGATGCTCGCTGAGGCTCTCCCGGAGCATCCTTCGAGACGCCGCTTCGCGGCTCCTCAGGATGAGGGCTCAAGTCTCAAGCAGCCTCAGGCCTTCGACCACACCGCCAACTCGTACCCGTCAGGATCGGCGAAGTGGAAACGCCGGCCGCCAGGGAAATCGAAGACCGGCTTGACGATGCGCCCGCCCGCCGCCTCGATCTTCGCCTGCGTCGCGGCGAGATCGTCGGCATAGAGGATGACCAGCGGCCCGCCCGGATTCGGCGTCCCTTGCGTGGTGAAGCCGCCTTCGAGCCGACCGTCAGCGAAGGCGCAATAGTCCGGCCCGTAATCGGTCATTCTCCAGCCGAAGGCGTTTTCGTAGAAGGCGCGCGCCCGCGCGAGGTCGGCGACGTTGAATTCGACATAGTCGATGCGTCGGTCGTTCCCGGAATCTGTCATGGCGGTTTCCTCGTTCCTTTTGGCAGGGCGGAGATCAGCACCGCCATGGCGGTCCGTCAGCTCATGGCAGCAGGTTGCGTCGCGATGCGGGTTGTCCGGAGGGCTCCTGCTACTGTAGCTGTTTGGCAAGCGCGAGGCCGTCCATGCTGCATGGGCGGGAGATGATCGTCACCAAGCCGACAGACAAGCCGACAGGGAAGAGACGAAAATGCCGACCACGACCGAAACCTTGCGCGATGCGCTGGTCGCCGCCCGCCGCGGCAAGAGCCTGATCGAGATGGCGAGCCAGCCCGTGCCGGCTTCCTTCAGCGAGGGGCTGGGCGTGCAGGCCGAGATCGCCAAGGTGCTGAAGCAGCCGGAAGCCGGCTGGAAGGTCGCGATCGCCGAGGATGGGTTGCCGGTCGCGGGCATCATGCCCGGCCCCTATCTCAAGCCCGGCGACGTCTATGAGGGCGCGATCGGCGCCGAATTGCGCGTCGAGATCGAGATCGCCCTGCGGCTTGCCAGCGACGTGCCGTTCCGCCCGAACCAGCCCTATTCGCGCGCCGAACTGCTCGGCCATTGCGACAAGGCCTATCTCGGCATCGAGATCGTCGAGAGCCGCCTCGCCAACTGGACGGGCGTTCCCTTCGCGCTCTGGCTGGCCGATGCGCTCGGTCATGGCGGCTACCTGCTCGGCCCCGAGCTCGACATCAAGACGCTCGACGATCCGACCGCGCTCGGCTGCTTCATCTCGCTCAACGGCGTCACGATCTATGACAAGCCGGCGGTGCATGCGAATGGCGACCCGATGGCGCCCTTCCTCGCCTGGGCGAACCGCAAGCAGGATTTCATGGGCGGTTTGCGCGCCGGCCAGATCGTCACCACCGGCAGCCTCTGCGGCGGCGTGCTCTCGCCCGGAAAGGGCGAGATCGTGACGAAGTTGAGCCCGCTGGCGACAGTATCTCTGACGCTGCGTTAGGCTTTAAACTCGGGACCAGCCTTTAAACTCAGGACGTTGTCGATGAGCGCCAGATCATCGACAATGTTTCCATCATTTTCAGAACACAGTTCGACCTTATTCGTTGTGTGCTGGTGGCGTCGTCGGGAGGGCGGATGCGGTTGTGGCGGAGGGTGTCCCGCAATGTCGCGGGTGGAGGCGTCTGCGCTTTCGCCGCGATGCTTGGTGGACAGCCCACGCCGGCCGAGGCCTTCGATTTCTCGTCGCTGGACGTCTTTGGCCTGTTCGGCTCCAAGGACCAGCCTCCCGCGGTCAGCACGAGCACGCTGCCCTATCAGCTCAGCTTCGATCTCGGGGATGCCGCTGACGCCAAGGCGCTGACGCGCACCCTGCAGGACGCCTCGCTGCTTTATCGCCTGCGCCAGGACGCGCCGCCTGATGGCGAGACCCTGGCGCGGCGCATGGCGGCCGACCTCAACCCGCTGGTCGATGCGCTCTGGTCGCAGGGCTATTTCAATGCCGAGGTCGCGGTCACCGTCGACGGTGTCGCGCTGAAGCCGGGCTTGGAGCCCGGCGCAGCCCTGGTGCGCGCCGCCGAGGCGCATCGCAATCGCGAGCCGGTCCCGATCACAGTCCGGGTTCAGCCCGGCCCGGTCTTCGGCTTGCGCAATGTCGCAGTCGTCGAGCGCGGGGAGGGCACGCCGATCATCGCCGACCCGGCCAGGGTCTCCAAGCTCAAGCCCGGCGACGCCGCGACCTCGGGCTCGCTGCGCGCGGCGCAAGCTGCGCTTGTCGACCATCTGCGCAACCAGTCGCGCCCGCTCGCCAAGGTGGTCGAGATGCGGCCCGTGGTCGACCATGCCGCACGGATCATGGATGTGACCTATGTCGTCGAGCCCGGCCCGCTCGCGGGCTTCGGTGCCGTCACGATCGGCGAGACCGGGGATATCCCGCCCGCTGTGGTGCGCTCCTTCATCTATCTCGAACCGGGCGATCCCTATTCGCCCAAGGCGCTGGCGGATACGCGCAAATCGGTCGCGACGATTCCCGCGATCGGTTCGGTGCGCATTCGCGAGGCGGACAAGCTCGATGCTGCCGGCAATCTGCCTGTGTTCGTCGATGTCACCGAGCGGCCCAAGCGCCTGATCGGCTTCTCCGCCCGCTACTCCACCATCGATGGCCCGGCGGTGAAGACCTATTGGGAGCATCGCAACCTGTTCGGTGGGGCCGAGAAGCTGCGCCTCGAGGGCGACATCTTCCTGGCGCCGCGCATCAATGGCACCAAGATCAGCAGCTTCGACGATTTCGAGCGCTCCGATCTTGGCGGGCGCTTCGCGGTCAGCTTCATGAAGCCGGCTCTCTGGGGCACGCGCTATGACTGGCTCGTCGACGGCACGGGCGCGCGTGAGCGCGTCGGCACCAACCGCTATGGCGGCTACACCGCACGCTACGCCAATGTGACGACCGCGATCCGCCGGCGCTTCAGCGACACCTTCTCGGTTCAGGCCGGGCTGGAGGTCGAGCGCGGCCAGACCAGCGATGTGCTTGGGCAGGTCGACTACACCCTGGTCGGCATTCCGCTCTCGGTGAAATATGATTCGACCGATAGCCTGCTCGATGCGACGCGCGGCATCCGCGCCACCGCCTCGGTCACGCCCTATCCGAGTTTCCTCGGCTCCACCGTCAACGTCGTGCAGTCGAAGGCCGCGGTCTCCGGCTATTACGCGCTCGACGAGGACGCCCGTTATGTGCTCGCCGGCCGCGTCGGGCTGGGCTCGATCGCCGGCGAGAAGCTCGCGGATATCCCGGCAACGCGGCGCTTCTATGCCGGCGGCGGCGGCTCGGTACGCGGCTATGCCTATCGCACGCTCTCGCCGCTTGGACCGCTCGGGCAATTGACCGGCGGGCGCAGCCTGTTCGAGGCCTCGGTCGAAGCCCGCATCAAGGTCACCGACACGATCGGGCTGGTGCCGTTCTTCGATGCCGGCATGGCCTTCGAATCCAGCATCCCGAACTTCAAGCAGGAGCTGCAATACTCGGCCGGCCTCGGCCTGCGCTATTACACGCCGATCGGCCCGATCAGGCTCGATGTCGCAGCCCCCCTCAACCCGCGCAAGGGCGACAAGCCGGTCGCGGTCTATATCAGCATCGGGCAGGCCTTCTGATGGCGGGCCTCCTGACCCTTCCGCGCCTGGCGCTCTCGGCCCTTGTCCTCGGCGCGGTCCTGCTCGTCTCGGCCCATTTCGGCGGCTTCGCCCAGAACGCCCAGAGCGATCGCGGCGTCGTCGCCGATCTGATCTCGCGGGCGCTGTCGAGCGACACCAGCCAGGTCTCGATCGGTGCGGTCGACGGCGCGCTCTCCTCCGACGTCACGATCCGCGACATCGTGCTGTCCGATCGCGACGGCCCCTGGCTTCGGCTCGACCGCGCCCGGTTGATCTGGACCCGCACGGCGCTGCTGCTGCGACGGCTGGAGGTGAACCGACTCGAGATCGGCAGGCTCGAGATCCTGCGCAAGCCCGTGTCGCAGCCGGGAGCAGCGCCCGCCAACGACCAGCCGATTCTGCCGGAACTGCCGCTCAAGGTCATCGTCACCGCATTCCAGCTCGGCGAACTCTCGCTCAGCGAGCCGGTCCTCGGCACGGCGGCGCGGCTTGGCGCGACCGGCTCGGCGACGCTGGGCGCGCCGGCGGAGGGGCTCGATCTCAGGCTCGAGGCGCGCCGGCTCGACCGGGCTGGCGTGTTCACCGTGCGGCTCGGCTTCATCCCGCAATCGACCCGGCTTCAGCTCGCGGCGAAGATCGACGAGCCCGAGGGCGGGCTGATCGCCCATGTCGCCGGTTTGCCGGGCCAGCCGCCGGTCAAGCTCGATCTCAATGGCGATGGTCCGCTCGACGCCTTCAGGTCCAACCTGGTTTTCACCGCCGGCGAGACCATCGGCGCGCAAGGCTCGGCCAATCTCTCCCGCGTCGGCGTGGGGCGCGACCTCACGCTGGCGCTCGACGCGCGCATCGAAGGGCTGATGCCGGCTCCGGCCGCGCCGGTCTTCGCCGGCTCGACGCGGCTTGATGGTGCCGTCGGCTTCAGCGACGATGGCGGCGTCGATATCCGCAATCTGGCGCTGGTCTCGGCGCTGGCCCGGCTCGATGTGCTCGGGCGCTATGCTCCTGACCGGACGGTCGATCTGCGCCTCACCGCCGCCGCGCGCCCCAATGCCGGCAGCCGCACGGTGTCCTCCGGCACGGAGATCGGCAAGCTCGCCTTCGTGGCGACGGTCAACGGCCCGGTCGCGGGCCCGCGCATCATCGCGACATTGGATGCTGAGGACGCCAAGCTGCCGACGGGGACGCTCGGCAAGCTCGCCGCCCGCTTCACCGCGACGCCGACCGGCACGATCGGCGAGGCGGGGACCAGGATAGCGCTGGTCTCCGATGGCGAGGCCACGGGCGTTGTGCTGAGCGATCCGAAGCTGGCGCGCATCGTCGGCGAGCGCGTCGTTTTCAGCTTGCGCGGCACCGGCAATGACGATGCGACCGCCGATTTCGAGACATTGCGGCTGGCCATGTCGGGCGTCGAAGTCGATTACAAGGGCAAGCTCGGCCAGGCCCGCATGCTCGGCCAGGCGAAGCTGCTCCTGCCCGATTTGTCGCGCCTGAGCGGGTTTGCTGGGCGGGCATTGGCGGGCCGCGCCGATGTCACGGCCGATCTCGACGCGACGCCGCGCACACATGCTTATGGCGTGGTGCTGAACGGGCGTGCCGCTGAGCTCGCCACCGGCGATGCCGTGCTCGACCGCCTGCTGGCCGGCAATCTGGCCTTGGCCGGCCAGGTCAGGGCGCTCGCCACCGATGTTACGGTTACGGGCCTGCGCGTCACCGGGCAACATGCGGCCCTGACCGCCGATGGCGGGGTCGGGCGCGAGCGCTCGGATCTGCGCATCGCCCTGGCGCTGCCCGATCTGAAGCGCGCCGATCCACGCTTGTCCGGGCGCGGCGAGGCGACCGCGCAACTGACCGGCCCGCTCGACAAGCTCGACGCCACGGCCCGCATCGCCGTCGCCAATGCCACGGCGCTCGCCCGGCCGATTCCGCGCCTCGTGATCGATGCCACGATCCGTGATCTGCAAGGCGCGCTCGACACGAGTTTGTCGCTCGATGGCGAGGTCGACGCCAAGCCCGCCACCGGTCGCGTCCGGCTCGCGCGCGGCCCCGACGATGGCTGGAACCTCTCGAGCCTCGATCTCGGCATCGGCTCGGTCAGGCTGAATGGCGCGATGACGCTCGATCCCGCCAGCCGAGCCGCTGGCCGGCTGACGCTTGCCGCACGCAATCTCGACGATCTCTCGGCGCTGGCGCTGACCAAGCTCGGCGGCCAGCTCGACGCCGATATCACGCTGGCGGTGGTCGAGGGTCGGCAGAATCTCGATCTGACCGCGCGGGCTGCGAAACTCGCTGGCCCTTCGCTCGCGATCGACAAGTTGGATGCCACAGCTGCCGCCCGCGACGTGTTCGGAAAACCGCAGCTCGATGCCGCGCTTGCGATCGACAGGGCGGTTCTGGCGGGCGAGCCGGTGAGCTCGATCCGCTTCGATTCGAAGGGCGCGCCCGAGGCCAGCGCCTTCACCCTGAGCGCGGCTGCACGCGGCTTTGCCTTGAATGGAGCGGGCCGGCTCGTCCCGGCCGAGCCGCTGCGATTGGAACTGGCCTCCTTCGAGGCGCGCCGCGACGGGCGGCGCATCGCGCTCAGCCAGCCGGCCAGGCTGAGCTTCCCGGCAGGGGGCATCGAGATCGCCGACCTGGCGCTGGCGATCGATCGCGGCCGCCTGACGCTGGATGGGCGCGCCGGCGAGACGCTCGATCTGCGCCTCACCGCCCGTGACGTGCCGCTTTCGGCCGCCCGCATCGCCGCTCCCAACCTGGATATGGCGGGAACGCTCAATGCCGAGGCGCAGGTGAAGGGCCGGCCGGGCGCGCTGGCCGGCCCCTGGCTGCTGCGCATCGCCGGACTGGCGACGCCGGAAACCCGCAGCGCCGGCCTGCCGCCGATCGCGATCGACGGCAATGGCCAGCTCGATGGCAATCGCACCAGCGTCAATGCGACGCTGAACGCCGGGAAGCTTGCGAATCTGAGCCTGCGCGGCTCCGCGCCGCTTGGCGCCGCTGGTGCACTCGATCTCACGGCGCAGGGTACGATCGACGCCGCGCTCGCCAATCCAATGATTGCGGCGCAGGGCCAGAGGCTGACCGGGGCGATGGCGCTCGATATGCGGGCAGTGGGGACGGCCGCCGCCCCGCGCCTCAGCGGCACGGCGACCTTTGCCAAGGGCAGTTTCACCGACGCCTTGCAGGGCATGCGCCTGACCGGGATCGAGGCGCGTATCGCGGCGACCGGCGAGAACCTGACGATCGAGCGCGCCGTCGCCGGCACCGCCAATGGCGGCACGCTTTCGGCCAGCGGGCAGGTCAGGCTTGATCCGGCGGCCGGCTTTCCGGGCCAGCTGCGCATCCAGGGTCAGCGCGCCCAGCTCGTCGCCAACGGCATCGTCACAGCCGTTGCCGATCTCGGACTCGATATCGCCGGGCCGCTGGCGCAACGCCCGCGCATCGGTGGGCGGGTCGATGTCGTCTCGCTCGATGTCGCGGTGCCGGATCGTTTGCCGGCCTCGCTGCGGCCGGTGGACGGCATCAAGCATATCAAGGCGACGGGCACCGCGGCCGCGCGTCTCGCCGCAGCTCGCAAGGCCAAACCGGTCGGGAAGGGCAGGGGCCGGCCGGCGCCCGCTTTTGACGCTGCGCTGGCGCTGGTGGTCTCCGCGCCGAATCGCGTCTTCATCCGGGGGCGCGGCATCGACGCCGAACTCGGCGGAGAGATTCGGGTCGGCGGCTCGCTGGCCGCTCCCGCGCTCGATGGCGGCTTCGATCTCAGGCGCGGCCGCCTCAGTGTGCTGAGCCAGCGCCTCGATTTCAGCCGTGGCCGCTTGAGCTTCACTGGCGGCACGATGCCCGAGCTCGACTTCGTCGCCGAGACGCGCGCATCGGATGTCACCGCCAAGATCCTGATCACGGGGCCGGCCGACCAGCCGGCCTTCGCCTTCACCTCGCAGCCCGAATTGCCGCAGGACGAGGTGCTGTCGCGCATCTTGTTCGCCCGCGCCTCGGGCTCGCTCTCGGCCTTCCAGGCGCTGCAACTCGCGCAGACGGCCGCCCAGTTCGCCGGAGGCGGCGGCGACGATTCCTTCGAGCGGCTGCGCAAATCGCTCGGCGTCGACAATCTCGACATCCAGGTCGGGGCGGGCGGGCCGACGATCGGCGCCTCCCGCTATATCGGCAATAACGTCTCGATCGGCGTGAAGGCCGGGGCCAAGCCCGAGGACAGCGGCGTCTCGATCGGGATTGACGTCACCCGCCGCCTGAAGGTCCAGGCCGAGACCGGGGCCGACGGCTCTGCTGCGGTCGGCGTCGGGGCGGAATGGGAATATTGAGGCGCGCCCGAGAATGACGGGCGCGCTTCCCTTCTCCCCTGGCGGGAGAAGGTGGATCGGCGCAGCCGAGACGGATGAGGGGGCGCTGTGAGCTCTCCGTCTGGCTGCACACGACGCTAACCGGATAGGGCACGGCGCCCCCTCATCCGACCCTTCGGGCCACCTTCTCCCGCCAGGGGAGAAGGGAAGAGGGCGACCGGGAATCACCGCCGGCCCTCCCCGAATGGCCCTGTGGTTGCCGGGAATGCGATTCTACCCGCGAAGACCCCTCGAAGGGCCCGTCCGGGCGAGTGCGGTTAAGAGCTGGTAAATTTCGGCCCTCAAAGCGTGGCGCTCCTGCAACACCGGGTTCCAAAGCACCCCCCTGGACCTCTCGGCGGCGTGATCGAGGTTGATCGGCAATCCGGCATTCGTATGGTGAACCTGCGTCGGGACATTCCCGGTCGCTGTTTTTCGTCTTCGCCTCTGAATGGTTCAGGGACGCGGGCGAAAGGCCGGGAATAGGTAAGCTGGCGGTTTGGTCTCCTGGGGCCTGCTGCCGAGAAAGCGAACCGAAGCCCGAGGGTCTCGAAACTCATTTTGGAGGTTACCAATGAAGCTCGTTAAGAGCCTCCTCCTCGGTTCTGCCGCCGGTATCGCCGCGGTTGCCGGGGCTCAGGCCGCCGATCTTCCCTCGCGGAAGGCCGCTCCGGTCGAATACGTTCGTGTCTGCTCCACCTATGGCGCGGGCTTCTTCTACATCCCGGGCACGGAAACCTGCCTGCGCGTCGGTGGTCGTGTTCGCGCTGAATACGGCACTGCCGAGCGTTGGACCCGCGCTCAGGACGGCTACGGCTTCCGTGCTCGTGGTCGTCTGAACATCGACGCCCGCACCGCGACTGCCTATGGCACGCTGCGCACCTTCGTCCGCTTCGAGATGACCAACTCGAACGGCGTCTACGGCCAGTCCTTCAACGGCGCTGGCGTGTCCGCCGGTGCTGCTCGCGGCGGCTCCTCCGCCACGTATAACACGGGCGCTGGTCCGTTCTCCTCGAGCCAGAACGGCCAGGCGAACTTCAGCCTCGACAAGGCCTTCATCCAGTTCGGCCCGATCACCGCTGGTCGCGCTCAGTCGTTCTTCGACTTCTACGCTGACGACCTGAACTACGGCGTCATCCGTGGTTCGGACCAGGCTCTGAACCTGATCGCCTACACCGCGACCTTCGGTTCGGGCATCTCGGCGACGGTGTCGTTGGAAGATCGCTCGGAGCGTGAGCAGGTCGGTGGCATCACCACCAACGTTGCTGGCGTTTCCACTGCGACCCTCGGTGGCCAGACCATCCCGGACGTTGTTGGTAACATCAACATCACCCAGGGCTGGGGCTCCGCTCAGCTGTCGGGCGCGCTCCTTCAGCGCGGCACGACTGGCCCGATCGGCACCACCGGCTTCGGCACCGGCACCAACCTGTCGAACGACGACCAGTACGGCTTCGCCGTTCAGGGCGGCGTCAAGATCAACCTGCCGATGCTCGCCGCTGGCGACTATCTCTGGTTGCAGGCTGCTTACTCTGAGGGTGGTCTCTCCTACCTCGGCTACGGCGGCGTGGGCACCGGTTCGACCTGGAGCTCGACCAGCCGCGCAGGCCGCATCTCGATCTCCAACTCCGACGTTGCTCTCGACGTGCTCGGCAAGGCTCACCTGACCAAGGGCTACGCCCTGACCGCGGGTCTGCTGCACTACTGGACCCCCACGATCCGCCAGGGCATCTATGGTTCGTACTCCAAGCTGGACTACAGCGCGGCTGTTTCGACCCTCGACCCGCGCGAAATCCGCGTCGGCACCAACCTGATCTGGTCGCCGGTCGCCGGCCTCGACATCGGTGTGGAAGTTCTCTACGCCCGCGTCGAAGCTGCCAAGCGTGTCACCGCCTTCACGGGCGACCAGGCTCTGGCTCGCACGATCAAGTCCGACGACACCTTCCAGGGTCGTCTGCGCATCCAGCGCGACTTCTGATCGGTTTTCCGATTGGATCGAGAAGCCCCGGGGAAACCCGGGGCTTTTTTTGTTTGCCAGAGCAGGATGCGAAAAAGTGGGAACCGGTTTTTCGCGTCGATCCTGCTCTAACTCTTAGTTGAGAGACGGATTCAGATTTCAGATGGGATCACTCCGTGATTCCATCTGAAATCATCCGGCTCTCGAGCAGGATGCGAAAAAGGGCGCCGGTTTTTCGCATGCGGGCGATTCCGTCCGAATGCGACGTGTTCGAGCGAAGCAGACACCGGGCCGCGTGAATAAAATACATTAAAACAAAGAGTTAGAGCGTTTTTCGATCCAATTGGATCAAAGCTGCCCTAACGTGGGTTACGGCAAGGAGACGCTTGACAGAACTCCATGATCCAGCCTGACTCGAGGGCGGGATCGATCGTGCGCAATCGAAGCGTGCAGGTCCGGGCTGGCTGCGGGGATTTCGGGAGATGGGGCAACCGCTGCGTTGGCTTTGGGGTTTGGCGCCGCTCGCCTTGCTCTGGGGCATGGGCAACCTCGCTCTCGACGATGCCATTCAGAGCGATGTCGGCAACCGCGCGATTCTGGCCGCAAGTTCAGCGGCGGGGCAGGCGCCCGGGGCGCGGCCGATCGTGGCGCAAGTCGTCGGCCGCGATGTCTCGATCGGCGGCGAGGCGCTCTCTGCTGATGGCGCGGCCAAGGCCATGGCGCAGCTTCGTTCGGAATTCGGCGTGCGCCGCGCGCTCGGCGGCTTGTCGCAGGCGGTGGCGCAGCGACCCTATAGCTGGTCTGCGACGCGCCAGGCCGGCGTGGTCACGCTCAGCGGCTCCGTGCCCGATGAAGCCACGGCCACGGCCAATGTCGCGGCGGCCGGCGCTGCTCTGCCCGGTATGCGGATCGAGGATCGCCAGAGCCTCGCCTTTGGCGCCCCGGTGGGCTTTGCCGAGATGACCAGGACCGTGCTCGCGGAGCTGCCGAAGCTGTCTTCCGGCAAGGTCGCGCTGGATGACGGCCGCTTCTGCATCGAGGGCAGCGCGGATACGCCTGACGCCTTCCTGGCCCTGAAGAGCGCCATGCCCAATCTGGCGAAAGGCGGCTTCCAGCCGGTCGATTGCGCGCTCGAGCCGCCGCTGGTCGCGCCCTATCGCTGGAGCGCGGAGCGCGCGGCCGATGGTTCTGTAACGGTCACCGGTTCTTATCCGTCCGAGGATGTCCGGCGCCAGCTCCAGGCGCTGCTGCGCCGCAGCTTTCCCGAGCCGACGCCGCTCAATGATCTGACCAAGCCGGCGCTCGGCGCGCCCGCTGCCTTTCTCGCCAAGGCGACGCGCGCGATCGGCGATCTCGCTCGCCTGCGCAACGGAAGGGCCGAACTCATTGGAAACGCTTATGAATTGACCGGAACGGGGCCCGACAGTTTCGACGCCTGCCAGGCCTTGCGGCTGCTCGTCGCCCAGCTCGACGGGCCGGATTCCGTCGCCAAGGCGACGATCGCGTGCCCACCCGCACCACCGCCTGCGCCGCTTCCGGTCCCGGCGCTTCCCGTTCCGGCCGAGCCCACACTGACGCCCGGGGCGACAAGCTCGCCGCCGGGCTCGGCCGCCGACGCAACCCAAGGGACGGCACAAGGGACGGCACAAGGATCAGCTCAGCCTGCGACCGCTGCGCCTCCCGTGGTGGCCCCGGCTCCCGTCATATTGCGCTGGCAGGCTGAGAAGAGCGAGCAAGGCTTGGTCGTCACCGGCCTGGTGCGCGATGAGGCCGCCCGCGCGGCCTTGCGTGCCGGTTCCGGTCTGGCGAATGCGGCCCCGCTCGATGATCGCACGACTGTGGAACCCAATCTCGTGGCGACGCCGGACTACGCGTCCGCGACGCGCTTCGCCTTCGAGCTTCTGGGCAGCATGACGCGCGGCACGGCCTCGCTCGACCGTTCGGAGCTCGCTTTGTCCGGCGAGGTCGCGGATGAGGCGGGCTTGCGCGCCCTGGAGGCGGCGCTGGCCCGGCGACCAATGCCTGCCGGCCTCAGCCTCAAGACCGGGACCGCTGGCGGCGCGTTCGCGGTCCGGCCCTATGGGCTGCGGCTCACCGTCGACAAATCCGGCGTTTCGCTGACGGGATATCTGCCTGACGCGCGCTCCCGCGAGGATCTGCTGGCGCTGGTCGAGGCCTCGTCGCTGCGCGGCAAGGTCAGCGACTCGACCACGCTCCTGCCGGGCGCGCCCGCGGGTTTCACCGCGGCAGCGTATGTCGCGCTGGTCAACCTGCTGCGGCTCGATCTCGGCTCGGCCAGCCTCAGCGAAGACGGCGCCGTGATCCAGGGCTTGACCTGCCGTGATCTGATCAAGAGCGAGGTCGAGACCAGCGCGGCCACTGCGCCGGGACCTCTCAAGGTTTCCGCCTCCGTCGGCTTGCGCCAGACGGGCTGCGTCATCGACCCGCCCAACACCTGCCAGAACGATTTGGACGCCTTGACCAAGCGCAACACCGTGCTGTTCGGCCAAGGCACCGCCGTGGTCCCGCTCGACCCCACGACCGAACGGGTCGTCAATGAGGCCTTCGCCATCCTGAAACAGTGCCCGGCCTCGCGCATCATCATAGAGGGGCATGCCAATCGCGACGGCGAGTGGCGCGGCTTCAACAATCTCGACCTGTCCGAGCGCCGGGCCTTGCGCGTGCGCGACGAGCTCGTCCGGCGGGGCATCGACCCGGCTCAACTGACTGTCGCCGGCTTCGGCACGGACAGACCGCTGGTGCCTCACGGTGCCCCCGATGCGCGGGTGATGAACCGGCGCGTTCAGTTCACGGTCGCGAAATAGAGGCTGTCAGGGGCAATGCTGTATCTCGCTACGCAATTCGCCTGGTTCCTGCTCGCGGCCTTCGCGCTCGGCCTCGTCATGGGCAGGATCAGCTATGACGGTGGCAAGCTCTGGAACCGCAAGCTGACCTACCTCCTCGGCGTCTGGCTCGTGGTCGCCGCCTTGACCTGGTCGCAGACGCTGAACGGCGTGCCGGCGTTGTGGCTCGAGAGCGCGCTGCTCTTCGTCGCGATCTATGTCGCGGGTTGCTCGCTCGCCAGTGTCCTGCGCTCGGCGCGGGAGCCGCGGGCGATGGGGGAGGCAGCCCCGCGCGATTTTGGCGAGATGCCCAAGCTCGATATGCCCAAGCTCGGCGGCGCGAATATCGTGCCTGTGCCGACGCCTGACGACGCCACGCTTGTCTTGCCCGCGAAACCGGTCGTCGATGATGGCAAGACGGATGAGAGCAAGACGGGTGACGGTAAGACGGTCCTGAAGGGCATCAAATCGATCGGCGAGGCCAATAAGGTCGTGCCGAAGGTCGAGGGTGAAGACGCCATTCCCGGAGAGCGCCCCGTCGGACTGGCCGCCGCGCGCGCCGGGAGCCCCGACGACCTCAAACTGATCAAGGGCATCGGCCGGCAGAACGAGGGCCGGTTGCACGGCCTCGGCATCTGGCATTTCGACCAAATCGCCGCCTGGAGCGCGCAAAACATCGAATGGGTCGGCAGCTATCTCGCCTTTCCCGGCCGGATCGAGCGCGAGGATTGGGTCGCGCAGGCCAAGGCGCTGGCGCGGGGCGCCGAGACAGCGTTCGCCAAGCGCGCCAAGGCGGGCGAAGTCTCCTCCTCCCGCGACGACGGCTCGCTGGGTCAGGGCAATGTCGCGCCGCTATCCGATGACGGGTTCGAAGGCGAGCGGCCGAAGAACCTCCTGACGCAAGCCCGCGACGGCAAGGCCGATGATCTGACGCTGATCAAGGGGGTCGGCCCTGCTATCGCGGCTGATCTCAACCGTCTCGGCATCTGGCATTTCGACCAGATCGCCGGGCTACGCGATCCGGAGATGCGCTATATCTCGGCCTTCGCCGGTGTCCCGGGCAAGGGGCTCGCGGAGAACTGGCGCGAGGATGCCGATATCCTCAGCCATGGCGGCGAGACCGCGCATTCGCGGGCGGTGAAGGCCGGGCGGACGTCGCCGGGAAGCTGATCCGCGCTCAAGCCGCCAGCCGCTCGGCCCGGTTGATCAGTTTTCCGATCCGTCGAACCATGTCCTTGGCGCCGAGCAGCGGGGCGTGACCCTGTCCCGGCGCGACGAAGATCTCGCAGTCGGGATGGCGCTCGCCCATTTCCTTGAGGGTCTTCTCGGCCAGAAGATCCGAATTTTCTCCACGGATCGCGAGCAGTGGCACGCCGTTCAGCCCGGCGAAATAGGTCCACAGCACCGGCAGCGGCGCTTCGAGGTCGAGTTCCTCCAGAACTTTCATCAGATTGGGGTCGTAGTCCGGGACGAGCCGGCCATCGCGCTCGGTCCAGGTGCGGCGCGCCATCATCTCCCATTCCGCCTCGCCGAAGAGCGGAAACTGCTGGTCCGAGAGGCGCTTGAGGATTTCCGCTCCCTCGCTGAAGCTGCGCGGCAGCGGCAGCTTTCCGACATAACCCCGGATCCTGAGCAGGCCGCGCGCGTCGATCACCGGGCCGACATCGTTGAGCACGGCCCCCTTGATCAGAGTTGGCCGCGCCGCCGCCAGCGCCATGGTCAGGAGCCCGCCGCGCGAGGTGCCGACGAAGACGGCGCTCTCGATGCCTGCGGCCGTCAGCACTTGCATCAGGTCGTCGAGTTCGACGCGGATATCGTAGTTCTTCCAGTCCTTGTCGTAGGCGGACAGGCCGCGCCCGCGATAATCGAGCGCCAGCACGCGCCGAGGCTTCTCCGCATCCTGCGACAGCGCGAGCGCAAGCTCGTGGAAATCGGCGGCGGTGCGAGCGAAGCCCGGCAGGCAGACGATGGGTAAGGCCCGCGAGGCGAGGGGGCCGTAATCGCGCGCATGCAGCTTGAGCCCGTCGCGGGCGCTGATGAACAGCGATGAGAAATCGGCTTGAGTGGTCATATCGTCTCTCAGTAGGCCTAGTCGCGGGTTCAGCTAACCATGATTTCCCTCACGTTCAAACGCTCGGGAGACATGCGCCGCCCAGCCTTGCGCAGGGTTGGCAAGCGCGCGATGCCGAATGCCGCATCCTAACGCCGGACGAGACGATGACGACGCCGCTACCCGAATCGACGCAGAAATTCGATCCCGGCCGGGCCGCCGAATACCAGGTCCAGAGCCGCATCGCTCTGGCCGGCTACGATGCCTGCCATGAACTCTCCGCCTGTATGCTCGCGGCGACGCTGGGACCGGGGAAGCCGGCGCAAGTGCTGGTCGTGGGCGCGGGCGGCGGCGCGCAGGAGATCGTTTCCGCCGGCGCACTGGAGCCGCAATGGCGCTTCACCGCCGTCGATCCGTCGCAGCCCATGCTGGATCTGGCGCTGGCGAGGCTGCGCGAGCACGAACTGCTGGATCGGACCGAGATGCGTCTCGGCTATGTCGAGGATCTGCCCTTGGAGCCGCGCTTCGACGCCGCCACGCTGATCGGCGTGCTGCACCATCTGCCGGGCGATGCCGCCAAGCGTGATATCCTCAATGCTGTCGCCGCGCGGCTGAAGCCGGGGGCGCCCCTGATCCTTGCTGGAAATCGCTATGCCTATGCGAGCGAGCCGCTTTTGCTCGCGGCCTGGGGCGAGCGTTGGCGCATGTTTGGCGCAGCCCCCGAAGAGATCCGGGCGAAGCTCGGCAAAATCCTGCACGGCGCCGATCCGCCCCGCTCGGAGGCCGAAGTCGCTGCTCTGCTCGGCGAGGCGGGGTTCGACGCGCCGAACTGGTTCTTCTCCAGCCTGTTCTGGGGCGCCTGCATCGCGCGCAAGCGGGTATAGGCGGCGCTGCCAGAGCGTTTTCGAGCGAAGTGGACGCCGGTTCGCGTGAAGAAAACGCGTTAAAACAAAGAGCTAGAGCTATTGAACGATCCAATCGGATCGGAAACGGCTCTAGAGGCTGTTATGGACTCTGGGGCTGATTTGATGAGGTCAAAACGCCGGAGATGGGAGGAGCATTGCGCCGGCGATACCATCGGTATCGGCAAGCGATGCGACGCTGCAGCTCCGCCGTTTTCACCTCACCCGCAGGGCACGGCGCTTTTGCGCGACTGCGGCGTCGTTCTTCGTAGCAAGCCGGAAGGCTTGCGTCCTCGAACTCCTGGCATTCGCGCAAAATCGCCAGCGTCAAATCAGCCCCAGAGTCCATAACAGCCTCTAGTCATTCCGTTTGCCGCCACGCTTCAGGTCGTAATCGATCAGATAGGCGGTGCGCTGGTCGAGCCGCTGGCGGTAGACCTGCAGGTTCTCCATCACCCGCTGCACATAGTTGCGCGTCTCATAGAAGGGGATGCGCTCGACCCAGTCGACGGCGTCGACCTGCGGATCGCGCGGATCGCCATAGGCGGCGATCCATTTCTTCACATTGCCCGAACCAGCATTATAGGCCGCGAAGGTCAGGATGTAGGAGCCGCGCCAGTCCCTCAGCAGGTCGTTGAGATGGGCCGCACCCATCTGGGCCGAATAGAGCGCATCGCGCCCCAATCGCGGCCAGTCGAAGGGCAGGTTGGCTCGCCTTGCCGTTTCGCGCGCGGTCGCGGGCATCATCTGCATCAATCCGCGCGCGCCGGCATGCGATTCCGCCGCGGGATCGAAGGCGCTCTCCTGGCGGGCGATGGCGTGGACGATGGCGCGCTCCATCGGATCGCCCAACACCGGAAAATCCGGCACGCCGAAGGTCGGAAACGCCGCGCTGTCGAGCGGAAAGCCGCGTTGCAGGGCCTGTTTGCCGATCGCGAGCAGCGACCGCGCATCGCCCTCGCGCCTGGCGAGCGCCGCCACGGCCTCCAGCGCCGGCGTGGTGTAGAGCCGTTGCGCGAGGTCGCCAAGCATGATCGTGGCAAGGTCGCGCGCACCGATCCGATAGAGCAATTGCACGCCCTGATGCCCTGGCAGGAGGCCGAGCGCCGCTGAAGCCGAGCGACGCAGCGGCAGGTCGGGCAAGCCGAGCCGAGCGCGGGCGAGCTGGCCGTAATAGGCGATGGGGTGTTCGGCGGCGCGCTCATAGGCAAGGCGCGATACATCCTCCTTGCCCAGCGCCTCGGCGGCGCGGCCCTCCCAATAAGCGGCGCGCGAAACCGAAATCGGCGTCTCCGCCAGCTTGCCGGCCTCGACGAAATGCTTCAGCGCGGTCGCGGCATCGTTGCGGAAGCGCAGGGCGATGAAGCCGGCATGCCATTCGGCGTCGATGCGCGCGACTGGGCCCTCGGCGCCATGTCCGGCGACAACCTCGTAAGCCTTCGCGGCATCGCCGGCGTCGAGCAGTTTGCGCGCGATCAAGCGGCGCTCCGTCCACCATTCGTCGCCATCGCCGAGCAGGTTGGGGTCGCGTGGAACATGGCTGAGCGCCTTGGCGGCCTCGGCCGGCTTGTCCGCTCGTCTCGCTTGCTGCGCCTGCAGGAAGGCAAACGAGATGTCGCCCTTCAATGAGGCAGGCACGGAGGCGATCTGGGATGCCGGGAGCGGGCGTCTTTCCCGGGCGCTGGCGAGCCTGACCCGGGCAAGAGCGACATAATCCGCCGATACGCGGGCGGCGTTGCGCATCGCCGCCGTCGCGTTCTCGCGGAAGAGATAGCGCTCGGTGCGCAGCCTGTGGTCGTCGCGGGTCAGGATGTCGCCGAATTCGGCGAGCACCATGGTCTCCAGCGGCTGGCCGAGATGGTCCTGCCGCCAGAGCTGGCGGATCAGCGCGGCCGCGTCGTCGCTCTGCCCTTGTGCCTTGAGCGCGAGCGCCAGCGCCACGCGTCCGGCCGGGCCGACCGGCCGCTGCGCGTAGAAGAAGGCACGGACCGTGGCCGCGTCCTTTTTCTCCGCGATCAACGCCTCCTCGGCGCGGCGGCGGAACTGCGTCGTGGCGGGATAATTGGGGTAGGCCTGGAGAAAGGCGTTGAGCCGCGAGAACGCAATCGCGTTGGAACCTGAACGGATCGCGACCCATTCGAGCAGGGCCTTCGCCGTGCGATCGTCGATTGCGGCTGCGATCGCGTCGCCCTCGGCCAGCGCGCCACGCCGATAGGCGGCGACAGCCGCCTTCACGGCATCCAGGCCGGCGCTGGCCTCGAACCGCAATTGCACGTCGGGGTAGGGCGGCAGCGCGGCCGTGGTCTCGACATCGAGAGCAAGCAGGCGCGGCTGTTGCACGCGCTGCTCGCCATCGTCGCCGGCCAGCGCCACTGTCGCGGGGAACAGAGCCGGAAAGATCAGCCAGGCCAGGCGCTTTCGAACAGAGCGCTTGCGGATAGAGCGCCGGCAGGCGAGAGGCGAGGCCATCGCAGGCTCCTTGAAGGGGCGCTTGACCCGCGATGGTGGGCGATGGCGGTTTATGAAACCTTAACCATGAGGACCACGCTTTTTGATGGGTTGCCGGCTTTGCCTGCGGCGGCTGAGGGTTTATGTCTGTCGGCCCTTCGATTGGACTTCCGCGTCAGGACGCCGCGCTCATGACCAAGCACACTGCCTTTACCGGTTCGCTGCCCGCGCTGGTGACGCCGTTCAAAGCCGGGAAGATCGACGAGGAGGCGCTGCGCGCGCTGGTCGAATGGCAAATCGAGAGCGGCAGCTCGGGCCTCGTGCCCGTTGGCACGACCGGCGAGAGCCCGACGCTCTCCCATGACGAGCACAAGCGCGTCGTCGAGGTCGTCGTCGCGCAGGCCAAGGGCCGTGTGCCGGTGATCGCGGGCGCGGGCTCCAACAACACGCATGAGGCGATCGACCTCGCGGTCCATGCCGAGAAGGCCGGCGCCGACGCCGTGCTGGTGGTGACGCCCTATTACAACAAGCCGACCCAGGAGGGCATGTATCAGCACTTCAAGGCGGTGAACGACGCCATCGGTATTCCGATCATCATCTACAACATCCCGCCGCGCTCGGTGGTCGACATGTCGGTCGAGACCATGGCGCGGCTCTACGAGTTGAAGCATATCGCCGGCGTCAAGGACGCGACCGCCAATCTCGCCCGCGTCTCGCAGCAGCGCCACGCCATGGGTGCCGACTTCATCCAGCTCTCCGGCGAGGACATGACGGCGCTGGCCTATATGGCGGCCGGCGGCCATGGCTGCATCTCGGTCGTCGCCAATGTCGCGCCCAAGCTCTGCGCCGATCTGATGGTGGCGGCGCTCAAGGGCGATTATGCCGGCGCGCTGAAGCTTCAGGACCGGCTCGTGCCGCTGCATGACGCCGTCTTCAAGGAGCCGGGTCTGGCCGGCGCCAAGCATGGCTTGAAGCTGCTCGGCCGCATCGAGGAAGAGGTCCGCCTGCCGTTGCTGCCGGTGACGGCGCCAACAGGCAAGGTCATTCGCGACGCCATGGTTTTCGCCGGGCTGCTGAATGCTTAAGTAGGGCAATCGGCAGTGGGCAGTCGGCAGTCGAGGGGCGCGGCCCTACTGCCTATTGCCCGCTGCCTACTGCCGAAGTTTCCTAGTTGGGGCAATCGGTATTAGGCAGTCGGCAGTCGAGGGGGCGCGGCCCTACTGCCCATTGCCTACTGCCGATTGCCGGAGTTCCCCATGAACAAGCCCGATCCCGATCGCTACAAGCTCGCCGCCGACAACCGCAAGGCGCGCTATAATTACGAGATCATCGAGACGCTCGAGGCTGGCATCGCCCTGCAGGGTACCGAGATCAAGTCGCTGCGCGGCGGCAGGGCGACGATCGGCGAGAGCTATGCCGGGCCGATGGGCACGGAGCTCTTCCTGTTCAACGCCCATATCCCGGAATATCTCGAAGCCAATCGCTTCAACCATAATGTCCGCCGGCCGCGCAAGCTCCTGCTACACCGCCGCCAGATCAACAAGCTGATGGGCGCGATCCAGCGCGACGGCTACACGGTCATTCCGCTCAAGGTCTATTTCAACGAGAAGGGCCGGGCGAAGGTCGAGCTCGGCCTAGGGCGCGGCAAGAAGCTGCACGACAAGCGCGAGACCGAGAAGAACCGCGACTGGAACCGCGACAAGGCCCGGATCATGAAGACGGGTGGGTGAGGCTATTTGGCCGTCATGCTCGGGCTTGACCCACGGGTGTCCGGTTTAAACTAGTAGACGTTGTGCATGGCGTTGATTCTACTTGTTTCCAAGCACTTGCCGGTGTTTTGGACACGAGACAGGAT
>NZ_CAXUPC020000008.1:0-263637 GCF_964252745.1 Allobosea sp. LjRoot9 | reverse complement strand
GCTTTCAGCCATGGCCGCCGCTACCGCCGTGACCGCCACCGCCACCGTGACCGCCGCCACCCTGGCCACCGCCACCCTGGCCGCCGCCGCCACCCTGGCCACCGCCACCGTTACCGCCGCCGCCATGGCCGCCACCGCCACCGTGACCACCACCGCCATGGCCACCGCCACCACCGTGACCGCCACCACCGCCATGGCCACCGCCACCGTGGCCACCGCCGCCACCATGGCCGCCGCCGCCATGGCCGCCGCCGCCATGGCCGCCGCCACCGCCGTGACCGCCACCACCGCCATGGCCACCGCCACCGTGGCCACCGCCGCCGCCATGGCCACCACCACCACCGTGACCGCCGCCGCCATGGCCGCCGCCGTCGCCGTTACCGCCGCCACCGTGACCACCACCGCCGTGGCCACCGCCACCGCCATGGCCGCCACCGCCGTGACCGCCGCCACCGCCATGGCCACCACCACCGTGACCGCCGCCACCGCCATGGCCACCGCCACCGTGACCGCCGCCACCGCCATGGCCGCCGCCGCCGTGACCGCCGCCACCGCCATGGCCACCGCCACCGTGACCGCCGCCACCGCCATGGCCACCGCCGCCGTGACCGCCGCCACCGCCATGGCCGCCGCCACCGCCATGGCCACCACCGCCGTGGCCGCCGCCGCCCTGGCCACCGCCACCCTGACCGCCACCACCTTGGCCGCCGCCGCCCTGGCCGCCACCACCCTGACCGCCGCCACCTTGGCCGCCGCCGCCCTGGCCGCCACCACCCTGACCGCCGCCACCTTGGCCGCCGCCGCCCTGGCCGCCACCACCCTGACCGCCGCCGCCTTGGCCGCCGCCGCCCTGGCCGCCACCACCTTGGGCGCCACCACCCTGACCGCCGCCGCCCTGGCCACCGCCACCTTGGGCGCCACCGCCCTGACCGCCTCCGCCCTGACCGCCACCACCTTGGGCGCCACCGCCCTGACCGCCTCCGCCCTGACCGCCACCACCTTGGGCGCCACCGCCCTGGCCGCCGCCGCCCGAATTGCCGCTCGCCCCGCCATTGGAGGCGCTTCCAGAACCGTCGTTAGAGCCGTCGCCTCCGCTGCGGCCGTTGCCTTCGGGGCCTGCGGCGCCGCTCGGGCCGCCCGAGGACAAGGCTCCCGTCGTCAAGGGCGGGCACATCCAATATTGACTGCCGCCCTGCTGAATCAGGCTGCACGCGGCATTGGGTGCGCGTACGCGCCTGCCATTGGCGGAAACCGCACTGTAATATTGGACATTGCCGGCAGTGGCGCCCTGAGGCGCGGGCGTCGGCGCGCCGATTGACGCGGTTGTCAGTGGCGGGCAGGTCCACAGCAGGTCGCGGTCGTATTGTACGACGATGCAATCCCGGCTCGGCGCCCGCGTTCTGCGGCCATTTGGGGATACGGCGTTGTAGTATCGTACCCCACCTGCATCTGCCAGGGTTGGCCCGGGCGCTGCCGCTGGGACTGTGCTCTGGCGGAATGGGTTGCCGGGTGCCGCCGGATCGCATTCCCACAGCCAGTTATCTTTACCCAACAGCCAGTTGTCTCTGATGAGCTTGCGTTCGCAAGCGCTGTGGGGCCTCGGTGTCGGACTGCCGTCGACCGCGAAGCCCGCGTGGTACTGCGGCCATGGCTTGGCCCCTTGCGCGTAAGCAAAGGTCGACGTAGTCGCAAGAAGTCCCGCAATAAGGATCTTGTTCTGCAGGTAGCGCATGACGTACCTCCCGCCCGGGAGGTCTAGCGGCCACCCAGCGCAAAAAAAGATGCACTTCGAGATGGCCTGCTTTAGATTTCGGAAGAAGGCCAATCCGACACCTTAAGCAATAGCATGCGGTATTGTTTTGACTTTATTCTATTCGAGCGAACGATTCAGTTCGTTCGAACTAATCCGATGGGATTACTGCCGGACAAGGCGACCGGGAGGGAGACGAGGGATGCTGACGTCCTGGAAATGGGCGATGACGAGCGGCTTCTCCGAGAAGCTCGAAAACCACGTCTTCGCCGTCGCTCTGCATATGAAGCATCACGACTTCCTGCGCATCCATTCGATGCTGCGGGTGTCCCCTGCTGGTATTGGGATGAGCCGATATGATAAGCTCGCAGCCAACTTCCTTGCCATGGCCCGGCTCGCTTCAATGCGGCTGCGGCTCCGTACTTATTAGTCAACAGCCTAAATTACCGAGCTGCGATGAAACGATACACTTTTCTCCGGATTAATTTAATGTCGATATCGTTCGTTATAGGAATTATTTTGTTCTGTCTTGCGTTAATCGCGGGCAATCGAATGTGGATAAATCATAATCTTCGAAAATATGTATTCCTCGATTACAATGAAACGAAAATATATCATAGTTGGAAGGGCGATCGACCGCTTAGTTACTGGTATGCACTTGCGCCAAATCATGAGGCGGAACAATTTGAGCCGCAAGATTTTGACATTCGGGAGCTGCCGCCAAAATACACTTCTGGCCTTGCTATTAATACTGAGAAACTCCGCCTGGCAAACGCCAAGCCAGGCGAGAAGATGCCAGCACGTAGTAGCGAGGAAATAAGACGCGACATAGAAGAGATGCAGGAAGCGCATAAGGAAGCCCTGAGAAGGGCCATCGATGACCACTATGTATTTGTAGAGCGGCAGGAGCCAAAAATAAAATCACAGTAGAATGACGTTGTGGCAACAAATCCCGACCATGCTTGGCTTCGCGGCGCCGCCGGCGCTGCGGTCCGATTTACGGACGGCTCAATTTTGCTGCACCAGCTCATTGAAGGGGAAAAAGTCGGGGCGCCTGTAGGCGTATGAGCGGGCTCCAATCAACATTTCACCCCCCTCTAGTCTTTGGGCTCGTCGCACGATGACGGGCTCGAAGCAATGGGGCTCTCGTAGGTCCTGGCAGTCCGCTCGCGGATGCCAACTCACGACCCATATCAGACTGAGGGCCGATGATCTGTGCCGAACTATCGGGAAGCAGCGTAGGTCAGGATCGCTTGGCACGCGATACGGATCGGCTCGTCAAGCCGCGCCTCAACCTCGGCCAATTCGGATTGCTTTCGATCACGGATGTCAGGGTGCCACGCGTCTAGGTTTTCGCCGATGAAACCAATTCGATCTGCCTCGTCGCAGGCCATGTAAATCACCGAGAGCGGTCCGTGGGCGCCCTTTGTGTCCTCCCAAACTGATTGAGCGAGGTCGACGTAACGGACTAGGCGCAGGGCAGCCTGGAGCGGCCTCAATCTACCCTCCAGCATTGCTGAAGCGATGTTCGCCGCCTCACCGATATCTCCGCCGTCCGCCATGGCGGCAGTCTGCCGAATGTGGCTCATGAGGTCACCGAAAGATTTTGAATTGCGGCTCTCCACCCGTTGCTGACGGTGAGAAAGACCGCCGTTGATTGGCCGGCGAGCGCACGCCATCCGCGCTCTCGCCCAGCCCGACCCCGAGGGTGCTTTCCGGCGCTCAGCAAAATTCAGCGAAATCAGAAAAAGGGAAGGTTGGCGGAGACGGAGGGATTCGAACCCTCGATACCCTTGTGGGGTATGCTCATTTAGCAAACGAGTGCCTTCAGCCTCTCGGCCACGTCTCCGTTACGCGCTCTATGCCCGATTGCCGCGCGCTTTGACAAGCCGTCCCGTGGCGATTTGCGTAGGTTTTGCTGTGAGCCGCTGAATCAGGGGCAAGCGGCGCCGCGTAAACCGCCGCCCTGCCCGGCTC
This sequence comes from Allobosea sp. LjRoot9, assembly GCF_964252745.1. Classification (NCBI taxonomy): domain Bacteria; kingdom Pseudomonadati; phylum Pseudomonadota; class Alphaproteobacteria; order Hyphomicrobiales; family Alloboseaceae; genus Allobosea; species Allobosea sp. LjRoot9. Next base: position 259,910 of record NZ_CAXUPC020000008.1, on the reverse strand, counting down.
CGGAGTGCCAGTGGCAACGCAGCAGAAACAATCCAGAACAACTTGCCCGGCAAGCTCCTAGCGAATCGCGCGCGCGGCGCGCGCTCCGGAGCCGGTCATGAGCAGCATATCAGGCGTCAGCGCCGCATCAGTCATCAGCACGGCGTCGCTCGGCAGCGACAATACCTCCGCCCTCGCCCAGGCCGACGCCGCGGCGGCACAGGCTTCGGCCGCACTCGCCACGGCCTCGGCGAAGCTCGCCGCCGACGAGAAGGACAAGGCCGACGACCAGACGCTGCAGCAGGACCGCGCCGCCGTGCAGCAGGCCGAGCAGGCCTTGCGGGCAGCCGAGCAGCGCGCAGCCCAGCTCAAGCAGGCGACTGAGGCGAACAAGAGTGCCGAGCAGGCGAAGCCGGCCGAGGAGGCGCAAGAGAGAAACCCCGTGCCGGGCCTCGGCGAAGTGGTGGACGTCTCGGTCTGAGCCAGGCTCGCGGCTCCCAGCGAAAACGGCTCCCGTCCTGTACAGCGGTCGCGGCAATCACTAGCCTTTGCTTGGACACGTTCGACCACCTCGCTTTGCCTGGTGAGTCGGCCGGATGTCGCCGCGACGATCCATGCACAACGCCAAGGCCTCTCATGAGCCAAGATAGACCCCGCCGGCCGGTCAATCTCCGGGACAAGGCCGAAGCCTTGTTCAAGCCAGCCCCACCGAAAGTCCCCGCCCCGGCCGTGAAGCGGCCCGCCATTCCCGGAGCCCGGGAGCTGGTCTCGCTGCGGATCGACAGCGAGGTGCTGGAGCATTTCCAGAGCGGCGGCCCCGGCTGGCAGGACCGGATCAACGATGCCCTGCGGCAGGCCGCGGGCCTCGGCAGCGACGATGAGGGCCTGACGCCGGACGAATTGAATTCCTCGAATGACGGCTGATTGGCGGGGTTAGGCCCTGATGGCTTGATCTGGAAACACCGCCGTCATTCCGGGGCGGCCCGCAGGGCCGAGCCTGGAACCCATAACCACCGGAGTTGCCAGATCGGGTGCGACCGCCCTTGCGCCTTACCCGTCTCCAGCTGAGGATATGGGTTCCAGGCTCAGGCCTTCGGCCTGCCCCGGAATGACGGCGTGGTTCCAACCGAAATCATGAGGCTCTGGCGCACCGCTCGCCAGCACCTCACTGGAACGCCTCACTTGGCGGCCACGCAGGTCCCAAGGCTCGCGACAGTGCCGGCGGGGCAGGTCTTCTTGCCGAGCGTCGGCGCGGCCCGTTGCGCGCTGGCCTGGAAGGATTCGCAGCAGGCGCCGCGCACATAATAGCCGCTCGGGCAGGCGCCGCTGCGCTCGATGCGGTCCTTGCCGTCCAGCGTCGGCCGGCAAGCCCCGGCAGCAAGAGCCTCGCCGGCGAGACCGGTGATGGCAACAGTGATGAGGGCGGCGACTCGGATCATGCCGGCAAACATCGCCCATCCCGCCCGGCCTGTCACCGGCGAAACGCGCCTGTCCCCGGCTCAGGAGAGCCGGCCGGCCTTCGCGTCAATCGCACTCGCGGACGCGGTTATAGCCGACGAAATCGCCCCAGCTGTTATAGACCGGGCGCCGCGTGACATAGCAGTCGGACTCATAATAGCGCGGCCCGGCATAGACGGGGGCGGGTCCGTAATAGGGCGGCGGCGGAGCATAGCGCCCGGCTCCGGCGAGCGCGCCGCCGACGAGAGCGCCGGCCGCCATACCGCCGAACAAGGCGCCGTTGAAGCCGTCACGTGCCTGCGCGGCCGTCGACAGCGACAAAGAGGCTGCAGAGATACCCACCGCCAGAAGACCAGCGATACCGATTCGAGTTAGCGCGCCCATGGCACCCTCCATCACGTGTAGGGTAGGTTTAACAATCCAAAAATGAATAAAAACTGAATGACAAGGTATCGCAGCGTCATAACCATGCCGAAATTCGGCCACAACTGTTAATTTGCATGAATCCCTCTTGGCATTATCAGTACAATCTCGAGATCTTTCGCAGTTTATTACGACAGATTCAAAATACTCTCTTTGTCGCTGCATCGTCATGAGACGTTTCTTGGGCGTTCCCCAGAACCCGGTCAATCATGTGAGCAAGGATTTCAGTCGGTTGGAATTTCGGGAAACGCGCCGTCATCCCGGGCGACTGCAAGGAGACCCGGGATCCATGCCGGAACCTCTCCTGCAAGCACTCCCGAATGGATCCCGGATCTCCGCTTCGCTGCGTCCGGGATGACGGCGCGGGTGATGGCAAGCGATCGAGGCCTCCTGAGATCGCTCGTTTCATGTCAGGCCAGCCCCACCGTGGTGGAATACAGCCCACGCGCCCCTCAGCGCCCCGCCGGCCAGCCGACAAGCGTCGTCGGTATCCAGCGCGCCTTGCGCCGCGCGATGCGTCCCTCGGCTGCCTCGGCGCTGAAATCCCTGGGCTCGGCCGGCCGGATGAAGGCGGCACGCTCGTCGAGCAGGTCGATATTGAGCGTGGTCCAGGCCTCGCCCTGATCCGTCATCAGCATCGCGACATAAACCCCGCAACGCCTGCAGATCACCACCTCCGAAGTGCTCAGCCCGAAGGTGTAAAGCTGCAACTGCTCGGGCTCGCGCGCTGTCAGCGTGGCGCTCGATTTCGGATCGGAGAAGGTGCGGGCATTGTGCTTGCGGCAAAACGAGCACTGGCAGGCGCCGATGACCTGCTCATCAGGACCGCGCGGCGTGCGCAACTCCACCGCGATCGCCCCGCAATGGCAGGCACCCTTGTGAAGGCGTTCCATGCTCAGTCCTCGCGGGTTTGCTTGCAGTGAGCGCGAGGCTGCGCCCGGGCGGCGGCTTCGGTCAATGGCCGCGCAAGGCGGGCGCAGCGACCGCGGCCGCTAACGGCGCAAGCCTAACGGATCGTCACGGAGACAAAGCGATTGCGAGGCTCCCGCTCCCCTGCCGCGGTGGCAACGGGCAGTCCGCGGGTGCCGGCAGCTTCGAGACGAACAATGGCCCGGCCCGGCACGCCCGCCGCAATCAGCGCCTCGCGAACGGCCTCTGCGCGCGCACGAGCCAATTGGGCGGAGCGCTCTTCCGACCTGTCGGTGTGGCCGGAGATGGTTATGCGAGACGACGGGGTTGCGCTTTCGCGGATGGCCGCGATGATCTGCCCGGCCGACGGCGACACAGTCGCCAAGCCCCAGTCCATGAAAATCATCATGGTTCGCGGCGAGCGTGCAGCAGCCGCGATGGGCCTGCACTGATATTGTTCAAAGCAGGATGGCAAACCGGCCGCCCGGTCCTCCGGCCTCTGCACGCTGCAGAGCGCGCCACTGGAGATCCGCTTCGTTTGGGAAGGGCACCTGCATTCCGGAGCGACCTTCCCGTCTTGTGTCGCGCAGGTCTCCGCACGAGCGGGGGCGTAAGTCGCCAGCGTCAGAGCCAGCAGCGTCGGCAGAACTGTCCAGAATTTCACGCCCATTCCCCCCAGTTTATGCGTGGAGACTATGAGCCGCATCATGGGCCTGTGCTAGGGCGGGTTCCGAACCGTCAGGACGAGCGCCTGCCCGATCGCTCAGCCGTGAGCCGCTACGGCAGCCTTCGCAAGGATACCGGGATCCACCGCCTTCAAATTCTCGATGGCCAGCCGCCGTTCGAGCTTGCGCAGCGCCCATGAGAGCGTTGTCGTGATGCAGAAATAGATGGCGCCTGCGGTGAGAAACACTTCGTAGGGGGCGTAGGTGTTCGTCACTTCCAGACGCGCGACGCCGGTCAGATCGAGCAGTGTGATCGTGCTCGCCAGCGAGGTCGCCTTCACCGTCAGGATGATCTCGTTCTCGTAGGCGGGGAGCGCGGCGCGCATGGCGAGCGGAAGGGTGACCAGGAACTGCGTTTGAAGCCATGACAGCCCCATGGCGTGCGCCGCCTCGACGAGCCCTTTCGGGATCAACCGCAGCGCCCCCGAGATGATTTCGGCGGTGTAGGCTGCCGAGTTCAGGCCCAGCGCCAGGATCACGCAGAAGAACGGGTCGCGGAAGACGGGCCAGAGGAAGGAGTTGCGCACGATCTCGAACTGGGCGAGGCCGTAATAGACCAGAAAGACCTGCAGCAGTGCCGGTATGCCCCGGATGATCAGGATGTAACCGTTTGCAGGCAGCGACAGCCATGTCGAGGTCGAATTCCGGGCAAAGGCCAGCGGCACGGCCAGGAGCATTCCGGCGATCAATACCAGGACGGCCAGCTTTCCCGTCATGCCCAGGCTTTTGAGCATCGGCGGAAGGACGTCGGCCATGATCGAGACATCCAGCATGGTACCCTCACGCGAAGCCGCGATTGGCTCGGCTCTGCGCCCAGCGAAGCAAGACGGTCGCGATCGTCGTCATGACCAGGTACATGAACGCGGCGATCGCATAGACGTAGAACGGTTCCCGGGTGGACCCGGACACAACCGCCGAGGCGCGAAGCAACTCCTCGAGCCCGATGACGGAAATCAGCGACGTCTGTTTCAGAAGGATGATCGTGAGGTTGCTGAACCCGGGCAGAGCAAGCCTCCAGGCCTGCGGGAGAATGACGTGGAAAAACGCGATTCTCTTTGAAAGCCCGAGAGCGTCGGCGGCTTCCTTCTGGCCTCGGGCCACCTGTTGGATGCCAGCTCGAATGATGTCGCTGGCATAGGCGCCGAAGATCAGCCCCAGGGCGAACACACCGGCTGTGAAGCCGTTGATGTCGACATAGGCGCCGGTCAGCTTGGTCAGGGCAACGGTGCTGCCGAAATAGATCAGGTATATGACGATCAGGTCGGGGACGCCCCTGACAACCGCCGTATAGGCTTCGGCGATGTAGCGCAGAGGACGGGGACCGTAGATCTTCGCGGCGCCAAGGCCCAGGCCCAGAACCGAGCCGAAGATCAGGGCGAAAAACGCGACGGAGAGCGAAACCAGCGCTCCGGCGAAGAGCTGGTAAGTGTAGCCGGAGAAGAGGGTCACGTGCGCGCTCGCGCAAAGGTCCTGGGTTTGGCTAAAGTCTTGGGCTTGATCGCCGCCTTGTTGCGGACGAACTGAGCTCCCGGGCTGTCATACCATGCCTGCAACCTGCCGCCGGAGGTGCGTTCCGTGCCGTAGACGATCCACACGTCGTCGGGGGAGCCGATGATCTGATCGATCCGAACCCGATCGGGATGCTGGTCGGCATATTCGAGATAAACGAGCGCGGAATCGTATTTCCCGCCCAGCAGATTCTCGAAAATGATTGGAAGAGACCGCTCCGACACCCTGGTTTCCCATTTGTCGATGTCGATGTAGCTCTCGGTCGCCGGCATGAGCAGGCCGATCGACTTTGGCGTCTCGACATCCCTGCGGGTCAGGACGGCAAGATCCTTGCTGCGCGAGATGAATGTGTCGATCGCGAAGACTTCGTTGAAATAGGCGCCCATCGTCCCCGGAGTCGCCGGATGGACCGCGCATTGCAGCACGAAATCATAGCGGCCCGCTCGAAGCCCCTTGATCGCGATTTCGAAATTGTCGACCAGGGCGATATGCGCGTCTTCCAGCTGGTTGAACGCGATGTATTGCTGCGTCACCAGCTCATGGTTCGTCCCGGTGGGGCCGAGCGTCGCAAAGGAAATCATGGTGTCATCCTGACTGGGAGGATTGGCGCCGCAGGCCAATCCTCCGGGCTCGGTCGGCGTTTCACATCAGCTTGAAGCTGAAGTATTTTGCCGTGACCTTGTCATAGGTTCCGTCCGCGATGATCGCGTCGATCGCTGCATTGATCTGGGCAAGCAACGCCGTGTCTTCCTTGCGCAAGGCGATCGCATTGCCGTCGCCGAGCAGGCCGCCGCTGTACTCTTCGCCCACGAGTTCGAAAGCGGCTGCTTCGGGCTTCTTCAGGAAGCCGAGCATCGACGTGACCTTGTTTGCCAGCAGCGCGTCGACCCGGCCCGACAGCAGATCCATCTCGACATCGGTGGTCTTGTCGTAGCGGACGATTTCCGACTTGGCGTAGGTCTGGGTCAGGAAGGTGTCCTGGATCGAGCCGCGCTGCACGCCGATGCGCTTGCCGGCCAGCCCGGCAGGAGACGTATCCGTCAGGGCGCCCTTCCTTGCCGCGAACTGGCTGGAGGTATTCTTGTATTTCTTGGTGAAGGCGACCTGCTGCTTGCGCTTCTCGGTCACGCCCATGCTGGCGACGATGAGGTCGTATTTCCTCGCATTCAGGCCGGGAATGATGCCGTCCCATTCCTGCGCCTGGATGGTGCACTTTGCCTGCATCTGCTTGCAAAGCGCGTTTGCGATATCGACGTCCCAGCCGGTCAATTGGCCCGCATTATCGACGAAACTCCACGGCGCATAGGTGCCTTCCGTCGCAATTCTAAGGGTTTTCTCCTGTGCCGACAGGTTAGTGGATGTAACGGCGGCAGAAACAATCATCGCCGACGCAAGAAAGAGCCCACTGAAGCTGGGTTTCTTCATTCAGATCGTCCCCTCTTTTTATCATGACCCGCATTGAGCGCTCCCGACATGCAGCGGCACTCAACCGACGAATGGGCAATTTTCAGCCATCGGAACCGGTCGGTCAATAATCTGGAAAATATTTTCATCTAAGGAAAATACCTGCTCCAACTCGGTGTCGGACGGTTCATGACGCGCGCCTTTCTGCGATCCGTTCATGCGGGGCCAGACAAGGAATCTTCCTCGGGACAAGGCCATCGCCACGCGATGAAGACGGAGACCGCCGCGTTGGCCATAGTGGCTCGCGGTGCTAGAATCTGCTGTCGGATGCGGGATCCGGTCCGATGCCTCAGAAGACGGAAACAGGGCCGTTCGGGCCCGGCCATCACGAAAACGGGGTGATTTGCTCTTGGTTCAGCCACCAGTCAAAAAGAAACCGACGGCGGCAAAACGCGTCCGGCGGGGCGCGCTTTCGATGATGATCCGGCCCAAGACCGACGACGCTAACCAAGACGATGCGCAATCCAGCGCTGCTTCGGCGAAGGCGAAGGAAACCGATGCGCTCGCCCTTGCGGTCGGCAAGGAGATTCGCAGCCTGCGCTTGAGCCTCAATATGGCGGCCAACGCACTCGCCGAGGCGGCCGGCCTGTCCAACGGAATGCTCTCGAAAATCGAGAGCGGTCAGTCGACCCCGTCCTTTGCGACCTTGCTGGCGCTCTCCGGCGTGCTGAAGGTGCCGGTGGCAAGACTATTCGCCAGCCACAACACGCATGCCGATTACTCGCTGGTGCGCGCCGGCAAGGGGATCGACGTGCAACGCCGGGGCTCGAAGATCGGGTTCAACTACCAGCTTCTGGGCCATCTCCTCTCCGGAGAGAAATACGCCGAGCCCTATCTGGTCACCATCAGCGACGCGGCTTCCCCCTCGCCCGGCTTCCAGCACACCGGGATCGAATTCATGCATATCTTGGAGGGTTCGATGATCTATCGATACGCCGATGCATTGGTCGAGCTGCATCCCGGCGATACGATGATTTTCGACGCCAATTCGATTCACGGGCACGAGCGATTGCTGAAATCGCCCGTGCGTCATCTCTCGGTTGTCTTCAACCTTCGCGCATAGCCGGCTCTTGAGATTGCACTATCCCCCGGCAACCCGGCGCACCCTGCCATTCGCGGCCGGCGGCAGCGGCCGGGCGAGCAACTCGCTTACACGCGCCCTCACCTCCTCGACCGCCTTGTCCTTGACCGGACCATAGCCGCGGATGTCCATCGGCGCCGTGGCGATCTCGGCTGCCCCCGCCGGGCCCTGCTGCGGCAGGCGCTCCAGCAGCTGCGCGACGATGCCTTCGTACCAGCCGATAAGGCCCCGCTCCATCCTGCGCTCGGCGGTATAGCCGAACAGGTCGAAGGCGGTGCCCCGCAGCCGCTTGAAGCGAGCCAGCACCCGCAGCGGCGTCTGGATCCATTGGCCGAACTGGCGCTTGAGCGGCCGGCCTCGCGCGTCCCTGCCGCTCGCGAGCAGAGGCGGCGCGAGGTGGTAGTTCACGGAGAAGTTGCCTTCGAACTCGCGCTTCAGCTCGTCGAGAAACCCGCTCTGCATATGCAGCCGCGCGACCTCGTATTCGTCCTTGTACGACATCAGCTTGAAGAGCGAGCGCGCCACCGCCTCGGTCAGTGCGGTGGAGTTGAAGGGAGCCTCCGCAAGCCGGACACGCTCGACGGCGTCGCGGTAGCGTCGCGACCAGGCCTCGTCCTGATAGCCGACGAGAAACGCGGCGCGGCGCGCGATCACCTCGTCGAGCGTCTCGGGGCCGGCCGCTTCCTCCGTGCCGTTGAAGTCCGGATCGGCGCAGGCCAGACGTCCCGCCGCGAAGGCCTGCCGGTTCTTCTCGACCGAGACCCCGTTGAGCGCGATGGCGCGATCGAGTGCGGCATGCGAGACCGGCACCAGCCCTTGCTGCCAGGCATGCCCCAGCATGAGGACATTGGCGAAGACGGCGTCGCCGAAACGCTTTTCCGCCATGGCGTTGGCATCGAAAGCGCTGATGTTTCCGGCCCCCGCCACGGTCTCGATTTCACGCAGCCGGCGGCGCGAGGCGAGATCGGCATCGCGGATGCGGACGATGTCGCCGGTCGGCATCTCGGCAAGATTGACGACCGCTCGCATGCCGCGCCGATAGGTCGCCGACGCCTTCGGCGAGGAGGACACGACGATGTCGCAGCCGATCAGGGCATCGGCCGCGCCGTTGTCGATCCGGACCTGGTTGATGGCCGATGGCGTGCCGGCCAGGCGGATGAAGGACAGGACCGGCCCGAACTTCTGCGCGAAGCCGGTGAAATCGAGCACCGAGCTGCCCTTGCCCTCGAGATGGGCCGCCATCGCGATCAGCGCGCCGATCGTGACCACGCCGGTGCCGCCGACGCCGGTGACCAGAAGATCGAACGGCTTGTCGAGCGACACTGGCGCCGGCGCAGGAAGGACGGCGGCACGGGCCACGAAATCGTCTTCCAGCACGGTTTTCTTGCGCCGCGTGGCGCCTTCGACCGTGACGAAGCTCGGGCAGAAGCCGTTCAGGCAGGAGAAATCCTTGTTGCAGTTCGACAGGTTGATCTTGCGCTTGCGCCCGAACGGCGTCTCCTTCGGCTCGACGCTGAGGCAGTTCGACTCGACCGAACAATCGCCGCAGCCTTCGCAGACGAGATCGTTGATGTAGGCGAAGCGCTTTGGGTCCTCCATCGTGCCGCGCTTGCGGCGGCGACGCTTTTCGGTGGCGCAGGCCTGTTCATAGATCAGCACCGAGACGCCCTTGACGTTGCGCAGCTCGCGCTGCACGGCGTCGAGATCGCGGCGGTGATGAATGGTGATGCCGGCTGGCAGGTCGCGGCTTGAGAATTTCTCGGGCTGGTCCGACACCAGCGCGAGACGCTCGACACCTTCGGCGCGGACCTCCTGCGCAATCGCCTGCACGCTGATCGGCCCGTCGACCGGTTGACCGCCGGTCATCGCCACGGCGTCATTGTAGAGGATCTTGTAGGTGATGTTGGCTTTGGCCGCGATCGCCTGGCGGATCGCCATCGACCCGGAATGGTAATAGGTCCCCTCGCCGAGATTCTGGAAGATGTGCCCCTTGCCGGTGAACAGCGACGAGGCCGCCCAGTTCACGCCCTCGCCCCCCATCTGGATCAGCGAGGTCGTCTCGCGGTCCATCCAGCTCGCCATGAAATGGCAGCCGATGCCTGCCAGCGCCTTGGAACCTTCCGGCACCTTGGTCGAGCTGTTGTGCGGGCAGCCCGAGCAGAAATAGGGCGTGCGCGTCGCGCCCGGCACCTGGATGAGGCGGTCGGCCTCGGGCACCAGGCTCGCCGCCCGCGCGGACAGGCGCAGATCGGGAAACAGCGCATCCAGGCGCCGCGCGACGATCGGCGCCAGCATGATCGGCGACAATTCGCCGATCCAGGAGATCAGCCGGTTGCCGTCCTCGTCGCGCTTGCCGACCATGGCGTGAGGCTTGTGGCCGGGATAGTCGTAGAAATACTCCTTGAGCTGACTTTCGATGATACCGCGCTTTTCCTCGACGACGAGGATCTCGGTCTTGCCGCGCACGAAATCGAGCGCATCGCGGCGCGCCAGCGGCCAGACCATCCCGACCTTGTAGATGTCGATCCCGAGCTTACGGCAGGCCGCCTCGTCGACGCCGAGCAGGCGCAACGCCTCCATCAGGTCGAGATGGCCTTTGCCGGTGGTGACGATGCCGAAGCTGGCGTCGGGTATGTCATAGATGCGGCGGTCGATCGGATTGGCCTCGGCGAAGGCGAAAACGGCCATCTTCTTGGCCTCCATCCGCTCCTCGATCTGCGGCCCGGGCAGATCGGGCCAGCGATAATGCAGGCCGGTTGCGGGCGGCGTGTAGGCGGGCGCGTTGAAATCGCGCGGCGGCGGAATCTCGACCGATTGGCCGCTTTCGACGGTTTCCGAGATTGCCTTGAAGCCGACCCACATGCCCGAATAGCGCGACAGCGCGTAGCCATATTCGCCGAAGGCCAGGTATTCGCCGATCGAGGCCGGATTCAGCGTCGGCATGAACCAGGCCATGAAGGCGACGTCGGACTGATGCGGCATGGAGGACGAGACGCAGCCATGATCGTCGCCCGCCACGACGAGAACGCCCCCGTGCGGCGAGGAGCCATAGGCGTTGCCGTGCTTGAGCGCGTCGCCGGCGCGGTCGACGCCCGGCCCCTTGCCGTACCACATCGCAAAGACGCCCTCGACCTGCTTGTCGGGGTTGGTCTCGACCTGCTGCGAACCGAGCACGGCGGTCGCGGCAAGGTCCTCGTTCACCGCCGGCAGGAACGCGATGTTGTGCTGCGCGGTCAGGTCCTTGGCGCGCCACAACTCCAGATCGACACCGCCGAGCGGGGAGCCGCGATAGCCAGAGATGAAGCCTGCCGTGTCGAGGCCGCAGGCCTTGTCGCGCCGCGCCTGGTCGAGCGCGATGCGCACCAGCGCCTGGGTTCCGGTCATGAAGACGCGGCCGGAGCTCTTCGCGTAACGGTCGCCAAGCGCGTAGTCGCCAACCGGGACATCGTAAGCCATGGGCGAAACCTCCCGCATGCGTTGTTGCGGTCGATTCAACCAGGATTCTCTGGAAAATCCTGCCTCACTTTGTAGGCTTTGCCTTTAATTCGGTTTATCCTACCGAAAATTGCCGCAACACCGGTGGAAATTTCCAGAATGGCTAGGATCGAACTCGGCACCCAGGACAGCAAGCTGCTGCAGATCCTGCAGTCAGATGCGCGCGTCTCCAATCAGGATCTGGCTGATCAGGCCGGCATGTCCGCGTCGGCTTGCTGGCGCCGGGTGCGAGTGCTGGAGGAGGCCGGCGTGATCGCGGGCTACATGGCGATCGTCGATGCCGAGAGGGCGGGGTTTGGCTTCAGCGCGATCGTGCATGTGACGCTGCTGCGCCACGAAGCCGATCACGTGTCCAATTTCATCGCGCGCGTCGCCCAACAGCCCGAAGTGGTGGAATGTTTTTCGACCACCGGCGAGGCGGACTATCATTTGCGCGTCGTCTGCCGCGACAAGGACGACTACAACGTCTTTCTTGAGCAGTTTCTCTTCCGCCTGCCGGGCATCGCGCATGTGCGCACCAATCTGGTGCTGAAGGAGATCAAGCTACACGGCAAGATTCCGGCATAGCGCGGCGGAAGACGGTCGAGATGCTGTTCGCGCACCTCAAACCCCGATCGTTCGACGCGTTTACGCGGGCAACACGGTTACAGGCGTGCCCAGCGACACCCGCGCATACAAATGAATGATGTCCTGGTTTATCATCCGAACGCAGCCGGACGACACGTTGGTGCCCACCGTATAGGGTTCGAGGGTTCCGTGAATGCGGTAACCGAGATCGCCGCTTGCATCGAACAGATACATGGCGCGCGCGCCTAGCGGGCTTTTCGGGCCGCCGAGCACGCCGAGGCCTCGGGGCGTCCTTTCGAGCTTGGCTTTGATTTCCGGGTCGCGTTCGACCATTTCATGAGGCGGCACCCAGTCCGGCCAGTCGCGCTTCATATTGATCTTCGCCGCGCCGGACCAACCGAAACCCTCGCGGCCGACACCAACCCCATAGCGGGTCGCGATCCCCGGCGATTCAACGAAATAGAGATGGTAGGATGCAGGATCGACAACGATCGATCCCGTTGCATGATCCCGGCTGAGCTCGACGGTCTGGCGAAGATATTGCGGATCAATATCGCCGGAGTTGACCGCAGGAACCGGAAAGCGCTCGCCTGGATAGGCGGTGTAAACCTCGGCATAGTTCGGGCGCGCCAGCGTACGGGTCCGAGCGCTCGGCTTGCCCACTGACATGTCCGGAAGGGCAACGATGCTGCCGGTCCCACAGCCTGCCAGGCCGGCCGCGCCAACGGACAGGGTGAACAGGTTAAACGATCGGCGGCTCAGCATCGGGTATCTCTCGGCAAAGGCTGAGGAGAGACATGGGCTTATATGGTTACCACCGCGTGAAGGCGGGCGGGCCATCTGGGCTGGCCGGGAGGACTTGCAGTCATCTACGGTATGAGTGTCAGGAATAACTCCACTGGGGCTGCAATCTTGCTGGAAGCAATCGTTGGGCAAACGCTCCGTTTCCTTTGGTCCGTCATCTCGGAAATCATCTGCTTCCACACGGGCAAGGCTCTTGTGGAGTGCCTTACGTTTGGCAGCCTAGCTGTCGCCGACTACCGCGAAACCAAGAAGCCATTCGCAGCTTACTGGCGGGAAGGGCGGCAGCCCGTTCTCAACAGCGGCATCGCGGTTTTGATCGGCTGGGCGTTCTGGATCGCGCTTTTCATCAGCGCCATTCATCTTCTTCGGTGACGGCTATCGGGGCTCGACTTACCGGATCAGTGTCTCCGTCGACTGGCGCAGAGTTGAGGCGTGAAAGGACAAGACCGGCAATATCAGCTTCCTGGCGCGCTAGCAGTCGACATTTGAGGGTGCGAGCATGACGGTTCAATCGCTTCGCGGGCGAGCCGGTCGCTTTGCCGCGCAGCCGGTGGCGGCTGTCGTCGATTGCATGGTACAAATAGGCTGGAGGGCGCTGGCTTCACAGTAAAATTTGCGCAATGCTCGTTGCGGGGGACGGGCTATGCATGTGCGGTTGGTATTGTTGGCGTGTTTGCTGGGCAGCGGAGCGGCAGCTGAAGAGGACAAGGCCCGGCGTGAACTGCTTCCAACGGTAAGAGCCGCAACCGACTGCGTGTCGCGTTCCCTAATCCAGGAGAAGGTCACAGCATCGGCGAACGACGATGCGATCCGAAATGGGGCCCGCCGGGCTTTCGGCCTGCAGTGTCAAGCCGAAGGCCGCAAGCTTGTTCTAGAGCACGATCGTCTCCACGGCGTAGGAACAGGGAGAGGCTTCGTCGACGGCCCGTATTTCGCGGATCTGCCTCGCGCGGTCCGCGTGAGGATGGCCAATACCTATGCCGGTACGATGCCGTCAGCAAAGCCGCGGCGCTGCCCCGATATGCTCGAAATCTACGAAGTACAGGACAGTGGGCGAACACTTGCCCAAGCTGAGCAGGCTGGCCTGCAGCGTCAGACGAAGACCGAAATGGAGGTGCTGGCCAGTTTCACGCAGCGCATGGAACAGCGGCTACAGCAGGCGCGTCACGCGATGGCTAGGCCCGTTCTGGAAGAATTCAGGGCGCTGCCTGCTTCGGATATGGGGATCTGTTTTCCCGCCATCGTGCCAGTTATGGCCGAAGCCCGGGCCATCGCTGAGCAAATCGAGTTGCGCCGGCAAGAGGCCGAGCGGCAGCAGGCCGAGTCCGAGCGCCAAAGGTACGAAGAGGCCCAGAGACGGGCGGAGGCCGAGCGGATAGCAGAGGTCCGGCGCGCCGAAACGCAACGGATAGAGGAAGAACGTCGCGCGGAGGCCCAGCGGATCGCTGAAGAGCGGAGGCAGGAAGCGAGGGCCGCCGCAGAGCGTGCTCGCCTAGCCGCTGAGAAAGCCGCGGAGGAAGAGCGCCTTGAGGCGCTGCGCCCGATCAACGTCCTGAAAACCGCCTATCAGTACTACGCCTTCGTCAAAAAATGTAACGAGTTCCGAGACGGCTACGTCAGCATCTTCATCTCGGAAAATGAAATCGTTCGCGCACGGACCGCCATCAAAGCGATCGAGACCAAGATCAAGATTTTGGAGCCATCGATAAACACGGATATGGCTTGGTCCACAGCAACTGGGGGAACGCTAAACGTCGTACCGGAGAGGGCCATGTGCCAGGGGTCTCTCCAGAGTCTAATCGCAATGTTTGAAAAGCTCGCGCCAGACGCGGCCGCTCCGAAAAAAGATTTTTGACCCACGCTTTAGGGTCCGTTTGCCTCCGCCCGCGCTGGGCCTGAGCGTCGAGCTAGGCGCAATGGTCGAAATGGCGCTGCCAACCACGCAAAGCCGATCTCAGGCCGGTTGATGTCCCAGGCGCGGCGTAAGGCTCCGCGTATCCCCGCGGCCTCGAGAAGCGGGCCGACGCCTGCTTTTCGATCACTGACAACCCTGCCAAGCGGTCAGTAAGCCCACCGTCCCGCCCCGCGGCAGGAAGAAGTCACGAACCGCGAGCGTTCCAATCGGTGAAACCACCGATTTCTCGGACTTTTTAGAGGCTCATGGAAATTGATGGAGAAAGGAATGGTGCCCAGAGCTGGAATCGAACCAGCGACACTGCGATTTTCAGTCGCATGCTCTACCAACTGAGCTATCTGGGCGCCGGAGATGGGCAAGCGCCCGTCCCTGTTGGTGGAGGCGGTATAATGGCCGGGCTCGCGGCTGTCCAGTCGCTTGCGCAAGCTTTCCATCGCTATCGCGACAAGGCGCTTTCCGGCCCCCTTCGCGCCGGCTTTCCCGCCAAACCCGCTCAATCCTCGTCGTCGCGCTCGCGGCCGGGCTTGTCGGCCTCGGCCTCGTCGACGGGCGCGCCTGGAATCACATAGCTGCCCTTGAGCCAGCGGCCGAGGTCGATATCGGCGCAGCGGGGCGAGCAGAACGGCTTGTATTGGGCGACCCGCGGCTTGCCGCAGATCGGGCAGGGTTTGGCGGCGGGCGGCGCGGCGTTTTCATTGTCAGCCATATCCGAGCGTGATTCCTCCATCGACGACGAGTTCGAGGCCGGTGACATAGCGCGCTTCGTCGCTGGCGAGAAACAGCGCGGCGTAAGCCACGTCCCAGGCCTCGCCCATATGGCCCATCGGCACCTGCGCATCGCGCGCCGCCCACATCGCATCGATGTCGCCATCGCCATAGACCTGGGCGAGGCCGGCGGAATGCTCGACCATCGGCGTCTTCATCAAACCGGGCAGGATCGCGTTGACGCGGATCTTCTGGGGCGCGAACTGCGCGGCCGTGGTGCGGGTGAGCTGGTTCAGCGCCGCCTTGGTCGCGGAATAGCTGGCATAGGGCACGCCGGTATGGCGAATCGAGGCGATCGACGAGATGTTGATGATCGAGCCGCCCTCGCCGCTCTCCTCGAACTGGCGCTGCATCACCGGGATGACATGCTTCATCGCCAGGAAGGCGCCGGTGAGGTTGACCTTGAAGACGCGGTCCCAGACCTCCTCGGGCAGGTCGACGACGCTGCCGACCTCGGCGATGCCGACATTGTTGTCGAGGATGTCGATGCGGCCATAGCGGCCGAGCGCGCGCGCGACGAGATCGGCGACCGCATCGGCCTTGGTCACATCGGTCTGCACGGCAAAGGCCTGGCCGCCCTCGTTCTGGATGATGGCGGCGGTTTCCTCGGCCGCGTCGCGGTTGATGTCGGCGCAGATCACTTTCGCGCCCTCGCGGGCGAAGATCGTCGCGGTCGCCTTGCCATTGCCCCAGCCCGGCCCGATCGAGCCCGCGCCGGCCACGATCGCGACCTTGCCCCTGAGACGTCCCGTCATGCGCAGTCCTCCTGGAGGCGCGCCTTGTCAGGCCGGCGCGCTTATGGGACGTAAGGATCGGAGGTTACGGGATACGGCGCAAGATGCGGCGCGGCAGACGGGCCAAGCAAACCCGCCTGCCCTGAACCGAGCGGATCGCCTCGGCCCGGCGGCCGCCTCATCCGTGAGCTCTACGTCAGATCCTTGACCATCAGTATCCACTCTCCGGGTTCATCCGACCCCGGAAATGCGGAAAAGGGGCGCCTGTCCCACTCCCTGAAGCCGGTCTGCCGATAAAGCCCATGGGCTCTCGCGTTGAAGCTGCCGACCATCAGCGTCAGCCGATCTTTCCCAGCGGCCCGCGCAATGGCTTCGGCCTCGGCGAGGAGGGACTTTCCAAAGCCCTTGCCCTGATGCTCGGGATAGATCGCCGCCGCCGCGATGTACCAGGTCCCGGCGGCCATGGCCTTCAGCTCGTTCAGCGCCCGCACGACCTCCGCGGACGGTGCGGCAGGGCTGGTTGGCGCGGGGATGACATATCCGTTCAACGCCCCGGCGATCCGCCCTTCACGCTCGGCGACGCGCCAGTTGCTGAAATGCGTGAAGTGCGTCTCATCATTGCGGATGACGCCGCGACCGACCTCGAAAGCCGACCGGCCGGCATCGGCCATCTGGCCCCACAGGAAGGAGGTCAGGCGGCGCGTCGCCATGTCGGCCAGCAGCGCCAGATGAGCGCAATCCTCCTGGGATGAGGGCCGAAATGAGATGCTTGGCGAGGCGGGCGCTGAGGACATATCTGCTCCAAGGGGTCGACGATTTCGGGTTCGGCGATTTCAGACAACAAAAAACCCGCCGACCGAAAGGTGGGCAGGTTGCGGAAAACTCAGGGACGATGACGGGGCCTAATGTCCCCGGAAACCTCGTCGCAGAATCGACACGCCACGCTGCGCGGTGATGCAGCGTCGGCGTCGGACGATCTCAGCGAGGCGATGGTTGAGATTCATGGGCCGCGAGGATGATGGGGATTCGTCCCCTGGTCAACGGCATTGCCCGGCGCTCGCGACCCATGTCGCGACAGCCCCCTCACCCGACATTCATCCAGCCGAACCGCACCGGAAACCCCTCACCGCCGAGCAGGTTGACCGTCTCGTAGAGCGGCAGACCGACGACACCGGTATAGGAGCCGACGAGCTTGATGACGAAGGAGCCGGCGATGCCCTGGATGGCATAGCCGCCGGCCTTGCCGCGCCATTCGCCCGAGGCGAGATACATCTCCAGATCCTCGTTGGAGAGCCGCTTGAAGCGCAGGCGCGTCTCGACGATGCGGTCGCGGATCGTGCCATTGGGCGCAACCACCGCAACCCCGGTATAGACCCGGTGCGCGCGGCCTGAGAGCAGGCGCAGGCAGGCGGCCGCCTCGTCGACGATCTCGGCCTTGGGCAGGATGCGCCGGCCGACCGCGACCACGGTATCGGCGGCAACGATGTAGCAGCCTTCGAGATCGGCCCGGCTCTTGGCGCCCTCGCGCGCAGCTTCGGCCTTCTCGCGAGCGAGCCGGCGCGAGAGGTCGCGCGGGCGCTCGCCCTTGAGCGGGGTCTCGTCGAGATCGGCCGGCAGCAGCGCGTCGGGCTTGAGACCGGCCTGCTCCAGCAGCGCGAGCCGGCGCGGCGAGGCCGAGGCCAGAACCAGCATGGGGCGCCAGCCGGGATGTTTGGGAGAGGCGAAGAAGCTCACAAGGCGGCTCGACGAATTGGGGGCGCGCAACGGGCGGCGCGCTCGTGGCTAAGGCTCTAGAGCATTTTCCACGGCGGATAAATCCACCGCTGGCGCAATGCATTGGGCGCAAGCGGTGGGGCGTGTTTCACTCCGGCCATACATCCTGCGCATATTATAGGCGGGACTACGGGCCATGCCGCATTGCACAATGGCGCGTGAGGCACCACACTACCCGACCAAGCGGGCTGTACGTCCCGCGTTCCGGAGTCACTCCCTTATGGCAATATCGAGCAAGCCTCCGTCCGCCGTGACAAAAGCGGGGGTGGAAGCGCAGGCGCTCGCCACGAAGGTGCTGACGATGCAGGCCGATGCCGGGCTGACCATCGCCATGCGGATGCCGATCCTGCTGAAGGGCGCCTTCGGCGACAGCCATGGCCAGCGCGAGGCGGCCAAGGCCGTCAGCGAAAAGGTTTCGGCCGTGATGGAGAGCGGGCTTGCCGCCTCTCAAGCCGCCGCGATGTTCTGGTGGGGCTTTGCCCTCAACCCGCTGGCGCAGGTCGATTTCGCCGAGGCCGTCGCCAAGGTCGCCAACAGCTCGCTGGAGCCCTTCGCCAAACGCACCCGCGCCAATGCGAGCAGGCTCACGGGCCGCGCCCGCACGCGCTGAGGGCTGTCATCCCGTGCGCGCTGCGGCACGCAGTGCTGCGGCGCAGACACGGGACCGCGCGACGTGAAGGCGCCTTTTCCTGAGCGCGCCGCAATAAGTGCTTTTTCTGATGACGGTCCCGCATCTGCGCAGCAGCACTGCGTGCCGCAGCGCGTGCGGGATGACACTCAGACGCTATCGGCCAGCACTTCCGCCGCGACGGCAGGCCCAGCGGGCGAAGCCGCATGCTGGCGCTCGAGCTTGCGATAGCGCGCCACGCTGAGCGGCAGCAGCGCGAGATAGGCGACCACGATCAGCGCCAGCATCTCGAAGGGATAGGCGAAGAGCAGCCCCGCCACGACGACGACCGCCACGAAGATCGGCAGCACCTTGTCGCGCGGCACGCGCGTGCCCAGCGTCTTGCCGGCATAGCAGGGGATGCGCGAGATCGTCAGGAAGGCGATGAACAGGATGTAGAGGCCCACGAATGGCGCGCCATATTCCGCCACCGGCAGGCCGATGAACTGCAGATAGAGCGGCAGCATGGCGGTGATCGCACCCGCAGGCGCCGGCATGCCGACGAAGAAGTTCTTCTGCCAGTCGGGCCGGTTGGGATCGTCGATCATCACATTGAAGCGCGCGAGCCTCAGCGCCATGGCGCAGGCCAGCGTCAGCACGATGATCCAGCCGAAGGATTTCAGATCGTGCAGCACGAAGATCCACAGCACATAGCCGGTGGCGACGCCGAAATTGACGAAATCGGAGAGCGAATCGAGCTCCGCGCCGAAGCGCGAGGTGCCCTTCAGCATGCGCGCCAGGCGGCCGTCGACGCCGTCGAGCGCGGCTGCGATCAGGATGCAGACGGTCGCGATCTCGAGCTTGCCCTCGACGACCATGCGCATCGCGGTGAGGCCCAGGCACAAGGCCAGCAGCGTCACGACATTGGGCGCGATCAGCCGGAACGGGATCGGCTTGAAACGGGCGCGCTTGGATTCGACGCGCTCGGGCTCGAAGGGGGGAAACAGGTCGCTCATGCGAGCGGGAATACGCGGTTTTGCAGGCGGAGGCTAGAACCGCCTGTCATCCCGCGCGCGCTGCGGCGCGAAGTGCCGCTGCGCAGATGCGGGACCGTGATCTGGAAGGGGCGAATCATCCCGACTCCGGGCGAAAGGACGCTTTTCTCGTCTTGCGGTCCCGTGTCTGCACCGCGGCATTCCATGCCGCAGTGCGCACGGGATGACACCCCTGCCCTCAAATCCCCCGGAACGTCCGCTTCACCGCCTCGTTGCCGCTCATATCGGCCAGCACCGTCTCGCCCGCGATCGCGGTCTGGCCTTCGCCGACCAGCGGGATCACGCTTGTGGGCAGATAGACGTCGACGCGCGAACCGAAGCGGATCAGGCCGAAGCGCTCGCCGGTCGCGATCGAATCGCCCTCCTTGACGAAGGGCACGATGCGGCGCGCGATCAGCCCGGCGATCTGGACGACGCCGACGATGCCGGCCGGCGTCTCGATGGCGAGCGCGTTGCGCTCATTGTCGTCGCTGGCCTTGTCGAGCTCGGCATTAAGGAAGAGGCCCGGCGTATAGGCCATCTTGACGATGCGGCCCGGGACGGGCGCGCGGTTCACATGGCAGTCGAAGACGTTCATGAAGATCGAGACGCGCGTCATCGGCTCGGCCGGCAGGTTCAGCTCCGGCGGCGGCAGGGCCGAGGCGATCTGGCTGATGCGGCCATCGGCCGGCGAGATCACCAGCCCCTCGCGCTGCGGCGTGATCCTGATCGGGTCGCGGAAGAAATAGCAGATCCAGATCGTGATGATCGCGCCGATCCAGCCGAAGGGCGACCAGAGATTGGCGAGCACGATCGTCGCCACGAGGCCGATGGCGATGAAGACATAGCCCTCCTTGTGGATGGGCACGATCACCTTGCGGACGGAATCGACGAGCGACATGGATCTGGTTCCGTTGGCTTTAGTTGGCGCCCGCAGGCGCGGATGTGGCGGCTTTCTGCGGCGAAACTCGGGCGCAGAGCGTGGCGCTGGTTTAGGGGGTTCGGCGCGCGGGGGGAAGAGGCCCGCAGTCGCGCGCTATCACCCGGCCGGGCAATTCCCGATAAGATCGGCCAGCGCCCGCTTGGCGAGGCGCAGATCGAAGCGCGCCTCGGCGGGTGCCCCAGTAGCGTCGGGCACCGAGACCGCCATCTGCTGCGTCGCCAGCACCAGCCCGAGCATGGGCGCGGGCGCCGCCAGATAGAGCGCGCGATCCTCGGTGACGCGGCCGGCCATCTCGGTTGCCGCACGCCCAGCGGGCTGGACGGACACGGCAGCCGTGCGGCCCCTGGCGCCGAACAGCCCCTCATCCCGGAGCGGTACGAGCGCAACCGACAGGGTCGCATCGATGCAGCGAATGGCGAGGCCAAAGGGCGCGCCCGGCCCGGAGACGATCGCTGCGACATCCTTGCGACCATCGAGTTTGTCGTTGGTGATCACCACGAAGGGGCCGACCTTCCTGGTCCCGGTTGCCTGCACAGCCCCGATCGATTGGAACAGCAGGACAACGACGCCCAGCAACAGTGCTCCCCGCCCCATCACGAAATACCTCATCGCAGGGTGGGGGCCGAGGCTGTGCTGAGCGGGGTCAGCGCCTGGCTCCAGGCCGCAGAGACCGGCTGCGCGATCTCGGCAGGAAAGGCCGGCAGCAGCGAGAGGCTGAGCGGCGCTCCGGCCTTGTCGCTCTGGATCACCAGCGTGTCGAACCTGAGCAGCCTGGCCGATTCCCGCCGAAGCACGGCTCCGGCCGCGACGACCGTGCCGCGCACGCTCAGCAGGAAGCAGGAATCGAAGGCGTTCCAGCGCTCAGTCGCGTGCTCGCCCTGCCGGCCCGGTTGCGCGAGATAGCCGCCCTGCCAGCGGATCGAGAGCGGCTGTTCGAGCCGCAAGGGCGTGCGGCCGCCCGGCAGCATGGTGGAGGCCGAGAGCGCGGAAACCGTCCTGAGCGAGGCGCAGCTTTCGAGATGGCCCGGCCTGTCCGGCTTGACGACCCAGAGCGCCCAGCTCTGCGCCGGCTCGGCGGCAAGCGGCCCCGCAGCGAGGCAAGAGACGAGAAGCACCCCCATCGGGCGCTGGCGCTTCCACATCTCGTCCACCTCACGACCTTGCTCGGAGCCCAGCCTTGCTCAGAGCCCGGCCTTGCTCAGAGTTCATGCCTATGGCCCGCTTTGCGTCGGCGCAAGCGCCATCGCCGCGCGCCCTGCCCTTTGGGGATTGCTGTGGACGGCGCTTGGCGGTGACAGCGCTTGGCAGGCCCGCGCCATCCGGGCTGGAACGCCTCGGGTCGCGGGCGTAACCTCTGCGCCGTTCGCGCTCAGGCCCGAACCCGATCCGATGCGGCCGCAAACAGCGGCCATGGAGATGCAGATGAGCTGGTCCGCCACGCAGTACAGCAAGTTCGAAGCCGAACGGAACCGCCCGATCCGGGACCTGCTCGCCCAGCTTCCAGGCGACGATGTCGCATCCGCGGCCGATATCGGCTGCGGCCCCGGCAATTCGACGGAACTGCTCAAGCAGCGCTTCCCTGAAGCAACGGTCATCGGCATGGATTCCTCGCCCGACATGATCGAGGCCGCCCGCAAGCGCATGCCCGGAACCGGCTTCGAGATCGCCGACATCGCAAGCTGGCAGAATCCAGGCCCGTTCGACCTGATCCTGTCCAATGCCGCGCTGCAATGGGTGCCGGACCATCGCGCGCTGCTGCCGGCGCTCATCGCCAAGCTGAAGAACGGCGGCTGCCTTGCCGTGCAGATGCCCGACAATTTGGATGAGCCGGCCCATATCCTGATGCGCGAGACGGCAGCCGACGGCCCCTGGGCCGGGGCGCTGGTCAACGCCTCCAAGGCGCGCGGCACCCGCCAGAGCGCCGACTGGTACTACCGCCTCCTGCGGGAGAGCGCCTCCGGGGTCGACATCTGGCGCACCACCTATCACCATCCCCTGGCGGGCGGTCCGCCGGCGATCGTCGAATGGTTCAAGGGCACGGCGCTGCGCCCTTTCCTCGACCCGCTCGACGCGGCGCAGCGGGCGGGCTTCCTCGAACGTTACACGGCTGTGATCGCACAGGCCTACCCCGCCTTGCCCGATGGCAGTGTGCTCCTGCCCTTCCCGCGATTGTTCTTCGTCGCGACGCGGTGAGCATGGGCTAGAGCGTTTTCGAGCGAAGTGGCTACCGGTTCGCTCGCGACAAACGCGAAGCGTTTGCGCGGAGAAAACGCGTTAAAACAAAGCGCTAGAGCAATTTAACGATCCAATTGGATCGGAAATTGCTCTAGCCTGCAACGATCGCTCGGGGAGAGGAGAGCGCCCATGATCCGGCCTGGCTCGACCGCCGATGCAGATGACGCCCTCCCCTCCGGGCTCGCCTTCGAAGACGTCAGCTTGCGGCTCAGCCATGTCTACCCGGTCGAGACCTCGCCCTGGGGCGTGCGCACCTTCCGCTTCGACATCCTGGTCGAGGGTATGGTCGCGGGCACGATCAGCCTGCGGCCGGCGACCACGCATCTCCTGACCCATCTCTCCGGCCAGATCGGCTTCTCGGTCGAGCCCGGTTTTCGCGGGCGCGGGCTCGCCGCAAAGGCGGTCCGCGCGCTCGTGCCGGCCGCACGCGCCCATGGCCTCGACGCGCTCTGGTTCACCACGACGCCCGACAATGCCGCCTCAAGGCGCACGCTGGAAAAGCTCGGCTGCGTACTGGTCGAGAGCGTCGCGGTGCCGGAAGACTATGTCAGCCATGCCAGCGGCGAACGGACGAAACTGCGCTACCGGCTGGACCTGGCGGATGAATAATGAAGGGCGCGCTTCTTCCCTTCTCCCCTCGCGGGAGAAGGTGGATCGGCGCAGCCGAGACGGATGAGGGGGCGCTGTGAGCTCGCCGCCTGGCTGAACACGACGCCAACCGGAAAGGGCACAGCGCCCCCTCATCCGGCGCTACGCGCCACCTTCTCCCCCGAGGGGAGAAGGAAAGAGCATCCCGGTTGTTCATTCGCCACATTCGCAGGCACAATGCCGGCGCGTGGCGGAGCGCGAACCGGGAGACCGAAGCCTTGACCATGATGGCCGCCGCTGCCGCCGAGATCGCCCCCGAAATCCCGTTCCGGAGCCGGCGCTCCTCGCTCTCCGTGCTGACCTCGCTGCTGCGCAACCCACTCGAGGCGATACCGCCGGAGGCGTTTTCGGAAAAGCTCGTGCTCTCGCGCGTCGCCGGGCGGGACAGCCTCTATATCTGCGACCCCGCGCTGATCCAGGAGGCGCTGCTGCGCAATGCCGACGCTCTCGGCAAGGGCGACACCATGCGCCGGGTGCTCGGTCCCGCGCTCGGCCAGGGCCTGCTGACGGCCGATGGCGCACATTGGCGCTGGCAGCGTCGTGCGGTCGCGGCGAGCTTCCAGCATGACAGCCTGACCGGCTTCCTGCCGGCGATGATCGCAGCCGCCGAGGCAACGCGCGACGACTGGCTCGACAAGACGAGGCCGCTCGACATCGGCCATGAGATGATGCGCACCACCTTCGCCATCATCGTCGAGACGATGCTTTCGGGCAGCGGCGATTTCGACGCCGGCAAGGTCGAAGGTGCCATCACCGACTATCTCGAACCGAGCAACTTCATGTTCGCCTACAGCCTGCTCCGCACGCCGGAGTGGCTGCCTTATCCGGGCCGCAGGCGCGCCTTCACCTCCGTCGCCTATCTGCGCGAAACGCTCGGCGCGATGGTCGCCAAGCGGCGCGCCAGCGGCGACCACCGCAACGACCTCATCGACATGCTGCTCGCCAGCGCCGACCCTGAATCCGACCGCGCGATGAGCGATGCCGAGATCGTCGACAACCTCCTGACCTTCGTCACCGCCGGCCATGAGACGACCGCGCTCGGCCTGGCCTGGACCTTCCATCTCCTGGCACGGAACCCTGCGGTCGAGGATGCCGTACTGGCGGAGATCGAGGCGGTGACCGGCGGCGGCGTGCTGCAGCCGGAGCAGGTCATGGCGCTGCCTTTGACCAGGGCCGTTTTCCAGGAAGCTATGCGGCTCTACCCGCCCGTGCCGGTCATCACCCGGCAGGTCGAGGAACCCTTCCAGCTGGGCGGCGTCGCACTGAAAGAGGGCATGGTGCTTTATGTGCCGATCCTGGCGGTGCACCGGCATGAGCGGCTCTGGGACCAGCCCGATCTTTTCGACCCGGCCCGCTTCCTGGGCGAGGCTGCGCGCCAGCGGCATCGTTATGCCTATCTGCCCTTCGGTGCCGGTCCGCGCACCTGCATCGGCAGCGCCTTTGCCACCATGGAGGCGGTCGCGATCCTGGCCGTGCTGCTGCGCGCGATCAGGCTCGAGCCGCTGACGCAGGAGCCGCCCGTGCCGACTTTGAAGATCACCTTGCGGCCGAAACGGCCCTTGCTGATGACTGCAGCGCCTCGCTGAGAGACCGTTTGGAAACTTCAGCCCTCATCCTGAGGAGCCGCGCAGCGGCGTCTCGAAGGATGCTCCAGGAGGCTCTTGAACCATCTGGAGCATCCTTCGAGACGCCATTCCTCGCGGAATGGCTCCTCAGGATGAGGGCTGAGGAATATCTCAAACGGGTGCTGAGACTCAGGCGGCCACATGGACGCTGGTGAAGCGCCTCGAGGCGAGCCAGGTCAGCACGGCGAAGACGACCAGCACCACGCCTTGCGCGATGGCAAAGGGCGGCTCGGCTTGCGTCGGCGCGAGCGCGCGCAGCGCCGGCACCTTGAGGAAGGCCTGCGCGACAGCGACGAAGACGAGCAGATATAGCGCCAGCATCGCGGTGATCGCATAGATCCGCCGCCAGCCATCGGCGAGACCGCGACCATAAAGCGCGAAACCCGCCACGATCAGCAGCACGAGCGAGATCGCGCCGACGATATGGGAGGGCAGTACGCCGGTGAAGGGAAAGCCGTAGCCCGTCGCGCTCGTGGCGAAGGCGGTGGCAAGATAGACCCCGGTCCAGCGCGGAACAGTGTGGCCCTTGAGCAGGCCGCTCGCGACGGGAATACCCGTCAGGATGGCGATGATGCTGAGCCAGGTGTGAAAGCCTACGAAACTAGTCGGATCGAACATTGGAAGCCCCCGCTTCGGCCATTGGAGCCACCGGCTCCACCATGGTCACGATGCAGGAAGCGCGCCGCAGACGCGAGTGGTTTTAAACGGCTTCCCTTCTCCCCTCGCGGGAGAAGGTGGCTCGGCGAAGCCGAGACGGATGAGGGGGCGCTGTGAGCCTTCCGTTTAGACGAACACGACGCTGACCGGAAAGGGCACGGCGCCCCCTCATCCGGCGCTGCGCGCCACCTTCTCCCGCGAGGGGAGAAGGAAAGCTGCCTACTCCGTCAGGCTCACGCGCACGCTCGGCGCTTCCTCCGCGGTCGCGCGCTGCAGTGTCGCCTTGGCCTCGTCGACCTGGCGCTGGCGGTTCCAGAGCGCCGCATAGACGCCATCGGCCGCGAGCAGCTGCGGATGGCTGCCGCGCTCGACGATCAGGCCCTTGTCGAGCACGATGATCTCGTCGGCATTGATCACGGTCGAGAGCCGATGGGCGATGACCAGCGTGGTGCGGCCCTCGCTGACCCGGTCGAGCGCATCCTGGATCTCCTTCTCGGTGAAGGAATCGAGCGCCGAGGTCGCCTCGTCCAGAACCAGCACGGGCGGGCCCTTGAGGATGGTGCGGGCAATCGCGACGCGCTGCTTCTCGCCGCCCGAGAGCTTCAGGCCGCGCTCGCCGACCGAGGTGTCGTAGCCCTCCGGCAGGGATTTGATGAAGCGGTCGATCTGGGCGAGCCGCGCCGCCTCCTCGACCTCGGCCTCGCTCGCATCGGGCCGGCCATAGCGGATGTTGTATTCGATGGTGTCGTTGAACAGCACCGTATCCTGCGGAACCATGCCGATGGCAGCGCGCAAGCTGACCTGCTGGACATCCGCGATCGGCTGCCCGTCGATCAGGATGCGGCCGGAATTCGGCTCGTAGAAGCGGAACAGCAGGCGGGAGATCGTCGACTTGCCGGCGCCTGACGGCCCGACGATCGCGATGGTCTTGCCCGGCGGCACGGTGAAGGAGATGCCCTTCAGGATGGGCCGCTCCGGGATATAGGCGAAATGGACGTCCTCGAAGCGGACCTCGCCGGCATCGACCCGCAGCGGCAGCGAACCCGGCTTGTCCTGGATCTCGGGATCCTTGCCGATCAGCGAGAACATCTGCTCGATGTCGAGCGTCGCCTGCTTGATCTCGCGATAGACGGTGCCCATGAAATTCAGCGGCTGGTAGAGCTGGATCAACATGGCGTTGATCAGCACGAAATCGCCGACCGTATGGGTGCCGGCGCGAAAACCGCGCACCGCCATCACCATCGAGAGCGTCAGGCCGGCGGCGAAGATGGCGGCCTGACCGAAATTGAGCCAGGCGAGCGAGGTGTAGGCCTTGATCGAGTTGCGCTCATAGCGCGCCATGGAGAGGTCGTAGCGCGCCGTCTCGCGGGCTTCGGCGCCGAAATACTTCACCGTCTCGTAGTTCAGCAGCGAGTCGATCGCCTTGGAATTGGCGTCGGTATCGGACTCGTTCATCTGCGAGCGGATGGCGATGCGCCACTCCGTCGCCTTGATGGTGTAGGTCATATAGGTCGTCACCATCACGACCAGCACGACGACATAGACCCAGTCGAACATCACCAGCAGCACGGCGATGATCAGCACGAGCTCGATCACCACCGGAACGAGCTGGTTGAGGCCGAGCCGGACCATCTCCTCGATGCCGTTGCGTCCGCGCTCCAGGACCCGGGTCAGGCCGCCGGTCTTGCGCTCCAAATGGAAGCGCAGCGAGAGATAATGCAGATGGCCGAAGGTCTGCAGCGCCAGCGTGCGCACCGCATGCATGAAGACCGGTGCGAACAGCGCATCGCGCAACTGGATGAAGGCAGCCGAGCCGACGCGCGCCAGCCCGTAGATCACCGTCAGCGCCAGGGGCGCGCCGACGAGCCAGGGCAGCCAGCGCTCCAGGCTGGTGGGCGTATTGGCGAGCGCGTCCGTCGTCCATTTGAAGGCGAAGGGCACGCCCATCAGCACGATACGGCCTGCGACCAGCAGGGCGAAGGCGAGCACGACGCGCTTGCGCAGGTCGGCGCGATCGGCCGGCCAGAGATAAGGCCAGAGCGCGCGGAAGGTCGCGACGAAGCCGGAGCCGGGCTGGAGCACGGCCGAGCGGGCGAAACTCGGCGGCGGGTTGGACACGGCTGGCGCAGACATCTTGAAACGATTCCAGTTGGCCGGGTGATATAGGCGCATTCGCGCGGCAATGCATGCCCATCCGGCGCAAGGTTCCGATTGCGCCGGCTTGCTGCCTTGTTCTCGTCCCAAGCCCGGTGTCAGATATCGGCGGAGAACGCCAAAGCTTTGCTAATGGGGACGAAACAATGATGAAGTTCCAACGCGTTATCGCCACCGCCGCTGTGGGCCTCTGCGCCGGGCTGATGCTCGCGGCTGCTCCCGCCGCCGCGCAAAAGGCCAAACCGCCGGCGCAGATCAAGATCACCAATATGCGCGCCTCGCCCCTGACGACCTTCGAGATCGCCACCACAGGCGACCAGTCGCGCCTCGTCGGCAAGCTCGCCAAGCCGCTGGAGCCGGGCAAGAGCACGGCGGTCAAGCTCAACAAGCCCTTGGGCTGCAACTACTACGTGCTCGCCCGCTTCGGTGACGATGCCGAGAGCGACGGCGAGAGCATGGATCTGTGCAAGGACAGGGTGATCCGCCTGACGGAGTGAGGACGATATCATCATCCTCGCCGTCATCCCGGACAAGTCGCGCAGCGACGCAGATCCGGGATCCATCGGAGGGCTCCGGAGCTCTACGATGGATCCCGGATCTCCGCTTCGCTGCGTCCGGGATGACGGCGTGTTTCCATCGCCCCATTCAGCTGTTCAAGCCGTCGCGCCCTCGCGCATCAGCTTGTAGGTGATCGAATCCACCAGCGCCTGGAACGAGGCGTCGATGATGTTGGCGCTGACGCCGACCGTGGTCCAGCGCGCGCCGGTCTCGTCGGCCGATTCGATCAGCACCCGGGTGACCGCGTCGGTGCCGCCCTGGAAGACCCGGACCTTGTAGTCGACGAGGCGCAGGCCCTCGATCAATGACTGATAGCGGCCGAGATCCTTGCGCAGCGCCAGGTCGAGCGCGTTGACCGGGCCGAGCGCGCTCTCGGCGACCGAGATCAGCGCCTCCTCGCCGACCTTCACCTTCACGATCGCCTCGGAGAAGGTGACGAGCTCGCCCAGCGCATTATGGCGGCGCTCGACATTGGCGGTGAAGCGCTCGATCTCGAAATAGGCCGGCAATTCGCCCATGATGCGCTTGGCGAGCAGGAAGAAGGAAGCGTCGGCGCCCTCGAAAGCGTAGCCTTGAGCCTCCTTCTCCTTGACCTCGTCGAGCACCCGGCCGAGGCGCGGATCGTCGCGGCCGAGCGTCACGCCGATCCGCTCCAGCTCGGCGACGAGGTTTGACTTCCCGCCCTGGTCCGAAATCAGAACCTTGCGCAGATTGCCGGTCGCCTCGGGCGGGACATGCTCATAGGTGCGCGGGTCCTTCAGCACGGCCGAGGCATGGATGCCGGCCTTGGTGGTGAAGGCGGAGGCTCCGACGAAGGGCGCGTGGCGGTTGGGCGCCCGGTTCAGCATCTCGTCTAGCGCGCGCGAGACATGGGTGAGCTCACTGAGCTGCGCCGCGTCGACACCGATGGCGAAGCGCTCGCGATAGCGCTCCTTCAGCTTCAGCGCGCCGATCAGCGTCACCAGATTGGCATTGCCGCAGCGCTCGCCGAGCCCGTTCAGCGTGCCCTGGATCTGGCGCGCGCCGGCCTCCACCGCGGCCAGCGAATTGGCCACCGCGCAGCCGCAATCATCATGGGCGTGGATGCCGAGATGGTCGCCGGGAATGGTTTTCGTCACCGCGGCGACGATCGCCGCGATCTCATCGGGCAGCGTGCCGCCATTGGTGTCGCAGAGCACGACCCAGCGCGCCCCGGCCTCATAGGCCGTACGGGCGCAGGAGAGCGCATAATCGGGGTTGGCCTTGTAGCCGTCGAAGAAGTGCTCGCAATCGAGCATGACCTCGCGGCCGGCGGCCCTGGCGGCCTCGACGCTCTCAGCGATACCAATGAGGTTGTCTTCGAGCGGGATCTCGAGCGCGACATGGACATGGTAGTCCCAGGCCTTGGCGACGAAGACGATGGCGTCGGCCTTGGCTTCCAGCAGCGCCGCGATGCCGGGATCATTGGCGGCCGAGCGGCCGGCGCGCTTGGTCATGCCGAAGGCGGCGAATTTGGCCTGCGTCGTCGGCTTCTGCGCGAAGAACGCCGTATCCAGCGGATTGGCGCCGGGATAGCCGCCCTCGACATAGTCGATGCCGAGCCTGTCGAGCATGGCGGCGACGTTGCGCTTGTCATCGAGCGAGAAATCGACGCCCGTCGTCTGCGCGCCGTCGCGCAAAGTGGTGTCGAAGAGGTGGATGCGGGCAGCGCTCATCGCCCCCGCCTCAGTTTGAAGCGCAGCACGCGCGGCATCACCATGGCGAGCATGACGAGCTTCATGGCGACGGACAAAGCGCCGGCGGGGCGGATTTTGGGGGTGGTGGTCATCATCGAAGTTCCGCTGTTTCTGTCGGCTCGACCCGAACCAGGCCGTCCAAATCGTGCCAAAATGTATCGCGCACCTCGTCGGGGCGCTGCAGGATGTCTGCGTTCCAGAAGCGGCGGAGACGAAAGCCCTGACCAGCGAGCCAGGCATCGCGCTCCGCGTCATATGAATTTTCGGCGTGCTGCCCGCCATCCGCCTCGACGATAAGCCGCCGATCGAGACAGACGAGATCGACGATGTAGCGCCCGATCGGCACCTGCCGACGGAATTTGAAGCCGCTGAAACGCCGATCTCGCACCAGATGCCAAAGCTTGCGCTCGGCCTCGGTCGGCTCCTTGCGCATGGCGCGAGCGCGCCCTCGCAAGGTCTGCTGAAGCGTCGCCGCATCCTCCCCTTCTCCCACCCATCTCGGGCCTGCCCGAGATGGGCAACCCAAAGTGTCAAAGTCGGCAACAGCCGACTTTGATGCGGGAGAAGGTGGCCGCGCAGCGGACGGATGAGGGGGCGCCGTGAGGTTTCCGGTTGGCGCTTGGTCGTGCGCGAACCCGGCGCTGTCACGGCGCCCCCTCACCCCAACCCTCTCCCGCGAGGGGAGAGGGGGTAGGTCGCGGTTCATCGCTTTACCTCCCACGTCGTGGTCGGGTTGCCGTCAGCACCCTTGCCGTCCTTGAGCTGGATGCCTTGCGCCAGAAGCGCGTCGCGAATGCGGTCGGATTCGGCGAAATTCTTGGCGCGGCGGGCTTCGAGACGAGCGGCGATCTGCATCTCGACAGCAGCACGAAGCGTTGTGTCGTCCAGCGAGTTGCTCTGGGAACGCAGGCCGATGCCGAGCAGCGACAGCCCTCCGCGCAGCCGGGACAGCTCGCCTGCTTTGCGAAGCGCATGAAGCTCGGCCAGCGCCTTGGCGATGTTCAGATCATCAGCCAACGCATCCAGGAACGCCTGCGAGGGCGGTCCGACCTCCGCATCGCCGGCGACATCCGACCATTCGGCAAGCGTCTTCTCCGCCTCCTCCAGCGCCTTCACCGTCCAGTCGATCGGCTGGCGGTAATGCGTCTTCAGCATCGCGAGCCGCAGCACTTCGCCCGGCCATCTCCGCCCGCCAAAGACCTCCGTCTCCAGCAGTTCGTTGATGGTGACGAAGTTGCCGAGCGATTTCGACATCTTCTCGCCCTCGACCTGCAGGAAGCCGTTATGCATCCAGATATTGGCCATGCGCCCTGCCCCGTCGGCGCCGCCAAAGGCGCAGCAGGATTGGGCGATCTCGTTCTCATGATGCGGGAAAACGAGATCGATGCCGCCGCCATGGATGTCGAAGAGGTTTTTGGCCGGGTCGTCGCAGGCGAGCCCGCCGCCGAAAGGCGACAGCAGCTTCGCCATCGACATGGCCGAGCACTCGATATGCCAGCCGGGGCGGCCGGGCGTGGCGATCCCTGCCGGCGACGGCCAGCCAGGATCGACGCCCTCGCGGCTCGGCTTCCACAGCACGAAATCCATCGGATCTCTTTTGTAGGGCGCAACGTCCACCCGTGCCCCGGCGATCATCTCGTCGAGCGGCCGGCGCGCCAGCGAACCGTATTTCGGCGCGGCCTTGAGATGTTCGACGGCGGGCACATGGAACAGCACATGCTCTTCCGCGACATAGGCGACGCCGCGCGCGATCAGGCGCTCGATGATCGCCTTCATCTCCTCGATATGGTCGGTCGCGCGTGGCTCGGCGTCGGGCGGCAGGTTGCCGAGCGCGCCGATATCGGCATGGAACTGCGCCGTCGTCGCTTGCGTGACTTTCGCGATCGCCTGGTTCAGCGGCAGGCCGGGATAGTCGCGGGCCGCCCGCGCGTTGATCTTGTCGTCGACGTCGGTGAGGTTGCGGGCATAGGTGACATGGTCGGTGCCATAGAGATGGCGCAGCAGCCGGTAGAGCACGTCGAAGACGATGACCGGGCGGGCATTGCCGATATGGGCATAGTCATAGACCGTCGGGCCGCAGACATAGATGCGCACGTTTTGGGGATCGATCGGAGCGAAATCCTCCTTCGTCCGCGTCAGCGTGTTGTAGAGCCTCAAGGTCGGCGACATCGGAGAGTGTCCTGGCGAAACGGCGGAAGGCATGGAGACGAGCATATCCTGGCCGCTGGCCGGGGCGCTGTCTGTCTTTCCGTTTCAGGACGAGGACGTGAGCAGCCGGCCAGCGAAAGCTAGCGGCAAATAATGCAAATCGGGTTGGCGGCTCGCGTCATAAAAAACTGATTGCCTGCATGCGAGCTTTGCGTCAAGAGGGCGCCCCACTTGTTGCGCCGCACCATGGCTTGCGCAAGTTCATCCAAATTTAACCGGTTGGAACCATCCTCACGATTTGAGGGTTGAGCGCCCGACCGGGTCACGAGGAATATCTGAAATGCGCCGCGCCATCGCTCTTGTCGGCCTCTTCGGAATCATCGGCGCGGGCCTGTCCCTGTCGATCCTGCCCTCGACCAAGACTGTCGCGGCCGCCAGCGACCAGCGCACCTTCCTGATCCCGGCCAGCGACGGCTACGGCGTCGCCGATTGCATCTCGTCCAAATCCGAATGCGGCAAGATCGTCGCCAATGCCTGGTGCGAGGCCAAGGGCTTCAAGATGGCGACCAGCTTCGGCCTCGCCGATCGCGAGGATTTCACCGGCGCGCTGACGAAGACGGCCGTGACGGCAGAGCCCGAGCAGCCGCTGGTCATCGTCTGCGGCTAAGGCTGCCTGGCCTGTTCTCTGCCCACCAGTCGCACTGCCAATCCGTGTAACCCAGCAATTTCCCTTCGCGGCGCTCTGACGCTTCGCTCCATCCCGATTTTTCGGCGCTCTGCCACATCTCGATATAGGCATCGATGCGCCATTCCTGCCCCGGCAAGGCAAAGCACACGCGGCGTATCCCATCGAGAGGCTGACTATCTACGACACCCCGCTTCGGCGACGGGAACGGGTGGTCGATAGTGCGCCGCACGAGGCGTCCTTGCTCCACGAAAGGGTCGAAAGGCGCGAGCTGCTCGTCAAGAATGGCACTGGGATAGGCGTCGCTGAAGACGGCGAGAGGCTTTCGTCCTTCCAGCATCAACGCCAGTTCGAAACCGGTGTGAATGAGGTAAGGCACATCGCGAAGAGAGCTCCAAGGAACCAGCGAGACTGTGCCCATGTCTGCTGGAAACGGGCAGTCGAACGCTCGCGAGATTACCGAGAGCTGTCCGCTGTCGAGTTCATACCCGTGTTCAAGCTCATGATCATCACCCACATCCGAGCCTAGCACGACGCGAAGTCGAGCCAGATCGTCGCACCGGATCTGGGCTTCTAGGATGGGACAACCGGTCCGGGGATCACCGACTTGCAAGACGAAGCGGCGTGGCGCCGTCGCTTCCAACTCGCCCTCACTTCACCCATTCGGCGCATTTCGGCGCATCGCCATTCGCGCCCCAGGGCATGATCGGCACGGTCGAGGTCGAATTCTGCGGGGAGCCGTCGATCAGCTTGTCGGTATAGACCATGTAGATCAACACGTTGCGCTTGGCGTCGCAGCCGCGCACGATCTGCATCTTCTTCCAGATCAGCGAGCGGCGCTCGCGAAAGACGACATCGCCCTGCTCCGACTTGTCCTTGAACTTGATCGGGCCGATCTGCCGGCAGGCGAGCGAGATGTCCGAGACCTGCTCGGCAACGCCGAACATGCCGGCGACGCCGCCCTTCTCGGGCACAGTGTAGTGACAGGCGACGCCCTCGACGACCGGATCGTCGACGCCGTAGACCGCGAGCTTGTCGTCGGGCGTCAACATCTTCCAGACGGTCGACTTGCGGAAGATCAGGTCTTCCTGAGCCTGGGCCGGCGAAAGCGCGGCGCCAGCAAGAGCCAACGCCGCCAAAGCGACCAGGACGTGACGACGAAACCGCATTCTCTCTCTCCCGACGCTTTTCCGCATGGCGGCGGTCAGGATATGGGATATCGCGCCCTGCCGCACCAGAGCCGGATCAATGCGAAAAACCGGTTGCTCTGAGGCGGTGACGGCTCAGCCGAGATCGCGCCCTGCGAGACCCGCGACATGACCATGACGGCACTGCCAGAATTGAAGACCGCGCGACTGGCGCTGCGGCCGCGCCAACTGGCCGATCTCGACGCCATCGCCACGATGAACGCCGATCCCGAGGTGATGCGCTACATCGCGCCGATCGGCGATCCCGCGATGGGCCGGGACGGCATCGCGGCGCGCAGCTTCGTCCATGTCGGGCGCGGGCTCGGCTACTGGTCGGTCTTTCCCGCGGTGCAGGCAAATGACGTCATCGAGGCGGAGCTCATCGGCTATGTCGGGCTCATCCCCGATGGCGAGGCGCAGCAGGTCCAGCTCAGCTACCGCTTTGCGGCCCGCCATTGGGGCCAGGGCCATGGTTTCGAGGCCGTTTCCCGCCTGCTCCGCCATGGCTTCAAGACGCTGGCCCTGCCGGAGATCGTCATCGTCACGCATCCGCAGAATGCAGCTTCGCTGCGGCTGGCGGAAAAACTCGGCTTCGAGCCGGCACTGAGGCAGGCGGAGACGCTGATCGGCGCACCGCCCGTCATCGCGACCCGCTTGCGCTTGGAGCGCCCCCGCGAACACAAGAGCGAGCCCTATTGGCCGATGCCGTAGCTCGTCAGCGCCGCCATACGCTGCGCGATGATCTCCGCCCGACAGGCCGGGACATGCAGGGCCTGCATGGTCACGCCGCCAGCGGCTTGAACACCAGATAAGCCGCCACAATCGCACCGATGATGCCGAGCGAGAACAGCACCAATTTCAATCGCGTGGTCCCGCTGGCGAAGGCGACATCGCCGGCCTCGACCTTGGGATATTTGTCGAGCAGGCGCGCAATGCCGAAATTCTCGGCGACATCGCAGAGCCCGCCGAGCAACCAGCCGCCGCCGCACAGCGCCGCGACCCACCAGGGTTGCCCGCGCATGCACAGCCCGGCGATGATGACCGCACCGACGATCGCATAGACGAAGGCGACAGCGACATCGGCGGGTAATACGCGGTGGCGGTATTTCGCGCGGCGCTCGTCGCCATAGGCGGCAAAGAGCTTCTCGACATCGGCCACGGTGAAACCGTTCCAATCGCTCTCGAGCAGGCGCGCCACGCCCTGCCGGCTCGCCCAGACGCCGACCAGCCAGTACAGCAGCATCACCAGCGCCGGGCCCCAGACGAAGAAGGCCAGCGGGATGGTGGTCGGGTAGAGCGGCACGGATTCGATCATGGCAGGCAGGGCTCTCGCGGCAAGCGGGTTGCGAACAGAGCCTAGAACATCAAGCCGAAGCGTGGAAACCGGTTTTCGGACCGGGCCTCGATTTCATGTGGTATTAAAGGTGCTTCGCGAGCGGAGAGGCAGCCGGCGGCGGTCGAGATCGTCGATTGTCATTGAGGAGCCAGCGATGCCGCGCATCCGCACCCATCCCGGCGAGATCCTGCGCGAGGAATATCTCGCCCCGCTCGGCATGAGCGCAAGGCAATTGGCGAAGGCGCTCGGCGTTCCCGGCAACCGCGTCAGCGAATTGCTGCGCGAGCGCCGGGATGTCTCGGCCGATACCGCAATCCGGCTGGGGCGCTATTTCCAGACCGATCCGCGCTTCTGGCTCAATCTTCAGGCAGCGCACGACCTCTCCAAGGCCGAGACGCAGCAGGACTATTCAGCCGTCCAGCCGCACGCCGCCTGAAGCGCCCCTTCCCTCGACCCGCGGGCTTGGCGCAGCCCATCACTCGGCGTGAGGCAGGATCTCCTGTTCGATCGCGCCAAAGATCGAGTGGCCGGCGGCGGTCTTCATCTCGATGCGGATGCTGTCGCCGAAGCGCAGGAACGGCGTCGTCGGCGCGCCGCGCGCGATCGTCTCGACCATGCGCTGCTCGGCGATGCAGGCATAGCCGAGCCCACCCTCCGCCAAAGGCTTGCCCGGGCCGCCCTCAGCGCCGCGATTCGAGACCGTGCCCGAGCCGATGATCGTACCGGCCGCGAGCGGACGGGTGCGTGCCGCATGGGCGATCAGCGTGCCGAAATCGAAGGTCATGTCGATGCCGGCCTCGGGTCTGCCGAAGGGCTTGCCGTTGAGCTGCGCCAGCAGCGGCAGATGCAGCTTGCCGCCGGCCCAGCTCGCGCCCAGTTCGCCCGGCGTCACGGCGACCGGGGAAAAGGCGGTCGGCGGCTTTGACTGAACGAATCCAAAGCCTTTCGCCAATTCGTTCGCAACCTGATTCCGTAGGCTCACGTCGTTTGCGAGCATGATCAGGCGGATATGATTGAGGGCCTGGGCGGGCGAGACGCCCATCGGCACGTCGCCGGTGACGACCGCGATCTCGGCCTCGAAATCGATGCCGTCGACCTCGCTGCGGGCGCGGATCGCCTGGCGCGGCCCGAGATTGGAATCGCTGCCGCCCTGATACATCAAAGGGTCGGTCCAGAAGCTCTCCGGCATCTCGGCGCCGCGCGCCTTCCGGACCAGCTCGACATGGTTCACATAGGCCGAGGCATCGAGCCACTGATAGGCGCGCGGCAGCGGGGCCGCGCAATCATGCTCGTGGAAGCGGAAGGACGGGACCGAACCATGCTCCAGCGTCTCCGCCAGATCGGCGAGGCGCGGCGCGTAGCGATCCCAATCGTCGAGCGCCGCCTGCAGGGTCGGCACCACGGGGAAGGCGTCGGTGGCTCGGGTAAGGTCTTTCGAGACCACGACGAGTCGGCCATCCCGGCCGTGCATAAGCGACGCGAGTTTCATGTCTTTTCATTCCTCCCCGGACGCGCCAGAAAGAGCGCAACAAGCTTTTTGGGAGACGAGCATATGAAACGTCGCGACTTTTTGAAAACAGGGGCACTTGCTGCCGCCGCGACCCCGGTCGCGATGCCTGCGATCGCGCAGTCGGCTCCCGAGGTGAAATGGCGGTTGACGTCGAGTTTTCCGAAGTCGCTCGATACGATTTACGGCACCGCCCAGCAGTTCTCGAAATTCGTCAGCGACGCCACGGACGGCAAGTTCGAGATCCAGGTTTTTGCGCCCGGCGAGATCGTGCCCGGCCTGCAGGCGCTCGACGCGGTCTCCTCCGGCACGGTCGAATGCGCGCATTCGCCGACCTATTTCTACATCGGCAAGGATCCGACGCTGGGGCTCGGTACCGGCATCCCGTTCGGGCTGAATGCACGCCAGCAGCATAGCTGGTGGTATTTCGGCGGCGGCGAGCAGATCGTCAACGGCGTGCTCGACCGCTTCAACGCCTATTCGATCCCCTGCGGCAATTCCGGTTGCCAGATGGGCGGCTTCTTCCGCAAGGAGCTGACCGGCCTCGATGACCTCAAGGGCCTGAAGTTCCGCATCGGTGGCATGGGCGGCGCGGTCTTGGCCAAGCTCGGCGTGGTTCCGACCCAGATCGCGCCCGGCGACGTCTATCCAGCGCTGGAGCGCGGCACGATCGATGCGGCCGAGTTCGTCGGTCCCTATGACGATGAGAAGCTCGGTTTCATCCGGGTCGCGAAATATTACTACTATCCCGGTTGGTGGGAGGGCGGCGCGATGCTGCACCTGATCATCGGAAAGGAGGCCTGGGCCAAGCTGCCCAAGCATTATCAGGCGATCGTCCAGAACGCCTGCGAGGCGGCCAATAACTGGATGCTGGGGAAATACGACTTTGTAAACCCCGGCGGCCTGCGCCGCCTGGTGGCGCAGGGCGCGCAGTTGAAGGCGTTCCCGATGCCGGTGATGGAAGCCGCGCTCAAGGCCGCCGAGGAATACTACGCCGAGACCTCGGCCAAGAGCCCGGACTTCAAGAAGGGCTATGATTCCCTGGTCGCCTTCCGCGGCGAGAACCTGCTCTGGTGGCAGGTGGCGGAGCTTTCGTATGACTCGTTCATGAACAGGCTGCGGGCGCGCTGAGGCCGAGGCCTCCGGCGAGACGACGAGGCGCACCGGGTCAGCTCAACTTGACCCGGCGTGGCTCGCGAAGCGCCATCATCTCGCCGAGGCGGGCGCGCAGGGTCTTCGGCTGCTCATCGAGCAGCCGGCGCGCCAGCCGCGCCGCCTTCCCACGCCGCTTGAGGGCGCGCCGGGCGATTCTGTGCTCGGCCTTCTTGTGCTCAGCCCGCTTATACTCAGCCTTGGCCCTGTGCCCGGCCGGCATAAGCGTGACCAGATGTCTTTGGGCCAGATCGAGATCGACGACAGCGCCGAGCTGCGAACGCAGGCGCTCTGCCAGTTTGCCCCGCAGCGCAAACTCCGCCGCCTCAGCCGGGCGAAAGAACTGGAGCTGATAGCCGAGATCGACAATCGCCGTCCGCGATGCGTGCAGGCGTTTCAAACTCATCCTGAGCGGATCACGATGCAGGCGCCGACGCGTTTTCCGACAAGAGCGTTCGAAGCCCTTCAGCAGAAAGGCGCCGCCCTCCCCAGCCACCGACCAGCGCGCCATCTCGACGGAGAGCCGGCCCAGCTTGATGCGAGCCGCCTCCAGTCGCGGTCGCAGATCGGACGGAGCCGGCGACCCGGCCTCGCCCTCCGGTTTCGGCAGACGCTCGAAGAGGCTCTTCCCCAGCGCGTCCTCGAGGGTCCTTGCCAGGACGACGGCATCGCGTGCGGCGCCGAAATCCCGGCGCAGCGCCCTGATCTCGGCGCGCACCGCCCTGGCCTCCTCGGCCAGCGAGTCTGGCGCGAGCTTCAGCAGGGAACGCCATGCCTTCATCAGGCGGCGGAAAGCGTGGACCTGCTTCTCGGGTTCGGCCCCTGCGTCGTTGATCAGGCGAAGGGCGTGCTTGGGCATGTCGCGGCAGCTGCGCAACCAATGGCGAGCCCAGCGCTGCATCATGGCGCTGCCTTCGGCGGAGCGCTCCGGCGCGTGACGCGCGGCCAGTCCGCTACCGGAACGAGCCTGCCTGGCCGGCGCTTTCGCTCGGACCGCCACAACGCCCTCCTCATGCCCCTTGCCGGAGAGACAACCCCAAACGCCGGGAAGCCGCAAGCCCAGCGGCGACGCCCTGGCCTTGTGCAAGGCGGAACGAAGATGCAAGGCGGGACGAAAAACGGCCTCAACCCACTTCGTCTGCCTGGGACCTAGGCTCCGAGGTCACGAGGCCGCATCATGCCCTGTAAACTGACGCCGCCGGACGTAAAAATCGATGTCGACGAAAAATCCTCCATCCGCCGCCGATCCCCTGCTCCGGCTGGAGCAGTTCCTGCCCTACCGGCTCAACGTCGTCGGCCTTCTCGGCAGCCGGGCGCTCGGGCGGATCATCGGCGCGCATTTTGGCATCGACATCCCGCAATGGCGGGTCATCGCGCAGCTCGGCGAATTCGGCAAGCTGACCTCGCGCGACATCGGCGAGCTCGCCGAGATGCACAAGACCAAGGTCTCGCGCGCCGTCGGCGAGCTGGAGAAGCGCGGCCTGGTCTCGCGCGCCGAGAACCGCCAGGACCGGCGCGAATCCTTCGTGGCGCTGACCGCGGCGGGCGGGCGCATCTACGGCCAGATCGTGCCGCTGGCGCTCGCCTTGCAGGCGCGCTGGACGGAGGGCATCGCTCCCGAAGAATTGAAGGTGTTCGAGCGCGTGCTCTCGACTCTGACCGAACGCGGCCGCCATCTCGCCGGTGGCTATCGCGGCGAC
The DNA here is from genome assembly GCF_964252745.1 of Allobosea sp. LjRoot9. Lineage (NCBI taxonomy): Bacteria > Pseudomonadati > Pseudomonadota > Alphaproteobacteria > Hyphomicrobiales > Alloboseaceae > Allobosea > Allobosea sp. LjRoot9. Next base: position 220,418 of record NZ_CAXUPC020000008.1, on the reverse strand, counting down.
GAGGCCTGACGGCAAGGACGAGAACGGACGGCAGGGAGCGACAGGCAAGAGCAGGATACGAAAAAGTGGGAACCGCTTTTTCGTATCCTGCTCTCACTCTTGGATGAGAGACGGATTCAGATTTCAGATGGAACCACCTTGTGATTCCATCTGAAATCATCCGGCTCTAGCGGGAGGTCTTCGAAATGCGCCTCATATCGCGTTGGCAGAATTCGGCTGGGGAGCGTGTCCGCATCGCGCTTCGCCTCAAGGGCCTGGACTACAGCTATGTTCCGGTGAACTCCCTGGCGCCGGGCGAATATCTGCGCCTGAACCCGCAAGGATTGCTGCCTGCCCTGGATGTCGACGGCCAGATCATCGCTCAATCCTCGGCGATCCTCGATTATATCGAGAGCATGTTTCCCGCTCCCCGCCTCCTGCCGTCCGAGCCCGTCACCCGTGCGCAAGCCCGCGCCTTCGGCGCGCTGATCGCCTCCGAGATGCATCCGCTCACCGTTCTGCGCGTCCGCCGTGTCCTGCAATCCCAGATGAACGTCGACGAGGCTGGCGTCGCCCGCTGGGTGCAACATTGGCTGGCGCTGGGTTTCGGAGCGCTTGAAACGACGCTGGCGCAACGGACGCAGCAATGGCCGTTCTGCTTCGGCGAGCGGCCGGGCTGGGCCGACCTTCACCTCATTCCGCAGCTCGGCGCCGCTCGCCGCCTGCATTGCGACCTCTCCGCCTACCCGCTTCTGCTGCAGGTGGAGCAGCTTTGCACTCCCATCGAAGCCTTCCGTCTGGCGCGCCCCGAGGCGCAGCCCGACTTTCCCGCCGAGGAGCGTTCCTGATCTGCGTGCCGAATGGGACGCCGCGCCCCGCCGAATGCCCAAAACCACAGCCGATTGCCGCTCGCAGGCAAATATGGCATGCGGGCTCAGCTACGGCTCCCAGCGAATCCGCGCCAGGTCGCCGCAGGAGCCGTCCTTAGTTCCGTCGCGTTTGGCAGGTGTTCTCGCGCGTGAGCAATCGGCGCGGCAAGCGCCTGGACCAGCAAAACAGGTGATGTGGCCCGACCCGCGATGACAGTTCCGTTTTTCCGACGCTTCGGCGCCGTGCTGGTGGCGCTGGCGAGCCTGGGTGGCGCGGCTTTCGCGCAATCGCCGGCATGCAATGCCTGGCGCTCCGAGCTCGCCAGCCTGCAGGGCCAGCGTGGCGGCGATCCGCGCTCCGCCCAGGCAGCCCAGCGCGCCGGCGCGCAGCTTGCGCAGGTGACCAGCCAGTATCGCGCCATGGGCTGCGACCGCAACTTCTCCTTCTTCGGCGAGGGGCCGCCGCCGCAATGCGGCCTGCTGCGCTCGCAGATCGGCCAGTTGCAGGCGCAATATGGCGCGGCTCAGCGCCAGGCGGAGGGCGGCGGCGTCGAGCAGCGCCGCGCCCAGCTGACCGCCGCGATCGACAATAACTGCCGGCAGCAGCAGCGCGGCTTCTTCGAGACCATCTTCGGGATCGAACCGCGCCGGGGCGAGATCGACACGACCTTGCCGGAGCTCCAGCCCGAGCAGCCGCTGGAGCCCGAGAAGCCGCGCATGGGCGGCGCCTACACCGTCTGCGTACGCAGCTGCGACGGCTTCTTCTTCCCCCTCGCCAACAATCCCGGCAATGCCGACGAGATGTGCCAGGCCCTGTGCCCGGGCTCGGAAACCACCGCCTTCGGCATGACCGGTGGCGGCGATATCCAGAACGCCGTCTCCCGCAGCACCGGCCAGCCCTATACCTCCCTGGCGAACGCCGGAAAATATCAGCGCAGTTTTGACGCCGCCTGCACCTGCCGAGGCCAGGGCCAGAGCTGGGCGCAGACGCTGAAGGACGCCGAATACCTGCTCGACAAGCGCAAGGGCGACGTCATCGTCACCGAACAGCGCGCGGCCGAATTGTCGCGGCCCAAGGTCGATCCCAAGGTCGATCCCAAGCGCCGGGGCGCCACGCCTGCGACCGTGCAGCCCGCCGCCGTTCCCGATGTCGCCGACGAGAAGCCCATGCCATCCGAGAACTCGCCGACGGCGGGCACGGAATCGGCCGGCGTCGGCCCCGATACGGTCGGCGAAAAAGTCCTCAGCAAGGGCGACGGGGTGAAGAGCGAGACGAAGAGCGTCACCGGCGAGAAGCGCACGGTGCGGATCGTCGCGCCGAACCTTGCGCCCAATCTCGGCCCCTCGGCGACGCGGCAATAGAGCAGTGCTCTAAACTCCTGGAATCGATCATGGCTTCATGCACAGAAACCATGACGCTACACCGCCAACCGGGCAACCCGGCACTGGACGCATGACCAGCCAGCGCGCATTAAAGGGCCACCCCTCATAAGGGGACGCCGCCTGGCCGCAGAATGACGCGCCCGTCTCCCGACGGCGCGAGGCCGCCTCCGTCCCCCCAAAGACCCAGAGGCCGCCATGTCAGACGACGCCATCCCCGCCCACCCCCATCCGATCGAATTCAACGACGCCAAACGCCGCCTGAAGGCGATTTTCATGGGCTCGGTCGGCAATCTGGTCGAATGGTACGACTTTTACGCCTATACGGCCTTCGCGCTGTATTTCGCGCCGCATTTCTTCCCGTCCAGCGACCCGGTCGTGCAGCAGCTCAACGCCGCGACCCTGTTCGCCGCCGGCTTCATCGTGCGCCCGATCGGCGGCTGGCTGTTCGGCCATCTCGCCGACCGCTATGGCCGCCGGCTCTCGCTGACCGTCTCGGTCGTGCTGATGTGCTTCGGCTCATTGATCATCGCGGTGACGCCGACCTATGCCTCGATCGGCTTCGCCGCGCCCGCCCTGCTCGCCTTCGCCCGCATCGTCGAGGGCCTGAGCCTCGGCGGCGAATACGGCGCCAGCGCGACCTATCTCACCGAGGTCGCCGACCCCGAGCATCGCGGCTTCTATTCGAGCTTCCAATACGTCACGCTGATCGGTGGGCAGCTCACCGCGATCCTCGTGCTGCTGCTGCTCCAGAACGTCTTCCTGACGCATGAGCAGCTCGTCGCCTGGGGCTGGCGCATCCCCTTCGTCATCGGCGCGGCGCTCGCCATCATCGCCATGTTCATGCGCCGCCATATGCACGAGACCGAGAGCTTCGAGGCGCTGAAGGGCAAGAAGCGCGAAAGCTCGATCCGCGGGCTGTTGCGCTATCCGCGCGAGGTCGCGATCGTGGTCGGCCTCACCGCCGGCGGCACCGCCGCCTTCTACACCTTCACCACCTATATGCAGACCTTCGTGAAGCAGACGGTGGGCCTCAGCGACCTGACCACGACCTATGTCATCGCCGGCTCCCTGATCTTCGCCGCCGCCCTGCAGCCAATCTATGGCTCGATCTCGGACCGGATCGGCCGCAAGCCGATGCTGATCTTCTTCGGCGTCGCCGGCACGCTGCTGACGGTGCCGATCCTGACCGCGCTCGCCGGGACGAAATCGCCCTGGATCGCCTTCCTGCTGATCTCGGGCGCCTGGGTCTTCGTCGCCGGCTACACCTCGATCAACGCCGTGGTGAAGGCCGAATTGTTCCCGACCTCGATCCGCGCGACGGGCGTCGCCGTGCCCTATGCGCTGACGGTCTCGATCTTCGGCGGCACGGCTCCGGCGATCGCGCTCTGGTTCAAGACGCTCGGCCACGAGCAATGGTTCTACTACTATCTCGCCGGCGTGATCTTCCTGTCGCTCCTGGTCTACACGACGATGCGCGACACCAAGCACGATTCGGCGATGCACCGGCACGATTGAGCTTTTACGGCTCTCTCGGGAACACCACGTCATCCCGGACGCAGCGATGCGGAGATCCGGGATCCATCGTAGAGCGCCGGAGAGCCCTTCGATGGATCCCGGATTGGCGCCGCTATCGCGGCTTGTCCGGGATGACGAGCTTTATTCTGCCACGGTGGAGCTAAGCCGCCTCGCCGGCCAGCCGCTTCAGCGCTTTTTCCCGCCCGATCAGCGGCAGCAGGGTCGCCAATTCCGGGCCGTGCTCCAGCCCGGTCAGGGCCAGGCGCAGCGGCATGAACAGGGCCTTGCCCTTGGCGCCGGTCGCGGCCCCAACGGCCTGGGTCCAGCTCTTCCAGCTCGTCGCATCGAAAGGCTCGGCCGGCAGCACGGAAGCCGCCATAGCGGCGAAAGCGGGGTCGGTGACGACCGGCTGCAGCGGCCCTTCGACGACCTGCCACCAGGCCTTCACATCATCGAGCTTGCCGAGATTGCCGCGCACCGCGAGCCAGAACGGCTCGCTCGCAGGCACGCCCAGCACTGCCAGCCTCTCGGCCACGGCGTCATAAGGCAGTTGGTGGATTGTGCGGGCGCTCAGCGCCTCCAGCTCGTGCTCGTCGAACTTGGCCGGCGCGCGCGAGACATGGGCGAGATCGACGAGGCCAGCGAGCTCATCCAAGCTCGCGACGGGCCTGACCGCATCCGAGGAGCCGACGAGCACGGCAAGTGCCGCGACGGCCAGGGCCTCGACGCCGCTTTCGCGCAGGCCGCGCAGCGAGAGATGGCCGAGCCGCTTCGACAGCCCCTCCCCGCTCGCCGTCGTCAGCAGATTGTGGTGACCGAAGAGCGGCAGCGTTGCGCCCAGCGCCTCAAAAATCTGGATCTGCACCGCCGTGTTGGTGACGTGGTCCTCGCCGCGGATGACATGGGTCACGCCGGTCTCGGCATCGTCGACGACGGAAGGCAGATGATAGAGATAGCTGCCATCCTCGCGGATCAGCACCTGGTCCGACAGCGAGGCGCAATCGACATGGGCCTCGCCGCGGACGAGATCGTTCCAGGCGACGATGCGCGGCTCGAGCAGGAAGCGCCAATGCGGCTTGCGGCCCTCGGCCTCGAGCTGCGCCCTGTCTTCAGCCGTCAATTTCAGAGCGGCGCGGTCATAGACTGGCGGCAGGCCGCGCGCGAGCTGGCGCTTGCGGCGGCGGTCGAGCTCGTCGGCCGTCTCGTAGCAGGGGTAGAGCCGGCCGGCCTCGCGCAGGCGGGCAGCTGCGGCGTCATAGATCGCCAGCCGGTCCGACTGCCTGATGACGAAGTCGGGCGCGACGCCGAGCCAGGCCAGGTCTTCCGCGATTGCCTCGGCGAATTCCGGCTTCGAACGCGCCAGATCGGTATCGTCATAGCGCAGCAGGAAGCGCCCACCATGGCGGCGCGCGAACAGCCAGTTGAACATGATCGACCGGACATTGCCGATATGCAGGAAGCCGGTCGGAGACGGTGCGGTGCGGACGAGCGGAGAAGTCATGCGCGGCTTATGGCGCGTTTGACGGGGGCGGACAATCGCCGAGTGATCGCTGCGCCCAGTGATCGCCGCGCCCAGTGAACCTCTCTGTTGCGCGCCGATCGCTTCCGCAGCAATTCCTGTTGCGGCGCAGCAGGACTCATGGCTAGAAGATCTCATTCGAATGGACCCGGTGAAATTCCGGGTGGCTCTTCCGGCCGCCGATCCGCCGGACAACCCAAATGTCGATCAAGCCTGATCCTGCGCATCGCGCAGGCGCTGATTGCTCGTGGGTTCCGCAATGTCAAAAATGACTGCCTATCGCCGTGAATGGTTCTCCAACATCCGGGCCGACATCCTGTCGGGCATCGTCGTCGCGCTCGCGCTGATCCCGGAAGCGATCGGCTTTTCAGTCATCGCCGGCGTCGATCCCAAGATCGGGCTCTACGCCTCCTTCGCCATCGCCTGTGTCTCCGCCTTCGTCGGCGGGCGCCCCGGCATGATCTCGGCCGCGACCGCCGCCACGGCCGTGCTGATGGTCACGCTGGTGAAGGAACACGGCCTGCAATATCTCTTCGCGGCAACGATCCTGATGGGGCTGATCCAGCTCGGCGCCGGAGCGCTCAGGCTCGGGCGAGTGATGAGTTTCGTTTCGCGCTCGGTCATCACCGGCTTCGTCAATGCGCTCGCCATCCTGATCTTCATGGCGCAGTTGCCCGAACTGATCGGCGTGCCGACCCTGACCTATGCGATGATCGCGGCCGGCCTCGCGATCATCTATCTCCTGCCCTATCTGACCAAGGCAATCCCTTCGCCGCTCGTCGCCATCGCCGTGCTGACGGCGGTCGCATGGGGCTTCGGGCTGAACCTGCGGACGGTCGGCGATCTCGGCGAACTGCCTTCGACCCTGCCCGTCTTCGCGCTGCCGCAGGTTCCGCTGACCTTCGAAACGCTGAAGATCATCTTCCCTTATTCGGTCGCGCTCGCCGCGGTCGGGCTCCTGGAATCACTGCTGACGGCACAGATCGTCGACGACATGACGGAGACCGGCAGCAACAAGAGCCAGGAATGCTACGGACAGGGCGCGAGCAACATCGCCTCGGCGCTGATCGGCGGCATGGGCGGCTGCGCCATGATCGGCCAGTCCGTGATCAATGTGACGTCGGGCGGGCGCGGCCGGCTCTCGACCTTCGTTGCCGGAGCCTTCCTGCTGTTCCTGATCGTCGTGCTCGACGACCTCGTGCGAATCATCCCGATGGCCGCCCTCGTCGCCGTGATGATCATGGTCTCGATCGGCACCTTCTCATGGCGCTCGATCCTCGATCTGCGCCTCAACCCGCTGCCGTCCTCCATCGTCATGCTGGCGACCGTCACGACAGTCGTCGCCACGCATGATCTCGCCAAGGGCGTGCTCGTCGGCGTTTTGCTGTCGGGCGTGTTCTTCGCCGGCAAGGTCGCGCGGCTCGTCGCCGTCGATAGGCGCGAGAGCGCTGACGGGACGAAGTGCGACTACATCGTCCGGGGTCAGATCTTCTTCGCCTCGACCGAGAGCTTCCTCGCGGGCTTCGCCTTCGACGAGCGGCCGGAGCGCGTGACGATCAACCTGACCCATGCGCATTTCTGGGACATCTCGGCGATCGCGGCGCTCGACAAGGCGGTCTTGCGGTTCCGCCGTAACGGAGCGGAGGTCACCATGATCGGCCTGAACGAAGCCAGCGCGACCATGGTCGACCGCTTTGGCCAGCACGATAAGGCTGGCGCGTCCAACTCGGCCTCAGTGCATTGATCGCGGGAGGAGAGCCTCTCAGAAGTCGAAACTCTCCCCGCCCGCCCGGCCCACGCCCTTCACCAGCGTCGCATCGGGCTGGTAGGCGCCCTCGCCCGGATCGCTGAAACCGTTGACGACCGGGTAGCGGCGATCGCGGCCGAGATTGCGGCCGGTGACCTTCACGCCCGGCGCAGCCTGGCGGCGCTTGTATTCGGCACGATGCAGCAGGCGCTCGACCGCGAGGACGGTTTCACGCTCATGGCCGAGCGCGACGATATCGGCGACGCGCATCTCGCGCTCGATCAGGCAGGCGAGGATGGCGTCGAGCACCTCATAGGGCGGCAGCGCATCCTGGTCGGTCTGCCCCTCGCGCAGTTCGGCGCTGGGCGGCCGGGCAATGATGCTTTCGGGGATGACCACGCCATTAGGGCCAAGCGCACCCGCCGGCTTCCAGTGGTTGCGCAGCTGCGCGAGGCGGAAGGCCTGCGTCTTGTAGACGTCCTTGATCGGGTTGAAGCCGCCATTCATGTCGCCATAGAGCGTGGCGTAGCCGCAGGACATCTCGGATTTGTTGCCGGTCGTCACCAGCATCCAGCCGAATTTGTTGGAGAGCGCCATCAGGAGCGTGCCGCGCGTCCGGCTCTGCAGGTTCTCGTCCGTGACGTCGCGCTGCGTGCCCGCGAAGAGCCCGGCCAGAGCCGCCTCGAAGCCCGCGACCGGCGCCGCGATCGGCAGCGTCTCATAGCGGACACTAAGTGCCTTGGCGCAGGCCTTGGCATCGTCCAGGCTCTGCTGCGCGGTGAAGCGGGAGGGCATCATCACGCAAGTAACGCGCCCCGGCCCGAGCGCATCGACGGCGATCGCGGCGCAAAGCGCGGAGTCGAGGCCCCCGGAGAGGCCGAGCACCACGCCGCGGAACCCGGTCTTGCCGACATAATCGCGCAGGCCCAGCACGCAAGCCGCGTAATCCGCCTCGTCGCCGCTCTCGATCGCCGCGATCTCGCCCGGCTGGGCGCGCCATTGCCCGGCCGCGCGCGCCCACTCGGTGACGACGAGCGCCTCGCGGAAGGCCGGCAGTTGATGCGCCAGCGTTCTGTCTGAGGCGAGCACGAAGGAGGCGCCGTCGAAGACGAGCTCGTCCTGGCCGCCGAGTTGGTTGAGATAGACCAGCGGCAGGCCGGATTCGACCACGCGCGCGACCGCGATATTCATGCGCTCGTCGCCGACATCGCGGCGATAGGGCGAGCCGTTCGGCGCGAGCAGGATCTCGGCCCCGGTCTCGGCCAGGCACTCGACCACCTCCTCGCTCCAGATGTCCTCGCAGATCGGCAGGCCCAGCCGGACCTTGTCGCGGAACACCACCGGGCCGGGCAGCGGGCCGGGCGAGAACACGCGGGAATCGTCGAAGACGCCATAATCGGGCAGCGCCACCTTGAAGCGCACCGACTGGATCAGGCCGCCATCGAGCAGCGCATAAGCGTTGTAGAGCTTGCCGCCCTCGGCCCAGGGCAGGCCCAGGAGCACGGCCGGACCGCCATCCCCGGTCTCGTGCGCGAGCGCCTCGCAAGCCTTGCGGCAGGCATCCTGGAAGGCCGGCTTCAGCACCAGATCCTCCGGCGGATAGCCGCAGAGGAAGAGCTCCGGCAGCATCAAGAGCTCGGCGCCGGCATCGCCTGCGGCGCGGCGAGCGGCGCGGACCTTGTCGGCATTGCCGCAGATGTCGCCGATGGTCGGGTTGAGTTGCGCAAGCGCAAGACGAAGGGAGGTCGCAGTCATGACTTTGCCTGTAGCGCGGCGCCCCAAAGCCAGCAATGCGCGTAGCGCGGGCTTAACTGCCCGTTAGGGTTAATCGGGCATGAATAGCAGCGTGTCGGGCAGTGACGATGACCGGCCGGCTTGGAGAAATTTCATGCGCATCCGCTCCCTCATCCTCACCGGCGTAGCAGCAGCCGGGCTCGTTCTGGCCGTGGACCGGGCCGCTTCGGCCGCGGATTACCCGGTCCTGCGCGGGTCGCAGCAGACCGAGGATACGCCGCCGCGAGATTTCGAATCCGGCACCTTCAACTGGTCGGGCTTCTACTTCGGTGGTGGCGCTGGCGTATCCGATACCAAGTTCCAACCCGGTAGCGGCACCATGCAGGATCTGGCGCGCTTCGCCTTCCGCAACACCACGCTGGGCAATGAGGTCGATATGGGAGCGCTGGTTTCTGACCTGCCGTCCAAACGCGACAGTGGAGCGACTTTTTTCGGATTTACAGGCTATAATTACCTGTTCGGCGATGCAATGCTGGGCTTCGAGGCCGATTATACCCGCTCCGGGCATAGCTACAGCGTCAGTGACTATATCGCGCGGCGCTTTATAACCTCAGATGGCACGGTCAACGATTTTTCACTGAGTTCAAATCAAGGTGCGAAACTGCACGACTACGCGACCGCCCGCCTGCGCATGGGCTGGGCCTATGGCCGTATCATGCCATTCGCGACGATCGGCGGTGTCGTCGGGCGCTTCGATACGACATCGACCATTGATGCGACCTGGCGCTTTACCCGGACCGACCCTGTTACGGGCGCGATTCAGAACAACGTCGTCGCCAGCGGCTACCCGCTCCGCGTTGGCGCGACCAAGAACAATGTCTACGGCTTCGGCCTGGCCGTCGGCGGCGGCATCGACATGGCGCTCACCGACAATCTCTTCGTCCGGGCCGAGTATCAGTTGATCCGCTTCGCGGATATCGAAGGCACCACGACGACGGTCAATACAGCCCGCGTCGCGGCCGGCTTGAAGTTCTGACGCTCGCTCCAAGGCTATCAACGAAAAGGGCCGGGCTTTTCGCCCGGCCCTTTGCTTTTTTTGACGACCCTCGAAGCGATCTTTACTCCGCCGCCTCGACCTCCGGACGCACTCGGCCCGAGCGCTCGCGCTTGACCAGCTCGGCGACGAGGAAGGCGAGCTCCAGCGCCTGCTCGGCATTGAGGCGCGGATCGCAGACCGTGTGGTAGCGGTCGTTGAGGTCCGCATCGGTCATGCCGCGCGCGCCGCCGGTGCATTCGGTGACGTTCTTGCCGGTCATTTCCAGATGCAGGCCGCCGGCATGGGTGCCCTCGGCCTGGTGGACGGCGAAGAAGTTCTTCACCTCGGTCATGATCAGGTCGAAAGGCCGCGTCTTGTAGCCGCTCGCCGCCTTGACCGTATTGCCGTGCATCGGATCGCAGGACCAGACGACATTGCGCCCTTCCCGCTTGGTGGCGCGCACCAAAGCCGGCAGGTTGTCAAAGACCTTGTCAGCGCCGAAGCGGGCGATCAGCGTCAGACGGCCCGGCTGGTTTTGCGGATCCAGGACATCGATGAGCTTCAGCAAGCCGTCGACGGTCGTGGACGGCCCGCATTTCAGGCCGATCGGATTGCGGATGCCGCGGAAGAACTCGACATGGGCATGGTCGAGCTGGCGCGTGCGATCGCCGATCCAGACCATGTGGCCGGAGGTGTCGTAGTACTCGCCCGTGGTCGAGTCCGTGCGCGTCATCGCCTGCTCGTAGCCGAGCAGCAGCGCCTCATGGCTGGTGTAGAAATCCGTCGTGCGCATCTCGGGATGCGTCTCGGGATCGATGCCGATGGCGCGCATGAAGTCGAGCGACTCGGTGATGCGTTCGGCGACCTCGTTATAGCGCGACGAGGCCGGCGCATCCTTGACGAAGCCGAGCATCCAGCGATGTGCATTGTCGAGATTGGCGTAGCCGCCGGTCGCGAAGGCGCGGATCAGGTTCAGCGTCGCCGCAGACTGGCGATAAGCCTCGAGCTGGCGGCGCGGATCTGGGATGCGCGCCTCCGGCGTGAACTCGATGTCGTTGACGATGTCGCCCTTGTAGCTCGGCAATTCGACGCCGCCGATCGTCTCCGTTCCAGCCGAACGCGGCTTGGCGAACTGGCCGGCGATGCGCCCGACCTTCACCACCGGCGAGCCGCCGGCGAAGGTCAGCACCACCGCCATCTGCAGGAAGAGCCGGAAGAAATCGCGAATGTTGTCGGCCGAGTGCTCGGCGAAGCTCTCCGCACAATCTCCACCCTGGAGCAGGAAGGCCTCGCCGCTTGCGACTTTCGCGAGAGCCTTCTTCAACTTGCGCGCCTCACCCGCAAAAACGAGCGGCGGAAAGCCGGCGAGCTGCTGCTCAACCGCCTTCAAGGCTGCCTGATCCGGGTATTCCGGCATCTGCTGAACGGGCTTGGCCCTCCAGCTCTCGGGCGTCCAACGCTCCGACATTTGTCTTGCTCCTGCTTACGATCGCGCGGCTGTTAACCTCATCTCAGCGCGAAGCGGGGCCTATACACCCATCATCGCGGGCTGACCACCATGGCGAAGCGACATCGCCGGGAAAGGCCAAGGCAGCCTCGCCGGCCAAGGGCGGAAGCTTGAATCATCGCAACGCGATGGCGCAATCGGCTCGCATCCTGAATCCGGCCGCTGAGACGCTGATTCAAGTCGCTGAGATGGCGATTCAACCAGCTCTGATTTTGAATCATACCAGACAAGGCCGAATTTTGCGCAAGCTCGACTGCGGCATGGGGCCATGTCCCGCCGTTGACTTCCGGCCGCCGTCTCTTAGCGTCCGCCCCAAGATAGAAAGAGAAACTGTCAGGGAAACGCAGATGGGCTTTCGTTGCTTCGCAATGGCGGGGGCATTTTTCGCCGCCACACTCTCCGGTGCTTTCGCAGAGGAGCCGCTGTCGCTACGTGGCATGGGTTCGTTCCATGTCGGCGGCAAGCTGGTCGAGATTTCAGGCCGGCCGGTCAAGGAGGTGACCTTCACCCCCGGCGGCGTTCCGGCCAAAGTCGATCCCAACGGCACCTATCAGACCGGCCAGATGTATGTGCAGTATTTCCTGCCACAGAACGAGCGCGGCGCCGCCCCTCTCCTGCTCTGGCATGGCGGCGGCATGACCGGCGTCAATTACGAGACGACGCCGGACGGGCGGCAGGGCTGGCTGGAGTTCTTCCTGCGCAAGGGCTGGGCAGTCTACAACTCAGACGCGGTCGAGCGCGGCCGTTCGGGCTGGGCGATGTATCCCGACGTCATTCCAGGCGAGCCCGTCTTCCTGACCACGGCGAACCCGTTCGAGCGCTTCCGCATCGGCGACGGCGCGGGCAGCTACAATGGCGATCCCGCCAAGCGGAAATATCTCACTGGGAGCCAGTTCCCAGCCGATGGCTACGACAACTTCGTCAAGCAGATCGTGCCGCGCTGGACCTCGACCGACCAGATGATCATCGACGCCTATATCGCCGAGGTCGACAAGGTCTGTCCCTGCGTGATCGCCTTCCACAGCCAGGCCGGGCAGTTCGGCTTCAAGGTGGCGCAGGCGCGCCCCGACAAGGTCAAGGCGCTGATCGCGGTCGAGCCGGCAGGCCTGGGCGACCCTGCCAAGGCCGATCTCCTGAAGAACATCCCCGTGCTGATGGTCTATGGCGACTATGTCGAGCAAGATGCGCGCTGGCCGGCGATCCGCAAGGCGGGAACCGATTTCGGCGACAAGATCAAGGCGGCCGGCGGCTCGGTCGACGTCGTCAACCTCCCGACTGTGGGCATCAAGGGAAACTCCCACATGATGATGCTCGACAAGAACAATCTGGAGGTCGCCCAGCTGATCCAGGACTGGCTCGCCAAGAAAGGGCTGAGCAAATAACGGATGGCGGACGCGCTCTTCCGCCGCATTGGGATGCCACGCGACCGTGCGGTCGAAATCGGCCTTGGTCGTGCCCAGCATCACGGCTCTGGCCCCGCCGGCCATACCGACCTATCTTTTCATCTCGTTTGAAAGTCAGGTTGGAAATTCGCCATGGTCACGATTGGCGCTTTTGAGGCCAAGACTCATCTCTCGGCGCTGCTCGAACGGGTCGCCGCCGGCGAGGAGCTGGTCATCACCAAACATGGCAAACCGATCGCGCGGCTGACCGGCGCGAGCGATATCGATCAAACGCGCCGCGACGAGGCCTTCGCCAAATTGAAAGCACTGCGCGGCAGAACGACGCTCGGCGGGCTGCCCTGGAAGGATTTGCGGGACGAGGGGCGGCGGTGACGCTCGTCATCGACGCCTCGATCGCACTCGCGTGGTGTTTCGAGGATGAGGCGTCCCCGGAGAGCGATGCGATCGCGGAACGGGTTCGCCAAAGCGGAGCGATCGTGCCCGGCCTGTTCGCACTGGAAATCGGCAACATCCTGTTGCAGGGCGAGCGGAAGGGCCGCCTCAGCGCCGCCGCGGTCTCCGAGCGCCTGGAACTGCTCGGCCAATTGGGCTGGTCACGGATGCGGAGACGGCGGGCCGCGCCTGGCGCGATACGCAAAATCTCGCGCGCGCATCGCCTGACGAGCTATGGCGCAGCCTATCTTGAACTGGCGACGCGCGACCGAGACTTGGCGCCGCCGCCCGATCGCTCGGCGTGCCCGTGCTGCCATAGAGCAGGATGCGAAAAAGTGGGAACCGGTTTTTCGCGTGATCCTGCTCTAACTCTTAGATGAGAGACGGATTCAGATTTCAGCTGGGATCACTTCGTGATTCCATCTGAAATCATCCGGCTCTAGCCCTACCCCGCCCGCGCCGTCCGCATCGTCACGAGCTCCTCCGCAGCGCTGGGATGAAGCGCAATGGTGCGGTCGAAATCGGCCTTGGTTGCACCCATCGTCACCGCGATGGCGACGGCCTGGATGATCTCGCCCGCGTCATGGCCGAGGATGTGGACACCGAGCATCCTGTCCGTCTTCGCGTCGACCACCAGCTTCATGTAGATGCGCTCCTGCCGACCCGAGATCGTCGCCTTCATCGGCCGAAAAGCCGATTCGAAGACACGCAGCTCGTAGCCGGCCGCAAAGGCCTGGTTCTCGGTCAAGCCGACCGTGCCGATCTCCGGCGTGGTGAAGACCGCAGAGGCCACGAGGTTGTGGTCCATGTGCCAGGGCTTGCCGCCGAAGGTCGTATCGGCGAAGGCGTGCCCCTCCCGGATCGCCACCGGGGTCAGGTTGACGCGGTTGGTGACGTCGCCGACGGCGTGGATCGAGGGCACGCTGGAGGCGGAATTCTCGTCGACCATGATCTCGCCGACGGGGCCGAGCTTGACGCCGGCGGTCTCCAGCCCGAGCCCGACCGTATTGGGCCGGCGGCCGGTCGCGACCAGCACCACCTCGGCGTCGATCGGGCTGCCCTTGGCGCAATGAGCGCGGCGCACGCCATCCGGCAGCAATTCGATCCGGTCGATGGTGCAGCCCAGCCGCAGCGTGATACCGGCATGCGCGAGCGCGTCGCGCAGGCGAGTGCGGATGTCCTCGTCGAAGCCGCGCAGGATGTTGTCGCCGCGATGCAGCAGCGTCACCGCGACGCCGAGCCGCGCGAAGACGCTGGCGAATTCGAGCGCGATATAGCCGCCGCCGACGACCAGCATGCGCTTGGGCAGGCTCGGCAGATGGAAGATCTCGTTCGAGGAGATGCCGAGCTCGCCGCCCGGGATCGGCGGATCGAAAGCGGGATAGCCGCCGGTCGCGACCAGGATGTGGCGGGCGCGGATGGTCTCGCCGCTCTTTGCCAGGCGCAGGCTATGGGGCCCCTCGACCACGGCGCGCTCCTCGCGGATCGCGACCTTGGCGCCCTCCAGGCCCTTGCGGTAGAGACCCGACAGCCGTGTGACCTCGCCCGCCACAGCATCACGCAAGGTCGGCCAATCGAAGCTCGGCTTGGGAACGCTCCAGCCGAAGCCGGCGGCGTCCTCGAAATCCTCCGCGAAGCGGCTGGCATAGACGAAGAGCTTCTTGGGCACGCAGCCGCGAATGACGCAGGTGCCGCCGATGCGGTCCTCCTCCGCGATCATCACCTTGGCGCCGTGGCCAGACGCGATGCGGGCGGCGCGCGTGCCGCCGGAACCCGCCCCGATGACGAAGAGATCGACGTCGAATTCACTCATCGGCTTGTCTCCGCATCGTTCCGCTTGGCATCGTTTCGCCTGGCATCATTTCGCCCGATGCTCATGAACCAGATCGCCGTTGCGCCAAGAGCCGCGATCCACCAGCCCTGCCAGGCGCCATGGCCGACCGAGGCCACCCCCAGCGCCGCAGTGATCACCGCAAGACGCGGGGCGAGAGCCCGGGCCGGCATATGGCGAAGGCGGCCCAGAAATGCGAGCCCCGCAGCCGAGATCAGCAGGACGCCGATCAGGCCGGTCTCGACCCAGACCTGCAGGAAGGCGTTATGGGGATGGCCGACATCGAGCAGCAGCCGGTGCGGCTCGGAGACCGCGGCCGCGGCCGGATGCGTGCGCAAGGCGGCCGAGGTTCCAAAGCCGAAGCCGGTCAGCGGGCGCGCCCTGATCGCCTCGCCGAAGCTGAGCCAGATGTCGACGCGGTCGCGCGCATGGGCGCGGGCAAGCTGCTGATAGACGCCAACTGGCAGGACGCGGTCGGCGAGCGGGCCGAGCACGGGCGCGACCGCCACCATGGCGACGAAGGCGAGCGCCAAACCGGCCAGCGCCAGGCGCGGCAAGGCCAGCGCGACGAGCCAGGTAGCGGCCATCAGCATCAGCCCGAGCTTGGCCGCGCCGCTCTCGCCGGCCATGATCGCGGCGGCGACGAAGAACGCCGCGAGCACGGCAAGCCTGCGGCCGCCGCGCCCACCCCCGGGGACAGTCCAAAGGCCGTAGACAGCCGGGGCCAGCAGGAGCAGGCAGGTCAGGAGCGGCCGGTTGAAGATATAGAGCTGGCTCCGAAGCCCCAGAGCGTCACGCAGGCCCGGCCCGAGGCGCAATTCGCCCAGGACCAGGATACCGGTCAGTGCCAGCGACCAGCCCTGCGCCCGCCTGGCGCGCGCAGGCGCCGTCTGCGGCCAGCACAGGGCGATGACGAAGCCAGACGCCAGCGACAGGACCAGTTCGCCATACATGGCGAGCCCGGCGCGCGGGAGATGGCTCCACAGCAGCGTCACCAGGGCCCAGCCGAGGAAGCCGAGCAGCGCCAAGGCCAGGGGCTGCATGAGAGCATTGCGCGCCTGCTTCAGTCGGGCCGGCAGGCGCCCGGCCAAGGCATCGGCAGCAAGGACCGCCAGCGCCGCCAGCGAGAGCAGCAGCGGCGCGGAGCGATTGGCCGCCCACATCACCGGCGGGAGCATGATGAGAAGCGCGCTGGCAATATTCAGGGCCAACGCGGCATGGCCAAGTGGCGCAGGCTCCTTCGGCGCGGATTCTCGCGGCGCGGGCTCTTGAGATGTCGGAGACAAGGTCGATCGGCTCATCGGCAAGCGATTACGCGATCATGGCAGGCCCGCCTAGAGGCTGTTCTGAACCATGGGGTCGATTTGACGCTGGCGATTTTGCGCGAATGCCAGGAGTTCGAGGACGCAAACCTTCCGGTTTGCTACGAAGAACGACGCCGCAGTCGCGCAAAAGCGCCGCGCCCTGCGGGTGAGGTGAAAACGCCGGAGCTGCAGCGTCGCATCGCTTGCCGATACCGATGGTATCGCCTGCGCAATGCTCCTCCCATCTCCGTCGTTTTGACCTCATCACATCGGCCCCCATGGTTCATAACAGCCTCTGGAGCATTGCGCGAAAAAGTGGAGACCGGTTTTTCGCAGGAGCAATGCTCTAAGCTTTTGGAACCGATCACATTTTTCGCATTCGGGTGGAAATGTCCCGATGCGACGTGATCGACGGCCGGCGACAGCAATTCAAACATCGGCGGACGTCGCAGAGGCAGATCATTCCTCGCTGCCGCGCGCGGTAATTTATGACATAAGATTGTGCAATCACGTGCAATTGACGCTGGAAGTGTCAAAGTGTCACTGCGGGTCGTTCAAGATAAAATCTGCGGGAAACCCGCGAGCGGAGGAAACCCATGCTGAGATCCATTCTGAAGCGCGGCGCTGTCACTGCCGTAGCGTTGGCTGGCCTGTCGACGGCCGCTTTCGCCCAGCTCGAACTGAAGATCATGGCGCCCGCCGCGCCCGGCGGCGGCTGGGACGGAACCGCCCGCTCGATGCAGCAGGTGCTGACGGCGTCTGGCATCGCCAAGAGCGTGCAGGTCAACAACGTCAACGGCGCCGGCGGCACGATCGGCCTCGCCCAGTTCGTCAATGGCGCCAAGGGCGACGGCTCGCAATTGATGGTCAACGGCTTCGTCATGGTCGGCGCCATCCTGCTGAACAAGTCGCCGGTGAACCTGTCGCAGATCACCCCGATCGCGCGGATCACCGCCGAGGCCGAGGTCATCGTCGTGCCGACGGACTCGCCGATCAAAAACGCCAAGGACCTGGCCGACCGCGTCAAGGCCGATCCGGCCAAGGTGACCTGGGCCGGCGGCTCGGCCGGCGGCGTCGACCACATCATGGCGGCACTCTTCGCCGGCGCCGTCGGCGCCGACGCGACCAAGGTCAACTACATCCCGTTCTCGGGCGGCGGCGAGGCACTGGCTGCGATGCTGGGCGGGCGCGTCACGGCCGGCATCTCCGGCTATGGCGAGTTCGAAGGCCAGATCAAGGCCGGCAAGCTGCGCGTGATCGGCGTCAGCTCCGGCTCGCGCCTGCCCAACGCACCCGACGCCCCGACTCTGAAAGAGGGCGGCGTCAATCTCGAAGTGCTGAACTGGCGCTCGGTGATGGCACCGGCCGGCATCACGCCCGAGCAGCGCAAGGTTCTCTCGGACGCGATCGAGAAGATGGTCAAGACCAAGGAATGGGCCGAGGTCCTCAAGGCGCGCGGCTGGGACGACGCCTATCTCGGCGGCGCCGCCTTCGAGACCTTCCTGAAGGACGAAGATACCCGCGTCACCAAGGTGCTCAAGGATGTCGGCTTGGTAAAGTAAGGCAGCCTGGTCGAGTAGGGCTTGGTAAAATAAGGTCCATCTGCAAAACCACTTGACGAAGGGGCCGTGCAAGCGGCCCCTTTGTTTACGGATCAACGCCGGATCAACCGGCGGAGCCGCTAGGCAAGAGCGCGCAAGGCAAGAGGGTTGGAATGAACCAGGATGTCACCACAAGCCGGGTCGACTGGCCTGCCCTCGTCGTCGCGGCCCTGCTGCTCATCGCAGCGGCACTCGTGTTCTACGACGCCCGCTCGCAGACCATCGTCTCGACCTACGGCCTCGGCCCCACGGCCATGCCCTATCTGGTCAGCGCCGTACTGGCCATTCTGGGCTTGTCGCATGTCGTCGTCGCCTTCCGCGAAGGCCTTCCCAAGCCGGAAGCGGTCGACCGCAACGCCATCCTCTGGCTGACCGGCGGGCTGATCGGCCTGATCGCCTGCATCGGGCTCGGCGGCGGCTTCATCATTGCGACCGCGATCGTGTTCTCCTGCACCGCCCGCTCCTTCGGACGTCAGGCCTTGGCGATCGATTTCGGCATCGGCGCGGTGCTGGGCCTGTCGATCTTCCTGCTGTTCTCGAAGCTGCTGCAGCTGACGCTGCCGTCCGGCCCCCTCGAAAACCTGTTCTGAGAGGCCCGGGACAATGGATACCTTCGCCTCACTGATGCACGGCTTCTCCGTCGCGCTCGAACCCTCCAAGCTGCTCTTCGCCCTGGTCGGCGTGTTTCTCGGCACTGCTGTCGGCGTGCTGCCGGGCATCGGGCCGGCCCTGACGGTTGCGCTGCTCCTGCCCGTCACCTTCAAGCTCGACCCTGCCGGCTCGATGATCATGTTCGCCGGCATCTATTACGGCGGCATGTATGGCGGCTCGACCACGGCGATCCTGATCAACGCGCCGGGCGAAAGCGCCTCGCTGGCGACGGCGCTCGAAGGCTCGAAAATGGCCAAGGCCGGCCGCGGCGGGCCGGCACTCGCGACCGCCGCAATCGGCTCCTTCGTCGCCGGTACGATCGCGACCCTGGGACTTGCCTTCCTCGCGCCCTGGCTCGTCGACATCGCGGTCAAGTTCGGGCCGTGGGATTATTTCGGCCTGATGATCCTGGCCTTCGTCACGGTGTCGGCGACCTTCGGCGACTCGCCCCTGCGCGGGCTGACCAGCCTCGCGATCGGCGTGACGCTCGGGCTGGTCGGCATCGATAAATTGACCGGCCAGGCGCGCCTGACTTTCGGCGTACCCGAACTGCTCGACGGGGTCGAGGTGACGACGCTCGCGGTCGGCCTCTTCGCGGTCGGCGAGGCGCTCTATGTCGCCTCCAAGCGCTTCCGCGACCCCGAAGAGATCGTGCCTATCAAAGGCTCGCTCTGGATGACGAAGGAAGACTGGAAGCGCTCCTGGGCGCCCTGGCTGCGTGGCACCGCCTTCGGCTTTCCGATCGGCGCGTTGCCGGCGGGCGGCGCGGAAGTTCCGACCTTCCTGAGCTATTCGACCGAGCGGAAGCTCTGCAAATATCCCGGCGAATTCGGCAATGGCGCGATCGAGGGCGTGGCGGGGCCGGAAGCGGCCAACAACGCCTCGGCCGCAGGCACGCTCGTGCCGTTGCTGACGCTGGGCCTGCCGACCTCGGCGACGGCGGCGATCATGCTGGCGGGCTTCCAGCAATATGGCCTGAACCCGGGCCCGCTGCTCTTCGCCGAACGGCCGGACCTGGTCTGGGGGCTTATCGCCTCGCTCTTCATCGCCAACGCCATGCTGGTGATCATCAACCTGCCGCTGATCGGGCTCTGGGTCCGCCTGCTGGCGATCCCGCAGCCCTGGCTTTATGCCGGCATCCTCGTCTTCGCGGCGATGGGCACGCTCGCGGTCAAGGCCTCGGTGGTCGAGCTCTCGATGCTGTTCGTCTTCGGGTTTCTTGGGTTCCTGATGCGCCGCTACGACTATCCCGTCGCGCCAATGGTGGTCGGGCTGATCCTGGGGCCGATGGCGGAGGCGCAGCTCAGGCGCGCCCTGCAGATCAGCCTCGGCGATCCGATGATCCTGCTGGAAAACCCCGGCTCCGCCATCCTGCTGGGCTTGGCCTTCATCGGCCTGATCGCGCCCTTCGTGATGAGCGGGCTGAACAGGTTCAAGGCCTCGGAGGACTGACGGCGCAAGGTGGAGAAGCCCCCGCGGGGGCAAACCATTCTCAAAAAAGAAACCCGCCTGCGTTCTCCGCAGGCGGGTTTCTCGATTCTTGTCCGGCTTGCGGCCCAAGCTTACATCTGGTGGCCGCGCTTGCGCATTTCCTGGGTGAAGCGGTCGAACAGGAAGTTGCTGGTGTTGATGCTCCAGGGCTCGAGCACCACGTAGATCTCGTCGATCGCCTTGGTGCGCGCCGCGTTGTAGCGCTGGCCAACCGGCGATTTGAAGAAGGCGACGACCTCCTTGAGATCGGCTTCGTTGATCTTCCGGGCAAAAATCTCCGACGCCGTGACCATGATCTCGGCCCGCTTGGCGTCCGCCTCCGGCTTCAGCGCCTCGATGACGAGGTCCATGTCCTTCTTCATCTCGGGGCGGGTCGTGCCGACGAGCTGCTTCGTGCGCTCGCTGAACTCGGTGTAGATCGACTCCAGCGACGAGGAGATGCCGGTGAGCTCGGCGGCTTCACGCGCCAGTTGAAGGTGGCTGGGCGTGATAGCCGGAGCCGGAGCCGCCGTCTGCGCGAAAGCCGGTGCCGACAGGATCAGGGCGAGACCAAGAGCCGCGCTGGCGAGAGAGTGACGGATCATGCAGTGGTCCTTCGTCATGCGGCCGGACAACGGCCCGGTGCGCCGTCGGCCGCGGCGGGCCGTTTCGGTTTCGGGGCGATCCTTAGCGTGGTTTTCACTGATTGGGAATCACCCGGTCGCACCAAGCAGGCGCAAGCCGTCGGCGCCCGCCAGGATGGCGCCCGACGCAAGGCCGATGAAGAGCCCGTGTTCGACGACGCCGGGAACCTGGCCGAGCGCCAGCGCCAAAGCCTCGGGCTGCGCGATCGCTCCCAGATGAGCGTCCAGGATGTAATTGCCGTTATCGGTGACCACGGTCGCGCCATCGGGCCGCTTGCGCAGCACGAGCTCTCCGGCAGAGCCGCAGCCGGCGATGGCAGCGGCCACGGCGCGGCGCGTCGCCTCCAGGCCGAAAGGCACGACCTCGATGGGCAGCGGAAAGCGGCCGAGCCGCTCGACCAGCTTGCTGTCGTCGGCGATGACGATCATCCGCACTGACGCGGCCGCGACGATCTTCTCGCGTAGATGCGCCGCGCCGCCGCCCTTGATCAGGCGCAATTGCGGATCGATCTCGTCGGCCCCGTCGACCGTGAGATCGAGCTCCGGCGTCTCGTCCAGAGACGACATCCTGATGCCGAGTGCAAGCGCCTGCGCTTGCGTCGCCTCCGAGGTCGCGACGCAGATCACGTCGAGCCCGGCAGCGACGCGCTGGCCGAGCAGATCGACGAAATGCTTCGCTGTCGAGCCCGTGCCCAGGCCCAGGCGCATGCCGGGGCGCACGAGCTCGAGCGCCCGCGCCGCCGCCAGCTTCTTCAGCTCATCAGCGGTCAAACGCCCAGCCCGCCCATCAGCATGTATTTGATCTCGACGAACTCATCCATGCCATGGAGCGAGCCCTCGCGGCCGAGCCCCGATTCCTTGACGCCGCCGAAGGGGGCGACCTCGGTGCCGAGCATGGCCGAGTTGATGCCGACCATGCCGTATTCCAGCTCCTCGGCGACGCGGAAGGCGCGGCCGAGATCCTTGGAGTAGAAATAGGCGGCCAGGCCGAAGGGCGTGTCGTTCGCCATCGCCACGACCTCGTCCTCGGTCTTGAAGCGATAGACTGGGGCGACCGGGCCGAAAGTCTCCTCATTGGTCACCAGCATCTTGGTGGTGACGCCCGAAAGCACGGTCGGCTCGTAGAAGGTGCGGCCAAGCGCATGGCGCTTGCCGCCAACGACGACCTTGGCGCCATGGGCTACGGCGTCGGCGACGTGGCGCTCGACCTTCTCGACCGCGCGCTCATTGATCAGCGGGCCCTGCACGACGCCGACCTCGACGCCGTTGCCGACCTTCATCTTGGCGACCTCGCCGGCGAATTTCGCGACGAACTCGTCATGGACGCCGTCCTGGACGAAGAGGCGGTTGGTGCAGACGCAGGTCTGGCCCATGTTGCGGTACTTGGCGGCGATCGCGCCCTGGACGGCGGCGTCGATATCGGCATCGTCGAAGACGATGAAGGGCGCGTTGCCGCCCAGTTCCAGCCCGACCTTCTTCACCGTCGAGGCGGCCTGCTGCATCAGGAGCTTGCCGACAGGCGTCGAGCCGGTGAAGCCGATGAAGCGCACGGCCGGGTGCGAGGTCATGACGCCGCCGATCTCCTTGGCATCGCCGGTGACGATGTTGAGGACGCCAGCGGGAATGCCCGCACGCTGCGCGAGCTCGGCCAAAGCGAGTGCGGTCAGCGGCGTATCGGGCGCGGGCTTGACCACGAAGGTGCAGCCAGCAGCGAGGCCGGGCGAGCATTTGCGCGTGATCATCGCGGCCGGGAAGTTCCAGGGCGTGATCGCGGCGCAGACGCCGACGGGCTGCTTCTGGATGATGATGCGCGAATTCGGGAAGGGCGAGGGAATGGTCTCGCCATAGATGCGCTTGGCTTCCTCGGCATAGAACTCGACGAAGGAGGCGGCATAGGCGACCTCGCCACGGGCTTCCGTGATCGGCTTGCCCTGCTCGGCGGTCATGATCTGGGCGAGGTCTTCCTGGTTCGCCATGATCAGCTCGAACCATTTGCGCAGGATGACGGAACGCTCCTTGGCGGTCTTCTTCGCCCAGGGCTTGAAGGCGCGCGAGGCGGCCTCGACGGCAGCCGTCGTCTCAGCTGCGCCGAAGCGCGGCACCTTGGCCAGCACCACGCCCGTCGCCGGGTTGTCAACCGCGTCGACGCCCTCGCCGATCCAGGCGCCATCGACATAGCACTGCGACTTCAGGAGCGACGGGTCGTTGAGCTTGAGCATGACAAATCTCGAGGGAAGATCACGGGAGCCGTTCGTCTAGCATGGCGCGACGGCATATGCCGACGGTCAATGCCGCATGGCGCCGATATCATCGGCTCAATACAGGCCGGAAAATAGCGGGTTATTTCGCCTGGGCAGGTTGTTTCGCCTGGGGCCATTATTTCGCCTGGGGCGTGCAGACCACCTTGTCGTCGAAGACGTAACAGACGCTCATCTCGCCGGTGCGGATGTTGACGCGGAAGATGCCGCCCTCGCGCTCGTGTCGCGACGGCACGAGCTGGTAGTCGCTGGGCGCCTGGGGCCCGGCCCCCTCGCCCGCCGCAAAGCAGATCGTCATGCCGACGCCACCTTCCTTGAGCTGGAACTGGCAGGCCCCGACCTCGCCGGTGGCCTTGTCGATACGATAGACGCGGTTGAGATCGGTCTGCGGCGCCGGCGCGAATTCGAAGGGGGCAGCAATGGCCGGGCCGACCGCCACGATGCACAGGCCAGAGGCCGCCACGAGGCGCACCAGCTTTTCCAGGGAGTTTAACACCGCAGCATTCCTTCCAGCGAATCGGCGAGACGATATCACCATCGATGAAGCTTTTGCCGACAGAGCGGCATCAGTGCGGCGTCCACAGCCTTTCCGAAGCAGCCTTAAGCGGGCTAAGAGGCTTTATACCCCCCGCGCCCCCCGCCCGGAGAGGCTTGCCCATGAGAGAGACCTGCCCATGAGTCTGCCCGCCATCGTCGTGTTCGATCTCGACGGCACGCTCGCCGAGACCGCGCCCGACATCATGCGCACGCTCAATCTCATCCTGGTGCGCGAGGGCCTGCCTGCCCTGCCGCTCGACCGCGCCCGTGAACTGGTCGGCGCCGGGGCCCGGGCCCTGATCGAACGCGGCTTCCGCGTCTCCGGCCGCCCGCTCAATGAGGCGACGCTGGAGCGACTGTTCGAGGATTTCCTGCTGATCTATGCGCAGGACGCCGCCTCCAACAGCCATCTCTTCGACGGCGTGTTGGAGGCGATGGATGCGCTTGCCAGCGAGGGCTATGTGCTCGCGGTCTGCACCAACAAGCCGATCCTGCATACGCGGTTGATTCTCGATCATTTCGGCATCACCGGGCGTTTCGCCGCCATCGCCGGGCGCGACAGCTTCCCCTTCCACAAGCCCGATCCGCGCCATCTGACCCTGACGATCGAGGCTGCCGGGGCCGATCCGGGGCGGGCCGTGATGATCGGGGATTCGCGTACCGACATCGCCACGGCCAAGGCCGCCGGCATTCCCTGCATCTGCGTGCCCTTCGGCTATACCGACGTCGCGATCGAGACGCTGGAGCCCGATCTCGTGATCCAGCATTTCGATGCCCTGCCCGACGCCGTGCGCCAGGTCTTCGGCCAGCAAGCGCTTGGTCGCGTGCCCATGCATTCATGAGGCCAAGCATTTCTTGACGCCGCTCATTCTTGACGCCACGGCGCGCGCCGACTAGGAGAAGCGCCGGTGCGGGCGACTAGCTCAGCGGTA
Source organism: Allobosea sp. LjRoot9 (assembly GCF_964252745.1). Classification (NCBI taxonomy): domain Bacteria; kingdom Pseudomonadati; phylum Pseudomonadota; class Alphaproteobacteria; order Hyphomicrobiales; family Alloboseaceae; genus Allobosea; species Allobosea sp. LjRoot9. The sequence goes on along the minus strand of NZ_CAXUPC020000008.1, from coordinate 196,066 downwards.
GAGCACTCCCTTCACACGGGAGTGGTCACAGGTTCGATCCCTGTGTCGCCCACCATTTTCTTTCAGTCATTGCGGACCCCGCCCCCGACAGCCGTCCAGGTGTCGCCGATGATGGTTCGTGACCGGCGCGATGGCCCAACCGTGCGGGCGTCGGGCTAAGGCCATTGCCAGGCGGATCACCAGCCGTCCCGACAGATGCCCGGCAGGCGCGCAGGAGGTAGGGTCTCCGCTCCAAAGGAGATTCGCCTGTGCCTATGCCTGCCCCGTCATTCACCTGGTCCGACCTCGCCGGCCGCGAGGTTTCGACATCGTCCGAGGAATGGCGGCTCGAATGCGAGGTCGCGTATCTGCTCAGCCTGCCGCTACTGAAGCGCAACGCGATGCTGGACGGCGTGACCGGCTCGACCGATCGCGATGCGCGCGGCATCAAGGGCATTCGCGGAGAGGCGGCGGTCGTGGCGCTGCGGGCGCAGATCCAGCGGTTGAGCGAGATCAGGAAGCGCGGCTGAACGAAAAAGGCTCGGCTCGCCGAAGCAAAGCTGGGCATGCGCGCAGCCGTCCAGAGCAAATTCCGATCCAATTGGATCGTTCAATAGCTCTGGCTCGTTGTTTTAACGCGTTTTCTTCACGCGAACCGGTGTCCGCTTCGCTCGCATCTTGCTCTACGCGCCGCTGGTCTGCGACACGCGCAGCCCGAACTGGTGCAGGACGTTTTTCTTGAGGTCACCCTCATCGAGCGCCAATGGCGCAAGGTTCGCGACGAGATAGGCAAGCCTTGTGCGTTCGCTATCGCGCTCCGGCTCAGGGATGGCATCCTTGAGCTCGTTCCATGCAGCCTCCATCACCGCACAGGCTCGGGCCAGGTCGGATGGGTCTCTCAACGACGAAAAGGGCATTCTCTTTCCCCCGGATTGACAACGACGCGGGAAATTTAGGAGCCGCTACGCGTGCCGCAAGTCCTTGTCGCAACGAAAAAAGCGCCTTGGCGCCATGAAAAAGGGCCCACCGCCCCCGAGGGAAGGACGGCTCAATTGGCGAGGCTTATCGGACGAGCGCGGGAACCGCATCGCTGCGAAGCCGGAACAGGATGATCTGGCTTCGCAGGAACCTGACCTCCGCCGGTCCCCTGATCGCCGTGATGCTGCGGTGGCTTGCCCTGCGCCCGAAACCGGTCAGGATATCTTCCAGGCAATCGGGCGAAAGCGAGCAGAGAAATTCGACTTCGCGTTCATGGCGAAATTCCTCGGACGCGTTGGAGATTAATTCACCGGTCAAAACAGATTTTACCGGCGTTGATCCTGCTAAATCACGGGGAGTTCTATTGGAAAACATGGCAAACCTCCTGGTGAGCAACCTTTCCAGGCCGATTACGTTCCACAGAATTCGAAATCAGGCTCCGCTGAAGTAAAACCTGAGCCCCCCCCGCACGCTCTCAAGCCAGGCGCCCTCCGGCGATCTGGACTCAAGGCCCGCCATTCCGATCAGGGCGGCGTCGGCCTTCGCGCCACCAGTTCGCGCAGCAGCTGTTCCAGCGCCCGCATCCGCTCGTCCTGCGAGCGGATGCGCTCCTCATGGCGCGCCATCACAGCGTCGAAGCTCTGCGCCTGGTCGATGAAGCGGCTGCTCATGGCCGCGCTCTGCTCGACCAGGCCGAGCTTGACCCGATCGGCGGCCATGTCGCGCTGCCCCTGCTGCTGGGCGGTGTTCAGGGCGGTGATGGCATCGCCCTGTCCGCGCACCGAGAGCGTCACTTGCGCGAGCTGAGAGGCGAGATCGAGCCGCACTGTGGCGATCTGCCCGTTGACGAGAAAAATCAGGCCGCCGAACAAGACCGACGTCACCACCACCGCCGTGCCGATCATGCCGACGATCTGCGGCATGGTCAGGCGGGCGGATTTATGCGCGGCGCGGTCCTCCTCCGCCTTCTCCGACCACTCCCTTCGGAAGCTCTTCAGATCCTGGCCGAGGTTCTCGAGGTTCGCGCCGAGCAGCTGGATGTCCGTCTCGACCTTGCCGAGTCGGCGATCATAGTTTTGGGCTTCGGTCATCATCGGCATAGCCCCTGACATTGGGCGCGCGCTTTCCGCCTGGGCGCCGGCATGTCGCTGACGATCATGCCGGACACCAGGCGCCGCGACGGGCATTGTTGCCCTTGACGCCGTCGATGGTCTCGGGCGTGTCCCTGGAAGACCACAGCACAGGCTTCCACACGGTGCAGACCTCAGTCACGCCGGTAGCCGTCGTTTGACAGCCGGCAAGCAGGGTCAGCGAGACAGCGAGTATGGGCGTCGTCAGCCATCGTTGCATCGTCGAGCTTCCTTCGGATGGTGTCGGCTTGTTCGGCACGCTCGGCGTCGCGGCCGCTCTGCTTCGCCTGATGCCATGCCCCGGAGAGCGCGAGCGCGACCAAAACGCCGAGCGCGAGACAGACATAGAGCCTGGTCATGCCGTCACCCCCGAGGGCAGATCGAGCGCTTCTGCGATGTCATGCGCGCGTCGGGCCGCATACCAGCGATAGCCAAGCCCCACGATGATCAGGGCGGCGCAGATGAGTGTGAGGCCGACGATCAGGTAGTCGATGAAGGTCGAGCTCCCGGCCAGCGGCTCCAGCGTCTCCCTGGTCGACTGGAGCACTCCGGCAATGCCGCCCGAAGCGATCCCTGCGCCGCTGGCGGCGTCGGCCGGGGCCTTGGCCGGCAACGGGCTGGCGTTCTCGATCGGCGCCTTGGCGCTCGCCCCCATGAGCGCGTTTGCCCCAATGAACGCGACGCCCTTGCCATCGTCGTTCGCGCCGGCCGCCCAGGCCTGCCCGATCCTGCGGACCTGCCCGACACGAGAGGACCAGCCCTTGCCGAAGCGCCCCCAGGTCCTGAGCGCCTTGAGGAAGGCCAGCCGGCGCTCGCAAATGGCTGCGATCAACGCGTCATGGTCAGGATGCGCGTCGATCGCAGCCAGCGTGGCGGGGCCGACGACGCCATCGATCCGCGTCACCATGAGCGCGCGCTGCAGCCATTTGACCGATTGATGCGGGCCCGAATTCACCGCCCCGTCAAAGACGACGATGTCGATGCCCGCCGGAAGCTGGTCGCCCCTGATCTGGTTCCAGTAGCCCTCGCGATAGATCGCGTCGCGCTCCGGGGCCGTCATCCTGTAGACATCCTGCCGGGGCTTGCCATCGCGCTCCCGCCAGCCGTCATAGACACGCTGGATGACGCCCTGGTTGGTGCGGCCGCCGGGATCATGCGGGTCATCGACCTTGCCGCCCTCGAAGATCAGGACGTGCTTCATGCAGGCGGCGAAGTTCTTCGCGGTCATCGGCAGTTACCTTTCCGCACGCGGGAGATGCCGGTCCAGAGCGCGCCCATGCCGCCATCGCGGCGCGCATGCTCTGAGGGCGGCGAGCCGAAGCGCGCCGGCTGGGGAGCATGGGACAGCTTGGAAGGCGGGGCGGGGAGCGGACAGGCGGAGGGGCCGCAGCGAAAGCGCAAACCGGCAGCGCCGCGGCGGGATTTTGATCTCAATCAAGGAGAGGGCGTCAAAAGCGCCGTATCGAACCGGACAATGGGACGACGTTCGAAACTATCATTTGTGTTGCGGCGTTTGCAGCTCAGGCGCGCGAGAGCGCCGCGCCCGAAGCTGCGCCTGGTGATCGTCGATACCGCCCCTGTGAGCAGCACGGACACCGCCGCGCCCACCATGTCGCCGCTGGCCCTGGCCCCGGCGGCCGACGAGTCAAAGGCGAGCTGGGAGATGTCCCCTAAGCCCGTCTGCCTGGTCGCGAGCGTTCCCTGTGCCTCGGCTTGCGACAGCACGGTCCACGGCGCCACCGACAGCGCCTGAACACGGCGGAGATCACGCCGCAGGGCGCCAGGGTATAGCCAAAGCACCGCCAGCGCCGTCTGCACAGCGAGCGTGTCCATGAGACTCCGGAGGTGGGAAATCGGCCGTAGGCGAGCCGCTTCGATGACGCAACGTCGCTGGCCTCACTCAACCAGAGCGTGCTACCAGTCGGCGATCGCAAAAGGGAAGGTTGCTATGCCTAAGCTGTGGCTGACCTACGCATGGGTCGACAACAACGACCAGAATGTCGATTTTGTTATCCAGCAGCTTGAGGGCCGCGGGATCGAGGTAATCTACGATCGCGCCGTCTTGAATGTAGGCCAGCGCCTTTGGTCCCAGATCGACAAAGGCATTACCGATCCGACGAGATGCGACGCGTGGGCCATTTTCACGACTGCCGCCAGCCTAAAGAGCGAACCCTGCCAGGAGGAGTTGGCGATTGCGCTCGACCGAGCATTGAGGGCGCGATCGAGCAGCTTCCCTCTCATTGGCATCTTCGCGGAAAAAATCGACCGAGAGTTGATCCCATCGGCGATCGCGACGCGGCTCTATGTCAATCTCACCGATCCCGATTGGCTAGACCGGATCGCCGCGGACTTGACCGGCAGTCCCAGGCCGAAGCCCGGCCCAGTCGACCCAGAAGTTATTACGACACACTATCGACCAGACGGCAGGATAACCCTTGAAATTCGGCCGAGGACCGGCCGCTGGTACCCTGCCGCGGTTCTTACCAAGAAGGCCGAGCGAGGAATGCTCCTAACTGTAGAGCATGGCCCGGTAGGCTGCCCGCCGATGACGTCGATGACATCAACCGGAGATATCTTTTCAGAAGACGGAGAATGGGCCGGGCGCGTCATCCACAATGAAATCAATGCGGGTAACAGCCTCTATGCAACTTTCTCCGCGGTGCCGAGCGCTATCGCGTTTGGGCAGCCGCCAGAACTCCGCTACATTATGAATCGACCCATTTGAGCGGAAGCCAAGGCGCCCAACGTCGCCACCCTCGTCATCTTGAAAAAGCCGCCCGGAGCCGGCTGAATCGGTTTGATCGTCAAGAGGGGGTAGGCCTAGGAGGCCTTGCCCAGAGCGACAAAGGATGAGGGAACCTCCGCCTCAGCAACGCTTCTCGCAAGCCGCTCCGCATCCTCGACCCCACGTGCATGCTCTGGGTTTTCAGGCTCCAGCTCGCGCGCGCTCGCAAATGCTCGGGCAGCCTTGGCATGGTCTCCGACTTTCAGCTGCAGCCGGCCGAGGAAGTGAAAATGCCAGGCCTCGGCAGGCTGGCAGCTTGTCGCCACCTCGGCAGCCCGGATAGCAGCATCATCATTGCCCAGGCGATACTCGAGTTCGCCCAGAAAATAGGAATACCCTGCCCGCTGGGGCGCGGTTTCGGCTGAGAGCCTACTGTAGCGTGCAGCCTCCGCGAGATCGCCAGCGCCAAGAAGAGCTGCGGCCTTTTGATGATAGCATTCGGCCAGTAACTGCCGGATGGCAGGCAGGTTCTCATTTAGGGCCAAAGCCGACCGCGCGGCTCGAATGGCCCCATCGTAGTCGCCCAGGGCCACGTGAGATTGGCTCGCATGCATCGGGTAGCGATACTCGCGAGGCTCAAGCTCTGCGGCTCGAGAGAATTTCACGACGGCCTCTTCGTGCAGACCCGCTTCCGCCAAAAGGCTTCCGAGGTGATGGAACAGCCAGGGAATGACAATGAGCGTCCCCGCGCTGCGGCCCGAGGCCGGCTCGACCGCCCGCCTGCCGTACTCAATGGCCTTATCGAGGTCTCGTCCCCTGTAGTAGCAGTCGCTCAGATAGAAGTAGGCTTCCGAATCCTGTGTCGCCGTCAGGCCACCCTCTGCGATGCGAGCAGAGAAATAGTCGATCGTGCTTTGGAGGGTCTGAGCACGGCGGGTCGACAACTGCTCGATCAATCGGTCGATCGCCGAGATCTGCGGGGTGTGAGCCCCGCTGTCCATTGCGAACCGATTCATCGCCGCCTGGTAGGCGAATATCGCCTTGCTACCGAGGATCATAGCTGAATCCTGGTCGCCGCGCCGAGCCTGCTCGACCGAAAGCATATCCAGAATCGGCCCATCATTCGCGAACCGACCATCGGCTTCCAGCAGCAATTGCTGAAACTCAGCCTCACTGATCCCGCTCGGGTCTTGCAGGAACTGATATCCGAGGCTGCGAGCCGATTTGGTGGCGACGAAACTGATCGTCTCCAGGTCGTAACCAAGCTCCGCCGGTAATGCCGGGTCGAGCCGGGACCAGAAATCCAGAACGAGACGCTTGTCCAGAGAGCACTCCAGCCGACGATAAGCCTCGACATCTTCCGGGGCGAAGGCCAGCGACATCGGAACCGAAGCAACATGCCCACCGCATTCGCTGGCCACCCCGGCCTCAATGAGGCCGCCGACATAATCGGAGCCGCCGTCCAGGGTCGCCTCATAGGAGACGAGCGATCCATGCCCCGCGGCGCAGACGGCGCTCCACCCGCTATAGTAGTGCGAATATACGTCCGCGAAGGATGCGGGGCTGTCCAGGCCGTCCTTGAAGAACTCGGGGCGCCGAGTAACCAGGTCACGCGGCGAATGAAGCAGGCAGCTCTGCAGCCACATCACCGGATGGCGTGTGACGACCAGAAACCGCTTGCCCTCCATCGCATCGGCGCATTCGCTGACGAAGGCGTGCTTCCAGACGCCGGACCGCGTGGTGACATCGATCCCGAACCGCTCCCGGATCAGGCTGCTGACGTAATTCGTTCCGGACCGTTGGAGGCCAACTAGGGCCATCAAGGCTGTGGTCGTAGACATCAATTCCCCGGAAGCATCAAAATTTGATGCCACCTAACTACCTGAATCGCAACTTTTGGGAAGCCATGCTCCCAGCAATTTGGTTGCTCAATATGTCCAGAACAGCGGCCTGCCGTTGTCCTCGCTGCATGGTGAAATGCTGGCCAATGGGCATTGGGAAGCCGTGCGTTCTCCTACAGCATCAAATTCTGATGCTGCCCGGCTGCCTGAACGCTACTTAAAAAGCCAAGCCTGGAGCCCGGCATAGTTGTTCCACAACCGCCTATCGACGCCGCCCATATCATTGAAGACATGCGTCAGGCCTTCTCGGCTGTAGAGGCTGATGTGCCCGTTATGGGGGCCGAGATACCACCAGTCGCGATCGAGGGACGCAGGGTCCCATTGCGCGGTTTGGAAGGCGAAGACACCCGGCGACTTGAGATGAGCCCGGATGAAATCGAAGATCGCGCGCGGATTCGGCAGATGCTCGATCACCTCGCAGGCGGTGATGACATCGAATTTCTTATCGCCGAGATCCGGCAGGAACCACTCCTTGCCCACCTTGGGCGGAATGATATCCGTTCCCCAGGTCTTCAAGCCAAGGCTGCGATGGCTCATATCCAGGAATCCGCCAATGCCGCAGCCAAAATCGAGGATCTCGATCTCGTCGAGCCGTTTGCGCAAAAGCTCGTTGGCTAGAGCGACCAGGCGGAATGTCTCGGTGACGCGACCATACCAGTCGGGATCCTGATTATGCCAGTAGGTCTCGTCATAGATCTCGGTGTGATCGTCGTCATCCAACGCGGGGGTGAACAGAAAATTGCAATGAGAGCACTGATAATACCAGCAATCATCCGGCTCATCAGGGATAGGGTGGTTGGCGCGTTTGTTGTGGGGAAGGCCAAACTGAAGCTCTGATGGATTCCCGCAGAGCTTGCAGCTTATCGTCTTAGGTGCCTGCTCTCGGGTCAGAAACTTAGTCGCCATCTGCACACGCTCTCGTACGATCCTGCTCGATCGTACGTATCGTGAGCGTTTGTGATTTGCTAGATCAATCCGGCCTCAAAAGCGCGAACGCTGGTACATGGTCAGCTCCGAACCAGCATCAGCTTTCGCAGAAGGCGAAGCTCGGCGAAACCGCGAAGCGTCTGGACGACGGTCGCGCCATCATCGTCTTTAATCTTGGTGCGCGCGAGACCGGCCTCCTCGTCCAGAAAGATGCATCCATCCAGCGATTTTCCATTCAGTCACCGCTCGAAGGAATGCAGGCCAAGGAAGAAATCGGGGCTATTGCGATCGGTAGAAATCCGCATCGGGCGACGGTGTGTTTGCAGCATACTCCTCAATCCGTTGGGTGCCGCTCCTCTGCGTAGCGCACCTTGGGACGCCGCCTCAAGTATCGTTCACATTGTCCGCCATGGTGACATTGGTCCCAGTCCCGGTGTTGAAGCCAGTAACCACGTCGCGATAAGTGTTATCCTTGATGACCCCGTTTTTCGCAGCGGCGTTGATGCTGAGTGCATACGCTGCCCGGCTAGAACAATCGAAATCGCACCCGATGAATTTGAAGCCGCGCGCGGTCGGATTAAGGTGAACTGCTGAGTAGCTGCCTGCTCCCGCTTTCGACATGTCGCTGAATGTGGTGCCAATGTATTGCGTCCGCTTGCCACTTTCGTCCACAGCCTGACGCTGGCAATTGGTAATCCGACCGCCAATAAACTTGGTGTCGAGCATATTCTCTCCCACAAACACGGCTGCGGTGTCCGCGCCTCCCTGCCCAACCGCACCAGAGGTGTTGCTGATATCGCAGCGGTGGAACTCGGTACGGAAGCCGCGATCCAACACCGCGGCGGCCTCCGTCGCGCGGTCAACCTCGAACTTGTAGAAGGCGCAAAATGACGGCAAATCAGCCAGCACCGTCGAGGTGGAAATCATTTGAAGGCCGCGTTTCACACCGAGAGCATAAAATCCGTTCGTGTGCACGCCGGCCACACGGCCGCTAATGACGAGGCCGTGAGAGCCCGCGCAGTTTGCCTGAACCGTAAACTCGTCAAAGACGACGATATCGGTTCGATAAGCCGTCGCTGGATTGCTGACGACACGAGCGCCTATGCCGGTAACAGCATAGGGCATGTTGATGTGGCAACGGTTGAAATAAATCGAATTGCCATGCTCGACTCTGACACCTTCGACCGATCCATCCGAGATGAAATTGTGCACCTCGCAGATATTGGCGTGCGTAAAAACGACATCGCGCTGGCCGGATGGCTGGGAATCCCGGTAGATGTATAGGTCGCGAAGGTAGACGTAGTAGACTGGGTTTGTGCCGTCCCCGACAATGAACACATCGCCACCAGCAGCTGTGACTTTAAGCCTAGCCTGCTGACCGACGCCTTGGATCTTCACGCGCGACCCAGTCACGCCTGTCTTGTGGCCGTAGATAGGGCCGCCAATTTTCCAATCCACCCCCGGAGCAATTGGCGGAAGCCATGCGATACCACCGCCATTCGTGATGACGCGGTCAATACAGGAATTGATCGCTGAGGCATGATTGGCATCTGCTGCGGCGGCGCCATCGAAAAGAGGCGTGCTCCCCGTCCGCTGGATGATATCGCTCAGCGTCGCCGGGTTCGCCATATCCTCGTAGCTGAATTCGGCCCGCTCAACTGCGACGCGCACCTGCGCCGGGACCATCAGCTTTGCCGTGCCCACTAGTGCCTCGGAATCCGCATCGGCCGCCAATCGAGCATCGATCTGCTGCTTCGTCCGCAGCGGCGACATCAGCTTGTCATCGTCCGTCCCGGCCTCCGCGACAGCCTGACTGGCTAATCGGGCCGTGGTCTGCTGAGCCGTTCGCAGCGGCGACATCAGCTTGCCATCGTCCGTCCCGGCCTCCGCGACAGCCTGACTGGCTAATCGGGCCGTGGTCTGCTGAGCCGTTCGCAGCGGCGACATCAGCTTGTCATCGTCCGTCCCGGCCTCCGCGACAGCCTGACTGGCTAGTCGGGCCGTGGTCTGCTGAGCCGCCCGCAGTGGGGACATGACCTTCTCGGCGTCAGTCCCGGCTTCCGCCTGTAGCTGCGTGGCATAGTCTCCTTCAGCCAACGGCGGCGCCGGCGGCCCGACAAGGCCGGGGCGGAACCGCATTTTCAGCGAGGACGGTCCGCGCGCGACAATGCTGACATCGGGCATCAGAAATTCCCCTCGGTAACGGTGACTGAACCGTCGAAGACCTGGATCGTCTTGCCGGTCGCGATGTGGGTGATCCGGCAGCCATGCCGGTACTGACCGGCGCAAAGGCGCATCGCCTCGGGCGGCTGAAAGGTGATGGTGTTTTCGCTGGGGTCGACAGCCAGGCCGTCACCACCGGTGAGCGACAGGACCGCGCGGCGATCGCTCTTCAGCTCATAGGCGTAAGCGTAGTCCGCCCAGGGAAAATCGGAGCCGTCCGCAAGCGTCCATTCGCAGGTGAACTCGTAGGTTTCGTCGTCGGTCGCGGAAACATTGACCTGATAGGCAGCGCCGGCCATGGCGGCTCCTCATGGAAAAAGCCGCCCGGTGACGGGCGGCTTGGGGAAGGTTCGGATTGGCTGAAACAGCCGGGGACTTGGCAAGGTTTGATATGGACTTGGCCCCCTACCCTACGGCAGGATCAACAACCTGAGGGACCGCTTGGCGGGCGATGACATATGAAAAACCTGCTTCTCTGGTATCTGCCGCAGGCGGGGCTTTTCTGCGGAACGCTGTGGCTTGTCTACGTCGATACAATAGCGAGGGGGCAGCAGCCAAATGTAGGTGTCATGCTCATCGCCGGGGCGGTGATCGCCGGCGTCTACACCGCCGCAGTTATAGCCGTGCGGGATGCCCCTTTGCATTTGCGGGGCATCGGGCGCTGGGGGCGCCGGGTTTTTGCGAGCCTGCTCTTGGCTATCGTCGTTACAGCCTTCGTCCCCAGCCTGCTCGCGCTATACCAGACAGGTGATTTCCTCTCGACCTTGTTCGCTTCAGTTGTTGTATTCGGGTTTCTTGGACTAATCTGGGCCACCGCCTTGGCGTTGTGGCACAGCTTCACCGTTCGCAAGTCAAACGCCTCTGCTGCGCCGGAGCCAAACGTCGAGAGGATCGCGAAAAGCCCCCGGCCCTCGCCCCCTGGCTCCCTCACGCATTTGCGGCAGGATCGCTGAATGAGCGGCGAGGGCATTTTGGATACGCCTGTCTCAGCCTGGCGACCCGGATCACCCCGGGTTGGGCGTGTGCGAAGATCAAAAGGCGTCCCGATCGACAGCCCTGCAGCCTGCACCGGCGCGGCCATCTCATCATGGGCCTATTTGCGTGGTTGCGCGGCCGCAATGGCCTGCGCGGCCATGGCAGCCAGCCGGATGGCGAGAGCCTGAGCCTGGCTGGAACCAGGCGCGGCCTTCGCCAGCCGCCTGAATGTCTCGATTCCCGCCGGGTCGGTGATGAGCCGGGCGATCTCTTCGGTATTCTGGCCCAACCGCCACCGCTCATAGATTTCCATGGCCTTTTTCGGCCATTTGATGCGGCCGTCCACCGCCATCCCGGCAGCGTCTGCGACCATCCCGCCGCCCCCGCCCTTCAAGGCATCCTCCGTCTGCTTGATGAAGGCGGCTTGCGAGCCGGGGTGCAGGCGCTGGCCGGTCGCGCTCAGGATGTTCAGGAACTCGTCAAAGCCGTGCAGGAGTTCCGGGCCGCCAACGCCCTGGATCGCAGCGGCGAGGTTTTCCGCCCGCTGCGGGTTTCCCTTCAGCGCGGAGACGAAGTCCGCCCCTCCGAACTGGTTCGGCCTGGCTTGAATCGTCTGGGTCGCATCATTGAACACGCTCTCGACATGGGCGCGGACGAGCTGGCGCGCGGCCATGGGGTTTCGCCGCGTCAGAGCCCCAACGGTATCCGTGATTTCCCGAGCGCTCCCCGCCAGAAGTTTAGTCGGGAACAGAACCTCGATCGCCTCGCGCGTGCCGATGTCGCGCTTGGCGATCTGCCCAAGCGGGCCAGCCATCAGTGGCTCGAGATATTTCTGGCGCAACGCCTCCCGCTGAGCCCGCACGGCCTCATATGATCCGACTTGCGCAGGCTGTGTGGCGGTAGCCGCCCGCGAGCCTGTGGCCCTATCCGCGGCGGCTATCGGCGCGGTGCGGGCATCGGAATAGGCGGAGGTGGCCATATTGCCCGCACCCGCCTGCCCCGGAACGGCTGCATGCTCACCCATGCGGCGCTGGACCACGTCGATCACACCGACCGCATCGTCCGGCAGATTGGCGATTGTCCGGTTCAAGGCCGGGGTGCTGCGCACCTCCTGGAACACCTGCGCATAAAGCGGGTCAGACATCAGCGCATCATGCACTTGCGGGCCGACACGTTGCGCTTTTGCCGCCTGATAGGCCGGGCTCGTCGCGCGATCTATGATTCCAGTCGCCTCTTGAATTGTATCGTCGGCCGCGCGACCGATGGTAGGACCGAGGGTCGAGGGAGCCTGGGATTGCGGCGCGAGGGCATCAAACGCCTGCCGGCCCGCCGCCTCGACCTGCGCAGGGCGCTGGGCCATGAAGTTGGCCATGATATCGCCCCCACCGACGGAGTCCTCGGTGAAGCGCTGAAGCTTGACGAGACCTCTGCCGCCGCCATTGGATACCTGCGCGATGGCTTCCGGCCACGTCAAGGTCATGCCGCGTGCTTGAGCGGCCTGTATGAGCTGCCCCGCCGCGACAAGGGTCGCCTCGTCAACGCCGCGCAGATTGGTAGAAAGAGTCGTCGCTGTGGCGGGGCGCGTTGTGAGAGCTGCAAGACCCCCAGTCACCACAGCCGCGCCACCGCGAGCCAACGGTTCAAGAGGCGTTCCCTCCGTCGCCTGCCCCGCCCGCTCGGCCGCGATACCTGGAGCGACAGCATAGCGCAGCTGATTGGCAAGCGAGCGTCCGGCACCGGGGATGAACTCACCCACCGTCTGCGCATATTTGCCGGCGGTGGTCTGCGGCTCGTAGAGCTTGCCCGTCAGGTTCTCAAAATCCTGAGTTAGCGCGGCCGCCCCGATACGCGCGGCGGGTTTGTTGGCCCTCCATTCCTCAGTGAGTGGGCGCCTGTCCAGACCGGGCAGAATCGCCCAATCAGGAAGATGAGGGGTGACGGTGTCGGCGACCCAATCAGCGCCCATCCCTAGGCCTTGGGCCGCGAGACCCGGCAGCCCTGCAATCCCAATCGCGCCCTTGATGATGCCGGTCGGCAGCGCCTGCCCCGCATCTGCCAGCGTCGATTTCACACTGTCCCACGCCGAAGGAGCGGGCGCGGGCTCATTGGTCGGTGTGAACCCTTCCGGCGATGCGGGGATGTCGCGCTGGCGGCGATTTGGCGCGACCGTGACGACAAGCGGCCCGCTGCCGGTATCAACAGGGAGGTCATCGATGAGGATAGCACCGCGAGGAAGTTCAGCCATTATTCCGGCCTCCACTGGTTGTTGCGCAGAGTGATGATCGTGCCGTCCGGCATGCGAGCGCGTGAGCCTTCACGAGCCTGCGGCTGGGCAGGAGGCTCCTGCGCCCGCCCTTGCGGCGGATCGCCACCCAGGCGCCCGTTCACCGCAGACTGGATCATCGCGGAGGGATATCGAGCGCCGGCCGCGCCATGCTCCTGCGCGATCAGCGCCTGCATGAAGGCCTGCGCCCGCTGCGGATTGGCGAGCTCGAGATCCTGATCAGGGGCAAGGCCCATGGCGCGCGCGATGTTGGCGGCGGCAGTGCTGTTGCCCGGCGTCCAGCCGTTGCGGCCGGCGATCAACTCATCAGCCGTGCGCTTGCCGCCCTGATATTTGCGCAGGGCCAGGCCGTAAGCCGCGGACATGCCGGCCTCGGGCGAGTTGAACACGCTTTGCGGATCGCCCTGGTCGGTATTCCGGGACGGCCCGAGAACGCCGGGAAAGGCGGCATTCCCGGCATATTTGAGATTGCCGGGATTATTGTTGCGCATGCCGGCCGGCAAGGCGGGGTTGCCATAGCCGAACCGGTTGCGCTGCTCCATCTCGGCTTCAAGCCGCTGCACATCCTCCTCGGTCTCGGCCACTCGAACCGGGCGCTTGAACGCGCGCTGCGCCGGGCTTGCGGGCGTAGCTGGCGCGACCGCGGCCTGCGGTGCGTCCGCAACGGCTGAGCCCGGCGCCGATAGCGCGCCCGGCGCAATGAGATTGCTCGCCTCCGCATCGCTCGCTTGCGCGCGCGCCCTCGCCTTCTCACTGAGCGCAAGGATGCTTGCCGCGCCCCTGGCGTCGCCGGTCGCGAGCAGGCCCCGGGCGACCTTCAGATAGCCCTCGGGCGAGCCGTCGAGCCTCTGGCCGATCTCGGCGAGGCTCTGGCGCTTATGCGCCTGGTCGAGGGCGTTGTTATAGGCCTCACCGAGATTGCCGAGCGCAGTGAAGTCTGCGGCCGGAGGTCCGAGATTCCAGGGCTGTACCATTTAAGAGCCTTTCGTCGGGGCGGCGAGGCCCATAAGGCTGAGGCCGCCAGTGAACGGGGCCGCGAGCACGCTCACCGCCGTTTTGGCGAGGTTTGCGCCGAAATTCATCCGGTTCTGCGCTGCCTGCTGGCCTGCCAGCAAAGCACCGCTGCCGGCGCCGATCTTCGTGTTCGACATCTGGTTGAGGTTGTTGAGACCGAGACCGGCATAGCCCTGAAGGGCTCCCGCCTCCTGCCCTGCCGCTCCGGTATAGACACCGGCCTCATCGCGGCCATTCTGAGCCTGAAGATTGCCGAGCTGCCCGAGGAGCCCGGTCTGCTGACCTGTCGCCTGCAAGCCGGTGTTGGACAGGCCGTTGAGCCTGTCCTGCCAACCGCCGTACTCCTGATTGGCGAGCTGCGAAGACCTGTCGGTGATCGCCTGCATGGTGTTACCGGAGCCGAGCGCGCCGAGCGCCGACTGCTTGCGCGCCACTGCATCGACGGCCTGGTCTCGCTGGTAGGCGTAGCCAGGCGATTCCTGAAAGGCCGCGACCGCCGCGGCATTGCCACCGGCCCCATTGAGCCCGAGCGAGTTCTGATAGGTCGAAAGCGCCGATTTCCCGGCGTCCACCCAGGGGTCATAGCGAGAGACCGCCCCGTTGATCGTGCCGGTCGCATCCGAGAGCCCCTGCCCGAGGCTGGCGAGCGCGCCGGTCCTGCCGCGATCGATCGCGCCAAGCGTGTCGGTCTTGGCGGCATCGATAAGCTGGTTGCCGGTCGCGTAGTCCTGCAACGCCTGGTCCGTCGCCCACATGCCGGCGAGACGGCCGGCGCGGCCTGAAAAACTTGAAGCCATGGTGATTTCCTCAGTAGTTCGTCACATCGACGGCGGCGTAAGAGCCGTCCCGCGCGAAGCCGACGACAGCGCCGAACGCCACCGTGCTTCGAAGCGCTTCGATCACGTTCCCGTTCGTGCGAAGCGAGTAGGTGTCATAAACACTAGTGCCGCCGGGGACGGCGAAACCATACATCGGCATCCCAAGGACAAGCGCAGCTAGGTCGCGCCCAGCCGGCCCCGTGTATCCGCTGGTCCCGCCAACCGTCGCGACAATGCGCAGCGGCTTGAACTGAGAGTGGAAGATCAAGGCGCCGGAAGCATCCATAACCTTGAGCCCGACCGTCTCGGTTGGCGTGGGGGGCTTCCCGAAGGCATAGACGGTGAAGGTGCACGCCCCGGTCGTGAGAGGGTTATTGTAAAAGGAGAGGCGAAAGGTCCACGTGCCGCCGGATACGCTGCAGGTCGTCACCGTGAACGTCTCCGGATAGACCTTCACCGCTATGGCGACGATATCGCCCGATACAGAATAGTCATAGGCCGTCGTGACCGGCGTCGAAATTGTGGCGGTGAACTTGTCGATGAGGACGAGATTGAAATAGCTCTCGTCAATCTGGATCGTGCCGGAATCGTTGTAGATCTTGATGCCGGTCGACATCAGTAAACCCCATAAATCAGCATATGGTCACCTGACGGAGAGGCAATGTTGTAGTTCATCGTCATCCCCGCGAAGGAGATGATCGGCGCGGCCATCGAGTTATTTGGCTGGTTTGGCGCTCCGGCATTGATCCGCAAAGCGATGCAATACGGCGCTCCGGTTGCGAACCCAGCATCAGTGACTGAACCCGTGGCGCCCGAGGGTACCGCGATATTCCCCAGGACACGGGATATCCGCGTGGTTCCATCAAACGTCAGGTTGCCGGAGGCGTCCCAGACTTTGAGGCCCGTCGCCATTAGATGTCGATGCCCATGGCGACCCGAAGGACGTTGCCGGCGTCGTAGATCTTGCTGTTCTTGTAGGTGATCTCCTGGCGCTCGCCTGAAGTGCCGGAGCGAATGACCATCGCGGAATTCAACACCCAGACGCCACTTGCGTATGTGAACACCGGCTGCGATGTCCCGGCATCCGTGAAGACGAACTGATTGGCCGTCATGCCGATGGCGGAACCGCCGCCGCTGAGGGCAAGCGCCTCAAAGCCGGCATAGGACGCCCCCGCAGTCAGGTAGAGCCCATATGCCGCCGCGGCACCGGCCGGACCAGCCTTCGCGGCGAAATAGATCTGTCCGTTGGCCGTCGCATCATCGACGCTGGCGGCCACTGTGGTGACCTGGGCCGCCAGCGCGTTATCCGCGTCGGCACGCGCGATCTGCTCCTCCTCGATTGCCGCCGTGTTGTCGCCGACGCTGTCGGTCAGCGTCGTGACCTTGGTGGTGAGGTCGACCACGCTCGCCTTCATCCAGCTCCAGAGCGAGGTCAGCCAGTCATGGAAAGCCGTCTTGGGCTTGCCCGTGCCGGTATCGACCAGCGCAATGTCGGTGGGCGGGACGAAAGGGATGGAATTCGGGTCGATATCGGCCATCACGCCGCCCTCGCATCGATACGGCTTGCCGCCGCCCCAAGGAACGAGAAGTCAGCCGCCCCCTCCCAGCGAAAGCGGACGATGAGGCCCGCCTGCGTCGAAAGCCCGAGATTGCTGACGCTCACCGGCCATTTGTCGGCCTCGGCCAGCGAGCGCGGAAGCTCCGTGCTCCAGCTCTTGCCGCCGTCATGCGACCAGGAGACGTAGATCGTGATCTGGGCTTGCGTGCAATCGGCGGAGAGCCTGGCCGCAACCCGGGCCGGAAAATCCTTCAACGGCCCCGATTGAATGAGGCCACCGAGCACAGCGCCATTCTCCGTCAGCGTGTCCGACATGCCAAGCAGATCGCCGCTCAGCGCGTCCCCGAAAACCCATTGATCGCCGGAATAGGTCGAGAACTTCGCCCTCCAGCGGGTCGCCCCGGTGCTGACGCGCTCGCACCAGGCCTGGGCCTCCACGTCGAACAGCCATGTCCCGATGTCGCTGGAGACGGCGATGCGGGAGCGGCCTTTCCAGACGAAGGCGGTGATCTCGACCGTGGACGCCGTCGATGCCGACAGGAAGCGCTCGACATCCGGCGTCGAGACGGGGGCGATCTCATAGCCGCCCAGCGCCATGACGCGCTTGTCGGCCGAGACGAAATAGGTCGGGGCGTTCCAGCTATCCTCAAAACCGGCGACGGCCATTGTGGTCAGCAGGCCCACCTGCATGACGGTGGGCGAGCGCTGGAGCGGAAATGGCGAGGCGCCGATGTTCTTCCAGGGCTCGATCGTCGTCCCGCCCATGGCATAGGAGATGTTGCCGCGCACGATGATGCGCCGCAGGCCATCGGACCGGGCCTCCGCCGTGGCGAAGCTCAGCGCGTTGATGTCGGTCGAATTCAGTTCGCTGGCGAAGACCCGGCCATCGCGGATCGAGAACAGGAAGAAGCCCTCGAGGAAGGTGACGCTGTTGACCGTCGCGGGCAGATCCGCGTCGGGATAGGCGCTGACCGTCGTCGCGGTCAGGACATAAGCGCCGCCGCCCTCCCGCACCGCGACGATATCGGGCGTCGAGACGCCTGATGTCACGTTGTTGTTGCGCGCCAGCGTGACGCCGTCGGAGCCTGGGATGGAGCCCGTCAACGTCGCGACCGTCGTCCCCGTCACGGTGGTGACGGAGCCCGTCCAGACGACATAGAGCACGCCGTTGACATCGAGCAGGCCGCGAATGCCGGCCTTGCCCGTTGCCACGAGCCGGGCGAGCCCGGCCGCGCGCCTGACATAGGAGCGCCCGCCCTCCTCGACCGCCTCGCAATTGACATAGCGGCCCTCGCCCTCGCCCGGCCGAACGCCCGGCGTCGAGGATTTGGGAAAGGGAAGCGGCGGCATCAGAGGATGCCCCCATGGCGGCGGGGCACAAGCGCGCTCTCGACGCGCAGCATCCGTCCGGTTCCGCCGCCGATGCGCTGGATGGTGCGCAGTTCGCCCTCAGTAAGTTGCTTGGCGACAAGGTCGCGCGGCCGGCCGAATTTCGGGCCGCAGATCTGCGCGAGATAGGCCACAAGCGCGTCGAAAACCTCGTCGTCGATCTCCTGCGCATCGGGGATGTAGATGACGTTGCGCTTGGCCAGGCCCGCCAGCACTGGGTCGATGCGCTGCTCGACGAAGGCGGTATCCTCAGCGCTGGGCACCTGCCCCGAGGCAAGCGAAAACAGCTCTCCGAGCACCTCGCGAACGAGATCGGCTTTGGTCTGGCTCATGGTGTGCCTCGCGAATGAAAGGGGGCGGCCTGGGTCCAAAGCCCGACCATGACGGCAGGGCTCGGGAACCCTTCTCCCCTGGCGGGAGAAGGTGGCTCGGCGCAGCCGAGACGGATGAGGGGGCGCTGTGAGCTCTCCGCCTAGCCGAACACGACGCCAACCGGACAGGGCACGGCGCCCCCTCATCCGGCGCTGCGCGCCACCTTCTCCCGCCAGGGGCGAAGGGAAGAGGGCGCGTCGTCCTCGGGCGGAGCGAAGCGCAGAACCCCAAGAATGACGCTCTACGATGGATCCCGGATCGGCGCGGCTTCGCCACTCGTCCGGGATGACGGCGTGTCTCCGAGGATGAACAGCATCCGCTCAGAGGCCGTCAGGATCATGCCCCGCCAACGAAAAGGGGCGGCCCGAAGACCGCCCCTCCTATTGCCCGCGTCAGCGCGCTCAACTGCCCGACAGGCGGACCGCGAGGCGCGGATCGACCGTCT
Organism: Allobosea sp. LjRoot9; assembly: GCF_964252745.1. NCBI lineage: Bacteria > Pseudomonadati > Pseudomonadota > Alphaproteobacteria > Hyphomicrobiales > Alloboseaceae > Allobosea > Allobosea sp. LjRoot9. The sequence continues at coordinate 177,348 of NZ_CAXUPC020000008.1, read as the reverse complement.
TGACGCCGTAGAGGATGTCGAGACGCCAGGCCGATTTGTCGTTGGTGCCGTCATAGACCGGGATCACGCGCGCATTGATGTTCTTGTAGGTCTCGCGCGAGACATCGACGGCGCCCGGCGGCTTCACCAGCGGCACCACGACCAGGGCGAACGCATTCTTGTGGAAGACGAGGTTCTGGGCGTAACCGGTTCCCCCAACGCCGAAAAATGTCATCGCCGCATTGTCCGCCGGCACGGCTGAGACCGTCTGGAAGGCGCCCGAGCTGATGATCGGCGGCGAGATCGTCAGCGTCGCATTGCCCGAGGCGTCCGAGGACGCGTCCGCCTTGACGACGAACATCTTGAGATGCGGCAAGGCCGCCTTGGTCACCGGGTTGACGTCGAAGACACCGGCGATGGTGAAGACGTCGCCGGCCTTGACGCGGGCAGCTGCGGCCGCCGTCCAGCCATCCGTGATCAGCGACTGGCTGCCGATGTCCTTGACCGCGGCATAGGTCACGCCCTGCGCGCCGCCATTGACCAGCGGCGTGCCGCCGAGCGGGCCGACAATATGCGTCGGCACGTTCTGCGACATATAGGTGTCGATGCCGCCGATCTCACCGATGCGGCCCTTGCGATAGGCCCCCTGCGCGACGTTCTGCATGTAGAGCGCCGTCTGCGAACCGGCCATCGCCCAGTAATCGGTCGGGCTCAGCACGCCAGAGCGCATGTCCTGCGGCACGGCGCCGAGATCCATGCGCGTTGGCGCCTTGGCGAAGTCGGCAAACGCATCCACGGTCTGGCCCGGCGTGCCGACCCAGTTGGGCACGTTCCTGTATTCCGCCATCACGTCGAGATCGATCTGGTTGGCGAGCTGGACCATGGCCGGCTTGATGACGCGCTCGGCAAGCTCGTCGATGTTCAGCGTCAGCTCTTTCGAGGTGAAGGCGAAATCGACGCCCTTCTGCTTGTCGACCGTGATGGTGGTCCGCCCTTCCGTCACGTCCTGGCTCGCCATCACGGCGCCGTCACGCACGGTGAAGTCGGTCGGCTTGCGGATGGTGATGGTGTCGCCGGCGGAGTAGCCGTTCAGCTTCTTGTCGAACTCGTCCTCATAGCCGCGATAGACCATGCCGGCCATGACGAGCTCGTTTTCGAGAATGCGCACCGCCGTTTTGGCGACGATGGAGGGGGTAAGCGTGGTGTTTGCCATGTTGGCTGTTCCTCAAGGGCGTTTCGAGCGAAGCGGGGACCGCTTCGCGGGAAGAAAGCGCGTTGAAACAAGGATCTGGAGCCGTTGAACGATCCGGCTGGATCGGCTGCGGCTCCAGGGCTTAAGCCCGGTCGCCGTATTGCCGCTTGAGATACGCCTCCATGCGGGCCTCCTGGCTCGATGGGCTGGCGCCGCCTTTGGGAGCGGTTACGGGCGGTGGGGCTCTGGTTGCGGTGGTGGGCTTGGCCAGGGACAGGCGAGCCTCGATCTTGCCCATTTCACGGGCGGCGCCGAGCGGCGACAATCCGTTGAGGCGGCGCAGATCGGCGGGATTCCTGGCGAAGTGGTATTGCAGCAGCGCGCCCTTCTCGCTTTCGAGAATGAGCTGCCCCACGACGGGAGAGACGGGGTGCGTCCTGTCATTCGTCTTGCCGACGACATCGAGGAAGTCCGGGATCACCTTGGCCGCATCACTGACGCGATCATTGAAATCCTCGACAAGATCGCTCATCCGCTCGGCGGAGTGAGAGGCGACCTGGCTTGCCAGCGCCTTCACCTCGCGGGTGACGATCCTGCGTTCCGCCTCATAGGCGGTCAGCGCTCGCTCGTAAGCGAACCAATCGCCCCTGAAATCGTCTTCGCTGGGCGGGTCGCCGATTTCCCTTCGGACAAGGCCGTCGATCGCCGCGCCGTCGTCTACCACCGGGGTGCGACTGCGCAGAAGTTCGACCTCGTTGCGAAGCGCATCGCGCTCCCGCTTCAGCCGTTCGACGCCGGAGCGGCGCTTCTTCGGCTTGTCCTGCTCTTCCTCTTCGCCTGCACCTTCCGGCTGTTGCCCGTCAGTGCCGTCCTGCTCGTCAGTCCCTGTTTCGGACGCCTCCGCGGCTTTCGCCGTGGTGCCGTCCTCAGACTGTTCTCCGTCGGCTGGCGCGCTTGCGCTCGCCTGCCCGTTGGCCAGGTCGTCATCCTCGTTGATCATGCTGGTTCCAAAGAAAAAGCCGCCGGGAAAGGCGGCTTGCTCATCATCGCGGCCTGCGCCTCATGCGCCGGCCTGGCGTGAAGTCCTGTTCAATAGGCGTCTGAGGCTCGCGCCTCAGGGTAGGCTCCGCCGTCATTCCGGGGCGATCCGAAGGATCGAGCCCGGAACCCAGAACCGATGCCGCTGCTTGGGAAGGCGCGGGTCGCCGGCTCGCTTCGCGAGGACACGCATCGGTTCTGGGTTCCGGGCTCAGGCCTGCGGCCTGCCCCGGAACGACGGCGGAGACTAACGCCAACGCTTAGCGCTGAAGGCCGTCAGTATCGGTGGCCAAGGCCTGCGCCTCGCGCAAGGCGGCACCGTGCTGCGCCATCGCCATATCCGTTTCCGCCCTGGCCTCCGCGCTGCCGGCGCCCCGCCCGATCGCCCCGATCTGCGCCAAGGCGAGGGCTCGCCTCGCCTCGATCAGCGCGATCTCCGCCTCGGTCCTGCGCGCGGCGATTTCGGCCTCCCGCGCCGCGATCGCCCTCGCATTCTCCGCATCGGCGAGATCGCTCTGCGCCCTGGCGAGGTCGATCCGGCGCTGCTGTTCCTCGGTCGCGATCTGCGACTGGGTCTTCGCGCCGTCCATCTGGATGCGCGCGCCCTGCGCTTGCGCCTGCTGCTGCGCCGCGACCGCCTCCGGCGAAGGTTGCGCCGGCGGCTGCGGTGGCGGCTGTTCACCCGATCCTTGAGCCTCCATCTGCTGGATGGCGGGCGGCAGGCCCAGTTTCAGGCGCTTGGCGATCTGGTCCTTCATCGGCCAGTCCTGCGCCTGGACATAGAGATCGCCGATCAGCCCGAACGTACTGGGCACGGACTGGACGAGGGTCGCCATGCCGTCCTTGGCCTCCTCGCGCCTGGTCGAATAGGACGGCCCCTGCTCGATCACCACGTCATAGGCGCCCACAGACAGGTCGTTGAGTTTTTGGGCGGTGGCCGCTTCGCCGTCATCGCCCTCGCCGCCGACGACCATGCCGACGGCCTGGTTGATGCGCAGCGGCGTCATCCTGCCGTCCTCGCCGACGATGCGGATGGTGCGCTCGGTGTCGTAGATATGCGGGATCAGGTCGAGCACGATCACGCCGGTGTGGCGGACCGCGCGGGCGAAGTTGTCGAGATAGACGAAGGTGCCGACATCGCCCTCGCGCTGACGGGCGAGGATCGCCCGGCCGCTCTTCTCGTTCGAGGCCTCGCCGAGCCCGGCCTGGTGGATGCCGATCACCGACATCATGTTCTCGGCCGCAAGCTGGAGCCCTTCCGAGACGCCCTGCGACGACACCGGCGGCTGCACACGCTGCGGGGCGGCATTGCCGTTCGACGGATCCGGCGTATAGCGCAGATAGGGCCTGGACTCGGTGTTGGCGTTCTCCCACTCGTCCTCGTACTCCTCGAAATTCCGCTCGGTGCCGAGCCAGGGCGCCTTGGGCTGGAGCGCGATGACCTCGGCCTGTTTCGAGGCGAAATAGTTGAACATGCGCTGCGGATCGCGGGCAAAGCGCACGATGCCGTGGCGGATGACGCGCGGCCCGATCCGGATCTCCTCGCCGAGCAGGGGCACGATCGGGATATAGCGGCCGGGCCAGAGCGCAGGCTTTTCCAGGATATGGCCTTGCGTGATCAAGCAGCGATAGATTTTGAAGCTGTCGCGCTGATCGATGCGGGCGCCTTGCTGCCGAAGTTGCGCCAGTTCCTCGGCCGCCGCCTCGGTGACGTCGCGGATCGTGCCGTCAGCGGTCAGGGCAAGCGTGATCCGCGCCGGCTTCTTGTAGAAATACTCGGCGACGCGCACCGTGCTGGTGGTGACCCAGCCCTCGAAATGGCCTTCGCTCTCCCCGCTGAAATCGGTGACCGGCGCGTCCGGGTATTTCTCCTTGTAGGCATCGATCGCGATATCGACGGGCACGAAGCACCACATCGCGTCCTTGCGGGTCAGGTCGACGGCGTCCGGGTCCCAAACGACCGAAACGCCGTCCTGCACCAGCTGGATGCCGATCTCCTGGTTGAAGGTGGTCTGCGAGGCATATTCGGTGATGACGCGCCAATGGCCGATGCCGCTGTTGACCTGGCTGTCGGCGGCGGAAAAATAGGTGCCGGGCGCATCGCAGCGGTTCTCGATGTAACGGATGATGCCGGCGCGCAGCTCGGCCGCCGCCTCGTCGCCGCCATCATCGACCGGAACCACCTTGATCGCGGGCCGGCCCTGGCGAATATCGCCGGTGACCTGGCGCACGAATTGCGGGATGCGGTTGATCGTCAGGCACGGGGCCTGATCGGCCTCGCGCTGGGCGATCGCCTCCTTCGGCCACTGGTCCCCGGCGCGAAAGCGCAGATCCTCATAGGCCTGGTTGATGTTCTCGCGTTCGGCGTCATAGCCTGCCGACCAGCGCTTGGCCGCCTGGGGCAATAGCTCGTCGGCCGCAGAGGCCGAGGCGTTCGCGTTATCATCGTCTTGAGCGATCATGTCTGGTCCTATCCGCCCATCCAGGCGCCGCGTCCGCGCGGGCTTCGCGGGCGGCGCTCCCTAGGCTGCCGATCCCTGACGGGCTCGGCGAAGGTCAATGCGATGGCGTCCCAGTCATCGGGCGACCGGATCCCGCGCGCCCTCATATGCTCTTTGCTTTCCAGGAGCAGGCGCTGGTTCGCGTCGTAATGGTAGGACGGGCCGCAGGCATCGGCCTGCAGCCCATCCTGGTCCGGGATGTCGGCGCCGCCGGGCTCGTCGAGCCAGTCGCGCGAGCGCTTCCACATCTCGGCCCGGCGGTTGCGCGGGCCCGGCTTCTTCGTGCCATCAGGTAGCAATTCGACCGGCTCCTGCGGCTCCGAGCCGAAATTCACGGGCACGACGATATCGTCATAGGGCGCGCCCCAGGACTGCAGGATGTCGACGACGCCGGCGCCGACGCCGCCGACATCGACAAACACCCTTGCCGGTTTGTCGGCGTCGATGACCTGCCTGATCCAGTTCGCCCCAGCGACGACATCGATCTTCGCCTTGCTCTCGGTCTTGCTGACTTGCCGTCCCTTGCGCCAGGCCAGCGAAAAGCGGTCATCACCGAAGCGCGCGGGATCGGCGCCGATGACCAGCGGCCCGATGCCCTCGCAGCTCGCCTTGCGGGCCCGCAGCACGGCGTCCGACTTGATGAAGCTGTCATGGCCGGTGAGCTGGAAGGCCTCGGCCGCGGTTGCCGGATATTCCTGCTTGAACAGCAACTCGTCCTTCAATTCGGCGACCTTGGCGCGGCGCCAGGCCATCTGGCCCAGATCCAGGCCGTGGGCCTCGGCGTAAGCCTGCTCGTCCACGTCGAGCGCAAAGCCGTCCGGAGCCGGCCGGCGATACTCGTCCTGCCAGAACCAGGGGATGAAGATCGCCTCATAGTCGCCGATGCCGCTTTCCGCCTGCTGCCAGCGCGCGTGGAACTCGCCGCCGACGCCATTGGCCGTGCTTTCCAGCACGATCTCGGTTCCCGGCAGATCGGGGATGGCCTGGACGACACCGGCGAAATGCGTTGCGGCATTGGGCCAGAACGCGACCTCCGAGCCATGGAAGAGCTGCACCGTCTGCGAGCGGCCGACCGCCCTGGCGCCGGCGGTGCCGACGGCATAGCCGCTCTCCAGCTTTGAGAAGGAAAGCTCCCTCGCATTGGCCGCGCCGGTCTGCGGCTTGAGAAGCCGCGGGCAGTGCTGGTGGTAGCGCTCGACCATGCCGAACAGGTTGTTCGTCGCCTCCCGCTCATGCGTGAGAATGAAAACTCGCACGCCCCGCGCGTGACTGGCGCGCCAGTAATAGCGCCCACCGATATAGGTCGAGATGCCCTGCTGGCGGCCCTTGAGCACGAGCGCGCGGACCTTGCCGGTGCGCGCCCTCTGCTGCTCCAAGCGGCCATGCAGATAAAGCTGCGCCTGGTTGAGCTGGAGCGGCGCGATCGCGCCGGTCTTGGTCCGGATCCGCAGCGCCTTTTGCGCGTAGTGCTCGAACTCAGCCCGCAGCCTCCGGCGGATCGCCCTCTCCTTCGGGCTCATTGTCTCGGGGTTCATCGTCTTGGGTGCCATCGTCCCTAGGCTCATACCAACGGCCTTTGACATCGGCTTATAGCTGAGGCTCCGCCGTCATTCCGGGGCGATCAGAAGGATCGAGCCCGGAACCCAGAACCGATGCCGCTGTTTGAGAAGGCACGGGGCGCCGGCTCGCTTCACGACGACACGCATCGGTTCTGGGTTCCGGGCCCATGGCTGCGCCATGTCCCGGAATGACGGAGGAGAATAACGCCATCGCTCAGCGCTGAAGGCCGTCAGGCTCATCGTCGAGTTCGGCGAGCGCGTCTTCATGGCTGAGCGCGATGCCGCCGCTGTGCTCGACGGTGGCAAGCTTGGCATGGACATAAGGGGCTGCTGCCTTGGCGATCTCGAACCGAGCCTTGGGCTCGAGGCTCTCGTCGCGAAGCATGGTGAGCATATAGTCGAGCGGCGTCAGGCCGCCCTCAGCGGCCAGCCCCGCCTCGATCGGGCGCGCCGCCGCACCGGCCTTGCGGCTCGTCCTTGCAGCGCCTCTGGCCATGTCTGGATCTCTGAAGTGAAGGCTTCGCTTGCGCCCGGCCTGAAACGAAAACGCCCGCGAGCGGGACGCTGCGGGCGGCAGGCACAGGAATTCACAGTGCTATTAAGACATTAGACCCATCATAGGATTGCTGTCAACAGGCATTTGAAAGAATTCTTATGAAGGGTGGGTGGGCGGCGTGTGTGGGCCGGCCTCGCCTCGACGCAGAACCCTCTCCCAGAGGGAGAGGGCAGGGTGAGGGGTCGGCCGCTCCCCGCATAAGGCTCACGTGAGCCGCGGTGGGGTCTGCGCTCCACTGGTCCAGAGGCCGACACCTCATCCCTGCTCTTCTCCTTACAGGAGAAGGGTTCCCCGCGCCCTTTCCGTCATGGTCGGGCGTCACGAAACCGGCTTCGAGGCAGCATCCGGACATCGGTTCCTTGCTGGGAAGCGGACACTATCCCAAGCAAGACGCAATGACTGGCGCTACCCCTCCAGCGCCCCGATCATCTCCACCCGCGTCGCATGCCGGCCGCCCTCGAACCGGGCGCTCAGGAAGGCATCGACGATATCCAGCGCCAGCCCCTCGCCCACCACGCGCGCGCCGATCGACAGCATGTTGGCATCGTTGTGCTGGCGGATCATGCGGGCTGAGAATGTGTCGGCGCAGACGCCGCAGCGGATGCCCTTGATCTTGTTGGCCGCCATCATGATGCCCTGGCCGGTGCCGCACAGGATGATGCCGAGCCGGCAATCGCCGGAGGCGACGCGCTGCGCCGCCGCTTCGCCATGCTGAGGGTAGTGCGTGCTCTCCGGCGTCGTCGGTCCGATGTCGACCACCAGCCAGCCTTGCGCCGTAACATGGGCGGCAATGGCCTGTCGCAGCTGAATGGCGGCGTGGTCGCTGGAGAGGACGATGCGGTTGCTGGCTGTCAAGGAGGCGTCATCCCGTGTCCCGAGGCAATCCGGCGGCTTGACCGCGCTGGATCAGGGGCTTTTTGCTTGGGCGCTATACGTGCGTGACCAAGAAAAGCGTTGTTGATCGCGCTATCCTACGGTCTGCTTGAACGACCGCATAGGGCTGGTATCCGACCTAGCGTGCGCAGAGATCGAGGGCCATGAGGATGCTGTCGCGGTAGACGCCCTCGCGCTTCCAATCGCGCACGCGCCGCCCCTCGCTCTGAAAGCCAAGCCGTTCGTAGAGCCTGCGAGCCGGGGTGTTGTCGTGGAGAACCGACAGCTCGATACGTTCAAGCCCTCGCTCACCCGCCCGCTCGATCGCCAGGGTTAAAAGACGCTGGCCGAGCCCCTGGCCGCGATGGCTCGCGAGCAGGCCCATGCCCAGGCTTCCGACATGCGCACGCACCGGCGAGGCGTCCGGGGCGATATCGCACCAGCCGACCACTTCGCTGTCGACGGCAACGATCCTGGGGGCGTTGGCCTCTCGCAGGCTGGCCACGAAAGCTGCGTATCGTTCGATTGGCGGCGCGCTCAGCCGTGACAGCCACCGCCCCTCCCCGGCAACCGCGTCAAGGCAGCGGTGACAACCGACCAGATCAGCCTCGAACGCATCGCGAATTTCGATGGCCATCCAGTTCCCTAGCCTAGCGTTCACATGACCGACGGATTGTAGCGGCAACCGCCGCATGGTGAAGGCCCGCAACGGGCGGAAAGCCGCTATCGCCCATCAGGCCGTCTGATGATCAGCGCGAATGATCAGAAACGATGGACGCCGGACATGGTCGGCCAATTTCGGCCATTGCTGCAACGAAGCAGGATCGGGCCCAGGTTCGAGAACGCGGCGGATGACCAGGCCTGCGTCGATCAGGGCATTCATGTAGCTGGCGACGGTACGATGTTCCCTTGGCGTGTCGGCGCCGAGCCAGCGTACAAGGCGCGGTCCCTCGTCAAGATAGCGATCCACCGGCCAATGCTGCCGGGTGCCGTCAGCCGCCTCAGCCCATTGCCGGGAGGCGCAGGTCATGATCGGGTGCTCGACGGAGACAATGAAGCTTCCCCATTCTCTCAACCACCCTCTGACGCGCCGCGACACTGTCACGACGTCACGGATGTAGTGCAGCGCAAGCCCGCTGACGACGACATCGGCGCTGCGATCGGGAAGCGCGACATCCTCGATCCGGCCTATCTCGTAGCGTGAACGAGAATCGCCGCCGAGCTTGATCGCCTCCCGGATCATCTGCTCCGAGGCGTCGAAGGCCTTCACCGAACGCGCGCCTTGCTCAAGGGCCAATCGTGCCAGGCCACCCGAGCCACAGCCCAAGTCAACGACATCCTTTCCCTGAAGCGAAGGCATCAGCGATCGCAGCGCAGGCTGCTCGATGACCTCATTGGGGCACCCGGGCCGGGATCGCAATTTGCTATAGGCGAGGCTGAGCAGCGGATCGTCGTAGAGCGCTCGATCTGTCATGTTCAGCGCTGTTCCCGTGGTTTCAACGCATGATGGAGACGACAATCCAGCTCCGCAATGGGCCGCACGCTGTTCTCGCGCCACACGTCATGCTCAGGCTTGACCCGAGCATCTCAGGCCGGAAGAGGCGTCGGCAAAGGTAGGCTCCCCCATCACGAGATGCTCGGGTCAAGCCCGAGCATGACGGCCGAGGGCCGATAGCTGACGTCAGCCGCCCAGGCTTTGCCCGAGGCGGGGTTCCGTCCCCGCCAGCAGACGCCTGATATTGGCGCGATGGCGGGCAATGACGTAGACGCCGCCCGCGACGACCAGCAGGCGATAGGGCATGGGCTGCTCCAGGCTGCAGATGAGGAGGATCGCCGTCAACGCCGCCAGGATCGAGCCGAGCGAGACAATCCGGGAAACAGCCATGACAACGCCGAAGACCGCCAGGGCACCGATGGCCACGGGCCAGGATATCGCCAACACCACGCCCAGGCCTGTCGCGACGGATTTGCCGCCGCAAAACCCCAGCCAGATCGAACGGCTATGGCCCAGCAAGGCAGCCAACCCGGCGATGCCTACAGCCCAGGGCGTCCAGCCATGCTGATCAAGCGCCGGCGGCGGCGTGACGATCGTATCAGCGAAGCGCAGGGAGCAAAGCCAGCGCACAAGGACGACCGCGGCTACGCCCTTCAGGACATCGACCAGCAGTACGACGAGCGCAGGCCCCTTGCCCAGGACGCGCAGCGCGTTCGTCGCGCCGACGGATCTGGAGCCGTGCTCCCGGATATCGAGGCCGTAGATCCGGCCTGCCAGATAGGCGGTCGGGATGGAGCCGCAGAGATAAGCTCCCGCCCATCCGGCCATGGTCGCGATCCAGAATGCCGACACGGCATCACCTCACATCGGCGCTTAAGTCACATGGGCGCTTAAGTCACATGGGCGCTCAAGCTAGCATCGGGAGCCTTTCATGGGCAGACGCGGTGTCATGGCCTCTACAGCCAAGAGTCATTGATTAGCAGGCCTTATGAGACCTTGCGGACTATCGCTTCTAATCGACGCGAGCGCGCCTCGCTAGATATCCCTCATCGACATTCCGTTCGGGATTATGAGGTGGATTATGGAGCAACGAGCACTCGGCAGAAGCGGCCTGACCGTGTCGGCGCTGGGATTGGGCTGCATGAGCATGAGCGCCCTCTATGGGCCGCCAGCCGACAAGCAGGAGATGATCAAGCTCATCCGGGGAGCCTTCGCGCGCGGCGTCACGCTGTTCGACACGGCTGAATCCTACGGCCCCTTCACCAATGAGGCGCTACTGGGCGAGGCCCTCGCGCCGATCCGCGGGCAGGTCGTGATCGCGACCAAGTTCGGCTTCGATATCGACCCGGAGACCGGCGAACGGCGCGGCGGCCTGAACAGCCGTCCCGACCACATCAGGCAGGTCGCAGAGGCCTCGCTGAAGCGGCTGCGCACCGATCATATCGACATCTTCTACCAGCATCGCGTCGACCCCGATGTGCCGATCGAGGACGTCGCCGGCGCGGTCAAGGATCTCGTGGCGGCAGGCAAGGTCCGGCATTTCGGCCTGTCGGAGGCAGGCATCGCCACGATACGCCGCGCCCATGCGGCGCACCCCGTCACGGCCGTGCAGAGCGAATATTCGCTGTTCCACCGCGAGGCGGAGCGCGAGACGCTGCCGGTCCTGGAGGAGCTCGGCATTGGCTTTATCCCCTTCAGCCCGCTTGGCGCCGGCTTCCTGACGGGAAAGATCGACGAGACCACGGTTTTCGCGCCATCGGATTTCCGCAATGCGGTTCCGCGCTTCTCGATCGAGGCCCGCAAGGCGAATGCCGCGTTGGTCGCATTGCTGAAGCGCGTGGCGGCCCGAAAGGGCGCAACCCCGGCTCAAATCGCCCTGGCCTGGCTCTTGGCCCAAAAGCCCTGGATCGTCCCGATCCCCGGCACGACCAAGCCGCACCGCCTCGACGAAAATCTCGCCTCCTGCGCGGTCGCGCTGACAGCTGGCGACCTTCGTGAGATCTCGGAGGGCACGGCCAGGATCAGCCTGAAGGGCGAGCGCCTGCCCGAGGCGGCGCTGAAGATGACCGGGCGCTGAACCCACAGCTTGCGAGCCTCGGTCTGGGAAGGCGAGCCCTCATCCTGAAGAGCCGCGCCGTCACCCGCACAAGCGGCCCCCGGGGTCCGGCCTTCAGCCGGCCCGAGGACGCAAGCTGCGCCGCGCCAATCGCGGTGTCCATGAAACCGGCGGCGTCGATGCGCTGCCGCTTGTCAGCGTCACTTGGCCTTCATCGTCTCCACCCGCGCGGTCATCTCCGCGATCTCGGCCTTCTGAGCCTTGATGATGCCTTCGGCCATGGTCTTGGACGCGGCATCCGCGCCGAACTTGATTTCGATCGTCGCCATGTCGATCGCGCCCTGATGGTGCACGATCATGCCGCAGTTGAAGGCGAGGTCGGGGTCCTTGATGTGGTGCGTCATCATCATCGGCATGTGCATCTTCATCATCGCCTGCATGGATGCCTTCTGGGCCTCGGTCATCGCCATCTGATCCATGCCGGGCATGCCCGCGCCGCCCATCATCTTCGACATGTCCATGCCTTCCGCCATCTTGCCGTCCATCATCTTGCCTTCCCCCATCTTGGGCATGGCCATGTCCTTCATCAGGGCCTCACGACAGGGCTGAGGCAGCACCGACATGTCCGCGCCCATGGTCATCTTGTCCTGGGCGGCGGCGCCGGTTGCGGCAAGGCCGAGGGCGACGAATGAGAGTGTGAGAAGCCGACGCATGATGTCCTCCGGTGTTGGGGGCCGTTTTGGAAAGGCCGGCCTGGGCCTTGGTGACGTGGGTCTTGGTGACGTGGGTCTTGCCTTGGCGACGTGGAAAAGGCGGTTCGTCCGGCTAGGTTGCGGGCTGGATCGTCACAAAGCGCAGGCGCAATGCATTCGCGATCACGCTGACGGATGAGAGCGCCATGGCCGCCGCCGCCAGGATCGGCGACAGCAGCAGGCCCGTGAACGGATAGAGCAAGCCGGCGGCGACAGGGATGCCCGCCACGTTGTAGGCGAAGGCGAAGAACAGGTTCTGCCTGATATTGCTCATGGTCGCCTGGCTGAGCTTGCGGGCGTGGACAATGCCCGCCAGATCGCCGCGCAGGAGGGTGACGCCTGCGCTCTCCATGGCGACATCCGTCCCGGTTCCCATCGCGATGCCGACATCGGCGGCCGCGAGCGCGGGCGCGTCGTTGACGCCGTCTCCGGCCATGGCGACGACACGCCCCTGCGCCCTGAACTCCGCGACGATCCTGCCCTTGTCCTCGGGCAGCACCTGCGCCCTCACCTCATCGATGCCGAGCCTGGCGGCGACCGCCTGCGCCGTCGTCAGGTTGTCGCCGGTCAACATGACCACGCGGATGCCGGCGTCGCGCAGGGCGGCGATCGCGCTTGGAGTGGTCGCCTTGATGGGGTCGGCAATGGCGATCACGCCGGCGGCCCTGCCGTCGATCGCGACGAGTAGCGCCGTGGCGCCATCCTTGCGCAAAGCCTCGGCTTCCGTTTCAAGCGCCGCGACATCGATGCCGATCCCGCCGAGGTAGTCGGCATTGCCGAGCACGACGGCGCGCCCAGCCACCTTGCCGATGACGCCCCTGCCCGTCGGGGAGTCGAAATCCTCAGCCTTGTCGAGCCCGAGCTTGCGCTCCATGGCCGCCGCCACGATCGCGGCCGCGAGCGGGTGTTCGCTTGCCTGCTCGAGGCTGGCGCTAAGGCGCAGCAATTCGTCTTCCTGTAGCCCGGCCACCGGGCGGATCGCCGTCACGCGCGGCTTGCCCTCGGTCAGCGTGCCGGTCTTGTCGACGACGAGCAGGTCGACCTTCTCCATGCGCTCCAGCGCCTCCGCGTTCTTGATCAGGACGCCCATCCGCGCGCCACGGCCGACGCCGACCATGATCGACATCGGGGTGGCGAGGCCGAGCGCGCAGGGACAGGCGATGATCAGGACGCTGACGGCTGCGATCAGCCCGTAGACCATCGCCGGCTGGGGTCCCCAAAGCGCCCAGGCGGCGAAGGCTGCGACCGCGATCGCGACCACGGCGGGCACGAACCAGGCGGCAACGAGATCCGCCAGCCGCTGGATCGGCGCGCGCGAGCGCTGCGCCTTGGCGACCATCTGCACGATCTGCGCGAGCATGGTGTCGTGGCCGACCTTGTCGGCGCGCATCACGAAGGCGCCCTGGCCGTTGAGCGTGCCGCCTATGACGCTGGCGCCCGCCGCCTTCGCGACCGGGAGAGGCTCGCCCGTGACCATCGACTCGTCGATATTGGAGCGCCCTTCGAGGATCTCGCCATCGAGCGGAACCCTGTCGCCTGGGCGCACGCGCAGATGGTCTCCGACCTTGACCTGGTCCAGCGCGACCTCCTCGTCGCCGCCATCGGCGCGCAGCCGGCGCGCGATCGTCGGCGCAAGCTCCAGCAGGGCCTTGATGGCGCCAGAGGTCTGCTCGCGGGCGCGCAACTCCAGAACCTGGCCGAGCAGCACGAGCACGGTGATGACGGCGGCCGCTTCGAAATAGACGGCGACCGCGCCGCCATGGCCGCGAAACGCCGACGGAAACACGCTCGGCGCCACCGTCGCGACGACGCTGTAGCCCCAGGCGACCCCGGTGCCGAGCGCGATCAGCGTGAACATGTTGAGCGAACGGTTCACCAGCGAGGCCCAGCCCCGCGCGAAGAACGGCCATCCCGCCCAGAGCACGACGGGCGTCGCGATCAGCAACTGCGCCCAGTTCGACATGGCCGGGCTGACGAAACGGCCGAGATCGAGGAGATGGCCCCCCATTTCGAGGATGACGACGGGGATCGACAAGACGAGCCCGATCCAGAAGCGCCGGGTCATGTCCCGCAGCTCGTCACTCAGGCCCTCCTGGCTCAGGCCTTCCCGGCTCGGGCCTTCCTGGCCCGTCACGAGCTCCGGCTCGAGCGTCATGCCGCAGATCGGGCAGTTTCCGGGCGCGGGCTGGCGGATCTGCGGATGCATGGGGCAGGTATAGATCGTGGGGGCGGCATGGATCGTACCCGGCGGCACGGCCGGGCGCGGCGCCGCCGCAAGCTCGCCGCGGATGCTGGCCGAGGTGCCATGCGGGGGCGGGCCGCCATGGTCGTGGTGAGGCGGGTGGCCGGCATGGTCATGGTCAAGCTGCAGCGGCATGGCTGACTCCCTGCGTGTTGCCACAAGGCCTGGCTGAGGCCTCCAACGCTGGGAGCCCCACATCAGCCAACGGCTCACCGGTTGGTGGTCCGTCCCGATCCGCGCCCGACAACCGCATTGTACACCAACACGAAAGCCCCCGCGGTGATCCATGCGACGACGATATTGGCGAGGATGGCGCGGAACACGGCGGAGAGCGTCAAAGGCGGGGTGGCGCCAAACAGCGCCAGCCAGCCATGCGTCGCGGTGAAACTGGGCGTCGCCACGGCGATCAGCGCACAAAGAGCATAGATGGCGACCAGCGCCGCCGATAATCCCGCGCCGAGAGGCAGGACCCCGATGCCGCGTTCAGACATCGGGCTTCTCCTTGCCGCGGTCATGCCCGGCATGTCCGTGGCCTCGATGCATGAAAACATGCATGAGCGGGCATGCGAGGAGAATGAGGTAGGGCAGGATTCCGAAGAGATGCGCCCAATGATCGGCCACCGCCAGAGCCAGCCCAATCGCAAAGACGCCCGCCACGGCCCAGCCGAACAGCGTATGCGGAACGAGGGACGATAGCGTCATCGGCGAGCTCCTCGGGAGGCGGCGTATCACGCTGGTTGGCATCAAAAGAGTGGGCATGTTCCGCAGCGTTCGCGCTCATCTCTCAAGCTACGCCAGCTGGACCAAGCTCCGTGTTGATCAAGATCAAGGCCGCCACGGGAGCCGCCCTCCCCGTCCGCTCGAAATGCGCCGGTCGCTGAGATTGAGAAGGCTTGCCGCCCGGTTCTCCAGACCCGGTCAGGGGGCCGCGCCCCCGCCCGGCTGGAGCAAGGCCTCGCTGCGCGCCAGCGCCGCGTCGACCTCGCGGCCCCGCGCGGTCAGGCCGTATTCGACATGGCGCACGCGCTCGCTCAGATCGCGGCGCTCGACATAGCCCGCCGTCTCGAGCGCCTTCAGTCGCGCAGACAGGACGCGGGCGGAGATGCCCGGTGGCATCTGGCGGCGCAAGGCGCCGAAACGCAGCGTGCCGTGGCGGGCGAGCGTAAAGACGACATGGCTCATCCATTCCTGCGCGAAGAACTTGAGAATTGGATCAGCAAGACAATAATCGTCTTGTGTTACTTGAAGTATTACTTTGTCATTCATGGCTCTAGGTAGTATCCCGCCCGTAACTAATGGCCACCGCCGCGATGCGGCCCTAACGTCCCGGCGATTCCAACCGGAGACCCCACCCTTGTCCCACGCCATAGCAGCCCCCGGCAAACTCCTGCTCACGCCGCAGGATCACACGCTGATCCTGATCGACTTCCAGTCGCAGATGGCCTTCGCGACCAAGTCGATCGATGCCGTCGCCCTGCGCAACAACGCCGCGCTGATCTCGCACGCCGCCGCAGGCTTCGGCGTCCCGACCATCCTGACCACCGTCGCCGAGAAGAGCTTTTCCGGCCCGATGTTCAGCGAGATCACCGAGGCCTTTCCCGACCAGGCGCTGCTCGACCGGACCTCGATGAACACCTGGGAGGACGCGGCTGTGATCGCCCGCGTCAACGCCATCGGCAAGCCGCGCATCGTGCTGGCCGGGCTCTGGACCGGCGTCTGCATCGTCGGCCCCGCCCTGTCGGCGCTCGATCAGGGTTTCGAGGTCTATGTCATCGCCGATGCCTGCGGCGACGTCTCCGAGGAGGCGCATGAGCGCGCCATGCTGCGGATGATCCAGGCCGGCGCCCGCCCGATGACCGCCGTGCAATATCTGCTCGAGCTGCAGCGCGACTGGGCCCGCACCGGCACCTATGAGCTGACCACCAGCATCGCCCGGAGGTTCGGCGGCGCCTACGGCCTGGGCATCACCTACGCCAAGACCATGTTCGGCGCGCAGGAAGGGCACTGAGCCATGCCGGTGATCACCACCCAGGACGGGGTCGCGATCTTCTTCAAGGACTGGGGTCCCCGGGACGCGCAGCCGATCATGTTCCATCACGGCTGGCCGCTCTCCTCGGATGACTGGGACGCGCAGATGCTGTTCTTCCTGGCGCAGGGCTATCGGGTCGTTGCCCATGATCGCCGCGGCCATGGCCGCTCGGCGCAGGCGAGCGGCGGCCACGACATGGACCATTACGCCGCCGATGCCGCGGCGGTGGTCGAGCATCTCGATCTGCGCGACGCGGTCCATATCGGCCATTCCACCGGTGGCGGCGAGGTCGCCCGTTATGTCGCCAGGCATGGCGAGCCGCAGGGCCGCGTCGCCAAGGCGGTGCTGGTCAGCGCCGTGCCGCCGCTCATGCTCAAGACCGAAAACCACCCCGGCGGCCTGCCGCTGGAGGTCTTCGACGGCCTGCGCCAGGCGCTTGCCGACAACCGGGCCCAGTTCTTCCTCGATCTGCCGGCCGGCCCCTTCTACGGCTTCAACCGGCCGGGCGCGAAAGTCTCGCAGGGCGTGGTCCAGAACTGGTGGCGCCAGGGCATGGCCGGCAGCGCGCAGGCGCATTACGAGGGCATCAAGGCCTTCTCCGAGACCGACCAGAGCGACGATCTGAAGGCGATCACGGTGCCCACCCTCGTGCTGCACGGCGAGGACGACCAGATCGTGCCGATCGACGCGTCAGCCCGCCTCTCGGTCAAGCTGCTCAAACACGGCACGCTCAAGACCTATCCGGGCTACCCGCACGGCATGCTGACCACCCATGCCGATGTGATCAACCCCGACCTGCTCGCCTTCATCCAGGGCTGACCCGGCGCGGTGCGGCGCAGCCGCACCGCGCCCTTGCACGAAGACCTTGCATCAAGACCGGGAGACATCATGAAACTCTATCTCGCCTCGCTGGGCGCCGGCCTGCTCGTCGGCGTGATCTACAGCCTGCTCGACCTGCGCTCGCCGGCACCGCCCGTGGTGGCGCTGATCGGCCTGCTCGGCATCCTGGCCGGCGAGCAGATCGTGCCGATCGCCAAGCGCGTCGTCGCCGGCGAACGGCTCAGCCTCGGCTGGCTGCAGCGCGAATGCGGCGAGCACGTCTTCGGTGCCTTGCCGGCGCGGGCCGCAGCCAAGGATGGCGGCAGCCAACCCGGCGAAGGCAGCCCCTCATGACCCCGACACGCAGACAGGCCGCCATCGGCGGCGCAGCCGGCGCCTTGTCGGCCCTTTTCGGCGGATCCGCCACAGCCCAGACCTCCGGCTCGGGAGCCAGCACCATGATCGCGGACCTCATCCTGGTGAACGGCCGCTTCACCACGCTCGACCAGACCAATCCGAACCCGCAGGCGGTTGCGATCGCGGACGGGCGCTTCATCGGCGCCGGCTCCGAGCACGAGATGCGCGCGCTCGGCGGGCCAACCACCGAAATCATCGATCTCGGCGGCCGGCGCGCCGTGCCCGGGCTGATCGACAGCCACATGCACATCATCCGCGGCGGGCTGAACTACAATATGGAGCTGCGCTGGGACGGGGTGCGCTCGCTCGGCCAGGCCATGGAGATGCTGAAGCGCCAGGTCGCCGTGACGCCGCCGCCGCAGTGGGTTCGCGTCGTCGGCGGCTTCACCGAGCATCAATTCGCCGAGAAGCGCCTGCCGACGCTGGACGAGATCAACGCGATCGCGCCCGACACGCCGGTCTTCATCCTGCACCTCTACGACCGCGCCTTGCTCAACGGCGCCGCCCTGCGCGCCGCCGGTTACACCAAGGACACGCCCAACCCGCCGGGCGGCGAGATCCAGCGCGACGCTGCCGGCCACCCGACCGGGCTGCTGCTCGCCAAACCCAACGCCACGATCCTCTACGCCACCCTGGCCAAGGGCCCCAAGCTGCCGCCGGAATACCAGCTCAACTCGACCCGGCATTTCATGCGCGAGCTGAACCGGCTCGGCGTCACCACCGTGATCGATGCCGGCGGCGGCTTTCAGAACTATCCCGAAGACTACGCCGTCATCGAGAAGCTCCACGCCGATGGCGAGCTCAGCCTGCGCATCGCCTACAACCTCTTCACCCAGAAGCCGAAGCAGGAACTGGCGGATTTCGAGAGCTGGTCGAAGCAGGTCCGGCCGGGCCAGGGCGACGATCTCTACCGCCATAACGGCGCCGGCGAGATGCTGGTCTATTCCGCCGCCGATTTCGAGGACTTCCGGGTCGAGCGCCCGGAGATGCCGCCGTCCATGGAGGGCGATCTCGAGCCCGTCGTGCGCCTGCTCGCCGAGAACCGCTGGCCCTGGCGCCTGCACGCCACCTATGACGAGACCATCACGCGGGCGCTCGATGTCTTCGAGAAGGTCGATCGCGACGTGCCGCTCAAGGGCCTGCACTGGTTCTTCGACCATTGCGAGACGATCAGCGACCGCAATATCGACCGCATCGCCGCACTCGGCGGCGGCATCGCCGTGCAGCATCGCATGAGCTTCCAGGGCGAGTATTTCGTCGAGCGCTACGGTGCCAAGGCGGCAGAGCGCACGCCGCCGATCGCGCGCATGCTGGAGGCCGGCGTGCCGGTCGGCGCCGGCACGGATGCGACCCGCGTCGCCAGCTACAACCCCTGGGTCTCGCTGGCCTGGCTCGTCACCGGCCGGACGCTGGGCGGCCTCAAGCTTTACCCGCAGCGCAACCTGCTCGACCGCGAGAGCGCGCTCAGGCTCTGGACCCAGGCCAATAGTTGGTTCTCGACCGAAGAGGGCAAGAAGGGCCAGATCAAGGCCGGGCAGCTCGCCGATCTCGTCGTGCTCGACCGCGACTACATGGCGGTGCCCGAGGACGAGATCCAGGACATCGAGAGCATGCTGACCCTGCTCGGCGGCAAGCCGGTCCATGGCGCGGGCGACTATGCCGGCCTCGCGCCTCCCCTGCCGCCGGCGATGCCGGACTGGTCGCCGGTCAGGAGTTTCGGCGGCTACCAGAAGCGCGCGGCGCTGGACGAGCGCAAATACGCCTTCGCCGCTGCCTGCGGCTGCGCCAGCGCCTGCGGCGTCCATGGCCATGGCCATGCCGGCGCGCTGGCGGCCGCCACCCCCGCCCGCGACGAGGGCGCCTTCTGGGGCGCGCTCGGCTGCTCCTGCTGGGCCTTTTGAACGCCAGAGCATTTTCGAGCGAAGTGGACACCGGTTCGCGTGAAGAAAATGCGATAAAACAAATAGTTAGAGTATTTTCGCGCTTCGGAGAAACGCGGAAATGCTCTAGAGATCATCGAAGGATTTGCACCATGTCGGCCTCGCCGCTCCCCGTCGTCCAGCCGGCCGTCGAAACCTTGCTCGGCCGCTCCTGGCTGGCGCTTTTCGCCCGGCTCGCGGTCGCCCTGCCCTTCCTGCTCAGCGGCCTCGCCAAGCTCGCCGATTTCGGCGGCGCCACGGTTGAGGTTCGCGGCCTGACCGGCTTCGAGCCGGCCGCTCTCTTCGCCGTGCTGGTCATCGCGACCCAGCTCGGCGGCTCCGCCCTGCTGATCGCAGGCGGCCGCCACGCCTGGATCGGCGCGGCCGGGCTCGCCGGCTTCACCGCGGTTGCAACGCTCTTCGCCCATGCCTTCTGGCTGAAGCCGGTAGCTGAGCGCGTGCTGCACCAGAACATCTTCTTCGAGCATGTCTCGATCATCGGCGGCCTCGCGCTGCTGGCGATCCTGGCGGCGCGCTCCACCGGCGACGCGCGACCGTGATGGCCGAGGTCCCGAACCCGACCCCAAAGGCGCCGGCGCCATCCGCTTTCTCGCCGCTGCGCCGGCCCGTCTTCGCCGTGCTCTGGGCGGCGACGATCCTGGGCAATATCGGCAGCTTCATGCGCGACGTCGCCAGCGCCTGGCTGGTGACCGACCTCTCCGGCTCGGCCTCGGCCGTGGCAATGATCCAGGTCGCCGGCACCTTGCCGGTCTTCCTGCTGGCGATTCCGGCCGGCGTGCTCTCCGACATCGTCGACCGCCGCAAGCTCCTGATCGGCGTGCAGATCCTGCTCGGCCTGATCAGCACCGCGCTGCTCGCCCTGGCGCTCGCCGACAGGCTGAGCGTCGCGATCCTGGTCGGGCTGACCTTCCTCGGCGGCATCGGGGCGGCGCTGATGGGGCCGGCCTGGCAGTCGATCGTGCCCGAGCTCGTGCCGAAGCCGGACCTGCGCAACGCGGTGGCGCTCAACTCGCTCGGCTTCAACATCGCCCGCTCGATCGGCCCGGCGCTCGGCGGCGCGCTGCTCGTCGGCTTCGGGGCAGCCGCGACCTATGGCGCGGATGTGCTGAGCTATGTCTTCGTCATCGCCGCTTTGGTCTGGTGGCGGCGCCCGGCCGGAGCCGACGATGCGCTGCGCGAGCATTTCGGCGGCGCCTTCCGGGCCGGGCTGCGCTATGCCCGCGCCAGCCGCGAGCTGCATCGCGTCCTGCTGCGCGCCACGCTGTTCTTCATCTGCGCCAGCGCCGTCTGGGCGCTGCTGCCGCTGGTGGCGCGCCGGCTGCTCGAAGGTGGCGCCGGCTTCTACGGCCTGCTGCTCGGGGCGGTCGGCGCCGGGGCGATCAGCGGCGCGGTCCTGCTGCCGCACATCCGGGCGCGAACGGGCGTCGACGGCCTGATGCTCGGCGCCGCCCTCGTCACCGCCGTGATCATCGCGGCGCTGGCAGCCGTGCCGCCGCAATGGCTCGCGGTGATCCTGCTCTTCATCCTCGGCGGGGCCTGGATCGCGGCGTTGACCACGCTGAACGGCACCATCCAGGCAATACTGCCGAACTGGGTGCGCGGCCGCGGCCTGGCGCTCTACCTGACGGTGTTCAACGGCGCCTCGGCCGCCGGCAGCCTGCTCTGGGGCATTGTGGCGGAGGCGATCGGCCTTCACGGCACGCTCATCGCAGCGGCGCTGGCGCTCAGCGTGGTCGCCCTCGTCGCACTGCGCCTGCCGCTGCCGGCGGGCGAGGCCGATCTGACCCCGTCCTCGCATTGGCCCGAGCCCGCCATCGTCGAACCGGTCGAGCATGATCGCGGTCCGGTGACGATCACGATCGAATACCGCATCGCCCGCGAGAACCGCGTCGGCTTCCTGGCGGCCATCGCCCGGCTCGCGCCGGAGCGGCGCCGCGACGGCGCTTTCGCCTGGGGCGTCGCGGAGGACGCCGCCGATCCCGAGCGCATCGTCGAGTGGTTCATGGTCGAGTCCTGGGCCGAGCATCTGCGCCAGCACAAGCGCGTCTCGCGCGCCGACGCCGATATCCAGGCCGAGGCGGCGCGCTTCCATGCCGGGCCGGAGGCGCCCGTCATCCGGCACCTGCTCGGGCTTTCCACGCAGCGCGAGGGTCGCGCGGCCCCGGCGGAGCGCGGGGAATGAGTGCCACACGGTCGGGATCTTGGCCGGCATTCCGGCGGGGTCGTCACCTGTGGCGCCTCGCCGGCCCGGCGCTGCTCGCGCTGCTCGGGCTCGGCGCTGCGGCGGCGTCGGCCCAGACCTCCCCCGGCCGGCCCTCCTATGAAAGCCTCCGCTTCAACGAGGATTGGTCGGCGCTGCGCGACCCAGCCCTGCGGACCGACCCGTTCGATCCGCTGAAATGGATCCCGCTGAACGGCGCGGGCTCGGCCTATCTGACCTTGGGCGGCGAGCTCAGGGCGCGCTATGAGGCCGCGCGCGCTCCGGTCTTCGGCCTCGGCGCGCCCCGGCGCAACGACTATGCGCTGCTGCGCTCCTTCCTGTTCGCCGACCTGCATCTGGGCCCCGATGTGCGGGCCTTCCTCGAACTGGCCAGCGGTTTCGCGCCGGGCTGGGCCGGCACGCCGCCGCCGACGCAGAAGGACGAGCTCGATATCCTGCAGGCTTTCGGCGAGCTGACGCTTCCCACCGCTCATGGCGCGGTCATGCTGCGCGGCGGCCGGCAGGAGATCAGCCTGGGCTCCTCGCGCCTGGTCTCGGTCCGCGACAGCCCCAATATCCGCCGCGCCTTCGACGGCGTCCGCGCCGCCTGGATCGGGGCCGGCGATACGCGCATCGATGCCTTCCTGCTGCGTCCGGTCGCGCCGCGGTCCGGGACCTTTAATGACGGCCGCGACCCGGCCCAGCTGTTCTGGGGCGTCTATGCGACGGCGGCGGTCCCGGCCGTGCCCGGTCTCAAGGCCGATCTCTACTATCTCGGGCTGGAGCGCGACGAGGCCCGCTTCGCGCAGGGCGTGGCGAACGAGCGCCGGCACACGCTCGGTGCACGGCTCTTCGGCAAGCGTGGCGGCTTCGACTGGAATGTCGAGGCTGCCTACCAGTTCGGCAGCTTTGGGACGGCCGCCATCCGCGCCTGGACCGTTTCGGCCAATCTTGGCTACAGCTTCGCCGATCTGCCCTTCTCGCCGCGCCTGGGCCTGAACGCCGATGCGATCAGCGGCGACAGGAACCTGCGCGACAACCGGCTCGGCACCTTCAACCCGCTGTTTCCGAAACTGCCCTATTTCTCGGAAGCGAACCTCGCTGCGCCGGCCAACCTGCTCGACATCCAACCGAATCTGACCTTGTCGCTCTGGCCGAAGCTCAGCCTGACGCTCGGCTGGAACCCGCTCTGGAAACAGGCGGAGGCGGACGCCTTCTATGCGCCGCCGCTCAGCCCGGTCCGAGGCAGCGCTGGAGGAACCGGGCGCTTCATCGGCCAGCAGACCAGCCTGGCCCTGAGCTGGAGCGCGACCGAACATCTCACGCTCGGCGGAACCTATGTCCACTACACGCCCGGTGAGCGGCTGAAACAGGCTGGGGCCGGCAGCGGCGCGTTTCTCGCCGGCTGGGCGCAATTCATCTTCTAAAGCATGCCTGACCCGGCTGGATCGTCCAGATGCTCCAGGTCATTATCTCGACGTGTTGCCTTCATGCGAACCGGTGGCCGCTTCGCTCGAAAACGCTCCAGAACCGAAAGCGACGGCCCCATGCGCTTCCGCCTGGACGGAATGCACAGGGAGCAGCGGCCGGGCGCGAGCCCCTCAGAACCTCACAGCCAGCACGCCCTTGAAGGCGTGATCCTGCGTGTCCTGGGCGAGCTGGCCGGTATAGGACAGGCCCAGGCTGGCGCTCGGGCCGATCGCCAGGTCGAGCCCGGCCTCGACCAGCGCCGCATCCCGCGCGATCGGGATGCCGGCCACGGTGAAGGCGCTCGCGCTGGCGAAGGCGAGCCTCGCGCTCGGGCTGACCTCGCCGAGGGCGTGGCGCCAGGCGAGCCCGCCGCGCAAGGTCAGGTCCAGGCCCTGCAAGGCAAAGCTCGACGAGGCGCGCAGGCCCAGCGTGGCATAGCCGATGCCGGTATCGCCACTACGGGCGCTCAGCGCCGCCGCCCCGCCGGTCTCGCTGAAGCCGTCGGTGTGCAGGTTGACATAGGCCAGACCCGCGAAGGGCTCGAAGGCGGTTTTGCCGAGATCGATGCGGTAGCCGAGCTCGCCGAAGGCCTGCGCGGTGCCGGCATTATAGCCGGCGCGCGGGTTATCCCCGAAGCCGGAGAAGGCGATGGTGCGGCGGGTCTCGATGTCGTGCCAGCTGTAGCTCGCGCCGGTGCGCAGGCCGAGCACGCCCCACTGGCCGCCAGCGTAGAGGCCGAGATGGTAATTGTCGCTCTCGCCCGAAGAGCGCCTGGCGTTCACATCGAAATTGCTGCGGCTATAGCCGGCGATCACGCCGAAGCGCATGGCGTCGAACACAGCCGCATCCGCGCCGATGAGGGCACCACCGGTCGAGCGCGTCAGCTTGGCGGCGTTGCCGTTGCTGTCGCTGTGGCCCCATGAGCCATAGCCCTGGCCCCAGACCGCGAAGCGGTCCGATCTCAATCGCGGCATCGGCCCGGTGACGGAGGGCGCCTGATCGGCGGTGAAGCCATAGTCCAGCGTTGCCATCGGCTGGGCCCCGACCGTACCGAAGGCGGCGCGCAGCCGGTCGTTCGCGGCGCTGCGCAGGAGCCGGCTCTCATCGATCAAGGCGCTCTTGGCCGAGGCATGGATCTCGCCGGAGAGCGCGTCGAAGGCAGATTGCGCCTGCGGCGCCGACAGGTTGAGCACCGCGTTGTAGAGGGGGCTGCTTCCGCCGAGGCTCTCGACGGCGACGGCGGTGGTGATCTGGTTCGCGGTCAGGCCGACGCCGGCGAAGCCGAGATTGTTACGGGTCATCGTCAGATAGGCGTTGTTGGCGTCATAGCTGAGCGAAGGATCGAGGAAGGCGAGGTTCGAGGTCACGCCACTGAAGACACCGCTCAGCCCGCCATTGGCGGTGAGGATCGTGTAGCGCGTCTGCGACGCGTAACTGCCCGAGCCCGCCAGCACCTTGACCGTGCTGCCGGCGATGGTCGCCATGCCGCCGGCGACGATCCTGTCCGATTGCCCGGCCGCATTGACCTCGACCTCATAGACCGAGCCCGCCGCGAAGGTGAGGTTTCCCGCGATGTTCAGCGTGCCGATCGAGTTGCCCGGCGCGATCGTGCCGGACACGCTCATATTGCTGACCGCGCCGCTGCCTTGCAGGCGGCCGCCGGCCAGCACCTCCACCGTGCCGCCGAGCGCGCCGTTGACCGCCAGCGTGCCGTTCTCGATCGTGGTCGTCCCGGAGAAGGCGGCGGAGTTGCCGGTCAGGGTGAGAAAGCCCGCGCCGGCCTTGGTGAAGCTGCCGCTGCCCGAGATCACGCCGGCATAGGTCGCGCTGACGGCCTGGTCGAAGGTCAGGGAGGCGCCTGAGACGAGGGCGACATTGCCGCTGAAGCGCGCGGCCGAGGTGATGAGCCCGCCCGCCTCGACCGTCCAGTCGAGTGACGACAGGCCGGTCAGCGTCAGCACGCCGGCGCCGCGCTTGATCATCGCGCCGCCTGTGCCGTTGAGCGCCGCGATGTCGCCGGCGAAGCTCGCATTGCCTGCCTGGTTGAAGACGACCGTGCCGGCATTGCCGATATGGCCCGAGATCGAGGCGGCATTGCCGATCAGCGTACCGGCAGCGACAAGCGTGTTGCCATAGGCATTGGCGCTGTTGTCGAGCCTCAGCGTGCCGCTGCCCTGCTTGATCAGGTCGCCGCTGCCCGAGACCACGCCGGTCAGCCCGAGTTCGGTGCCGGCTGCGACATCGAAGCGCCCCGCCTGCGTCAACGATACCGTGCGCGCGGTATCGAAGCTCGCCGTGGTCGAGAGCGTGCCGCCCGCGAAGGTCAAACCGCCCGTGGCTGCGCCCAGATTGGCGTCGCGCGACACCGACAGCACGCCGCCCGCGATCGTCGTGCCGCCGGTATAGCTGTTGGTTCCGGTCAGGATCAGCGTGCCCGCGCCGGCCTTGGTGAGCGAGGTGCCGTTCCAGCCGGTTGCAAGGTTCGCCGCCTGATCGGCCAGCACCGCCCCGACCGTGAAGCTGTCGGTGGCGTTGGTCAGCGTGAAGGTGCCGTGGGCGAGGTTGTTGCCGGCGGTCCAGCTCAGGCCATAGCTGGCGAGATATTGCAGGCTGTCGGCCGATTTGCGGGTGGAGACGGTGAGGTAGTCCACCGTACCGCTGAAGCCGCCGACATTGATGCCGGCGAAGTCGCCGCTGATGCCGGATGCGGTATTGATCAGCACCCTGTCGAGCTGGCTCGCGTCCGTGATGCCGCTGATGTTGAAGGTGACGCCGTTGCCGATCGTGATGCTGTTGGCGGAGAGCGCGGGGCTGCTCGTGCCGGCGGCGATGGACAGCGTGGTGCTGTCGCCGAAGGTCACGGCCTGCGCGACGGTCAGGGTCGTCGGCGCCTGGATCGCCAGCGTGCCGCCGGTGACGGTGATGCTGCCGGCCAGATTGATGTTGCCGCTCGACGTGCCATTGCCGAACTGGAGCGTGCCGCCCGCGATCGTCGTGCCGCCGGTATAGGTGTTGGCGCCGGTCAGGGTCAGCGTGCCGGTGCCGGTCTTGACCAGCGAGCCGCCGGTGCCGGAGATGACGCCGCTCACCTCGGTCGAGAGATTGTTCGAGCCGACCGTCAGTTCGTTGGCGCCGAGGATATAATTGCCGGCGCCCTCGATGGAGCCTGCGCTCAGCTTGCCGTCACCGTTCGGGCCGGTGCTGGCCGAGAAATCGACCGTTGCACCGGCATAGTTGCTAAGGGCGGCGCTGCCGGCCGTGCTGGTGTTGTTGAAGTTCAGGAAACCGTGATTGGCGATGGTGGCGCTGTCCGCCGTGCTGGAGTCTATGAAACTCAACCAGTTGTTGTTGGTGATGATGGCGCTGCCAGCCGCGCTGGTGTTGGAGAAGCGCAGGGTGCCGCCGTTGATGATGGCGGCGCTGCCCGCCGTGCTGGCGTTCGAGAAGCCCAGGAAGCCGAAGCCATTGTTGGTGATGGTGGCGCTGCCCGCCGTGCTGGTGCTGCTGAAGTTCAGATTGGCGTTGTTGGTGATATTGGCGCTGCCCGTCGTGCTGGTGCCGTAGAAATACAGTAGGCCGTAGTTGGTGATGGTAGCGCTGCCCGCCGTGGCGGTGTCGTTGAAATTCAGCCCGAAGTTGTTGGTGATGGTGGCGCTGCCAGCCGTGCTGGTGCCGTAGAAATACAGACCGCCGGTGTTGCTGTTGGTGATGGTGGCACCACCGGCTGTGCTGGCATTGTTGAAATACAGAGCACCGTTGTTGGTGATGAAAGCGCTGCCGGCCGTACTGGTACCGCCGAAAGTCATTGTTCCGCTGGAGCTGCTTGTGATGGTGGCGCTGCCCGCCGTGGCGGTGTCGTTGAAACTCAGCCCATAGTTGTTGGTGATGTTGGCGCTGCCCGCCGTGCTGCTGTTCCCAAAAACCAGGCTGTAGCTGTTTGTAATGGCGGCGCTGCCGGCGCTGCTGCTGTTGTTGAAATACAGATTGCCCGTGTTGGTGATGGTGGCGCTGCCAGCTGTGCTGGCGTTGTAGAAAATCAAGACATGGCCGTTGGTGATAGCGGCGCTGCCGCCGTTGACGACGATGCCGGCGCCGACAAATTGCAACCAGGCGGGGTAGGTGGCGGCGAAAATGTAGTCAGATGCCCCCGCATTGAACGTCCAGCCGTCGAAGGTGCCCGAGGCACCCAGCGTCAATGTGGCCGTGTTCGAGGTGCCGAACGTCGCTGTGCCGGTCGGCACGCTGCCCGTGCTCCAGTTGCTCCCAACGAAGAAGTCGCCCGACCCCGGATTGGTCAGCCAGGTCGCGTCCTGCGCCCGCGCCGGCCCCGCGGCCGGGAGCATCGCTGCCAGCACCAGGGCCGTCGAGGCCAGCAAGGCAGTCCGCAACGGGCTGCCCAAGACGCTGCGCAAGGAGAAGACGCTGCGCAGGGACGTGACGCCGCGCACTGAGGTCGAAAGCACTCGTGAAGGCATATTGTCCCCAGCCTGGAAGCGAGGGCTTGCGGTCCCCGCGATCCGTGTTCGTCTCGTCCCTGTGCCTTATGTCTGTGCGGGCCGGGGAAAGTCCTGAATGGGCGTCGGAGAAATTCTGAAATTTCGTTGAAACTCAGCTTTCGCGCGGAAAAACGAATGGCTTAACGGCCAATTTCATGTTTTTGGCGGAATGTCGGAGTTCCGGGATATCGCGCAGGAGAGGAGGCCCGGTGCTCAGATTTGTTGGATTTGAACTCGATCGGCTGCGCTCCGAACTGCGCGGGCCCGGTGGCGAAACCATCAAGCTGCGGCCGAAGGCTTTCGACCTGCTGCAGCTGCTTGCGGCCAACCCGGGCCGAATCATCGGCAAGCACGAGCTGATGGCGGCGGTCTGGCCGAATGTCCATGTCGGCGAAGACAGCCTGTTCCAGTGCATCCGGGAGATTCGCACCGCGCTGGGCGACGACAGGCGTCAATTGATTCGTGCCGTCTCCGGCCGGGGCTACCTGTTCGAGGCCGAGGTGTCGCGAGCGCCGGATGCGGGCGCGCCGGACAAGTCTCCCCAGCAGATCGGCCCCGAACCGGCGAGCGAGCCGGCAGGACGCTGGCTCGCTCTCAAGATGCGGCGCCGTACCGCGCTCGTGGCCATGTCGGGGCTCGGCGTGTCGGCCTTGGCGGCAGCCGCGACGCGGCTTCCCCGTTTCTTCGCGGGTTCGCCCCCGACCGTCGCCGTGATCCCGATGACGGCTGCGAACAATGACCCGCTGGCCACCGGGATGGCGGCCAGCGTCACCCGTGACCTGACCGGCGGCCTGGCGAAGATCGAGACGATCCGGGTGGTGATTCCGCCGGGCGGCGGCGTAGGGGGCGCCGATCTCGTCGTCAGCAGCGAGCTGGAGAAGACCGAAGCGGCGTGGACTCTGCGCGCGCGCATGACCGAGCCAGCGACCGGCGCGGTCAAATGGGCCACGACGATATCGGTCGGCCTGGCCGGCACCGACGTGGAACTCCAGCAGACCCGCCTGACGGCCGGCATGGGCCACGCGCTGGCGCTGCGCATCAACGTGCTTCTGAATTCAGGCGAACGCTCGGCCGAGGGCTTGCCGACAGGCAGCACCAAGGCCGCCGTGGAGCAAGCAACGGCCTCGATCAACCAAACCACGCCCGAGCGCTTCCGTGCCGCGCAGGCGATGCTGGAACAGGCCCTCGCCGACGACGCCGGCAATGTCGACCTGCAAGTTGCGCTGGCCGCGTTTCAACTGCGCGGGATCCAGATGGCCTGGTTCCCCACTGCCGAGCGCGAGTCGGTCGAGACGCGCGTCGGCGTGATCATGGCACGCGCGTTGCGCGCGCAGCCCGATTACATTCCGGTGCTGGAAACGCAGAGCCGGTTTCTGTCGACGACCAACCGCTTCGTCGAGAGCCTGGTAGCCTGCGGCAAGGTGCTCGCCCATGATCCATGGAACGGGATCGCGCTATACCTGATCGGCCTCGCCCAGATCTTCCTGGGCCGCTTCGACGACGCGCTCGCCTCGTTCAAGCAGGCGGACCGGTTCGATACGCCCCAGGTCGCGCGCTGGACATGGGCGATCGGCGCGGGCTGGACATACCTTCTGATGGGGCGCGCGGAAGAAGCCTTGCCCTGGCTGCAGCGATCGATCGCCATCACGTCGGCCAGCGGACGCACGCATATGCTGCTGGCCGCGGCCTATCAGCAATTGGGCCGGGCCGACGACGCCAGGGCGGCGATGGCGGTGGCCTTGGAATTGAGGCCCGGTTCGACCGCGCGCAACGCGCCACCGTCCACCAAGAACAATAGCGCGATTTTTCTGGAGGCGTCCGAACGCGTCGTGGGCCTGATGGTTGCCGCCGGCCTGCCCGAGAACTGACGACGGGCAACGGCACGCAGATCCTGGGCCTCTTGCCGAGCGTCATTCCCGGACTTGCGCGCCTTGAGAATCTCATGACCAGAGGACAGAAATCAGAGATGCTCGGGTCAAGCCCGAGCATGACGGCACCGGGCGCCGCGTTGCGAAGCCTGCTTCGGGCCTTCCGGCCACCCAGTCTCCAGTCGGCACAAGCTGTGTCTTGCGGTCAGGTTCCCGCAGCCCCGTCAGGTGGCCGCGAGAACCTGGTTCGGGCAAGCCTCGCTTACGTGCCAGCGCCGCGCTGCCCTGCTGCCTCCGCGCAGTTCGGGAGGGCTATTTCAGCTCGGGAGGGCTATTTCAGCGGCAGAAAAAGCTCCGCTACCGCCTCATGCTCCGGCACTTCCGGAAACAGGCTCAGCCGCTGGCAATAGATCGGGAAGTCGCGGGCTTCCTCGCCGCTGGCTGGGAGCCAATCGCGATACAGGTAGAGCGCGGCGGGCTCCAGATTATGGGTGTTGCCGACGACGCGCAGTACCGCGCAGCGTCCGCCTGGGATCTCGCCGGCCTTGATCGGCTCGCCATGCGCCTCGATCGGCCGGTCGGTCCCGGCACAAAGGTCGTTGCTGTAGTCGGCCGGAGACGCGGGCCGCCTTTCGGAACGCCAGACATTGAAGGTCGGGCTCGTGCTGGGATGCAGGCCAGCAGCCTTGCGCCAGGCGATGAAGCGCTGGATGGTGGCGCCCAGCGTCGCCGGATCGCCCCGATGCTCCATGATCGCCACCGGCGTTGTCGGCACATCGCGGATCGTCACGTCGTCAGCGGTAAAATTCGTCTGCATGAGCTTGCTCCTCGCATCGTCGAAAGGCCCGAAGGCCGCAAGCCACGGCTCCCAGTCGGGAGATTTCCGGAACGACGAAGGCGACTGGCCAAACCGTTGCCGAAAGGCGCGGGCGAAGGCATCAGGCGCATCGTAACCGGCATCCATCGCTATGTCGGTGACGCTTTGGGCGTCCCTGTAGGCCAGCCGGTATGAAGCGCGCTTCATGCGGGCAAGCTGGACATAGCGATGCACGGACACCCCGAAGGTGGAGATGAACTGCCGGTGGAAATGGTATTTCGAGAACGCCGCGACGCCGCTCAACACGTCCAGGCCGAGATCATCGTCGAGATGCCGGTCTATGTGGTCCAGCACCCGCTGCATCCGGGCATGGTAGTTTTCAAGCGCCGCCTTCATCGTCCCTTCCTCCGTGGCGCCGCCAGTTAGTCGCCGATGGCCGGAATCTGCTCGACCGATCTTGCGGTTTGAGGGGATCGACCGGAAACGCCCCGCGACCGCTTGCAGGCGGCAGCGGCATTCGCGAAATGACCGTGACAAGGCGCTAGCCGACCAGCGGTTTTCCACCGGCTTCGGCGGGACGCCATAGGCACGCTTGAAGGCGGTCGTAACGTAAACCCGGTCAGGCCGACACGCTGTCCTTATAGGCGTGCCCGGTCGAGGCAGCGAGCCGAGCTCAGAACGCTATTGTGAGAGCGGAGAGCGGAACGGCCTGGCAGGTCAGGCATTGATCGGGCTCGCCGTCGAAATCGACCATATGGGCGAAGCGCCCTTCGACGACACGAACCGAGCAGCTCTCGCATTGGCCGACCCGGCAGCCGCTCGGCAGCGACAGGCCAGCCATGAGCGCGGCATCGAGGATCGGGCCGGCGGCGGGCGTCCAGAGGAAGGATTCTCCGGTTCCCGCGATCGTCACGGTCTGCGATTCCAACTGCGTCGGCATCTCTCCCGGCGCGGAAAAAGCCTCGGTGAAGATGTCGAAGCGCGGCAGGCCGAGCTGCAGCAGCGCATCCGTCATCGCCGTGTTGAAGCCCGGCGAGCCGCAGAGATAGGCGAGCGGCCGCTGCGGGACGAGATCTGCAAGGCCGCTCAGGTCAAGCCGCCCCTCCCGGTCGAAGCGCTTCGCCAGCCGGTCCTCGTCACTTGGCTGCGAATAGGCCGTCACGCGGTGCAGCAGCTCCAACTCTTGCGCGAGTTCGTCGAGGCGCCCGGCAAGGTGATGCTCGGCGCCGCTGCGGCAGCCATGCAGGAGATGGATCTGGTGAGATGGCCTGGGCTTTGCTGCCGCCACCGCCTCGAGATAGCCGACGAAAGGCGTGATGCCGATCCCGCCCGCGATCAGAATGACAGGGCGCGTGCTGGTGACGGGCAGCGTGAAGACGCCGGCCGGCGCCTCGACCAGCAGCTCGTCGCCGACACGCAGATGCTGGAGGGCCTGCGAGAGCGAGGCGGCGCCTGTGGTCTGCGCATTGCGGCGTACCGCGATCGAGAGTTCGCCCGGGCGGCTCGCCTTGCCCGTCAGGGAATAGGCGCGCGCCAGCGGGGTGTCCGGCAGGCGGATGAGGACATGCTGGCCGGGTACGAAATCGGGCAGGCCGCGATCGTCGCATGGCGCCAGCGACACTGCGATGGCGTCGCTGCCCTCCGGCCGGGCCGAGGCAACCCTGAAGCGGCGCGCGCCGGTCCAGCGGCCCCGGTTCGCGGAGGGGTGGCGGCGGATGTCACATCCGACGGCGCGCAACGGCACCGATCCGCTGACGGGATCGCGCTGCGCATCTCCCAGGGCGGCGTTGATATTCGTCGTGTCGGAGCCGGTGATCGCACCGCCGCCAAGCCCCAGCGGCACGCATGCCTCCCACCAGCCGAATTCCGCCACGACCGTCCGGTCGTCGAGTGCCGTGTTGATGCGGACGCGCAAGGTCGCGCGGCCGATGCGCGTCTCGACCACGGCCCAGTCCCCCTGGGACAGCCCGCGGGCCTGCGCCAGCCCGGCACCGATCTCGACGGAAGGGTCGGGCGCCTTGCGCCGCAGCGAGGCGATATGGCGGTGCGAGCTGTGCACGAACCAGCCGCTCTTGGCGGTCGTCAGCAGCAACGGCAAAGGGCTCGCTTCGGCAGCCCCGTCACCGGTCGAGACGAAATCGGCAAGCGGGTCGTAGCCATGCGCGAGCATCAGCTCGGAATAGAGTTCGACGCGGCGGGTCGGGGTGGCGAAACCCTGTGCCCCGCCCTCCCCGCGATCGGCGAATTTGCGGTAGTGGAAGGGCTGGGGAAAGCGCTTGCCATCGGGCAAGGCGCGCAATTCGTCGACCGTAACGCCAAGCGGCGCGAGCTGGTGGTTCCAGCCGGCGACGATGTCTCCGCCAAAGAAGCTCTCAGTCAGGCCCATGCGCGTCGCCAGCGCCATGACGATCTCGTAATCGGCGCGGGATTGCGCGAAACGCGGCAGCATCTGGCGCCGCAACTGCACCGTCTCGACGGCTTCCTGCGTGATCTCGAAGCCGATGCGCAACGCCTCGCGCTCCCACGGCATGCTCACCGGCAAGACGATGTCGGCGCATTCGGCTGTCGGGTTCATGAACATGTCGGCGTGGACATGGAATTCGAGCGCCCGCAGCGCCGCGAGGTTGCGGCTCGTATCGGCTTGCGAGACGGCGAAATTCGTGCCGAAGCTCATCAGGGCGCGCACAGGATAGGGCTCCCCTTGAAGCACGGCGCGGCTGAAGTCGCGCGCGGTGATCCAGCCGCGTGCCGGCGGTCCCAGCGGCAATTCGTCGAGGCCGAGCGCCTTCTCCTTCTGCCCCTGCGGCAGCAGCGAGAGATCGTTGATCGCATTGGCTGGGGGCGGCACCGGCCAGATATTGCCGCCTTCGCGATCGCAGGAGCCCGTCAGCGCGAAGAGGGTGGCGATCGCCCTCTCGGTCATCGTCGCATTGCTGTGCTGGCCGACACCGGTCCAGCTGTAATAGGCGAGGCGCGGCGCGTCTTCGAGCAGGGCATGGAAGGCGGCGATCTCGGCCTCGGCGATCCAGGTCAGCTCCGCCACGCGGGAAAGCGTGTAGCCGCGCGCCCGTTCGGCAAGCAGGTGGAAGACGGTCGAGGCGTCGATCATGCGGCCGTCGAGCGCCTGCAGAGCGACCGCCGCGTCGAGCTGGATGCCCCCGCCATCGGGAAACGCCTGTTTGGTGTCATAGCAGGCCGGCTTGCCCGCATCGTCGAGGATAACGAAGCCATCCGGCGCGCCCGCGATGATCTCGGATGCGCGCAGGAAGCGGCCCGAGGCGCGATCGACCAGAAGCGGCGCATTCGTCCAGTCCTGCACGAAATCGGCGTCATAGCTGCGCGTCTCGATCAGATGGCGGATGGCGCCCATGGCAAGGGCGGCATCGGCGCCCGGCCGCATCCGCAGCCAAAGATCGGCCTGCTGGCCGGAGCCGTCCGGCTTGGGGTCGATGACGACGACCCTGGCGCCCCGGCTTCGCGCCTCGGCGACCCGGCTCGCCTGCGCCAGCCAGGTCCGGGCCGGGTTATGGCCCCAGAGCAGGATCACATCGGCGCGCTCATAGTGCGGAATGCCGAGGCCGCGGCCGAATGTCAGCGCATGCGCATAATCCTTGTGCCAGCCGCAGACCTCGACCGCATAGATCAGGTTGGGGCTGCCGAAACAGCGGATGAAGCGCTCGACCCAATCATAGCTATCGACGATCGGAGTGCCGCTGAAGGTCGTCATAGCGAAGGCGACGGCCTCCGCGCCCGATTCCGCGCGGATCGACAGCAGGCGCGCTGCGATCTCGTCGAGCGCTTCGTCCCAGCTGATCGGCGCCCATTGCGGCGTGCCTTCGCCTTTCTTGCCGATGCGGCGCAACGGTGTGGTCAGGCGCAGCGGGCTGTGGACCATTTCAGGCGCCGCGCGCCCCTTGGCGCACAGGGCCCCGCCCGTGGGGTGGCCGGGGCGAGGCTCGACCCCGACCATCCGGCCGTTCTCGACGAGGGTCACCGAGCCGCAGCGCGAGCGGCAAAGCGTGCAGTATCCGTCATGTCGCTCGGTCATCACGCGCCTCGAAGCGGTTTCGTCCCAGTACGCGTCTTGCGCGCGCATCCTCGTTCGGGCGCTGCGCTCGCCGCGCGCCCGTCATCCCTGCCGGTGCCTCCAAGTCTCAGAAGGCGCGCAAAGTCTCAGAAGGCGCGTGTCGCCGCCGCCGACCATGCCGCGACCACGCGGTCCCCAGGCCGGGGAAGCTCGCTCTGCGCGATATCCTGGTTCTGCTTATGGGCGATCAAGCGCTGGCCGGCATCGCTGCGGACGATGAATTCGGTCAGCGCGCCGCGATAGGAGACCGCCTCGACGGTCGCCGCCATCTGGTTATCCGCGAGGATCGCCACGGCGGGCCGGTGCAGGCTGATCCGTTCGGGGCGGATCGCGATGGTCGAGGCGCCGGCGCGACGCGCATCGGCCGTGATGGCCAGGGTTTCGCCATTGCTGGCGCGGAAGCGGTCCGGCGCGGCGAGGTCGCCTTCCATGAAATTCGCCAGACCGATGAACTCGGCGACGAAGCGGCTCGCAGGCGCCTCATAGATCTCGTGAGGCGTGCCGATCTGCTCGACCTTGCCGGCCGACATCACCACAATCCTGTCGGCCACGCTCATCGCTTCGTCCTGGTCATGCGTGACGAAGATGGTGGTGAGACCAAGCTTCGACTGGAGACGCCGCAGGTCGGTCCTGACCTCGTGTCTCAGCCTGGCGTCCAGCGCCGACAGAGGCTCGTCGAGGAGCAGGACTTCCGGCTGATAGACGATGGCGCGCGCCAGAGCGACGCGCTGCTGCTGGCCGCCGGAGAGCTGCTTGGGCAGCCTGTCCGCGAGATGATCGAGCTTGACCAGGGACAAGGCCTCGATGACGCGCGCTTGCGTCTCCTCGCGGCCGACCTTGCGCATCTCCAGCCCGAAGGCGACGTTCTGGGCGACGCTCATATGCGGGAAGAGCGCATAACCCTGGAAGACGAGGCCGGCGTCGCGCAGATAAGGCGGCAGGACCGTGACGTCGCGATCGCCGAAATGGATGCTGCCCTCGCTGGCGAAGGCGAGCCCCGCGATCATGCGCAGCGTCGTCGTCTTGCCGCAGCCGGAAGGGCCGAGGAAGGCGATGAACTCGCCCTGCGCGATCTCGAGCGAGACCTTGTCGACCGTGGTCAGGCTGCCATAGCGCTTGGTTAGGTCGCGAAGTGTGATCTTTGACATCGACGCTTTCTCAGAATGCGCGCGTGAGCTTGAAATAGCGGTCCGTGACCACGAGCCCGGCCGCGATGAGAACGATCTGGACGGTGGCAACGGCCGCGATCGTGGGATCGATGCTCCACTCCAGATAGTTCACGATGGCGATGGGCAGCGTGGTGGTGCCGGGGCCCACCAGGAACAGGGACTTCTCGAGGTCGACGAAGGAGACCACAAAGGAGAACAGCCCACCCGCCACGACACCTGGCCGGATGACCGGCCAGGTCACGCGCCAGAAGGCCTTGAGCGGCCGGGCTCCCATGGTGAGCGCCGCCTCTTCGAGCTGGCGGTCGGCTCCCAGCAGCGAGGCCGTGACGAGCCTGACCGTCCAAGGCAGAGCGATGAGGCTGTGGGCGATCGCCAGGCCCGAAAAGGTCATCGCGATCTGGACGCCGGTCACGACCTCGATCTCGATCAGGAACATGTAGAAGGCCGCGCCCGCGACGATGCCCGGCACGATCAACGGCGCGAGCAGCAAGGCCTGGATCGCCTCCCGCCCGGGAAAATCGCCCCGCGCCAGCACGACGGAGGCTGGAACGCCGACCAAGAGGCTGACCAGCGTCGCCACCATGCCCAGCTGCAGGCTGGTGACGAAGCCGTCGCGAAACCGGGTCATTTCCCAGGCGGCCAGATACCAATCGAGCGTGTAGCCGCTCGGCGGAAAGCCGATGATCTTGTTCTTGAAGAAGCTGACCCAGATGACCGCGACGAGCGGCGCCAGCACCGCCACGAAGGCGATGGCGGAGCCCAGGATCATGGCGGGACGAAAGCTGTCGAATCGTACCGAGCTGGCGCGCCGCATCGTCACACCATCCCGTAGCGCTTGCGCAGCGTGACGCTCGACAGCACGGTCAGCGCGAAGGTGACGCCCATCAGGATGAAGGCGAGGCTCGCCGCGAAAGGCCAGTTATAGACCTTGATGGCCTGCTCATAGACCTTCGGCGCCATCATCTGGAAGGACGGCCCTCCGATCAGGACAGGTGTCGCATAGGCGTTCACGGCCAGCACGAAGCAGAGCAGGCAGCCGGAGAAGATGCCGGGCATCGCCAGCGGCAGCAGCACGCGAAAGAACATCGACCAGGGCCGGGCGCCAAGGCTGAGCGCCGCCTCCTCGTAGATTTCGCCGATGCCCTCGAAGACGCTCTGCAGCGAGATGATCATGAAGGGCAGGAGCACTGCGATGAGGCCGATCACGACCGCGGTGCCCGTATAGAGAATGCGGACAGGCTCGACGATGATGCCGGTGTAAAGCAGCGCCGAATTGACCAGCCCGCGATCCGCCAGCAGCACCATCCAGCCGGCGGCGCGCACGGCATTGCCCATCAAGAGGGGAATGATCGTCGCCAGGATCAGCGCGGTCTTCAGGCCCGGACTCGTCAGGCGCGTCAGGATGTAGGCCGCAGGCAGGCCCAGCACCAGGCAGACCAGCGTGCAGGAGGCCGCGACCGTCAAGGTGCGCGCCAGAATCCACAGATAGAACGGATCGCCGAAGAAGCGCGTGTAGTTCTCCAGCGTCAGCCCCTCAGTGGCGACCTGGCCCGGATCGAACACCGCCAGGCTCGTCCGCCCCATCATGACGAGGGGCAGGACAAGGCCGGCCAGCACCAGGGCCAGGCTCGGGAGCAGGAGCCAGCCGGCACTGAACCGGCGGGCGGGGCGCGGCGAAAGGCTCGGCGCGGCAGTGTCCAAGGCCAGGGTCAAGCCTTGAACTCCTTGTTCCACCATTCGACCCATTTCGGATCGCTTTTCGCGGCATAGGGGTAATCGACGAAATTCAGCTTGGCGATTTGCTCGGGCGTGAGTTCGAGGCGCTTGCGCACATCAGGTGCAAGCTCGGCATTGCCGGTCACCACCGAATAGGAGGTCGCCTCCGCGATCGCGCCCATGGGCTTGGGCTGCAGCATCGCGTCGAGATATTTATAGGCGCCGTCGATATTGCGGGCGCGCTTGGGAATGCCGGCTCCGAACGAGACGAAGACCGCGCCTTCCCTCGGGTAGGACCAGCGGATCGGCAGGCCTTCGACCTCCCATTGCACCGCGCGGGCGCTGTAGTTGGCCGAGATCCAGATCTCCTCATCCTTGAAGGCGGCGGCGAGAGCCTGGTGCGAGGGGTAAAGCCGGGGCTGGACCGCCTTCTTCATATCGAGCAGCGCCGGGAAGGCCTTGCCGACATCGCCCATCGAGCCGCCATGGGAGAGCGCGGCGGCATAGATGTAGTTGAAGTAGATCTGGTCCATCAGCCCGACGCGGCCGGCATATTTCGGGTTCCACAGATCGGTGAAGCTTGTCGGAGGCTCGGGGATCTTGGCGGGATTGTAGAGGATCACCACGCCGCCATAGATGCAGGGCACGAGATAGGGCAGCCGGAACTTCTCGTTGACG
Source organism: Allobosea sp. LjRoot9 (assembly GCF_964252745.1). Classification (NCBI taxonomy): domain Bacteria; kingdom Pseudomonadati; phylum Pseudomonadota; class Alphaproteobacteria; order Hyphomicrobiales; family Alloboseaceae; genus Allobosea; species Allobosea sp. LjRoot9. The sequence continues at coordinate 139,399 of NZ_CAXUPC020000008.1, read as the reverse complement.
CTGCCAAGGCTGGGGATGCGCGCGACGTCGAGCGTCTCGAGCGCGCCCTGGGCGTTCATTTCGTAGGCGTCGGCGTCGCTGAGCCAGGTCACGTCGACAGTGCCGCGCGGCAGACGGCGCTCGGCGAGGAGCTTGGCCTTGCGCTCAGGCACCGGGGCGAGGTCATGGACGATGCGCAGCGGCGAGGCACCGAAGGCCGGGGCTTCAAACCCCTTCACGATGCGTTCGTTCCAGTCGCCGCCCCAGTTCGAGACGACCAGATCGCCGCTCTGCGCCCGCGAGGGCGTGGGCAGCATTGTGCCCAGGGCGGCGGCCGCCCCAAGCCCAAGAAGGCGCCGACGGTCGAGGCCGTCCGCCGCAAGATGATGATCCGACACGGTTATTCCCCTTGCTTGGGGCCGCTGCCGGCGACCCGCCATTCCTTCACCCTTCGGGGTGTGAACCTGCAAGCTAACCGCGGCGCGCTTCACGAATGCGTTGTAATTGCTTCACGATTGTTTCAGCCTTGCGGCGCCCAAAACAGGAGGCTTCCGATCAAGCGACTGCTGCTCATCGAGGATGACGACACTTTCGGCATTCTTCTCGCCGCCTATTTCAAGACGGCGAATTACCTCACCGAGAGAGTGGGCTCGGCGGAGGCTGGGCTGAGGCGGCTGGATCGCGAGAGCTGGGACGCCGTCATCATCGATCTCAACCTGCCTGACGAGGACGGCATCGTGCTGACGCGCATGGTGCGGGCGCGGTCGTCTATCCCGATCGTCGTGGTCACGGGGCGCCATGGCGCGGAAGACCGGCTGCTGGCGCTGGAAATCGGCGCGGATGACTTCATCACCAAGCCGTTCGAGCCGCGCGAGCTCGTGCTGCGTCTCAACAACATCCTGCGCCGCGGCGAGCGGCAGGACAAAAATCCCGCCAAACGCCTGAGTTGCGCCGGTGGGGAGCTCGATCTGGTGGGCCGCACCCTGCTCAACGGCGCCGGCGACCGGATCGATCTGAGCGCGATCGAATTCGCGATGCTGACCGTGCTGGCGCGAAGCCCGGATCGCGTTCTGACGCGCGCCCAGATGATCGATGCCGTAACCAGTGGCGATGCACCGGAAACCGAGCGCGCCATCGACATCAGGATTTCGCGGTTGCGCAGAAAGCTGGCCGAGGCCGGGCTCGACGCCGCCTTGCTGAAGACGGTCCGGGGCTATGGCTACAAGCTCGAAACCACACCGCGGCTTCAGGTCAAAAGCACTGGGCGTTCATCGAGACGCGACGCATAGTCCACCATCCGTGCGATCGCGTCGGTAAGGCAGTCGATCAGAAGCCGGCTCTGGCGTTGCAATAGGACGCCGTCCGCGTCCGCGATGGGGTGCAGGGTTCTGTCCGACAGCTCGTGGAAGCCGAAAAGGCCGGCGGCGGCATGCACCTTGTGCATCAGCTTTCCGAGTTCGCCCTCATCGCCCGAGGGTTGCGCCAGCGCCTCGGCAGCCTGCCGGAAGGTCGCGGTGCCCGCGACGACGATCGCCTGGACATTCTCCGGCCCGATATCGCCGACCATGCGGTCGAGGCGGGAGGTGTCGAAATCGCCGAGGCTGTCCGCCCGCTCGGAAAAGCGCAGACGATCCTTCGGCTGCAGCACGCCGATACCCCGCGCGAAATCACGCGTTGCCGTCAGCGTCTCCGCCAATTGCTCCAGGGCGACAGGCTTCTCGACGAAGCCGGTGAAGCCTGCTGCGAAATAGGTCTCGATGTCGGCGGGCAGCACGTTTCCGGTCATGGCGATGATGGCTGGCCGGCCCTCTCGCGGCCGCGCATTGACGATCCACCGGGCGACATCGATGCCGGACATGTCCTGCATCGAGATGTCGAGAAGGACGGCGTCATAGGAACGCTGCTCCAAGGCGGCGATGCCCGCACGGCCGTCGAGCGCGGTCGTCACCCTGTGACCGAGCCTTTTCAGCAGCGCCTCGGCGACGATCAGGTTGATCTGCTCGTCATCGACGACCAGGACATCGAGCGGCGGGCCGCCGGCGCGGATGATGGCGTGTGAAGCGACTGGCGTCTCCGGCTGGTGCATTTCGCCGAGGTTGGCGAGGGGGACATCGACCCAAGCCCGCGTCCCGCGATGGCGGCCGGGCGCCAGCCCCAGCTGCGCGCCGATGGCCTCCGCCAACTCCTCGCTGATCGCCAATCCCAATCCAAGGCCTTCGATTCCCGAGGCGACATGGTCCTTGTGCCTGCCATAGGGCGCGAAGGGGCGTCGCGAGCGATCCTTGTCGATGCCGGGACCGGAATCGGTGATGGTGACGCGCAGCACCGGGCCGCCGCGGGCATTGTGGCGGATGGATGCCCGCAGCGAGATCGCGCCCGACGAGGTGTATTTGAACGCATTGCTCAGCAGATTGAAGAATATCTGCCGCAGGCGCCGGGGATCCGACCAGATCGGCATCAATGAGTCGGGGCTGATGCGGGCATGGAAGGTCAGGCCCTTCTGCTTCGCCATGGACCGCGCAAGGCCGGCGATCTCCTGAAGCAGGGGATGACTTTCGACGATCTCGCACTGGATGGCGACGCGGCCCGAGGTGATGCTTGCGATGTCGAGGATGTCGTTCAGGACATCGCGCATCGCGCGGGATGCACCGACAAGGTTCTGGATCATCGCCTGGTGCCGCTTCGGCATCGTCTCCTCGGCCAGGAGTTGCGCGATGCCGTAGATCACGTTCAGCGGATTGCGCAATTCATGGCCGACCTTGGTGATGAACTGGGTGCGCATCGCGATCTCCGCCTCGGCCCTGGCGCGGGCGGCCCTGAGATCGCGCTCGCGCGCCTTGAGCACAGTGATGTCGGCTCGGATGCTGGTCGTGCCGCCAGAGGGGGTGCGCCTTTCGCTGACCTGGATCCAGCGCCCATCGGCAAGCTGCTGCTCGAAGAAGCCGATACCCGTCCTGTGGAAGGAGATGCGACGCTCGACCCAGTTGTCCTCGTCATCACTGATCTTGAAGACGCCCCGGCGCACGCTTTCGCGCACCAGATCCGGGAAATAGAGCCCTGGCTTCATGAGATCGGCGACCGCCGGGTAAAGGCGCTTGTACTGCGCATTGCAGATCAGCATCCGATCGTCCGCATCATAGAGCACGAAGGCTTCCGGCAGGGCTTCCATGCCTTCGATCAAGGCGCGGCTCAATGCATCGGATCGGCCATCGCGGGCGAGCTGATCGGGGAATGCCGCACCCGCCGCTTCGAGCGGGCCGATCGACCGGCCAAACACCGCGGCGCCGTCGAGCGCGAGAAAGGCAGGACCGGCGGCGATATGGCCGGCAAAGGCCGAGTTGTCCCGGGCTGCGGACTGCGCGAGCTGGCTGAGTGTCGAAATCGTCCGATCATGGAGCCGGACCTGCGCATCGCCCTTGCGGAGCCGCGACGCATCCGCGGCCCTCTTCAGGGATGCTGGTACAGCCCATGTGATCTCATTTGCACGCCCGGACCAGTGCCAGAGCAACGCATCGCCTGAGACAGCTTCATCAACCATGGAGCGCCATATGCCCGTTTCAAAGAAGGCCGGCACCGAGGTTGGCCAATTCGGCACCCGCGCAAAAGCACTTTTTGCGAATCGGCCTCGAAGGCCGGGCTCGGCATGAAGGAAACCCAATAGGGCTCCAGCGCCTCGCGGCCCAGATCATCGAGGGGCCGATCGCCATGCCTCTCCCCAGAGAAACGGGGACCGGTTTTTCGCCCTGATCCTGCTCTCACTTCTGGATGAGAACCCGCACGGCAGTGACGAAACATGACGTATGTAGCGTTATGATATCATAAAATGCATATTTTGCCTGCTAAGCCGGGTTGGCGGCGCGCGGGGAGAGGCTGACCTCGCGGGCGCGGTCGAGATGACGGCGCAGCAGGACCGCCGCGATCTCGCGCTCGCCTGCCTCAAGCCGGGCGATGATCTCGAGATGCTCGCGGCAGGAGACCGCGACGCGCTCGGGCCCGTAGCGCCAGGAATAATTCGCATAACGCCGCAACCGGCTCTGCTGCTGCAAGGCCAGCAGGAGAAAGCGGTTGCCGCAGGCGGCGATGAGCCCTTCGTGGAATTCGCAGTTCATCTCGAACAGCGCGACACTCGCGGTTTCGCTCCAGGGCCGCGCCAGCATCGCCTCATGGCGCCGGCGCATCTCTGCGAGCCAGGCCGGATCGGGCGCGAAGCCCGTTTCGAGCAGCGCCGCCGGCTCGATGATGCGACGGAAGGCGTAGCTTTCGACGATCGCGGCATCGTCGTTCAGCGGCGAGAAATGCCAGCCATGGCCCGGCCGGCGCTCGACCAGCCCGACTCCGGCCAGTTTGTTCAGGATGCGCAGCAGCAGCGGCCGACCGATATCGTAGCGCCGCATCATATCGGCTTCGGAGGCCTGCGACGGCAGCGCGCCGGCGACACGATCCCTGGCGATCGCGACGCAATAGGCGTCGAGATCGGCGGAAGCTGCGGCGTATTCGCTCTCGGGGATCTCGCTGGCCGGCCGCGACAAAGCATGGCCGCCATTGGGCAAGGCGGCGATGACGCCGCGTTCCGCGAGGTGGCGCAGTGCGGCACGCACCGGCGTGCGCGAGACCTGGAGGCGCCGCGCGAAAGCCGCCTCCGGTAAGCGCTGGCCCGGAAGCAGCGCGTCTTGCCGGATCATCTCGAGGATGCGCGGCAGCAGGTCACGCTGCAGCTTGCTCGGATGCTCGGAGGTCGGCGCAACCGATGGGATATTTTTATGTCTCATGGTTTGACAAAATACATATTCTTGGCCTCCATAGGAAGCGGTTACCTCGGTAGGAAGACCTTGCCTCCCTAGAACGATCTGCAGCCGGAGCCTGTGATGCCGCCTGACCAGCCCCCAGCGGTATCCCCCGCCGACCGGATCGATGCGGACGCCCTGTGGCGGCTCGAGGCTCACGAACTCGCGCGATTGATCGCTCTCGGCCTGGTGTCGAGCCGCGAAGCGGTCGTCTCCTGTCTTGCCCGCATGGATGCGGTCAACGGCACGCTCAACGCCGTCATCCGGCGCTTCGATGCCGAGGCGCTGGCCGACGCCGACGCCGCAGATGCGATGAGGGCGCGGGGCGAGACGCTCGCCCCGCTCCACGGCATTCCCGTCACGGTCAAATGCAATATCGACCAGAAGGGCCACCCGACCGATGGCGGCGTCGAGGCTTATCGCGATCTCGTCGCCGAGAGCGACAACCCGGTCGTCGCCAATCTCCGCTCTGCGGGCGCCGTGATCATCGGGCGCACCAACACGCCCTGCTATTCGATGCGCTGGCACACCGAGAACGCGCTGCATGGCGCGACGCTCAACCCATGGCATGCCGGCATCACGCCTGGCGGATCGAGCGGCGGCGCGGCCGCGGCCGTGGCCGCGGGCATCGGGCCGATCGCCCATGGCAATGACATCGCCGGATCGGTGCGCTATCCCGCCTATTGCTGCGGGCTCGTCGGCCTGCGACCGAGCTATGGCCGGGTGCCGTCGAGCAACGCGACCGCCAAGGGGCTGGCCGCGATTTCCTCGCAGCTCATGGCGGTTCAAGGCCCGCTGACGCGCAGCGTGCGCGATTGCGAAATCGCCTTCGATGCGATGGCGCAGCCGAGCCCGCGCGATCCGCGCTGCGTCGTGCCGGCGCCGTTTGCGCCCCTGCGCGGCCCGCTGCGCGTCGCCTTGGTGGCCCGGCCAAAAGGCGCCGTGGTCGATCCGAGCGTGACCGAAGCGGTGCTCAGCGCCGGCCGCGCGCTCGCGGCCGCCGGCGTCATCGTCGAGGAGATCGAGCCGCCGGACCTGGCCGGCATCGGTGAGCTCTGGGGCAAGCTCGCCACGGCCGATGTGATGGCGAACCTGCAGCCGCTGATCGAACAGAACGGCGATGAGGGCATCCGCCGCGCGCTGGCGCTCTGGGACGAAGCCTTTCCGCGCTACAGCGCGGCCGACACGCTGGCTGCACTCGGGGAGCGCGCGCTCGCCTTGCGCAACTGGCAGCTCTTCTTCGAAGACTATCCGGTCGTGGTGATGCCGTGCTCCTATGCGCCGCCCTTCCCTGTCGGCTTCGACCTCAAGGATGTCGCTGAGACCACCCGCGTGCTGGCGGCGCAGAGCCCGCTGATGGCGATTTCGGTGCTCGGCCTGCCCGGGCTGGCGGTGCCGACCGCTGCGCAAAGCGGGATCCCCGCAGGCGTCCAGATCGTCGCCGGGCGCTTCCGCGAGGATCTCTGCTTCCGCGTCGGCGCCATCATCGAGGCGCATCTGCCCCGGGCGACGCCGCGCGATCCAAACCCGACAGGAACACCCTGATGGCTTTCGTCAGGCGCCACGGCGTCAAGCTCTCGGCCTATGATTTCGGCCGCACCACGATCCACGCCTGCCAGGCCGATCCGCGTTTCAGCTGGTGCGCCTATGTGCCGGAGGATTACGACGAGGCCGGCACGGAGCGCCACCAGCTCCTGGTCTCGGTCCACGGCACGATGCGCGACATGGTCGCCTATCGCGACGATTTCATTCCCTTCGCCGAACGGAGCCGCTGCATCGTGCTGGCGCCGCTGTTTCCTGCCGGCATCACCAACCCGGGCGAGGTCTCCTCCTACAAGCTGATGACGCCCTCAGTGGTGCGCTACGACACGGTCCTGCTCGCCATGGTCGAAGAGGTGCAGGCGCGCTACCGGATCGCCAGCGATCGTTTCGCGCTGTTCGGCTTTTCCGGCGGCGGGCATTTCGCGCACCGCTTCCTCTATCTGCACCCCAAGCGCCTCTCGGCGGTGTCGATCGGCGCGCCGGGCATCGTGACGCTGCTCGATTTCGAGCATGATTTCTGGGTCGGCGTGCGCGATTTCGAGGCCGTGATGGGCCGCCCGATCGATCTCGAGGCGATGCGCCGGGTCGCAGTCCAGATGGTCATCGGCGGCGACGATACCGAGACCTGGGAGATCACCCTGGCGAAAGGCTCAGCCCTATGGCGCCCCGATGGCGAGATCGCCGGACTGAACCGGCCCGAGCGCATGCGCGCCCTCAAAGCGAGCTTCGAGAACCATGGGATCGCGGTGCGCCACGACGTCGTGCCGGGCGTCGCCCATCGCCATACCGGGCTGCTGCCGGCGGTGACCGATTTCCTGGCCGAGGCGATGCCGGAATCGTGACGCCTGACTTTCACCCCACCCCTTGAAGGAGACCGGCCATGCGACGCAGCACCTGCCAAGTTCTTGTCGTCGGATTGGCCTTTTTCGTCGGATTGGCCACAGGATCGGCCTTCGCCCAGTCGGCCCCGACGACCAGCCGGCTCGTCGTCGCGCTCAACGCCGATATCCGCAGCCTGGAACCGGGCGTCAACCGCGATACCAACACCGACACCGTGATCCACCAGCTCTTCGAGGGGCTCGTCGCCTACAAGACCGACCTCGATGTCGGGCCGGCGCTCGCCGAAAGCTGGACGCTCTCGGATGAGGGCCGGAGTTATACCTTCAAGCTGCGCCCGGCGACGTTCCACAACGGCAAGCCGGTGACCTCGGCCGAGATGAAATGGTCCTGGGATCGGCTCAACCAGTCCTCCGCCTGGACCTGCAGGCCTGTCTTCAACGGCCAGTCCGGCGCCAAGGTCGTGGCGGTCGAAACCCCGGATCCGCAGACCGTCGTGTTCAAGCTCGACCGGGCGAGCGCGATCTTCCTGAAGCAGCTCGCCAATATCCAATGCCATGTGCTGGCGATGCATCCCGACAGCGTCGATGCCGAGGGCAAATGGTCCAAACCGATCGGCTCCGGCCCGCTCAAGCTGCGGGAATGGCGGCGCGCCGAATATGTCCTGCTCGACAAATTCGCCGAGTATCGCGGCAGCGCCGCACCCGCCAACGGCTTTTCCGGCGCCCGCGACATGCTGGTCGAGCAGGTCCTGTTCCAGGTGATTCCCGATCCGAGCGCGCGTGAAGCGGCGCTGCTGACCGGCGCCGTCGATATCCTGCACGACATCGAGCCCGACCAGATCGAGACGATGAAGCAGCGCGGCATGCGCGTCCTCAGCACGCCGGGGCTCGGCTGGTCGGCGCTTTTGCTGCAGACCGACGATCCGCTGCTGTCGAACGTCAAGATCCGGCAGGCGATCGCGCATGCCATCGACCTGAAGCAGATCGCCGAAGCCCAGACGCTCGGCATGGCCCCGGCCAACGCCTCGGCGGTGAGTAGCTCGACCGCCTTCTACAATGCAGGCTTCGCGGCCTGGCCGGCCTATGACCCGGCGCGCGCCCGGGCGCTGCTGAAGGAGGCCGGCTACAAGGGCGAGCCGCTGCGCCTCCAGACCAACAAGCAGTATCAGAACATGTATCAGAATTCGGTGATGATCGAGCAGATGCTGGCGGGCGCCGGCTTTGCCGTGAAGCTCGAGGTCATCGACTGGGCGACGCAGCTGTCGAACTATCTCAACGGCCGTTTCCAGATGCAGTCCTTCGGCTATTCCGGCCGTTTCGATCCGGCTCTGATGTATGCCGCCTTCGTCGGCGACAAGACCCGGTTCAAGACCGCGCAGTATGGCGATCCCGACGCGCTCGCCCTGCTCGGGCAGCTCGATACGACCGATGACCCGGCCGTGCGCGGCAAGCTCTTCGCCGCGCTCCACGCCAAGGTCCAGGCCGATGTGCCGATCGTCGGGCTCTACTTCTCGCCGATCATCGAGGCGGTGCATCCGCGCGTCGAGGGTTACGTCTCCTGGCCGGCCAACCGCCCGATCACCTGGGGCGTCCGCAAGCGCTGAAGACCGGGAGATCGGGCGGAGTTCGACGGAGCCGGCCAGAGGCAGCTCCGAGGCTTGCGCCGCTTCAATATATATTATATGAAAATATATATTGAATGTCAGCCAAGCCTTGAACATCAGCCCTGCCCTGGAGGCCGGTCATGCACCCCGTCAAAATCTCGGAATCGCTTTCGGTCGCCGGCCAGCCCGCAATGGCCGACTTCCCGGCCCTTGCCGCGCAAGGCTTCAAGGCCGTCATCAACGACCGGCCCGATGGCGAGGAGGCAGGGCAGCCGGGCTCGGCTGCCGAGAAGAAGGCGGCCGGCGAGGCCGGGATGGCCTACAGCTTCATCCCGGTGACCGGCCCGACCATCACCGAGGCCGATGTGGCAGCCTTCCGTGCAGCGCTCGCGCAGGCATCGGGGCCAGTGTTCGCCCATTGCAAGAGCGGTACCCGCGCGCTGACGCTTCACGTGCTGGGCGAAGTCCTGGACGGTCGCATGCCGGCCGATGCGGTGGTCGGTTTCGGACAGACGCTCGGCTTCGACCTCACTGGGGCCAAGGCCTGGCTCGATCGCCGCGCGGCCCTGGCGCCACAGGTCGCGGGCTTCTACGAGCCGAGGACCGGCAGCATCCAGTACGTCGTCACCGACCCTGCGACGAAGGCCTGCGCCATCATCGATCCCGTTCTCGACTATGACGAGAAATCGGGCGCGACCGCCACGACCCAGGCCGACATCATCCTCGCCTTCATCCATGAGCGGGGCCTGCGCGTGGAATGGATCCTCGACACCCACCCCCATGCCGATCACTTCTCCGCCGCGCAATATCTCAAGGGCAAGACCGCGGCGCAGACCGCGATCGGCGCGCAGGTCGTCGCCGTGCAGAAACTCTGGAAGGGTCTCTACAACGTCCCGGACCTCGCCACCGACGGCTCGCAATGGGACCGGCTCTTCGCCCACGGCGAGCGGTTCAGGCTCGGCTCGCTGGAGGCCTCCGTGCTGTTTTCGCCGGGGCACACGCTGGCCTCGATCAGCTATGTCATCGGCGATGCCGCTTTCGTCCATGACACGCTGTTCATGCCCGATTCCGGCACCGCGCGGGCCGATTTCCCCGGTGGCAACGCCAGCGCGCTCTGGGCCTCGATCCAGGCCATTCTCGCACTGCCCGACGAGACGAGGCTGTTCACCGGGCATGACTACCAGCCCCATGGCCGCGCGCCGCGCTGGGAAAGCACGGTCGGCCAGCAGAAGCTGACGAACCCGCATGTCGCCGGGCAGGACGAGGCCTCGTTCGTGGCCTTGCGCCAGGCCCGCGACAAGACGCTGCCCATGCCCAAGCTCATCCTGCATGCGCTGCAGGTGAACATCCGTGGCGGCCGCCTGCCCGAGCCGGAGGCGAACGGCCGGCGCTATCTCAAGATCCCGCTCGATGCCTTGAGCGGAGCGACCTGGGACGAGGCGGCGCCATGACACAAGCTCCCATGATGCAGGCTCCGATGCCACAGGCCCCCATGACACAGGCATCGATGAATCGGGCGGAGCTGGCGAGCCGGGCGGCGGAGGTCGCCTTCCTGCTCAAGACGCTCGCCCATCCAAACCGGCTGATGATCATCTGCACGCTGGTCGAGGGCGAGTATTCCGTCGGCGAGCTCGAAGAGATGCTGGACATCCACCAGCCGACGCTCTCGCAGCAGCTTACGGTGCTGCGCGAAGCCGGCATCGTCGAGACGCGGCGCGAGGCCAGGCAGATCTTCTACCGCTTAACCGAGCAGAAGGCGGCGAGCCTCGTCGCCGCGCTTCATGCCATCTTCTGCGCCCAGGAGCCCGCGCCATGACCGCTTACTGGCCGTCTCTCATCGGCGGCATGCTGATCGGCCTTTCCGCCAGCATGCTGCTGCTGCTCAACGGCCGCGTCGCCGGCATCAGCGGCATTCTCGGCCGGCTGGCGTTGGGCACGCAGATGCCCACCAACGCCGCCTTCGTCATCGGGCTCATGATCGGCCCGCCGCTCTATCGGCTCGGGTCGGGCACGTGGCCCTCCGTGACGATCACGGCCTCCCTGCCGGTCATCGCGATCGCCGGGCTGCTGGTCGGCTTCGGCAGCCGGATGGGCTCGGGCTGCACCAGCGGGCATGGCGTGGTCGGGCTTGCGAGGCTGTCGCCGCGCTCGCTCGCCGCGGTCGCCACCTTCCTCGCGGCCGGCGTCGCAACCGTCACCCTGATGAGGCTCGTTTCGCCATGATGCGTCCGGCTCGGATTTCGTCCGCGCAAGTTCTCGTCGCGCAAACCCTGGCCGCGCAAGTCCTGGTCGCGCTGCTTGCCGGCGCCGTCTTCGGGCTCGGCCTGTCGTTGTCGGGCATGCTCGATCCTGCGCGCGTGCGCGGCTTCCTCGATGTCGCCGGCGATTGGGATCCCAGCCTCGCCTTCGTCCTGGGCGGAGCCGTCACTGTCGCCTTCGCGGCGATGGCCCTGCGCCGCCGCCTGCGGCGGCCCGCCTTCGATGCCGCATTCCACCTGCCCGCGACGACGCCGATCGACCAACGCCTGATCCTGGGCTCGGCGATCTTCGGGGTCGGCTGGGGCATGGCGGGCCTCTGCCCCGGCCCGGCGCTGGCCGCGCTCTCGCTCGGGCTCGCCCCGGTCGTGCTCTTCGTCGCGGCCATGCTCGCGGGAATGGTGATTCATGACCGCTTTGCAGCGCGGCAGCCGGGCGGGAGCCGATCATGACGGCGCAGATCCTGATTGCGATCGGTTCGGGCAGCCTGGTCGGGTTCACGCTGGGCCTTGTCGGCGGCGGCGGGTCGATCCTGGCGACACCGCTTTTGCTCTATGCCGTCGGCATCGCCCAGCCGCACATCGCGATCGGGACCGGTGCGCTCGCCGTTTCGGTCAACGCCTATGCCAATCTGGTCGGACATGCCCGCAAGGGCCATGTGCAATGGACCTGCGCGATCGTCTTCGCCCTGATCGGTTCTGTCGGCGCGCTGGTCGGCTCGACGCTCGGCAAGGCGATGAACGGACAGCACCTGTTGTTCCTGTTCGGCCTGCTGATGCTGCTCGTCGGGGCGCTGATGCTGCGGCCGCGCAAGGCGGCCGGCGGCAACGCGCGGCCGGTCGATCGACGGATGTGCTTGGCGACCGCAGCCGTCGCGATCCTCGCTGGCGGCGCATCGGGCTTTTTCGGGATCGGCGGCGGCTTCCTGATCGTTCCGGCCCTGATCCTGGCAACAGGGATGCGCACGATCGATGCCGTGGGATCGTCCTTGCTCGCGGTCGGCACCTTCGGTCTCGCAACCGCTTTCAACTACGCGCTCTCGGGCATGATCGACTGGGCGGTCGCAATCGAGTTCATCGGCGGCGGCGTGATCGGCGGGATCGTCGGCATGCTGCTGGCGACCCGGCTCTCCGCGCAGAAGAATACGCTCAACCGCATATTCGCAGCGCTGATCTTTGTCGTAGCGGGCTATGTGCTCTACCGCAGCGGCAGCTGAATGGGGCAGGCTGATAGGTTCGGTCATCCCATTTGGCGCAGCGGATGATCGGCGCTGGCCTCAGGCTCACCCTCCCCTGCTTTTCAAGGCCTGCCCCTGCCCTTCAAGACCTGCCCCTGCCCTTCAAGACTTGCCCCTGCCCTTCAAGACTTGCCCCTGCCGTTCAAGGCCTCGCGCCGGGCGAAGACGCGGGTGACCTCGGCGAGGTTGTCCGTGCCCCAGGCGCAGAGCGGCACCAGGGCCTCGGCCAGGCTGTGGCCCAGCGGAGTGAGGCTGTAATCCACCCGTGGCGGGACTTCCCTGTAGTCGGTGCGCTTCACCAGGCCGTCGGCCTCCAGCTCCTTGAGCTGCTGGATCAGCATCTTGTCGCTGACGTCGCGCACGGCCCGCCGCAGCTCGCCATAGCGGGTCGGGCCGCCCTGGGCGAGGAAGTACAGGATCAGCGGCTTCCATTTGCCGGCGACGACCCGCAGCGTCGCGTCGAGCCCGCAGGTGAAGCCGGGCAATGTCGGGGTGCAACTCTGCACCGGCGCTGGATTCCGTGCTGGTGGCGAGGTCGGGTCTGAACGGTCTGATGACATTTTCCGGGCACTTACCAAAAGGTGCATACTTGTCGATAGGTGGGTAGCTCGCCAGCTCAGTGCAACCTCAGAGCCTTGCGCGAAAAACTGGGTACCGGTTTTTCGCGGGAGCAATGCTCTGAGGCTTTCAGAACCGATCACGTCGCCTTCGGACGGTTCCGTCCGAAGGCGACGTGATCCAGTGAAGGAGCACATCATGAGTAGACTACAAGGCAAGACGGCAGTGGTGACGGGCGGCGGAAGCGGCATCGGACTGGGAGCCGCCAAACGGTTCATCGACGAAGGCGCCTTCGTCTATCTCTTCGGGCGGCGGCAGGAGGCGCTCGACGCCGCGGTGGCGCAGCTCGGATCCAACGCGCGGGCGGTGCGGGGCTCGGTGACCGATCTGGCCGATCTCGACCGGCTGTACGAGACGGTCAAAGCCGAACGCGGCGGGCTCGACATCCTGTTCGCCAATGCCGGGACCGGGTCGTTCGCAGCGCTCGGTGAGATCACGCCCGAGCACTACGACCAGATCTTCGACGTCAATGTGAAAGGGCTGATCTTCACGGTGCAGAAGGCCCTGCCGCTGATGACGGCGGGGGCGTCGATCATCCTGACCGGTTCGAGCACGGGTGTGATGGGGACGCCGGCCTTCAGCATCTACAGCGCCACCAAGGCGGCGCTCCGCAATCTGGCGCGCAGCTGGGCGCTGGACCTGCGCGGCACCGGCATCCGCGTCAATGTGCTGTCTCCCGGACCGACCAGGACGGAGCTGGCGATCGAGGTCGTGGGTGAGGAGGCATTGGACGCGCTTGGGGCGACGACGCCGCTCGGCCGCATGGGCGACCCGGCGGAGACAGGGGCGGTGGCCGCGTTCCTGGCGTCTTCGGACAGCAGCTTCATGACCGGCGGCGAAGTCTTCGTCGATGGTGGGCTGGCCCAGGTCTGAGGCGGCCAGGCCCAGGTCTGAGGCGGGCTGGCTCAGGCCTGGCGCCTGAGCGTGAGGGCTTCGCCGGTAGAGACCGAAGCCCTCAGAACCTCACAGCCAGCACGCCCTTGAAGGCGTGGTCCTGCGTGTCCTGCGCGAGCTGGCCGGTATAGGACAGGCCGAGCGTGGCGCTTTTGCCGATGGCGAGGTCGAGCCCGGCCTCGACGATGGCGGCGTCCCGGGCGATCGGGACGCCGGCGACGGTGAAGGCGCTCGCGCCGGAGAAGGCGAGCGTCGCGGTCGGGTTGACCTCGCCGAAGGCGTGGCGCCAGGCAAGCCCGCCGCGCAGGGTCAGATCCATGCCCTGCAAACTGAGGCTCGACGAGGCGCGCAGGCCCAGCGTGGAGTAGCCGAGGCTGGTGTCGTCACTGCGGGCGCTCAGCGCAGCCGCGCCGCCGGTCTCGGTAAAGCCATCCGTATGCAGGTTGACATAGGCGAGTCCTGCGAAGGGCTCGAACGCGACCCGGCCGAGATCGATGCGGTAGCCGAGCTCGCCGAAGAGCTGCGCCGAGCCCGCGGTATAGTCGCTCTTCACACTGTCGCCGAAGCCGGAAAAGGCGACGGTGCGGCGCGTCTCGATCTCGTGCCAGCTATAGCTCGCACCGGTGCGCAGGCCGAGAGCGCCCCATTGGCCGCCGGCGTAGAGGCCGAGATGATAATTGTCGCTCTCGCCCGAGGAGCGCCTGGCGTTCACATCGAAGGTGCTGCGGCTATAGCCGGCGATCACGCCCACACGCAGCGTGTCGAACACAGCGGCATCGGCGCCAAGCAGAAAGCCGCCGGTCGAGCGCGTCAGCTTGGCGGCGTTGCCGTCGCTGTCGCTGCGGCCCCAGGCGCCATAGCCCTGGCCCCAGACCGCGAAGCGATCCGACTTCAGCCTCGGCATCGGCCCGGTGGTCGACGGCGCCAGATCGGCGGTGAAGCCGTAGTTCAGCGTCGCCATCGGCTGGGCCCCGACCGTGCCGAAGGCGGCGCGCAGCCGGTCATTGGCGGCGTTGCGCAGGAGCCAGCTCTCATCGACCAGCGCGCTCTTGGCCGAGGCATGGATCTCGCCCGAGAGCGCGTCGAAGGCGGCGCGGGCGGAAACAGCGTCGAGCATCAAGAGGCTGTTGTAGAGCGCCAATGTCCTGCCGACCTGCGGCAGCGTATCGAGCCCGCCTGCGGTCGCGAACTGGTTACGCGTCTGCGCCACGGTCTCGAAAATCGCCGGCGGCGGGCTGGCGGGCGGCGTCACGGGAGTGGTGCCTGGCGGCGTGACGGGAGGGCTGCCCGGATCGGGAGGCGTCACGGACGGCGTTCCCTTGACCTGGATGACGAGGTCGACCCGGTTGGGCTGCGGATCAATGGTGAGGTCGAGGAAGGCCGAGCGCGAGACCGCGCCTGCAACCGCTCCGACGATCCCGCCGGTCGCGGTGATGATGGTGTAGCGCTGGCCGCTGATATAGCTCGTCTGCGGGTCGAGCGCGGTGACGGCGACCTGGCTGCCGGTCACCGTGGCGCTGCCTGAGACCGCGATCCGGTCGGAGGTGCCGTTGCCGGCGACCTCGACCTCATAGGTCGAGCCCGCCGCCAGCACGAGGTTGCCGGTGACGGTCAAGGTACCGATCGAGTTACCGGGCGCGATCGTCGCGCCGGACTGGATCATGGCGGCGCCGACCGCGCCGGAGCCGCCGAGCGTAGCCCCCGAGAGCACGGTGACCGTCGCAAGCAGAAGCGTGCCGTTGACCGAGAGCTTGCCCGCCTCGACCGTGGTCGGGCCGCCGAAGGTGCTGAGGCCGGTGACGTTGAGGTTGCCGGCGCCGCGCTTGATGAAGGAGCCGTTGCCGGTCATCGTGTTGGCGAAGGTCGCGTCGGTCGGCTGGTCGATGATCAGCGCGCCAAGATTGGCGATCCGGCCGCTGCCGAAGCTCGTGGCCTGGCCGATCAGCGTGCCGGCGGCGATTTCGGTGCCGCCCGTATAGGTGTTGACGCCGGTGAGCGTCGTCGAGCCCGTGCCGCTATGAGTGACCACGCCCGTGCCCGAGATCGCGCCGCCGAAGCTGACGGCGTCCGAGCGGTAGAACACCAGGCTGCCGTTGTTGACGACATCGCCGATGATCGAGCCGCTGGTGGCGCCATCGCCGAGCAGCAGGCGGCCGGCCGAGATCACCGTGCCGCCGGTATAGGTATTCGTCCCGGTGAGGTTGAGAATACCAAGATCGGACTTCACCAGCTGGGCGCTGCCGATGAGGTTGGAGGCGATCGTGGCCTGGGCGAAGGCGCCGCTCGCGGTGCCGTCGCCGACGCGGATCACCGCCTGCGCGCCGGTCAGGGTGATGTCGCCGCCCTGGATGGTGTAGCCGCCGCTGGCGAACTGCATGCCCGAGGTGGTGACCGGCCCCAGCGTCGTGTCGACCGTGATGACATAGGGGCCGGTGGTGCCCTGGAAGACGGCGAAGGAGCCTACGGCGAAGGCCGCGTTCGACAGGCCCTGCCGATTGGTCCAACTGGTGTCGCCTGAAGCCTGCCAGGTCCCGTTGCCGCCGCTGATGACGCCGTCGCCCGGCGTGCCCGGGCCGTCCCAGAAGCCGAGCGTCAGGCCGGCCGTGTTGACCAGGTTGATCTGGCCCGGAACCGCGGTCTGCACGGAGAAATCGGGCGTCGGCATGCTGCCGACCGTGAGGCCGCCGCCGCTGAGCGTGCCGGTATAGTTGAAGATGCGGTAGATGCCCGGATCGAACGGGCCGCCCCCGGAGGCCGTGACGTTCAGGGTTCCGTCGAGGCTGAGGTTGCCGTTGACATTGGTCAGGTCGTTGAGCGCACCGCCGGCAACGCCGGCCTGGCCGAGCTTATAAGCGAGCAATGCGCCGCTATTCAGGGTCAGGTTGCCGTTGATCGTCAATATGCCGGGCGCCGCCCCGGCCGCGCCCGGCGCCAAGGTGCCGTTGTTGCCGATGGTGACGTCGCCGCCGATGGTGCCGGCGCCGCCGAGCCTCGCGTTGGGGAGCACGTCGATCGGTCCAAGCGTCGAGCCGTTGACCAGCAGCGTGCCTTGCGCAACCGTCCAGGGACCCGAAGCGGTCGCCGCCCCGGTCAGGGTCCAGGTGCTGGTGCCGGTCTTGAGGAAGACGTCGAAGTTGCGGTACTGCGCGGTGGGGCCAATCGTCGAAACGTCGAAGCTGGCATTCGCCGTGCCGCCGAGGCGGAAGGTATCGCTTGCGCCGGCGCCCGCGACCACATTGCCCTGGATCAACGAGCCGGCCTGGAGCTCCAGATCGATCAAGCCCGTCGAGCCCGCGACCAGCCCGATCGCATCGGTCTGGCCGGTGCCGGCCCGGATCGTGCCGCTGTTGCCGATAGCGAGGTTTGTAGCCGCCTGATCCGTGGTGATCGCAAGCGCCCCGTTTCCGCCTTCGATCGTGCCGGTATTGATGACCGCGCCGCCGGCCCCGGTACGCACCAGGACACCAGCGCCACCCGTGGCGCCGGAACCGCCACGGATCACGCCGTTATTGGTCAAGATCACGGTGAAGCCGGGCGAGCCGATATTGACGCCGACGCCGCCGGCCCCCGCCAGGCTGGCGCCGCCCTGGATCGTGCCGTTATTGACCAGCGAGCTGCCGGCCCTGACCTGGACGCCGGTTCCCCCGTCCTCGCCGGCAAGCGCCCCGACGCCGCCGGTGATGATGCCGTAGTTGACCAGTGTCGCGAGATTGGAGAGTTCGGTGCCGATGCCTCCGGCCCCTCCAAGGCCCCCGCCGGTGCCGCCGGTGATCGAGCCTCTGTTGACGACGGAAGCCTGGTCGCTGACGAGCAGGCCCGAGCCGCCGGAGGCATTGAGAGCCGGGCCGGAATCGTCGCCGACAACGGTGCCGCGCAAGGTCGTCTCGCCGCCCAGGCCGAAGATGAAGGTCGTGCCGCCGGCGCCTCCGGTGTCGGCACCGGAGAGGGTGAAGCTCCCCGTGTCGATCGTGATGGGCTTGCTGGCTGTCGGAAGCGCGCCGACCGACACGGCAAAGCTGCTTGTCAGCGTGATCGTCGAGCTCGGGTCGCCGTCGCCATTGGCGGCGGTGATGGCAGCGCGCAGCTCGGCGTCGGTGCTGACCAGATAGGTCGCGGCCATGGCCCGCGCCGGCAGCCAGCAGGCGATGGCGACGCAGGACACGCCCGCGAGAAGCCTCGCCCGCGCGGTATACCCGGCGCGCCGGCCCAGACCCGCTTTCATGAGAGGCTCTCCAGGGGGAAACAAAATACTCCAGGTTGCAACAATGCTGGGATTCGAGCCCGCCCCTCAAGGCCGCGCTGGCAACAAACCGAACAGAAAGTCTACAAAGCAGCAAATATATCACAGTGACGCGCCAGGCGTGGAGCTGCGCCGCGCAAGCCGCGCCAGGGCCGGCGCGCCGGATCTGCTTCAGGAGCCAGATTTGCTCATCAGGCCTATCTGTTCGTGAATCCCGGGGCTCTCTATCAGCCGGTCGATGCAGCGGTGAAAACCGCCAGCTGTGCCTCGAAAGCACGCTGATACGCCGGCCGCGCTTCAGCGCGGGCGACATAGGCGGAGAGGTTTGGATACGCCTCCAGCAGGCCCGATCCCTGCAACCTGCGCAGCACCGTCACCATCAGCAGGTCGCCGGCGCTGAACGCGCCATCGAGCCAGTCGGCATCGCCAAGGCGGCTGGACAGCGCGCCCAGCCGTTTCCCGATGCTGTCCTCGAGCGCATGCAAGCGCTGCGCGTACCAGGGCTCGTCACGCTCGAGGATCGTGGCGAGGGCGCGCTCGAAGATCGGCGGCTCCAGCGTGTTGAGCGCGGCAAACATCCAGGCGATCGCGCGCGCCCGGGCATTCGCATCCTCGGGCAGCAGGCCCGCATGCCGTTCGGCGATATGGAACACGATCGCACCCGACTCGAACAGAGCGAGATCGCCCTCCTCATAGGTCGGGATCTGCCCGAAAGGATGCAGCGCGAGATGCGCAGGCTGCTTCATCTCGCCAAACGACAGCAGCCGGACATCGTAGGGTTGGCCAACTTCCTCGAGCGCCCAGCGCACGCGCATGTCCCGCGCTAGACCCCTGCCGCGATCGGGGGATCGTTCAAAGGCGGTGATGGTGGCGGTCATGGCCAGGCTCCGGATCCCTGCACGCTGCCCCGAAGAGCCGCCGTTGACAACAAGGCGTCAGGCGAGCGCCTCGGAGACCGTTTGAGCGTCCCTCAGCCCTCATCCTGAGGAGGTCTCGGGCGCGTCAGGATGAGCGGAAATCCAGCGAGCAGCACGAGTGCGATCGCAAGCGGAACGGTCGTGATGTAGCCGATTTGCTTGAACCCGACCGCGCCAACAATCCCTCCGAGTAGGAACAGACCGATCAGCGTCGTCAGGATTCGCAATTTCGTTCGGCTGGCCACCACCCTGGCGCGTCTCCCGGGCGCTATATTGACGTAGAACAGCTTGCCGAGCTCAATTCCAAGATCCGTCACCATGCCCGTGACATGCGTCGTGCGCATCCGGGCATTGGAGATTTTTGTCACCATCGCGTTCTGCAGCCCCATGATGAAACAGAGCAAGGGGATCGCGACGGCGATGAAGACGGCCGTTCCATTGAAAAAATGACCGGAGAGTCCAAAGCAGAGCAGCAGGACCGCCTCGACGAACAAGGGATAGGCGAACCGGGCCGATTTGTGGTTTCTCCGGCCCCAATTGATCAGGATCGCCGACAGCGCCGCGCCGGCCAGAAATGCCGCCAAGGCGAGGAGCGCGACACCGACGAGCGCGAAACTCCCAAGCACCACATTATCGGCGATCGACGAAACGATGCCCGACATATGCGAGGTGTATTGTCCCACGGCCAGGAATCCACCGGCATTGGTCGCTCCGGCGATGAAGCACAGCACTTCCGCCAGGCGCAGATCCCCGATCGCGCTTCGCTCGACCGCGACTGTCGATCTCAGCTGATCGGCAAATCGATGGCTGACCGGAGGCCGCGATTCCCGAGCGCTCAACATTGAAGTCCTGCTTTTCCCTTTAGCGCGCGCCGCGCCGGCGGCCTCGCCCCATCGCGCCAAGCGACGCGGCAACCGGACGACACCTTTGGCAGACCTAACAGGTCCAGGCCGAAAATGAAGAGACCGGCGCACGGAGCGGGCCTGGCCTGATGGCGGGCGCGGTGGGGCGAATGGTCACAGCGCGAGGAACCGGCGCGAGATGATCTTCGGGACCGTTACGGGCGAAACGAAACGGTTTGGCTTTGGAGACGGCCGGGCGCGGATCGGCGCGGGCGCTCACCCGTGCGGCATCATCATCTGCGCAGTATCTTGGATTGGAGCCTGACCAGCGCGTGGCTCAGGCGCGCGGCTTCCGCATAGCGGGTCTCGACATGGGGTATGGTTTGCTCGCCATCCGCGACGATGGCTTCCGACGAGCTGGCGAGCCGGCGCAGCGGCGTCGTGATCCAGTGCGAGCCGAGGAAGAGCAGCGCCAGCGCCACGATCGCGCCCGCGCCGAGCATCAGCCAGAAGGTGCGAACCAGCTCGCGCGTCGTGGCAAGCGCCTCATCCAGGTTCTGCCGGACAAGAAGAGACCAGCCGAAGCCGGGGAGATCCCCATATGAGATGGTTGGAACCACGACCGTCACATAGTCCCGTCCGTCGGGCCAGCGTTCGTCCAGCACGGCCAGGGTCACGCGATTGGCGGCCTGGGCGGCCCCGATGTCCAGGGGCTTGTCGATCAGGCTGGCCGGGCCATAAAGCACCGTCCGGTCGCGCGAGAGCAGGAGAAGCTCGATCCCGGGCGCCTGCAGATTATTCAGGCTGTCGACGACCCAGCGCCAGTCGAGATGGGCGCCGACGACACCGATCACGGCATTCGACTTCTGGATCGGCGCCGCCATGTCGATGAAATGATACGGCTCCGCCGCGGCCGGCATCAGCTTCGCCAGCATCTGGGCCTGGTGGACATCGACCGCGGTGGGTCCTCTGAGGCCGCGACGAAACCAGGGCCGCTCGGCGACGCTTTGCCCTTCGAGCATGCCGCGCGACGCGGTGAGCACGGTGCCCTCCACATCGGCGACCCCGATCCAGGAATAGCGCGTATCGAGCTGGCTGATGAGGTTGAGGCTGTCGCGGCTTTTCGCGGGGGCGTCGACATCGATGATCTTCGACAGCGCGCTGACCTCCTGCCAAAGCTGATTGAGGCGCCGGCCGAGCAGGCTCGCACTCAGTTCGCCGCGTGCCTTCAGCCTCTCGACGAGCAGCGTCTCGGCGCGCCGCTGCAGGGCGCCGGTGTAGAACGTGCCCGCGATAATGGCGGGCATGAGCATCAACACGGCGCCGCCGCCAAAGACCATGGAGCGCAGGCTCAATCGTCCGCTTGCCATCGTTTTCTCCTTCATCGCGTCAAGGCGCGGGCGAGCTCGCGGATCATCTGGCCGAGGTCGCCCTTGCCGGTGCCGGGCGCCGCCGCCGCTGTGTGCAACCGCGCGATGATCCGCTCGCGCTGCTCCTCGCTGGGTGTGAGCCTGATGCGGTAGCCATCCAGTGTCGGCGCGATGACATGCGCCGCGATCTCCCCGATGATCGGCAGGCGCAGGCTGCCCTGCGCCCCCACGGACAGGCCGGAGGGGCCGCTGACCCTGGCGCCGCCGACGCCGAGATTGACCAGCCAGCCGCGATGCTCCTCGCCGGCGACGGTGAGGGTCACCGGCTCGATGATCTGCCGCATCGGACGGTCCGGACGCGGCTGCTCGATGCAGGCCGCGATCGCCACCAGCAGGACGAGCAGGTTGTAGACCGTCCAGAACATCACCACGACCATGCCGTCACCGGCGCGAGCGGCATTGTTGACCACAAAATCGGAGCTCAGATTCAGGACGAGGCCGCCGACGGTGAGCCCGAAGAACAGGATGAAGGGCCACATCATCGGCCATTGCACGATCACCTTGGTGCGGTCGCCGCCCTTTGCCGTCACGGAGAAGCGGTGCGGCCCGGGCGTCAGCAGCCCGAGCGCGCAGGCGCGCGTGATCGGCCAGGCGGCCATGAGCTGGGCGACGTCGTTGACGATCGGGATGAACAGCCCCTTCGAGAGCCAGTTCAGCACCGCCATGACGGCGATGTAGTAGGGCACGTAATAGACGACGATGTCGGTGACCGAGGCGTTCACGATCGTGACGCCGAACCACCAGTAGAGCAGCGGGCCGATGATGCTGGCGAGGCGGAAGGGGAAGGTCGTGGTCCAGTAGAGCAGCGAGTCGAACACGCTCAGCCGGTGGATGAGGCTGAGCTTGTGGCCGCCGAACGGGTTATAGACGTTGCGCACGATCTGCATCATGCCCAGGCACCAGCGGCCGCGCTGGACGATATACTCGCGCAGCCCCTCCGGGGCGAGACCTTCGGTCAAGGGTTCGTTGAGATAGACGGTCTTCCAGCCGTTTTCGGCCAGCCGCAGGGTCAGCAGGAAGTCCTCGGTCACGCTTTCCGTCGGAAAGCCGCCGATCGCCTCGAGGGCCTCGACCCTGACCATCGAGGAGGTGCCGCAGCAGACGGCGATCCCCCAGGCGTCGCGGGCCGGCTCGACATTGTCGAAGAAATGCCTCTGCTCGTCGGGATAAGCCGAGCTGATGCCGAGATTGTGCTGGATCGGGTCGGGATTGAAGAAGTGCTGCGGCGTCTGGACAAGGCCCGTCGCGCGATCGTGGAACAGCGCCAGGGCCCGTTCGACGAAATCGGTATGCGGCACGAAATCGGCGTCGAGCACCGCGACGAAATCGGGTGGATCGGCATCGCGGGCCCGCTGCGCCAGCGCATGGTTGATGTTGCCGGCCTTGGCATGGGCGTTGTCGGGGCGAATGAAATAGCCGATGCGGTGGCGCTCGCAGAGCTCCCGCAGCCAGGGGCGCCGGCCGTCATCCAGGATGAAGATCCCCAGATTGGGATACATCATGGTCTTGGCGCCGATGATGGTGCGCTCCAGCACCTCGCGCTGTTCGTTATAGGTCGCGATGAGGATGTCGACGCGCGGCGCCGGGGCCGGCCGCCACCAGCCCTTGTTGCGGTCGGCCTCGCTGCTGCGCTCCTTCACCCGCGACAGGATGAAGAAGGCGATGGTCGAGGACAGAACGGTGAGCGCCTCCAGCAGCGCGAAGCCCCAGCTCAGCACGGCGTCAGTGGTCCAGGCCAGCGGCGCGACCGTGTCGGTGAAGCGCCAGATCACATAGCGCCAGGCCAGCAGCATCGCCGCGCCGAGCAGCAGCGCGCGCCAATACCAGAGCCTGGGATCGAGCAAGGGCAGCAGCAGCAGGCGCAGGCCGACGACCACGGCCGCGCCGGCAAACGCCGCCAGCAGTGGCGGCAGGGCGAGCATCAGACCCCGTAGCGGGTCAGGAAGCGACGCAGCGTCGCCAGCGGCCCGCTCGTGAAGATGACGCGCCCCGTCCGGCCGATCGCGCAGGAGAGGTCGGGCTGGCTGGCAAGCTCGGGCACGTTGATCGTCACGTCGAAGCGCTCCAGATGCTCGGCGCTCGGCCCCACCGCGAGATTGGCGTAGAGGGTCGCGGCGCCAGAGCCGCCCAGGCGCGTGATCGTGCCACCGAAGATGCGATCGTCGCCGAACAGGCGGAACTGCACGGCTGTCCCGATCGAGAGGCTGTCATAGAGCGCTTCCGTCACGCTCGCGGTCACGACCAGGCTTCGGCAGTCGACGAGCTTCACCAGATCCTGGCCGCGGCGCGCATATTCGCCGTCATCGACCAGGAAATCCCAGGCCATGCCGGCGACGCGGGCATTGAGCGTGGCTGAGGTCAGGCGGCTGACGCGAACCCGCTCGGCCCTGATCTGGCGCTCGAACTGCGCGGCCCGAGCTTCGATCTGCTCCTGTTCGGCGGCAAGCTCGGCGAGACGCAGATCGAGCTCGCGGACGCGCTGCGAGGAGAACGGCGCGTCATTGTAGGAATCGCCGATGAAGACGCCGCCGCGGGCCGAAGCCAGCTCGGTGGCGAGATAGTTGCTGCGCTGCCGGGCGCTTTCGAGATCCTGCTGGGCGACGTCCTGGGCGGCGCGGGCGCGTTCCAGATTGGCCGCGGTCTGGACGCCGCGACTGCTCAGATCATTCGCGCGCTTCAAGGCCCCGTCGGCCTCGCGCAGGCGGGCGAGCGCGGCATCCTGGGCTGCCCTGCCCTCGGCTATGCGCGCCTCGATCTGGCTGACGCGCCCCTTTTGATAATCGGCGAGCTGCGTCGCAAAGCCGGCCCGCGCCAGGCTCAGCGCGGCCTTTTGCGTGGCCACGCGCTTGAGCTCGATCTGCTGATTGTCGCGATCGCGTTCGAGATCGAGCAGGCGGGCGGTGTCGAAGCGCTCATCGGCGATATCGGCGACCAGTTCGCCGGCATTCACCCGCGCGCCGATGCTCCTGACGGCAAGGCTGACCTGTCCCTCGATCGGCGCGCGGATCACGTTGATCCGGGCATTGATCGTCGCATCGGCCGAGGTTCCCGCGAAATATTCGCCAACCAACACGAAGAGTCCGCCAAGCAGCAGAACGACGCCGACAAGGATACGTAAAACTTTCAAATTTGACCTTTCGGTATGCCGAGGCGTTTCATTCACGCCGTCAAATATGACGAATGCCTTAACATCGGGACCGGCATTATCTCAACGCCGGCTTGCCGTACCGTAACAGACGGCGCCTGCGTGGATGCTGCCTGGTGTACTTTCAAGTGGCGGAAATTACTGAACTGCCTTCGGTTTTTCGGACCGTCCAAGGCTGGATTGCCAAAGGCCACGCAGCCCTGCCGCAAGGGCGGGAAGCACCCACAGCCTGACGGTTCCCGCTACTTGTGCGACGCTTGAGGAGTGGTCGTTCGGGCGCCAATGTAGCTTGACCACGGAGGGAGCATGATCGGCCGCGCCGAAGATGCCGTGATCGAGGTTTACCAGCGCCACGGCCCCGCCTGGGCCAGGCTGCGCGGTGACCGCTTGACCGAGGGTTCATGGCTCGCCCGCTTCTGCGACCGGCTTCCCGCCGGAGCTGGAGTGCTCGACATCGGCTGCGGCTCCGGCCTGCCGATTGCACGCGAACTGGTCTCGCGCGGCTTTGAGGTGACGGGGCTGGACGGCACGCCGGCGATGCTTGCGCTGTTTCAACGCAACCTGCCGGGCGCTCCGGCGCATCTGGCGGATATGCGCGACCTCGCTTTGGGCCGACGCTTCGCAGGCCTGCTCGCCTGGGACAGCTTTTTTCACCTCTCGCCCAGTGATCAGCGCGCCATGTTTCCCCGTTTCCAGGCTCATGCCGCGCCGGGCGCCGCGCTGATGTTCACCAGCGGGCCTGCCGAAGGTCAGGCGATTGGCGAATTGGAGGGCGATCCGCTTTACCATGGCAGCCTCGGCCCGGACGAATACCGTGCCTTGCTGGGCGCCACCGGCTTTGCAGTTGTCGATCACGCCGTGGAAGATCCGAGCTGCGGTCGTCGAACCGTCTGGCTGGCTCGCCAAGGCGGGTGACCGGATCGGCGACTCCATCATGCGACGGGCTGGAAGCCGCGGGAGCGCGGGCCACCAGACCCGGCCGCGTGCATGACGGCATGGACGGTCTTCCCCTTGAGAGGGGATGAGGAGACACGATAAGCAATCCGCCTTTTCGCGACGCGCCGCTCGAGAATCTCCGCATGCCCGCCCGGATCAGCCCGCGGTGCGCGGCACCGGGGTGTTGAGCAGCTGCTGCTCCCACAGATAGGCGATGCCGCTGCCGGCGGCGTGCTGCTTGAGCACCTCAGTCAGCTCGCCGGCGTGCTCGGTGCGCGCCCAGTCGCGCTGCCATTCGGCCGCCAGCGCCAGCCAGGTCATCATGTTCGCGCCGGCCGCAATCATGCGCTGGATGGCGACCTCGTGCGCTTCGACCGAGGTGCCGCCCGAGGCGTCAGTGATGACCGTGACATCCCAGCCTTCGCCCAGCGCCTGGATCACTGGCATCGCAACGCAGATCTCGGTCCACAGGCCAGCGATGATGAGCTGCTTGCGGCCGGTCGCCTTGACCGCGTCCACGACCTTCCTGTCTTCCCAGGTGTTGATGAGCGTCCGGTCGATGACCTCCTGGCCGGGAAACACGTCGGTGATCTGAGGGAAGAGGAGACCGCCCCGCTCAGCGATCACGCTCGTCAGGATGGTGGGGACGCCGAAGGCCTTGGCGGCCTTCGCCAGCGCCGTCGAGTTGTTGACCACTGCATGCGGGTCGTGGCTGTTCAGGTTGGCAAGCTGGTAGGGCTGGTGATCGATAAGGACGAGTACCGAGTCTTCGGGACGAAGAAGCGAAGCAAGTCCGTTACGAAAGGTCATTATTACATCCTTTGCTGCCGCCCATGAGCGGCATTGGTTTGGCGGGAGACATGCGTCAGGGGCGACGTTGCCTAGAATTAGTATTGCCGTTCCTATTTTGGATGCGATAGCGCCGTTTTATGGCAAGCTGTGTCGCGGAAAGGGGAACGCCAAATGGATATCGAGGAGTTGCAGACCTTCGTGGAAGTGGCTGATGCCGGGGGAATTTCGCCTGCAGCGCTGCGGCTCGGCGTCTCCAAGTCAGTCGTCAGTCGGCGGCTCTTCCGGCTTGAAGCGGAACTTGGTGTCCAGCTTCTTGCACGGACCACCCGGGGCGCCGCTCTCACGGAAGCTGG
The DNA here is from genome assembly GCF_964252745.1 of Allobosea sp. LjRoot9. Lineage (NCBI taxonomy): Bacteria > Pseudomonadati > Pseudomonadota > Alphaproteobacteria > Hyphomicrobiales > Alloboseaceae > Allobosea > Allobosea sp. LjRoot9. The sequence goes on along the minus strand of NZ_CAXUPC020000008.1, from coordinate 112,991 downwards.
GGCCACGTTCCGGGATTATGCAGCAAGAGTCTGCGCCGAGATCGACGTAGCCAGGGAAACGATCCTGCCCGCCGGTGAGCTTCGCGGCCGCTTGCGCGTCGCCGTGCCGCTTTCTTTCGGCCAGACGCACTTCGCTCCCATCCTCGCGGAAATGGCGCGCCGCCACCCCCAGCTCCACATCCACACCTGCTACAGCGATCGCTTCGTCGATCTCATCGCAGAGGGCTATGATTGTGCGATACGGGTTGGCTATCTTCAGGATTCCAACCTGATCGCAAGACGCGTCGGACCGATCCATGGGAAGTTCGTCGCGAGCCCGGACTACATCAAGGCGCATGGCTCGCCCGAGACGCCGGAGGAACTCGTTGCCCATGAGGCTCTGATGCAGGGCACCGAAGCCTGGCAACTCATGGATGGCGACAAGATCATCACGGTTCGTCCGCAGGGGCGCTTCAAGGCCGACAACGGCATCGCTCTGGTCGCCGCCGCGGCAGCAGGACTCGGCATCGCTTACCTGCCGGATTGCCTGACCCATGACTATATCGCTTCGGGTGCGCTCATGCCGGTCATGACGCGTCATCCACCACCTCCGGCCGGTGCCTATGTCATCCGCCCGCCAGGTCAGCATCCCGCGCGGAAGATACGGGTCCTCACCGAATTGCTGATCGAGTATTGCGAACCGGCTCCGCACCTCGCGGGTGTCGATCGCTGAAGCACGAATGGCGCTCTCCACCCACCGGCTCCGCCGATGACACGCCATGACGGATCACCGGTCGTGTCCCCTCCGCCCAGGGTTCAGGCTGTCGGCACGGTTCCGCCGTCGATGACGAATTCCGTGCCGGTGATGGCGCTGGCGCGCGGCGAGGCAAGAAATGCGATGAGGTCGCCAACCTCAGATGGACGTGCCGGCCGGCCGAGGGGAATACCGCCGAGCCCTCGCATGACGATGGCCTTGCCGCCTTCGTAATCCGTGCCGGCCTCAGTCGCCAGCCGCTCGACAAAAGCGGCCGCAGCCTCCGTCTCGACCCAGCCGGGCGAGACACGAACCACGCGAACGCCTTTCGGCGTGACCTCCTTGGAGAGGCTTTTGCTATAGGTGGAGAGCGCCGCCTTGGCTGCGGCATAAGCGGTGGTCGATTGCGGCAGCGGCAATTGATGCTGGATCGATGTCACATGGATGATGACGCCCGATCCCTGAGCCACCATCGACGGCAGCAGCGCGCGGTCGATCCGAACCGCCGACATCAGGTTGAGGCTCAGCTCCCGTTCCCAGATCATGTCGTCGAGGACCGCGAAGCCACCGGGCGGCGCAGATGATCCGCCGACGACATTGACGATGATATCGACACCGCCGAGCTGGTCGAGGACGCAGCTTGCGACATGCGCGCAACCCTCGGCCGTGCTGAGATCGGCGGCGATATAGGAGATGCCGGAGGGGGATGTTTCAGGGACGACACGCGCGGTCGTCACGATCCGAACCCCGGCTTTCGCCAGCACATCGACGACAGCCGCGCCGACGCCTTTCGTGCCGCCCGTGACCAGGGCACGGCGTCCCTTCAAGCCGAGATCGAAGCTCATAGCCCAATCTCCAGGCTGGCGATCTTGCCGGCTTCGAGGACGAAGCTGTAGCGCAGATCGACAGGGCTGCCGGGGAAGTTTCCGGTCACGCGGCTGGTGACGATAGCCCGGCCCTCATCCTGCTCGATGGCGAAGGGCTCGCTGACATAAGTGTATTTGCTGGAGGCCTGCGTCTTCCAGCGGTGGATCGCCTCGCGGCCAGCATGGGTCTTTCCCTCATCCTTCACGATGGCAGCCTCGGTGAAACAATCGGCGACGCCGGTGCGCTGCGTGCGGTCGGCGGCGAAATAGGCGGCAATGGGTTTTGGCAAGGAGATGGACATTGGCTTTCCTCTTCATGACGGTCGTCGCCATCGCGGCGGCGGCGTTGCATCCCGGAAGAGTTCGCCCTAACCTCACTAAATGACAAGAACAGACGAAAAAGTAAGGTACTCACCTGAAAGTAAGCTCAGCCCTGCGGTCTATACGCGCGAAACGGCGGCCGAGGGCGTCGAGCAGGCGCTGAAGCTGCTCGAAGGGCGCTGGAAGCTGACCATTCTCTTCCATCTGTTCGGGGGACGGGTACAGCGCTTCTCGGAGCTCGAACGGGCGATCCCGGCGGTATCGCAGAAGATGCTGATCCAGCAGCTTCGCCAGATGGAGCAGGACGGCATCGTTCGTCGCATCGTCCATCATCAGGTGCCGCCGAAGGTCGAATATGCGCTGACCGACTGGGGGCAAGCCCTATGCCCTGCACTCGACGCGCTGTTGACCTGGGCTGGTCAACGACCCGCAACCGCCGAGGCGCCTGAGGGTGATACCGACGAGCCGTGATGCCGGGAGCGTCGATGAGCTTGCCGTCTGGCGCCGCGGATTGCGGCCGCACGATCCATGCAGAGGCAAGTCATGCGGCGTCAGAGCGCCAAGGCGTGCCTTCGCGCTCAGCGGCGTCTTCGGCTATTGCCCGATATGCGCGATCGCAGGGATGGGCGGCGGGAGCCGATCATGAGCATAGGCGTGGTTACGAACGAGACGTTCGAGGCTGCCCGCCTCGGCGACAGGGAGGCCATCGCCCGCCTTCTGGAGCGCACACAGCCGAACATCCGCCGCTATGCGCAGTCGACCTGCCGCACCGCATCTGATGCGGAGGACGCCACCCAGGAGACATTATGGCTTCTGACCCGTCATGTCGGCGCCATCCGGGCGCTCGCCGCCCTGTCGGGCTGGTTGTTCAGCGTGGTGCGCCGGGAATGCCTCAGGCTGGCCCGCCGAGCCGGCCTGACTGTCGCCGCCGATGACGATGCGCTGGAAGCGATCCTCTCCCAGCGGCCGGATGCTGAATTACGGCTCGATCTGGCGGCGGCCTTCGAAGCTTTGCCGCCCCGATACCGCGAGGTCGCGCTGATGCGGGATCTCAAGGAAATGACCATCGACGAAATCGCCGTAGCACTCTGCCTGTCACGGCAGGCGACCAAGGCGCGCCTCCATCGGGCCCGCCTGCTTTTGCGCGAATATCTGGCGGGGTGAGGACATGGCCGATTATCAGGCACCAGAGGATCTCCAGACCATTCCGCAGTTTGCCGCGCTGGCGCCGGTCGAGGCGAAGGCGTTCCTCGCCTTCAACCATGCTTGCGGGCGCCAGGACGGCGCAATCCCGCCGAAATACCGCGAGTTGATCTCGCTGGCGGTCGCACTGACGACGCAATGCGCCTATTGCCTTGACGTTCATTCCCGCGCGGCGGTGAAAGTCGGCGTCACCTGTCAGGAACTTGCGGAAGTTGCCATGATCGCCGCGGCCGTGCGCGCCGGCGGATCACTCGGGCACGCGCTGCTGGCGCTGCGTCTGTTCGATCGGCCTGAGCCGTCCTGATTGCCTGCACGTCAGGCGGCGTCAGAGGGTCATGGCGTAGATGGAGTGCCGCCATCGCCGGGCCTCTACCTCCGCCAACCCCGCCGCTCCCACGCCATGGCGCGACCCTCCTCTGCGGCTTCGGCCAAGCGGTCGACGCCCATCGTTCCATGCTTCGCCACAGCTTCGAACGCAGCCAAACCTTATCCGTGGCGGGCCTCATAGAGGGCGGCCGCATCGGCCCCGGCCGGAAAATGAAGCTGGCCGGAGGTATCGTGGATGGCAGCCCAGACAGCCTCGGCGACGTCCGTCTCCTTCGTCGTCAGCGCAGGTTTGGCGAAGGCTTCGAAGATGGGCGCCGCGAAACCGGCATAGGCCGGCGGAATCAAATCCTCGACGCGGACGTCGGTGTTCTCGGCGAAACGGGTGGTCGGCGCATATCCCGGCTCCACCAGCTTCATGCGAATATCGAAGTGCCCGAGTTCATGGGCGAGCGAGCCGGTGAACCCTTCGATGGCCTGCTTGCTGGCGGTATAGGCAGCCGCCAGCGGCATCGCAGCGAGGGTGACGCTCGATGTCACGTTGACGATGACGCCGGATCGACGCTCGCGCATCTGCGGGATGAGCGCCTGGCACATCGCCATGACGCCGAAGGTGTTGGTGTCGAACACCTTGCGAATATGCGAGAGCGGCGTGGCTTCGAACGCACCGACGACGCCGATGCCTGCATTGTTGACGAGCGCATCAATCGGGCCGGCGGCCGCGACCATTGCCGCGATGCTCTCCTGGCTTGTCACGTCGAGCGGCAGGATGCGCAGGTTCTGCGCATGCGGCAGGGCGTCCGTGTCGGGCCGCCGCATGGTGGCGATGACACGCCAGCCCTTGGACAGGAAATGACGCGCGGTCTCAAGGCCATAGCCCGATGACGTGCCGGTGATCAGGATCGTTTGCATGGGAACCTCCATCTGTTTCTGATGGGGTCCTTGTAAGCCCAGACGACCGGACGATACATAATTCAAAGTCCAGTATTATTTTCCAATCGTCCAGATTCACTCGACCCGGCCCGAGCGGCCTTAGGCAGGATCGGCGACAGCACCGATCCGGGCGAACTTTCCGGGCGGGCAGCCCAGCCGCTTGCGGAATGCCGTGCTGAAGGCGCTCGCGGATTCATAGCCGATCTCGTCGGCGATCCTGTCGAGCGTCTTGGCACCGCGCATCAGCGCGTCTTTGGCGAGCGCCATCCGCCAGCGGGCGAGATATTCGATCGGCCCACAGCCCAGCACCTCGCCGAAGCGCGCGGCGAAGGCCGAGCGGGATTGCCCGGCAACCTTCGCCAGGGCAGCGACCGTCCAACTGGCCCGGGCATCGGCGTGCATGGCGCCGAGGACGCGGGCAAGCGCAGGATCGCGCATCCCCTTGAGGAGGCCGGCATCATCAAGCGCCATGCCGCGCCAGCGAAGGGCTTCGACAAGCAGGACTTCGAGCATACGCTGGAGGATCATCTCCCTACCCGGCTCGCGACCGGCACATTCTTCCGCGATCAGTTCGATCACCCGGCCCAGCCGTGCCGAGCGCGGCTCCGAGGCTGGGATGTGGATCATGCGCGGCAGAAGCGCGAGCAGCAGCGGCGCGTTCACCGGTTCGATCCGAAAGGTGCCTCCCAGTGATTCGAAATCCGCCTCACCCTCCTGCTCACCGTGGCGGACGGGCGCGTGCACCGGATCGCGCAGTTCACAGGCGACGTCCGGCTTGCTGCTCAAGGTGAATGCCGGCGTGGAGGGAAGGAGAAGGAACGCACCTTCCTGCAACCGCAACGGCTCTTGCCCCGCGAGGCAAATCCAGCATTCGCCCTTCAGAATGATGGTGAAGCCGGGAGCGTCGTGCGCCGCATAGCGGACACCCCAGTGGCCCCGCCCGGTAATCGGCTTGGAGATCGCCGTGTTCGGCCGGAGCAGGGCTATGACATCGCTAAGAGGGTCCACGCAGGACGATCCATAATAAAAAACCAGATGCAATTGATATAGAGTCTTGGGCCACGCGTCCAGCGCATCGCGGGAATCGCGACCTCGCCGTGGTTGCCGATATCGGCCAGACAGCCGCCGCCCCAGCTGAACGGCATGGCTCTCGCTCGGCGCGGCCCCTTAGCTATGTTCCAGCTAAGGAGATGCCGATGGCCCAGTTCTCGGTTCACGATGCCAAGACCAACCTGTCCGAACTGATCGCAGACGCGCTTGAGGGCGCAGATGTGGTCATTGCCCGTGGCAGCGTGCCGGTCGCGCCACGCGGCAAGCGGCGCTTTGGCGCGCTCAAGGGAAAGATCGCCGTCGATGCGCGCTTTGACGAGCCGCTGCCCGAGACTGAACTCGGGGGCTGGAATCCCAGTTGAGGCTGCTGCTCGATGCCCATGCCCTGATCTGGTGGCTTGCGGATGATGAGGCGCTGAGCCGCCCTGCCCGCATCTCACGACAGTCGCCGGAGGGATGACAGGCGGCCCGCGCCTCCAAGAGTTCCTGCTGCCAGGGTTCTTGCCGCCAGGGTTCTTGCCGCCAGGGTTCTTGCGCTCGCCTGGGAACAGCCCTGTGCCCGGCACGTTGAAAGGGGGATGGGCTCATCTGCGGGAGTGGCGTCATGCATCTGACGGCGAAGGACAGGTTGATCGCGGCGCTCGCTGCGCAGCTTCGCGCCGAACGTGAGACGCGCGAGGCGCTCGCCTTCGTCATCGCCAACGGCCAGCTCGACGGCGATGTTCTCACAGCCATCCTGACCGACCCGGTCCCGGTGTTCACGCAGGACGATCTCAATCGCGCCAACGCCTTGTCCCGGCAGGATCAGTCTGGGAAGGATGTATCCCGGCAAAATCTGTCCCGGAAGGCTCCGTCCCGACACGGCGGCAAGCCCTCGCGGCGGGAGGCGGCATAATGGCTCCACGTCCCGCCTGGAAGGGCTATCTCAAGCTCTCGCTCGTGTCCTGCGCCGTCGAGCTGACTGGTGCGACCGACCACAGCGAGAAGGTCTCGTTCCGCATCCTGAACCGCAAGACCGGCAACACCGTCCGCCGGCAATATATCGACAGCGTCACCGGCAAGCCGGTGCCCGATGACGACGAGGTCAAGGGCTATGAGATCGGCGACGATGAGTATCTGCTGGTCGAGGAGGATGAGATCGACGCGGTTCAGATCGAATCCTCGCACACCCTGGCGATCGAGCATTTCGTCGACCGCGACGATATCCCGCAGATCTATTTCGACATGCCCTATTACGTCACCCCGTCGGACGACGCCTCGGAAGAGGCCTTTGCGGTGATCCGCGAGGCGATGGCGCGGCAAGACAAGGCAGGCATCGCGCGCATCGTGCTGTATCGCCGCGAGCGCCCGGTGATGATCGAGCCCTTCGACAAGGGTCTGCTGCTGACGACGCTGCGCTACGACAAGACGGTGCGCAAGCCCGATGAGGTTTTTGCCGGCATAGCCAAGTCCAAATTGGATCCGGAGCTGATCGAGCTGGCGACCCACATCATCGACAAGAAACAGGCGGCGTTCGATCCCTCCCATTTCGAGGACGGATATGAGGCGGCGCTGCTGGAGCTGATCCAGGCCAAGCAAAAGGGCCGGAAGCCGCCGGTGGTGCAGGCGGCCGAGCGCCCGGCCAATGTCGTCAACCTGTTCGACGCGCTCAAGAAGAGCCTCGCCGGGGACAGCGGAGCCAAGAGACCGGCATCGAAGACCCCTGCATCGAAGACCCCTGCATCGAAGACGCCGGCAGCGGGGAAAGCGGCCGCACGAAAATCTGCCGCCAAACCCCGCAAGAGCGCCTGATCGGCGGAGGCCCGGAGTATGGCCAGTCTCGAGCTTTATCGCGCCAAGCGGAATTTTTCGCACACCGGGGAGCCGAAAGGCGCAGCTGCGCGCAACAAGGCGGCAAGTCGCGGCGGCGCCTTCGTCATTCACAAACATGCGGCGCGCCGCCTGCATTACGATCTCAGGCTCGAACATGACGGCGTGCTCTGGTCCTGGGCCGTGACGCGCGGTCCCAGTCTCGATCCCGACGACAAGCGCCTCGCCGTGCATGTCGAGGACCACCCGCTCGAATATGGCGCCTTCGAGGGAACCATCCCCGAGGGCCAATATGGCGCCGGCTCGGTCATCATCTGGGATGAAGGCCAGTGGCTTCCCGAGGGCGACCCCACCTTCGGCATGAGCAAAGGCCATCTCGCCTTCACGCTGGAGGGGCATAAGCTCGCCGGCAAATGGCATCTGGTCCGGCTGAAACCCCGGCGCGGCGAAAAGCGCGACAACTGGCTATTGATCAAGGTCAGGGACGAATTCGCCAGGGATGACGAGGACGTCCTTGAAATCGCGCCGCTTTCGGTGAAATCCGGGCGAAGCATCGAGGAGATCGGCGCGGACGGCACGAAACTCTGGCCGACGACGAAGCGGCCCGGAGCAGGCGCCCGCAAGGTGGCGGGTACGAAACGGCGCGCGGTCACGAGAACGGCCAAAGCTGACGTGGCGCTTCCGCCTTTCGTCGCGCCCTGCCTCGCAACGCTTCAGGACAAGCCACCGGTTGGGGAGAACTGGCTGCACGAGGTCAAGTTCGACGGTTACCGGCTGCAGGCGCGGATCGAGGCCGGCCAAGGGAGCGAAGCCGGCAGGGTGAGCAAGGCTGGCAAGGTGAGCCAGGCCAGCACGGTAAGGTTATCGACCCGCTCGGGGCTCGACTGGACGGAGCGCTTCGGTGCGACGCTGGTGGACGCCCTCGCGAAGCTGCCTTGCGAAACCGCATTGATCGACGGCGAGGCCGTGGCCCTGGGCGCGTCCGGCATTTCGTCTTTCTCGGCGCTGCAGGAGGCGCTCTCCGAAGGACGCACCGATGCTCTCGTCTTCTTTGCCTTCGATCTACTGCATCTCGACGGTGAGGACCTGCGGGCCGAGCCGCTGCTGGCACGCAAGGAGCAGCTCGAAGCCCTGCTCCAGGCCGCCCCGGCCGATGGCCCGCTGCGCTACAGCGAGCATTTCGTCGAGCCCGGCCAGACCATGCTGCGCCATGCCTGCCGCATGGGGCTGGAGGGCGTCGTCTCCAAGCGCGTCGACGCGCCCTATCGCAGCGGTCGCGGACGCGACTGGATCAAGTCGAAATGCACCCAGCGCCAGGAATTCGTCATCGCCGGCTATGTGCCCTCCAAGGGCTCAGGCCGTGAGCTCGGCTCGCTCGTGCTCGGCTATCACGCCGATGGCGCGCTGCAGCCGGCGGGACGCGTCGGGACGGGCTTCACCCGCAAATCCGCCGCCACACTCAAGCGCAGGCTCGATGCGATAAAAACCGAAAACCCGCTCTTCGCGGGAGCCGCCGAGCGTGATCGTGAGGTGGTCTGGGTCAAGCCCGAGCTCGTCGCCGAAATCGAGTTTCGCGCCTGGACCGCCTCGAAGACGCTGCGGCATGCCTCTTTCCTCGGCCTGCGTGAGGATAAGCCCGCCGCCGAGGTCGTCGCGGAAACGCCAGCTTCGTCCAAGGCGCCCTCCAAAGCTCCGGTCTCGAAGGCTGCGGCCTCGAAGGCCAAGAGCGCGTCGGCCAAGACCGCGTCGGCAAAGCCCGGGGCGGCAGCGCCGGCCCGAGCCGAGACGCAGGTCAGGCTCAGCAACCCCGACAAGCCGCTCTGGCCCGATATCGGGCTCACCAAGCAGGGCCTGCTCGATTATTACGCGACCGTCTGGCCATTGATGCGGCCCTTCGTCGTCGATCGGCCTCTCAGCCTGCTGCGCGCTCCCAACGGTATCGCCGGCCAGGCCTTCTTCCAGAAGCATGCCGGCCCCGGCCTGAACAAGGCGGTCGCGACACGGAAGGACACGGATGGCGAGGAGCTGCTGTATATCCGAGATTTTGACGGGCTGGCCGCGCTGGTCCAGCTCGGCACGGTCGAAATCCATGTCTGGGGCGCGATGATCGACGCGATTGAAACCCCCGACCAGGTCATCTTCGATCTCGATCCGGACGAAGGCGTGCCGCTCGAGCGCGTGCGCGAAGCCGCGCTCAGCATCCGCGAACGGCTCGGCGAGCTGAGTTTCACCAGCTTCCTGAAGACCTCCGGAGGCAAGGGCTTCCACGTCGTCATTCCCCTGAAACCCAAGGCCGACTGGGGCGAGGTCAAGGGTTTCGCCCGTGATTTCGCCAAGGCGATGGAGCAGGCCGACCCCAGGCGCTACACCGCGACCCTGTCGAAGAAGGCCCGCAAGGGGCGGATCTTCATCGATTACCTGCGCAATGCGCGCGGAGCCACCGCGATCGCACCCTATTCGACGCGCGCCCGCCCGGGCGCTCCGGTGGCCATGCCGATCGGCTGGGAGGCGCTCGCCAGCAGCGAACCGAACGGCTCGAGGGCAACCGACATCGCCGCCGGGCAAGCCAGGAGCGGCACCACCTTGAGCGACACGGTCTGGAGCGGATTCTGGCAGCCCTCGCGTGGGCTCAAGCGCGGTTAGAGCGTTTTCGAGCGAAGGGAACACCGGTTGGCACGAAGAAAACGCGTTAAAACAAAGAGCTGGAGCCGTTTCCTATCAAACTGAATCGAAAATTTCTCTAGCTGGGTGAGGCGGGCATGGCCAAACAGCGACAGCCGGGCGCGCGATTGCACAAGGTCGCGGCCGACGAGCTGACGATCCGCCGCCTGCGACGCGGCAAGGGTTTCGGCTATCGCGATGCCGCGGGGCGCACCATCCGGGATGCCGGCACGCTCGCCCGCATTCGCTCGCTGGCGGTTCCCCCCGCCTATGAGGATGTCCGCATCGCAGCCGATCCGCACGCCCATTTGCAGGCCATCGGCAGGGACGAGGCCGGGCGCATCCAGCATCGCTATCATCCCGCCTGGGAGAAGCGGCGCGAGCGCCGCAAATTGAAGCGGCTGCTTGGCATCCTCGATGTGCTGCCGAAGCTGCGCGCGAGCGTCGCGCGCGACCTGAGGACGCGCGGACTCGGGCGGGACAAGGCGCTGGCCTGCGCGGTCGCCATCATCGATCGGTGTCATATCCGGGTCGGCAACGAGGCTTACGCCACGGCCAATGGCAGCTTTGGCGCCTCGACCCTGCTCAAGCGGCATGTCGAACTGACCGGCCGGCGGGTCGCGCTGGTGTTTCGGGGCAAGAGCGGGGTGCAGGTCGCATGCGCTTTCGAGGATGCGCCCCTGGCGCGCGCGCTTGCCCGCATCATGACGTTGCCGGGGCGTCGGTTGCTGCAATATCGCGACGAGGATGGCGCGGTTGCGCCAATCCGCGCCGGCGAGGTCAACGCCTATCTCCGCCGCGTTTCGGGTTTTCCGGTCAGCAGCAAGGATCTGCGCATGCTGGCCGGCAACGCCACTGCGGCGGAATTTCTGCTCGCGAACGGCAACGGGGCCGCGCCGGGCCACCAGAAGCGCGAGCTTGCTCTGGTCATGCGCGAGGTTTCGGAGCGGCTCGCCAACACGCCGGCGGTGGTGCGCAAGAGCTATGTCCACGAGATCGTCGTCAACGCCTATGCGAGCGGCCGGCTCAAGGCCTGCTATGACGGCGTGCGCGCTCGCGCCGGCTGTTCGCGCGCGGAGCGGGTGCTGGCCCTGCTGGCCGCCGAGGCCGCGACGCGATAGGGCGCAATCCCGAAGACTGGCTGGCAGCGTCGGCGGCTGTGCTCCGAGGCCGTTTGAGATTCACTCAGCCCTCATCCCAACGGGTTTTGACACCGACTTATGACTGAGGCCGCGCCGTCATTCCGGGGCGATCCGAAGGATCGAGCCCGGAACCCAGAACCGATGCCGCTGCTTGAGAAGGAGTAATCGGCTCACTTCGCGAGGACATGCATCGGTTCTGGGTTCCGGGCCCATATTCTTTCGCGTCATTGGCTTCGCCATGTCCCGGAATGACGGGAGTGAATAACGCCGCCGCTCAGTGCTGAAGGCCGTCCGGGCCCGCTCCGGGCTGCCCGGACCGGATCGCCCGCCAGACCGCCTGGGGCGTTGCCGGCATGTCGAGATGCGTCACACCATGGGGCGCCAGCGCATCGACGACCGCGTTCATCACCGAGGGCAAGGAGCCGGCGCAACCCGCCTCCCCGCAGCCCTTGGCGCCGACCCGGTTATTCTGCGTCGGCACGCCCTGGCTGATGAAGGAGAAGAAGGGCACATCGACTGCGCGGGGCAAGGCGTAGTCCATATAGGAGCCGCTCATCAGCTGGCCGCTGTCGTCATAGACGGTCCGCTCGAACAGGGCCTGGCCGATGCCCTGGACGACGCCGCCATGGAGCTGGCCCTCGACGATCATCGGGTTCACCACGGTGCCGAAATCATTGACCATGACATAGCGCGCGATCGCGACATGGCCGGTCTGCGGATCGATCTCGACCTCGGCGACATGGCAGCCATTGGGATAGGCCGATGGCGCCGCTTTGAAGACGTGATCGACGTCGAGCGATTGCGGCAGTCCCGGCGCGAGCGCGGTGCCGGCCCGCAGCCGCGCCGCCAGCTCCATGATGCCGATCGCGCGGTCGGTGCCGACCACGCTGAAGCGGCCGGCAGCGAAGGCGATATCGGCGGTATCGGCCTCCAGCACATGGCCGGCGATGAGCTTGCCTTTTTCGATGACGAGATCGCTCGCCTCGATGATCGCCGAGCCGCTCGCCATCAGCGATTTCGAGCCGCCCGTGCCGCCGCCCGCGATCAGCCTGTCGCTGTCGCCCTGCACGAGCTTGATCTTATCGAAGGGAATGCCGAGCTGGCTGGTGAGCAATTGGGCGAAAGGCGTCCAATGGCCCTGGCCGTAATCCAGCGTGCCGGTGACGATGGTCACGCTGCCATCCGGCTCGAAATGGATGCCGCCCATTTCATTGGTCGGTGGCGCCGTGACCTCGAGATAGCAGCCGATGCCGCGCCCGCGCAGCAGCCCGGCCTTGCGGCTCGTCTTCAGTCGCCCGGCATAACCCTTCCAATCCGAGGCTTCGAGCGCCCGCTCGAACAGCGCCGGGAAATCGCCGCTGTCATAGACCGTGCCCACCGGCGTCGCCCAAGGCAGCCTCGCGGGCTGGACCAGATTGCGCCGACGCAAGCTCGCCCGGTCGATGCCCATGCCGCGCGCGGCCTTATCGATCAGCCGCTCCATCAGGTAGTTGCCTTCCGGGCGGCCGGCGCCGCGATAGGCGCCGATCGGCGCCGTATTGGTCACCGCGCAACGCGTCTTAACCTCGACGAGCGGCGTCCTGTACATGCCGACCGAGTTCTTGCCGATATTCAGCGTTGCCATCAGCGGCCCGGCGGGCGTGACATAGGCGCCCATATTGGCGACGCCGGTGAAGCGCGTGGCGAGGAAGCGCCCGCGCGCATCCAGGGCCAATTCGGCCTCGAAGACCATGTCGCGGCCATGGTGATCCGAGACGAAGCTCTCCGAGCGCTGGTCGGTCCATCTCACCGGCCGCTTCAGCATGCGCGCCGCGTGGAGCAGCACGACATATTCGGGAAACACCGCGGCCTTCATGCCGAAGGAGCCGCCGACATGGCCGGTGACCAGGCGCATCTGCGCAGGCTTCACCCCCATCGCCGCCGCCAAATTGTTGCGCATGCCGAAGGCGCCCTGGCTGGGCGCATGCAGCGTGTAGCGTTTCGTCTTGCCGTCAAAGCTCGCAATCGCGGCGCGCGGCTCGATCGGGTTGACGACGATGCGGTTGTTGACGATCCGCAGCCGGGCGACATGCGCGGCATCAGCAAAGGCCGCGGCGACCTTGCCGGCATCGCCGGAGTGGAAATCGACGATCAGATTGCCGGCGACGTCGTCATAGAGTTGCGGAGCCTCGAGGCTAAGCGCCGCCTCGGCATCCGTGACCGCGGGCAGGATATCGATATCGAGCCTGACCATCTCCGCCGCGTCGCGGGCCTGCTCGGCGCTGCGCGCGACGACGACCGCGACGGGGTCGCCGACGAAACGGACCTTGTCGGCCGCCAGCGCCGCGCGCCCAGGCTTTCGCATCGAGGTACCATCGCGGGCAGGTATATCGACCACCGTCAGGATGGCGTTGTAGCCGTGGCCGTCGAGGTCGGCCGCGGTATAGATCGCAACAACGCCCTTCATCGCGCGCGCCTCTGCCGTATCCACCGCCCTCAGCTCGCCATGCGCATGGGGGCTGCGCACGAAGGCCGCGAAGAGCTGCCGCTCGACGTTGAGATCATCGGTATAGCGCCCCTGCCCCTGCACGAGGATCGCGTCCTCCCGGCGCGGCACGCGCTGGCCGATCTCGACCGAAGCCGCGGCAGCGCCACCAGGGGAAAGGTCAGCAGGGGAAACGCGAGAGTTCATCAGGCACCGGCCATGAGAGGACAGGAGAGATGGGCGAAACGGGGAGGAAAGCTCGGCCTCATTGATAGGGCGGGTATTGGACCCGCTGAAAGAGCGCTCAATGCAGCCCCGCCAAGCGCCCAGCGGTTGCGAAACGCGCAGAGCATGCCAAACTCACGGGGGTCGCCAAACTCACGGACCAAGCCGGCATAGTCGCGAAGGCGGGCTCGCAAAAGCATGATGATTGGCTGCCCCACGACTGGGCAAACGAAACAGGTGTCCCGATGGGCCTTCGCTTCATTTTCATGCTCACACGCAACGACCGCACGGTCAGCGACGCGATGGAGCAGCTTCAAACTGCTCTGGCGCTCGGCGTCAGGCATATCGGCTTCAAGGATATCGGCCTGCCGCTCGACGCGCTGAAGGCGCTCAAGACAGCGATCAGGGCGGGCGGCGCCACCTCCTATCTCGAGGTGGTTTCGCTCGATCGCGACAGCGAGATCGCATCGGCGAAAGCCGCCGTCGAGATCGGCATCGACAATCTGCTCGGCGGCACGCGGGTCGACGACGTGCTGCCGATCATTGCCGGCACGACGATCCAGTACTGCCCGTTCCCCGGCACGATCTCCGGACATCCCAGCGTTCTCGAGGGCTCGATCGACGAGATCGTCGCCAGCGCGCAGGCGCTTGCCGCGCGTGAGGGCGTGCACGGGCTCGATCTGCTGGCCTATCGCTCGCATGAGAACGTGCCGGCGCTGATCGCGGCCGTCTGTGGCGCAGTCTCCAAGCCCGTCTATGTCGCGGGGTCGATCGATACGCCGGGCCAGATCGCCGCCCTGAAAGAGGCCGGCGCGGCCGGCTTCACCATCGGCACAGCCGCTCTCGACGGGAAATACCCGGCCGACGGCACGGATGTACCGCGCCAACTGGCGACGATCATCCGCGATGTCGCGCAGCTCAACCGGCACATCTCGCCATTTCACAAGGACAATCTGACGCACGCTTTCGGGCGCTTTTCCGAGCGGCGCTTTTCCGACGCCTGGCCCCCTCGCCTCGCCGCTTCGGTCAATAATCCGCGAATCAGGCTGGCGACGCTGGATGGCGAGACCGGCTGGCATTTCAACAGCCGGGAGGACGAGGTCTTCTTCGTCCATAAGGGCCGACTGCTGATGAAGTTCCGCGACCGCGACGAGGTAATCGAGGAAGGCGAGTTCATCCTCGTGCCGCGCGGCGTCGAGCGCTGCCCGACCGCGCTGGAAAAGGCCTGCAAGGTCGTCATGCTTGAAATCGACGCGACGCGCCGCGACAGCCAAGGCGGCAAGGAACAACGCGCCTGATGCTTGGCCCGGGCGCAGGCTTCAGCTCAGTTTCTGATTCAACTGGATCGGAAATTGCTACAGCCCTTTGTTTTAACGCCTTGTTTTAACGCGTTTTCTTCGCGCGAACCGGTGTCCGCTTCGCTCGAAACGCTCCAGAGCATTGCGCGAAAAACCGGGCACCGGCTTTTCGTGGGAGCAATGCTCTCAACCCCTGGGATCGATCACGCCATGAGCGGCTGACGATCTCTTGAAGTCGCCGAGCTTCCGCGGGCCGCTCGCATATGGCAATCATCGCCCCATGAAGCTCCGGCTCCTCGCGCATTGTCTGGTTCTGGCCCTGTTCGTCACGGCCAGCGTCCTGACGGCTTTCGTCAGCCCGGCCAAGGCCGGCTATGGCCGCGTGGAGGTCGAGGCGACAATGCCGATGGCGTCCGACATGCCATGCTGCCCGCCCGATCAAGCTGGGCCGCTGGACTGCAAGACAAGCTGCCCGGCACTCACCTTCTGCCTGGCCAAATGCTTTGCCAGCGAGCCGATGAAGGCTTTTGCCACGCTCGCCCAACCGATCATCGTCGCGCTTGAAATGACCGGCGACGATGCTGCGCAGGCCTCGCGGCCGTTCGAGCCGCCGGCACGACCTCCCCGAACCCAAGGCATCGCCGGCGCTTGAGTGCCGGCTCCGGCCGCGCGGATGGTCCGGCGCGGTCGGTGAGCCGTGGCTTTCGCCACGTGGTTTGGCCGTGCGCAAGCGCGGCAGCCTGATCTATTCGGGACTTCGATCATGACATCCATCAACACGCTGCGCGCGCTCGCCGCCGCACTTCCGCTCGCCCTCGTTTCGCTTCCCGCCTTGGCCGACATCAAGGACTACGCGTTTCGTCTGACGCAGGATGAACTGAAGCAGGGCGACGGCGTTATCGTCACCGTCCAACTCATCGACAGGCGCTCGGGCAAGCCGGTGCCCGATGCGGTGATCTTCAGCAAACGCCTCGACATGGAACCGGACGGCATGGCGATGATGGCCACGCCGCTCGAAGCCTTGCCCGTCAGCGAGCCGGGCTCCTACCGCTTCAAGACCAACCTGACCATGGCGGGCGGCTGGCGCCTTTCGCTCGGCGCCAAGATCCAGGGCGAGACCGGCACGCTCGAGAACAAGCTGACCCTCAAGGCCGTACCATGAACCGCATTGCCCTCACGGGCCTCGCCCTCGCCGTCGTCATGGCGGCGGGGGGCGCAGGCTATTGGGCGGGGCACCGGGGTCTTCCGGTGCCTGGCCCGCGCGAATGGCGCGGTGGCGAAGGAACGCGCGCAGCGGGAGCGCCTGCCGCGACGGGTGCGGTGATCTACTATCAGGATCCCGACGGGAAGCCGCTCTATTCGGCAGAGCCGCGCCAAACGGAAGATGGCAGGGCGTACCGGGCCGTCCGCGCCAGCCAGGACATCAGCTTCGACGAGCCGGCAACAGCGCAGGCCGCCAAGGCGAATGGCGAACGCAAGCTGCTCTATTACCGCAATCCGATGGGGCTGCCTGATACGTCGCTCGTGCCGAAGAAGGACTCGATGGGGATGGATTATCTCCCCATCTATGCCGGCGGTGATGACGATGGAAACAGCGTCAAGGTCAGCCCCAGCAAGCTGCAACGGACAGGTGTTCGCTCGGAGCCAGCCGAGCGGCGCGTCCTGTCGCGACCGGTGCGTGCCTCCGGCACGATCCAGCTCGACGAACGGCGTATCACCGTCGTGGCGACGCGCTCCGACGCTTTCATTGATCACGTCGAAAACGTCACGACGGGCGACCAGGTCCGCAAAGGGCAACCCTTGCTGCGGTTCTATTCTCCCGAGATAGCGGCCGCATCCGCGCAATATCTGTCCAGCCTCGGGGTGCAGGGCGCTCGGCAGCGTCTCGAAAACCTCAACGTTCCGGCTGAGGTGATCGCCGAGATCGAGCGCAGCCGGAAAGTTACGACCTCGATCGTCTGGGCGGCGCCGCGCGACGGCGTCGTCATCGAGCGCAATGTCGTCGACGGCATGAAGGCGGCCCCCGGCGACGTCCTGTTCCGGCTCGCCGATGTGTCGACGGTCTGGGCGCTCGTCGACGTCACCGAGCGCGATTTGCCGATGATCGCGGTCGGCCAGACCGTGACGGTCCACGCCCGCGGCTTCATCGGCCGGAGCTTCACCGGCCAGGTCGCCGTCATCTATCCGCAGGTCAACCGGCAGACGCGGACCACGCGCGTGCGCGTCGAGCTCGCCAATCCCGAAGGCATCCTTCGCCCCGACATGTATGTCGACGCCGAGATCGCCACCGGCTCCCAGGCACCGGCGATCACCGTTCCCATGAGCGCCGTCATCGACAGCGGCACGCGCCAGGTCGTGATCATCGACAAAGGCGAAGGCCGCTTCGAGCCCCGCCCGGTCAAGCTCGGCCAGCGGAATGCGGACTTCGTCGAGGTCCGGGACGGCGTCGCGGAGGGTGACCAGGTCGTCATCGCCGCCAATTTCCTGATCGACGCCGAAAGCAACCTCAAAGCCGCCTTGCAGGGCCTGACCGCCGCGGGAAACGCAAAATGATCGCATCCCTCATCACCTGGTCGGCCCGCAACATCATGCTGGTGCTGATCGCAAGTCTGTTCGCGGTCGCTGGCGGGCTCTATGCGCTGAGCCGCCTGCCGCTCGATGCGATACCGGACCTCTCGGACACGCAGGTCATCGTCTATACGGAAAATCCCGGTCAGGCCCCGCAGGTGGTCGAGGACCAGGTCACCTATCCCCTGACGACCGCCATGCTGACCGTCCCGAAATCAAAGGCGGTGCGTGGGTTTTCGTTCTTCGGCGTCTCATTCGTCTACATCATCTTCGAGGACGGGACCGATATCTACTGGGCGCGCTCGCGCGTGCTCGAATACCTGAGCGCCGCGGCCAAGCGCTTGCCGAGCGGCGTCACGCCGACGCTCGGACCCGATGCGACCGGCGTCGGCTGGGTCTATCAATATGCCGTCACGGCGCAGAACCAGAGCCTGGCGGAGACGCGCACCACGCAGGACTACGCGCTGCGCTATGGCCTCGCCAAGGCCGAAGGCGTGGCGGAAATCGCCAGCGCCGGCGGCTTCGTCAAGCAGTACAACGTGATCGTCGATCCGCAGCGGATGCGCGATCTCGGCATCGCGCTCGACAAGGTGCGCGAGGTCATTCGCGGCAGCAATACGGATGTCGGTGGACGCACGATCGAGCTGTCCGGCTTCGAATTCATCGTACGCGGCAAGGGCTATTTGCGCGGGGTCGACGACATCGGCAAGATCGTGCTGAAAACCGACAACGGCACGCCGGTGCTGCTCCGGGACGTGGCGCGCGTCGAGCTCGGGCCGGACGAGCGGCGCGGCATCACCGAACTCAACGGCGAAGGCGAAGTCGCCAGCGGCATCGCGCTGCAGCGCTCCGGCTCCAATGCGCTCGATGTCATCGACAGCGTCAAGCGGCGCATCGCCGCCCTGATGCCGAGCCTGCCGGAGGGCACGAAGATCGTGCCGGTCTATGACCGCTCCGACCTGATCAACTCCGCCATCGAGACTCTGAAGCACACGCTGCTCGAGGAGAGCATCATCGTCGCACTCGTCTGCATCGTGTTCCTGCTGCATATCCGCAGCGCGCTCGTCGCCATCCTCATGCTGCCCGTCGGCATCCTGATGGCCTTCGGCGCGATGCGCCTGCTGGGCCTGGGCGCCAACATCATGAGCCTCGGCGGCATCGCGATCGCGATTGGCGCCATGATCGACGGCGCGATCGTGATGATCGAGAACGCCCACAAACATCTGGAGCGCGCCGCGCCAGGCAGGTCCCGGGCCGAGGTGCTGATCGAGGCCGCGCGCGAAGTGGGGCCGCCGCTGTTCTTCAGCCTGCTCGTCATCACCGTATCGTTCATGCCGATCTTCACGCTCGAATCGCAGGAGGGCCGCCTGTTCGGCCCGCTCGCCTTCACTAAGACGTTCGCGATGGCCGCCGCCGCCATCCTGTCGATCACGCTGGTGCCAGTGCTGATGATCCTGTTCGTGCGCGGCAAGATCATCCCGGAACACAAGAACCCGATCAACCGTACGCTGATCTGGATCTACCGACCGCTGATCCGTGGCGTGCTGAAGGCAAAGACGCTGACGATCGTGCTGGCGCTCGTGGTGCTGGGGGCCAGCGCCTGGCCGCTCGGGAAACTCGGCACAGAGTTCATGCCGGCGCTGAATGAAGGCACGCTGCTGTTCATGCCGACGACGTTGCCGGGGATCTCGGTGACGTCGGCCGCTCAATTGCTGCAAACGCAGGACCGCATCATCAAGGGCTTCCCCGAGGTCGCATCGGTCTATGGCAAGGCCGGGCGGGCCGACACCTCGACCGATCCCGCGCCGAGCGAGATGTTCGAGACGGTCGTCAACCTCAAGCCCAAGGACCAGTGGCGCCCGGGGGTCACGACCGAGAGCCTGACCGCGGAGATGGACAAGGCCCTGCAATTCCCCGGCGTCTCGAACGCCTGGACCATGCCGATCAAGGCTCGCACCGACATGCTCGCCACCGGCATCCGCACGCCGGTCGGCATCAAGGTGCTCGGCCGAGACCTCGGCGAGATGGAAAAGACCGCGCGCGAGATCGAAGCCGTGATGCGCAACGTTCCGGGCACGTCCAGCGCCTATGCCGAGCGCGTCATCGGCGGCTACTACCTCGACATCGTGCCGGATCGCGACGCGCTCGCTCGCTACGGGCTGATGGTCGGAAACCTGCAGGACACGATCTCGATGGCGCTCGGCGGCGACGCGGTCACGACGACCGTCGAGGGCCGGGAGCGCTACACCGTCAATGTCCGCTACCCGCGCGATCTGCGCAGCGACCCGCAGGCCATCGCGCGCGACGTGCTGATCTCGATGCCAGGCGGCGGCACGGTGCCTCTCGGCGAAGTCGCCAAGGTCCAGCTCGCGCGCGGCCCGACCTCGATCCGGACCGAGAACGGGCAGCTTGCCCTCTACATCTTCGTGGACATGCACGACCGCGACCTCGGCGGCTACATCACCGACGCGCAGAAGGCCGTGACCGACGGCGTCCGCTTTCCGCCAGGCACCTACGTGCAGTGGAGCGGACAGTTCGAATATCTGGAACGCGCCACGGCGAAGCTGAAGATTGTCGTCCCTGTGACGCTGCTGATCATCTTCCTGCTGCTCTATCTGAATTTCCGGCGGCTGACCGAAACGCTGATCGTCATGCTGTCCTTGCCCTTCGCGCTTGTCGGCGGGCTGTGGCTGATGTGGTGGCTCGGCTTCAACATGTCGGTCGCGGTTGTGGTCGGGTTCATCGCCCTGTCCGGGGTCGCCGCCGAAACCGGCGTCGTTATGCTGATGTATCTCGACCAGGCGTTGAACGAGGTCGGGGCGAAGCGGCAAGCCGCCGGGCAAGCATTCACGCGCGCCGACCTCGATGACGCGATCATGCTGGGCGCAGTCGAGCGCGTGCGACCCAAGATCATGACCGTGGTCGCGATCATGGCGGGCCTCTTACCCATCCTGTGGAACACCGGCACCGGCTCGGAGGTGATGCAGCGCATCGCCACGCCGATGATCGGCGGCATGGTCTCTTCGACCCTGCTGACGCTGCTGGTGATCCCGGCGATCTATGGCCTGGTCAAGGGCTGGGGGCTGCCGAATCAGGACACCTCAAGCGCCACCGTCGATGCACCGGCATCCACCGGGGTTGGACCATTTGCACAGCCACAGGAGCTGCCGTGACGGCACCGGGATGATCTTTGCACCGGTTGCCGATATCGGCTCGACGCCAGGACGCCGGCATCAAGAAGACGCCGGCATCAGGCTCCGGCCCTGTGCCTTCCGTTCAATGAAGCCGGGAGCAGAAGGGAGGCCAGCACGCCGCACATCGACGCGACAGTGGCAAAGCCGAAGGGCCAGACGAAGCCGGCAGCGGCAAGGTCGGATGGCGTAAGCGCCCCAAGCGCAGCGACGCCCATCGCAAAGCCGGCCTGTCTCGCGATGACGGTGACGGCCGATGCCATGCCACTGGCCTCCGGCGGCGCGAGCGCCATCACGGCCCCGGAGAGTTGCGGATGCGACAGGGCGGCCCCTGTGCCGATCAGCATCATCCCGGCGAAGGCCCATGCGAGGGCCGGCACCGTTGCTTCCGTGAGCGCCGCGACAGTCAGCGCGCATCCGCCGATCGCGACCAGCGTCAGCGCCGATGCGAACAGCCGCCGCCAGCCCAGCCGGGCTGCGAGGCGACCGCCAAAGGGCGGGATGACAAGCATGGGGAGGGTCGCGGCCAGCAGCCCCAATCCGGCCGACCTGGCCGTCCAACCGAAGGCGCTACCCAGGAAAAGCGGCAGGTAGACGAGGACGGCCCAATATCCCGCCGAGACGGCCAGCAGCAAGGCGGCGATGCCGGCCATCGGTCGGCTCGCGAAAACGGCCGGATCGAGCATCGGCCGCGGCTGCCGCCGTTGCCGCACAGTGAACGACGCGACAAGCCCGGCCCCCGCCGCGAGCCCGATCGCCATGCGGATCAGCGAATGGCGGGCCTCCAGAATAGCAGCGATCGCCAACCCCAGCGCCAGGGTCAGGATAACGACCCCAAGCCAGTCCAGCGGCTTGTCCGTGTCGTCACGCATCTCGGCCACCATCCGCGGTACCACGAGGCCGATCAGGATGCAGAAAGGCAGATTGGCCAGGAAGATCCAGCGCCATCCCAGCCCGGAACTGATCATACCGCCCAGGCTCGGCCCCAGCGCCATGGCGACCCCGGAAACGACGCCGACGATGCCGAAGGCGCGAGCCCGCGGTCCCGGCGCCGGAAACGCGGAGGCGATCAAGGCGAAAGCCCCGGTCACGACAAAGGCCGCGCCGCCGCCCTGAGCCGCGCGGGCCACCAGGAAGAACGGACTGTTCCACGCAAGGCCACATGCAAGCGATGCTAGGAGGAACCAGGCATTTCCGATGATGAGCGTCCGCCGCCGGCCGAAGCGGTCGGCCAGGGCGCCCGCCACGAGCAGGGTCGCGGTAAAGGCGATGCTGTAGGCGTCGACGATCCAGGCCAGGCCGTCCACGGAGACGCCGAGATCCGTCCCGATTGCCGGCATGACGACCACGACCGAGGTCACGTCGAAATTCGCCAGGAAGGCGCCAAGACCCAGCGTGGCTGCGGTCAGCCGGCTGCGTGCGTTCCAGACATCGTCTTCCAGAAAGTGCTGCATGGCTCCGGCATGACGTGTCAGGCCAGCCCACGGCAAATGAGCATTGCTCCGCACGGCATGAAGCTGTTTCATGCGGTGTGCGTTCCCTCTCAGCCCAGATGCCGCCCTTCGCGGGCCTGCTCACTTTCGAGGCTGTGCTACGGCTCGGCAGCATGACGCTCGCCGCCGATGAACTCGGCCTGACGCAGAGCGCCGTCAGTCACCGGATACGGGCGTTGGAGCGCTTCTTCGGCGTCCCCCTGCTTGAACGGCTCAACCCCGGCCTGCGCGCGACCGAGGCAGGCCTGCGGCTCGCCCGCGAGCTCGCTCCGCTGCTGGGCACGATCGCGGGCATGCGACGCCGGATCGCCGACCAGCCGGGGCCGCGGGTCTTCCGGCTCGGCCTCAGCCCGTCACTGCTGGCTTGGTGGCTGTCGCCCCGCCTCCCCTCGCTCTGCAATGCCTTTCCAGACCTGTCCATTGAGGTTTGTACCTGGGACACGGCGGCCGAGGCCGCGCGCACCGAGGTTGACCTTGCCCTGCTGTGGCTGCCGCAGTCTGGCAAGCTGCAGGCTGACAGGATGGAAGAAGCCCGCGAGCTGCCCTTCCCGTCCGAGAGCGTCTTCCCGGTCGTCGCACCGGGGCTGCTGGGGAGCATCGGCCCGGGTCAGGATTGGCGGGCGCTGCCGCTGCTGGCGAAAGGACGGCGAGGCGAGGAGACGGAGCGGGAATGGTCCTGGGCGACCTGGTTGCGGAAAGGTCCCGGCCACGAAGCGTTGCGCTTCCGTGATATCGGCAGCTCCCTCCAGGCGGCGCTGGATGGCAACGGCGTCGCTCTGGCGCGTTCGCTGCTCGTCGCGGATGCCTTGCGTCAGCAGCGCCTGATGCGCCTGACCGGGCTGGGCGAGGCGCAGGCCTGCTCCAACACGCAGGTCGCCCGGTGGCGGGATCCCCACGACCGGACGGCCGAACGCATGGCGGCGTGGCTCGTATCGTCAGCGGGGCAGGACATGACGGCTGGTGAAGACATGACGGCGAGTGAAGGCATGGCGGCTGGTGCGTCGTGATTCGGCAGTCGGCAGTCGGCAGTCGGCAGTCGGCAGTCGGCAGTGAAGCAACGTTGTGTCCGCTATCCGTCAATCCCGGTCACCCCGGTTATGAGGTCACGGCCTTCCCCCTTGGGAACACGCGCCTTGCGCTGTGCCGGATTTGTTACAGCGCGCCGGCCAAAAGCCTTGTGAATGCTGGTTCATTGCCTCGCCCGCATAGGGCTGTATTCCCCTAGGTGAGCAGGGGTGTAAATCTGCTGCCACGGTCGGGGGGCCTTGCGTGTCGGCGGCAGAATTCAATCAGGAGCTTGCTCGGGCCAGACTGGCGCCGCGCCTGGTCGTCGCGATGCTCGCAGCGGGGCTCGCGCTGCCGGGGCTCGCGCCGATGGCGCGCGCCCAGTCGGTGACCGGCACGGGCGAGCTTTCCCCCACGATCCCGGCACCGCCGCTCACCAGCTGGGATCTGGGCGGGGTCGATCTCACCATCGGCGATGCCGGCACTGGCGCGCTGACGATCGCGGCCGGCGGCGCCGTTTCCGATGTCCGCTACGGCTATATCGCCAAGCAGGCCGGCAGCAGCGGTGCGCTGAGCGTGACGGGCGCCGGCTCGAGCTGGGCCAACGATCTCGGCGAGATCTATATCGGATATGGCGGCACCGGCACGCTGATGGTCGCGGATGGCGGCGCGCTCACGACCGGCGTCTTTCGAATCGGCAACAACGCCGGCAGCAACGGCACGGCGACCGTGACCGGCGCCGGCACCAGCCTGACCGCCTTGTATCAGACCTACGTCGGCGTTGCCGGCACCGGCTCATTGACCATCGCGGATGGTGCCACGGTCTCCAGTGGCGGGGGCGGCGGCTCCGGCTATATGGGCGGCGCCGCCACCGGCAATGGCACGGTGACGGTGACCGGCACGGGCTCGCGCTGGATCAACATCTTCGACCTCGGGGTCGGTCTTGCCGGCACCGGCGTATTGAGGGTCGAGAATGGCGGCGTCGTCGAGAGCTCTATCGGCCGGATCGGCACGATCACCACCGGCAACGGCACGGTGACGGTGACCGGTGCGGGCTCGCGCTGGACCACCTCGTCCGAGATCATCATCGCGGATGCAGGCACCGGCAGCCTGATCATCGAGAATGGCGGCGTGGTCTCCAGCGGCCAAACCTCCAATCGATCGGGCACGATCGGCTACAGCGCCGGCGGCAGCGGTACGGTGAGCGTGACCGGCGCCGGCTCGAGCTGGACCCTATCGCGCGATCTTGCCGTGGGCCGTCAGGGCAGCGGCGGGTTGACCGTCAGCAATGGCGGCACGGTTTCCAACCGTGCGGGCATCATCGGCCAGATGGCCGGCGGCAGCGGCGCGGTGACGGTGACCGGCGCCGGCTCGACCTGGACCAATTCCACCACGCTGTCCGTCGGCGCTGCGGGCAGCGGCACGCTGACCATCGCGGCTGGCGGCAAGGTCAGCGCGACGGTGACGACGCTGGCGGCCTCGGCCGGATCGAGCGGCACACTCACCCTCTCCGGCACCAGTGCGAGCGGCCGCGGCGCGCTCGAGACCGGGCAGGTCGTGAAGGGCGCCGGCACTGCGACGCTTACCCTCGACGGCGGTATCCTGCGGGCGACGCGCAACGAGGCCGATTTTCTCTCCGGCTTCTCCGCGCTGACGCTCGGTGCGGGTGGCGTCGTCCTCGACAGCAACGGCTTCAGCCTCGGCGTTTCCACCGGTTTCTCCGGCACTGGCGGGTTGACGAAGAGCGGCTCCGGCACGCTGATCCTGACCAGCGCCAACAGCTATTCCGGCGCGACCTCGGTCGCGGACGGCACGCTCTACGTCAACGGCTCCCAGGCGCTGTCGGCGGCCTCGGATTATACGATCGCGATCGGTACGCTGCTCGACGTCAATGACGGGCTCGGCATCGTCACGACCGGCTCGATCGCCGGCGCCGGCCAGATCCGGATCGAACAGGATTCGACGCTTGAAACCGGCGCGACCAACGCCTCGACGAGCTTCACCGGCGTGATCTACGACGCAGGCGCGCTCAGGAAGGTCGGCACGGGCACGCTGACGCTGACGGGGGAGAACACCTATTCCGGCGGGACGACGATTGCGGGCGGGGCGATCAGCATCGACAGGGAGAGCAATCTCGGCGCTTTCACGGGCGCGCTGACGCTGGATGGCGGCGTGCTGCGGGTGACCGGGACGACGCTGACCGGCCTCATCCGCAACATCGTCTTCGGCGCCGCGGGCGGCGGCTTCGACATCGCCGATGCCGGCAATACGTTCACGGTGACCCAGTCCTTCGCGGGCGCGGGCTCGTTCAGCAAGGCAGGCGCCGGCACGCTGGTGCTGGCGGGCACGCAGAGCTATTCCGGCGCGACCACGGTCACGGGCGGGATCCTGCGGGCCGGGCAGGCAGGCTCGTTCTCATCAGCCTCGGCCTTCACCGTCTCGGCCGGGGCGACGCTCGATCTCGCCGGCTTCAACCAGAGCATCGGTTCGCTCACCGGGGCCGGTACGGTGACGCTCAGCGCGGCTGCCCTCACCACCGGCTCGGATAACAGTTCGACGACGTTCTCCGGCGCGATCAGCGGCAGCGGCGGGCTGACCAAGACCGGCAGCGGCACGTTCACCCTGTCGGGGACGAACAGCTATACCGGCACGACGATCGTCACGGCCGGCAAGCTCGTGATCAACGGCTCGCTCGCGAGCACGGTTGCGCTCACCGGCGGCACGCTCGGCGGCTCCGGTACGATTGGTGGAGTGACGATCGGCAATGGCGCGACGATCGCGCCGGGTAATTCGATCGGGACGCTGAGTGTCGCCGGCAATGTCGCCTTCGCCACCGGCTCGATCTATCAGCTCGAGATCAACGCCGCCGGGCAGAGCGACCGCATCGCCGCCTCCGGCACGGCGACGATCAGCGGCGGCACGGTCGCGCTTGTGCCTGCGACCGGCACCTACGCGGCCGCGACGCGTTACACCATCCTCACTGCCGGCGGCGGCGTGACCGGCCAGTTTGCGGCGGTCACCTTGAACTTCGCTTTTCTGACGCCGGCGCTGAGCTATGACGCAACCAGCGTCACGCTGACCATGACCCGCAACGACACCGCGTTCGGCCCCGGCACTGCGGGCGCGAGCTTTGTCGCGCAGACGCGCAACCAGGGCTTCATCGCGGTCGCGGCCGAGCGGCTCGGCGTCGGCACCTCAGTCTATGACGCGCTGATCTCGGCGACAGTGGCGCAGGCGCGGGCCGGCTTCGACCTGCTCTCGGGCGAGGCGCATGCGCAGGCCGTCAGCGTCGCGATCAGCGAAAGCGCCCTGCTGCGCGAGGCGATCCTCGGCCGCCTGCGCGGGCCGTTGCTGACCGCGCCGGGCGGACAAGTCGCGGCCGCCTTCAGCGCCGACCTGCCGGGCCGGAAGGACGCGGTCACGCTGCCCTCGCCGCGCTTCGAGCAGCGCTACGCGTTCTGGGGCGAGGCGCTCGGCGGACAGGCCAACAGCGACGGTGACGGCAATGCGGCGAGCCTGTCGCGCCGCAGCGGCGGGGCGGTGCTGGGCGCCGACATGCTGCTCTACGACACGGGATCGCGTTCGCTGAGGCTCGGCATCGCCGGAGGCTACACCCAGTCGCGCTTCGATCTCGACGCCAGGCGCTCGACCGGCACGCTCGATAGCGGCCATGCCGCGCTCTATGCCGGCGCCCGCTTCGGCGCGCTGCGCCTCGATGCCGGCGTCGCCTATAGCCGGTCAGAGAGCGATATTCGCCGCCAGGTCGCGATCGGCAGCTTCGGTGACATCCTGCGCTCGCAGCGTCCCGGCGCGGTGACGCAGGCCTTTGCCGAGCTCGGCTACACCGTTGCCTGGCCAGGCGACGGTGTGGGCAAAAACCTGGCGTTTGAGCCCTTCGCCCAGCTCGCGCTGCTGCGCGTCTCGAGCGAGGCCACGACCGAGCAAGGCGGGGCTGCGGCCCTGCGGCTGTTCTCCTCCGAACAGACGCTGGGCTTCAGCACGCTGGGCCTGCGCGCGGAGGCGCAAGTTTCGGCGACGCCGTTCTTCGCCCGCGCCATGCTCGGCTGGCGCCATGGCTTCGGCGAATTGACCCCGCAGGCCGTCACCGCCTTCGCCGGCGGCACGACGCAGGCCCGCGTCTTCGCCGCCCGCCTCGACCGCGACGCGCTTGCCGCCGAGGCCGGCCTCGACTGGCGCGCCTCCAGCGCCACCACGCTCGGCCTTACCTATGCCGCCACGCTGGGCGAACGCAGCCGGGACCACGCCCTCAAGGGCCGGATCGACGTCAGGTTCTGAGGTACGGGACCGGTGTGGCGGGTGCGTCGCGAGCTGCGAGAAGGAAGGCAGGAAAGACGGGATGCGGCGCGCTCGCCGCGGGGGCCAGTTCGGGGTGACCCTGGAGGCCCAGGAAGAAGGGATGCGCCGGCCATTCGACGGCATCGGCGACGCGGCCGGCGAAGCTGGTCGCGCTGACGACGAGACCCGCCTCCTGCAGATCGCGACGCAGCGATGCAGCCAGATGGAAACGATGGTTGCAGCGCACGCGCATCGTCTGCATGCCCATCAAGGCGGCAAGCCGCGTACCCGGTACGAGATCGACATTTGCATCGCCGGTGCGATGCTCGGGCAGGTTCGCAGAACCATCGGCGGTCATCTCCGCCGCCATGGCGACGAAGCTCTTGGTTCGCGCCTCGGGATCGGCTTCGGCGAGGTTGACCATGCCATCCCCCAAAACCCTCTGCGCGAAGGCGGTCGTCATGGTCTGCATGCCCAGGCATAGGCCGAGCACCGGAACGCCGCGAGCCAGCGCAAATCGCGCCGCACGGATCTGGCCGGGGACATTGCCCATGTCCGAACCGCCCGGCAGGAGGATGCCGGCGGCATCCTCGTACAGCGCTGCATCGCTGTCCCGCGGATCGATGAAACGGATGGCGATCGCGAGATCGAGGGCCGCAATGGCCTCCTGCAGCGAGACGAGCGCAGCCGGGTAGACGTTGCGATGATCGTGCTCGCGCCCGACGAGACAGATGGAACGGGAGGGCTGGGCGGGCCAGGTGCGGGCAGGTGCCGCTTCCGCCTCCTCCGGCGCTGCAATCTCCTCATCGATCGCAATGCCGGCCTGCAGCGCGCCTTCGCGCAGCAGCCGGCCTTCCTGACCGAAGCTCGGATGGATCGGCACCACGACATCGGCCTGACGCGCCTCGGACAGGATCTCCGCAACGCTCGCCGCCGCCGCGATCGGGCGGCCCAGGACGCGCTCGGCGAAATAGAGCCCGCTCGGCCCGAGGCCGCCGGCGGCATGGACATATTGCTCGGCGTCGGGATGCGCCGCGAGATCGAACATCGCGGGCAGATGCATGAAGCGCGCGCCGCGGCGGCGCGCCACGACCGCCGCCGCTGCCCCGAACCGGGCCGGACGAGCCGTGTGGTCGATCACGAGATGGAGGGTCACGGCGTCCCCATGGTGCAAAGCGGGCAGTCGAGATGGATCAAGCCACTACATGGTTCAAGCCACCTGGAGCAGCGCCCTGTCGATGGTGCCGAGCACACGGTGGCCCGTTTGCGTCACCACGATCGTCTCGCTGACGCCGACGGTAAAGCGGCCATAGATGCGCAGCGCCGGCGGCAGGTGGAACGCCATGCCGGGCTGGAGTTCGGTCTTGACGCCCTTGTTCAAGTTCAGGATCGCGCCTTCACCCCAATCGGGCGCGAAGGAGATGCCGACGCTGTAGCCGAGGCGCTTGCGGAAGGCGTCGGTATAGCCGGCCTTGTCGATCACGGCCTGGCAGGCGAGATGGGGCACCTCGCAGGCGACGCCCGGCCGGATTTCGTCCAGGGCGGCGGCAAGGGCGTCCTGGCAGGCCTTCATCATGTCGCTCGCCACGGCGGGCGGCGCACCGAGCCAGGCCGAGCGCATCAGCGCGGCGTGGTAGCGGTCGTGGCAGGCGGCCATTTCGAGGAAGGCGGGGTCGCCCGCCTCGATGCGGCGGCGCTTCCAGGTGCCGTGCGGCACGCCCGAGCGCGGACCCGACGAGACCAGCGGCTCCATGCCCATATATTCCGAGCCGGCCGCGATCGCCGCGCCCATCATCGCCGCCACGAGATCGTTCTCGGTCGCGCCGACCTTCACGGCGGCCAGGCCCGCCTTCATCCCGGCATCGACATAGGCTGCGGCATGGTCGAGCTTCTCCAACTCCAGCGGCGACTTGATGGCGCGCAGCGCCTCGACGATACCGGCCGCATCGCCAATAGTGCCGAGCTCGGCCTGGAGCGCTTCATAGACGGCGATCGGCAGGAACCAGCCGCGCTTGTCGATGGCGACGCGCTTGCCGGCGAGGCCCTTGTCGCGGATCACCTTGGTCAGGAAGCCGACCGGATCCTCGCCGTCCTGGTAGATGGCGGCGTCCGCGATGAAGGTATTGGCGATGAAGTTGAAATATTCGAGCTGCCGGATGACGAAGACGGGATCGCCCTCGACCGGCAGCACCAGCGCCTGGAAGGTGTAGTAGCCCGGCGTCTGCTGCCCGGTGAGGTAGAAGATGTTCTCAGGCCCGGTGACGACCATCACGTCGAGCTCGGCCGCGGCGAGACGCTGGCGCGCCCTGGCGACGCGGCCGTCATATTCGCTCTTCGGAAAGGCCGATTCCGAGCCCTGTACGACGCTGCCGATATCCATCGCTCAATTCTCCCAGAGTGTCTCTGTGCGCTCGCGCGCGAAGGAAAGGCCGAGGCCTGGCAGCACTGGTGCGGACACCAGGCCATCCGCATAGACGAGGCCCGGCGCCGGATCGTTGCTCAGGCCGTCGGCGCCGTAGAGCTCGGCGAAACGCGGCTGCGTGGCGACGCATAGATGCAGCGCGGCGGCGGTGGCGAGGCCGCCCTCGTTCATCTGCCCGATCATGCAGGGCACGCCGGCCACTGCGAGCGCCCGGGCCGCGCGCAAAGCAGGCGCGAGGCCGCCGAGCTTCACCAGCTTCAGATGCGCCATCAGCCCGTGGCCGCCGCCGGCCAGGCGCATCGCATCATCCTCGCCCCTGACGCTCTCGTCGAGCATGATCGGGATCGGACTAGCCTCGGCGAGCCGCGCCAGCAGATCGAAGCCAACCGGCGCGACCGGCTGCTCGACATAGGCAAGATCGAACGGCGCCAGCGCCTCAAGCCGTGCCGGCGCATCCGCCAGGCTCCAGGCCGCATTCGCATCGACCGCGATCTTGACGCCGGCGCCGAAGCGCGCGCGCAGACTACGGATGCGGGCGAGATCCTCAGTGAAATCGGCCGCGCCGATGCGTACCTTCAGATCCTTGAAGCCGCGCCCGACATAGGCCTGCGCCTGACGCAGGAAGGTCGCATCGTCCGAGATGAACAGGGTCTGGTTGGTCGCATAGCTGACCGGCCCGGCCTCGGATTTGCCCAGCTCTGTCTTGCCCAGGTCTGACTTGCCCGGCTCTGACTTGCCCAGCTCTGACTCGCCCAGGAACGCCGCCAGCGGCTGGCCGGCGCGTTTGGCGGCGAGATCGTGCAAAGCGAGATCGACCAGCATGCGCAGCGGCGCACTTGCGCGCGACAGCAGCGGCGGCGGCGCGGCCAGGAGCGTCTCAGGGGCGGGCGTCAGGTCGAGGCCCGGCAGCAGCGCGAGCGCCTCCGTGACGACAGCCTCCGCGGCGAGCCCGTTGAGATAGGCGATGTTGATCCGGACCTCGCCTGTGGCCGTGATGCCGTCGGCGTCCTGCAAAGCGAGATAGAGCGTGTCGAGGCCCGCGACCGGCCCCGACGAGGCCGTGTGCAGCAGCAGGCCGCCGCCATAGCTCAGCATCGCCCGGTGCAGGGACAGGCGCATCGGCTTTCCCCTCAGCCCGACAGCATCGCGACGGCGACGTCGCGATAGATCAGGCTCGCGGTCACGAACTCGTCGACCGGCACGAACTCGTCGGCCTTGTGCGCGACGGAAAGCGAGCCCGGACCGATCACGACGCCCTCGGCGCCCGTCGCCCGGAAATGCACGAGGTCGCAGCCACCCTGGAAGCCGAACGGGCCCGGCTCGGCGATGCCGTGGCGGCGCGCCGCCGCGAGGCTGCGTTGCACGATCGGCCGGTCGGGGGCGGTCTCGGTGGCGCCGCCCGTGGTGGCTTTCCACTCCAGGATATCGGCGCGCAGGCCGAAACGCGCATGGGCCTGCTTCAGCAGCAGCGCGATCTCGGCCTTGACCCCATTCTCGTCCTCGCCCGGCACCATCCGCCGGTCGAGCAGCAGGTCGCAGGCGCCGGGCAAGACATTGTCGGCATGGCCGCCATGGATGCGCGTCACGGTGAGGCTCGCCTCGCCGACGAGCGGGTGGGTGCGGCGTCGGACATTCGCCTCATGCTCCTCGGCGACCATGGCGAGAAGCTGCCCGGCGCGCAGGACGGCGTTCTCGCCGAGATGCGGCGTGCCCGAATGGGCCGGGACACCGTGGACGCGCACGAGCGGGCGCAGGCTGCCCTTATGGGCGCTGTAGATCGTGTTGGAGGTCGGCTCGCCGACCACAGCGACATCGATCTTCGGCCGCTTGGCGGCATAGTGCTTGGCGCCCTCGCTGGCGATCTCCTCATCGGCGACGAAGATGGCGAGCAGCGTGCCCGACCAGCTCTCGCGCGTCGCGGCCAGCATGCGCACGGCCTCCAGCATGGCCGCGAGCGGCCCTTTGCAGTCGCAGGCGCCGCGCCCGTAGAGGCGCCCTTCCGCCTCGCGCAGGACAAAGGGATCGCTCGTCCAGCCGTCTCCGGCGGGCACGACGTCCATATGCGTGTTGAAGGCGAAGACCGGCCCCGGCCCGTTGAGCAGGCGCGCCTCCACATTGACGCGGCCGGGCTTGTATTCGTCGAGCGTGACATCAAGGCCGATCTCGCGCAGCCGCGCCGCGACATAGTCGGCCGCCTCCAGCTCGCGGCCGGGCGGGTTTTCCGTGCGGATGGCGATGAGTTCGGCGAGCTCGCGCTTCATGCGGGACGCGTCGGGGGAGGTTGTCATGGCGTGTCTCGAAATCGGCGGGTCGGAAGCTGATGCATGACGCCGAAAAGCGGGAACCGGTTTTCGAGCGACGTCATGCTCGTGCTCAATGCAGGATCTGGTCGAGGAATTGCCGCGCCCGCGCATTCACGGTGCCGCCGAAGAAATCCGCGCTGTTGGCGATCTCGACGATCCGCCCGGCTTCCATGAAGACGATGCGGTCGGCGGCGCGCTTGGCGAAGCCCATCTCATGGGTGACGACGATGCTGGTCATGCCCTCGGCCGACAGCTCCGCCATCACATCGAGCACCTCGCGGATCATTTCCGGGTCCAGCGCCGAAGTGGGCTCGTCGTAAAGCATCACCGCCGGCTTCATCGCGAGCGCCCGCGCGATGGCGACGCGCTGCTGTTGCCCGCCGGAGAGTTCGTCAGGGTAGCTGTCGGTCTTGTCGGGGATGCGGACCTTCTTCAGCAGCCCGAGCGCAATGTCATGGGCATCGTGGCGCGACAGGCCGAGAACCTTCATCGGTGCGAGCATGATGTTCTCGGCGGCGCTCAGATGCTGGAACAGCTCGAAATTCTGGAACACCATGCCGATCTCCTGCCGGATCATCGGTGCGGCTCTCAGATCCTGCCCGATATCCTGCCCCTTGAAGACAATGTTGCCGCGGTCGGGCGGCTCCAGCAGGTTCACGCAGCGCAGCAGGGTCGATTTTCCGGAGCCCGACGGCCCGATCAGCACGACGGTCTCCTTCTCGTGAACCTCCAGCGAGCAGGTCTTCAGCGCCTGGAGCTGGCCGAAGCTCTTCTCGATGCCGATCAGTTCAAGCAGCGGGCGTTGCGCGGTCATGATGGCCTCCCGCGATCGGGACAGGATGCGTGCCTCAGGGATACTTGCCTCGAGAATATTTGCCTCATCGGATGTCAGCCGCCGCAGTCAGGCGCTCGACGAGCGGCTTGGCCTGCCTTCGTGCCCGGGCCCGCTTGGGGTCGAGCGCCTGCTCGAGCCAGGCCTGCCCCGCCATGAAGATGGTCGTGAGCACGAGATAATAGATACCGGCCGCCGAGAGGGCTTCGAAATAGCGGAAATTGGCGCTCGCGGTCTGGTTCGCGATCAAAAGCAGTTCCTCCACCGCCACGACGGAGACGAGCGCGCTCGTCTTCAGCATACCGATCATCTGGTTGCCGACCGGGGGAAGGATGATGCGTAGCGCCTGCGGCAGCACGACGTGACGCATGACGCCGGCGCGCGTCATGCCAAGCGCAAGGCCGGCCGTGCGCTGGCCCCTGGTTACCGATTTGATGCCGGAACGCAGGATCTCCGCCATATAGGCGCCCTCGTTCAGCGACAGCGCGATCACCGCCGACATGAAGGCCGACAGGCGAATGCCGAAGCCGGGCAGGACATTGTAGATGAAGATGATCTGGAACAGCACGGGCGTGCCGCGAAACAGCCAGAGATAGAAGAGCGCGACGACGCGGAGAAGCTTCAGCCTCGCCTCCTGAAGCAGGGCGACGACCAACCCCGCCAGGATGCCGAAGAACAGGGATGTCACGGTGATGAGCAGCGTCATCATCGCGCCGTGAAAGAAGATCGGCGACAGCACGTAATCGAGGACGAGCTGGAAGGACATCAGGACACTCGGCCACGCCTGTTTCTAAGATCTCGCATGGTTCTGAGGTCTCGCATGGTTCTGAGATCTTGGCTGCGCGGCAACGTCATGGCGGCCTCGTCAGGCGAGACCGCCAGTTTTCCGGAACTCAGTTGAAGATGGAGACCGAGGCCGGCAGCTTCCACTTCGCCAGCAGGCCCTTATAGGTTCCGTCCGCGACGACCTCCGCGATGGCGGCCTTGAGCGAGGCCTGCATCGCTTCATCGCCCTTGCGGGTGGCGATGCCGATCGAGGTGTTCGACTCGAACTCCGCCCCGACCGTCTCGAAGATCCCGGGCAGCTCGTCGAGCACCTTCGCGGCGCCCGGCGTCGAGTCGTAGACCGCGTCCGCTCGCCCCTGACGCAGGTTCAGCCAGGAATCCTGCGCGGTCGGAAAGGTCTTCACATCGACGCTTTTGAGGCCCTTCTCCTTGCAGCTCTTGTCATCAGCGCGAGCCTGGCTCTCCTGGATGCCTCCGAGCGTGACCGCGATGGTCTTGCCGCAGAGCGTCTCGTTGCGGCCCGTGATCTTGGCGCTATTGCCGGCCTGGACCACCACCATGTTGCCGATCTTCATGTAAGGCACGAAATCGACCTGCTCGGCCCGCGCCGGGTTCATGTACATCGCCGAATTGATGATATCGAGCCGCCCGCCCTGCAGCGCGGGAATCAGGCCCTTGAACTCCATGTTCATCGGCGCCGCCTTGGCCTTCAGCTTCTGGCTGATCGCCTCGACGAAATCGATATCGAAGCCGGTGAGCTTGCCATCCTTCTGGAACTCGAACGGCGCGAATGTCGCCGCGACGCCATAGGTCAGCGCGCCGGCCTCGACGAGGCCGCTCTTGGGCAGCTCGGCGGCCATGGCGGCGTGGGCCAACCCCAATGGCACTATGCAGGCTGAAGCGAGTTTTCGAAGCATGCCATTCCCCTCGTCGCGAACAGATTGCTCTATTGGTCAGCAACAATACAAGCCGGAACCCGAAAGGAGTCAACGCAGCCTCCGCGCGGCCCTTGATCAAATACCGGGCACGCCCTGGCGAAATCTGCGCCGGAATCCGCTCGTGGCCCGCGCAGTGTGAAGGCGAGGCTCGCAGCTTTTGGGACCGTCTGCCCCACGACAGCGTCGCTGCGCTTGCCCAAAATCGCCAACCCATTGTATCGATCGTTTGAAAGAGTTCGATCAGTGCGATCAGATAGGGACAGGATGGCCCGCGGTTCGAGCCAGCGGCGGCACAAGCTCGCCAATCAAATTCTCGATGTCGTCCGCGAGGCGCGCTTTGAACCCGGACACCATCTGCGCGAGCAGGCGCTCGGCGACCTGCTTCAGGTTTCGCGGACGCCGATCCGCTCGGCGCTACAGCTTCTCGCCGAGCGCGGCATCCTCGAAGCGCGCCGCAACCACGGCTATTTCCTCCTGGCGCGTCCTGAAGAGCTCTACCGGCTCGAGCTGGAGGTGCCCTCGACATCCGATCAGGACCTGTATGCGCTGATCGTGCAGGATCGCCTGGTCGGGCGACTGCCGGTGACCTTCATCCAAAGCGACATCGCGCGACGTTATGAGGTGGACCGCGCCGCGCTCCAGAGGACGCTGCTGCGCCTGCTCGACGATGGCCTGATCCATCGCAATACCGGGCGCGGCTGGAGCTTCGTGCCGACATTGGACACCAGGATCGGCATGCACGGCAGCTATGCCTTCCGCAGCATCATCGAGCCCGCCATCCTGCTGCTGCAGGATTTCCGGGCCGATGCGGCCATGATCGAGCGCAGCCGCCTGCAGCACCTCTATCTCGTGGCCCATCCCGCGATCGAAACGGTGGACCGGGCCCAGCTGTTCGAGACGGATGCCCAGTTCCACGAAATGCTGGCGGAATTCGGCGGCAACCCGTTTTTCCTCCAGGCCATCCAGCAGCAGAACCGCATGCGGCGGCTTCTCGAATTCGGCGGCTATGTCAATCGCCGCCGGGTCAAGGACTGGTGCCGCGAGCACCTAGCCATTCTCGACGCGGTCGGCGCCGGTGCCCGCGAGAAGGCGGCCCAGATGATGGGCGAGCATCTGAAAAACGCCTTCGCTGCGGTCCCGAACTTCAGCCTCGAGGATCGCAGCTCTCACCTGGCGAAACATCGCGCCTGAGAACAGTGGCGAGTTCGTCGCGGGACGACGACGACCACCATCTCTACCGCCCGTGAGGCGCGCCCCCAGGCTTTGCCTCACCTACGCCGCCGCACTGGACGAACGCAGCCGGGACCACGCCCTCAAGGGCCGGATGGGTGTCAGGTTCTGAAGCACGGCCCCCTTGCGGCGGGCCTGCGGATGTCCGCCTTTGCTTGCGCCGCCCTGGGCATCGAAATCGTAGCTCGCGACCGTGGCGGCGCCTTGCATCATGCCCGTCAGCCGGTTCTCCGGCTCATAGGCGTAAGTGAGGCTTCCATCCGAGGTCAGGTTGCCGTTGCCGTCATAGCTCGGCGTGGCCGCGTCGACGGCGGTGTACTGGTCGAGATTGTTGGCGGTATAGGCGGTCGTGCTGGCGGCCGCAGGAGAGCCATCAGTTGGCGTCGTTCGTGGCCTGGCCTATGCGCTGATTGGTGCTGCGGAGCAGATATTGCACCGACCTTGCTAAATTTTCTCGTATTCGCCAATTAAGCGCCGCAATTTTTTTAGCTCATCCTCAGGAACCGGCGATCCAGAATCTAAAATCCCCTTTGCGAGATAGTAATCATTATCGTTGCTTATAGTATCTTTCTTAATTAGATTTTTATATTTACTCCAATACCGCCTCCTAATTTCAGATAGAGAAGGAATTCCCGCTTCTATCAAACTCATATCTATCTCAGATACTTTTTCTGGCGGCAACCTACTCGTCATGACGATGCAATCTTGGATCGCCTGCTTAAGTCCTTTGCGCGCGATCGACTCGCTATCTTTTTCCAGCTCGCTAAGCCTCTGCATCGGATGCTCGCTTTCAGGAAGACCCTTTATATTCATGAATTTATCGACGATATAAGCCAAAAACCTCTTGTCGGATTGATAGCGTGAGCTGTCTGTCATTTTTCCAACCATTTTATCAAGGCCTATTGCTTGGCAGCGACCCAAATAATTGCGACGATGAATACATATAGATAGGCCTTAAAGGATTATAGTCTGAAATTCCATTGATCATATTGCGCGAAACTCCTCCAACGCTTTGAGCTCCGCCGTAATAATCGATAAGTTGCTGCTCACGCCCTCTTATGGCGCCATAGTTGTTAGTAGCTTGATCTAGAATAGGCAGAGAAAATCCTTCTGAATTTAAGATAGGCTGCCCATAGGCGCGTTGAGTTGCAAGCGCCTGTAATTGCAATGGATCTACCGGATTGGCAAAGCCTGATGTACGGCCAGAATATACCTGTTGAGTAACGGGATTTGCCCGGGTGTATGTAACATAAACGTATTGAGCAGAGTCCGCTTTTGTAACTGTATCGCCCGACAATGCGAGCGGTAGCATCAAAGCCCCAACTGTTGCTGCTCCGCCGATCCCAAGCGCCTCTGGCAGCGCGATAGCGCCACCCCTAACGCTGGGCAGCGCAATCGCACCTCCCAAAAGCAAGCTATTGGAGGTGCTAGTAAACTCGACTACAGCGCCGCTCGGATCCGTCGCATTCAGCGGGTCATTCCCGACATAGGCGTAGAGGTTGAGCCCGCCTTGCGTCCCGATCGGGTCGGGCTGGAGAAAGCGGCCGAGCGCGGGCGCATACATGCGGGCGCGGTAGTAGTAGAGCCCGGTCTCCGGGTCGATGCGCTGGCCGGTGTAGCGGAAGCTGCCTGTCGATGCCGCGCTCTGGCCGAAGGGCAGGTAGCCGCCCTTGGCGAGCGTGCCGGTGACTGATGCCAGCGTCGCCTGCACGGAACCCTGGATATCGGGAATGAAGCTCGTGCGCGTCGCCGGCGAAACCTCGATCTGGTTCAGCGCCTCATTGGAGCCCAGCCCATAGGCATACCAGCGCAGCACCTGCCCGCTCGTGCCGTCATATTCCAACACCTCGCGATTATCGGCGTCGGTGACGAACACCGTCTTGACTGAGCCGACCGTCTTCTGCTTGCGCCTCCCTTGCGCGTCGAAATCATAGCTTGCGACCGTCGTCGCGCCTTGCATCACGCCCGTCAGCCGGTTCTCCGGATCATAGGCGTAGGTGAAGCTTCCGTCCGCGGTGAGGTTGCCATTGCCGTCATAGCTCGGCGTGGCAGCGCCGACGGCGGTGTACTGGTCGAGATTGTTGGCGGTATAGGCGGTCGTGCTCGCGGCCGCCGGGGAGAGCCACCAGCTGGCATCGTTCGTGGTCTGGCCTATGCGCTGATTGGCCTGGTTATAGCTGTAGCCGAAGGCGACGCTGCTGGCGGTGGGGGCAACCGGGATGGGGGTGGACAACGGCCTGTCCGCTTCCCGCGAGCGGAAGGGACAGGCCGCCGTCGCAAGCGCGCTATTTCAGCGGCAGAAAGAGCTCCGCGACCGCCTCATGCTCCGGCACCTCCGGGAAGAGGCTCAGCCGCTGGCAATAGATCGGGAAGTCGCGGGCTTCCTCGCCGCTGGCTGGGAGCCAATCGCGATACAAATAGAGCGCGGCGGGCTCCAGATTATGGGTGTTGCCGACGACGCGCAGCACCGCGCAGCGTCCGCCTGGTATCTCGCCGGCCTTGATCGGCTCGCCATGCGCCTCGATCGGCCGGTCGGTCCCGGCACAGAGGTCGTTGCTATAGTCGGCCGGAGAAGCGGGCCGCCGCTCGGAACGCCAGACATTGAAGGTCGGACTCGTGCTGGGATGCAGGCCAGCAGCCTTGCGCCAGGCGATGAAGCGCTGGATGGTGGCGCCCAGCGTCGCCGGATCGCCGCGATGCTCCATGATCGCCACCGGCGTTGCCGGCACATCGCGGATGATCACGTCGTCAGTGGTAAAACTCGTCTGCATGAGCTTGCTCCTCGCATCGTCGAAAGGCCCGAAGGCCGCAAGCCACGGCTCCCAGTCGGAAGATTTCCGGAACGACGAAGGCGACTGTCCGAACCTCTGCCGAAAGGCGCGGGCGAAGGCATCGGGCGCATCGTAACCGGCATCCATCGCTATGTCGGTGACGCTTTGGGCGTCCCTGTAGGCCAGCCGGTATGAAGCGCGCTTCATGCGGGCAAGCTGGACATAGCGATGCACGGACACCCCGAAGGTGGACATGAACTGCCGGTGGAAGTGGTATTTCGAGAACGCCGCGACGCCGCTCAACACGTCCAGGCCCAGATCATCGTCGAGATGCCGGTCGATATGGTCCAGCACCCGCTGCATCCGGGCATGGTAGTTTTTCCGGGCATGGTCGTTTTCAAGTGCCGCCTTCATCGTCTCTTGGTCTTCCTCCGTGGCGACACCAGCTAGGCCCTTCCGGAGATGCCGCGCTCGACCGATCTTGCGATTTGGCATGGAACAGGTGCTTGCCGGCAACGGCTTACGGGCGAGCCCGGCCGCTTCGCGTGCGGAGGTTCTGCCGTGTAGACGTTGCTTTGAGAACGGCAGGAACACGGATATTGCGGCATCCTGACAAGCAGGGAATACCGCATGACGTGGTCGA
This sequence comes from Allobosea sp. LjRoot9, assembly GCF_964252745.1. Taxonomy (NCBI): domain Bacteria; kingdom Pseudomonadati; phylum Pseudomonadota; class Alphaproteobacteria; order Hyphomicrobiales; family Alloboseaceae; genus Allobosea; species Allobosea sp. LjRoot9. Next base: position 73,484 of record NZ_CAXUPC020000008.1, on the reverse strand, counting down.
TCATTGCGCGGGATACGCAAACCGGCGCGTTTGGCGTGCTGTGCGCGTCGCGGGCGCTGGCGGTTGGAGCGGTCGTCCCCTATGGGGCGGGTCGAACCGGCGTGATCGCGACGCAGGCTTTCGCAAATCCGTTTTTCGGCGTCGACGGCCTGAGGATGCTTGGGGAAGGTTGTTCTTCCCAGGATATCGTCTGCACCCTGGCGGCGGCCGATGAGGGTCGCGATCACAGGCAGGTGCATGTGATCGATCGCACGGGCAGCGCGGCCTGCCATACCGGCGCGGCCTGCATCGCATGGAGCGGCAGCGTCAGCGCTCCCGACGTCTCCGTCGCCGGGAACATGCTGGCAGGGCCGCAGGTCGTCGAGGCGACGCTTAACGCCTATCTCGCGGCGTCCACGCTCGATTTCGACGAGCGCCTCATCGTCGCGATGGAAGCCGGCGAATGCGAGGGCGGCGACAGCCGCGGGCGTCAGTCCTGCGCCATCCGCATCTGGAGCGATGCCCCGTTTGCGAGCTTCGATCTGCGGGTCGACGACCATTCCGAGCCGCTGAAGGAGCTTCGGCGACTCTGGCGGCTGGCGCATCAAGGCTATGCGCCGTTTCAAACGGCCCTGCCCTCCCGCGCGAAGCCGGCAGGTGTCACGGATCGGGACGCCGTCAATCGGATGTGCGCCGAATATGCCGAGACCTGGAACGCCCGACACCCAGAATAGCCGTCGATCACAGCCCCTGAAGACGCCCATCGCCCAGCCCCGTTTGCGGCCCGACGCTGGAGGTCATCGTCACCGAGATGCCGGGCCATCTGCTTCGTCCTTGCGGCCTTCATCCTGGTCATGACGCTCCTGCCCGGCAGCAAGAAGGAGGCCGTTGCGGATGCGGTCGCTCCGGAAAACGGACCTACACAGGTCCAGCCGCTATCGCTTTGCCCGTCGTGCGCGGTAGCGATCGAGATAGTCCGCGCCCCACATGGTCAACCGCGCCATGGGCCGCTGCAGAAAAGGCACGTCGGCTGCGATCAGCATCAGGCCGAGCGGCAGCATCCACACTCCCAGGAACGGAAGGATCGCGAAGATGCCGCCGAAGATCAGGACAATCCCCGCCGGAAGTCTGACCCAGCGCGATTGGGGGTACCGCAACCAACGCATCCATGACGCCAGCCTGTGCGGTAGTTCCCGCTCGATGCGCTTGAAGGCGAAGCGAAGCTCTCTTGCGCCATCCGACATGCTATTCTGCTGCCTTCGCAACCGAGACGAGGCTCACGATTTCGACACATGCTCGGGCTTGCCCTTGCGTTTGGTCGAGGCGAGCTCGTCGAGTTCGCGTTCACTCATCGATGTCTCCATCGATTTGGAAGCGCCTTTGAGTTTGCTTTTCTTGATCTCGCCGCGCTTGGCGGCCAGGGCGGCGCCTGCCGCCTTTTGCTGAGCTGCTGATTTCGCCGGCATGTCCGCCTCCTCGAATAAAGCCACTCCCAAACGGCATTTGCTAAACCGGCCAACCGCCGAGACGTTCCGCGCGATCGGCGCGGACGCCCCCTCGGACGCTCTTGGCAACTTCCGTCGGACTGCGCTATGTAAAGTTCCCGTTTCGTTCGCAAGGACCTGGCATGACGCGCCGCTCGGGCAGTGCCGATCTGCCTTTGCATCACGGCCGGGTGCCGGTCTGGCTCGCCCAGCGCATGACGCGCCTCGGCGCTGTCATCTGCGAAGCGATCATCCATCATTATGGCCGGGACGAGTTGCTGCGGCGTCTGGCCCACCCCTTCTGGTTCCAGTCCTTCGGCGCGGTGATGGGCATGGACTGGCACTCTTCGGGCATCACCACGAGCGTCATCGGCGCATTGAAGCGCGGACTGGCACCGCTCTCGGGCGAGCTCGGCCTGCATGTGTGCGGTGGGCGAGGCAGCCATTCACGGCAGACGCCCGCAGAACTGGAGCGGATCGGCGCCCGGGTCGGCTTCGACGGGCATGCGCTGGCAAAGGCAAGCCGCCTCGTCGCCAAGGTCGACAGCGCCGCCGTGCAGGATGGTTTCGACCTTTATCTGCACGGCTTCTTCGTCACCGATGACGGCCAATGGGTCGTGGTGCAGCAAGGCATGAACGGCGATGGCGGCCTCGCCCGGCGCTATCACTGGCAGTCGGAAGGGCTCGGCAGCTTCGTCGAGGCGCCCCATGCCGCCATCGATGGCAAGAACCAGGGCCGCATCATCAATCTCACCGATGCGCGCGCGAGATCGTCCCGCGACGGCCAGATTGCAATGCTGCGCGAGATTGGGCCCGATGCCATCATCAGGGAATTTTCCGCATTGGAACGCGACCGGGCCCCGCCGGTGCTGTCGTCCGCGCAGCTCGCCTTGCCGCATCTGGTGATGCCGGCCCATCACGATGTCCGGCCCAAGGACGTGATCGCCCGGCGCCTGCACGGCGCGCTCGCCGCAGCCGCCGACAGTGCCCCGGCCGATTTCTCCGAGTTGCTCCTCGTACCAGGCGTCGGGGCCCGCACCGTGCGCTCGCTTGCGATGGTGGCCGAAGTGGTCCATGGCACGCCGTGTCGCTTCGCCGATCCGGCACGCTTCTCACTCGCCCATGGCGGCAAGGACCGGCAACCCTTCGCCGTGCCCACCAAGGTCTACGACCAGACGATCGCGGTGCTGAGATCCGCGGTCGATCGGGCAAAGCTAGGGCAGGACGATCGCCTCGCCGCGATCTCGCGGCTCGACCGCGAGAGCCGCCGGCTGGAGCAGATCGCCACCGGCCCGACACTGTGCGAATATGTGACCGAGGAACGCCGGCGTTCGGCCGAGTATGGCGGGCGGAGCGTCTTTGGTTGGGAGCAACATGCGTCCGAGGCGGCCCCGGCTGCTCCAGCGAAAACGCGCCCGGCGTGACATGCGGGCGCGGAGGGTCAGACGCCCTGAGCCTTTGAAACTGTCCCAAGACGTTCCAGTTCACGCGCCAGCGCCGTCACTCGACGGTCCATTGGCAGATCTTGAAGCCACGCGGCCTTTTACGCATGTCGAGATGGAGATGATCCTTGTGAGAGCTGTCGGAGCCCGCACCGAGCACCGTCGTGAAGCGTGCGCAGGCGCTCTTTTGAAGGGATTCCCGTAAGGGACGCGTCGCGTCGTCCCGACCGGCCAGGGTGACGATTCGGCCGTCCTGCAGGCGAAGGCCGCTGAGATCAAGCGCATTGCCGGTCGCATGTTCGCTGATGGGCGCGCCTGCCATCCCATTGCGCGGCCGGCAGGCATGTCCGCCGACCCCGACCAATCCGGTCAGCTTGCCGTTCTCAGCGCCCATGATGCCGGGCAGATCGTCGCGCAGCCAGCCCAGGACTTCCAGTGCAAAGGCGCAGCTGACAGTGACCGCACTGTCGAGCTCGACCTTGTGCCCATCAGCCATCGCAATGTTGCGGAACGTGACGGGATCGTCGATAGCGCACGCGCCACCGCCGTTCTCCGACGGCGAAGGAAGCGCGATGCCGCCGCGCTCGGCAAAGGTCGCGAGACACGCCGACGGCACTGCCGGCTTCTCGGGTTCGGGAGCAGGCTCCGCCTTGCCGCCAGGTACCGGAAGCGGCTTCAGATCGGCAGGGCGTCGCGGCGGCAAGGGAGAGACGACGCCGCGACGCGCCGCCGGCCTCTCACCGTCGCCAGGACCCAAGGCCAAGGCAGGTGCGACCGGGCAGAAGCAGAAGGCGCAAAAGCCACTCGCGAATGCCCATCTATATCGTCGCCGCAGGCGATCGCGCACGCCACTCAGTCCACGAAACGCACCGGGACACCCGGCTTCACGAGGTCGGCGAGTTCCTCGGCGTCCCAATTCGTCAGCCGGATGCAGCCATGCGAGCTGGTCTTGCTGACCTTGGCGGGTTCGGGCGTGCCGTGGATTCCGAAGGTCTTCTTCGACAGCGCGATCCAGACGGTGCCAACCGGCCCATTCGGTCCGGGCGGGAGATCGAGTGTCTTGGTGTTCTTGCCCTGCTGGAAATTCTTCTCTGGATCGTAAGTGTAGCTCGGGTTCCTTGCGATGCGCTCGACCGTATACTCGCCCGAGGGCGAAGGCGTGTCCTCGCTGCCGATGGTCGCCGGGTAGCTCGCCAGCACCTTGTCCTCCGCCCCCAGAACGATGACCATTCCGGTGCTCTTGACCGCATCGATCCGCAGCGCGGCGCCTTTCTCCGGCGAGCGCCGCCCCGACGCCACGAGCAGACGCGCGCCGGCTTCCGAAAACGCCTGCTTGGGATTGAGGACGCCCAGCAGCGTCTCGCTCATATGGAAGCGTTCGCCCAGCATCTCCTGTGGGCTGGTATAGGACAGGCGCTTCATCTTGGCCTGTTTGGCATAGTCGCGCGGGATTTCGTCGGCGAAGTCGTAGGCCGCGTCTTTGTCGGTCAGGGTATATTCGGCGATCACATCGGTCGTGGTGTCGCCGCCCAGGCTGAGCCAGGCCGGTTCGTCGATCTCGTCGCCATCGGGAAGCTTCTCCTGCCGTCGCAACTGCGCCACCGCCTTGCGGAAATTCTCGCCGTCGACGCCGTCGATCACGCCCGGCGAAATGCTGCGGCGACTGAGCAGAACCTGCGCCTTGACGACAAACGGGTTTGGTCCGGGCCAGGCCTGCTTGTCCTTGTCGGCGAAGATGACCGCATTCACCTCGTCGGCGGTGAGCGCCATCGCAGGCCATGCCACTGATGCCAGCACCGCCGTCAGAATGGCGATGCGCAGGCAAGCCTGGCGAGGATCGACAGTTTCCATCAGTGCTCCAACGACTGGCTGCGGCTTGCTGAAGCTATACGGATGAATCTGGCAGATGTTCCGCATGGGCAGCCAAGCGAATGACGCGCTTGCCTTTGCTCGTCTTCAACTGGTCGGCGCGGTCAGACGTCTCGATGGTGCTCGCCGGGCGTGATCGACGGCGTCGACGGCCTGAGGATGCTCCAGAAGGGCTGTTCTTCGCAGGATATCATCTGCGCGCTCGTGGCGGCCGATGAAGGTCGCGCATGTGATCGATCGCACCGGCAACGCGGCCTGCCATACCGGTTCGGCCTGCATCGCATGGAGCGGCAGCCTCAGCGCTCCCGACGTCTCCGTCGCGAGGACCATGCTGGCAGGGCAGCAGGTCGTCGAGGCAACCCTCAACGCCTATCTCGCGGCGTCCACGCTCGATTTCGGCGACCGCCTCATCGGCGCGCGGCGACGATGGCGGAGAGCAGTTTCGCGACGCTGTAGCCGATATCCTCCCGCGTCTGTCCCATGCGCAGGATCACCAGCTTTCGCGAGGGGATGATCGCGATCACCTGGCGCAGATGTCCCTGCAGCATGAAGGTGTCGGCGGGGAGATTGAAGCCTTGCCCCCGCGCCAGCCAAAGCTGTCCGCGACCATAGACCGGGCCATGTCCCTGATCGGACACCGGCAGGGGCGAGCGCATGTAGTCGACGAAGCCCGGCGGCAGAAGCTGCTCGCCGTTCCATTCCCCGCCCAGGCGCAGGAATTCGCCGAAGCGCGCCCAATCCCGCGCATTGGCGTAGAGAAAGCCTTCGCCGAGGAAAGTGCCGGACGGGTCGGCTTCGAGAACGGCGCTGGTCATGCCCAGAGGCTTGAACAACCGCTCCCGCGGATAAGCGTGTGCGTCCGCCCCAACCGCGTCCTGCCAGAGCCGCGCCAGCAGGACGGAGGAGCCGCCGGAATAGTTGAATCGCGTTCCAGGCGGGGCGACGAGCCCGCGGTCCCGCGCGAAAGCCGCCGCATCCCTTGCCAGATTCTCCAACCGTCCGGGGTCGGGAGAATTGCCGTGCTCTTCATCCCATTCCAACCCGCTGGTCATGGCCATCAGATCGGCCACCGAGATGTCGGCGCGCGCGTCACCGGTCCATTGCGGAAACAGGTTCTTCCGATCCAGGGAAAGCTTGCCGTCCTTGATCGCCAGGCCGGCCAGGGCGGCGTTGACGGTCTTCGTCATCGACCAGCCGAGCAGGGGCGTCGCGGCATTGAAGCCTTCGCCATAGGTCTCGCCGACGATGCGCCCGTCATGGACGACGACGATCGCGCGCATGCCCGGCCCCTGCAGGGCGGGATCGTTCAGCGCCGCCAGCAGGCGCTTGTCGTCGGAGAGTTGCACCCCCTCGCCGGCCGGCCAGAGCGCGTCAGGCGTCGCCGGCGGCAAAGCCGATAAGCCGGCGCGATCCGGGACTTCGTCCTTTGCGAGCAAGGTGCAACCGCGGCCCTCCTGATATTGGGCGTCACGTCTGGCGAACAGGCCGAGATAGGCCACCTCGACACGCTGCTTGTTGCGGTCGACGTCGATGCTCATGCGATTGACCAGACGTGGCAGTGCAAACGCCACATCGGTTGCAATGACCGCATCCAGCTCGCGCCCGGCGATGAACACGTTCGAGCAAAGCATTTTTGCCGCATAGGCCGAGGCGCCCAGCAGCCCCTCGGGCGGGCTGAAGCCAAGCCAGCCGCTCAGCCCCAGAATCCCCAGAAGCCCGATCGCGACGAGAGATTTGAACGCGACTATCAAAACCCGACGCATGCTTTTCCGCCTCGTCTCGACGCCGAACCTGCGCACCGACCAAACGCTCAAGCCCCGAGCCTACCTCTTTTGGAACAGATCCGGCAGGTCGCAGCCTCGCATGACAGACCCACCGCGAACGACCCTGCCAGCATCCCGGTCACCCGTCGCGGCACCCGGCGCGGGGGCGGATCCAGCCGCGCCTGCATGACGTCATCGCCGGCATGACGTCGCAGCCTGAATGATTTCCGCGACGGTCCTCTGCAATTTTAGCGTTCCTTGGCACGATGTCGTTCGCATTCTGCCCTATACGAGCGGAATGATCGTCAAAATTGCGCAGGCGCCATGTATCGAACACTGACGTGCTTGACGGATGAGCATGCCGCCTGGGTGCTGCCCTTGTCGGCGCTGGTCTGCTGGGTGTCATGCCATGCAGCGTTCGGCCTGCTCAAACAGGCCCGCGAAAGCGCGGGCTGGGCCGCCGTCATCTGGCTCGTCGCCACCGGTGCCGCGGCCGGCGCGGGCATCTGGAGCACGCATTTCATCGCCATGCTCGGCTACGAGCCGCCGCTCAGCATCGGCTATGATGTACGCCTGACGCTGGCGTCATTGGGCGTCGCCATCGCGACGGCTTTTTGCGCCGCGAGCCTGATCCGGGGCGCCGCCGGCCCCGTCGCCATTGTCGCCAGCGGCATCGTGCTGACCATGGGCATCGCCGCGATGCATTTCACCGGGATGGCGGGCGTCCGCATTCCCGGCCGCTTCATCTGGGACGAAGCGCTCGTCGCGGCGGCGCTCGCGTCAGCTGCCGTGCTGACCTGCGCGGCGCTGTTCGTGTTCATCCGCCGCCCGACCCGCTACCCCCGCGCCGTTGCCGCGACACTTCTGGCTGGCGCCATCGGCACCCTGCACTTCGTCTCGATGGCCGCGGTGCAGGCGGTGCCGGACCCCTCGATCGCCGCTCCCGACGACGAACTGGCGCGCGGAGCGCTGGCAGCCGGCGTGGCGGCCGTGATGCTGACGATCCTGGCGTTCTCCGCACTCAGCTTGTTCGCCGACCGCCTCAGGCGCGCCAACCGCGCCCTCGCCTCGCATGGCGCGGCGCTGCGCGTCAGCGAGGAGCGCCTGGCCCGAGCCCTGGATGCGGGAAGCGACGGCCTGTGGGACTGGAATATCGCGACCGGCCAGGCCTGGTACTCCGACCGCTGGCTGACCATGCTGGGCTACGAGCCCGGCGAGCTCGAGGGCCTTGTCGGGACCTGGCAAGGCCTGCTCCATCCACAGGACGCACTGAGGGCCCAGGAGCTCCTGCAGGCGCATTTCGACGGCCGCTCGCCGGTCTATGAATGCGAGTATCGGCTGCGCCGCAAGGACGGCAGCTGGGGCTGGGTGCACGCGCGCGGCAAGGTCGTGGAGCGCGACGCCGGGGACCTGCCCCAGCGCATCGTCGGCACGCATATCGACATCGAAGCGCGCAAGCTTGCCGAGCAGCAGATCGCCCATATGGCGCGCCATGACGGGCTGACCGGCCTGACCAACCGGACCCGCTTCTACGAGCTGTTGCGCCTGGCCTTGCGGCAGGTCGCCCATGACGGCGGCACTTGTGCGGTGATGTGCCTGGATCTCGACCGCTTCAAGACCGTCAATGATACGGCTGGCCACATGGCCGGCGATGAACTGCTGAAGCGTGTCGCCGGCAGGATCGCCGGGCGCATGCATCCAGCCGACATCGTGGCGCGCATGGGCGGCGACGAGTTCGCCATTCTGGTCAGGAGCGACCCGAGCGATGAATACCTGCGCCGCCTGGCCGAGGAGCTGATTGGCGCCGTGGGCAAGCCGTTCTCCCTGGGCGGACAGACCATCGAGGTCGGCCTCAGCATCGGGATCGCGCGGGCGCCGCAGCACGGCCTGGTCGAGACGCTTCTGTTCAGCCGGGCCGATCTCGCGCTCTACCAGGCGAAGGCCGAGGGGCGTAACTGCTATCGCATGTTCGACGCGGCGATGGACGAGGCGATGACGCGGCGGCGCGAACTCGAACGCGATCTCAGGACGGCGCTCGCCGACGGGAAGCTGGAACTCCACTATCAGCCGCAGGTGAGGGCCAGCAGCCGCAAGCTCATAGGCTTTGAGGCGCTCGCGCGCTGGCGGCATCCGGTGCGCGGCCTCATCCCGCCCGGCGAGTTCATCCCGCTGGCCGAGGAGACCGGCCTCATCTCGGCGCTCGGGGAATGGGTCCTGCGGACCGCCTGCAGCGAGGCGGCGCGCTGGACGCAGCCGCTCAAGATCGCGGTCAACCTGTCTCCTCGCGAGTTCCAGCAGGGCGACCTTCCCGAGCTCATCTTCGCAATCCTGGCCGAGACCGGCCTGTCGCCGAGTCGCCTGGAGATCGAAGTCACGGAGACGGCAATCTTCGCCGATATGAGCCGCGCGCTCTCGATCCTGCGGCGGCTGAAGGCGCTGGGCATCAGCATCGCGATGGACGATTTCGGAACCGGCTACGCTTCGCTGGCGACCCTGCAGGCCTTCCCCTTCGACAAGATCAAGATCGACCGGTCCTTCGTCGGGCAGGTCGAAACCAGCCCGCAGGCCGCGGTGATCGTGCGCGCTGTCCTGGGACTGGGACGCAGCCTCGGCATCGGCGTCGTGGCGGAGGGGGTCGAGACCGCCGGCCAGATGCGCTTCCTGGTCAGCGAAGACTGCGAGGAGCTGCAAGGCTATCTGTTCGGCAAGCCCCAGCCGATCGAAAGCTTCGCGGAGGCCATGGGCGGCCGGCAGGCTTCCGATCTCGCGACCAGGGCAGCGCCGGCCCGCCAGCTCGCCGCGCGCATGGCCTTCGCCTCGTAAGAGGCCTGCAGCATCAGGCCGAATTTCGTATTCGGCCTGATGCTGTGGTGCTTCGAGCTCGCATTGGCTTGGTCCGAAAACCGGTACCCCGTTTTTGGGGCCGATGCTCCAAGAGCCGGCTGGACCTGTGAGCCCTCATCCTGAGAGTCTGGCCAATAACGATGCCGCTATTTTCAAAATCTTGAATATTGGGGAAAAACGCGCCGTCATCCCGGGCGGAGCGAAGCGCAGACCCGGGATCCATGCCGGAACGCCTATCGCGAAAGGTTCAGGCATGGATCCCGGGTCTCCCTGCGGTCGCCCGGGATGACGGCGCAATTGTTGCCAAGGGCCAGGCCTTTGAAAATAAGGGCATCGTTATCGGCCAGGCTCTGAGGAGCCGCGAAGCGGCGTCTCGAAGGATGAGGGCTGCAGCTTGGGATGGGGCCGAAGTTTCCACGGGCTCCAAGCCGGCACGAGCCAGCCCCGGCCGCCTGTCGCAGCGCTGTGATATATTTGCTGCTTTGTAAACGTTCTGTTCGCCGTGTTGCCGGTGCGGCCTTGTCGCAAAGGCCGAATCCGGGAATTCTTGCAACCTGGGATATTTCCCAGTTTTCCCTGAAGAATCGCGATGGAGACGGGCGTGGGCGGGGCTGCAGGCATGGAATATACGGGAAAAGCGAGGCTTTTCGCCGGGGTCTCCTTTGCGGCGCTGGCCATCGCCGGCCTGACGCCGGCCTCGGCCGCGACCTATTACGTCAGCAATGACGGCCAGCTGCGCTCCGCCATCACTACGGCGAACGGCGACGGCGATCCGAGCTCGACGATCGTCATGACCGCTGATTTCACTACGGCTCTCGGCAATTTACCAACCGCGACGAAGCCCATCACAATCGACAGCCAAGGGTTCACTCTCTTCGGCACCCCCAACAGCGGTACCTCAATCTCTGGAGTCGGCGCCGTCAGAACGTTGGTAGGCACGTTCCAGGGCACCGACGGCGGAACTTCGGCAGCGGCTCTTGCCATTCGCGCCGGGGCGTCGGTAACGAATATGGGGCTCGTCCAAGGTGGAACCACCAATGCGGGGACCGGGGCCCCCGGCGTCGATTTTGGCGGCCCGGGAGCCATTGCGACGCTGACCAACCACGGCGTTATTCGCGGTGGAACAGGCACAACCGGCGGCCGTGGCATATCCGCGCGCAATGGCGCCGGCCAGATCATCAACACCGGCACGATTGAGGGCGGCACAGGCAACTTCGCGATAGCCGCCACCTCCGCCACTTTGGCACTCAATATCATCAACAGCGGCACGATTCGGGCCGGCGCCGGCAGCGATGCGATCGGCTGGATCGCCGGCGTCACTCCGACGACAGGCTCGCTCACGCTAGAGCTTCAGGCCGGCTCGGTGATCGAGGGCAATGTCGTCGCGAACGCCACCGGTGTGAACGACGTCTTCCGCCTCGGCGGCACCGGGATCTCCAGCTTCGACATCTCGGCGATCGGCCCGAGCGCGCAGTACCAGAACTTCGACAGCTTCGAGAAGACGGGGACCGGCACCTGGAGCCTGATTGGCGCCGGCACGGCGACCACGAACTGGCTGGTCCAGCAGGGCACGCTGCAGATCGGCAATGGCGGCACCAGCGGCAGCCTCATCGGCAGCGTCACGACCGCCGGTACCGGCACGCTGGCCTTCAACCGCTCCGATGCCTTCACCTTCGACAATCTTGTCCTGGGCAGCGGCACGCTCCGCCAGATCGGCAGCGGCACGACGATCCTGACGGCCAATAATTCGGCGTTCTCCGGCGCCACCCTGGTCGAGGCCGGCACATTGTCGGTCAACGGAGTGCTGGGCGGCACGGTGACGGTGCTCGGCGGCCGGCTGCAGGGCAACGGCACGGTCGGCGCGACCACGATTTCGGCCGGCGGCACCATCGCGCCCGGCAACTCGATCGGCACACTCACCGTCAACGGGACGTATCTGCAGGCGGCCGGCTCGACCTATCAGGTCGAGATCGACCCCGCGACCGTGACCTCCGACCTGATCCGGGTGAACGGCACGGCGACGCTGGCGAGCGGCGCGGCCTTCACTGCCATCAATTACACCGGAGCCACCCTGCTGGCCGGCCAGCGCTACACCATCCTGACCTCGACCGGCGGGCTGACCGGAAGCTATGGCTCGGGCGACTTCGCCATGACGCCGTTCCTGAGCCTGCGCGACAGCTACGACGCCAACAACGCCTATCTGACGGTGATCCAGACGCGCACCGTCGCCTCCGCCGGCTCGACCGGCAACCAGGTCGCGGTCGGCAACGGCGTCGACAGCCTGCCGGCGAGCAACCCGGTCCAGACCGGCATGATCAACCAGCCGACGCTGGATGCCGCCCGCACGGCGCTCGACCAGATCTCCGGCGAGATCCATGCCTCGGCCAGGACGGCGCTGATCGACGAGAGCTGGCTGCTGCGCGCCGCCGTCAACGACCGGCTGCGCTCGGCCTTCGGAGGCGTCGGCGTGGCGCCGATGGCGACGTTGAATTACGGCTTCACCGCCGACCTCGCCCCGAGCGTGAAGGGGCCGATGCCGACGCTGAACGCCGACCGCTTCGCGGTCTGGGGCCAGGGCTATGGTTCCTGGGGCCGCAGCGGCAGCGACGGCAACGCCGCCAGGCTGACGCATTCGACCGGCGGCTTCCTGCTCGGTGCCGATGCCGCCCTGTTCGACACGCTGCGCATCGGCGCGGTCGCCGGCTACAGCCGCAGCGTGTTCGACGTGAACAGCCGGTTCTCCTCGGGCGAGAGCGACAACTACCATCTCGGCCTTTACGCCGGCGGCCAATGGGGCGTGCTCAGCCTGCGGACCGGCGCGAGCTATAGCTGGCACGATGTCGAGACCAGCCGCACCGTCATCTCCTCGGCCTTCGGCAGCAATCTGCGCGCCGGTTACGACGCCGGCACGGCCCAGATCTTCGGCGAGCTCGGCTATCGCATCGACCTTGACCGGGTCGCCTTCGAGCCCTTCGCGGGCCTCGCCTATGTCAATCTGCATACGGACGGCTTCAGCGAGACCGGGGGCGCGGCCGCGTTGACCGCCCGCGGCGACGACACCAGGCTCGGCTATTCCACGCTGGGCCTGCGCGCCTCGACCAATTTCACCTTGCAGGGCATCCTGGCCTCGCGGGGCGTGGACCTGACCCTGCGCGGCGGGCTCGCCTGGCGCCATGCCTTCGGCGACGTCGATCCGACCACGACCCTCGCCTTCTCAGGCGCGAGCGCCTTCAGCATCGCCGGCGTCCCGATCGCCCGGGACGCCGCCATCGTCGAGGCCGGGCTCGACCTCGCCATCGGCAAGAGCGCCACGCTCGGCCTGGCCTATACCGGCCAGCTCGCCCAGGACACGCAGGACCACGCCTTCAAGGGCGTGCTGGCTGTGAGGTTCTGAAGCGCGCGCGAACCTGGCCGCGCTGCGTTTCGGGGAGCCGCCCTGCTCCGGCCGGCCCAAATGATCGGCTGACGCGGCTCTTCCGCTCCGGTTGCTCATCTGCCGTCGGGCTCGCCGCTAGGCTTTGCTGCTACCGCTGTCGATGACCACGAAGTTTTCGCCGAGGCCGGGCTTGGCAGACGGCTTCTTCGCCGGTTCGGATACAGGTTCGGTCCAATGCTTTTCGGCAGCAGTGCCCTCGGAGTCGTTTGGATCATAGGGCGCGTGCGGTCCGGTGGGGTTCACCGAGCGCGGGCTCGGCCCGGCCCGCCGTTCGGCATCCTCACCGGACTGTCCGGGGCGCTGCGGGGTGTTGTAGGGCGCCGGCGCATCCGTGGCGCGATGTGGCGTGTTCGTCATGGGGCTATCCTCCTCAAGGGAAGAACCGCTCGTCATGGGGTCGGGTTCCCCTGCCCCGGCCCATATCGGACGGCGCTGCCGCGTTATGGCTGAGGTTCTCGCACCCGGCGGTATCTAACCAACCACGCCCGCCCGACTGACCATGCCTGCCGCGACCTCCTCGACATAGCGGAGCCTGGCCGCGGCGGTGTTGGGAGCCGAGCCCAACCACGCCAGATAGGCGTCAGGCTTGATCGTGACGACTTCGATCGCTTTCCCGGCGGCGAGAGCCTCGGCCAGAACGCGGCGGGCATTGCGATGCCATGTGGCATAGTCGGGCGAAATCTCGGCGCGATCATGGGCGAGCGACCAGAGCCGCGCGAAATCCTCCTCCTCGTACCACGGCATCGCGACCGTGTACGCCCCGGATAACGGCTTCATGCGTCGTAGATCCCCCTGCCAGACAGACTACAACGCGGCGACCATACCGGCCTGCACAAGGTCATCATGGAACGAAGCGGCCGCCTTGTCCGTTTGGCGTTTTTGGAGGTCGCCATGAAAACGCATGTGCAACATGATCCTGCCGAGCGGGCATCCGATGCTCCCACGAGAATCCAGATCGAGACCTCGGAAGATTATGCGCTGGCGCTCAGGCGCATCAAGACCCTGAACAGGTCCCAGCGCTCGCAGAGCGAGGAGGCGGAGCTCGAGGCGCTGAACGAAGCCATTCGCGGCTGGGACAGTCGTCACGGTGCTGGCTAGCAGTCTCCGACCTGATTGGATCGCTCAATTGCTCCTGCTTTTTGCTTTAACGCGTTTTCTCCGCGCAAACGCTTCGCGTTTGTCGCGGGGGAACCGGTAGCCACTTCGCTCGAAACGCTCCAGCAGCTGCAGGAACTCGGACTGCTCCTCCAATCGGGACCAGGCATGGAACTCCGGGCCGAGCTGACGGTTCAACGCCGGGGTAAGCTTTGTGGAGGTGCCATGACCACGCATGCAACAAGCCCAACCGCGCCATCGATCCGTGACGAACCCGAACGCAACCGTTTCGTGATGCGCGTTCGCGGCGGCGAGGCCTTCGCAACCTACCGGCGCGCGAACGGCTACCTCGTCATCTCGCATACCGAAGTTCCGCCCACGCTTCGCGGACAGGGCATCGGGTCCGAGCTGGCCGCAGGCATTTTCGAATTCGCGCGTAGCAAGGGCGAACGTATCATGCCCGCCTGTTCCTTCCTGGCCGATTGGGTGCGGCGCCATCCCGAATATCGCGATGTGCTCGCGGGGAAGGAGGCGTGATGATCGACCATGTCTCGGTTGGAACAAACGACATCGTCCGCGCACGCATCTTCTACGATGCCGTTCTGGACCGCCTCGGATTGCGGCTGCTCAACAGCAGCGCCCGTTCGGCGGATTACGGGGTAAGCGCCATCCTGTTCTCCGTGGAAACGCCGCATGACGGAAAGCATGCCTCCGTCGGCAATGGAACTCATATCGCCTTCCTGGCTGGCGGCCGCGACGTCGTCGATGCGTTTCATGACATTGCTTTGGCCCATGGCGGCTCCGATGCCGGACCGCCCGGCCTGCGTCCCGAATACGATGCTCACTACTACGGGGCCTTCGTATTCGATCCCGACGGCAACAAGATCGAGGCCGTCACCCGCTCGGCGACATGAAGGAGGTCGAGATGCCTGCTGGCTCTCGGCTGGCCCCTCCCGGCAACCGCACGCTGGCTCTGCTTGTTCCCGGAGGCGAGTGATGGAACGGCCGCGCGTTCTGTCTTCGGGAACAAGATGCCCTTCGGGAACAAGATGCGCGGGACTTGGTTCGTTTCGAAGTGCATCCCAGCGAAGGAGCAGCTTCATGGCACGCACCATCACACGGTCCTATGATGACATCGCCGACGCCGAGACCGCTGTTTCGCGGCTCGAAGCGGCAGGTGCCCAATCCGAGGATATCAGCATCATCGGCTACCGCCCGGAGCAGGTGGAGGCCGATGCCAGGCATGGGGGCGAGGTCGGGGGCGTCGTCGGAGGCGGCGCCGGGCTGCTCGGGAGCTTGGCGGCCCTGCCGATCCCCGGCGTGGGCCCCGCTTTTGCGGCAGGATGGATTCTCAGCAGCATGGCGGTGGGCGCAGTCGCCGGCGTCGCAGCCGGCAATCTGATCGGAGCGATGACCAGCACCGGCCTGAATGATGACGAGGCCCATTATTTCGCCGAGACCATCCGGCGCGGCGGTGTGGTCGTTTCGGTCCGGACATCGGATTCGCACGCCTCGGTCATCGAGAAGATCATGGATGGCGCTGGTTCGGTCGATGCCGAAGCGCGCCGCCGAGAGTATGAGCGAGAGGGCTGGAAGCGCTTCGACGAGAGCGCCGGCCCCTATCGCACTCCGCATGATCTGTCCGGGATCATCTCGTGAGGGGATAGGTCATGGAAACCGAGGCCGAGCGACGGGCGCGGATGCAGTCCGTCGCGAAAGGCGGCGATCCCATTCCTCCGATGCGGGCCGACAGCCATTCGACAGCAGATCCCGCTGTCGAAACGCCAATCGAAGCCCGTCAGGGCTTTCTCGGGCGGCCAGTGCTGGTCGTTCTCGTCGGCGGGCTCGTCCTGGCCGCGGTCGCATGGCTGGCAGTCGCGCTGCTGGGTTATTGATTACCCCGGCTGGCCGCAGGGAACACAAACGACCGATCGCTGCGCGCAGCGCGGCAGTTACCCGCCCGGTGTTCATCGGCCCGGCGCTCCGAAAGGCGGCCGGGCCTCTCAGCCTGGAATTCGTCGCGCCGTCCAGGCGCAGGGGAAGCGGGGTTGCCCCCTGCCCCGGCAGTTCGGCTTAGCGCGTCTGGTTGTGCTTCCCGCCTGGCCGGGAAATTCCGCTCAAAGCCTCACCGGCCTTGCCGTTGCCATCCACAATCGCGACGTCGCCGAGCGAGACGATGCCGACCAGGCGCTTGGATCGATCCACGACCGGCAAGCGCCGGACCTGGATGTCAGCCATATTGCGGGTGACCTCGTCGAGGTCCTGATCGTCAAAACAATATTTGACGTCGATCGTCATCACGTCGCGGACCTTGGCGTCGGGACCCTTGCCCGCCGCGACGCCGCGTATCGCGATGTCGCGATCGGTGATCATGCCGACCAGGCGGTCCTGATCACCGACAGGCAATACGCCGGCATCGAGGCTCGCCATCATTCGCGCGGCCTCCTGGATGGTTTCGTTGGGACTGGCAACATAGACGTCCGGGGTCATTGCTTCACTGACTCGCATCGCCACCTCCTCTGGTTGGGACTGGTCGTCGCGCATGTCGCCGCCCGCTCGAACGCAAACGAGGACATGTTCTGCCTTGGGCTGCGGCACTAATTGCAGTGGAACGGGAGTCGGCTCGATCTGTTCCGACTCCTTTGAAAGAAGGCCGCATTTCGCAGGCTGCTTACGCCCGTCGGCGCGCCGCTTACTTCCGCGTCAGCTTTTGCTCCCGCATCAGCTTTTGCGCAGCTTGCCCCAATTTCCAGGCAGCCCGGAGAAAGGAAGGTCGTCGCTGGTCAGGAGCTTATCGCCTGCCGGCGTCTGGCCGACCTCATCCTCATCCCGGTCACCACGCAGCTGATCGCGCGCGTTCAGCAGTTCGCCCGCCGCCGCGAGGATTTCGGTTGGCGGCTCCAGATCCTCCTGAAGATGCCACTCGACGAAATCGCGGCTCTTGCCCGTCTGGTTCGCCAGGCTGGCGACCCAATCCTCATGCGGAAATCGGCTGGCCATGACGAGGGCAAGTTCACGTCCGGTCCCGATATGTTCGAATGGTGTCATGCTCCTCTCCTTTCCCAGCCCTTGGGATCCTTTCCTGGCTCTTCGGATTTCTGGCTCTTCGGATTTCTGGGCCATCGCAGAGGCAACACTTGCTGGCCCGCCTGGTTCCAAGATCGAAAGCTCGCAAGATCGAAAGCGCGCAAAATCGAAAACGCGACAGGGGGAAACCTGGTTTCGTGGCGGCGAAAGGGGCCTGACGCGACTGAGGGGCTAATGCCGACTATTGCATGGCCTCGAGCCTGGTCAGGATTGCCAGGAACTGATCAGGCGCCGCGGCGATGATGTTGTGCCTGGTGGGCATCTCCTCGATCCGCCAGTCCGCGAGCTTTCTGAGGCGCTCGACCGTTGCAGGGAACGGGCTGTCGGCCCAGCCGGTGGCGTAGACAAAGAGCTTCTCGCGAACCTCTTTGCAGCGCCCGGCCAATCGGATCTTCTGGAGAAACGACGCTAAGGGATGCGGCCGGCAACGCGGGTCCATATGCGCGGGCGGTCGAACGCCAAAGCCGTCCTCGTCGGCCCCCTCAATGGCGATCGCCCGGAAGTGGTCGTTGACCAGGCTCCACCAGGTATCGCCATCCTCGGGCACAAGCGCGTCGATGTAGACGAGCGCGGCTATGCGCTCGGGCATGCGATCCGCCACCCCCGTTATCACCATCCCGCCATAGCTGTGCGCGCACAGAACGACATCGGAGAGATCCTCGAATTCGAGCAGATTGGCCACATCGAGAATATGTGTGTCGAGGTTGGGTCGCGCCGCCGCGAGGTGCACCCGTTCGCCCAATCCGGTGAGTGTCGGCGTAAACACCTCATGTCCAAGCGCACGCAGCCTGCGCGCGAAAGGCGTGAGCTCGCAGCCGCCATGCCAGCCGCCCGCCACGATAACGACGTTCGCCATCCGCCAACTCCTCATCAATGCCCGGCTCGATCACGCCGCATTCGGGGAATTTTAGCGCTTTTGGGCATGCAGGAATTTGGATATTCTGCCAATTCATTATCAAAATCAGTCAATCCATGCGGCAGCCACTTCACTATCCATGGCCGGATTTCGATGTGGACGGGACCATCGCTCCGGCGATTGCGGTACGCGTCGACGTCAGCGAAACGGGAGCGGAGGTTGCCGCTCACCAGCACCGCAAGGGCCAGCTCGTCTTTGCGCTGACTGGGGGCGTAAGCTGTCGCGTTCCCAGCGGCTTATGGATGGTGCCGACGCATTGCGCGGTCTGGATTCCAGGCGGCATGAAACACAGCAATATCGCGACCGCCAATGCGAAGCTGTTCTTCGTTTACATCGAACCCGGCGCTGCCGATCTTCCGGTCCGATGCTGCACCGTTTCCATCTCGCCATTATTGCGCGAACTCATCGTCGCGCTGTCCGAACGCTCCGATACGGATGACGCTGACGCGCTTCTGGCCAGGCTGTTGCTCGCCGAATTGCCGCGCATGCCTGTCCAGCAGCTCTATCTGCCGATCTCGTCGGAACCGCGGCTGCGCCGGATTGCCGATGCCTTGGCCGCAAACCCTGCCGACCGGACCGGCTTAAGCGCCTGGGCCAGTCGCGTCGCGCTCAGCGAGAGCAGCCTCAGCCGCCTGGTGATCAAGGAAACCGGGTTGAGCTTCGGGCGCTGGCGACAACAGCTGCACCTGATCGTCGCCATCAGGGAGTTGTCCAACGGCGCGACAGTCCAGCAGGTTTCGGCCGAGCTGGGCTACGAATCCGTCGCGGCCTTCATCACCATGTTCAAGAAGGCGCTGGGCAAGCCGCCGGCGAAATACCTTGCCAGTGTGAAATACCCGGCAAGCGTTATGCATGATGACCGCACATAGAGCATTTTCGAGCGAAGTGGACACCGGTTCGCGTGAAGAAAACGCGTTAAAACAAGGAGCTAGAGTTATTGAACGATCTCATCAGATCGAAAACTGCTCTAGCCGCCTGTCTCTTCCGGCAATGCCCGCCCGCCATAGAGAACGTTCGACACGACAACTTCGTCACCCTCCACCAGGAAGGCGATCGTCACGCGGCGCTCGAACCCGATGATGCGCAGACCCGGGCGGATGTCGTCGCGGCGCGTTCCGCGCTCGGGGAAGGTATCAAACCCTGCCAGATAGGCCATGATGCGCTGGACATAGCCTTGGGCAATGGCCTGCGAGGCTTGATCCCGGATGTAGTCGTAGATGGCGGCCAGGTCGGCCTCCGCCTCCGGCAAAAGCCTGATGCGGTAGACCATGGTCAGCGCGCTTTGTCGGCGTCTGCGTTCATCCTGGCGCTGAGGCGTCCGAACGCCTCGTCGAGCGGCGCGCCCCTGGTCGGATCGGCGCGGTAGCGGTCAAGGGTCGGCCCGACCTCATCCTGCAGCCACCGCTCCACCACGGCGTCGCGTTCCTGCAGCGCCCGCAAGCCTTCGCGGATGACCTCGCTCTCGGAGGCGTAGCCGCCTGCCTCGACCTTGGATTTCACCATCCGCGCCAGTTCCAGCGGCAGGGTGATGCTCATTTGCTGGGTGGTTCTCATGGTCGCAGCCTTTCCTTAGCCCTCTTATAGCACGCAGTAGGATTGCATCCTATCGGCTTGCCGGCATGACCTATGTCGATCCCCCCTCACCTGCGCAAAAAACCGCCCGAAACCGGACTGGGCCGAAGACAGGAACGAGTGGAATCCGGGTTTGTCGAGGTCTGCAATCGGCCAGACCCAGACGCTCGTCATGCTCCAGCAAGCAGACATTGCGCGAAAGGGGCGCCAATCATTTGGGCGGCCAGGTGGAAACGCGGTCGATCAGTCTAGAACTCGCCTCTGACCGCGACCATTCGCGGTTGCCACACCGACACCCTAGCAACCATAAGGACTGATGTTCAGCTTCTTCGACACTCTCGTTGATTCGACAGCATCGCCTCCGGGCGAGCCTCCCAGCGGACTACGGACATTCTATTGGCATTTCATCCGCCAGGCGAAGGGCCTGTTCGCAGCGCTGTTCATGCTCGGCTTTGCGCTTGCCGTCGTTGACGCCGTGGTGCCTTATCTTATCGGGCGCCTCGTCTCCATCCTGTCGTCGGTACCGCGCGAGCGCGTTTTCGACGCTGCCGGCCATCTGCTCCTGATCTTGGCGGCGATCGTGCTCGTGGTGCGGCCGCTGGGCGCGATCCTGTTTCGCCTGCTCGTGAACCACTCGATTGCCGTCTCTTTCACGACGCTGATTCACTGGCAGAATTACTGGCACGTCGTGCGCCAGCCGCTCGCCTTCTTTCATGACGACTTCGCCGGGCGCTTGGCCAGCCGGGTCATGCAGACGGGCCGGCCGCTGCGGGATACGATCGTCTCCTTCGTTCGCGCGGTCTGGCAGATCCTCATTTTCGGCGCGACCGCGATCGGTCTTCTCGGCACGCAGGACATTCGCCTGGCCGCACCGATGATGGCCTGGTTTCTGTTCTACGGCTCGCTCCTCGCCTACACGCTGCCGAAGATGCAGGTCCGCTCGCGCGAGACCTCGGAGATGCGCTCGGCCATCTCCGGCAAGGTCGTCGACACCTTCACCAATATGATGACCGTCAAGCTGTTCGGGCGCCGGAGCGATGATGACGCCTATATGCGCGACGGCTTCCAGCGCTTCCAGGCCGCTTTCGCGCGCCAGCAGCGGCTCAATACCGTCTATGTGTTCTGCCTGGTCTGCCTCAACGCGATCCTCTTGGCGACGACGGGCGGTATCGGCGTCTGGCTGTTCTCGCAGGGACGCGTCGATGCGGGCACGCTGACGACCGCCGTTCTTCTGACAACCCAGATCATCGCCATGTCAAATTGGGTGGCGTTCGAAATCGCAGGCATTTTCGAGAATATCGGCGTCGTGCAGGAGGGCATGAAGACGATCGCGCAGCCGCTGAGCCAGCTCGACAGGCCCGGCGCGCGTCCGCTCGCGGCTTCGCATGGCGAGATCCGGTTCGAGGATCTGCATTTTCACTACACGCAGCCGCACCGCGTGGTGGACGGGCTGTCCCTGACCGTCGGCGCCGGTGAAAAGGTCGGCCTGGTCGGGCGCTCGGGCGCGGGCAAGTCCACGCTCGTCAATCTGCTGCTGCGCTTTTACGAACCGCAATCGGGCCGAATCCTGATCGACGGTCAGGACATCGCCGGCGTCACCGAAGAGTCGCTGCGCGCGCGGATCGCAGTGGTGGCTCAGGATTCCTCGCTGCTGCACCGCTCCGTCGGCGAGAACATCCTCTATGCCCGCCACGACGCCGATGAAGAGATGATGCGTGACGCGGCCCGGAAGGCGCAAGCCGACAGCTTCATCGACAGACTGGTGGACGGCAAGGGGCGCCAAGGTTTCGAAGCCTTCGTCGGCGAGCGCGGCGTCAAGCTCTCCGGCGGACAGCGCCAGCGCATCGCCATTGCGCGGGTGATCCTGAAAGACGCCCCGATTCTCCTGCTCGACGAGGCGACATCATCCCTCGACTCGCAGGTCGAGGCCGCGATCCAGGATGCGCTCTCGGACCTCATGCACGGGAAGACCGTCATCGCCATCGCGCATCGCCTCTCCACGCTGCAACTCATGGACCGGCTTGTGGTGATGGATGGCGGGCGCATTGTCGATCAAGGCTCCCATGCGGAGTTGCTTGATCGCGGCGGGCTCTATGCCGAGCTGTGGGCGCATCAATCCGGAGGCTTCATCGTGCCACAACGCCCGCAGGGTTCCCGGAAGCCGTAAACCTCCCTGCCGGCGCAACTCCTGCCGGCTTGCAAGCGAGCCTGTCCGAAAGCCGGCTTTCGTGGAGTCCGCACGGGGTGGCAAGCGGACATTCCGCAGCTGGTCGCCGGATGGTCCAGCTTTAACCCAAGCTATTGCTTGACTGGGTGGGATCAGCGCGCTGATGAGATCAGGCTCTGGACTCGCGCCGCAGAAATGGAACAGAGGGCCATACGACGTATGGCACGGTTCCTCGGCCATCCCATCAGGAGAGCGCCATGCAAAAGGTTTTCGTTGTTGGCGCAGCGGGCAAGATCGGGCGCTCGCTGACACGTCAGTTGAGCGAGCGCGGTCATCAAACAATGGCGCTGTACCGCAAGCCGGAGCAAGCGGATGAACTCATGGCACTGGGCGCTACTCCGGTGCAGGGTAGCCTTACGGAACTTGATGTGTCCCAGTTAGCTCGGCTCATGGCTGATAGCGACGTGGTGGTTTTTTCTGCCGGAGCTGGCGGGAAGGGTGGCACGGAGATGACCAATGCAATCGACGGTCGTGGGTTGGAGTTGTCAGTGGCGTCTGCCCAAGAGGCCGGCATCAGGCGCTTTCTTTTAGTCTCGGCTTTCCCCGAAGCGTTCCGTGGCAAACAGGTATCCGATACCTTCGAAAACTACATGGCTGTGAAGAAGCTGGCCGATGTCCATCTGGCGGAAACGGATATGGATTGGGTGATCCTCCGGCCGGGGACATTGTTAAGCGACCCCGGCACCGGCATGGTGCGAGCGGGTTTGGCAATTCCCAATGGTGAGGTCACGCGAGACGACGTTGCGACGGCGCTCGTCGAGATTATCGAGAATCCGGCAGTCAACCGCATCATCATTGAGCTCACAAAGGGTGATACGCCGGTCGGCCAAGCCATACAGCGGTTGGCACAACCATAATCGCAGCGACCCTGGATGGTCAGCGACAGAATTCGTGTTCAGAGAATGGACCGCTCTTGGTTCACCGCGAAGTGGCTTAACGTCGAGCCCTAGACGCCCCGAAAGTTCGGAACGGGCCGCACTCGGGCCGTCAACGGCCCGCATCCCTGGGACATGACGCGCCCGCTCGTCGCAGGAGACGGTCAGCCCCCCAGCCCAGCCCGATCCCAACCCCATAAGCCACGAGGTTCCATGGCGAGAAGACGCGCCCGAGCAAGAGCGCGCCTGGCGTCGTCAGCCTGAAGGCGTCGAGCCAGGGCGTGTGCCAGAGGCGAAACAGCTCGACACTGAGCGCGGTCACGGCGGCAAGGCCTGCAAGCTGCGCAGCAGGTCGCCGCATGGCGATGCTGGCCAGCAGCGCATAGACCATCGTGCCCCAAAGCAGCGAGCCGCCATATTTCACGACGATGAAGGGCAGGCTGAGACCGGGGCCGAAGCGCCGCAGCAGCAGGCCCGAGATGATGATCGCGAGGCAGAAGGCGATCATGACCCGGCGTGAGCGCGGGCCCGTTTCTGGCGAGCTCGTTTCAGCCATGAACCTCGCCTTCGGCGGCGCGCTGAAAGGCCAGGCTGAAGGCAGCCCCGGCCGCGGGATCGAGAAGTTCGATCGACCCGCTGTGCGCGTTGAGCATCGCGCGGACGATGGCGAGCCCCATGCCGGTTCCGCCGCTGTCACGGCGCGTGGTGAAGAAGCTGTCGAAGATCCGCGCCCGGTTGTTCGGCGAGACGCCGCTGCCATTGTCGGAGACGGTGACGTGGAGCCGGTCCGCCTCAGCCGCCGCGCTGATGGCGAACTCGGTCGCGCCATGGCGCAGCGCATTGTCGGCGAGATGGGACAGGATGATGCGCAGATTCTCGGCGGAGATGCGGATCGAGCCATCGAGATCGCCCTCCGCGCGAATGGCGAGCTCCGGGACATCCCGTTGGAGAGCGGCGATGGCGGGCGAGAGGCTGGTCGCGCCCCCGGTCGGCGCGCTCTCGGCGCGGGCAAGCTCGCGCAGGCGGTTGGTGATCGCGGTCAGGCGATGCGTGTCGGTGATGATGTTGCTGAGGAAGCGGCGACGTTCCGCGTCGCTCATCGCGCGGCCGTCGCCGGCGATATCGTCGCGCAGCAATTCGGCCGCGCCCTCGATCGAGGTCAGGGGCGATTTCAGCTCATGCGAGACATGCGCCGCGAAGGTCGCGATGAAGTCGGAGCGGTTGTTCAGATTGCCGGCCATGTCGAGGAAGCTCTGCGACAGTTTTGCGAACTCGGCGGTGCCGTGATTGCTCAATGGGCGCATGGCGGCGCGGTCGCCATGGCCGATCGCGACCGTCCGGGCGATCAGTTCATGCACCGGGCGGGTGATGGTGCGGTGGAAGGCAAGGCCGATCAGCAGCGTCAGCGCGGCGACGGACAGGCCGGCAAGCACGACCTTGCCGCGCTCCTCATAGAGATGGCGGAAGACGTTGCTGGGCGTGCGCGAGGCGTAGAGCACGCCGGCGACGCGGCCGCGCAGGATGATCGGCGTCGCCGCGAAGATGCGGATGCTGGTGCCGCGGCTGAGCGAATAGAGCGGCGGCGGCGCATTCTTCGAGACGCGCTGGCGCAGCGTCGTGGTGAAGCGCCCGCTTAGCGCTGTCGCGACCTCCTCGACATGGGCCAGCGACAGGCCGGTCTCCTCGCGCCCGGCGATCACCACCCCCCACGGATCGAGCAGGCGGAAGCCCGCCAGCGTGACGCTCTGGGTTTCCGCAAGCAGCGGCGACAAGCGCTCGCCCGCCGCCCTGAAGGCTGCGCTGGCGGGCTCGCGTGCGGGCTGCGCATCGGGCCTGCGGCCGAGCATGCCGTCGCGCGTCAGGTCGAGCCTGGGCAGGATCGGCCTGAAGGGCTCGTCGCGAGCCGAGGCCGGCTCGGCTGGAGCCTGCGCGCCCAATGCGGCCTCAGTGGGCAGATTGCTCTCGAAATCCTGTCGGATCACGGCGGCGAGGACCACGCTTTGCGCGATCAGCTCCGCCTCGGTCTGATGAACCAGCTGGTTTTCGTAGATGCGGAAGAAGAACAGGCCGATGAATGGCAGGGCGAGCACCGCCGTCAGCATCAGGAAGACGATGAGGCTGAGATTGGGCCGCCATTTCGCGGCGACCCGGGCCGCAGGCGCGCCGGGGGTCTTCACGGTGCTCGTCTTCAAGTCCTTGCCTCGCAGCGCCCGAGCCGGAAGCCGACGCCGTGCACGGTGTCGATCGCGCTGTCGCAGCCCACAGCCGCGAGCTTGGCGCGGATGTTGCGGATATGGCTGTCGATCGTCCGGTCGGCGACATGGACGGCCCCGGCATAGGCGCTTTCCAGGATCTGCTCGCGGCTGAAGACCTGGCGGGGACGCGCGGCAAAGGCCTTCAGGATCGCAAACTCGATGCCCGTCAGCGCCAGGGCCTTGCCCGCGAAGCTCGCCAGATGGGCTTCCGGGTCAAGCTGCAGCGCGCCCTGCGACAGTGGCTCGGCTGGCGCCGCAGCGGTGACCCTGCCGGGGCGCGTGCGTTTCAGGATCACGCTGACGCGGGCCACCAGCTCGCGCGGGCTGAACGGCTTGGTGACATAGTCGTCGCCACCGATTTCGAGCCCCAGGACCCGGTCGATCTCCTCGTCCCGCGCCGACAGAAAGAGGATCGGCGCATCCGAGGATCTGCGGAGTTGCCGGCAGACCTCGAGCCCGTCCATTTCCGGCATGCCGATGTCGAGAATGACAAGGTCGGCGGGCTGCCGCCTGAAGCTCTCCAGAGCCTGCACGCCATCGCGCGCGATCACCGTCGCCATGCCGGCCTTCTCGAGCGCGAAACAGATGACCTCGCGGATATGGCTGTCGTCATCGACCACGAGTATGCGGGGCGCCATTGTCGCGTGCCTGTCACTGGCCGGGCGTGGCCGGGCTGCGGTTGACCCCTAAAGGGGCATCGGGAGTGTTAGCCAAGTATCGCGACAGGCGCCACGCGCGAAAGCCCCAGGCCCGCCAATCCCCCTGTTCTGCGTGATGCTCGCCCGCCATGCGGTCGCGGATGCCCGGTAGCCTGTTCACGTTCCAGCTCCAGGACGAGCCCGGAACGGCGCGCTCGACGGCTGCGATGCGCGGCGCGTAGCGGTCGAGCGCGGGGATGGCCTGGGGACCGAGCGAGGTCAGATAGAGGACGTCGAGACGCGGGCCGGTTCCGCGCAGCTCCTGGGAATGGCGGAAATTGTAGTTCGCGATCACGGCTGGCGTGTTGACGAAGCAGAAGCCGTAAAGCGTCAGCGCCAGCGCGGCGGCATTGGCCGAGACGAGCCAGTTCGTCGATTTGCGGCCGCTGATCTGGATGACGATCAGCACCAGGCCGATGGCGACGAGCAGCATCCAGATGAAGGCGACAAGGCGCAGCCAGGTCAGCGAATAGGCGGCGACATAGAGGTCCAGCCGCAGCAGCGACGAGACCATCAGCATGATGTTCTGGCCGACCCAGGCGAGCACCAGCGGCCGGATCGCAGCCTTGCGCGCGGCGGGGCCGGCCGGGCGCATCGCGATCATGACGAAAACGGCAGCCAGCAGCGCGGTGACGACGAGCGGATAGGCGCCGCGATGGGCATAAGCCGCATAGCTCATGCCGTCGGGCAGCGCCACACCGCCCCAGAGATAGGCGATATCGAGGCAGGTCTGCACGGCGAAGAGCGCGTTGAACAGGACCAGCGAACGCAGGATCGCCGCGTCGCCGAACAGCCCATAGGGATCGTAGGTGATCGCCTTGGCCGCCGGCGCCGCCGTCTCCTGCTTCGCCAACGCTTGCGCCTTGCGCTTGCGGGCCGCCCGGACATGCAGCATCGGCCAGATCAGGCACAGCATCAGGAGCCAGAACAGGGTCCGCCCCGGCGAGAGCAGGTTGAAGAGCAGGCGTGGATCGATCCGGCTCAGCCAGCTTTCCAGGAGCGGATTGGCGGAGGCAAACAGCGTCGCGAAGACGCTGAGGAAGATCAGCGGGATGATCCAGCTCGTCACCCAGCCGAACCCGCCCGGGGCCCTCCTGCGCAGCGCCGAGAGGCGGCTGACGCGCCCGATATCGCCGAGCAGCCTGAAGGCGCCGGCAAGCAGCATCCGCCTCGCCTCCCGGATCTGCTCCTGCCAGCGGGCCTGCCGTTGCTGGCTGATCATCACGGCAAAGATCATTGTCGAGAGGATCGCCAGCGAGGAGGACAGCAGATCGACCGCCTCGACGATGACTAGCAGCCCTGCCCCCAGCAACAGCAGCGCCAGCGCGCGGCTGCGGCCGCTCGCCCTGATCGGGTTCGCCCAGAGCGAGGCGGCGGCCAGGGCCGCGAGGAAATAGGCGAGCGAGATGCCGAGCTCATGGCCGTAGAACAGGAGATCGGCCAGGAGCACCAGGCCGCCGGCGAGCCCGAGCCGGGTTTGCAGCCAGCGCCTTGGCCGGGGTGAGGACGGGCCCGCCGTCATTCCTGCCGGGATCGGGATGGAGTTTGAGATCGGGATAGATGGGACGGGCATGGATCTGGGGCCTCGCTGAGGGCGGTTTGCGGCGCGCGGGAGCGGCGCGGCGGAGCGGGAAAAACGGAAATCGCGGTCTCGGCAGGGAGCGCACTCGCCAGGAGCCACCAGCCATCCCGGGCCAGCCGGCGCGGCAAGGTCGGTGTGAAAGCGCGGGGAGCGATGATCTCTGCCATGCCGCAGTCATGCGCCCGCCGCTTGCAGCGCCAGCCGGGGCAAGGATCAGGATTTCAGGATTATTGTGCAGATTTCGTGCAGCGCCGCGCGGCGTAAGCCGTTGCGCGCGCATTCGTCCCGGGAGCGTCACCCCGGGAGGACTGGTGCGTGGCGTCTGCCGGAAGACGAATAGCGGCTCATCCTGACGATCGAGCCGCGCGCTTGCACCGGGTCCTGATCAGTCAGGACCAGACAGCAGTCATTCGCGCATGAAACAGCAGCGGCTGCCCCCCGGACAGGTCAGTAACGCCGGAACATCCCCTCGATCCGGTTGACGTCATCCGATCGCGTCAGTGCGAGCGCCAGCAGGATTCGCGCCTTCTGCGGGGTCAGGTCATCGGCACTGAGGAAGCCGCTTTTTTCAAGCCCGCTGGTCCCGGGGACACGCCCGCTCCCTGCGCGTGAGGATTGGACGATGATGATGCCATTCGCGGCGGCCTCGCGTAGCGCTGCCTTCTCCGCCTGATTGGTTGCTCCGGGCGCGAAGCCCGCCGAGACGATGCCTCTGGCACCGGCCCCGATCGCGGCCCGGGCCAGCACATCGTCCCCGCCGACATAGGCATAGAGGATGTCGACGCGCGGCAAGGCCTCGATGCGCTCGATTTCAAATTCCGTGTCGGGCGCGTGCGCGCGCAACGGGCGGCGGTAAAACGCGATCCGGTCCGAATCGACCTGCCCGAGAAGGCCATGGACAGGAGACTGGAAGGCTTGCACGCGGGAGTTGGAGCATTTGGTCACGTCCCTGGCCGAATGGATCTCGTCGTTCAGGACAACGAGGACGCCGAGACCGACAGCGTCGGGGCAGGCTGCGACGCGGATGCCGTTTCGCAGGTTCAGCGCCCCATCGCTCGACAGGCCGTTCGACGGGCGCATCGACCCGACCAGGACAACCGGGATACTCACCTTGACGGTGAGATTGAGGAAATACGCCGTCTCCTCCAGGGTCGAGGTGCCATGCGTGATCACGATCCCCGTCAGCTCCGGATCCTCCGCGACGAGCGTGGTGCAGAGCTGGGCAAGCTCGCGCCATTCCGCAAAGCCGATGCGCGTGCTCGGCACGGCGCTGAACGGAACCGCATAACAGACGGGGTCATCGTCCCTGCGGGGCAAGGCTTCCAGCAATTGCGCGGCATCGAGGATGACGCCGTTGGCATCGTAATCATGGAGGTCGAAGACATCCCGTCCGACCGCACCGATCGTGCCCCCCGTGCCGATAACCGCGACCCGCCCCCTGCTCATACGCTTGTCCCCTTCCGCTCGCGCACCAAAGCTAGAGCAAATTGCTCTAGCTCTTTGTTTTGACGCGTTTTCTTCACGCGAACCGGTGTCCACTTCGCTCGAAAACGCTCTTGCTAGGCCACACTCCGTGCCCGCGGCAGCATAGCGCCGCGTTCAGCGAGAATCTGGGCGAAACGGTCGACATCCCCGGCATTATTGAACAGGCCGAACGAGACGCGGATGCCGTCGCGCTCCGGCGAGACCCGCACCTGCCGGCTCGCGAGATAGTCGGCCCAGTCCTGCGCCGGCAGATCGAGCACATAGATATGGGGCGAGCGGTCGGCACGGGCGCGCGGCCCCACGAGCCGGATTCCAAGCGCGTCGATATGCTCGATCAGGCGGTCGCCGAGATCCTGGAGATGGGCTTCGATCGCGGCGACGCCGATGCTTTCGATCAGGCTCAGCGAGGCGTCGAGCGCGTGGATATCGGGCAGATTGACATTGCCGATCTCGAACCGGCCCGCTCCCGGCTTGAGCGCCATATTCTCGGCGCGCGCGATGTAATCGCCCGGCGGATCGGCGAGGCTCGACATCGCCATATAGGCTGGCTGCAATTCCGTGAGGTCCTGCCGGCAATAGAGGATGCCGAGGCCCTGCGGAACCAGCAGCCCCTTATGGCAGCCTGAGCCAATCAGGCTTGCGCCGCTCGCCTTGACGTCGAGCGGCACGACACCGGTCGACTGCATCGCATCGACGACGAAATACAGGCTCATCTGCGCGCAGAGGGCGCCGATCGAGGCTAGGTCGAAGCGGTGCCCGGCATGGAAGGTGACGTGGGAGAGCGAGATCGCCCGCGTCCGGCCATCGATATGGGGGGCGAACATCTCGGCCCGCGCCGTCGTGCCCGAGATCGGCACGAAGCGCACCTCGACGCCTTTCCGCCGCAGATTGAGGAAGGCATAGGCATTGTTGGGATGGTCGCCCTCGACGAGGAGCACATTGTCCCCGGCCGCCAGCGGCAGGGCGTTCGCGGCGATGTTCATGCCTTCCGAGGTGTTCTTGGTGAAGGCGATTTCGGCAGGCTGCGCGTTGAGGAGCTTGGCCACCCGGGCACGCACCTGTTCGACCCGGTCGAGCCAGACGGGCTTGGGCCCGGCGGTTTCGCTGCCTTCCCGGTAGAAGCGCATGAGCGCGTCGCGGACGCTGGTGGCGAGCGGCGTCTGATGGGCGGAATCGAGATAGAGCATGCGCTCGGTCACCGGGAACTGGCGACGGATCGCGGCGACATCGTAATGGCTGGTCATGTTCGGCTCCGGCAATCAGGCGGCAAGGTTGAACGGCAAGCCGGCCAGCGCTGGTGAAGGCTGCCATCGCGGCTGTCCTTCGCGCTCGCGCCGGCGGCGCGGCATCTCAGTCGACAAAGGACGGGATCGGGTGGGCGGCGGCCAGCTCTTGCAGCCGGCGCAGCCGCGCCGGGTCCACGGAAGCGGCGGGACCGGCGCGCAGGATGCCGGCGACCTCATGGCCCAGCCTCATGGCCTCGTTCGGGCGCAGACCACGGATCGTCAGGGCGACGCTGCCGAAGCGGAAGGCGGTGCGCGGCTCTCCCCCCTGCCCCGGCGCGCGCATGGCATTGCCGAGAATGCCATGGGCGGCGAGCCCCGCAACGAGCTGGGCTTGCGTCCAGTTCTCGCCGGTATAGGCCATGATCATGTGGGAGTCGGTGCCTCCGGTGTAGAGCTCGATCCCGCCGTCCTGAAGGCCCTCCGCGAAAGCCTTCGCATTCGCCACGATGTCGCCCATCAGCTGCGCAAAGGCGGGCCGGGCGATCATCTCCATCTGCACGGCACGGGCCGCGATCATGTTCGACGCCGCCGGCCCCTGCAGCCCGGGGTAGATGGCCGCATCGATGGCGGCGCCGAAGCGCTCCCTGGCGAAGACGAAGGCGCCATTGCGCGGCCCGCACAGCGTCTTCTGCGTCGAGGTGGTGGAGACGTCGGAGAACGGCACGGGGTTGGCGTGGAGGCCGGCCGCGATCAGGCCCGCCACATGGGCGATATCGCTGAAGAGCAGCGCTCCGACCTCGTCGGCGATGCTCCGCAACGCGGCAAAGTCGATCTCGCGTGGATAGGATGAGGGGCCGGCGAGCAGGACATGCGGTCTCGTCTTGCGCGCAAGCTCGCGGGCCTGGTCGAGATCGACCGCGCCGGTGCCGGTCACGCCGAAGGAGACGACCTCGCGGTTGGCTCCCGTTATGTGGCGCAGGGCGCCGTGGCTGACATGGCCGCCGGCGAGCTCGTCGAAGGTGAGCAGCCGCGCGCCATCAGCCGGCAGGATCGCGCGCAGCACCGCGACATTGGCGATGGTCGAGGACAGCGCCTGGGCGTTGACGTACTCAGCACCGAAGATCGCCTTGGCCCGGTCGATGGCGAGATTTTCGATCGCGTCGAGCTGTTCGCAATTGGCGACGCTGCGGCGGCCGGGCAGGCCCATCGGCGCGCGGTTGACGAGATGGCTTCCCTCGATCTGGCGCAGGCCCAGCGGCGCGTAGGAGGCCGAGGCGATCATGTTGAGGGATTGCATCTCCTGCTCGCGATCCCTGTCGATCAGCGCGACGACGTCGGCGCCGAGCTGCCGGGCATCGGCGTTGAAGAAGCCATGCCAGTCGGCATCGGGGAAACCTGTCTGCAGGGCGGCCGTCGTCGGTGACATGTTCGTGTCCTCTTTGAAGGGGGTGGGCGCTCGCGGCGCGGGCGGGACGGACAGTGAGCGTTTCGTCAGTGCCGCAGCACGCGCGACAGGAAGGTCCGGGTGCGCTCATGCGACGGCCTGTCGAAGATCTCGGCCGGCGTGCCCATCTCGAGGATGCGACCGTGGTCGATGTAGACGACGCGGTCCGCCACCTCGCGGGCAAAGCCCATCTCATGCGTCACGATCATCATGGTCATGCCTTCGCGAGCGAGTTCGCGCATGACGTCGAGCACCTCGCCGACCATTTCGGGGTCGAGCGCCGAGGTCGGCTCGTCGAACAGCATGATGTGCGGCTCCATCGCCAGCGAACGGGCGATGGCGACGCGCTGCTGCTGGCCGCCGGAGAGCTGGCCCGGGAATTTATCGGCGTGATCGCGCAAACCGACCCGCTCCAGCAGGCGCAGCGCGGTGGCCTTCGCCTCCTCGCGTGTCCGGCCGCGGACCCTGACCGGCGCGATGGCGACATTGTCGACGGCGCTCATATGCGGGAACAGGTTGAACTGCTGGAACACCATGCCGACGCCCCGGCGGATCCTGGCCAGCTCCTTCTCCCCGCCGATCTCGCGGTCGGCCTGGGTCGGCATCTGGAAGCCGTCGACCGTCAACCGGCCGCTCTGATACATCTCGAGCCCGTTGACGCAGCGGATCAGGGTCGATTTGCCCGAGCCGCTGGCGCCGATGATCACCAGGACTTCGCCGCGCCCGACGGCGAGATCGACATCCCTGAGGACATGGAAGGCGCCGAAGGATTTGTTGAGACGGGTGATGCTGACGATCATGTCGCGCGCAGGAGCGGCGGACAGGTTCTGGATGGCGCTCATCGCGACCCCCTTGCGAGATGGGCTTCGAGCCGGCGCGAGGCGTAGGTGATGGCCCCGCCGATGGTGAAGTAGACGGCGAACAGGAAGACGTAGATCTCGTAGGTCCGCCCGCCATTCTGCGGATCGGCGAGGATCATCTGGCCGGCGCGCAGGAAATCGGTCAGGCCGATGATGAAGACCAGCGTCGCGCCGTTGAAGATGTCGAGGATCTGGCCGACCAAGGAGGGCACGACGACGCGCAGCGCCTGCGGCAGGACGATGTCGCGATTGAGCGTCCAGGTCCCCATGCCGAGCGAACGCGCCGCCTCGATCTGGCCCTTGGGCACGGCTTGCAGACCGCTGCGGACATATTCCGCGACATAGGCCGCGAAGAACAGGGCGTAGCCCGCCATGCCGCGCAGCAGGCTGGGAACCGCGGTATCCGGCGCGAGCAGTGGAACGATGATCCAGATCCAGTAGACCACGAGGATCAGCGGCACCGACCGCATCGTCTCGATATAGGCTGTCGAGATCAGGCGCAGGCTGGCGATGCGGCTCTGCCGCCCGAGCGCGAGCAGGATGCCGAAGGGCAAAGTCAGGATCGAGACGGTGATCGTCAGCACGATGCTGAGCAGCAGGCCGCCCCAGACCTCGAAGCCCGGCGCAGAGAGCACGGCGAAGATCGCGGCCACCCCGGCAAACAGCCCGGGCAGGACGAGGCGCTGGGCGCGCGCGAAATGATGGACAGCGCTCCAGGCCGCGATGCCGAGCGCGGCGCTGCCTGCCGCGAGCCCCCCGGCGCCTGCGCCGATCACGGCCGCAACGCTCGCCGCGATCAGTATGCCGACCGCGGCGACGGCCGTGAGCGCAACGCGGCCGGGGCGCATGGCGAGGCCGAGGCCCGCCCCGAACATCGCGCAGAGCGTCGCGGCCGCGAACCAGGCCCGCCAGATCTGATCGACGGGATAGATGCCGACCATCAGCACCTTGAGGCTGCCGCCGATCACCTCCCAGCGCGCCTCGACCAGCACCCAATGGAGCGAGGCATAAGCTACCCAGGCCAGCACTGGGATGACGACGAGCGAGAGCGCGGCATCGAACGGCTTGGCGAAGAGATTGCGGTGCAGCCAGCGCAGGGCGACAGCGGTCATCGCGTCCCTCCCTGCGCGTTGATGCGGGCGTTGAGGGCGTTGACGCAGGCGCTGATGATCCAGCTCAGGGCGAGATAGGTCAGCATCACCACGATGACGCCTTCGAGATTCCGCCCGGTCTGGTTCGAGACGGTGCCGTAGACGTTGAACAGGTCGGGAAAGCCGATCGCGATCCCCAGCGAGGTGTCCTTCGTCAGGCTGATATAGCGGTTGGCGAGCGAAGGCAGGACGATCCGGACGACCTGGGGCAGGATGATGTCGCGCAGCGTGTGGGAGCGCGACAGCCCCAGCGAGGCGGCGGCCTCCCACTGCCCCTTCGGGAGCGCGTCGATTGCGCCGCGCACGATCTCGGCGACATAGGCTGAGCTGTTGACGGTGATCGCGAGCAGGATCGCGGTCATTTCCGGCGAGAGCGCAAAGCCTCCGCGCGCGCCGAAGCGGGTCGCGACCGGCAGGTCGGTGCTCAGCGGGAAACCGAGCGCAGCCGCAAGCGCGAGGGCAACAAGCGCCGCGGCCAGGCAGGCCAGCTTGCGCCGCCCTCCCCGCATCACGAGCGCGGCGATGGCGCAGGCAATGGCCGCGACCAGCAGCGCCCAGGATGCGAGGCCGGCATCCTCGGACACCGCCAGGCCCGGCAGGAACAGGCCCGAACGGCTGGCGATGACGCCACTGAGCCAGCCGGAGGCGGCATTGGCCGGCGGGAAGCGCAGCACGACGGCGAAGTACCAGAACACGATCTGGATCAGCAGCGGCGTGTTGCGCACGCACTCCACCAGCCCAAAGCACAGGTTTCGCACCAGCCAGTTGGTCGAGAGGCGGCCGATGCCGAGCAGCGTGCCGGAGACGGTGCACAGGAGGATCGCGGTGAGCGCGACCTTGAGCGAGTTCCAGAGGCCCGCAAACAGCGCCTGCGCATTGCTATGGGAGGGGCTGAACGGCTCCAGGACCGGCCAGACGCCATCGAGCGACAGGGCAAGCCCCTCGCTCAGGCTGATATTGGCGGCATTCCAGAGATAGCCGAACGAGAACTGGATGCCCTTGCGCGCCAGCGCTTCACGAACCGCAAGGCCAAGCCAGATCGCGAGGCTCGCCACCACGGCCACGATCGCGGCCTGGAGACACCATCTGGACGCCACCAGAACGCGCCGGCGCCTCGGGGTGATGTAATGA
Organism: Allobosea sp. LjRoot9; assembly: GCF_964252745.1. NCBI lineage: Bacteria > Pseudomonadati > Pseudomonadota > Alphaproteobacteria > Hyphomicrobiales > Alloboseaceae > Allobosea > Allobosea sp. LjRoot9. The sequence goes on along the minus strand of NZ_CAXUPC020000008.1, from coordinate 39,063 downwards.
GCTTCGGCGATCTGCATCGTCATGACCCGCTCTCCCGATCGGGGCGAGCCGGACGGCCCGCCCCTGCTCTCACCTGGATGAGAGACGGCTCAGTTCCACGGCGGCGAGTATTCGGCGCCGCCCTTGACCCAGGAGGCGTTGGGCGTGCCGGCGCGATCGATGAAATAGGGCGTCTTCGGTCCGAGGCTGCGGTCGTAGATCTCGCCGTAATTGCCGACGGACTTGATCATCGCGGCGATGAAATCGTCGGAGACGCCGAAATCCTTGCCGAAACCGCCCTTCGCGCCCAAGAACTTCTGGATGAAGGGATTCTCGTCCTTCAGCTTCTCCATGAGATTGGCGGAAGTGATGTCCCATTCCTCGGCCTGGAACAGCGCATAGCTCGCCCAGCGCAGGAGGTTTCGCCATTTCGAGTCGTTTGCGACGACGAAGCCGGCGAAGGGCGACTTGTCGAGCGTGTCCGGCAGGATCGTATACTCGGACGGATTGGCCGAATTGCCGCGCCAGGCGGCGAGCGCCGATTTGTCGGTCGACATCGCGTTGCAGCGGTCGCCCTGCAGGGCGGCGAACAGCTTCTCGAGATTCTCGAAGGTCAGCACCTTCGTGCCCTTGAAGCCGCGCTGCCGGATGACGCCGGCAAGCGTGCTCTCGGTGCCCGAGCCCTGCGTGGTGCAGATCGTGGCGCCATCCAGCTCGGCGACCGATTTCACGCCCGACGCCGCCTTCACCATCACGCCGGTGCCGTCATAGAAATTGATCGGCAGGAAATCGATGCCGATGGCGGATTCACGCACCGGCTTGACCGTGGTGTGGGCGAAGACGACATCGACCTGCCCGGTCTGCAGGGCGTTGAAGCGGCTCTTATCGGTGACGACGACGAAGTTGACCTTGCCGGCGTCGCCGAGCACGGCGGCGGCCATGGCGCGGCAGAAATCGGCGTCGAGCCCCTCGATCTTGCCCGTCCGGGTGTTGAGATAGCCGAAGCCCGGCGCGGTGTTGTCGGTGCCGCAGTTCAGCACGCCGCGCTGCTTGACGGCGTCGAGGACGGTCGCGGAGGCGCTGGTCACCAGGAGCCCGGTTGCCAAGAGTGATGCCGTGGCAGCGAGCGCTGCGATAAGAAGTTTTGAGCGAGACAGTTTCAAGCAGGACATAGGAACACCCCTCTTTTTCGTTGTCGTTGAGTTCAGTCGTCGTTGAATTCAGTCGTGGCAGGCAGCCGAGATCACAGGCGCAAGGCATAGGCTGGCGGGACCGCTCCGGAACCGCGCTCCGGTCGCGCATTGCGCGCATCTCCCGAAGCTGCGGCCGAACCTGGCGAAGCGCTCCTCCCGCTCGCGAGGCATCGATCGCGCTCTCTGGAAAAGAGGCTACAGCCGGAAAACAATTCTGGTCTACTTAATTAACTTTGAGCTATACATTAGAAAAAATGCATGATTGCGCTTCAGGCAGAATGGAGTTCCCTGCGATGGATCTGGCCCGGCTTCGCACGCTCCGTGAGCTGTCCCTGCGAAAAACCATGGCATCGGTGGCCGAAGCCCTGCTGATCTCGCCATCGGCGGTTTCGCAGCAGATCGCCCTGCTCGAGGATGAGACGGGGATCGAATTGGTGGAGCGTCGCGGCCGGGGCGTGCGGCTCACCCCGGCCGGGCAGCGCCTGGTCGAGCATGCAGGCCGCGTCATCGGCATTCTGGAGGAAGCGAAGACCGATCTCGCGGAGCTGAAGAAGACCGTCGCCGGCGAATTGCGCGTCGCGGCCTTTCCCTCCGTCGCGGCCTCGCTGATCCCGCCGACGATCCGCGCCTTGTCGGCACGCTTCCCCGATCTGATGACGACCTTCGAGGAGCTGGAACCAACGGACAGCCTGGCCGCGCTGCGGGCCTGGCAGACGGATGTCGCGATCGTCGACGACCTCACCACGGCGTCGGGTCTCGCGGAAGCGCAGGTTGAAACGCTGCATCTGCTGGACGACCAGCTCCATGTCCTGCTGCCGCCCGGCCACCGGCTTGCCGATCGGGCCCATGTCACGCTTGAGGAACTGGCAACCGAACGCTGGGCGCTCGACACGAATTCTTCCACCTATTCGGACGTCATCGTCGGAGCCTGTCGCGCTGCCGGCTTCGACCCGATCATCAACGGCCGCTGCCACAGCTTCGAGGTGGTCCGGGCCATGGTGGAGGCAGGCTGCTCGGTTTCGATCAATCCCGGCCTGCGCGGGCGCGACTATATCGGCAGCCTGCTGCTCAAGCAGATCCGGCCTGCGATCATGCGACGGATCTTCGTCACCTTCCGCAGCGGCGAGCGGCGCAATCCGGCCGTGGCCGGCTTCGTCACCGAACTTCAATCCGTGGTGGCGGCGATGAACAGCCTGGCCGAGGCGGCTCCCGCACCAGGCTGAGGCTTAGGCGATGGAGGTGAGCACGCGGCCTGCGGCTCTCGTCGCATTTGCGCCAGTTGCGGACGTTGGCACCTTGCGTTGAAGCGGACATAGATCGCCGATCGACATGTCCGTTTGGTATGGGGTCTTGTCAGGGGTCGGGCTGTACTCGCCCAAGAGAGGATCAGCAGCGCGGACTGGCGCTTGATGCTCTCGTCCCTGAGATCAAGGTGAATGCAATGGTCCAAGCGGGCGCCCCTTCGATGTGGACGATGCTCGGGAGGTCAGGATCGGAAAAGCTGCTTACAGTGCAATATTAGGAGGGGCGAATCGGATGGAACGCATTACCGCGAAGCGCAGGGACGAGTTTATCGCCGCGCTCGAAGAAGCAGGTGGAAGCTCCGGGAACGGAGCCTTGCGTAGGGCCCTGGACTGGAATGAGGAATTCTACTGGAAGGTTCAGGGGCACCTGATCGAGCAGGGCCTCATAGTTGCCGGCCGCGGAAAGGGCGGCTCAGTGCGGCTGACCGAGGCCCAGGTCGCCATGTCGGATGAGCCGACTGAGGCGGCCATGGAACTGCCGGCCGTTCCGGCGAAGGAACGAGACCTCTACGCGGACCTGAAGGCAACGATCGAGACAAAGTGGATTAACCGTTTCGCACTTGACGATGTCCTGGTGGACGAGACGCACTCGCGTGGTTCCAGAAACACAGGCGGAACATTCACCAGGCCTGACATTACGGCGGCCGGTGTCCGGCGTTACGTCTATCTGCCGAAGCGACTTGAGATCGTGACGTTTGAAGTCAAACCCGCAAGCAACCTGAGCGTGATGGGAGTGCTCGAAGCTATCGCCCATCGAGAGGCCGCTCATCGGGCCTATGTCATCTTCGCAACCTCGCGAGCCAAGTTCGAGGCTTCCACGGAGAGCGAGCGCATCCTCGAACTATCGCAAAAATACGGCATCGGGCTGCTGCTGAGCGAGCAGCCGAAAAACGTCGAAACTTGGGAGGTGTTGTTGGACGCGGTCCGACACGAACCCGACCCTTCGCGCCTGGATCGCTTTCTTATTGACCTGCCAAACGAGCTGATGAAAAAGCAGCTGTCTAAGTGGAAGGAATAGGCCCGGTTGTCGGCCAGCCTAGGTCAGAAAACGCCCGATTTGGCCGGCCTGCGCCATTTGCAGACTCTGGGTCATTGCCCGATAGCGGATATTCGGCTCAGCGCCTCCAAGTCGTTGTTCGCGATGGCTCCCTTCTTCGATAATAGGCGCATAGATGAGCGAACCCCATTCGCCGACCTCGGTGTCGAGCCTGTAGCATGGCGGGTTATGATATCGGGCCCTTTTCTAACTAGAATTTGACAATGACGATTTTGCAGTCTGCTTGGGTTGAAGTCGCGAACTGGAAAGCTCGCTGGGAAATCGTCGAAGAGATCAAAGCCGGCGGTCAGGGCGAAGCTTTCCAGGTCCGCCGCATTGGCGATCACCACCCCGGTTTCCTCAAGGTCATTAAATCAAGGAAAGACCTCGAGCGCCGCGCCCGCTTCTCGCGCGAGGCCAATGCTTACGACACAATCCGGATCGACGGCGTACCGCGCTTGATCGAGAGCAACGCGCATCGGCACGGCGATCTGACCGTTATTCCCTTCATCGTGACTGAGTTTGTCGAGGGAAATACCCTCACCGAATGGCGCGCGAAGCAGACGCAGGTCTCGTTTGAAGTGGCGGTCGCTCTGACACGCCGCCTTGTCGATATCCTCGACGCCTGTCACGGCGAAGGCGTGGTCCACCGCGACGTGAAGCCTGACAACATCATTCTACAGGCCGATGACACGACCCAGCCGTGGCTACTGGATTTTGGTCTGAATCACCACGATATGCCAGAGATCGATTTTCGGACGGAGGATTGGCAGGAGGTTGGCAATCGCTTCCTGCGCCTGCCGGAGCTGTCGGCTGGCAGCCGTCTTAAGCAAGATCCTCGGTCAGACGTCTCCTTCGCAGCGGGAATTCTATTCTATTTGCTGACGGCGGAGCATCCAGACGTCCTTCAGGATGCTGAGGGCCGGTTGCCGCATCAGCGATCGGGACCACTGGCTCGCCTTCAGGCCGTCGCAGGGGCACAGCATTCACGTCTAGCCGCCATATTTGACCATAGCTTTGCGCCACACATCGAAGACCGCTTCTCTAGTGCGAACGCACTCCGCGACCGTTTGGATCGTCTTACAGCACGGCTGCCTGCCACCACATCCACAGACGATGACCTTCAGGCCATCACGGAAATCCTCGACACCCCTGCCGAGCGTCGCCGCGGCCAGGCTCAGACAGCGATCCAAGAAGGACTGCGTGCGGTCGACGGCGTGTTCCGGAAAATCAATCAAAGGGTCGGCACGGCACTGACGCTGGCGCAAACAAATTTCACGGTAATTGGCGGCTCAGGCAAGAATACGCTAATCTGGCGTCGCAGCGGTGCCCAGGACAGCCTGCTTTCGATAACGTACGAGATACAGGCGGTTGGCGACGAACTCGTCTTGCGCATGTCTGGCGAGGACGTCTATCGGACGTCGCTGGCCGCGCCCCTTTGGGCTGACACGTTCACGGGCGAGGTCAATCGCAGAGTCGTGTCAAATCTGAGAGACGTCCTCAACAACTCCCATGCGCTGCCTCCGGAGATGCACCGGTTTGTCGAGCAGCGGCCCTTCGCAACTCTCCAGGAAGCCGCCGCCGAAGCTGCGCGCACAGGCCGCAACATCCTTGCCTTCGTCTACGACCCGGCCCAACCGGCGCGCGGTCAGCTAGATTACGCTCTGGGGGCCTTCCTCAGAAATCGGAAGACCCGGGATCGAATGGACGGAGCTTTCGTAACCGCCCTCGTCCCCTTGGCCCAGTTTGCCGAGGCGTCGAACATTCTGAACGATGCCTCGATGGAAACCTCGCGATGGGTGGTCCTCGATGGAGCGCTGCACGCGCTCGAGGAAGCCGTGATTTATGCGAACGCCGAAGAAGCGGAACGGATTATGGATGATCTCGTGACGCGGCACGGTGGGTCTACCTAGCACCGCGGCATGCCTGCTCTCGTTCAAGAGCCAGAAGGTCACTGGAGGGCCCAACGGCCGCAACCGCAGGAACTTCCATTGCGTTGAAAGGCACAAAACGATGTTGCCCGTCGGTCGCACGATGCGCCGGCCCTAGGCAGCGAACGATCGTAGAGAATCTAAACTCGACTGGGGGAGTCATACAGCAGTCGCCGTACGGACATTGCGCTTAGCCACAAAACAGGCGGATCGCCAACCAGCGGACGTTCCAGACGTCGGGAATGGGCCATGAGCCGCAGCTAGGCGCCCCTGGGAAAGCGGAGATTTGCGTTTCGGCTGTCGCAGCGGCGAGCGGCGCAATCCGGCCGTGGCCGGCTTCGTCACCGAACTTCAATCCGTGGTGGCGGCGATGGACAGCCTCGCCGAGGCGGCTCCCGCACCAGGCTGAGGCTTAGGCGACGCAGCTGAGCATGCGGCCTGCTGCTCTCGTCTCGCTTGCGTCATAAGCGGAACTTGGATGCTCGCCAGCAAGCGGATATTCAAGGGACGCTCACCGAAGCCATGCGTCGCTATGTGACGTGCTCCCCGGACGGATAGGGGTACGTCAATTTGGACCAGATCGCGCTCACGGCTCGATCGAGCCAAGATAGGCCGGCCATATCTGCCCGTGAAACGCCAACATCGCATATGGAACCGGGCTCTTTTCGTAGTTATGAAAGTGCTGCCCGACATCGGGTTGGTTGATTTCGCCGTTTAAGCGCTCTTCAACACGCCGGACCCGAACAGTTTATTCATTTGCCGACCTTGTTCTTATTTCGCCTCTGAGCCGGTTGTTCAAGCCATCCGTTACGCGCCCGCATCTATTAATGATCTCACAAGGTAAAATGGTCCCGAACATAGCTGGCGACTTGGCTTAGCGGGATTTCTGGCGACGATGCCCCGGAGCGAACAATCAAGCGCTCGGCTGCCGGGCCATTGCCTTCAGACAAGGCCAGATACACCGGCGTGCGAGAGCGTTTGATGTCGACTCGACAGATGAGCTTATCGCGTAGGACAGGATAGCTGACAGACACGCACCCCGCCCTGAAGCTTTCCGAGAACCGGTCCTTTATGAGGTTCGTCAGGTGCAGTTCAAAGCGATCGCGGATACCGCCCAAGCTGCTCAGATCCGGTTCGAGACCTTGCACGACACCGTCATCACGCACGCCGATTAGCAAGGTTCCGCCCCGATGGTTGCTGAAGCCCGCGATCGCCTTCATCGCCGCATCTTCCAGCTTCTTGTTGACCAGCCCCTGACGCAGATCCCAGCGCAAGGTTTCCTTGAACTCTAGCCTCTCGCCCTCTCCTTCGGCGATCAATCCCTCCAAGGCTGGCTTTTCCGGCTCCCGCCGTGTCTGAGGCGAATTGGGACCGGCCTCGATCAACGTGTCTCGACGGGCTAGAACGCCTCTCAGAAGCGCGGCCTCGAGCACGCCACCCAGCACGTCTCGCAATTGGGAGCTCGTGGCCTTGAATCCGAAGGCTCGCGCCACGGCCTGCACGGCCTGCTCCTCGGTGGCGCCGAAGTTGCGCGACACCACGTCGATCAGCGCCGTTTCGATCTCGACCGGCGGCAGCATGTCGGGCCTGCGCAAGGTCGGCGACATCGCCTCGCTGCGGTCGCGCACGACGACGTTGGCTCCCGGAGCTGAGAAGAACTCCCCTTGCGCCACGATCCGCCCTTGGCGAGCCGATGTCTCGACCGCGCGACGAACAGCATCGCGGATTCGGCCGCCCGCGCGACCGGCGCCCCAAGCTGTGCGGATCCGAACGACGATCTCGTCGAAGTGGATCGGCCCCTCGGCCTGCACAACTGCCTCTGCCAGTTGGGACAGCACACCTGTCGGCGTCTCATGGATGTCGTCGAGGATGTGAGGCGGCCGCGTCACCAGAGCTTCCGCATAGGGGCGCGAGAGGGCGAGGTCCGCCTCAGCGAACCCTGCCAGACCCATCCCCGTGACATCTTCCCGCTCGACCGTGACGATTTCGTACGGAGCCAGGCGCGCCGCAGCGGCGCCGTCCCGTGCCAGCTCCACCTTGGTGGCTTCGATCACGGCGATGGTCCGCTCGAGCTGTTCCTGGGGCCGCTTGAACCAGTCGCCGCTCCAAATGCGATGAACGATCCAGCCCTGATTTTCCAGGACGCTGCGGCGCAGGCGGTCGCGATCGCGGGCCGAGCGCGCCCCGCGATAGGACGGTCCATCGCATTCGATCGCCAGAAGATAGCGATCCGGATGATCGGGCGAGGCGACCGCGATATCGACGAACAGGCCCGACACGCCCACGTCCTGATGCACCTGATAGCCGCGATCATGCAGCGCCCGGGCGACCTGGGCCTCGAACACCGAGTGACGGTCACGGCCGATCGATTCGGCCAATGAGATCCGACCGGTGCGTGCGAAATGCATGAACAGCTTCAGTGCAAACACGCCCTTGCGGGTCGAGGCGAAGTCGGGATCGATATCTTCGTCGCTCAGGGACGCGAAGACCTCGCACCGACGCTTGGCCCGGCTGATCAGCACGTTGAGCCGGCGCTCGCCGCCCTCTTGTCCAACGGGTCCGAAGCGCATCGGCGGCTTCGCGCCGACCGCCGAGGGTCCATAGCCGACGGAGATGAGAATAACATCCCGTTCGTCGCCCTGAACGTTTTCCAGATTCTTCACGAAGAACGGCTCGGTCGGATGAAGCTGGAAGAAAGCCTCCTCGGCCGGAGCCAGCTGGCGACGCAGCAGCTCCAGCTGTTCCAGGATCGCCTTGCGCTGACCGACGGAGAACGCGACCACGCCGAGGGAGAGCTCCGGCGTGGTTTTGACATGATGGACGATGGCGCGAGCGACGGCCTTGGCCTCGGTCGGATTGGTGCGTGTCGTGCCGGTCTCGAAGACGCCGTCCTGGATGTGATGAAAGCGCAGCCCCAGCCCCGATTGCGCTGTGAAAGGGCTGGGCACGATCACTAGCTTGTTCTCGTAGAACTGACGGTTGGAGATGGCGATCAGCGACTCGTGCCGGCTCCGGTAATGCCAGCGGAGCATGCGCATCGGCAGCCCGCGCGCCGTGAACAAGCCCAGGATGCTCTCGATATCGGCGACCTTTGCGGCGCCGTCATCGTCGTCGCCATCGGTCTGTCCCGTCATCTTCGAGAAGAAGGCGGTCGGCGGCAACTGCTGGGGATCGCCGACCACGACCACTTGGCGGCAGCGCGCGATCGCCCCCAGAGCGTCGATCGGCTGGATCTGGCTGGCCTCGTCCATCACCAGGAGGTCGAAGGTCATCTCGCCCGGCGGCAGGAACTGGGCCACCGAAAGCGGGCTCATCATGAACACAGGCTTCAGCCTTTGCACCACCGGCCCGGCCTTCTGCATCAGCTGGCGAATGGGCATATGTCCCTTCTTCCGCGCCATCTCGCCTTTCAGGACGCCGAGCGGCCCAACGGCGCCGCCCATGAACGGCGGGATCTTGCGGTGATGGGCGCGCGCCACCTGCATGGCAGCGGCGCGAATCCGCTGCTGATCCAGATCCACGAATTCCCGCACCCGCCGCCCATGGATTTCCCCGTCGAAGGCTGCCAGTTCCGGTTCGGCCTCGAGTTGCTGCTCTAGGACAGCCTCGAAGAAGGCTTGCTCGAAGTCGTCACGCGCTGCGACAGGTGCCAAGCGCCCGTCGTGCAAATGCGAAACCACATAGCTCAGGCCCAGTGCTACGGCCTCCTTGGCACGCGCTCGATAGCTGGCCCACGATGTCAGCGCTTCTCCGCCATCGCGCCACGCCATCAGATCGGCGGCCAAGGCCGCCATGGGCGTGGCCGCTAGGTGCTCGGCGACGACGGCCGCCTCGGCGTTGGCCTTCAGGTCGGCCAAGACCTCCTTGACGTCGGCGATCCACTGATCGCGAGCGACCAGGCCTGCTTCGACATGTGCCGCCAGCACGGCCCGGTCGGCGATCTGGGACGCCAAAACCCGGATGTCTCCGTTCGCCTCGAGCCAGGTCGCTGCTTCAGACAGTGCTACCCAGTCCGAGTGCAGGTCGCGCCAGGCTGGCCCGAAGGCCGCTCGCCCTTGCGGCCCACCGGCGTTCAAGGCCGCGCCGCGGGTCTGACCTCTGGCCAGATCGTCGAGCGCCTGCACACGCACAGCCAGTGAGGGCTCGACCTGCAAGCTCAGCGCAGCCACGTCGCGATGCGCGCTCGCGACAACGGCAAATGTCTCCGCCAAGACCGACAGCTTGGCCGTGCCCGACTCTTCTGCAGCGCCGAAAAGCGCCTCGCGGCCGCTTCCCGCATCGTCCCAGACGATATTGAGCTGAGGCCGTAGCGTGTCGAGCCCACCGGTCAGGGTCAAGGTCAGATCGGCGATCCGCCGCCGATCCGGACGCAAGCCGACGATGAGCCGAGGCTCCGCGCCAAGGCCACGCAGGCTGCGCATCCATTCCACGAGCGCCAGCAGCGGCGCCGAGACCGACCGCTCTCCCCGCCAGTCGCCGGCGAAGGCGCTTTGTCCGAACGCCGCGTCGTCGCGAATGAGCTTCAGCGCGCCCTGACCTCGGCCCAAAGTGTCCAGAAGGGCTAATCGACGCGACAGCGGCGTCTTCGGATCGGCCAGGAACGAGCGCACCAGACGGTCCGCAGCGCGCCATTCGGCGCTGAACAGCCGCAGGAAGGACGCGCCATGCGCAGCGAGCACGCCGCGCGCCGCCGACAGGTCCGCCGCCCAGGCCGCTTCACTCAAGGCCGCGCCGATCTCCCGGCGCGCTTCTTCCAACGCCTTGACCGCAGCGGCGAGGTCGGCGGCTCTCTCGACGCCGTTGTCCCAGAGATCCTGGGCGAAGGCGGCCGGATCCGCGTCCGGCGCCGTCGCCACCCGTTCGCCGACCTGCGCTAGGCGGCCCAAGGCCTCAAGATCGGTCGGCGGCGTGTCTCGGCCGATGGCATCAGCGAGGCGACGCCCCTGTTCCAGCAGCGACGGCACGCGCTCGGCGATGTCGCTCGTTAGATCCAGGGCCTCGATCGATGTCGCCGGATCGAGTGACGCGAGAACTGCGCGCAGCGGCGTTAGGTCGGCTGACCAGGCGGCCTCCGCGAAGACCGCGGCCAGCTGCCTTCGCAGAGCCGTGTAGTCGGCACCCGCGGCCAGGATGTCGCGCACAACCTCAGGCGTTGTCCAGATGTCGGCGGCCAGGGCCTCGGATGCGAGTTGGGGCGCTTGCGCAAGGCGATTCGCCAGAGATGCCTGCTGCTCGAGCCCAGCCAGTGACTCGGGTTCGTCCATCTCCAGGATCCCGGCGCTCTTGGCGTGATCCTCCCGGATCGCGGCCAGACGCGCGCACAGGGCGGCCAGCCTTTGCTCGAACCGCGCGACATCGGTCGGCATCGCACGATCCAGCTCGATGCCCCGCCAGAGGTGTTGACCCGGCGCGCCGAGGTCTAGGACGCGCTCGGACAGTTCGCTGAGCAGCCGCGAGCGCTGATCGAACGCCGCCTTGGTCCAATTTTCCACGCCGTCCAGGCGCAGATAACCCGGCTTGACCCCGGCCTGTCTCAAGCGGACCAGATGGCCGACGACGTCGTAGGGGGTATGCAACGAGGCGCCCAGTGGCGCGTGAAGCCGCTCCGCATGAATGTTCAGCTGGTCGCGCGCATCCATCAGACGCGCGTTCAACGCATCCAAGTTCTCACTCTTCGGCGCGCCGAGTTCCCAGGTCCGGCGGAGCTCCTCAAGCACGGCGCGCTTATTGGCTTTATTACTGTGAAGTTCCAGGCAGGCGCCGCCGACGCCGGTGGAATCCAGGCGACGTTTGACGACCTCGAGCGCTGCCATCTTCTCAGCCACGAACAGCACAGTCTTGCCGTCGGCAATCGCTGAGGCGATCACGTTGGCGATCGTCTGCGACTTGCCGGTACCTGGCGGACCTTGGATGACCAGATCGCGGCCGCGACGCACCTCCTCCACCGCCAGGGTTTGGGAACTGTCGCTATCGACGATATGGACCGTATCGAATGGCGAGATGTGGGCGTCGATGGACTCGTCGTCCGATAGCAGCGGCTCGCCCTCGGGGAATCCATCGGAGACCAGTGGCCGGATCAGCGGATGGTCGGCGAGCTTTGCGCCTGCCGGCCAAGTCTGCGGGTCGAGGTCGCGATACATCAGGAATTTGGCGAAGGAGAAGAAGCCTAGGACGATGTCGTCCTGATTCACCGCCCAGGTCGGCTTGGACGAGACCGCTTCGGCCACCGCTGCGGCATAGGCAGAGGGATCGAAGTCGTCGCCCGCCTCGAAGGTCGGCAGCTTCAGGCCATGGACGCGCTCCAGATAAGCCTCGAGCGACAGGTTGGCCGCAAAGTCCTCCGGCCGTACGCGCAGCTTGAACTTTTCCGCAGCATTGCCACGCTCCAGCGCGACCGGGATCAGGATCAGCGGCGCGTAGCGGACGGAAGCGGCGTTATTGGGATCGACCCACTTCAGCGTTCCGATGGCCAGGAACAGAATGTTGACGCCTTGCTCCTCCTCCAGAGTTCTGGCGTCGTAATAGAGATCGAGCAGCTTTTTCTGAAGCCCGGCGGGCGTTAGTCTAGTCTGGAGACGGGTATCGGCATGGCGGTTGGCCACGCCCCGCGCGTCGACGCCGTCATCCTCCGGCTGCGCCAGTTCCCCGATTTCGGTCTCATCGTCATTCGCCTCGACCGCCGCGGCCTTGCCAGGCAAGAAGGTGAAGGCCTTGCCGCCGCCAATAAGCAGTCGGAAGACTTCAGCCCCTCGCTCGTCGGTGATTTCGAGCGTCTTCGCACTCTTGGCGGACCGTGGAATATTGAGAAGCCGGTTACGTGCGGAGAGATCGAGAAGTTCTGTCCTTGCCCGTTCCAGCTTCACGTCGAGCGGCAAATCGCTCTCAAAAACGGACGCCTGCTCGCGCGCGCTAGTTGTGATCGTATCGGTCATATCAATCCCCCGTTGAGATCAATCTACGGGGGCAGCGGACTTCGTCTAGAAATATCTGGCGCGGTTACATGAAGCGACGTGGGAGATCCCGTCGTTCATCGCCTCGGACGCTGGCCAAGGAACCAAAACCGGACTTTGCCAAGGTCAGCAAAGGGCCATGAGCGGCAGCTAGGCGCCCTGGGAAAGCGGAGATTTCGGCTGCCGCAGCGGCGAGCGGCGCAATCCGGCCGTGGCCGGCTTCGTCACCGAACTACAATCCGTGGTGGCGGCGATGAACACCCGGGCCGCCCCTGCGCCAGGCTGAGGCTTACGCGACGCAGGTGAACAAACGACCTGCTGCTCTCGTCTCGCTTGTGCCGCTCGAAAACGCTCAACGGAGCTTGGCGATCGCGATGCCATCGGGTTTGGCGCGGTCCTTGATGGATTCTTCGCTGCGGGTCATCGCTGGCACTCTTGGCGCCTCGGTCGTCGGAGCGGCCCCCTGGTCGTAGAAGCCGCCGCGGTCGACATTGCGATCAGGCCTTGGCACGGCCGTCCTGATCCACTCGCCTCCTTCGTGCGTCACGGCCGCAGTTTGCCCGCTAAGAACGAGACGAAGCGTCGGACCTTCACTGCAATATGGCGGTTGGCCGGATAGACCGCTTGCAGCTGTATCGTGGTGATGTCCCAGCCGGCGAGAAGGCGTACCAACCGACCCTGCTTGATATCCTCGCCGACAATGAAGTCGGGCAGAAGGACGATCCCAATCCCGAGCAATGCGGCGTCGCGCAGGCCCAGGCTGTGATTTAACTCCAGGCGGGGCACGATCGGGATACGAAGCTCTTCGCCGTTCCGGCTGAACGGCCAGATCCGGCCCCATCGCAGTTCGGCAAAATGGAGGCAGGAATGGCGGCTGAGATCGTAAGGCGTCTCCGGCGCGCCATGGTCGGCTAGATAGTCCGGCGAGGCGGCGATCACGATCGACGAGGTGGCGAGCTGTCGCGTGATGAGATTGTGGTCGACCGACAGACGCCCTCGGATGGCAAGATCGAAGCCCTCCTCGATCAGGTTCACGGTGCGATGTGAGAGATCGAGCTCAATGGAGACAGCCGGGTTGAGCTTAAGGAACTCGGCGACCGCCGGCACGATCACCATCTGCCCGAGGTCGGGCGGCGCAGAGACCCGCAGCCTGCCGACAGCCTCCTTCTGAAACGAGACTGCCGCGCGTTCCGCCTCCCGTATCTGCGGCAGAATTCCCGAGAGCGCCTCCCGATAGGCCGCGCCCGCCTCAGTCAGAGCGATCTTGCGCGTCGATCTCTGAAAGAGGCGGATACCGAGGCGATCCTCGAGCTGTCTGACCTGCGCCCCTACCGTTGCGCGCGACATGCCGAGCTCGTCCGCCGCCTTTGAGAAACTCAGATGTGTTGCAACCATCAGAAAGGCGGCAATCCCATCAAGTGGATCCAGCGTCTTCATGAGATAAAATATCCATACAATGATGCTAATTTATCGATCTTATCATAGGACACGGCACGGCGTAGGCGATGGGCGTCCCCAAGCAGGTGGAGGCCCAGAATGACGAGATTCACGCAGCCGGCATCACCCAGCGATGGCGAAACGCCCGCGGGACGCCCCCTGAAACACAGCGCCGAGAACCGCACCAACGCTCCATAGAGAGGAGTCCCAGGGATGACGCACGTGCCTTCAAACCAAAACGGAATGACCCTGACAGCCAGCCAGCTGGACGCCTATCTCGCAAGGATCGGGGTCGACCAGCCGATCTCTCTTGACCTTTCCAGCCTGTCGAAACTCCACCGCGCCCACCTCATGAGCTTCACCTGGGAGGCGCTGGACGCCTTCATGGGATGGCCATCCTCGGTCACTCCGGCAGCCGCCTTCGCCAAGATGGTGGAGGGCCGGCGCGGCGGCTGGTGCTACGAGATGAACGGCCTCTTCGGCGCAGCGCTCGATGCGCTCGGCTTCCGGGTGGCCCGTCTCTGCGGTGGCGTCGACCGCGAAAAATTAGGCGACATCGCCATCGGCAATCACCTGACCCTGCGTGTCGATCTCGACCGCCCCTATCTCGCGGAGGTCGGCGTGGCCGACGCCATCATCGAACCCGTGCCGCTTGCGGTGGGACCGATCCGTCAGCGCGGTTTCGATTTTTCGATCAGTCCGACGCAGGACGGCTGGCTGCGCTTCAACAATCACACGCACGGCATCGCGCGCAGTTTCGATTTCCGGGCCGACCACGGCGACGAGGCCGCCATGGCCGCCACCCATCGCTGGCTGACACAGGATCCCGGCTCGCCATTCACAAACGCGTTGGCGGTCCTGCGTCACACCGCGGATGGCTATGTCGCCTTGCAGAATGATCGCCTGCGCAGCGTGACACCCGGCGGCATTCGCGAACAGCGCATCACCAGCGCGGACCATCTCGCGGACACGCTCGAGACCGTTTTCGATCTCGATATTCCCGGGCACGAACATGTCTGGGACAAGATTCAGGCGGTTGGCCGCGATAAGGCGGCCTAGGACGTTTTCTTTATGCGAACCGGTGTCCACTTCGCTCGAAAACGCTCTAACGGAGCTTGGCGATCGCGATGCCGTCGAGTTTGGCGCGGTCCTTGATGGATTCCTCGCTGCGGGTCAT
The DNA here is from genome assembly GCF_964252745.1 of Allobosea sp. LjRoot9. Lineage (NCBI taxonomy): Bacteria > Pseudomonadati > Pseudomonadota > Alphaproteobacteria > Hyphomicrobiales > Alloboseaceae > Allobosea > Allobosea sp. LjRoot9. Next base: position 24,056 of record NZ_CAXUPC020000008.1, on the reverse strand, counting down.
CGCTTTCGCAATCGCCTTCAGTGCCATGCCCTTCCTGGCGAGCAATTTCAGCTTCTCGAGTTCCTCATAGGTCCAGGGCTGGCGATGCCGTTCAAACCGCTCGGTCATGATCTGCTCCTGCTCTGCGGGGCATCTATAGCAGTGCTGGCGACGAATTGGGCCGCACATATCGATGGGTGCCGAGCCCATCGGGGCGCTCGGTACCATAAGAGGCCGTTTGGAAACTCTAGCCCTCATCCTGAGGAGCCGCGAAGCGGCGTCTCGAAGGATGCTCCAGCGTGCACAGGAGCCTCCTGGAGCATCCTTCGAGACGCGCTCCTGCGGAGCGCTCCTCAGGATGAGGGCTCGCGGAGTGTCCAAACGGGCTCCAAGCTGACACCGGCTCAACTCCAGTCGGCAGAGATTCGCTCATCGGGACAGCAGCACCAGATCGGAACGCAGGCGGCCTGAGTCTGACAATTCGGCTTCGATGACCGCGTGGAGCTGCTTCCAGATCGGCACGGCTTCGGTCAGCACGGCCCTGCCGGCTGGTGTCAGGGACAGCAGGCGGATCCGCCGGTCCGCTCCGTCATGACTGGTCTCGACGAGGTCGCGGCGCTCCAGCGGCTTGAGGTTTGCGGTCAGCGTCGTCCGGTCCATCGCCAGCAAGCTGGCGACGCTGCCGAGGCTTGGTGGCTTGGGACGGTTCAGCGACATCAGGAGCGAGAATTGGCCGCTGCTGATACTGAGCGGCTTCAGCGCCAGATCGAAGCGCCGTGCAAGCGCGCGGGCCGCCCGTTGTGCATGAAGGCACAGGCAGGCATCGCGCACCAGGAGCGTCGTCTCAAAAGAGGGTTCGGTTTCAGCGTGCATCAGGCGGGTTGACATCGGGATACTATATAGGTTGATATCAACTAAATAAAGCGGCCATCGATCGATACCGTGCCGATCCGCATCGACGCTTGGATCGAACACGGGCTTGGATCGAACAAAAACGTGGATCGAACAGGGAGAAGACCATGAAGATCGTGACCAGCTTGAGCTTTCAGGGGCAATGCCGCGAGGCGTTCGAGTTCTACGCGGCGGTTCTCGGCGGCAAGATCACCGCCGCGTTTCCTTATGGCGACGCGCCTCCCGGCATGCCGATCACCGGCGAGAAGTATAAGAGCTGGCTGATGCATTGCTGGCTGGAGGTCGGTGATCAGGCCCTGATGGGCGCCGATATGGATGCCGCCTGGGCGCCCAACATCGAAAAACCGAAGAATGGCTTCGACGTCACCCTGCACAGCACGGACAAGGCACAAGGCCAACGCTGGTTCGAGCTGCTCTCGGCGGGCGGCAAGGCGGTCATGCCTTTCGGCGAGACCTTCTGGTCACCGGGCTTCGGCTCGCTGATCGACAAGTTCGGCATCCCCTGGATGGTCAACACCATTCCCTCCGCCGATTGGAAGCCGCAGGGCTGACGCATGCGGCAGGCGCGGCTCGATGTCAGGGCCGCGCTTGCTGCCAGGGCCGATCCGTCATGCCTGGAGCAGGATGCGAAAGAGTGGGAACCGGTTTTTTGCAATCGATCCTGCTCCAGAGCCATTTTCGATCTGAGTGAAACACGGCCCCGTCATTGCGAGCGCAGCGAAGCAATCCAGGAGCGGCAGAGCTCTACGTCCTCCTGGATTGCTTCGTCGCTTCGCTTCTCGCAATGACGGTTCAGCCAGGTCGAAAACCGCACTAACTCTTGGATGAGAGCATCTTCGGGCGAAACGGACAGCGGTTCGCGTGAAGAAAATGCGATAAACACGGAGATCAGGATGGACCGTCCTTATCGATGGGTGATCGTCGCCGCCGGTGGATTGCTCGGCTGCGCGGCGGTCGGAGCCATGTTCTCGCTGCCGGTCTTCCTGCGGCCGATGGCACAGGACACAGGCTGGTCGGTTACCGGCATTTCCACGGCCATGACGATCGGCTTTCTCGCCATGGCAGCCGCCAGCATGGTCTGGGGCGGCCTCTCCGACAGGTTCGGGCCACGCCCCGTGGTCCTGACCGGATCGATCGTGCTGGCGTCGAGCCTTGCCCTCGCCAGCCAGGCGGATTCGCTGATCGAATTCCAGCTGCTGTTCGGCCTGCTGGTCGGGGCGGCGACGGCGGCCGTCTTCGCGCCGATGATGGCCTGCGTCACCGGCTGGTTCGATACGCAGCGCGGCCTGGCGGTCTCGCTGGTTTCTGCGGGCATGGGCATGGCCCCGATGACCATGGCCCCGCTCGCGGCCTGGCTGGTCACGATCCACAACTGGCGTGGCGCCATGCTGATCATGGCCGGCATCGCGGCTGCGCTGATGATCCCGGCTGCGCTGCTGGTGCGCCGGCCGCCAGTGCAGGACGATGAGCCGGCCCAGGCCTCCAACGACGCGGCCGAGCCTGGCATGACGGTTGGCCAGGCGGTGCGCTCGCCGCAATTCATCACCCTGATGCTGGCGAATTTCTTCTGTTGCGCCACGCATTCCGGGCCGATCTTCCATACCGTGGCCTATGCCGTGACCTGCGGCATCCCGATGGTCGCGGCCGTCTCGATCTATAGCGTCGAAGGCCTGGCCGGCATGTTCGGCCGCATCGGCTTCGGCCTTGCAGGCGACCGGCTCGGGGCACAGCGCGTCCTTGTCGCCGGGCTGCTGGCCCAGGCCTTCGGCGTGCTCGCCTATGCCTTCGCAGGCCAGCTCGGCAGCTTCTATGCGGTGGCCGTCCTGGTCGGCTTCATCTACGCCGGCACGATGCCGCTCTACGCCGTGATCATCCGCGAGAATTTCCCGCAGAGGATGATGGGCACGATCATCGGTGGAACCGCGATGGCCGGCAGCCTCGGCATGTCGACGGGGCCTGTGCTCGGCGGCCTGATCTACGACAATTTCGGGAGCTACGCGCCGCTCTATGTCGCGTCCTGGGGCTTAGGCTTGGCGGCAACGCTGGTGCTGGCCACCTTCAGGCCGTTCCCGGCAAAATCTCCGCTGCAACTCGCCACGGCGTAACGGAGTTGCCCGGGCAAGACCGGCGCTTGGGTCGAAACATGCGCCTGGCTACCTGACTCAAAAAGACGGCGGCTGGGGATACAAAGCCAGAACTCGGCTTCACAGCGAAAGGACGCATCATGGCAAAGAACACGATCTGTCTCTGGTTCGATAAGGACGCCGAGGCTGCTGCCCGCTTCTACGCGGCAACCTTTCCCGACAGCGCGGTGGGCGCCGTCCACCGTGCACCCAGTGACTACCCCTCCGGCAAGGCGGGCGACGTGCTGACGGTCGAATTCACGGTTGCCGGCGTCGCGTGTCTGGGCCTCAATGGCGGTCCCGCGTTCAAGCCTGACGAAGCCTTCTCGTTCCAGATCGCCACCGACGATCAGGAGGAGACCGACCGCTATTGGAATGCCATCGTCGGCAATGGCGGCCAGGAGAGCGCCTGCAGCTGGTGCAAGGACAAATGGGGGATTTCCTGGCAAATCACGCCGCGCGCCCTGATCGACGCCCTGGCGGCTGGCGGCGACGGGGCAAAGCGCGCGTTCGATGCCATGATGACCATGGGGAAAATCGATGTCGCCGCGATCGAGGCGGCGCGGCGCGGGTGAGGCTCCGTCGCGTCTGGCGGCCCAATTGCCGCGCCACCTGGCCAGCGGTCACAACCGCCGGCCTCTCCCGTTCAGAGCTTCGATCGTAGCCGATCGGCGACGCGGCTGGCGATCTCGGCAGGCGCCTCGTCAGGGATCGGGAACACCGAACTGACGTTGATCTCGCCAAGCACGTAAGCATCGGCGCCGTCCTCCCCGGGCGGGCCGAGCATGAAGTCTGCGTCCCAGATCATCGGCAGGTCGCACTGCTGGATGCCCAGCAAAGTGGTGAGCTGTGGTGTCCACTCGTCTTCCATCAACCGGCGGAGACGCTGAAAGCGCGGCTCGGCATTGGACGTGTAGAGCCGCGGCCCGGCCTGCGCGCGCGCCGCTGGCGCCTCCACCAAAGCCTTGACCTTCTGATGCCCGAAGCCGGCGCAGCGATCGCCTGCCATATAACAACGCACCACGCCTTCGCTCAGACGCGCCTGGAAAACCTGATCGATCACACAGCCGTCTTCGAAATACGCGACGCAGCGTTCCAGAAACGCATCCAGCGCCAGCTCCTCCGGCACATCCTTGGTGGCGTCCAGCACGCGCGCCATCGGCCGATTGGCGGGACTTACCTGCATCTCAACACTTGCCTGCATCTCAACACTTGCCAGCATCTCGACCTTCCAGACGCCCTGGCCGCCATTGCCGCGATTGCGCTTGATCACGCGCGGTCCAGCGGCAAGCCGGGCCGGAAATTCGGCGCGCATCGCTTGGGCTGTTCGATAAAGCGCCGTGTCGCCACCCCAGCTCATCATCCGGGTTCGATGGAGAACCTCCTTGACGCCCATCTTGAGGATGACATCGGGATGAGCGCTCACCCAGACGCCACGCGCTGCGACTTCGCGCAGCAGCGCGTCGAGGTTTGAGCGGTTGCGCCCCTCATGAATCGGATTGACCCAGACGAGCACGCCATCGACCGTGGCGAGCTCTGCGCGAACGGCGTCCAGGCATTCGTCCTCGTAGACGACGGGTTCTGCCTTGACGCCGACATCGGCGAGCGCCGCGAACACGGCCTTGAACCGGCTGGTCGCGAGCGTGGCGCTGCGGCGTTCCGCTTCATCACCCCGCCACAGAATGGCGACGCGGCCAAGGTGAGTTCTGGATTCGGACATGAAAAAACGGCTCCCATTCAATCGTGCTCCGGCCGCGCGCGAACGCGCCGACCGCGAGCAGGACTTGGACGGGGAACCGTCTTGAGGCGCCGGGAGCCTGCGACGCCCCGACGCTCGATAGATAGATCCGACAGGCCGCGCGAGCAAGCTTCAGCGTCCTCAAGCCCGGCTGGAGCGTTTTCGAGCGAAATGGATACCGGTTCGCGCAAAGAAAACGCGACAAAACAAGCGCTTAGAGCAAGTTCCGATTCAGTTGGATCGGAAATTGCTCTAAAGCCGCCAGCCACGCGAAATCGGCACTGGCCGTCGCGTTTCCAGGCCGCCGCGTTTCATGGTGCAGGCCCGCCGCCATTGCGTCTCTCGTCGAGCACGACCCAGTAGCCGGGACGATAAGGCAGCGGCTCCCGGCCCCAGGCCGACCCAGCCTCCCCCGGGAGCGAGCGCGCCCCAATTGCCGCCGGTCGCGATGACGACCTCAGGATTGCGGGCGAGAAAGCGCCGGGTGGGCGAGGACAAATACGAAACTGAAGACGTCCGGGACGCTCCAACAAGTGTCTCTCCAGTGAGACGGACCGTCTAATTTCGACGGCTTATGGCGCGAATTGCGAACGCATACCTTCTGACAAGAAGGAGAGCCCAGATGACCCAATCCGCTGACTTCAAGCGCGGCGATTTCACGTCCGCCCCCCTTGCCGACGGGCGGGCCTTACGCCTGCAAGCCTATGGCGGCCCCGAAGCCCTGACAGTCGATCGCGTAACAGCGCCCGAGCCGGGTCCCGGCAAGGTTCTGGTCCAGGTCAAGGCTGCAGGAGTGAACGGCCTCGACTGGAAGATCCGTGAAGGCTACCTCCGCAATATCTTCATGCTTGAGCTGCCCGCGACCCTCGGCATCGAAATGGCCGGCGTCGTGCTGCGGACCGGCCCCGGCGTCGAAGGCCTGAAGCCAGGCGATCGCGTCATGGCCGCGCTCGGCGGCTGCGGCGCCTATGCCGACCATCTCGTCATCGACGCCGAAAAACTCGTCGCGACGCCGGCAACCCTGTCGGACATTGAGGCGGCGGCCATTCCGGTCGCGGCGATGACGGCCTGGCATGTCCTTCAGGCCGCGGATTTCGGCCTCTCCGGACGGCGTGTGCTGATCCATGGCGCGGCCGGCGGCGTGGGGGGCTTTGCCGTCCAGTTCGCCAAGGCGGCCGGCGCGAGCGTCTATGCCACGGCCTCGACCAAGAGCCTGCAGCATGTCCGGGCCCTCGGTGCGGACGAGGTGATCGATTACAAGCAACAGACGTTCGAACGGCTTCTGAGCGACATCGATCTCGTCGTCGACCTCGTCGGCGGCGATATCATCGACCGATCCTGGTCGCTTCTGTCGCCGGACGGCCTGCTCGTGAGCATCGCCACGCCGGACGTCGTTTCGCGAGCACCGCAGGGTCGGCGCGGCATCTTTGTATCGAACAAGCCCGACACCGCGCGCCTGGCCGCAATCGCCCAGCAGGTCGCCGCCGGCACCCTGCAGTCGACTGTTGCCGAAGTGGTGGGTTTCGATGATCTGCCGGCGGCGATCGAGCGCAACCGCACCGGCCACGCTCCCGGCAAGATCGTTGCCGACCTCACCCGCTGATCTCCGCCCTTCAAGATGCAAGGATTTTAACATGACGACGATCTGGAACCCGATCCGCCTGGGCCAAATGGACATGCCCCATCGCCTGGCCATGGCCCCGATGACGCGCAGCCGCGCCGCGTTCAACGGCGTACCGGGCGAGCACGCCGCCGAGTATTACGCCCAGCGCGCCTCGCTGGGGCTGCTGATCACCGAAGGTGTGCAACCTTCGGCCGATGGCCAGGGCTATTTCGCGACGCCGGGAATCCATGCGCCCGAGCACGTCGCCGGCTGGCGCAAGGTTACCGACGCGGTTCATGCGAAAGGCGCGAAAATCTTCGTGCAGCTCATGCATGTCGGGCGCATGTCTCACCCGGACAATACGCCGCATCACCGTCAGCCTGTCGCCCCCTCGGCGATTGCACCCGGCGAGCAGATGTTCACTGCGGGCGGCATGAAGCCAATCCCAGAACCGCGGGCCCTGACGACCGAGGAGGTCGCTGCCACGGTGCAGGATTTCCGGCGGGCCGCGCGGCTTGCCATCGATGCCGGCGCCGATGGCGTCGAGATCCATGGCGCCAACGGCTACATCGTCCACCAGTTCTTCGCCCCCAACGCCAATCACCGGACCGACGCCTATGGCGGGCCGATCGCCAACCGCATCCGGTTCGCCGTCGAGGTGGCAAGCGCTGTCGCCGAGGAGATTGGCGCGGATCGCACCGCTATCCGGCTTTCGCCGGGCTTGCCTTTGGGCGGGCTTGATGAAGGTCCGGAGAGTGCTGCGCTCTATCGCGAATTGGTCGCCGCGCTGGCACCGCTGAAGCTGGCCTATCTCCACCTGATGTACGGGGGCAGCGATGAGCAGCTCGCCGACATCCGCCGCCTCTGGCCTACGACCCTGATGGTGCTGCGGCTCGGGCGCACACGCGAAGCCCTGGACCAGGACATCGTCTCGGACCAGGCAGACATGACCTCGATCGGCCGCTGGGCTTTGGCCAATCCCGACTTCGTCGAGCGTCTGCGGTCGGGCGCGCCCTTCAACGAACCCGATCCAGCCACCTTCTATGGCGGCGGCGCGGCCGGCTATACCGACTATCCGCGGCTTGCGGGCTGATGCGCCGGCTGCTGCAGTTCATTGGACTGCAGCAGCCGCGACCGCGCCGTCGCCGCTTGCGCCCGCGGATGAATCTGGCCCCGCGACAGAGGTAGCGGCGTTGGCCGGCAGCAAGCTGACTGCGGCGTTTTTCAAATCCGGATGAAGGCTGCCAGTTCGTCGGGAGTGCCTTTGGGGAACGCTTCTCTCAGATGGTCGAGGAAGGCGGAAACGCGGGCGTTCAACAGGCGCCGCGACGGGTAGAGCGTCCACAAGGCAGTATCCGGGCCATCCACGTCCGCCCAATGCACCAACGTGCCGGCGCTCAGATCATGACTTACGAGCGATACCGGCAACCGTGCGGCACCCACGCCCATGATGACGGCATCGCGAACCATGATGAGCGAGGACAGGCTGAGCACCGGGGTGAACGCGATCGTCGTCGGCCCCGTCTCCGATTTGATGTTCCACGACGACAATCCTCTCTCCGAGCCCCGCACCACAGCCGCAACGGCATCTCCGTCTCGCGGTCGCGCCATTTGCGGGCTCGCCACGATCACAAGCCGATCACGCATGAAGATCCGTCCGACCAGGCTTTCATCGGAACGCGGATTGACGCGAATGGCCAAGTCATACCCTTCTTCGACCATGTCGACTGCACGGTCTTCAGTCGTGGCCTCCAGGATTACGTCGGGATATTTGAGCGAGAAGCCAGCCGCCAGCTTACCCATTGCAAGCTGAGAGAAGAGCAATGGCGCGCTGATCCGCAAATTTCCACGCGGCGGCCCGTCTCCCGACGCAATCGCTGCGGCCGTCTCCTCCACTTCCGTCAGCAAGGGACTGGTTCGCTCATGCAGGGCCTTTCCCTCCTGAGTGAGCTTCAGCGCACGCGCTCCACGCTCGAACAAGCGCAGGCCCAGGCTATTCTCCAGTTCGGCGACACGGCGGGAGAGCGTCGCCTTGGGGCGCCCTGCCGCGCGTGCGGCGCGCCCGAAACCGCCATGACGTGCGACCAGATTGAAGTCGGCTAAGGCGAGCAGGTCCATATGTTCCACCGGTGAGACAGCGCGCCTATGGATGGCAGCTACTGGGTCGTTTGTGGACTCCTAAACAGTGGCTGTCGATGTTTGCGACCGGAACAGTCGGGTGCCAGGCTGCTGCCAGGAGGCTGCCCGCACAAGATGGAGAGGTAAGTCATCCGGCAGCGGACCTCCTCAAGATCCGCCAGGGCCGGGAGCGGAGCTTGCAGTTCTGCCAGGCCCTGAAAACCAGGTTGAAGAGACGACCTTGTTCCCGCGCGGGCCGGCCTGCACGCCTGTCACGCGCTCGGCTTCGCAAGCCCGACCGAATTGCGCAGGACGAGCTCGAAGGGCAGGATTTTCTGCACGGGAGCGGTCGCCTTCCGCTCGATCAGATCGATCAGGATCAGCGCGATCTCCTCGCCGGCGCCCCGGATCGATGTCGCCGTGGCGGTGAGCGGCGGCGAGAGATCCATGGCGCTGCAGCCCCTGACGCCATCGTCATGGCAGGCGACGGAGATATCGCGCCCGACCGCCAGCCCGTGCTCGGCGAGCGCACGATAGACGCCGCGCGCCTGGAAGACCGAGCCGCACAGAAAGGCCGTGGGCGGCTCGGGATCCGCCAGCCGCCGCATCGCGGTCTCGTAGCCGGTCGCCTCGGTCATGGAGACGAACTCGATGGCGTCGAGTGGCGCTGCAAGCCCGCGCGCGGCGAAAGCGCGCTCGAAGGCGGCAGCCCTCGCGGCGACATAGCGAAACTGGGCGAGACCGTTGATCACGACGATGTGGCGATGGCCGTAATCGAGGAGCAGATTCGTCAATCGCTCGAAGGCGTTGTCGTTGTCGGTATCGACGAAGGAGAAGGGCTCCTGCGCCTCCGTGCGGCCATGGACCACGAAGGGCAGGCGCAAGGCATTGAGCAGGGCGATGCGCGGATCCCTGACCAGGGGGCGGGTGATGATCACGCCGTCGACCGATTTGGACGAGGCGAGCTTGCGCAGGACGCCGGCCTCGTCATCCTCGAAAGGCGACAGCAGCAGGTTGTAGTTGCGCGCGGTGACAGCCGTCGAGATTCCGGCCAGGACATCGACGAAGTTCGTCTCCGGGAGCTGGAGGCGCTGGAGCGGGAAGACCAGGCCGATGGTCTCCGTCCGGCCCGTCGCGAGGCTGCGCGCGCGCGCATTGGGGCGATAGCCCGCAGCCTCCGCCGCCGCGACCACGCGGCGCCGCGTCGCTTCGGGGATGCCGGGATGCGCACGCAGGGCACGGCTGATGGTCGATTGCGAGAGCCCGAGCGCAAGCGCCAGGCTTTTCAAATCCGCGGCATTCTGATGCAAGCGCTTGCTTTCCGTCATCGCGAGGCTGGGCGCCCAGAGGTAAAAACTCCACTGTCATCGGCAAATCTAGCCTGCAACGACCCCGATTGACAAATGCTATCGGCGTCCTAGCATGCAAGCGCTTGCACAATACACTGGTCAACAGTGAGGTACCGGAGGAATTCTGATGAGGTTTGCGACGATCGCCCACCTGGCGCTGCGCCGGCCGCTGCTTGCCGCAGCCATCGCGCTCGGCATCCTGTCCTCGAGCTCGCTCGGCGCCCGAGCGGTCGAGATCCAATACTGGCAATATGTCTTCGACACCCGCGTCCAGGCGATGAGCGAGGTGATCAAGCAGTTCGAGGCGCAAAATCCGGGGATCACCGTCAAGCAGGTGACCTTTCCCTATGCCGACTATCAGACGCGCCTGATCGCGGCGAAGGCGGCGGGCCGCGGACCCGACGTGATGCAGCTCTTCTATGGCTGGCTGGACACGTTCATCGCCGGCAAGCTGGTGCAGCCGCTGCCGAAGACCAGCTTCAAGGATACCGAGATCGAGCGCGACTTCTTCCCGATCGTCTCGGCGATGAAGCGCGGCGGGCAGTATTACGGCCTGCCGACGGCCGTGCGCAGCATGGCGCTGTTCTACAACAAGGACCTGTTCCAGAAGGCGGGGCTCGATCCGGACAAGCCGCCGCAGACGCTGGACGAACTGGTGGCGGCAGCCCAGGCGATCACCAAGCGCGATGCGGCAGGCAACTTCCAGCAAGTCGGCATGGCGCTCGATATCGCGCGACAGGACCACAACTGGTGGCGCGAGATCCTGCTGCGCCAATATGGCGGCGAATCCTACAGCACTGATGGCAGCAAGGTTGCCTACAACAGCGAAGCCGGCGCCAGATCGCTCGAATTCTACACCGGGCTGCAGAAGCTCCATCGCGTCGGGCAGGAAGGCTTCATGGATGAAGGCCAGGCCGCCTTCCGTGGCGGGCTGGCCGGCATGGTGGTCGACGGCACCTTCCGCGTCGCCTCCTACAAGACGATTCAGGGCTTCAAATGGGGTGTCGCCGAGCTGCCGACGCAGGACGGCAAAAGAGCGAATTTCGGCAGTTATTTCGCCAACGCCATCGGCGCCTCGGCAACCGGCGAGAAGCTCGCTGCGGCCGAGAAGTTCCTGGCTTTCATCTCATCGGAAAAGGCGATGACGATCTGGCTCGACAAGGTCGGCGAATTGCCGGCCCGCCGCGCGGTGGCGCTGACGGAGGCCAACATCAAGGACCCGATCTACGGCCCGTTCATCCGCGGCCTGGACTATGCCGCGACGCCGCCGATGGTCGACGAGGCGGCCCAGCGCCAGGTCTCGATCGACATGATCAACGCCGTGCTCCTGAAGAATACGCCGATCAAGGAGGCGCTCGCAGCGGCCGCCACGCGGGAGCAGGCCATCCTCGACAAGTTCAAGGGCAAGTGAGAGGCGCCGATCGATCCGCGAGCGAACAGGAGGATCGCGCATGACCGCGCTGCCATCGCCCCGGAGCGCCGGCCTCAGTGGTCCCTGGGGAAGGCTGTCGATCGCGACGAAGCAGATCGTCTGGGCCTGGACGTTCCTGGCCCTGCCCGTCCTGTTCTTCGCGGCCGTTCGCTTCTACCCGACGCTGGAGGGGTTCTATCTCTCGCTGACCGACTGGGACCTGCTCAACGAAGCCCGCTTCATCGGGCTCGACAATTACCGCAAGCTCTTCGCCGACCCGGTTTTCTGGCAGGTGTTTCGCAACACCTTCGCCTATCTCGTCTTCGGCACGCCGATCGCGATCGTGCTGTCCTTCGCCATCGCCTATTATCTCGACCGCGTCACCGTCCTGCACGGGCTGATCCGCGCGCTGTATTTCCTGCCCTATCTGACGACCGCCGCGGCGATGGCCTGGGTCTGGCGCTGGTTCTACCAGCCCCCGCCGATCGGCGTGATCAACAGCATCCTGGGCTCGCTCGGCATCCCGGCCCAGCCCTTTCTGCGCTCGATCGAGCAGGCCTTGCCGGCGATCATGCTGACCGCGATCTGGGCGCATCTCGGCTTCCAGATCATCATCTTCATGGCGGGCCTGCGCGCCATCCCGACGAGCTATTACGAAGCCGCGCGCATCGACGGGCTGGGCGAAGGCGCGATCCTGCGGCGCATCACCATCCCGCTGCTGAAGCCGACGACGGTGTTCCTCGTCGTGTTCTCGTCGATCGGATTCCTGCGGATCTTCGACCAGGTCTACAACATGACCAGCAACGATCCCGGCGGGCCGCTGAATTCGACCAAGCCGCTGGTGCTGATGATCTATCAGACCGCCTTTTCCTCCTACCAGATGGGCTATGCCGCGGCGCAGACCGTGGTGCTGTTCGTGATCCTGTTCTCGATCTCGATGGCGCAGCTCTGGATCCTGAGGAGCCGCTGAGATGAGCACGCAGACGCAGTCCCTGCAGGCCTATGGCAGTGTGCGTCCCGGCCGCATCGTCGCCTGGACCATCCTGTTCCTCGGCGGCGTGGTCATGATCACGCCGCTGCTCTTCATGTTCTCGACCTCGCTGAAATCGGCCGGCCATGTCTACGATTTGCGCCTGATCCCGGACCAGCCGACGCTTGCCAACTACGTCAAGGTGCTGTCCGACGGGCGCTTCGTGCGCTGGTTCGCGAACTCGACGATCATCGCCACGGTCGTCACCCTGTCCTGCCTGTTCTTCGACAGCCTCGTCGCCTACACGCTCGCCAAATTCACGTTTCCGGGCCGGCGCCTCGTCTTCCTGGCGATCCTGTCGACGCTGATGATCCCGACCGAGATGCTCGTCATCCCGTGGTATCTGATGGCAAGCAAGCTCGGCTGGATCGACAGCTATCTGGGCATCATGTTCCCGGGCCTCGTCACCGCCTTCGGCGTGTTCCTGATGCGGCAGTTCTTCGAGACCGTGCCCAACGATTTCCTCGAGGCGGCGCGGGTCGACGGGCTCAACGAGTTCGCGATCTGGTGGAAGGTGGCGCTGCCGCTGGTCACGCCCGCCCTGTCGGCGTTGGCGATCTTCACCTTCCTCGGCAACTGGACGGCCTTCTTCTGGCCGCTGATCGTGACGACCGACCCGTCGCTCTACACGCTGCCGGTCGGCCTCTCCAGCTTCGCGGTCGAGCAGTCGATCCAGTGGGAGCTGATCATGACGGGCGCGGCGCTCGCTACCCTGCCGACCCTGGCGATCTTCCTGTTCTTCCAACGCTACATCGTGCGCGGCGTCATGCTCGCCGGAGTCAAGGGCTGATCCATGGGTTCACTGCAGGTCAACGACCACTCGCGCTTTCCCGATCCGGTCTATCGCGAGACGGTGCTGAAGCCGCTCTTCGACGGCGCCCGCCACTTCCACGCGCAGGCGCTGCGCCGCATCGATCGCGCGCATCTCGTCATGCTGGTCGAAACCGGCATCCTCGATGCCGGCCAGGGCGCGGCGATCGCGCGTGCGCTGCAGGCGATGGAGCGGGAGATCGACCCGGCCGCCCTCGCCTATGGCGGCGATGTCGAGGACTACTTCTTCTACATGGAGCGCGAGCTCAAGCAGCGCGCCGGGGCCGATATCGGCGGCCGGCTGCACACCGCCCGCTCGCGCAACGACATCGACCATTGTTTTCTCAAGCTCGGCCTGAAGCCGCGCATCGATGGGCTGCTCGCCGCATGCCGCCGCCTGCTGGCGGGGCTGATCGCGGTCGCGACGCGCGACCGCGACGTCCTGATCGTGGCCTATACCCATGGACAGCCGGCCCAGCCCACGACCTATGGACATTATCTCGGCGCGATCATCGAGGTGCTGATCCGCGATATCGAGCGGATCGAGGCGGCGCGCGCGATCGTCGACCTGAGCCCGATGGGAGCGGCCGCGATCACGACCTCCGGCTTCCCGATCGACCGGCATCGCGTGGCCTGGCTGCTCGGCTTCGCCGCCCCGCTGCAGAATGCCTATTCCTGCATCGCCGCCACCGACTACCTGACCTCGACCTACAGCGCCATCGGGCTCCTGTTCCTGCATCTTGGCCGGCCGATCCAGGATTTCCAGTTCTGGTCGAGCTTCGAGGTCGGCCAGCTCTATCTGCCGAACGCCTTCGTGCAGATCTCCTCGATCATGCCGCAGAAGCGCAATCCGGTGCCGTTCGAGCATCTGCGCCATCTCGCGAGCCAGACCTGCGGCCGTGCACGTGCCGTCGTCGACGTGATGCACAACACCCCCTTCACCGACATGACCGACAGCGAGGCCGAAACCCATGAGATGGGCTATCAGGCTATAGACGCCGGGCTGCGCGTGCTCGACCTGATGACCGCGACGATCGAGGCGGGGCGGATCGATCCCGACCGGGTCGCCGTCAATCTCAGCCGCTCCTGCGCCACGATCACCGAGCTGGCGGATTGGCTGGTGCGCAGCGAAGGCCTGTCTTTCCGGCTCGGCCACGAGATCGCCGCCGATGTCGCGCGCGCCGTCGTCGCGATGGCGGGCGACCTTCCGACAGACGGCTTTAGCGCCTTCAAGACGGCTTTCGAACATCATGTCGGCCGCGCGCCGGCCGCCGATGCGGCGCAATTCGCACGGATGGTCTCGCCCGAGCATTTCGTCGCGGTGCGGGACCGTTTCGGCGGTCCGGCTCCCGTAGTGCTCGACCGCGCGCTCGAGGGTTATCGCGCGGCCTTGGCGGGTTTCGAGACAAAAGCCCAACAGATCGCCGCGCGTGAGGCGCAAGCCGCAGCCGAGCTCGACCGTCGCATCCCTGAGATTGCGGAGGGTGCATGATGGCACGCATCGAGCTGCAGCAGATCGTCAAGCGCTACGGCACCATCACCACCGTCCGCGGCATCGACCTCACCATCGAGGACGGCGAATTCGTCGTTCTCGTCGGCCCCTCCGGCTGCGGCAAATCGACGACGCTGCGGATGATCGCGGGGCTGGAGCCGATTTCGGGCGGCACGCTGCGCATTGGCGGCGAGGTGGTCAACGACCACGAGCCGAAGCACCGCAACATCGCGATGGTGTTCCAGAATTACGCGATCTACCCGCATCTGACGGTGGCGCAGAACATCGGCTTCGGGCTCTACACATCAAAGCTCTCCAAGGCGCAGAAGCAGGACCGCATTCGCGAGACCGCCCGCACGCTCAGCCTCGAACCTTATCTCGACCGGCGGCCGGCCGCGCTATCGGGCGGGCAGAGGCAGCGCGTCGCCATCGGCCGCGCCATGGTGCGCGATCCCGTGGCCTTCCTGTTCGACGAGCCGCTGTCCAATCTCGACGCCCAATTGCGCGGGCAGATGCGCCTGGAAATCAAGCAGCTGCACCAGCGCCTGGGCAGCACCATCGTCTTCGTCACGCATGATCAGGTCGAGGCCATGTCGCTGGCCGACCGCATCGTCGTCATGCGCGACGGCTCCATCCTGCAGGTCGGTTCGCCGATGGAGCTCTACAACCGGCCAGCCGACATCTTCACCGCACGCTTCATCGGCACGCCCGAGATGAACATGATCGACGCCATCGCGACGGGTGGTGGGCTTACGCCCGAGGCCAACGGCGCCGCGGTCGATCTCTCCCGCGTCACCGGGCTGCCACCGCTCTCGCCCGGCCAGGCCGTCATCCTCGGCATCAGGCCCCAGGAGCTGCAGCTGCCGTCTGCGGGCGAGGCCCCCTTCCCCATCCGCATCGAAGGCAAGGTGCGGGTCTGCGAGCCGCATGGCCCGGAGACCTTCGTGCTGCTGGACCTGCCGCAAGGCAGCGCGGTGGCGCGCGCACCCGCGACGGCGTCCTTCAGGCCCGGCGAGACGGTCGCATTCGGAGCCCAGGCGGCAGCTTTGCGTCTCTTCGACAAGCAGACCGGGACGCTGATCGGTAGCGCTTAGCAGGCTGTCGGCGCTGCGGGCACGCTACAGCTGCGCCTCGCGCCCGATGTTGAGATGACCTGTGGCATTGCGCGGGGCATGTCCGAACCGTCGGGAGTAGGCTCGGGAGAACGCCTCCGGGCTGGCGAAGCCGGAGCGTCGAGCGACAGACTTCACGCTTTCGCCTCGCAACAAAGCGCGCTGACCGACCGCAATCCGCCAAGATTGCAGATAGGCGGCAGGTGTCACTCCGACCACCTTCGGAAAGGCAGCCATGAAGGCGCTACGCGACATACCGCAGATATCCGCCAGCTCCTCCATCCGCCAGGGGTGCGAGGGCTGGTCGTGCATCGCGATCAGAGCGCGCTGCAGGCCCGGATGAGAGAGTCCGGCAAGCAAGCCTGGACGGGAGTCGCCTCGCTCGATCGCCTGGCGCAGCACAAGCAAGAGTACGACTTCGCACAGCCTGTCGACGGCCACTTGCCGCCCGCAGCGCTGCCCGGTGGCCTCGGCGACAAAGGCCACCGCGATGGTCTTCAAGATGGGCTGATCGTCGAGATCTACAGCGAAACGCGCAGGCATCGCGCTAAAGAGCGGATTTGCCGTCCCCCCGAAGTCGATCGCGACACTCAGCAGGACGCTTGGAGAAACCGCATCCGGTTGGCGTGTATTCAGCACGATCTGAGTGATTTCGGAGCCGCGCCCGACCACGGACAGGATCGCCCGGCCCTTGGTCGCATCTGCCTCTATGAGCGAAGTCGAGACGGCAAAGGCCTCGAAGAACGCAGCCAGACGGTCTCGACCGCGCCCATTCGGACTATGGATCAGGTTTTCTGTACTCTGCATGCCTCAGAGTCTGGCAGAACAACCGTGCTCGTTCAAGCTAAGAAAAGGAGACGGCATATGTTGTTGCCACGTCAGACCGCCCCCGAGCTCAAAGTCGAGACCCTCAGTCAGAGCGCCTTCGACCTCAGCACCGCAACCCCTGAGCGGCTTACGCTGATCTGCTTCTACCGGGGTCTGCATTGCCCGATCTGTGCGAACTATCTGAAGGAGCTGGAGCGGCTGACACCCGCATTCCAGGAGAAAGGCGTCGAGACGATCGCCATAAGCTCCGATACGCTGGATCGCGCCCAGCAGATGGCTGACAAGATCGGCGCGGCCAAGCTGCGGTTCGGCTATGGTCTGCCGCTTGCGAAGGCTCGGGAATGGGGTCTCTATATCTCAACCTCACGCGGCATGACCTCGATCGGCGTCGAAGAGCCTGCGCTGTTCTCCGAGCCCGGGGTCTTTCTGATCAAGCCTGACCGGACGATCTATTATCTCTCGGTTCAATCGATGCCTTTCGTGCGACCGAACTTTTCCGAGATGCTCCAGGCGCTCGATTTCATCATCAAGCACGACTATCCCGCTCGAGGTGAGTATGTGGGAGCGGTATAGTCCTAAGCGGCTCTTGGAGCTGTTGGTCTCGCAAAGGCCACGCATGCGGCGTTGATCTCAGGGCGGATCACACAGCCTTCGGCATGATCGTTGACGAGGCCCATCGCCTGCATGAAGGCGTAGACCGTCGTCGGTCCGACGAACCGCCATCCGCGCTTCTTGAGGTCCTTCGAGAGCGCGACGGCCTCCGGCGAGGTCGATCGGGTCTGCGCCTCCTCCGGCCGGATGGAAGCCGCCTCGAACCGCCAGATATGGGCCGCGAGTGACCCGGCTTCCCGGACGAGCTCCTCGGCCCGCCGCGCGTTATTGATGACAGCTTCGATCTTGCCGCGGTGACGGACGACGCCGCTGTCGCCGAGCAGCCGCTCGACGTCGCCGGCATCAAAGCGCGCCACACGGGCAATCTCGAAGCCATGAAACGCCCGGCGGAAATTCTCGCGTTTGGCGAGAATGGTGCGCCAGCTCAGCCCGGACTGAAAGGCTTCGAGGCTCAACTTCTCGAACAGGCGGGCGTCGTCTGCGACCGGGAAGCCCCATTCCTCGTCGTGGTAGCGCAAAAACTCCGGAGCGGCGGCGCACCACCGGCAACGCGGGCGGCCGTCCGGCCCCGCTATGGTGACGTTGCTCATGCCGCTACCTTCAGGAAGGCGAGCCGCTCGTCGGCCCGTCCGGGTGCGATCTCGTGGAGCTCGACGCGGACGACGTCCTCGGCGACGAATGGGTCTTGCTGAAGGCGGGCCATCAACTCATCCCGCGTCATCCCATGCGCGAGGATGGCGCCGCCGCCTTCGGGCTTCAGGCTGCCGGCCAGCAGGAAGGCGCCGTCGTCAAAGCCCTTCTTGAGCCAAGCGTTGTGGCCGTCCATCAGACGGGCCGCCTCGGATCTGTTGGCCGAAAACCGTAGCAGGATGACGAACATGTGTTGCCTCGCAGAGAACGCCGCAGGCGGAAGGAGCGCCGCGGCACGATGATCAAAGCGACCGACCAGTGCCGGTCAGGCGGTCTTCGCCGACCTTGCGCTGTCGCCGATTGGGGCGAGGGCTGCGCCGACCCATTCGCGCATGAGCTCGATCTCCCGCGCGGCAAACTGAGTATCGTGCAAGGCATTGAGCAGCGTTGCGATGCCCTGGCTGCGCATCAGCAGATGCATCGCCAGCTGATCGGCCTGCGTCTCCTCGCAGCCAGCCGCGGCGAACTGCCGGGCGAGCCAACTCCGGAAGACCCCGAAGACCCTGTTCGCCTCGCCCCGTGCGGCGTGGTTGAGCTTGGCGAGTTCGCTCGTCAGCGTACCGACAGGGCAGCCGTACTGCATGATCTTGTCGCCGTTGACAGTGAGGATATAGACGAAGCTCAGGATGCGTTTCTCAGGCGTGGCTCCGGCGATCTCCCAACGCTCCATCATCGCCACCCGGTCCGTGACGCGCTTCTCGATCACGGCATCGAGGATTTCGTCCTTGGTCTTGAAGTGATGATAGAAATTGCCACGCGAGATCCCGACTGCATCCGCAATATGGGCAAAGGAGGTGTGGTCGAAGCCGTGCCGATAGAAGAGATCGTCAGCGGCGGCGACAATCTCCTGGCGAGTGGTGTTGCGGCTCATCTTAGCCCTCGCTGCGACGGCGGCCGCTTCAAGCGGCAACGCGCCATGACCACACGATCTGGCAAATCGTGCAGATTAATGGAACCGAACAGGCTCGCCTCCAACCGAATTAGGACGATTGCCCTAATCGTCGATTAGGTCAACCGTCCTAATTCGTCAAGCGCTGCATGACCTCCATTTGCTGCTTGGCCCAGAACTGGCTGCGCAGCGTCGCCGCGCCCCGGCGGTTCAGCTCCGTGACCTTGACTCACGCTCTAACGAATGGTCACTTGGCCACGATTGGCCTGACCAACTGGCCAAAATTCCCGCAACGTCGGGACCAGGAAACGCCGGGAGAGAGTTTTTGCCGCTCGAAGTGGTCGAGTCGCCGCGCCTGTATCGCCAGATCGCCGATCAGCTGCGCGGGCTGATCGAGCGGCGCGAATTCGGCGTGGGCTCGCGCCTCCCGCCCGAGCGCGAACTCGCCGAAAAGCTCGGCGTCTCCCGCCCCTCCGTTCGCGAGGCGCTGATCGCGCTCGAGGTCGAGGGGATCGTGCGGATCAAGATGGGCTCGGGCATCTATGTGCTCGATCAGCCGACCGGCGCGCGCCGCAAGGCCGCCCAGCCCGAGGGCGAAGGCCCCTTCGAATTGCTCAAGGCCCGCGAGCTCATCGAGAGCGGCATCTGCCGGGACGCGGCGAAAGTCATCACACCCAGCGACATCGCCGCACTCGACGCGATCCTGTCCCAGATGGGCACTGGGGGCCTCAGCAGCGACGAACTGATCCGGCTCGACCGGGCATTCCATATCACGATCGCCGGCACGCTGGGCAACGGCGTGCTGGTGCGCTGCGTCGGCGAATTGTTCGATCAGCGGATCAACCCATATTTTGCGCGGCTGGCCCGCTATTTCGAAGACGACCAGTCATGGCGTGAAACCTGGGCCGAGCACGGCGTCGTCCGTGACGCGCTGGCCGCCCGCGATGGCGCGGCGGCCGGCCGCGCCATGCGCCGGCACATCCAGAATTCGCAGGCGCGTTTCTCGCGCAGCTTTGGCGACGGCCAGAGTTCCGAGAAGCATGCCTCCGAGAACCATGCCTCCGGGAACCAGATCTCAAGCGGACGAGCGAGCGTCAGCGCGCGTCCGCCACGGCAGAAATGACGCAACTCGATCGCAAGCGACCCAGGGAGAACGCCACATGAAGACCTTCGTCACCATTGCCGCGCTCGCCGCCGGCATCGGCCTGCTCAACGCACCAGTGCAGGCCCAGACCAAGCTGAAATGGGCCCATGTCTATGAGACCTCCGAGCCCTTCCACACCGAGTCCGTCTGGGCCGCCGACGAGATCAAGAAGCGCACCAATGGCCGCTACGAGATCACCGTCTATCCGGCCTCGCAGCTCGGCAAGGAAACCGACATCAACCAGGGCCTGACGCTCGGCACCGTCGACATGATCATCTCGGGCTCCAGCTTCGCAGCCCGCGCCTACCCGCCGATCGGCGTGACCTACTACCCCTTCACCTTCCGCGGGCCCGACCACCTGCTCGCCTATGTCAAAAGCGACGTCTTCGCCGAGATGGCCAAGGGCTATCAGGAGAAGAGCGGCCACCAGATCCTGGCCGTGAGCTATTACGGCACGCGCCACACCACCTCCAACCGGCCGATCAAGTCCTGCGCCGACATGAAGGGCCTCAAGATCCGCGTGCCCGACGTGCCGGCCTATCTCGCCATGCCGCGGGCCTGCGGCGCGAACACCACGCCGATCGCCTTCGCCGAAGTCTATCTCGCGCTGCAGAACGGCACGGTCGAGGCGCAGGAGAATCCGCTCAACACCATCGAGGCCAAGAAGTTCTACGAGGTGCAGAAGAACATCATCCTGACCGGCCATATCGTCGATCACCTCAACACGGTCGCCTCCAAGCAGCTCTGGGACAAGCTCTCGCCGGAAGACCGCAAGATCTTCAGCGACGTCGCCCAGGAGGCGGCCGCGCGCACCACCAAGAAGATCCAGGCCGACGAAATCAAGCTGGTGCAGTTCTTCAAGGACAAGGGCATTTCGGTCACCGAGATCGACAAGGCCGAGTTCCTCGCCAACGTCCAGAAGAACGTCACCTTCGAGCAGTTCGGCTACCGCAAGGCCGACTGGGAGAAGATCCAGGCGATCAAGGACGGTCAGGGCTCCTGACCCGCAGCGACTGGCCGCGTAGTCCCGTCATGGTCGGGCTTGTCCCGACCATGATTGTCTTCGCTTCATCGATCGAACGCAGTGGCTGGGATGGCGATGCTCGCCATGAGCGCGAGAATCGCGACGGACACTGCGTCGTCTCCCCCCTCGGCTCTTGCCGAGCCCCACCCCGCCGCTGGACCCGTCCATGACACCGACGCCCGAAATCCACACCGAGGTCACCGGCGACGAGCTCGCCCATGTTTTCGACGAAGCGCCACCGCCCGCCGATCTCAGCGGGTATGGTATCGAGGACTGGGTCACGCTCGCCGCCTTCTGGGTGATGGTCGGCTGCGTCATCCTGCAGTTCTTCACCCGCTATGTCCTCAACGACAGCTTCGCCTGGACCGAGGAGATCGCGATCTACGCTCTGATCATCGTGGTCTTCTTGGGCGCGTCGCTGTGCGTGCGCGCCTCGCGCCATATCCAGGTGGATTTCCTCTACCGCTATCTCTCACCACGCGCGGGGCGCGTGCTCGCCAGCTTCGTCGACATCGTCCGCGTCGGCTTCTTCGCCTATGCGACCGTGCTGATGCGCCGCTACGCCTCGCTGATCCCCGACGAGATGATGACCACGATCCAGTTCCCGAAAGCGGTGGTGTTCTATGCCGTCGTCCTCGCCTTCGCGCTGATGACGCTGCGCTCCGTCCATGTCGCCTGGCTCAACTGGCAGCGCGGCTATTCCGTTCTCGAGAGACCGTCGGCCTTCGACGGCTCGGAAGCCTGAGGCCGCCATGCTCATTCTCCTCGGCTCCTTTCTCGGCCTGATGATCCTGGGCGTCCCCGTCGCGATCGCGATGGCCGTCGCCTCTCTCGCCTTCATCCTGATCTCCGGCACGGTGCCCGACGTCATCCTGGCCCAGCGCATGATCGCCGGCGTCGAAAGCTTCCCGCTGCTGGCCGTGCCGTTCTTCATCCTGGCCGGCAACCTGATGAACATCGCCGGCGTGACCGGGCGCATCTACGCCTTCGCCGTCTCGCTCGTCGGCTGGATGCGTGGCGGTCTCGCGCAGGTGAACATCATCGGCTCGGTGATCTTCTCGGGCATGTCGGGCACCGCGATCGCGGATGCCGCCGGCATCGGCACGATCGAGATCAAGGCGATGAAGGACCATGGCTACTCGACCGAGGTCGCGGTCGGTGTCACCGCCGCATCGGCGACGCTGGGGCCGATCATCCCGCCCTCGCTGCCTTTCGTGATCTACGGCATGATGTCGAACACCTCGATCGGCGCGCTCTTTCTCGGCGGCGTCATCCCCGGCGTGGTGATGACCCTGTTCATGATGGCCACCGTCGCGATCTTCGCGCGCATCTACAGCTGGGGCGCCGACGCCAAGTTCTCCCTGCGCGACCTCGGCACGGCCGGCGTCGAGGTTGTCGTCGTGCTCGGCTTTCCCGTCCTCGCCTATGGGCTGGTCTGGCTGGGCCTGTCGGAGAACCTCGCCATCGGGCTGGCGCTCGCCGCGCTCTTGGCGCTGGACTATTATTTCGACTTCTCGGCGGTGATGGCGCTGATGACGCCGGTCATCCTGATCGGCGGCATGACGCTGGGCTGGTTCACGCCGACGGAAGCCGCCGCCGCGGCCGTGATCTGGTCGCTGTTCCTGGGCCTCGTCCGCTATCGCTCGATGACGATGCGCAGCCTGACCAAGGCGACCTTCGACACGATCGAGACCACGGCCTCCGTGCTGTTCATCGTCACCGCGGCCTCGATCTTCGCCTGGCTCCTGACGGTTTCGCAGACGGCGCAGATCCTGTCGGATCTCATACTCGGCCTGACCCAGAACAAATGGGTGTTCCTGATCCTGGTGAATCTGCTGCTGCTGTTCATCGGCTGCTTCCTCGACACCATCGCCGCCATCACCATCGTCGTGCCGATCCTGTTGCCGATCGCGCTCAAGCTCGGCGTCGATCCGATCCATTTCGGGCTGATCATGACGCTCAACCTGATGATCGGGCTGCTGCATCCGCCGCTCGGCATGGTGCTGTTCGTGCTCTCGCGCGTCGCGGGACTGTCCGTCGAGCGGACCACCATGGCGATCCTGCCCTGGCTGATCCCGCTCTTTGCGGCGCTGTTTGCGATCACCTTCATTCCCGAGCTGACGCTGTGGCTGCCACGCTTCATGGGGATGACCCGCTGAGAGCCTGTCCCGAAACTCTACTCCGGCGGCCGTCTGACGCGGTTTTCTGCGCTTCCGGTGCTCACGGACATGAAGTCCGCTGTGCTCCGGTTCTCGAAATCCGCGCCAGCCGACGCACCGGAGCGAGTTTCGAAACAGACTCCAAGGGTCTTCGCTGCCGCCCGCGCCGAATTCGAAATCAGGGGCCAGGAAATCTTGGGCCAAGACATCAAGGGACAGGAACAGGATGAAGATCGTCGCCGTCGAACCGTTCATCATGCATCTGCCGTTGACGCAGAGCTCGATCTCCGACTCCACCCACAACGTCACGCATTGGGGCGTCGTGGGCACCCGCATCCGCACCAATGACGGGCTGGAGGGCTACGGCTTCACCGGGACGCATTCCCACCTGGCCTCGGACAGGCTGATCACCAGTTGCATCTCGGACTGCTATGCGCCGCTGTTGATCGGCGAGGATGCGAACGACCGCACGCGGCTCTGGACCAAGCTCGCGCGCCATCCCGCCCTGCAATGGGTCGGACGCGCCGGCATCACGCATCTCGCGCTGGCTGCAGTCGATGTCGCGCTCTGGGATCTCGCGGCCAAGAAGGCTGGGATGCCGCTGTGGAAGTTCCTGGGCGGACAGGGCACGCAGAGGCTCGAAGGCTACAATACCGATATCGGCTGGCTTTCCTTCACCCAGGACGAATTGGTCGCCGGGTCGCGGCGCGCCGTCGAGGTCGACGGCTTCACCCGCATCAAGCTCAAGGTCGGCCATGACGATCCGACGACGGATATCGAGCGGCTGACCGCGGTGCGCGCGGCGGTCGGCCCGTCCGTGCGCATCGCGATCGACGGCAACGGAAAATGGGACCTGCCGACCTGCCTGCGCTTCTGCGCGCGGGCAGCCCCGCTCGACATCTTCTGGTTCGAGGAACCGCTCTGGTATGACGACGTCGCGAGCCATGCCGCGCTGGCAAGGGCGACCTCCATTCCCGTCGCGCTCGGCGAGCAGCTCTATACGCTCGACGCCTTCAAGGCCTTCCTCTCGGCC
>NZ_CAXUPC020000007.1:0-308512 GCF_964252745.1 Allobosea sp. LjRoot9 | reverse complement strand
CCGGCGCCGGCCCCTGTCGGCAGACCAACGACCAGCTCCTCCACTAATCGCCCGACATGCTGGACCGCAGGATCGCGGGCGCGGCGCCTGTGCCAGGCGATGTGCAGCGGGAAGCCCTCGACCGCGATCGGCGGCGGCAATGCGATGAGGCTCTCCCGGCCGGAGAGCGGCAGGCAGCGGCTCGGCAGCAGCGCGATCATGTCCGAGCCCGCGAGCAGCGGCGGCACCATCAGGAAGCTCGGCACGACCATGCCGACATGGCGCGCGCGGCCGAGCCGCGCCAGGGCTTCGTCCAGCGCGCCATGGGTCTCGCCGCGCCCCGAGACCAGGACATGCGGATAGGCCAGCCAACGATCGAGAGCGAAATCGGCGGCCGCCGGGTGACCCTTGCGCATCGCGACGCGATAGGTCTCGCGCAGCAGCTCCTTGCGCGTGAAATCGGCCTCGACTGTCGGAAAGACCGAGACTGCGAGATCGATCGCGCCCCGTGCCAACCCTTCAAGCGCGGCGCTTGCGCCATGCCAGGGCATGATGGCGAGCGTGATACCAGGCGCCGTCTTCACCAGATGCGCCTGTAGCGCCGGAGCGATCGCGACGGCGGGATGATCGGCCATGACGATCCGCACCGTCTGCCGGATGGTCGACAGGTCGGGCTCCTGCTGCCACAGCAGCGCCGCCATGCCGGCCAGCACATCCTTGACCGGCTGCGCCAGCGCCTGGGCCTTCGGCGTCAGCACCATGCCACCGGTGCCGCGCTCCAGCAGCCTGTCGCCGAAGAGCTGGCGGCAGCGCTCGAGTGCGCTCGATGCCGCCGGCTGCGACAGGCCGAGACGCTCCGCCGCCCGCGAGACATGAGCCTCATCGAGCAGCGCGTCGAGGATGACGAGCAGGTTGAGATCGACGGCGCGTAAATTCATGAGGTGAATGATACGATATATGAATCATCCATTGGAATGATTTTCTGGCGCGCAGCACCCTCCTGTCACCGCAAAGGAGGTTGCCATGCCCAAGACCCTGATCCTGCTGTTCCACCCCCGCTATGCGCAATCGCGCGCCAACCGGGCGCTCGTCGAGGCCGCCCGCCCGCTGCCGGACGTCGAGATCGCCGACATGGAGGCGCTTTATCCGGATGGCCGGGTAAACGCCGATGTCGAGGTCGCGCGCCTCATCGCCGCCGACAGCATCGTCTTCCAGTTCCCGGTGCAATGGTACGCGACGCCTCCGCTACTCAAGACCTGGCAGGACGCCGTTCTGACGCGGATGTTCTACATCGCCTATGAAACGGAGGGTGCGAAACTCTCCGGCAAGCCGCTGCTGGTCGTCGCCACCGCGGGCAACACCTGCCAAGCCTATGCGCCGGACGGTGCCAACCTATTCCCGCTGCGGGACCTTCTGAAGCCGCTCAGGGCCACCGCCCATCGCTGTGACCTCGCCTGGGCCGAGCCCTTCCTGATCTACAATGCGCACAAGGCCGATGACGAGGCGCTGCAGGCAGCAGCCGAGCACTATGTCACGCGGCTCGGGCGGCTTGCCGCCCCTGCGTCACGGGGCGAGGCAGCCTGAGCGCGCCGGGCTGCCCAGCTCCCAACGCTCTTGCCGGGGCCGCTCAATCCCGTCAGATTCAGGTGAAGCAAGGAGCCATGCTCATGTCCCAGCTACCCGACGAAGATCCCGTCCCGGGCGATGCCCGCTCGTGCCAGGCGATCGAGCAAGTGATCGTGCCGCGCGCACGCGATCTCGGCGGCTTCTCGGTCAGGCGGGCCCTGCCCTCGATCGGGCGCAAGATGGTCGGCCCTTTCATCTTCTTCGACCAGATGGGCCCGGCCGAGTTCCATCTCGGCGAGGGGCTCGACGTGCGCCCGCACCCGCATATCGGGCTCTCCACGGTGACCTATCTCTTCGACGGCGAGATCATGCATCGCGACTCGCTCGGCACTGCGCTCGCCATCAAGCCCGGCGCCGTCAATCTGATGACGGCCGGGCGCGGCATCGTCCATTCCGAGCGCACCGGCCTCGAGGCGCGCGCCAGCGGCCCGCGCCTCTACGGCATCCAGGCCTGGCTCGCCTTGCCCAAGACGCATGAGGAGAACGCGCCGGAGTTCATCCATCACGCCGCGCCCGAATTGCCGCGCATCGTCGAGGGCGGAAAGCGCATCAGCCTGATCATGGGCTCAGCCTATGGCCAGACCTCGCCGGTGAAATTCCCCTGGGAGGCGCTCTATGCCGAGGCCGTGCTCTCGCCCGGCGCGATCCTGCCGCTCGACCCCGATTATGACGAGCGCGCGATCTATATCGTGACGGGCAAGGTCGACATCGCCGGCGACGAGTTCGGCGCCGGCCAATTGCTGATCTTCAAGCCCGGCGACCGCATCTCGATCCTCGGCGTCGACCAGACCCGCCTGATGATCGTCGGCGGCGAACCGATGGATGGGCCGCGCCATATCTGGTGGAACTTCGTCTCCTCCTCGAAGGAGCGCATCGACCAAGCCAAGGCGGAATGGAAGGCCGGCCGCTTCGACACCGTGCCCGGAGACGAGACCGAATTCATTCCGCTGCCCGAGGGCTAGAGTTGTTTCCGATCCGATTGGATCGTCAACAGCTCCAGCTTTTTTGTTTTGACGCGTTTTCTCCGCGCAAACGCTTCGCGTTTGTCGCAGGGGAACCGGTGTCCACTTCGCTCGAAAACGCTCCGGGGGAAGCTCAGGCTGCAGCCACCCCGCGCGCCCCTCGAAAGCCACCATGCCTATGCAACGTGATTTGCTCACGCCCAACCCGGGCTCATTGAGGCTGCGCGGCTTTCTCTGGGCCGGGCTCAGCGTCTCGATATTTTCCGGCTGGTTCGTCGTCACGCGTTTCAGCGTCACCCGCATCCTCAGCGTCTGGGACCTGACCGCGCTGCGCTACGGCATCGGTGCGCTCCTGCTCGCGCCGGTGCTGCTGCGCGGCTTGCCGCCCCGAGCCTGGCGCAATGGCTTCGTCTTCGCGCTGCTCTGGGGCGCTCCCTTCGCCATTCTGGTCGCACTCGGCGTGCAGATGACCTCGGCCGCCCGCGCCGCCTCGGTTACGCCGGCGCTGATGCCGGTCTTTGCCGGCTTGCTGGGCTGGGTGCTGCTGCGCGAGCGCCCCGGCACGATCCGGCTCGCCGGCTATGCCGCCATCGCCGCCGGGCTTGGCGGCCTCGTCCTGACCGCGAATGGCGGGCAGGCCGCGCCGAGCCTGCTCGGGCTCGGCCTTCTGGTTCTGGCTGCAGCGATGTGGGCCAGCTACACACTGCTCCTGCGCCGCAGCGGCCTGAACGCGATCCAGTCGGCGGCGCTGATCTGCTTCTGGTCGGCCGTGATCTTCGTGCCGGTCTATCTCGTCCTCGGCATCAGCCGCCTCGGACAGGCCCCGACCGCAGAGATCGCGGTCCAGGGCTTCTATCAGGGCGTACTGATGAGCAGCGTCGCGCTGATCAGCTTCAATCGCGGCGTGGCCTTGCTGGGCTCCTCGGCCGCGGCTGCGATGATCGCGCTGGTGCCGGTCGCCGCCTCGCTCCTCGCCATCCTATTCCTGGGCGAGATACCGGCGGCGGTGGAAGGGGTTTCGATCGCGATCATCGTCGCGGGCGTGCTGCTGGCGGCGCGCCCCGCCCGCTCATGAACGGACCGCAAGCCAGCCCTTGTTTGCGGTGGGGGCGATTTCGCCCTCCGGCATGGCCCTGAGCCCGGGCATCCGCGACGCCAGGATCGCCAGCGTCGAGAGCCCGAAGAGCCCAACCGGCAGCAGCATCGCCGTCTGCAGGCCGAGCCATTCGCCAGCGAGACCTCCCGCCAGCGCCCCCACCGGCCGCATGCCGTACATCGCCGTGGTGAGCGTCGCGCTGACGCGGCCGAGCAGGGCCTGCGGCGTCACTGCCTGGCGCAAGCTGGTCTGGGTGATGAACCAGAGGATCGGCCCGAAGCCGAACAGGAAGAAGGCGAGCGCCAGCACCGGCCAGCCGAGCGAAGCCGGGGCAAGCGCGAGCAACCCCGCTCCGAGCAGCGACGAAGCCGGACCGAAGACGAGCAGGAGGCCGGTCGGCAGTCTTGCGATCAGAACGGGGCCGCTGAGCGCGCCCACGATCAGCCCCGCACCATAGACGGAGGAGGCAAGGCCGATCGTCTCGGGCGCCAGCAGCAGGACGCGGGCTGCATAAGGCGTGACGATCGCGAGGAAGGCGAAGAAGGCCATGTTCCAGCCGATGGCGCAGAGCGCGATCGGCCTGAGGTAAGGATGGCGCGCCACAAAAGCGCCGCCCTCGGCGATGGCGCGATGCAGCGGCTGGCGCGGCTGGGCGGGCGGACGGTCTCCCGGCAGGCGCGTGGCGGCGACGAGCACGACGAGGCCTGCCAGCGCGCATAGGACAAGGCCGAGCGCGCCCATGCCATGCGCCACCGCCCAGCCGGCGATCAGCGGGGCGGCCAAACTGAAGCAGGCGCGGCCGAGTTCGAGCCGGCCATTGGCGCGCGGCAATGTCGACACCGCGACCATGCGCGGCAGCAGCACGAAGATCGACAGCGCGATCACCACCGGCCCCGAAGCCGCGATGAAGGTCGAGAGGCCCAGGGGCCATCCGACCAGGCCCAGCGCCAGCAACCCTGCCCCCATCAGCGAGCCCGCCAGCATCAGCCCGCCGCCGAGCATGACAAGGCTGCGCGGCGCGATCCGGTCGGCGAAGACGCCGGCCGGCAGCGAGACCAGCAACCAGGCCGCCGATTGCGCTGCCACCAGCAGGCCGACCAGGCGCGGGCTCGCTCCGCCTTGCGTCGCGGCCAGCGAGATCGTGTCGAGCGCCAGCTTATCGGCGAATTGCGAGGAGACGCCGGCGAGGAGAAGAGCGATCGGGACGGGTGACGACATGGGGCGATTCCTGCCTGCGGGAGACCGCAAACTCGCCCATCGCCGGGGCCGAACCCACCCGTTTCCTGTCGTCTTTCCCCTACCAGAGGATATCGTCGTGGCTCAGAAACGCGCCGTCATCCCGGACGTAGCGAAGCGAAGATCCGGGATCCATCGTAGAGCCAAGCCCGTCAAAGGATTGGCCCTCCATGGATCCCGGATCGGCGCTGCTTCGCAGCTTGTCCGGGATGACGGGGCGGTTCCGCGGATAATCGGCCTGCCCCGGAATGACGGAGAGGTTTGCGCCTCCTACGCCACCATCGCCGGCACGCGCTTGTGGTAGTCCGTCGCCTGCTGCAGCGCATAGCCGATGCGCAGCGCCATCGCTTCCTCATAGCCCGGGCAGCAGATCTGCAAGGAGAGCGGCAGGCCGCTGGCGGTGAAGCCGTTGGGCAGCGACAGCGCACACATCTCCATGAAATTGCCGAAGCGGGTGAAGCGCGAAGGCATCAGGTCCTGATCGACCTCGTCGAGCCTGATCGCCGCCATCGCCGTGCTCGGCGTCAGCAGCGCATCGACGCCCGCCATCGCCGCCGCCATCAGGGCCTTGCACTCGACCTGCTGGCGCTTGGTGGCGAGATAGTCCTGGGCCGAGACCCTGGCCCCGACGAGCACGCGGGCCCTGACGGCATCGTCCATCACCACGCCGGCATCGTCCGCCATCGCGCCGTCGTTGAAATAGGCCTCCGCCTCCAGGATCGCCTGCGCCCTGGTAAAATCGCTGAAGGTGAAGGGCAGCACGACATCGACGATCTCGGCGCCAAGCCCGGCCAGCGTCTCGAGCGAGCGGTCATAGGCCGACAGCACCTCCTCCGCGCAGCCCGCGCGCTCGGAGGCTGGCATCCGCCCGAGCCGCAGGCCCCGCACGCCGCGCTTCAGGCTCGGCAGCGGATCGACGGGCAGGATGCCGCGCGTATTGGGATCGAGCGGATCGGGCCCCTGCAGCACATTGTAGAGCAGCGCCGCATCCTCGACATCGCGCGCCATCGGGCCCGGCGTGTCGAGCGAGGTCGAGAGCGGCAGGATGCCATGGGTCGAGGCCCGGCCGATGGTGAGCTTGAGACCGGTCAGGCCGCAGAAGGACGCCGGCAGGCGGACCGAGCCGCCGGTGTCGGTGCCGATCGCCCAAGGCGCGAGCCTTGCCGCCACCGCTACGCCCGAGCCGTTGCTGGAGCCGCCGGGCGTGCGCGCATGTCCGGGATCCCAGGGGTTCCAGGGCGTGCCCATATGCTGGTTGGTGCCCCAGCCGCCGAAGGCGAACTCGACGGTATGGGTCTTGCCGAGCACGATCATGCCCTGCGCGATCATGCGCCTGGCGATCGTCGCGGTCACGGTCGAGCGGCGCGTGCGCCAGTGCGCCGAGCCGCCGGTGGTGATGCGGCCTTCCAGCTCGATCAGATCCTTCAGCGCCACCGGCACGCCATGGAGCGGGCCGACGGCATGGCCCGAGCGGATCGCCTTGTCAGCGCCCTCCGCCGCGAGCCTGGCGTCCATGCCGTAGACGGCGACGAAGGACTGAAGTTTCGGCTCGAACTTGTCGATGCGCTTCAGGAACGCATCGACGACATCGACGGGCGACACTCTTTTGGCGGCGATCTCACGGGCCAGCACATGGGCCGGCAGGAAGGCGAGGTCGGTGAGGTGGCGCGAGGCGTCGTTCATGGGATCACTGCATGCTCACGAGGGTCAGGTCGACGAACCAGGATTGCGGCGAGACGAACCCCTTGACCTTGCCCGACATCGCGCGCGGGTTGAGATCGTGCACGATGTAGAGCCAGGGCGGATTATCGACGAGCCGCTCATGGGCGATGGCGGTCTGCTCGGCGACCACCTTCGGATCGTTCGTGGCGGCCAGCTTCGCGAAGGCCGCCTCGAAGGCATCGTCCTTCCACTGCGCGAAGTTGAAGCCGTTGGGCGGCGCGCCGGCGGCCGCGAAATAGCGCGCCATCACCGCGACATCCGAGGAGGGCGAGCTGATGTTCAGGCTCAGCGAACCGTTCAGGGCGGGCGCGTCCGGCAAGGCGCGCATATTGTTCAACAGCACCTGCCATTCCGAGACGACGAACTCGACATTGACGCCGCAGGCCTCCTTGAGATTGGCCTGCAGGAACTCGTTCATCGGCAGCGGCGACATCTGGCCGGAGCCCGAGGTCGAGATCATCACCTTGAAGGAGAGCGGCTTCTGCGCGGTGTAGCCGGCCTCCGCCAGCAGGGCCTTGCCCTTGGCGGGGTCGAAGCCATAGCGGTTCACCGGCTTGCCGAAATCCGGATCGCTCGCCTTGAGCCAGCCGACCGCCGGCTCGGCCGTGCCGTTGAGCAGTTCGACGATGCCGGCGCGGTCGATGCAGTAGTTCAGCGCCTGGCGGACCTTCACCTCCTTGAAGGGGCTGTTGGTCGCGCCGATGCTGTAGAACCACGGCCAGACATGCGGGTAGGAGCCGGTGACGATCGAGAAGCCGGCCTGCTTCAGCGAGGGGATGCCGTCGGCGGGCGGCACCTCGATCCAGTCGACCTGGCCGGTGCGCAGGGCGGCAAGCCGCGCATTCGCCTCCGGGATCGGCTGCAGCACGACCTTCTCGAGCTTGGCCTTTTTGGCTGCATCCCAATAGCCGTCATTGCGGATCAGCTCGACCCGCTCGCGCGGGGCGACGCTGCCGATCCGGAAAGGCCCGGTTCCGGCCGACCCGACCAGCCCGACCTTGGCCCAGTCGCGCCCCGCCTTTTCGAAGGAGGCCGGCGAGGAGAGCAGGATCAGCGCCGCCATATAGGGATAATAGGAGGCCGGGCTCGCGGTGGTGATCGCCACCGTCATGGCGTCGAGCTTGCGGTAGCCGGTCGTGATCGGCGCGCGCGCCCGCACGATGCCGGCCGCCGGCGGTTCGAATTGCGGGGCGTCCTTGTTGAAATAGCGCTCCAGGTTCCAGATCACCGCATCGGCATCGAAGGCGGTGCCGTCATGGAAGGTCACGCCGCGGCGCAGATGGAAGATCCAGGTCTTGGGGTCGTCGGGCGACTGCTCCCAGCGCTCGGCCAGGCCCGGGCGCAGCGGCGCCAGCCGATCCGTCGTGGTCAGGTCCCAGAGCACCAGGCTCTCGAAAACCGGATAGCCGAGGAAGCGCATGCCTTCGAAGCCGTTATTGGGCATGCCGGTCGTGGTCGGGATGTCCGAAGCGGTCATCGCGATGCGCAAAGTCTGGGCCGTGGCCGCTTGCGGAACGAGCAGAGCGCAGCCGATGCCGGCGAGCGCGCCGCGCAAGGCCGGTTTCCAACGGGTGAAGGCTGCGATCGATGACCAATGAAAACGGCTTTCCGGCATGTCGTCTCCTTGAGTGGCGGCTCTCGCAGGGGAAGTTCGAACCCAGTTATCGCAATTTGCAGGCCAGCGGCATTCGGGCAAGGCCCGGGTACCAACCTCCGCAAGTGCATATCTGCCGCGCCCCGACGCCCTTGTGTCGATCCATGCCGATGCGATAGACCGAGACCCGTGACCAAGCGCCCCTTCACCCCGTTGCTCGACCGCGTTCAGACGCCTCAGGATCTGCGCAAGCTCCCCGAGAGCGAATTGCGCCAGCTCGCCGATGAGTTGCGGCTGGAGACGATCGACGCGGTCTCCGTCACCGGCGGCCATCTCGGCGCGGGGCTTGGCGTGGTCGAGCTCACGGTCGCGCTGCATCACGTCTTCAATACGCCGGACGACCGGCTGATCTGGGATGTCGGCCACCAGGCCTATCCGCACAAGATCCTGACCGGCCGGCGCGAGCGCATCCGCACGCTGCGCCAGCCCGGCGGCCTGTCCGGCTTCACCAAGCGCTCCGAGAGCGAATACGATCCCTTCGGCGCGGCGCATTCCTCGACCTCGATCTCGGCCGGGCTCGGCATGGCGGTGGCGCGCGATCTCGCGGGCAAGCCCAACAATGTCATCGCCGTGATCGGTGACGGCGCGATGTCGGCCGGCATGGCCTATGAGGCGATGAACAATGCCGGCGCGCTCGGCTCGCGCCTCGTCGTCATCCTGAACGACAACGACATGTCGATCGCCCCGCCAGTGGGGGCGATGTCGGCCTATCTCGCCAGGCTCGTCTCGGGCCGGACTTATCGCTCGCTGCGCGAGGTCGCCAAGCATCTGGCCGAGCGGCTGCCGCGCTTCTTCCACGACAAGGCCAAGCGCACGGAAGAATATGCGCGCGGGTTCTGGACCGGCGGCACGCTGTTCGAGGAACTCGGCTTCTACTATGTCGGGCCGATCGACGGGCATAATCTCGACCATCTCCTGCCCGTGCTGCGCAATGTGCGTGACGCGGGCAACGGCCCGATTCTCGTCCACGTCGTGACGCAGAAGGGCAAGGGCTACGCTCCGGCCGAGGCCACACCCGACAAGTATCATGCCGTGGTCAAGTTCGATCCGGTCACGGGCCAGCAGGCCAAGGCCCCGGCCAATGCGCCGAGCTACACCTCCGTCTTCGGCACCGCGCTGATCAAGGCCGCGCGCGAGGACGACAAGATCGTCGCCGTGACCGCCGCCATGCCGTCCGGCACCGGGCTCGACGCCTTCGGCAAGGAATTCCCCGGCCGGACCTTCGATGTCGGCATTGCCGAGCAGCATGCGGTCACCTTCGCGGCCGGGCTCGCCACGGAAGGCTACAAGCCGTTCTGCGCGATCTATTCGACCTTCCTGCAGCGCGCCTATGATCAGGTCGTGCATGACGTCGCGATCCAGAAGCTGCCGGTGCGCTTCGCGCTCGACCGTGCCGGGCTCGTCGGCGCCGATGGCGCGACCCATGCGGGCGCTTTCGACATCGCCTATCTCGCCTGCCTGCCCGACATGGTGGTGATGGCTGCCGCGGATGAGGCCGAACTGACCCATATGGTCGCCACGGCAGCCGCCTTCGACGAAGGGCCGATCGCCCTGCGCTATCCGCGCGGCGAGGGCGTCGGCGTCGAGATCCCGCAGATCGGTGTACCTCTGGAGATCGGCCGCGGCCGCACGGTGCGCGAGGGTACGCGTGTCGCGTTGCTCTCGCTCGGCACAAGGCTGGCGGAATGCCTGATCGCGGCCGAGCAGCTCGGCCAGCGCGGGCTTTCGACCAGCGTCGTCGATGCGCGCTTCGCAAAACCGCTCGACGAGGAGCTGATCCTGCGGCTCGCCCGCGAGCATGAGATCCTGGTCACGGTCGAGGAAGGCTCGATCGGCGGCTTCGGCAGCCATGTGCTGCATCTCTTGGCGCGCAGCGGCATGCTCGATGGCGGGCTCAAGGTCCGGACCCTGACCCTGCCCGACATCTTCCAGGATCAGAACAAGCCCGAGGCGATGTACGCCCAGGCTGGGCTCGACGCGGCGGGCATCGTGCGCACCGTCGAAGGCGCGCTCGGCGTCCCGAGCGCGATCAAGCGGGCCTGAGCGCGTTTCGCGCGCCGTCATGAAGACCCGGGCCGACCAGTTGCTCGTCGAGCGCGGCATCTTCGAGAGCCGGGCGCGGGCGCAGGCCGCCATCGCAGCAGGGCTCGTCACGGCGGACGGCGCGGTCGTCCGCAAGGCATCAGTGATGCTGGCCTCGAATGCGCAGGTCACGGCGGAGGCGCCCCATCCTTACGTCTCGCGCGGCGGCCTCAAGCTCGCAGCCGCGCTCGACGCCTTCGGCTTCGACCCCAAAGGCCGTGTCTGCCTCGATGTCGGCGCCTCGACCGGCGGCTTCACCGACGTCCTGCTGAAGCGTGGCGCCGCCCATGTCACCGCCGTCGATGTCGGCCGCGAACAGTTCCACGCCTCGCTGCGCGAGCACCCCCGCGTGCGCAGCCTGGAGGGGCAGGATGTGCGCAAGCTCGCGCCCTCGGACCTGCCAGAACCACCTTCACTGGCAGCGATCGATGTCAGCTTCATCTCGCTCAAGCTCGTCCTGCCCGCGGTCGCGGCGCTGCTGGCTCCCGAGGCCGGGATCGCGGCCTTGATCAAGCCGCAATTCGAGGCCGGCCGGGCGGCACTGAAAAAGGGCGTCGTGCGCGACGAGGCCGTGCATGAGCGCGTCTGCGCCGAGATCACCGCCACGCTGGAAGGGCTCGGCTTCGCGATCCTGGGGCTCACCCCCTCCCCGATCGAGGGTGGCGACGGCAACCGCGAATTCCTGATCGGCGCGAAACGGCCGGGCTGAACTCCAGGCAGATTTGCGGAACCTGCTCAGCGCCCGAACAGCGCGTCGATCTCGCTCTGCAGGCCGTGAGCCTCAATGCCGCCGAGATCGATCTGCCCGTTGGCATTGATGAACCGGGTCGCGCGGCCGATCAGGCTGCGCAGCGCTTCGCTGGCGACCTCGACGACGATCGATGCCTCCTGTTCGTCGCGGAGATCTCCGAGCAGCGCCGTCACCGTCGCGATCAGCCGGTTCATGGCGCGGCAGAGCTCTTCGAAGGCCTGTCTGCGCGCGGGACTGAGAGCCTCATAGGCCAAGAGCGCCGAAGCGGCGCAGCGCAATTGCGACGCTTCGAAATGCCCGCGATAATCGACGATGCGCCAATCCTTGAGATCGTCGAGGATGCCGAGATCCATCAGCGTCATCTCGATCAGCATCAGCGCTTCGCCGTAGCGGTTGAGATAGTCGGTCGACAGATGGGGTCCGGCCGCTATGTCCGGTACGTCATCCTCGGCAGCAGCCGGCGCTCGCATCGCAGAGACGGTCATCAAGAGCCCCGAGAATGCGGGGACTATGCGTGTTCAAAGACAAATAAAGTGTTGATCGTGCCCGCCGCACTCGCCACATCTGTCACCCCATGTGCGGACGCTACGCCATCACCCTGCCTCCCGAGGCGATGCAGAAGCTCTTCGCCTATGGCGAGCGGCCGAACTTCCCGCCGCGCTACAACATCGCGCCGACGCAGCCCGTGCCCGTGGTGCGGCTGGACGGGGGCGTGCGCCAGTTCATCCTGATGCGCTGGGGCTTCATCCCCGGCTGGGTCAAGGATGTGAAGAGCTTCCCGCTGGTGATCAATGTCCGAGGCGAGAGCGCGCGCGAAAAGCCCTCCTTCCGCGCGGCCTTCATCCGCCGGCGCTGCCTGATGCCGGCCGACGGCTTCTATGAATGGCACCGCACCGGCCAGGGCCGCCAATCGGAGAACCACGCCTTTCTGTTCCGCCGGCCCGATCGCGGCCTGTTCGCTTTTGCGGCGCTCTGGGAGACCTGGCATTCGCCCGACGGCTCGGAGATCGACACCGTCGCCCTGGTCAATGGCCCGGCCAACGGCTTGATGTCGGCGATCCATGACCGCTGCCCGGTGATCCTCGATCCCCGGGATTACGACGCCTGGCTCGACCCCGCCGCCACGCCCGACGAGGCCGCGACGCTGCTGCGCCCGCCCTCGGAGGACCTGCTGGAGATGGTGCGCATCGGCACCGCCGCGAACAAGGTCATCAATGACGGCCCGCAGGTCCAGGAGCCGTTCGACGCCTCGGCGGTTGCGCCCGCCCCTGCCCCCGCGCGCCATGCGCGCAAGGCGACCCGCAACCCCGAAAACGAGGGGCAAGGCAGCCTGTTCTGAAGCGCGAATTGTGATCTGATCGTTTAGCCGATAGCCGGCAGTGACGAAGCGAGGATGACGCGTATGCATGGCCGCCGCCCGACGATGAGCTCCCGCCACGGCATGGTCGCCGCCGCCCACCCCCTGGCGGCGCAGGCCGGCGCGCGCCTGCTCGCCCAGGGCGGCAACGCCTTTGATGCCATCGCAGCGACGGCAGCGGCGCTCAACGTGGTCGAGCCCTTCATGTCGAGCCTGTTCGGCATGGGCTCGGCGACGATGTGGGTCGCGGCCGAGAGCCGCATCCGGGTGCTCGATTTCGTGCCGCCGATCCAGGCGAGCTTCCCGGCCGAGCGCTTCAGCAAGCGCTCCGATCTCGAACGCGGCGCGCTCTCCGTCGCCATGCCGGGCAATCTCGCCGGCTGGTGCGAGATCGCCGGCAGATATGGCCGCAAGCCGCTCAGCGATATCCTGGCGCCCGCCATCGCGCTTGCCGAGGGCGGCTTCCCGCTCGCCGAGTTCGGCGTCGACGAGTTCAACGAGCAGGCGCCGCTGCTCAAGGCCTGGCCCGAGCTCTATCCGGCCTTCGCCCAGGCCTATCTGCCCGATGGCGGCCCGGTGAAGCTCGGCACACTGCTGCGCCAGCCGGACCTCGCGCGCACCCTCTCCGAGATCGCGGCGAAAGGCCCCGAGCATCTCTATCGCGGCGCGCTCGGCGAGCGCATCGTCGCGCATCTCGCCTCGCTCGGCGGCACCATGACGATGGCCGATCTCGCTGCTGTCGCCCCGCGCTGGCGCGAGCCGCTGAGCGCCTCCTATCGCGGCCTGGACATCCATGTGCCGCCGCCGACCTGCGAGGCCTTCCAGTTCCTTTTGTCCCTGCGCATTCTTGAAGGCTTCGAGATCGGCGCCCTCGCCAAGGACGGGCCGGAGCATCTCGATCTGGTCTACCGCGCCATCCGGCTCGCGGCCGGCATCCGCATCGCCCACAACAACCCTTCGCCCGAAAAGCTCGCCGAGATCCTGTCGGACACCTTCGTCGAACACTTGCGAGCACGCGTGCGCGACGGCAAACCGATCACCGGCCCGACCGAGCAATGGACGCCGCAGGACAGCGAGGACCCGGCCCACACCACCTCGTTTTCGGTCGGCGACGCCGAGGGCAACCTGATCTGCATCACCAACAGCCTGGGCGCCCCCTTTGGCAGCGGTATCGTCGTGCCGGGCACGGGGCTTTGCCTCAACAACTTCCTCTACTGGGCCGACGTCCAGACCGGCAGCCCCAACCGCTGCCAAGCCGGCTCGGAACTGCCGATGTGCATGTCGCCGAGCATCTCGACGCGGGACGGCAAGCCGGTGCTCGCGCTCGGCACGCCCGGCAGCTACGGCATCATGCAGACGCAAGCCCAGGCGATGGTGCAATATCTCGACTTCGCCCTGCCCTTGCAGGAGGCGATCGAGGCGCCGCGCGCCAGGCTCTGGGACGGCCGCTTCATCCAGGCCGAGAACCGCATCGCGCCGGAGACGATCGCCGAGCTGCAGCGGCGCGGCCACGCGATCGAGGCCTTCGATGTCGGCTGGACAATGCGCTGCGGCGGCATGCAGGCGGTGGCACGCGATCCCGCGACGGGGGTGCTGACCGGTGCGGCCGATCCGCGGCGGGACGGGTATGTGGTGGCGGTGTGAGGGTCGGCAGACGTCAAGCGACACTTGACACATGACGCACCTCGAACTACCTGATCCATGTGGATATCGAGAGCATCAGGCATAAGGCGCTCCGGAATTTTGCGGAGACAGGCAACGCCAAGGGGCTACCCGGTAATCTCATCGGGCGGCTCCGGAACATGCTGGCTTATCTGACTGCGATCGAAACCATGGAGGAGCTGAAAGCCCCGCCGAACTACGGAGCCCATATGCTGACGGGCGATCGGGCCGGCATCTGGTC
The DNA here is from genome assembly GCF_964252745.1 of Allobosea sp. LjRoot9. NCBI lineage: Bacteria > Pseudomonadati > Pseudomonadota > Alphaproteobacteria > Hyphomicrobiales > Alloboseaceae > Allobosea > Allobosea sp. LjRoot9. The sequence continues at coordinate 294,144 of NZ_CAXUPC020000007.1, read as the reverse complement.
GCTCACCGTGACGAAGAACTGGCGAATGACCTTTCGCATCAATGACGCTCTCGCGATCGAGGACATGGACCTGGAGGATTATCACTGATGGCCACCAAGCTTCACCCGAGCTTTGCCGTCCATCCCGGCGAATGGCTCAAGACCGAGATCGTCGCGCCGCATGGGCTCAGCGTCACCATCGCGGCCGAAAAGCTGGGCGTGACCCGTCAGGCCATGAGCAACCTGCTGAACGGCCATGCCGGCCTCTCGGCCGAAATGGCGATCCGCTTCGAGAAGGCTTTCGGCCTGCGCGCCGAGACGATGCTGCGGATGCAGGCCGCGCACGACCTCGCCAAGGCGCGAGCGCATGAGAAGGACATCAAGGTGGAGCGGGTCGCGGCGGCGGCTTGAGGGTTCCTGCTTTGGACGGGACGCGGACATCGTCTGCGCTCGACGGTTATGCGAGCGATAGATCGACATGCCTCGCTCATCGTGCAGGATTGTCGGCGGAGGTTTCCATGAGCTTTTTTACTGAACAGCCCGCGAAGCCTCTCGGCAAGCCGTGGCTGATCGCTCTCATCGGCCTCCCGCTGGTTGGCATCTGGGTAACCGTTTGTGGCTTCTTTGTCGTTTTGCCAACCTATCAGAGCTTTCGCGATGATGTTGCCGGGTCTGATCTGGCGCAAAATCCAGATGCTGTGCAGACCGTCTGGGGATTCTTTTTCGTGCTGCTCATGCTTCCCGCACTGGCGTTAGGCTGTGCAGGATTTGCGCTTTACTGCACCCGGTTATGGCGGCGGGGCTGAGGTCTGCTACGGGTCTCAAGCAACCTCCCCGCCATAGTCGCCCTTGTCCTGACCATGACGAGAAGGACGCGGGGAACCCCTCTCCTGTAAGGAGAGGGGCAGGGGTGAGGTGTAGGCCCCTGGACCAGTTGAGTGACCACCTAACCGTCATTGCGAGCGCAGCGAAGCAATCCAGGGGACGTAGAGCGAGCCCTCCTGGATTGCTTCGCTGCGCTCGCAATGACGATGGAGTAGCGGTGAGGTTACAGTCACAGCGTCAAACGGCCGACCCCTCACCCTGCCCTCTCCCTACGGGAGAGGGTTCCCCGCGCTTGTCTCGGCAAGAAAAGGGTCAATTCGGCCTAAGTTGCTCGGATCTGCGTCGCCGACATGCCCCCGCCCCGTCCGCTTCAGCCGCCGGGCAGTGACTCCGCACACATCATCTAGATAAACTGTCTACGCATTATCGCCTGCGTAGAATTTTATAATCGCAGACACGACAAACCCGAACAAAATCTTCTCCAGGATCCATCATGACCACGCCGAATTTTGACTTGCTGATCGACCGCCGCGGCACGCATTCGGCGAAATGGGACATGATGGAGGCGAATTTCGGCGTCCCCGCCGCCGACGGTATCGCCATGTGGGTGGCCGATATGGATTTCCAGCCGCCGGCCTGCGTGCAGGCGGCGGTCGAGGCGATGGCCGGCCACGGCGTCTACGGCTATTTCGGCGATGACCGGGCCTATCGCGACGCCATCCGCTGGTGGATGAAAAACCGCCATGGCTGGGAGGTCGAGCCGCAGGCGATCTTCACCACCCATGGGCTGGTCAACGGCACCGCGCTCTGCGTCGAGGCCTTTACCAAGCCCGGCGACGGCATCGTGCTGATGACGCCGGTCTACCACGCCTTCGCCCGCATCGTTGCAGCAGCCGGCCGGCGCGTGGTCGAATGCCCGCTCGCGCTCGCGGATGGGCGCTATGTCCTCGACATCCCTGGCTGGGATGCGCGCATGACCGGCAGCGAGCGCATGCTGATCCTGTGCTCGCCCCATAATCCGGGCGGGCGCGTCTGGACAGCGGACGAATTGCGCGCCATCGCCGATTTCTGCAAGCGCCACGACCTCATCCTCGTCTCGGACGAGATCCACCACGATCTGGTCATGCCCGGGCAGCGCCATACGGCCATGCCGCTCGCCGCGCCCGATATCTTGGACCGGCTGGTGATGATGACGGCGACGACCAAGACCTTCAACCTCGCCGGCAGCCATATCGGCAACGTCATCATTCCCGATGAGGCGCTGCGCGGCCCCTTCCAGGCGCGGATGAACGCGCTCGGCATCTCCCCGAACTCCTTCGGCATGGCCATGGCGACGGCCGCCTACAGCCCCGAGGGCGCGGCCTGGGTCGATGCGCTGGCCGCCTATCTCGACGGCAACCGGCGCCTCTTCGACGAGGGCGTCAGCGCCGTTCCCGGCCTGAGCTCGATGGCGCTGGAAGCGACCTATCTCGGCTGGGTCGATTTCAGCGGGACCGGCATGGCCCCGGCCGAATTCATCGCCCGCGTCGAGAAGCAGGCCCGGATCGCCGCCAACCACGGCGCGAGCTTCGGGCTGGGCGGCGATAATTACCTGCGCTTCAACCTCGCAACCCCGCGCGCCGTCGTCGCTGAAGCCGTCGAACGCCTACAGGGTGCGTTTGCCGATTTGCAATAGCGGGATGGTCGAGGGGAGCCCCGCCGCCTTTCAGAAAGCGGCGTCAGCCCGAGCATGGCGAGAAGGGCGCGGGGAACCCTCTCCCTAGGGAGAGGGTTCCCCGCGCATGCCTCGGCAAGAAAAGGCGCTTCCTCTCCCGCGAGGGGAGAAGGAAAAAGGGCGCCCTAAACCACGGCGCCCGGGTTCAGGATCCCTTGCGGATCCAGCGTCGCCTTCAGCGTCTTCATCAAGGCGAGTTCGACCGGATCCTTGACACCCGGCAGCAGGTCGCGCTTGAGGCGGCCGATGCCGTGCTCGGCCGAGATCGAGCCATGCATCTCGCTGACGATGGCGTGGACGGCCTGGTTGACCTCGCTCCAGCGGTCGATGAAGGCCTGCTTGTCGGCGCCCACCGGCTGGCTGACGTTGAAGTGGATGTTGCCGTCGCCCATATGGCCGAAGGGCACCGGGCGGCAGCCGGGGACCATCGCCACAACGGCTTCCGAAGCGCGGGCGATGAAGGCGGGCACCGCATGCAGCGGCACCGAGACGTCGTGCTTGATCGAGCCGCCCTCATAGGTCTGCACCTCGGAGAGCATCTCGCGCAGCTTCCAGAAATCATTGCGCTGGTTGAGCGAGCCGGCGAGCGCGGCGTCCGTAACCAGCCCCTTTTCCAGCGCCTCGCCGAGGAAGGTCTCGACCGCCTCGTCGAGCCCGCTGGCCGACTGGGCGCAGACCTCCATCAGCACATACCAGGGCGAGGGCTCCGAGAGCGGGTCGCGCGCGCCCGAGGCATGGCGCAGGACGAAATCGAGCCCGGTTCGCGAGAGGATCTCGAAGGTCGTCAGCGTGCCGCCGGCGCCGGCCTTGGCGGCGTTGAGCAGCGCCAGCGCCTCGTCCGGCGAGGGCACAGCGAGGAAGGCCGTGGCGCGCGCGGCGGGCAGAGGGAAGAGCTTCAAAACGGCTGCCGTGATGATGCCGAGCGTGCCTTCCGCCCCAATGAAGAGGTTCTTCAGGTCGTAGCCGGTATTGTCCTTGCGGAGCTGCCGCAGCCCGTTCCAGACCCGGCCATCGGCGAGCACGACCTCGAGCCCCATGCAGAGCTCGCGGGCATTGCCATAGGCCAGCACCGCCGTGCCGCCGGCATTGGTCGAGAGATTGCCGCCGATGGTGCAGCTGCCCTCAGAGGCGAGCGAGAGCGGGAAGAGCCGGCCCGCCGCCTCGGCCGCAGCTTGCGCCTTCTGCAGCGTCAGCCCGGCCTCGACGGTCATGGTGTCGCTGTCGGGATCGACGGCGCGGATCTTGTCCATGCGCTGTAGCGAGAGGATGATCTCGCGGCCTTCCGCCACGGGGATCTGCCCGCCGACGAGGCCGGTATTGCCGCCCTGGGGCACGAGCGTCGTCCCGGTCGCAGCCGCAAGCTTGACCAGCGCCACGACCTCTTCGGTCGAGGCGGGCCGGACGATGGCCTGCGCCTTGCCGCGGAACAGATCGCGCCATTCCTTGAGATAAGGCACCATCGCGTCAGCGTCGGTGATGACGTTCTTCGCGCCGACGATCGCCGACATCTGATCCAGGATTTCGCTGCTCATGAGGTCTCCAGGCTTCAACGCTTGCCGGCGCGCCTGAACAGGCCGACGAGTTCGATATGGGCTGAATAGCGGAACTGGTCGATGGGCGTGACGCCCTCCAGCGCATATCCCCCCGCGATCAGGATCGCGGCGTCGCGGGCAAAGCTGCCGACATCGCAGGAGACATAGACGACGCTTGCAACCTTCGAGGCCGCCAGACGCCGCGCCTGCGCCTCCGCGCCGGCGCGCGGCGGATCGAGCACCACCGCGTCGAACGCGTTCAGTTCATGCTCCAGCAAGGGCCGCCGGAACAGATCGCGGGTTTCCGAGGTGATCCGCTTGAGGCCTTGCGTCGCGCCCGCCGCGCGCGTCAGGGCCAGGATCGCCGCCTTCTCGCTCTCGACGGCATGGACCTGCGCCTTCTCGGCGAGGCGGAAGCTGAAGGGGCCGCAACCGGCGAAAAGATCGGCGACACGCTTGGCCTTGGGCAGCGCAGCGACGACCAGCTCCGAGATCGTCTCCTCACCCAAAGTGGTCGCCTGCAGGAAGCCGCCCGGAGCCGGCGCCACCATCGCCTTGCCCATTTTCTGGAGCGGGGAACGGCGTTCGACGATGATCTCCCCATGCATGGACAGCCTGGCCAGATCGAGCCGCTCGGCCGCTTCCGTCAGTGAAAGCCGGAGCTTGTCGCCGGCCGGACCATGGCCGCGAATATCGACATCGAGCCCGGTATCCGAGGCGGTAATCTGCAAATCGAGCGGCTTGTTGGAGCCGCCGAGCCGGTTCGCCAGCAATTGCGCGACAGCCGGGGCCCGCGCCAGGCCGGGCGCCAGGACCGGGCAGGCCTCGACCGCGACGAGATCATGGCTGCGCGCCGCCATGAAGCCGACCATCATGCCGAGGCCTTCGCGCCTGGCATGGAAGGTGACGCGGCGGCGGCCGGCGCCATGGGCGTCGACCAGTTCGGCGACCGGCACCGCAACACCGGCGCGCTCGAGCGCGGTGACAACCTGCTGGCGCTTCCAGCTCCGGTAGAGACCCTCTTCCATATGCTGGGCGGCGCAGCCGCCGCAGCGGGTGAAGAGCGGGCAGATCGCAGCGATGCGGGATGCGGCCGGCGCGATGATCTCGACGAGCTGGCCACGATCGCCGTCGCGGACGACGCGCACGGTCTCGCCCGGCAGCGCATAGGGCACGAAGACCGGCCCATTGGCCGTCTTCGCGACGCCGTCGCCCTTCTGGCCGAGATGGTCGATCAGGAGCGTTTCGTTCATCGCCAGCCCTGCGGCAGCGCTTTCCTTCTCCTGCGGCTTCTTTCCGGCGAGCATTCTTCCAACCTTGTCCGAGCGGGCCGGCCCGTGGTGACCTGAGCGTTGCTTTGGCCTATCAGGTCGCGGGGCAACAGGGAATTCCGACATGAGCGTTCGAGACGGTGTCATCGAGGCGATCGGCAATACGCCGTTGATCAAACTGAAGCGCGCCTCGGCCGAGACCGGCTGCACCATCCTCGGCAAGGCCGAATTCATGAACCCCGGCCAGTCGGTCAAGGACCGCGCGGCGCTCGCCATCATCCGCGACGCCGAACGGCGCGGCACGCTGCGGCCAGGCGGCGTCATCGTCGAGGGCACGGCGGGCAATACCGGCATCGGTATCGCGCTTGTCGGCAATGCGCTCGGCTACCGCTCGGTGATCGTGATCCCGGAGACGCAGAGCCAGGAAAAGAAGGACATGCTGCGGCTGGCCGGCGCGACGCTGGTCGAGGTGCCGGCCGTCGGCTACGTCAATCCCAACAATTATGTGAAGGTCTCGGGCCGCCTCGCCGAAGAGCTGGCGAAGACCGAGCCCAATGGCGCGATCTGGGCAAACCAGTTCGACAATACCGCCAACCGCCAGGGCCATATCGAGACGACCGGCCCGGAGATCTGGGCGCAGACGGAGGGCAAGCTCGACGGCTTCATCTGCGCCGTCGGCTCGGGCGGCACGCTGGCCGGCGTCGGCATCGCGCTGAAGGGCTTCAACCCGAAGATCACGATCGGCCTCGCCGATCCGCTCGGGGCTGCGCTGCATTCCTTCTACACCACCGGCGAGCTCAAATCTGAGGGATCCTCGATCACCGAGGGCATCGGCCAGGGCCGGATCACCAAAAACCTGGAGGGCGCACCGATCGACGTCTCCTTCCAGATCCCCGACAGCGAGGCGGTGCCTGTCGTCTTCGACCTGCTCGAGCATGAGGGCCTGTGCCTGGGCGGCTCGTCGGGCATCAACGTCGCCGGCGCGATCCGGCTGGGCAAGCAGATGGGGCCCGGCCACACCATCGTGACCATCCTCGCCGACTACGGCACGCGCTATCAGTCGAAGCTGTTCAACCCCGATTTCCTGCGCTCGAAGGGCCTGCCGACACCGGCCTGGCTGGAACGGGGCGATGCCGGTCTGAAGGCCGTGATGGCGCGCGTGCTCGGATAGCCCCCAGCGGTGTTCCTCGGAACCGCTTCGTCATCCCGGGCGGCCGCGCGTTTCTGAGAAAGCCCGCGAGCGCTACAGCCACTTCTTCCAGCGGAAGAACAGGTAGGGCAGGATGGCGAAGACGACCATCATCGCCAGCGCCATCGGGTAGCCATGGGCCCATTCGAGCTCCGGCATCGCCTTGAAATTCATACCGTAGATCGAGGCGATCAGGGTCGGCGGCATCAGCACCACCGCGACGACCGAGAACAGCTTGATGATCTTGTTCTGCTCCAGCCCGACGAGGCCGAGCGTCGCATCGAGCATGAATTGCAGCTTGCTGGAGATGAAGGTCGCGTGTTCCTCGATCGCCTGGACGTCGCGGATCGCCGAGCGCCATTCCGGCGTGATCGCGCTGGCCGATTTCTTGGAACGCTTGAAATTGGCCGAGAGGAACAAAAGCACGCGCTCCACCGAGACCATGCTCTCGCGCACATTGGAGATGAGGTGCTCGTACTGGCCGATCTTCCGGATCACGGCCTGATAGGCCCCGCCCTGCTCGACGTCCGAGCTCTTGCCGTCAAAAATCTGCCGCGAGCGGGCGTCGATCCTGTCGCCAACGCCGCGCAGGACCTCGGCGGCGCGATCGACGATCGCCTCGATCAGCCCTTCCAGCACGGCGGCGGGCTCCATGCCGCAGCCATCGGGCTTGGTCGCGCGGTTGAGGAAGATGCCGAAGGCGCCCGGCTCGTCATAGCGCACCGTGACCAGCGCCGCCTCGGTCAGGATGAAGGTGACGTCGGCGAGCTTGGGGACATCGGTCTCCGACTGGCAGATGACCCGCGCCGTCATGTAATGCGCGCCGTTCTCGGTATAGATGATCTCGGAGGGCTCGAGGTCGTGCATCTCCTCGCGGGTCGGGATCGAGATGCCGAGATGGGCCTCGATCTTCTTGTCCTCGAGCGCGGTCGGCTTGAGCAGGTCGATCCAGACCGCGCCCTTCGGGATCGGCTCGTCCGTCGTCAATATGCGGCGAATCAGGCGGTCGCCGTGATCGGGACAGACATTGTGGATCAGGAGCATGGCAGGCGACTTTCAGCTGCGGCGAGCGAGCCTTTTGCTGCGCCGCAAGAACCCCAAGCGCCCCATCATGTCAAACCGATGACAGCCGCCGCGCTATTCCCTTAGAGTCTGCTTGAGATTCCCTCAGCCCTCATCCTGAGGAGCCATTCCGCGAGGAATGGCGTCTCGAAGGATGCTCCAGGAGGCTCCGGCGCAGGCTGGAGCATCCTTCGAGACGCCGCTTCGCGGCTCCTCAGGATGAGGGCTGGTATTTCCGAGCGGGCCCTTCACATCCCGCCCTTGACGCCCTCGGGCGGCTTGCTCGCGGCCGGCACGAAGAAGTCGGGCATCAAGGGCACGGAGGGGTCGACGCGATAGGGCGTGAAGTCGGTGACGCCCTCAGCGGCCAGGAAGCTGTCGTCGATCAGGAACTGACCCGAGAACTCGCGCGCCGTCTTGCCGAAGATCAGATGGGCGGCGTCGGCGAGGATCTCCGGCGTGCGGCTCGCCTGCACCATCTTGTCGCCGCCGAGCAGGTTCTGCACAGCCGCGGTCGCGATCGTCGTGCGCGGCCAGAGCGCGTTGACCGCGATGCCCTTCGGCGCGAGCTCTCCGGCGAGGCCGAGCACGCACAGGCTCATGCCGTATTTGGCGATCGAATAGGCCAGATGCGGCGCAAACCAGCGCATCGCCAGGTCGAGCGGCGGTGAGAGCATCAGGATATGCGGGTTCTGCGCCTTCTCCAGATGGGGAATCGCGTATTTCGAGACCATGAAGGTGCCGCGCGTATTGATCTGCTGCATCAGATCGAAGCGCTTCATATCGGTCATCTGCGTGTTGGTCAGCGAGATCGCGCTGGCATTGTTCACGACGATATCGATGCCGCCGAAGCGCTCCGCCGTCTTGGCGATGGCGCCGGCCACGCTCGCCTCGTCGCGGACATCGACCGTCAGCGGCAGGCATTGCCCGCCGGCCGCCTCGATCTCGGCGGCGGCGGTATAGATCGTGCCCGCGAGCTTGGGATGCGGCTCGGCCGTCTTGGCGGCGATGGTGACATTGGCGCCGTCGCGCGCGGCCTTGAGCGCGATGGCGAGCCCGATGCCACGCGAGCCGCCGGTGATGAACAGCGTCTTGTTCTTGAGCGACATGACTGACCTCCCTCAGGCTGGAATGGTGAAGCGGTCCGGCTGCGTGCCGTCCCGATCGGTGAAGCCATAGGTGCGGGCGAGATCCGCGACATGCAGCACCTGGCCGGCATGGCGGGCGACATCGGGATCAGCGGCAAGCGCCGCGACCGCGCGGCCGGCATAGAGCGGGCTCTCGGTCGTCTCCTCCGCCATGCCGGCATCAGCGACGCGCTCGGTCAGGACATGGCCGGGAGATAGGCCCAGCGCCGTGACGCCGAAAGGCTTGAGCTCATGGCCCATCGCCAGGGTCAGACGGTTCATCGCCGTCTTGGCAAGATCGTAGAAGACATCGCCGAGATAGCCGCCGGCCGTGTCGAAGCTGACCGTGACGATCAGGCCTTTGCGCATCTGCACCATGGCAGGCGCGACCGCCCGCGCCAGCAGCAGCTGCGCATAGACGCCGCTCTCGAAATTCTGGCCGAGCCGCGCCACCGGCCTGCGCCAGAACGGCGCGCCGAATTGCGAGCCATCGGGATAGCGCTCGCCGTCATAGCCCTCATTGCCGCCCCAGACGGCATCGACCACGCAGTCGAGCCGGCCGAAGCGGCGCAAGGCCCAGGAGACCAGCGTATCGACCTCGCGCTCCTGCATATGGTCGCAGCGATAGGGATGGCCCTTGCCGCCGGCGGCCTCGACCTCGCGCGCCGTATCCTCGAAGGTCTCCTGGCGCTGGTCGGTGCGCGGGCCAGCCTCGCTCGAACGCCCGGTGACGATGACCGTCGCGCCGGCTTCGCCCAGCGCCCTGGCGATGCCGCGCCCAAGCCCGCGCGAGGCCCCCGCGACAAGGCAGATGCGGCCTGCGAGCGCGCGCGGGGCTTCGCTCACGCCGCGAAGACCGCGTCGGCGTCCTCGACCGCGCCAGCGCCTTCCGTCACCGCGAGTTCCAGCGCCGGGGCTTCGGTGACGACATGCTCGGCGAAGAAGCGGGCTGTGGCGACCGCCGCCGCGCCATTCTCCTCGGAGCGCATGGCGAGTGCCTTCCTGGCGAGGCCGGTGCCGCCCTGCGCCAAAGCGAAGAGCTTGAGATAGGGCGTCGCACCGGCGAGCGCCTCACCCGGCTTGCCGCCCATCGTCGCCAGCATCCAGTCGGTGGCGCGCTCCAGCGCGTCGACTGCGGCCTTCAGCCGGGCTGCGCTGTGGCCAAAACCCGGCGTATTGGCGCCCTCGACCTCGCCGACCACGCCGCGCATCTCGCTGATCAGCGCCTTGACCGCCTCACCGCCGGAGAGCGGCAGCTTGCGCAGCACGAGGTCGATCGCCTGGATGCCGTTGGTGCCCTCATAGATCGTGCAGATGCGGGCATCGCGCAGATGCTGGGCTGCGCCGGTCTCCTCGATGAAGCCCATGCCGCCATGGATCTGCACGCCGGTCGAGGCGACATCGATGCCGATATCGGTGGCATAGGCCTTGGCGACGGGGGTGAGGATCGCGGCGCGCTCGCTGGCTGCCTTGCGCCTGGCCTCGTCGGTCTCGCGATGGCTGCGATCGAGCGCGGCCGCGACCATATAGGAGATGGCGCGGGCGGCCTGGGTCTTGGCGCGCATGTCCAGCAGCATGCGGCGCACATCGGGATGCACGATGATCGGGCTCATGGCCGAGCCCTTGGGCGCGTCGAGCGCCGCACCCTGGCGGCGCTCCCCGGCAAAGGCGAGCGCCTGCTGATAGGCGCGCTCGGCGATGGCGACACCCTGCAGCGCGACGTTGAGGCGGGCATTGTTCATCATCGTGAACATGCAGGCGAGGCCGCGATTCTCCTCGCCGATCAGCCAGCCGATCGCGCCATCCTTATCGCCATAGGCCATGGAGCAGGTCGGCGAGGCGTGGATGCCGAGCTTGTGCTCGATGCCGGAGCAGCGCAGGTCGTTATGGGCGCCAAGCGTTCCATCGGCATTGACGAGGTATTTCGGCACCAGGAAGAGCGAGATGCCGCGCGTGCCGGGAGGGGCGTCGGGCAGGCGCGCGAGGACGAGATGGATGATGTTCTCCGTCATCCCGTGCTCGCCATAAGTGATGAAGATCTTCTGGCCGGTGATGCGGTAGGTGCCGTCGCCGGCGCGCTCGGCCTTGGAGCGCAACGCATTCAGATCGGAGCCCGCCTGCGGCTCGGTCAGGTTCATCGTGCCCATCCACTCGCCCGAGACGAGTTTCGCCAGATAGGTCTGCTTGAGATGGTCGGAGCCATGGGCGTGAACGGCCTCGATTGCGCCGATCGTCAGCAGCGGCCCAAGCGCGAAGGCAAGCGAGGCCGAGTTCCACATCTCGGTGCAGGCCGATTGCAGCAGCGTCGGCAGGGCCTGGCCGCCATAGATCTCCGGGCCCGGAAGTGCGTTCCAGCCGGCTTCCGCCCAGGCCTTGTAGGCTTCCTTCCAGCCCGGCGGCGTGGTGACGACGCCGTCCTTCAGGGTCGAGCCATGGGTGTCGCCGATCCGGTTGAGCGGGGCGATCACGTCTCCGGCGAATTTCGCCGCCTCTTCCAGCACGGCATCAGTGAGGCCGCCATCGAGCTCCGGCGCGAGGCCCTCCGCGATCAGCCCGTCGAGGCCGGCGACATGGCGCAAGGTGGCGATGATGTCCTCGACCGGGGCGCGGTAGCTCATGAAAATCTCCCTGGAAGCCCGCATATCGTGCCTGATCGGCGGATGAGGGTCTGCTTTTGACGTTGCCGCGATGTTAGCGAGGAACTATCCCCGACGCCACGCGCGACCTTCGTCATGCGGTCGCGCCCGCAGCCTGCTGCGAATATAGTTTATATATAAACCATTAGAGGTCAATCGTGCCCGATCAACGTGTCACGCAGCGGCTGGACGACAGCGAGGCCGGCATCGCCGCCGCCGCCGCATTGCTGCGCGCGGGCAAGCTCGTGGCGCTGCCGACGGAGACGGTCTACGGGCTGGCAGCGGACGCAACCTCGGGCGCGGCGGTTGCCGGCATCTACGCGGCCAAGGAGCGGCCGAGCTTCAACCCGCTGATCGCGCATCTGCCCGACCTCGCTGCTGCCCAGCGGCAGGGCCTGTTCGACGCCAACGCGCTCGCCCTGGCACGCGCCTTCTGGCCGGGGCCCTTGACGCTGGTGGTGCCGGTCTCGAGCGGCTGCACCGTCAGCGAGCTGGCGCGGGCGGGGCTCGCGACGGTGGCGCTGCGCGTGCCGTCGCACCCGATCGCGCGGGCGGTCCTGCAAGCGGCGGGGCGGCCCATCGCCGCCCCCTCCGCCAACCGCTCCGGCCGGGTCAGCGCCACCAGCGCCGCGCATGTACTGGCCGATCTCGACGGGCGCATCGATGCGGTGCTCGATGCCGGCCCGACCAGAGTCGGCATCGAATCGACGATCGTCGCCTGCCTCGATGGCGCGCCGCGCCTGCTGCGCCCCGGCGGCGTGCCGAGCGCCGCGATCGAGGGTGTGATCGGGCGCTCGCTCGTGCTCGCCGGCGAATCGGGCGCCGCGCCGATCTCGCCGGGTCTGCTGGCCTCGCATTATGCCCCCGCAGCCGGCGTCAGGCTCGACGCGGAAAGGCCGCGTGACGGCGAGGCCTGGCTCGGCTTCGGGCCTGAACCGACCACGCTGTCGCCTGCGACGCTCCAGCTCAATCTCAGCCCGGCGGGCGATCTCATGGAGGCTGCAGCCAATCTCTTCGGCTATCTGCGCCAGCTCGACATGGCCGCGCCGGCGACCATCGCGATAGCGCCGATCCCGCTGCATGGGCTGGGCGAGGCGATCAATGACCGCCTTCGGCGAGCCGCCGCGCCGCGCTGACATCGGCAAGCGCTATCTTGCAATGCTGCAAGACATCGGCTTGGGTCCACTCGACGATGGGACAGGCCACCAATGAACTCCAATCTCGCCTGGGACGATTTCCGCCTGATCAAGGCGATCGCCGACCATGACGGGCTGACCGGCGCGGCGAACGCGCTCGGCGTCAACCACTCCACGGTCTTCCGCCGTCTCGGCCAGATCGAGGAGCAGCTCGGCCTGCCTTTGTTCGAGCGCCGCAAGACCGGCTATGTCGCGACCGTCGCCGGCACCGAGATGGCGTCGCTGGCGAACCGCATGGACGAGGACGTCACCGCCTTCGGCCTGCGCCTGGCCGGGCGCGATGTCGCGCCCTCCGGCGAAGTGCGCGTGACCACGACCGACACGCTTTATCTCAACGTCCTGCTGCCGATCTTCGCCGCCTTCCGCCAGGCGCATCCCTTGATCCGCCTCGACGTCGTCATCGGCAACCAGACGCTGAACCTGTCGAAGCGCGATGCCGATGTTGCGATCCGTGCCAATGACTCGCCGGGCGAGACCCTGGTCGGACGCCGGCTCGCGACCCTGAACTGGGCGATCTACGGCCGCGCCGGAGACGGGCTGACGCCGGCCGAGCAGGCCGATCCGAAAGCGCTGTATCAGCGCGACTGGGTCGCGCTCGGCGACCAGCTCGGCTATGTCAAGGCCGCCCGCTATGTCCGCGAGCGGGTCGCACCCGAGCGGATCGCGCTGAAGAGCTCGGCCGTGCTGGGCATGACCGAGGCGGTCGAGCAGGGCTTCGGCATCGGCCCCCTGCCCTGCTTCATCGCCGACCAGCGGCCGGGCCTCGTCCGCTTGATGCCGCCCGACCCGGAATTCTCGACAGGCCTGTGGATCCTGACCCATCCCGACATCCGGCACGCGCCAAGGGTGCGCGCCTTCATGGATTTCTGCGGCAACGAATTGGCGAAGAAGCGCGGGCTGATCGAGGGGACGGGCTGAGGAGCCGGTTTCGTTTGCACCCGATCGCTGGCCGTTTTAGCTTGGCGTCGCTCGCGCGACTGGCGCTGCAAGGTGGATCACCACCGGGAAGCGCGAGCCTCGCTGCCGCGCGCCTGGGCCCTCTCATCCCCTTCCGGAGACGGCCCATGCATGTCGTGATGCTGCTCTATCCCCGCTTGACCCAGCTCGATCTGACCGGCCCCTTCGAGGTCTTCGCCCGTTTCCGCGAGCTCGATCTGCATCTGGTCTGGAAGACGGCGGAGCCGGTCAGGGACGGCGGCGGCCTGGCGATCCTGCCGAGCACGACCTTCGCGGCCTGCCCGCAGGCCGACATCCTGTTCGTGCCCGGCGGCCCCGGCCAGGCCGCGCTGATGGAGGATGAGGCGACGCTCGCCTTCCTGCGGCGGCAGGCTTCGTCGGCGCGCTATGTCACCTCCGTCTGCACCGGCTCGCTGGTCCTGGGCGCGGCCGGCCTGCTCAAGGGCTACCGCGCCACCTGCCACTGGCTCTCGCTGCCGCAGCTCGCCTTGTTCGGCGTCGAACCGGTGGCGGAGCGCGTCGTCGCCGACCGCAACCGCGTCACCGGCGCGGGCGTGACCTCGGGGATCGATTTCGCGCTCAGCCTGATGGCCGACATCTTCGGCGAGGAGCGCGCCCGCAAGGTCCAGCTCCAGATGGAATACGACCCGCGGCCACCCTTCCCCGGCGGCTCGCCGGCGAGCGCATCCAGTGAATTGATCGCCGCCGTGACGCAGGACTCCGCCAAATTCCAGAACGCCCGCGAGGAGATTGCACGGCGCGCGGCGGCGGCGCTGGGCTAAGCCGGGCTCACCCGATCTCGACGACGACCCGCCCGCGTACCTTGCCCTCGATGATCGCCTTGCCCGTTTCGATCACGCTCTCCAGCGGGATTGTGGTGGTGATCTTCGCCAGCGCGTCGCGGTCGAGGTCGGTCGCGAGCCTGGCCCAGGCTTCGAGCCGGCGCGGTTTCGGGCACATCACCGAATCAACGCCGAGCAAAGCGACGCCGCGCAGGATGAAGGGCATGACGGATGTCGGCAGGTCCATGCCCTGCGCCAGGCCGCAAGCGGCGATGGCGCCGCCATATCTGGTCATCGACAGCAGATTGGCGAGCGTGTGCGAGCCGACCGCGTCGACACCGGCGATCCAGCGCTCCTTGCCGAGCGGGCGGCCGGGCGCGGAGAGTTCGTTGCGGTCGATGATCTCGGCGGCGCCCAGGCTCTTCAGATAATCCGCCTCCTCGGGCCTGCCCGTCGAGGCGACGACATGCCAGCCCGCCTTGGCAAGCAGCGCGGTCGCGACCGAGCCGACGCCACCGGCAGCGCCCGTCACCACGACCGGACCGTCGGCCGGCTTCAGGCCATGCCTCTCCAGCGCCAGCACGCAGAGCATCGCGGTGTAGCCGGCGGTGCCGATCGCCATCGCCTCGCCCGGATTCATGCCGGCCGGGAGCGGCACCAGCCAATCGCCCTTCACCCGGCTCTTCTGGGCATAGGCGCCCAGATGCGTCTCGCCTGTGCCCCAGCCATTCAGGATGACGAGGTCGCCAGGCTTGAAATCGGGATGGTCGGAGGTCTCGACCCGGCCGGAAAAGTCGATGCCGGGGATCATCGGCCAGCGCCGCACCACCGGGGCCTTGCCGGTGATGGCGAGGCCGTCCTTGTAGTTCACCGTGGAATGGGTGACGCGGACGGTGACATCGCCCTCCATCAGATCGCTCTCGGCGAAATCGGTGAAGGCGAGGTTGGGGCCGGTCTCGCCCTTGGTCGCGACAAGGGCCTTGAACGTGGACATGCGGCGTCTCCTCCAATCGACAGAGGCCTCCCCACAGCCCTCATCCTGAGGAGCGCGCAATTGCGCGCGTCTCGAAGGATGCTCCAGCGGTCTCTGAGCCTCCTGGATTATCCTTCGAGACGCCGCTTCGCGGCTCCTCAGGATGAGGGCTGAGGTGGTGGCCCAATTTTGGGAGATGAATGACCCGTTGCGCCCCACGCCGCAAGCGTGGGGCGTGTGCGTCTTTCGTCAGCCGGCATTGGAAGGCTCCAATCGCCCCTCCCCTGTCATTCCGGGGCAGGCCGCAGGCCTGAGCCCGGAACCCAGAACCGATGCACCTGGGAATCGAGCACCGTCATCGGCCGCGCTTAGTCGTAACCACCTGCGGTTCTGGGTTCCGGGCTCGCCGCTGCGCGGCGCCCCGGAATGACGGCTGAGGTTCCGAGACCCCCTCGATCTCAGGCCGGCTGCGCCAGCGGCCGCTCGACGGCCTTTTCGATGATCGGCAGGTTGATCAGCGCCGAAGCGATGCCGAGCGCGATCGAGAGCCACCAGACGATCTGGTAGGAGCCGGTCGCCTCATAAAGGAACCCGCCGAGCAGCACGCCGAGGAAGCCGCCGACCTGATGCGAGAAGAAGGCGAAGCCATAGAGCATCGCCATGTATTTCGTGCCGAACATCAGCATCACCAGCGAGGAGGTCGGCGGGATCGTGGAGAGCCAGAACAGGCCGATGACGGCGCCGAAAGCCAGCGCTGTCGCGGGGCTCGGTGGCAGCAGGATGAAGGCGGCGATCGCGACCGAACGGCCGAGATAGATCCAGGCCAGCAGATGGCGCTTGGGCATGCGCGTCGAGAGCCAGCCCGAACAGAGCGAGCCGACCGCATTGGCGAGCCCGATCACGGCCAGCGTCCAGCCGCCGACCCAGGCCGCCATGCCGACATCCTTGAGATAGGCCGGCATATGGGCGGTGATGAAGGCGAGCTGGAAGCCGCAGGTGAAGAAGCCGAGCACGAGCAGCACATAGGAGCGGTGCTTGAAGGCCTCCGTCAGCGCCTGCTTGATCGACTGTCCCGGCAGGTTCGCGGTTGCGCTGGGCTGGGTCACGCCGTCCTTGCGCGTCGCCAACATGAAGGCGAAGGGCATCACCAGCAAAACCGAGCCGGCGAAGACGACGAGCGCCTGATGCCAGCCGATCTGCTCGATCAGGATGTTGCCGATCGGCGGGAACAGGAACTGGCCGAAGGAGCCAGCCGCCGTGCCGGCGCCAAACGCCATCGGCCGCCAGGATTCCGGCAGGAGCTTGCCGAAGGCGGCGAGCACGAGGTTGAAGGAGCAGGCCGAGAGGCCAAAGCCGATCAGCACGCCGGCGCCCAGATGCAGGGTCAGCGGCGTGGCGGCATAGGCCATTACGACGAGGCCGAGCGCGTAGAGCACGGCGCCGAAGCAGAGCACGCGCACGGTGCCGAAACGGTCCGCCACCGCCCCGGCGAAGGGGGCGCCCAGGCCCCAGAGCAGGTTCTGGATCGCGATCGCGATGCTGAAAGTGTCGCGGCCCCAGCCAAATTCCAGCGTCATCGGGATCTGGAACAGGCCAGCGCTGGCGCGCGGGCCGAAGGTGATCAGGGCGATCAGGCAGCCGGCGGCGACGATGACCTCCGGAGCGTAGCTGCGCGCGGGGGCTGCACTCATGGTCGGTCTCCGGCGGTCTCTGCGAACGAGCGCATATTGATCGTGTGGCTGCACGATATCGCCGATCCGCGCGGCGCAACAACGCCTTTTCGTGGCGTTGCGCATCACAGCCTTGCATAAGCGAGCCGGCAAGATCATGGGCGAACCGGCAAAATCCAAACACTGCGGCTCTCATTAACCGCTGCTCAACCCTACCGGGGCGATAACGGCATGGCGCGAATGCGCGCTGTTGTCCGGGTCGTGTGGAGTAGCAGGTCAGGTGCGTTTGCGCAGGCGTACGAGGCGGATCGGTTCGCTCGGGGTGAAATGGGCCCTGGCCACGGTAGCGCCATGGGCGCTTTCGGCCGGCGTTCTGGTCTCCTTCACCGCCTCGGCCGGCCAGAATTACGGCCCCGACTCCCTGCCCTATTCATCGATCCAGCGCGCCGCGCCCGCTTTCGATTCGGCGCTCGAGGAAGGCCCCTCACTGCTTGTCGCGGGCAGCGCCTTCCGGCTGCCCGGCCTTGCCCTGTCCTCGGCGATCCGGCAGGCGCATCTCTCCTTCGACGATCCCGAACGACTCGTCGCGATCGATCCGCGCCAGCCGCGCGACGACATGAAACACTCGGTCTCGGGCTTCCCGGAGGTCGACCGCACCGCCAAGGGCGACCCGCTGCCCGGCCTGCGGCCTGGCCTCTCGGCGCTGCCGGCGGGCGAGCTCGAACGCGTCGTCTTCGGCGACACCCAGCCCCGCTTGATCTCGGGCGGCTTCTCGCTCGACGCCCAGCGTGCGGCGGAAGCCGTCGACGGGCCGCAGATCGGTTTCGAGCCGTCGGCGAACGAGGAAGGGCTGACCGACCCGGCGATGGCGGATGCCTCACCGAGCTCGCAGCACCGCCTGATCACCTCGCCGCGCCAGGCCGAATTGCATCTGGAAAGCATCGACGGCTCGACGCCGTCCGTGCCGGGAAGAGCCGCCAGCAGTTCCTCGACGCCATCAGTGCATTACAATGTCGCGACGCTCGCCACGCCGGTCACACCCACGCCGCCTGCGGCGCTGACGCGGCCCAACCTCGTCGTCAAGGCACCAGCTGCGACGAGCAGTGCGACCAGCGCCAAGAGCAAGGGCGATGCCGGCCCGCAGATCAGCTATGCCGGCCTGATCG
The DNA here is from genome assembly GCF_964252745.1 of Allobosea sp. LjRoot9. Classification (NCBI taxonomy): domain Bacteria; kingdom Pseudomonadati; phylum Pseudomonadota; class Alphaproteobacteria; order Hyphomicrobiales; family Alloboseaceae; genus Allobosea; species Allobosea sp. LjRoot9. The sequence goes on along the minus strand of NZ_CAXUPC020000007.1, from coordinate 276,065 downwards.
CCAGCACGGACATGGCGCGCCAGCAGCGCTGCCTGGCGGAGGCGGTCTATTTCGAGGCGCGCTCGGAATCGAATGAGGGCCGCGCCGCCGTGGCGCAGGTCGTGCTCAATCGGGTCAAGAGCGGGCTTTATCCCGACAATGTCTGCGGCGTCGTCTACCAGAACGCCAGCCGCTACCTCGCTTGCCAGTTCACCTTCGCCTGCGAGGGCAAATCGCTGCGCATCACCGAGCCCGCGCCCTGGCACGACGCGGTCCGCATCGCCCGCGAGGTCTATGAAGGCACGACCTATCTGCCCGAGGTCGGCGGCTCCACGCATTACCACGCCAACTATGTCAGGCCTTACTGGGCGAAAAAACTGAAGAAGATGGACACGATCGGCCAGCACGTTTTTTATCAGCTGCGGCCTGGGCAGACTTAACCCTTGCCCGCCATCCCGGGCACAGGCAAGCCGGAATTGCCGCGCATTCGAGCGACATGTTTCGCGCCACCTCGATAGCCATGAACGCCGCTCTCTGACGGCCATGGCGATCACGGGATGACGGTGCGTTTCAGAATCAGAACAGCGCGCTTCAGGGCATTCGCAGCGTCCGAAAGGCGTGCGGGGCCAACCCCGTCGCCTCGCGAAAAGCGGTCGCGAACCGGCTGGCGCTGCTGAACCCGCTCAGCCGGGCAACCTCGCCCAGCATCAGATCACCTTGGTGCAGCAGGCGAGCCGCTTTCTCGATCCGCCGCGTCGCCAGATAGGCGTGGGGTGGAATGCCCATGCTCTGCTTGAAGCACCGCGCGAAATGCCAGGTGCTCAATCCAGCGATCCCGGCCAGTTCCGCCACGGAGATCGATCTGGCATCACCAGCATCAACCGCATCCAGCACGCGCCGCAGGCAATGGGCCGACAATCCGCCGCTGGCGCCGTGGGCGGCTTCGACGATGGCCTCGGCCATGCTGCCTGGCGAACTGAGCATGCCGTAGAAACCAAGTGGCAGATCGCGGCAGAACCAGCCGCGACTGGTGGCCGCGCGCCGCGCAAAATGCGCATAGAGAGGGGCCGAGGCGCCAATCGAATGTGCCGAGCAATGGATATAGTGGCGCGGAACGCTCGCAAGGGCGTCGCTGCGCGTGACGAGGTCGGCAGGCTCATCGAAGCTCGCGAACGACTGAGGCGACATTCTGCCGGCCACGAACGATCGATCACCCGCGTTCCGCAAACCCGAGATACGATCCGGCGCGGGCAAGATGACAGGCAGGCCGCCTTCCATGGAGCGGCGGGCGCGATACTCGTTGCGGAACGCAGCGGGAATGGTTTCGAGCATCGATTTTCCGTGCTCGGGGAGCACGGCGTCGATGTAGACCAAGCCTGCTATCCGTGCCGGCATTCGTGCTGCGGCTGCCGTCGCGACGAGGCCGCCATAGCTGTTCGCGACAAGGACCACCCGGCCTTGTCCGAGATGCGATAGCAGAGCGAGAAGCTCGGCGACATGCGACGACAATGTTGCGCCATGTCCGGCCCGACCGGCGGCAAGGCATGGAGCGACCGCCTTGTGCCCCATCGAGACGAGGCGATCCGAGACGCGACGCCAGATCCAATCGCCGTGGAATGCTGCGTGGATCAGCACGAACGTTGTCATCGTCTCCCCCGGAACCCGCAACTGGCCGATATCGCGGCGCTCTTGCACGGATATGCCCTTAGCTCACGAATTTTGCATTCAGGCCGATTTACGTTTCTTGCTGCAATCGGCTAGAGGTTCCGGATTTTGTATTGCCTCAAACTACAGCGCCATCGATTTTCGTCGCGGCTGCAATTGATTTGAGGTCGAGGTCGTGCCCGGACATTTATATCGTATCGCCGTCATCGCGGATATTCACAGCAACATAGCGGCGCTGGATGCGGTCTTGTCGGATATTGCTGACCGTAACTGCGACCTGATCGTCAACCTTGGTGATATCGTTTCGGGCCCGCTCTATCCACGAGAGACCGCCGAGAGGCTCATGCCGCTCGGCTTTCCGACAGTGCGCGGCAACCATGAGCGGCAGCTCTTGACACTTGCTACAGCGCAGATGGGTCCATCCGACGCCCTGGCCAAGAACGTGCTGACCAGCCAACAGCTGGCCTGGATCGCGAACATGCCCGAACAGCTCAGGCTCGATGACGGCGTCCTCCTGCTGCACGGAACGCCTGCGAGTGATCTGGCCTACCTCCTGGAAACGGTCGAGCCGCAGGGCTGTCGTGCAGCTACGCCTGCGGAAGTCGAAGACAGACTTTCCGGCGTCGACGCAGCAGTCATCCTGTGCGGGCATACGCATCTCGCGCGTGAAATAAATCTGGCCGATGGCCGCCTCGTCGTGAATCCGGGCAGTGTCGGCCTGCAAGCCTACGAAGAAGCGCAGCCTTGCAGGCATCGCAACGAAGCGGGTTCGCCCCATGCACGATACGCGATCATCGAAAAGCATCCGCAGCGCTGGCGGGCCGCCTTCATCTCCGTTGCGTATGATTGGGAAAAACAGGCTCTGCTTGCCGAGGCGCGAGCGCGCACCGATTGGGCACGCGCACTTCGTACCGGCCGCGTTTGACGGCTCGGCTTGAGCGTCGCAACCGGCATCTGAGCGCTGCCTTTTCCCGGAATTCATTGCAGGACGTCATTCTCGGGCCCGCCTCACGACGATCGGTTCGCCGCGAGCGCTCGATCGAAAAGCTCGGTTCATTGCAGGCCTTCCAGCGGGCGGTGAGGGATGGGACAGGCGCGGGGCCCCTTCTCCCCTGGCGGGAGAAGGTGGCGCGCAGCGCCGGATGAGGGGGCGCCGTGCCCTTTCCGGTTGGCGTCGTGTTCCGCCAGATGGTGAGCTCACAGCGCCCCCTCATCCGTCTCGGCTGCGCCGAGCCACCTTCTCCCGCGAGGGGAGAAGGGAAGAGCGCGCCGCTCGCCCAGCGTCTCGCATCACCTTCGCCCGCAAAGGGAGAGCCGTGCATGATTAGATCATCGGTCAAGCCCGACCATGACGCACTTCGGCTCTCGGATGGCCTGGTCCAAGCGCCCGCGCTATCCACAGGCACGCCGGAATTGCCGCGCATTCGAGCGATCCGCTTCACGCCATTTCAACACCCATGAACGCAGCCGGCCTGTCCGGCTTGGTTAATTTTACCTTGTTTGAGCGTTTACCTTGCGTTCATCACGCTCAGCAGGCTTTCTGATCCCACAAGCGGCACGGTGATGCCGCAGGGCTGGTGGGTTCGAATAGATGCGTCAGGTTTTCGTCACTTCGGCATTCAGCGCGCTTCTGCTGCTCGGCGCGCAAGCCGCCCAGGCGGGCGATTGCGCCGGCTATTCCTGCCGCCCGGCGCCCTCCTGCCGCGGTTCGGCCTGCTACAACCTCGTGCAGACGCCGCCGGTCTACGACACGGTCAGCGAGACCCAGCTCATCCGCCCGGAGCAGACCCAGTCGCGCGTCGTCCCGGCGCAGTATGACTATGTCACCGAGACGGTGATGATCGCACCGCCCCGCCAGATCCCGCATCATCGCCCGGCGCAGTATCACAGCGTCTCCGAGAAGGTGATGATCTCGCCCGCCAGCAGGCGCTGGGAAGTGACCCGCGACGCCTATGGCAATACCACGGGCTGCTGGGTCGAGGTTCCCGCGCAATATGGCTACCAGCAGCGCACCGTCGAGGTTACGCCTCCCACCATCGATTACGAGACCATCCCCGCCGTCTACACCCAGCGCCAGCGCAAGGTGATGGTGCGGCCGACGCAGGTCGTCCATGAGACGCGGCCCGCGCAATACGCGACCCGGCAGCGCAATGTCATGGTGAGCCCCGGCTCACAGCGCTGGGAGCGCGCCGGCTACTGAGTTTTTTAGGTTCTAGGTAGACTTCTTCATCACGGAAAAGACCACTTCAAAGCCCCGGCCCCGGCCGGGGTCTTTTTTTGTGCGGATGATGCGCGGAGCGGGAGCGTTGCGTCGTGATCCGCTGGAGCTGGAGCAAGGCGATTGATGCTCGGAACCGCGCCGTCATCCCGGCCGTAGCGAAGCGGAGCGCCGGGATCCATCATAGGGCGCCGTGCATAGCCTATGAAGGATCCCGGATCTGCGCGGCTTCGCCGCTTGTCCGGGATGACGCGGTGTTTCCGAGCATAGGCGATCCCTGAACGCAAAAAAGGCGCCGCGGTCGCAGCGCCTTCTGGATAGCTTCAGTGGTCATGGGTTCCGGGCTCTTCGGCTCCTGCGCAGCCCCGGAAGACGGCGCCCGCTCAGCCCAGCCCGCCATTGAGCAGGGCCAGCACGCCGACGCCGACCACGAAGGCCAGCATGCGCGCGGGCATGGCGATCAGGCTTCCTGGCGAGCTCCTGGTCGCCAGACCGACGCCGAGTTCGACGACGCCTAAGCCCAGCAGCACAAGGACGAAAGGCGGGAGGGGCGAGGACGCCCCGACCCAGCCCGCCTTGGCAGCGAATGCGACGATGGCGCCGAGCGCCGCGCCGAGAGCGATGAAGACGAATTCGACCCGCGTGAAGCGCATCGTGCCCGGTCAGCGCCGACGGAAGTTCTGATTGCGCGGCGGAGCGCCCGGACCGGGGCCGGCCGTCTTCTGGCGGAAGTTGATGCGGCCGCGGTCAAGATCGTAAGGCGACATCTCGACCACGACGCGGTCGCCCGCGATGGTGCGGATGCGGTTCTTCTTCATCTTGCCGGCCGCATAAGCCAGGATCACGTGTTCGTTGTCGAGCTTCACCCGATAATTGCCGTCGGGCAGCACTTCGACCACCGTTCCGTCGAATTCGAGCAGTTCTTCTTTAGCCATACTGTCGTCCTTCGTGTGCCCGTAGGCGCTGGGTCATGGGCGGCCCGTCAGGCCGCCCCACCCTGCTCTGGCTGTTTGCGCGTCAGTTCGCGCGTCGCCGGGCGCCGTTGGTGCGTCGTTGATCTGTTCTTTGCTGCAAGAACGCGACGCCGCCAAGCCCTTCCTTGGCGGAACCACCGTCTTTTCGCTGCGCAGGCTGTTCGCTGCGCTGCTGCGGCCGATCGTTGCGCGGCGCGTCAGTCCGCGCCGCATCGCTGCGCGGCTCCTGGCGCTGGCCGGCATGGGAAGGCTTGGCAGCATGAGCAGAGTTGCCCGCATGGGAAGGCTTGGCGCCCTGGCGCTGGCCCGAGGGCCGGCCATGGTCGCGTCCGCCGCCGCCATTCTGTCCGCCGCGTCCGCCGCGACCCTGGTTCTGGGCCGGCTTCTTCGGCGTGCGGCCGTCCCAATAGGGAACCTCGCCGATCGGGGTGATGGCGACGCGGGTCAGCTTCTCGATCGCGGCGAGATCGCCGCGCTCTTCCGGCGTGCAGAAGGCGATCGCGACGCCCGACGCGCCGGCGCGCGCGGTGCGGCCGATGCGGTGGACATAGGTCTCGGCCACGTTCGGCAGGTCGAAATTCACGACATGGCTGATGCCGTCGACGTCGATGCCGCGCGCGGCGATGTCGGTCGCGACCAGGATCCGCAATTCGCCGTCACGGAAAGAACCGAGAGCCCGCTCGCGCTGGCCCTGGCTCTTGTTGCCGTGGATCGCGGCCGACTTGATGCCGGCAACCTCGAGCTGGCGGACGACCTTGTCGGCGCCGTGCTTGGTGCGGGTGAAGACGATGGCGCGCTCCATTTCGGGAACGCTGAGCGTCTTCGCCAGCAGCGTCGGCTTGTGGCCGGCCTCGGTGAAGATGACGCGCTGGTCGATCTTCTCGGCCGTGGTCGCGACGGGCGCGACCGAAACCTCGACCGGATCGGTGAGGTAGGCGCCCGCGATATCGCGGATCGGCTTGGGCATGGTCGCCGAGAACAGCAGCGTCTGGCGCTTGGCCGGGATCAGGGTGGCGATCCGGCGCAGCGCGTGGATGAAGCCCAGATCGAGCATCTGGTCGGCCTCGTCGAGGACGAGATATTCGATCTCACGCAGCGAGACGGCGCGCTGATCGACGAGATCGAGCAGGCGGCCGGGCGTCGCGACGAGGATGTCGACATGCTGGCCGAGCGCGCGGATCTGCTTGCCGACAGGCACGCCGCCGAAGACGACGGTCGACTTCACCGTGGTGAAGTTGGCGTAGGCGCGGATCGAGGTCTCGATCTGCGCCGCGAGTTCGCGGGTCGGCGAGAGAATCAGCGCGCGCACCGAGCGCGGCTGCATCCGGCGCGGCTGGTTGAGCAGACGGTGCAGCAGCGGCAGCGCGAAGGCCGCCGTCTTGCCGGTTCCGGTCTGCGCGGCGCCGAGGAGGTCGCGACCCTGGAGAATCGGGGGAATCGCCTGCGCCTGAATCGGCGTGGGCGTGGTGTAACCTTCGGCCGCGAGCGCCTTGAGCAGCTGCTCGGCGAGGCCGAGGTCGGTAAATTGTGTCAAAACAAGTCTTTCTGGACGCCGCGGCGCAAGGGGCACATGTGGGTATCGGCTGTGCCGCCGGATTGCGCCCGGCCATGAGTATTGGCTCTTTCCTGCCGGCGAACCGCTAAGCCACAGCGCCGGAAGGTGTCGTTTGCGAACCGGGCGGGCGCAAGCGCCCACCCGGTCGTATCGTCTGGTATCAGCCGACGGAGAGGTTGCCGGCCGAGGACTTGCCGGTCTTGCGATCGGCGATCAGCTCGTAGGAAACGACCTGACCCTCCTGGAGCTCGCGCAGGCCGGCGCGCTCGACGGCGCTGATGTGGACGAAGATGTCCTGTCCGCCGTTCTCAGGGGTGATGAAGCCATAGCCCTTGGTGGTGTTGAACCACTTGACGGTGCCCTTGTTCATAGACGGTAGTCCTTACGTTTCAGATCCGCGTATTCGATGAGACCCAGGGCTCGACGCGCGGACGCCTCGCCATGGCCTTGTAGCGATGAGTGGTGGATCTGAATCGTGCCCGCCGACCGGGGAAACCCGCGCGGAGGATTGGCCAGAACCCGGCCGCATCTCGTCTTACGTGGGTTGGGCTAGCATAATTTGCAAGCCGGGTCCAGCGCACTCAACTCTGGGTGGAAGGCGGAAGCACGGGGCGACCACTCCCCCCTCCCCGATCTGGCGCGCACCGCCGCCAACCCCGCCGCAGCCAGATCGGACAGACGGGTGGCGAGCCTCTGCAATGCCGAGAACGGCCGCTTCAGCACCCCGAGCAGCAGCGAGGACCCCCGGCGTCAGCGCGGGTCAGCTTCCGCGAGTTCAGCGATGAGGGCGGCCAAACCACCGAGATCGGCAAGCTTGCCGTAGCGGGCCTGCCCTTGCGGCTCCTGCGCATGCTCCAGCGCCCAGGTCAGTTCATGGGGAACATGCACAGCCCAGGCCCCGGCCTCAAGCGCCGGCCAGATGTCCGACTTCAGGGAATTGCCGACCATCATCGCCTGCTCGGCACCATCGCCATGGCGCGCGAAGATCCGCTGATAGGTCGCGACCGTCTTGTCGCTGACGATCTCGATTGCGTCGAAGAAGGCGCCGAGGCCCGATTGCGCAAGCTTGCGCTCCTGGTCGAAGAGATCGCCCTTGGTGATCAGCACGAGCTTGTATTCGCCGGCGAGCACCTCGAGCGTCTCGCGCGCATGCGGCAGCGTCTCGACCGGATGGGCCGCCATCTCGCGGCCCGCAGTGAGGATCTCGCCGATGACCGCTGCCGGCGCCTGGCCTTGCGTGACCTCGATCGCGGTCTCGATCATCGAGAGCACGAAGCCCTTGATGCCGAAGCCGTAGAAGGCGAGGTTGCGCCGCTCCGCCTCCAGCAGTCGGCCGGAAATCTCGGCCGCCTCGCCATGCTCGCCGAGCAGCGCGACGAAGCGCGCCTCGGTCAATTTGAAGAACTGCTCGTTCTGCCAGAGCGTGTCGTCGGCATCGAAGCCGATGGTGGTGAGAGCGCGTTGCATGATCTCATGATACCGGCTCGGCTTCGATGAGCCCAGACGCGGCAGTGGCTTCCGCCATCAAAAGATCGACCAGTCCGGGAAAGCGCTGCCGCAATTCGGCCAGGCGCAGCGCATTCGTGCGGCTGTTGCCGAGATCGACCTGACGGATCAGACCCGATTCCCTGAGCACGCGGAAATGATGCGTGCGCGTCGCTTTCGTCACCGGCAGGTCGAAGGAGCTGCAATGGCGGATCGTATCCGGCCGGGCCGCGAGCGCGAGCACGACCTTGCGGCGGATCGGATCGGCGAGCGCGGCGAAGATCGCCCCGATCTCCATTTCCTCCGGCGCGGGATGGCCGCTGTCGTCTGGCATCAACTCGCTCCAGGCAGGTCTTGTTTAAGGTACGACTTGCTCAAGGTACGACTTGAATCATACCTTAATTCATGCGTCATTGCACCGGCATCATTGGAGGCAACCCCGCATGACCACAAGACGCGCCGCCATCATCAGCGAATTCGGCCCCCCGGACGTCCTGTCCGTCGAGGTGCAGACGCTGCCGCCGCCGGCCCAAGGCGAGGTCCGCCTGCGCCAGACGGCGATCGGGTTCAACTTCATAGACATCTACCAGCGCAAGGGCATCTATCCCCTGCCGCTGCCGACGGGCCTCGGCTTCGAGGCAGCCGGCGTGGTCGAGGCGCTTGGCCCCGACGTCGCCGGCATCAAGCCCGGCGACCGGGTCGCCTATATCAATGCTGGCGTCGGCGCCTACACCGACCGGCGCAACGTGCCGGCCGACAAGCTGGTCGCGCTGCCCGACACGGTCAGCGACGAGGCGGCGGCGACCCTGCTGTTCAAGGGGCTGACCGCCCAGTACCTGCTGCGCAAGACCCATGCGGTCCAGCCCGGCGATCTGCTGCTGGTCCATTCCGCCGCCGGCGGCGTCGGCCAGATCCTGTCCCGCTGGGCGAGCGCGCTCGGCGCGACCGTGATCGGCACGACCGGCTCGCCGGAGAAGCGCGAGGCGGCACTGGCCGCCGGATGCAAGGCCGTGATCGACCTCAACGATCCTGCCTGGCCCACCGCCTTCCTGGAGGCGACAGGTGGGCGCAAGGCGCGCGTGGTCTACGACGCCGTCGGCAAGGACACCTTGCTGCAGTCGCTCGACTGCGCCGCGCCCTTCGGCCTCGTCGTCAGCTATGGCGCAGCGTCGGGCAAGGCGCCCGCGATCGATCCGGAGCTGCTCAACAAGAAGGGCTGCCTGTTCCTGACCCGCCCCTCGATCTTTCCGCATAATGCCGATGCCGCGAGCTTCCGCGCCAACGCCGCCGACCTGTTCGACGCCATCGCCAAGGGCCATGTGCGGGTCGATATCGGCGCGCGCTTCACTCTGGACGAGATCGCCAGGGTCCATGAGGCGGCGGAAGCGCGCAGCGTGAAGGGCGCGATCCTGATCACGCCCTGAGCGGAGTGCCGCCGGGAATCTCGGTCGTTTCGTCTGCTCGCTGCGGCTTCTTGCTTCGAACAAAAGACGCCGTCATTCCGGGCGGAGCGAAGCGGAGACCCGGAATCCATCGTAAGGTACAGAGTTCTACGATGGATTCCGGAGCGGCGCCGCTAACGCGGCTTGTCCGGAATGACGCAGCGCTTAGGTCCGAATGTGAAGTTATCGGAACGCTAGTCAGCCTTCCTTGGCCCGGACCGCGCCAAGCGCCGCCTGCGCGGCGGCAAGCCGCGCGATCGGCACGCGGAAGGGCGAGCAGGAAACGTAATCAAGCCCGACGCTCTCGCAGAAACCGATCGAGGCGGGGTCGCCGCCATGCTCGCCGCAGATGCCGAGCTTGATGTCGGGGCGCGCCTTGCGGCCACGCTCGGCCGCGAGCTTCACCAATTCGCCGACGCCCTCCTGGTCGATGGTGACGAAGGGGTCGTTGGCGAGGATGCCCTTGGCCGTATAGGAGCCGAGGAAGGAGCCTGCATCGTCGCGGCTGATGCCGAGCGTGGTCTGGGTCAGGTCGTTGGTGCCGAAGGAGAAGAACTCGGCGCTTTTGGCGATCTCCTCGGCGCGCAGCGCGGCGCGCGGCAATTCGATCATGGTGCCGACCTGATAGGTCAGAGCGACGCCGCTCTCGGCGATCACCGCCTTCGCCATGGCGTCGATGCGCGCCTTGACGAGGTCGAGCTCGGCCACGCCCATGACGAGCGGCACCATCACCTCCGGGATCACCGGCTTGCCTGTCTCCTTGGCGGCAATCACCGCCGCCTCGAAGATGGCGCGCGCCTGCATCTCGGCGATCTCGGGATAGGCGATGGCCAGACGCACGCCGCGGAAGCCGAGCATCGGGTTGAATTCATGCAGCTCGGCGGCGCGGTGCTTCAGCGCTTCGGGCGTGACGCCGAGCGCCTTGGCGACAGCGGCGATCTCGGCATCGCCATGCGGCAGGAATTCGTGCAGCGGCGGATCGAGCAGGCGGATTGTCACCGGCAGGCCGTGCATGATCGTGAACAGCGAGACGAAATCCTGGCGCTGCATCGGCAGGAGTTTCGCCAGCGCCGAGCGCCGCCCGGCATCGTCCTGGGCCAGGATCATCTCGCGCATCGGCTGGATGCGATCCTCGTCGAAGAACATATGCTCGGTGCGGCAGAGCCCGATGCCCTCGGCGCCGAAATCGCGCGCGGTGCGGGCGTCGTCGGGCGTCTCGGCATTGGCGCGAACCTTGAGGCGGCGGACCTTGTCGGCCCAGCCCATCAGCGTGCCGAACTCGCCGGAGAGCTCGGGCTTCTGCATCTTGATCTCGCCGAGCATGACCTGGCCGGCCGCACCGTCGATGGTGATGAAATCACCGGCCTTGAGCGTCGTCGCACCGACCGTCAGCGTGCCCTTGGCGTAGTCGACGCGGATCTGGCCGGCGCCGGAGACGCAGGGCTTGCCCATGCCGCGCGCCACGACCGCAGCATGCGAGGTCATGCCGCCGCGCGTGGTCAGGATGCCCTCGGCCGCATGCATGCCGTGAATATCCTCAGGGCTCGTCTCGACGCGCACGAGGATGACCTTGCGACCGGCCTTCTTCGCCGCCTCGGCATCATCGGAGTTGAAGACGATCTCGCCGGCGGCTGCGCCCGGCGAGGCCGGCAGGCCGGTCGTCAGGATGCGGCGCTCGGCCTTGGGATCGATCATCGGGTGCAGCAGCTGGTCGAGCGCGCCGGGCTCGATGCGGCCGACGGCCTCCTCTTCCGTGATCAGCCCTTCCTTGGCCAGTTCGACCGCGATCCGCAGCGCGGCCTTGGCCGTGCGCTTGCCGGAACGGGTCTGCAGCATCCAGAGCTTGCCCTCCTGGATGGTGAACTCCATGTCCTGCATGTCGCGGTAATGCCGCTCCAGGATGCCGTAGATGCGAACGAGCTCGGCATAGGCCTCGGGCATCACCTTCTCCATCGAAGGCTTGTCGGAGCCCGCCTCCTTGCGGGCGACCTCCGTGATGTCCTGCGGCGTGCGGATGCCGGCGACGACATCCTCGCCCTGGGCGTTGATCAGGAACTCGCCATAGAGCGCGTTCTCGCCAGTCGAGGGGTTGCGGGTGAAGGCGACGCCGGTCGCCGAGGTGTCGCCCATATTGCCGAAGACCATCGACTGGACGTTGACCGCCGTGCCCCAGGCCGCCGGGATGCTGTTGAGCTCGCGATATTTGATCGCGCGCGCATTCATCCAGGAGGAGAAGACCGCGCCGACCGCGCCCCAGAGCTGGGCCACCGGATCCTGCGGGAACTCCGAGCCGAGCGCCTTCTTGACGATGTCCTTGTACTTGCCGACCAGCACCTTCCAATCCTCGGCGCTCAGATCGGTGTCGAGATGCAGGCCCTTGCGCTCCTTGTAGTCCTCGAGCGCCTCCTCGAAATGGCCGTGATCCACGTCGAGCACGACGTTGGAATACATGGTGACGAAGCGGCGATAGCTGTCCCAGGCGAAGCGGGCATCGCCCGAGGCCTTGGCGACGGCCTCGACGGTGACGTCGTTCAGGCCGAGATTCAGCACCGTATCCATCATGCCGGGCATCGAGGCGCGCGCCCCCGAGCGCACCGAGACCAGCAGCGGATTGGCGGGGTCGCCGAAGACCTTGCCGGTCAACCGCGCCATCTCGGCCAGCGCCGCCTTGGCCTGCCCGTCGAGCTCGGACGGGAATTGCTTGCCGTTGTCGTAGTACCAGGTGCAGACCTCGGTGGTGATGGTGAAGCCCGGAGGCACCGGCAGGCCCAGATTGCTCATCTCGGCGAGATTGGCGCCCTTGCCGCCGAGCAGGTTTTTCATACCCGCCTCGCCTTCGGCCTTGCCGTCACCGAAGGTGTAGACCCATTTACCGCCTGCCATCACCAATGCCTCTTCATCCAGCCACCGCAGCAACGCGACGGCGATCCAAAAGTTTCCAGCGAAGCGCCGCGGGCGCCAGCAAGCGACCGTTCGGCGGAGACGGCGTGGTCATGCCGAAAAGCAGCTGAACAATCAATGAGCGGACCGCTCGCCACAAAGACTGACCGGGCCGTTATGACGTCGACGGGCTCGGCGTCACCAGCGGCACGGTCGGGAAATAGGAGCGATAGCGCGCCGGATCGCGCGTCATCAGGCGATATCCGGAGATGGCGGCATGGGCACCGATAAAAAAATCGGGCAGCGGCGCCTGCTTCGTGCCGCCCTGGCGACGATAGGCCAGGAAGCACTTGCCAGCCAGAAACGCCGCCTCATAGGGCAGCGCCTCGCGATCGATCATCGCCTTCGGCAAGGCAAGGTCGAGATCCTCGATCCGTGAATAACGCACGGAGACCTCGGCATAGATGATCGGGTTGATGACGAGCCGGGCGCTGTCAGCCGCCTCGGAGAGCGCTTGGGCAGACCAGGAAAACCATTGCGGATCCTCGCTCATGACGTCGAGCAGGACGTTGCTGTCGATCAGGATCGCGCTCATTCAGTTTCAGTCATCGCGGGTCAAGGCCATGATGGCCGCAGTGCTCATCGCGACATCGCCCCGGCCGCGCATCTGCGCAATCAGCTTGTCGCCGCGGCCGGCCTTGTTGCGGGATTTGGCGCGCGTGATCCGCACGACCTTGCCATCGAACTCGAAATCGACCTCGGTATCCGGCAGGAGCCCAGCTTTCTCGCGGATATCGGCCGGGATCGTCACCTGACCTTTGGAGGTAATGCGCATCGGCAAAATCCTTACTCTTACAAGTAAGAATAAGAGATCCGAGCGGAATCGCAAGCCTCAGCCGGCCGCGGGGCAAGATCGTATCCGGGCCGCGACGCTCCTTGGGATAATCGTGCTCGAAGCGCATCCTTCAGAATGCACCGCCCCTCATTCGGAAGCGTTGCGCTTCTTCGCCGCGCGCGGCCAGCGCAGCGGCCAGGTGACGATCCGCTCCGGCAGGTCATCCTCGGAGACCTCGTCCTCGCTGCCGGAGACGCGCCCCTTCACCGACACCCCGGCCTCGACCACGGTATGCGGATCGCCCGAGACCAGCGGATGCCACCAGGGCAGATCGCGCCCTGTCGCGACCAGCCGATAGGCGCAGGTCGGCGGCAGCCAGCGTAGCGTGCGCACCGCTTCCGGCGTCAGCGTGATGCAATCGGGTACGATGCTGGAGCGGTTGGGGTAGTCCTTGCAGCGGCAGGAGCCGGCATCGAACAGGCGGCAGCCGACATTGGTCGCGAGGATCTCGCCGCTATCCTCATCCTCGAGCTTGATCAGGCAGCAGCGACCGCAACCGTCGCAGAGCGATTCCCATTGCTCCTTGCTCATCTCCTCAAGCGAGGTCGTGCGCCAGAAGGGCTCGGTCGGGGACGGCTTTTCGGTCATGCCTGTGCTTATGCGCCGCCCCGCCGCGCGAGGGAAGCCAACGCAAGCGCGCATCCAAGCGAGGCTCACACCGATAACCGTTGCAGAGTTGTTCGAGGAAGGGACGGACCCGGGCAGGCCCGAAATCTGCGGACAACGATCGATCCTGCCGTTTCCTCCCTTACCTGGAGACAAAGCGGCGCATATGTGTTTGCGTTCGCGGATTGCGTTGCCGAGGCGGTCGCGTCGCGGCAGGACGGTGACGCGATCTTTCGGACGGCAGCTCTCTTGTGGAGTTCCAGAACGGCGATGGAGTTCAGAAAGGCAGGCTGGAGGACACGTCTGAAGCGCTTCGCGCTGGGCGTCGATTCATGGGTCGATGCCGGACTCTGGAACTCAGGCCGCCGCGCCGGCGAGATTTATGAGCGCATCCGCAGCTTCGCCGACCGCTTCACCGCCACCGGCGGCAAGCGTATCGCCGCCGAATTCGCCAGCGAGGGCCTGAATCTTGGCGTCGTCGGCAGCCTTTTGATGCTGTCCCTGGCGATCCCCTCCTTCCGGGAAGGCCGCGACGAAGCACTGAAGAACCAGGTCTTCGCCGTGACCTTCCTCGACCGCTATGGCTCGGAGCTCGGCCATCGCGGCGCGCGCCATGACGACTCGCTGAAGCTCGAGGAGATGCCCGACCATCTGGTCAAGGCGGTTCTGGCAACCGAGGATCGCCGCTTCTACGACCATTTCGGCATCGACATTTTCGGCACGCTGCGGGCCATGACGGTCAATGCGCGCGCCTCCGGCGTGGTCCAGGGTGGCTCCTCGCTGACGCAGCAGCTCGCCAAGAACCTCTTCCTCAGCAATGAGCGCTCGCTCGACCGCAAGATCAAGGAAGCCTTCCTGGCGCTCTGGCTGGAAGCCCGATTGAGCAAGAACGAGATCCTGAAGCTCTATCTCGACCGCGCCTATATGGGCGGCGGCACCTTCGGCGTTGCGGCGGCGGCGGAGTATTACTTCGGCAAATCGGTCAAGGACGTGTCGCTTGCGGAAGCCGCGATGCTGGCCGGACTGTTCAAGGCGCCGACGAAATACGCGCCCCATGTCAACCTGCCTGCCGCCCGCGCGCGCGCAGGAGACGTACTGAACGCGATGGTCGATGCCGGTTTCCTGACGGCGGGCCAGATCGACAGCGCCAAACGCAACCCGGCGACGCCGGTCGACCGCAAGCGCGATTCCAACCCGGACTATTATCTCGACTGGGCCTTCGACGAGATCAAGCACCTGGCCGACGAGGGCAAGATCGGCTCGGACCGGGTGCTGACCGTGAAGACGCCGCATGATCCCGCGATCCAGAGACAGGCGGAGAAGGCGATCGAGCAGGTCCTGCGCCAGAACGGCCCCGCCTACCGGGTCAAGCAGGCCGCAACGACCGTCATGGACCCGGACGGGGCGGTGCGGGCCATGGTCGGCGGGCGCGATTATGGCATCAGCCAGTTCAACCGCGCGACGTCGAGCCTGCGGCAGCCGGGATCGTCCTTCAAGCCCTTCGTCTATGCGGCCGCCCTGTCGTCTGGCCTTTACCGGCCCAACACCGTCGTTACCGACCGCCCGATCTGCATCGGCAACTGGTGCCCGAACAATTACGGGCGCTCCTATGCCGGCTCGATACCGCTGACCGTGGCGCTGGCGAAATCGATCAATACGATCCCGGTGCAGATGTCGATTGCGATCGGCAAGGCGACCGGCGAAACGCATGAGGCCCGCGCTGCCCGCATCGGCCGGATGAAGATCATCGAGACCAGCCGGGCCATGGGCCTGACCACGCCGCTGACCGACACGGTGTCCCTGCCGATCGGCGCGGCCGAGGTCACGGTGATCGACATGGCGGCCGGTTATTCGGTCTTCGCCAATGGCGGCAAGCGGGCGAAGCCTTATGTCGCGATCGAGATCCGCAACTCGCAAGGCGAGGAGATCTACCGGCACGACCGCGACGAGCCGGCCCCGGAGCAGGTCCTGAGCACCCAGGTGGCGCAGGACATGAACTTCATGCTCTCAAAGGTGCCGACCGAAGGCACCGGCCGGCGCGCAGCGCTGGACGGCGTCGTGACCGCCGGCAAGACCGGTACCACGAACGGCTACAAGGACGCCTGGTATGTCGGCTTCTCCGGCAACCTCGTCGGCGCGGTCTGGTTCGGCAATGACGACTCATCCGAGACCGCGAACATGACCGGCGGCTCCCTGCCGGCGATGGCCTGGAAGGAGATCATGCAGTTCGCCCATCAGGGGCTTGAGCTGAAGCCGATCCCGGGCGTCACACCCCCGACGGACCCCAAGGCCATGACGATCGCCAAAGCGGGCGGCCCGGAGATGTCGCGCGTTGCCCCGGTTTCGGGCCCCGGCGCCGGCCATATGCCGCGCCAATCCTTCGAGGTGCTCTCGGCGGTCGGCGCCATGTTCAAGACGATAGAGTCTGCCCGCGCGCGCGGCTCATCCATTCAGGTCGGTATCCGCGAAATCTCCTCCCCCGGGCGCGAGACGCGCCTGCGCTAGAGCTGGACTATCGGATCCGTGGGCGTGCGGTCCTAGGTTGACGCCGCGGGCTGGGCTGGCTCAACTTCGGCCGCCGGCCTGTCGTCAGCCGGTTCGGAAAGCAAGGCCATGCGCGCGCTGGATCTCGCTTACGTCATCGCACTCGGCGCCGGGCTGGGGCTCGGCTCAGCCCATTTCGCCGTCGCCGGCAGACCTCTGCTCGGCATGGTCCGGATCGGCCCGTGGGACGCCTGGCCGCGCGGCGGCGGGCGCGATGTCGACCCCTATATGCGCGCCTATCTGGCGCGCGGCGTCCATCTGCCGCTGGGCGCGGGCGAAGGCCTCGAACTGATCGCGAGCCGCGACGATCGCGGCCAGGCGCTCGACGGGCGTTGCCGCTATCGGGTCTCGGGAGCGACACCGACGACGCGCGGCTGGTCATTGAGCGTCAGCGACATGGATGGGCGGCCGTTCCGCCTGCCGCTCGACCGCGGCGGCTTCACCGATGCGGAAGTCGTCCGCGAGGAGAACGGCGCCTTGCGTATCACGGCGGCGGCCGAGCCGCAGACCGGAAACTGGCTGCCGCTGCCGGGTAGCGGGCGTTTCCAACTCCGGCTGCGGCTCTACGACACGCCGATTTCAAGCCAGGCCGGCGAATTGCGGCCCGATGTCCTGCCCGGCATCGTCCGGCTCGGCTGCTGATGACGACGCTCGATCAGGCTCGCGAACGCGAGACACCGATACTCCCGGGCCAGGCCGACGCAACGCCGCGGCGGCGTTGGCCCATGCGGATCATCGGCGCAGCGCGGCGCCTCGCCTATGGGACGATCGCGGGGCTGGTGCTCGCCGGCATCGTCCACATCGTCACGGTGCTGCTGATCCCGCTCCTCTCGAACAGCGATGCCACCAGCGCCTATCTCTCACTGGGCACCAGCGGCCATGCCGAGTTGGTCTCGCCGCGCAGCGCCGACAGCGGGCTGCCAGTGCCGCGCGAGGCCGATCCTGCGGCTGTGACCGCGATCTGCAGCTACGATCTCTCCGCCGGCCCGATGCGCGTCGTCGCGCGCACCGGCACATTGCCGCTCGGATTGACGCTGCACCGGCGCGGCGGTGGGGTGCTCTACGCCATCACCGACCGCGCCGCGATCCGCGGCGTGGTCGAGTTCCTGGTGATGACGGAGGAACAGCGCGACGAGCGCGCCGCGCGCGACGAGGAGGGCGAGGCCGTGCGTGAATTGCGCATCGTCTCCGACACGATGCAGGGCCTGATCGTCGCCCGCGTGCTGGCGAAACATCCCTCCGACCGCGAGGACGCCGGGGCGCTGGCAAGCGGCGTCGCCTGCGGCCTCGCCGAATGATCAGCCCTTGTAGACGACCGGCGGCTTTGGAGCCCGCTCAGCAGGCTCCTGCCCGCGCCCGGCCCCGCCGAAGGCGCCGATGAGCGGCAGCTTGCATAGCGGCCCGGCTTCCGCCTCCAGCGCCATGATGCTGCGCTCGGCCTTGATCGCCTCGCGCGACGGCATCTCGACCACGAGGTTCGCCAGCGCGTAGCGGTAGCTTTCGATCCGAAAGCCCACGCGTTCGCAGACCCAGAGGATCAGCCCCTCATTCTCGACGACGCGGGCCATGGCGGGGTCGGCCTTCTCGGGCGGCACCAGGGGCGAGCCTTCGACGGCGCGCATGCGCACGCGATCAGCCGCCACGACGCGCGCCGCATTGCCGCGAAACGGTGTGACCAGCAGGCGGTCGGCATTCGCATCCTCGGCGAGCCTGTTGTAGCGCGAGGCCTGCGAGGCATAGGAGCCGCCGGTCAGGCCGCGAAAATAGTCGGATGCCGCGTTCGACTGCGCCGCGACCGGCAGGATGCGCGCATGAGCGAGATCGGAGACCTGACGCTCGAACAGGTTGCGCTCATGCGCCGGCATGACCAGCCGCCAGGCCCTGTCGCGCAACTGCTCCTCGTCATCAGTCATCCTGAAATAGGAGGCCGCCTCGCCACGAAAGGTCGCCGACCAGAAACCGGCCTGCGGCGCGATCGTATCGCTCCAGAGATTCGGACGCGGACGTCCCAGATCGCCCGTGCAGGCGCCTCCCGCCAGGGCGAGCAGCAAGGCCAGGCTTCGACAAGCGCTCCTCACACCGGCTGTCCGGCGCTTTTCGCACGGCCCTGCCTCGGCGTGGCGCGGCGCTTGCGCGGTGCCCGCCGGTCGATCGCGGCGGCCTCAGCCTGGCGCTCGTAGCGCACGCCGGTGAAGAACAGGATCATCGCCGTCCCGCGAGCCGGAGAGCTCTCCTGCGAGGTCGGCGCCGGCTTGTGCGAGGTCGGCGCCGTCTCGGCACGAGACGCAGACTTGGGACGAGACGCAAACGGAATGACATCGGCCATTATGACGCGCCTCCTTGTCCGGCGCCTTGAGCTTTTGGAAACGGAAGCGGGCTCTCTTGCGGAAAACCGAATTCCCCGCCTTAGCACCCGCTCCGGATCGCGGTTGTCAGCAGGGCTTCGAGCCATACGGGGCAGAACCCGCATCGACGCTTAGGCCCTCCTGTCCGCATCAGGCCTCGACATGGTTAACACCCTCTTAAAGCCTCGCGGGTTAGGATGGCTGGACCATCGAAATTCCGCACAGAGTTCCCTTCATGCCCTCGCGTATCACCTCCGAACTTGCCCAGCTCGCCCGCCTTGCGCGCGATGGCGGGCTCGATCTCAGCCAGGTTTCGCTGCGAGTGAAGGCCGATCTGCTGATGTCTTTGCCCAGGCCGCCGCAGGAGGATCTCGACGCCTTCCGCGAGATGGGGGAGGCTCTGATTCCCGCCATCGACGACGCCACGGCCGTGATCCTGGCGCGCAAGCTGGCCGGCTGGCGTTACGCACCCGCATCCGTGCTGCAGGCCCTGAAGTCGCGCGGTGGCGCGGTCGTCGTTGCGCTCCTGCGCCATGGCATGCCGCTCCCGACCACGGAAATCGAGGCCCTGGCGGAACAGGGTGACGACGAGATCGCGCTCGCCATCGCGGAGCGCGCGGATCTGACCGCGACGGCGGCCCTGATCCTGGCTGATCGCGACCTGCGCCCAGTCGATCTGGCGCTGATCGCCAATGCGGCCTCGCCCCTGCCCCACATGGTGCTCGACCAGTTGCTCGAGCGCTCGCGCACCGAGCCCTCCTACGCCCAGCTCCTGCTGGCGCGGCCCGATATCGCCAGCGCGGATCTGGCGCCGCTTTATCTGCAGGCCGGCTCCCAACGGAAAACCGCGATCATCGAATCGCTGACGGCGCTGGAGTCCTTCGCCCCGGCGGAGCGGCGGCCGCAGCTCGCGCCAGACCTTTTCGCGGGCTGGCTGGCCACGGCCAGCAACGACCCCGCCGGCGCATTCGGCGCGATCGCGAGCTATGTCGGCGGCGGGCAGGCCCTGGCGGAAGCGATGGCCGCCGACACGTCGCGCGATCTCGCGGCGCTGGCGTTGACGGCGGCCGGGGCGAGCGTGGAGGACGCGACGCGCTTCATGATCAGGCTCGGCGACGAAGCGGCCCATTCGGTCGACCGCATCTTCGCCCTCGTCGCCCTGATGCGCCTGGTGAGGCCGGCTGTCGCGCTCAGGATCATCATGCAGGTCGCGGGCGTGCGTGCGCCGGTCGTCAGCCGCAGGGGCCGGCATCAGCCGGCGATGGATCCGAGCAATTCGCCAAATCGCAGCGGCGCCGCCAAGCCGGAGAGCCAGACGCTCGTCTCCGATGTCATGCGCAAGCTCGGCCTGCGGCGCGAGAACGGCTGACCGGCCTGAGCATTGCGCGAAAAAGTGGGTACCGGTTTTTCGCAGGAGCAATGCTCAGAACTTTTGGAATCGATCAGGCCTCAACGAGATCGAGCCTGGGGTCGCCCTGCCGGTTCTCGATCTCGACCAACCAGAGATCGGAATCGAAACGCCGCTCGCGGGCGACGCGCTCCTCGATCGAGCCCGGATCCGCATCGAGGATGAGCTGGAAGCGCCGGTTACCCTCGTCATCAGCCAGCGATTGCGGCGCGGGACCATAGAGCGCCGCCGTGCCGTCGAGGCGATCGAGCTTGACGAAGATCGCGCCGGCCTCACTCGCGCCGCGCCGACGCAACACCGCGACCAGCCCGTCATGCGCCGCCTGGCGCAGATAGGCAGAGACCCAGAAATCGCTCGTGAGGCGCGCCATGATCGAAATCCCCGAATGGATGTCGGCCCCGGCTAGAGCGCCTTCGCGGTGCTGTCCAGCCGCGCCGCGATCGCGATTGCAGCTACTCGACGCTGCGCTGACTTAAGCGCTGTGAAGGCTCAGCGCTGAGAAGGTTTGGCGCCGCGGATATCGGCCGGCGGGCGAATATCCCCCCCATTGATCAGATCGGCGATCGGATCGCGCACCGCGGCGCTGCGGGTCACCGGCGCGGGCGCAGCGGCAGCGGTGGCCGGAGCCGTGCGCGGAACGTTGGTGACGGCGGCGGGCGGCCTGGGCTGCGTGGTCTCGCGGATGAGCTGCGTCAGATCGCTCGGACGGGCCGGCGGGACGAAGCCCTGCGTGGAGGCCTGAGCCGACGCAGGCTGAGCGGCGGGCGTCACAGCCGCAGCGGGCGTCTCCGTGCGGCGCTCGCCCGAGCGTGCATAGGGCCCCTGCATCGGAGCCGACAGGATCGGAGCGGGGTGGCGCACCTTCTGCATCAGCATCGCATTGGCCAGGATCGCGGCCGCTACCGCGGTGAAGACCAGCAAGACGAAGGCGCGGCCCGGGCGACGGCCGACGGCCCGCCAGATCCGCGACAGCCAGGGCGCCTTGCGGCGCGGTGGCGCGGCGCGCTTCATCGGCGCGGTCAGAGTGGAACCGGAGCGGGCGCGGGCGGCTATCGTTGCGGACATGCTTGGCTCTTGATCAGGCGGTCAGACGGACGGGTTCTTTGGATTCGAGGCCGCGGCGCGGGGCGCGGGCGAAGGTCGTGATCTTGACCGGCAGGGAGCTCGCAGCGACGCCGCCGACCGGCAGCCTGACGGCGACGCGCGTGCCAACTCCCGGCGCGCTCTCGATCGTCAGCTTACCACCGTGAAGGCCGACAAGGCCGCGCACGACGGAGAGGCCCAGGCCCGTGCCTTCGTAACTGCGGTCATAGCTGCCGCCCGCCTGGAAAAAGGGCTCGCCCAGCTTCGGCAGGTCGGCGGCGGCGATGCCGATCCCGGTATCGGCAACCGAAAGGTCGATCATATCGCCGTCGCGAACCACCGCGAGCACGACGCGGCCATTGAGCGGCGTGAACTTCACCGCATTGGAGAGCAGGTTGATCATGACCTGCTTCAAGGCGCGGCGATCGCCCAGAACGGGCGGCAGGTCAGGCCCCAGCACCCGCTCCAGCGAGACCTGGCTCGCCTCGGCGCGCAGCGCCATCAGCGCGCAGCAATCCTGGGCCACGGCGGCGATGTCGATCGGCTCCTGCTCGATCGTCATCGCGCCGCTCTCGATTTTGGAGATGTCGAGCAAGGTGTTGACGACATCGAGCAGGTGATGCCCCGAGCCGTGAATGATCTTGGCGTATTCCTGGCGCTTCTCAGCGTCGAGCCACTCCTGCGCATCGTTGCTCAGCATCTCGGAGAAACCGATGATGGCGTTCAGCGGTGTGCGCAGTTCATGGCTGACGGTTGCGAGGAACTGACCCTTGACGTCGCTGGCCTTCAAGGCCTCGGCATGACCACGGGCGCGCTCCTCTTCCTGCGCCTGGCGGGCCGTGATGTCGCGCATCACGCAGACCACCGCCACACCGTCCCTGGCGCCCGCGTCCTCGATCCGGTGCGCGCGCATCTCCAGCCAGAGCGAGACCGGCGCCCGGGCGTTGGCGTCGCCGCTGCGCGGCACGAAGAGCGTCCGGAAGCAGGCTGTGGCAGCACCGCCGCCATGGGCCGCGTCGCTCAGGGCCTTGAGGAAGAGCGGCCGGTCGGCGATGTGCACCCGCTCGAACAGGCCGCGCCCGCGCAAATCCTGCGGATCAGCCCCGGCGAGCGCCTTGGCCGCGGCATTGGCGAACAGGACCGAGCCGCCGGCATCGTGCCAGGTGACGAGATCGCCGACATTGTCCAGCAGGAGCTGGGCGCGCGCATCGGAGGCGCGATGCTCGCGCAATTCGTCGTCGCGCCGGCGCAGGAAGCCGATGGCGACCGCCATCGCGTACAAGATCGCGATCATGACGAAGCTCGGCATCATACCCGAGGTCCAGGGTGCCGGCGCCGCGAAGGCGCCGAACTGCTGCAATATCACGACGCTGCCGAGCGCGATGGCGGCGATGGCACTGGCGCGCGCCACATAAGGCCGCGAGCCAAAGAACATCGCCTCGGTCGGCACGGCCGCCAACCAGAGCAGCAAGGGCGACCCCGCGCCGCCTGTCATCCCGGCAAGCGCGGCGATGAACAGCGCCAGTGCGCTCGCGGAGATGCAATGGGCGATGTCGAGCCGGCCGCTGCGCGAGAGCGTGACGACCGCGATGAGCGGCAGGGCGGCGGCGATCATGACGAGAGCTTCGAGCGTGCCCAAGGTTCCGCGCCAGGCGAGATAGGCCGGCGCCAGGCCGAGCGCGACGGCGCCGACCATGAGGCGCGTCAGAATGAAGCGCTCATGCCGCATGCGCTCAAGCGAGTTCGGCAGCACCGATGCGTGCACCAACGCCGCCACCTGTGTCCTGATCGCAGACATCGTCATGAGAAATCGCAAACGCCTGACCTTCTGAGGGCTGGTTCGCCCGTGTTGCAGCGATCCTCGCCACCGCCGGTTTAAGCGGGGCTTAAGGCCACTGCCCAGCAAGACCGGCCCGGCGCCGCAGATCAGCGAATAATTCGATTGATTTCAGCGGCTTGTGGAAAATCAAAAAGCTCCGCCGCACAGTGACGATGTTGCTGGCAGGGTGAATGGAAACTGAAGATCGCATCGCGCATTTGCTTCAAATGCGCGGCTTCGGGATGACGCGATCTTTTGGGTTCGCAAGCTATGGTGCCGGTGGGTTCGGGAGAGACAGCGACCGCTCTTAGGTCTTTGATGCGGGAACGGGGACGAAGCATGGCCTATATTCTGCGCAGTCTGGCAGTGATCGGCGTGATCGCGCTGAACTCGCCTGTCCATGGCGGGAAGTCGATGGAGGGTAGCGCCGTCGAGGCGGTGCGCGGCGTCGCAAAATCCGCAGCCCGTATCGACAGCCACGGCGCCATGCAAAGCCTCACTGCCGCCCGCGAGGCCGCGCAGATCCTTGCCGGTCTCGATCCGGACACGCGCCAGCGCGTCTTGTCGCTCGCGCTGCCAGGAGCCACCGCCCGCCCCGGAACCTCCGAGCAGGACAGCAAGGCCGGCTCGCGTTAGATCATGTCGCATTTGGACGGTTCCGTCCGAATGCGAAAAACATGATCGATTCCAGGAGCTGAGAGCATTGCGCGAAAAATCGGTGCCCGCTTTATCGCGCAATGCTCTAGGATTGGCGGAGGCAGAGCGCCTGCGGCACGCCGACGCTTGACGACGCAGGGGGACGCGCCGAAGACGCTGTCTGCCACGTTCCTGGACGAAGGGAGCCGGCATCCTCATTGCGCAGCGTGGACATGAGCACCAACCTCGACGAGATCATCGCCAATTTCGAGCTGCTCGACGATTGGGATGACCGCTATCGCTATCTGATCGAACTCGGCAAGGGCCTGACGCCCTTGCCCGAGGCGGAGCACAACGACGCCAACAAGGTCCGCGGCTGCGCCAGCCAGGTCTGGCTCGTGGCACAGCGCGAGGGCCCGGCCGGCCCCGACAGCGTGCTGCATTTCAGCGGCGACAGCGACGCACATATCGTGCGCGGGCTGGTGGCGCTGGCGCTCGCCATCCATTCGGGCCGGACCGCGAAGGAGATCCTCTCGACCGACGCCTTCGCCATCTATGAACGCCTGGGCCTCGCCGCCCATCTCACGCCGCAGCGCTCGAACGGCGTCCGCGCCATGATGGAGCGGATCAAGGCCGACGCACGCGCCGCCGCCCAGGGCTGAGCTTCAGAAGGCTGAGCTTCAGAAGGCTGACCTGCAGCCTCACGGTAGAACGGGCCGGTCGATGATTTGCCGCAGGGCAAAGCTCGATTGAATTCGCGCGACATGCGGCAGTCGAGAGAGCTGGGATTTATGCACATTCTCGAAATCTTCGACATCGCTCGCAACGACTGTCAGCAGATAGTCGTCGGCACCGGACATTAGAAAACACCGGAGCACTGACGGGCAGCGTGCCACCGCCTTCTCGAAAGCGGCGAGCGCCTCTTCGCTTTGACTGTCCAAAGCGAGCCGAACGATGACCGTGACCCCGAGTCCGAGAGCCTTTTGACTGAGGCGGGCGTGATAGCCGACAATGACTCCCTCTTCTTCGAGCGTGCGCTGCCTCCGCGCAACAGCCGTCGCCGACAACCCGATCGTCTCAGCAAGTTTGACGTGGCTCGTCCGACCATCTCGGACGAGCTCCTTCAGCAACGCGCGGGAGAGATGATCGAGGGGCATGAGATTCTGGACCTGAAGTGCAGCTCTGCGCAGGAAAGCAACAGCTTTCGCCCATGCTACGCCGTTATCACGCGCCGCCTACTGAAAAATCGACGCATGACGCAGGAAACGCCGTGACGAAGCGCGATATGATGAACCAATAAACCAATGGGAGGGGTGCTATGCGTATCGGCGTTCCGAAAGAAATCAAGGTTCACGAATACCGCGTCGGGCTGACTCCCGAAGCCGTGCGAGAATACGTATCCGCCGGCCATGCGGTGATCATCGAGACGGGAGCGGGGGCTGGCATTTCGGCGTCAGACTCTGCCTACGAGGCCGCCGGCGCTCGCATCGTGGCGAGCGCGGTCGAGGTGTTTGCCGAGGCCGACATGATCGTGAAGGTCAAGGAGCCGCAGCCGGGCGAATGGGCGCAGCTGCGACAAGGCCAGATCCTGTTCACCTACCTGCATCTCGCTCCCGATCCAGCGCAAGCCGCCGGTCTGGTCGAATCCGGCGTTACAGCCATAGCGTATGAGACCGTCACGGACCGCTTCGGCGGCCTGCCTCTTCTTGCGCCGATGAGCGAAGTTGCCGGGCGGCTCGCGATCGAGGCTGCTGCGGTTTCTCTCAAGCGCCATGCAGGAGGACGTGGCATGTTGATTGGCGGCGTGCCCGGCGTGCCCCCGGCGCGCATCGTCGTGATCGGAGGCGGCGTCGTGGGAACGCATGCTGCGCGCATGGCGGCAGGCCTCGGCGCGGACGTGGTGATCCTGGATCGGTCGCTTCCGCGCTTGCGGCAGCTCGACGAATTGTTCGGCGGTCGGGTGCGCACGCGCTTCTCGACGCTCGACGCGATCGAGACGGAGATATTCGCTGCCGACGTTGTCATCGGGGCCGTGCTCATCCCGGGTGCCGCGGCGCCGAGGCTCGTGTCGCGAGCACAATTGTCGGGCATGAAGCGCGGCGCCGTGCTCGTCGACGTCGCGATCGACCAAGGCGGTTGCTTCGAGACCTCGCGCGCGACCACCCATGCCGATCCGACCTATGAGGTCGACGGCGTGATCCACTATTGCGTCGCGAACATGCCGGGGGCGGTTCCGCTCACCTCGAGCTACGCCCTGAACAACGCCACTCTCCCATTCGGGCTCGCCCTGGCGTCGAAAGGCCTCGATGCCATTCGCAGCGATCCTCACCTCGCGGCCGGCCTCAATGTCCATCGCGGGGAGATCACGAATGCTCCGGTCGCGGCGAGCCTTCAGAAGCCCTACAGGTCGGCAGAAGAGGTCTTGGCTGGGTAAAGGCTGGCTGGGTAGGAGCGAGCGGGATCGGCGCGCCCTTCCAGATGGGCGAGTTGGGTGTGAAGATGGTCTCCAAGCCGAAGAAGGAAGAGGTCGACAACTTCGTCGAACCCGCGCCGTCCTGGCCGCCAGGACAATATCGACAAGCCTGAAGCCAGGCTGTCCCGGCGGTGCGGGTCGTTCGATCGCGCTGATGCAGGTCGCTCGCTTTTCGGCTGCGTGCTTGAGGATTGAATTTCACAAACCGCCATTCAATCACGGTATCCGCGTGATAGTCAGCCGGGAATCGGTCACTGACGTTTCGTCGATATGAGCATCCGATAGAATGCTATGCCTTCGCGGCGGTGGTCTATGCCGTGTTCAGTTATGACATGGGCTCCTACGGCCGCTTCCTTGAGTGCCGCCTCAGAACCGACAACGACCGTAGCCCGGCCGCCTGAGCGGTCCCCCCTCCCGCGACAGGAGCACCGGCACTCTCATGCCGAGCTATCCCGACACCTTCTATGCTCGCACCATTGCCACGAGGCACGACCGGCCTCGCCTGCGCGGATCTGTCGAGGTCGAGACCTGCATCGTCGGCGGCGGGCTGGCCGGGCTGACCTGCGCGTATGAACTCGCCCGCGCTGGGCGTTCGGTTGCGGTGCTGGAAGCGCAAGCCGTCGGCTGGGGCGCGTCGGGGCGCAATGGCGGCTTCGTCGGCTCGGGCTATTCGCGCGGCTACGCCTCGATCGCCGGCGCCATCGGCGAAGACAAGGCCCGCGCTCTGCACAGGCTTTCGATCGAGGGCATGCGCATCGTCGCCGACACGATCCGCGACCTCGGCGTGACGGACAGTGTCGCCCCCCTTCCGGGCAAGCTCGCCGCCGTACGTTACGACAGCGGCGACAGGCTGCAGCGGACTGCAGAGCGGCTGGCGCGCGACTTCGGCTACGAGGTGGAATTCTGGCCCCGGGAACAGGTTCGCGAGGTGCTGCGCTCGCCGAGCTATCATCAGGCCCTGTTCGATCGCAATTCCTTTCACATCCATCCGCTGAACTACGCCCGCGCGCTCGCCGACGCGATCGAGGCGTTGGGCGGGCTGGTCATCGAGAATGCCCGCGTCGTCTCGGCCGATCTGTCGGGCGCGCAAAAATCTGTCGCCACCGCGGGCGGATCGGTCACAGCGAAGAATGTCGTGATTGCCTGCGGCGGCTACACCGACGGGCTGGTGCCGAAGCTGCGCGCCAGCCATCTGCCGATCGCAACCTATGTGCTGACGACCGAAGCCGCGCCCGATGCCCTGGCGCAGGTCATCGGCACGCGCGCCGCCGTCAGCGACGACCGCCGTGCGGGGGATTACTACCGCTTGGTCGAGGACGGGCAGCGCCTGCTCTGGGGTGGGCGCATCACCACCCGGACCAGCGAGCCGCGCGATCTCGCAGCGCTGCTACGCCGGACGATGATCGCGACCTATCCGCAGCTTGCGGAGCTGAAGATCGAGATGGCCTGGTCGGGCCTGATGTCCTATGCGCGGCATCTGATGCCGCAGATCGGCCGGCTCGGGCCCGGTGTCTGGCATTGCATGGGCTTCGGCGGGCACGGCCTCAATACGACGGCAATCGGCGGGCGCGTCGTCGCAGAGGGCATTCTGGACACAAGCGACCGCCACACCCTGTTCGAGCCCTTCGGCCTCGTCTGGAACGGCGGCCCTTTCGGCACGGCCGCTGTCCAGGCAACCTATTGGAGCTATCAGTTCGCCGACTGGTGGCGCGAGCGGCGGACACCCTGAATGTATCCGTTCAAGCTGAGCGCCGATGAGGCCTTGTATCGATCGCCAGGATTTTGCGGCACTGCCGTCGCTGATCGCCCACGCCGATGAGCGCGACCAAACACGAAAAAGGCCGCCGGCAAGCCGGCGGCCTTCTGAACTCCAGGGCGAGCGCCATGCGCCTGCGCGCAACCGGCCCGCTGCCGTGGCGTCGTCTCAGCGGCGCTTGCGGCGCTGCTGGCCGAGGCCCATCTTCTTGGCGAGCTGCGAGCGCGCTTCGGCATAGTTGGGGGCGACCATCGGATAATCGGGCGGCAGGCCCCACTTCTCGCGGTACTGCTCCGGGGACATATTGTATTGCGTGCGCAGATGGCGCTTCAGCGACTTGAACTTCTTTCCGTCCTCAAGGCAGATCAGGTAATCGGCCGTGATCGACTTCTTGACCGGAATCGCGGGCTTGGGCGCCTCGGCCGGCAGGATCGGAGCAGCACCGCCAACAACGCGGCTCAGCGCAGCATGCACATCACTGATCAGAGCAGGTAATTCGGATACGGGGACAGAATTGTTCGAGACATAGGCCGAGACGATGTCAGCCGTCAGCTCGATGAAATCCGAACCGTCATTATCAGTCATGATAGCATCACTCCTTATGTGTTTCTTGGACCTAGGCCTTGCCTGATCGCCCACGCCGGTCAAGGCGCCGATGCCTACGCTGATAACGGCCGGCGGTTGGTCAAGAACCTGCAGCCATAGAATCATCCCAAGCGGATCGATCAGATAGTCATGTAGTCGATACTCAACGACTCCGCAAGTGAATGAGTCAGCGCGAATACGATCGCAGGCAAGCAATATCGCAACGGGCCTAAATGCAGTGGCGCTCGGCACTGTGCAGGCGCGCGCATTAGCGCTCGTCATGGTTGTCTTGTCAGAGATGACAACCATCTCTACCAGTCATCGGCGACAGGGGATCATGGTGCCTTCAATGAGCGCAGCGAAATATTCAGAAAACATTTTAAGCTCTTCGTCGCGACGGAGAATCATGCCTCCGCGGGCCGAGATCCGCACGCAGACGAAGACCGTCCACGGCGTGGAACTTCGTGACGACTATGGCTGGCTGCGCGCCTCGAATTGGAAAGATGTGCTGCGTGACCCGGACGCGCTGCCGAAGGACATTCGAGACTATCTCGAAGCCGAAAACACCTATTGCAAGACGCTGATGGCCCCGACGCGCCCGCTGCAGCGCGCGCTCGTCAAGGAAATGCGCGGGCGGATCAAGGAAGACGACGCCAGCGTGCCGCAGCCCGACGGTCCGTTTCTGTATTATTCGCGCTACCGCAAGGGCGGCGAGCATCCCCTGATCTGCCGCAAGCCGCGCAACGCCAAGGCCGGGAGCAAGCCGCGCGAGCAGATCATGCTCGACGCCGACGCCCTCTCCGAGGGCAAGGATTTCTTCGACCTCGGCGATGCCAGCCACAGCCCCGACCACAACCTGCTCGCCTGGAGCGCCGACGAGGCCGGCTCGGAATTGCACAGCATCCGGGTCCGCGATCTCGCCACCGGCCAGGATCTGGAAGACCGTATCGACGATACAACCGGAGAGATGGTTTGGGCGCGCGATTCACGCTCCTTCGCCTATGTCCGGCTCGATGCCGACCACAGGCCGTCCAAGGTCTTTCGACACCGTCTTGGAACGGATCCTGCGAGCGATGAGCTCCTGCATGACGAAAGCGATGCCGGCATGTTCGTCGACATCGACGAAACCCAGTCGGGCCGCTTCCTGCTGATCTCGATCGGCGATCACGAGACCTCGGAGACCCGGGTCGTCGATCTCGCTTTGCCCGATTCACGGCCGGTGACGATCGCCCCGCGCCAGCTCGGCCGCCAGTACAGCGTCGAGCATCACGGCGAGGCGTTCCTGATCCTGACCAATGCCGAAGGCGCCGAGGACTTCAAGATCGTCACCGCCCCCCTCGCCTCGCCCGGGCCCGAGCAGTGGCGCGATCTCGTGGCGCACCGGCAGGGAACGCTGATCCTCAGCCATCTCTGTCTCGCGGGCCGATTGATCCGGCTCGAGCGCGAGGAGGGCCTGCCGCGCATCGTGATCCGTGACCTCGCCAGCGGCAGCGAGAGCCAGATCGCCTTCGATGAGGAGGCCTATGGCCTGGGCCTCGACGCCGGTTATGAATTCGAGACCGACAGCCTGCGCTTCATCTACGCCTCGATGGCGCGGCCGGCCGAGACCTATGATTACGACATGGCGACCGGAGAGCGCAGCCTGCTGAAACGGCAGGAGGTCCCCTCCGGCCATGACCCGGCGGCCTATCGCGTGCGCCGCATCTTCGCGACAGCCAAGGACGGCGCCAAGGTGCCGATCTCCCTGCTGCACCGGGCGGATACCAAGCTCGACGGCTCGGCGCCCTGCCTGCTCTACGGCTATGGCTCCTATGGCTCGGCGATGTCGGCCTCGTTCCGGACGCGGCCCCTGAGCCTGGTCGATCGCGGCTTCGTCTACGCCATCGCCCATGTGCGCGGCGGCACCGACAAGGGCTGGCGCTGGTATCTCGACGGCAAGCGCGACAAGAAGACCAACACCTTCACCGATTTCATCGCCGCCGCCGAGGCGCTCACCGAGGCGGGCTTCACGGCGCGCGGGCGCATCGTGGCGCAGGGCGGCAGCGCCGGCGGGATGCTGATGGGCGCCGTCGCCAACATGGCCCCGAGCCTCTTTGCCGGCATCCTCGCCGAGGTGCCCTTCGTCGACGTGCTCAACACGATCCTCGACGACACCTTGCCGCTGACCCCGCCGGAATGGCCGGAATGGGGCGATCCGATCCGCGATGTCGCAGCCTTCGAAACAATCCGCGGCTACTCGCCCTATGACAACGTCAAGGCCCAGGCCTATCCGCCGATCCTGGCGATGGGCGGCCTCACCGATCCGCGCGTGACCTATTGGGAGCCGGCGAAATGGGTGGCGCGGCTGCGCGCGACCATGACCGGCGGCGGCCCGGTGATGCTGCACACCAATATGGAGGCCGGCCATGGCGGCTCGGCTGGGCGCTTCGATTCCCTGAAGGAAACCGCCCTCTCCTATGCCTTCGCCATCCAGGCCGTCGGAGAGGCTTGGGCCGTGGGAGAAGGCTGGCCCAAGTCGGGTGAGCCGGAAGCCTGATCAGACGCCGAGGCGGCTCTTCTCGCTGGCGAGATAGATCTTCAGCTCGTCCATCGAGGCGAAGTTGTAGTCGCCATCGGGCGTGCGCGCCTTGATCGAGCCATCGGCGAAGATGGTGAAATGCGCGTCGCCGACCTGATAGGCGCCGACGATGCCCTCCTCGGAGGCCGCCGGCGGCGCGGCAGCGGAAGCCTCCTCCTCGAGAGTTTCGTCGCCGGCAGCTTCGTCGCCGGGCCTGACTGATGCGGCATCATCTTGGTCGGCCTCGTTTTGGCCGGCCTCGTCTTCGGGCAGCTCGCTCGCCGCAGCCGCAGCCGGCTCGGCCTCATGCTCATGCCCGTGCTCTTGCGCCGGCACTTCGACACCATGCGTCACAGGCGGCCATGGCGGCAGCTCGGCCTCGGTCTGCGGCGCCTCGGCCGGTGTCGGGGCTGGATCCTGCGCGTCATCATGATCATGCGCGTCGCCATCATCGGGGAACCAGGAATCGTGCTTTCGCGAGGGCGCCGCCATCCAGGCCGCGGCGGATTCGATCGCTTCGGGATCACGCGCTGCCGATAGCGGGGTCTCCACCTCGGCTGGTGCGGACGCCACGTCTGGCTCGCCGAGCTGCAGGCGCTTGGACAGGCTGTCACGCAAGGCGCCGAACTCGTCATCGAGCCCCGTCATGCTCGAAGCGGCGAATTCGCGGGATCGCGGCTCCGGCTCCGGCCACTGCAACAACTCCTCGAAAGAGCTTTCGAGATCGCTCGGCGCGGAACCGTGCGGCTCGGCCTCGGTCTCGATCGAAGCCTTGGCCTTGGCCTGCAATGGCTCGGCTGCAGCTTCAGCGGTCGACTCGGCCTTGTCCGCATCCGCCGCCTCGGGAGCAGGCTCCTTCGCTTCCTCCCCAGCCGACACGGGCTCCGCTTCCGACGCCTCGGCCGCTTTCGGCGCGTCAAAGGGAGCCGAGCTTGCAGCCTCCGCCGCCGGCGACGACGACGCTTCCTCATGCGCGAGCAGCTCGCCGAAGAAATCAGGCTCGTGCTCGGCAGCCGCTCCCGCCTCAGGCGAGACGTCCGGCTGCGTCGCATGCGCGGCGCTGCCGGCGATAACGGCCGCGCCGGCACCGGCCGCCAGGCCAAGCCCAGCAACCGTCCCCACAGTCACTCCCGCGGTCCCCTGGCCCCGATGGGCAGCACCTTCAGCGAGAGCCGGCTCGCCGCCGGCCATCGAAGCGAGCGATGCCGCCAGCACGGCGTTGGACAGGCTCGTCCTGAGGCGGCGGATCTCGACCAGCACATAGGACAGCATCAGCATGAGCAAGCCGGCCGTCGCGGCGATCGCGCCGATGATCACCTCGGTGAAACCGCGCTCGAGCACCAGATAGGGCCAGCCATCGACGATGGCCGCAGCGCCGCCACCGAGGAAAGCAAGGCCTAGCAAGATGAAGATCGTGATCAAAGCAGCATTCCTGACAAGACGGCCAAAATGGCCGACGATGGCACAGGCATTCCAGCCATCTTCTAACACATTGAATAAGAGAGAGTTTCGATAACGCGCCCGGATAGGACGATGAATCGGGCGTCAATGAGGCGCGCCCGTTCTCAAGACATGGCCCGGTCCCCGGCTGAAGCGGTTGCCCATGGCGAGGCGGAGGCTTAACTAGCGTATGGAATGGCGGGCCGCTCCACCAAGCGTCCCGGCTCAAACCGTTCACCGGAAAGCCATTCTCAGTTCAAGCGATTTGACAGCCCAAGGAGAGGCAACAATGTCCTTTACCCTTCCCGATCTGCCCTACGCCCATGACGCGCTCCAGCCCTTCATGTCGAAGGAAACGCTGGAATTCCACCACGACAAGCATCATCTCGCCTATGTCACCAACGGCAACAACGCGATCAAGGGCACGGAATTCGAGGGCAAGTCGCTCGAGGAGATCGTCAAGGCCTCGTTTGGCAAGAACCCCGCCGTGTTCAACAATGCCGGCCAGCACTACAACCACCTGCACTTCTGGAAGTGGATGAAGCCCAATGGCGGCGGCAAGCTGCCGGGCGCGCTCGAGAAGGCGGTCGTCGATTCCTTCGGCTCGGTCGAGAAGTTCAAGGAAGACTTCGTCGCCGCCGGCGTCGGCCAGTTCGGCTCGGGCTGGGCCTGGCTGGAAGTGAAAGGCGGCAAGCTCGCCATCTCCAAGACCCCCAATGGCGAGAGCCCGCTGGTCCATGGCGCGACCCCGATCCTGGGCGTCGACGTCTGGGAGCACTCCTACTACATCGACTACCGCAACCGCCGCCCCGACTATCTCAAGGCTTTCCTCGAGAGCCTGGTGAACTGGGACTACGTCGCCGAGCTCTATGACGGCGCCAAGGCCTGAAGCTTTCGAAGCCTGAGACAGATATGCAAACGGGGCCCTTACGGGCCCCGTTTCGCGTTAGCTCGAGCGACCGGCTCAGGCGGCGACGCTGTGCAGGAACTGGTCGACCGTGGCGCGCAGGCGCAGGGCCTGGGCCGCGACCTCTCCCGCCGCGCCCCTGACCTGCTCCGCCGACTGCCCGGTCTCCTCGACGCTGTCGGCGAGCACGCTCAGATCGCTCGACACCGACAGGGCCGAGGAGCTCGCCATGGCGACGCCGCTGGCGATCTCACCCGTCGCGATGGCCTGCTGCTCGATCGAGGTCGCAACCGAATTGGCGAAGCTCTCGATCGCGCCCATGCGCTCGGCGATGTTCTGGATCGCGCCGACGACCTCGCCGGTCGCGCCCTGGATGGCGCCGACCTGGGCGACGATGCGGTCGGTGGCGTCCGCCGTCTGCGAAGCGAGGCTCTTGACCTCGGCGGCGACGACCGCGAAGCCACGACCGGCCTCGCCGGCGCGGGCCGCCTCGATGGTCGCGTTCAGCGCCAGGAGATTGGTCTGGGCCGCAATGTCGCGGATCAGGTTCACCACCTCGCCGATGGCGCGCGCCGTCTCGTCGAGCGCACGCACAGAGCTTGCCGTGTCGCGCGAGACGGAGGCCGCCTCGACGATCTCGGCGCGGACGCGCCGGACCTGGAACTCGACCTCGCGAATGGCCGCGCCCATCTCCTCGGCGGCCTGGGCGGCGTTCTCCACGTTGACGGACGCCCCTTGCGAGTTCTGCGCGGCGCGCGCCGCACGGCCCGAGGATTCCGCCGCGACGCGGGCAAGACCGTCAGAGGCCTCGCTCATCCGGTCGGCATTGCTCTTGAAGGCTTCCAGCGCGACGCCGACCTCGGCGCGAAACAGCGCGATCGCCTCATCGACGCGCTGCTGGTGCTGGCGTCGCTCCGTTTCCGAGACATGCTGCTTCTCCTGCAGGACCGCGCGCTCGCCGAGCCGGACCTTGAGGATGCCGAGCGCATGAGCGATGGCGCCGATCTCGTCCCGCCGGCCGAGCGCGTCGATCGGCGTGTCGAGCTTGCCGTCGGAGATGCTGACGATCGCCCGCGTCATGCTTTTCAGCGGCTTCATGGTGCGCGAGAGCGAGATCCAGAGCAGCGGCCCCAGCACCAGCAGGATGGCAATGCCGAAGCCGATCGTCGCGACCTGTTCCCAGGTGGATCTCGCGACCAGGCGCGTCTTGTCGAAGCGGACCGCGATATAGCCGATCTGCTTCTGGATTCCGCCGACCTTCACCACATGCAGCTTCGTGACGAAGGTCTGATCCTCGATCTCGGTCGAGGTCACGCCCGCCATGACATCCCAGGGCGCGCGGCCAAGCGCGGCGGTCAGCGCGCGCGGTGTCAGGGAGAGGCGCGCCTCCTCGGTGCGGCCGGCGCCCGCCAGGATCGAAAGATCATCGGCCACGATGCCGGAATCGAAATCGGGATCCCGCCGCAGGGATTCCAGGATGTAGCCCAGTGTGGTGGTGTCGCGCGCCAAGATCAGCGCCGGCGACGCATTGACGACCATGGTGGTCAGCGCCGTCATCTTCTGTTCGAGGTCGTCGCGCGTCTTAGTGTCGTTATAGCGCGCGACGGCGACCACGACGAAAACGATGGCGATCGCGACGAGAGCCACCGCCGCGCCGGCGATCTGGCTGCCCAGCGACTGGGTGACGCCTTCCCTGGCCGCGAGCGCTTGGGCAGGGGTCGCTGCCTTGTCGGCCCGCTTGAACCATTTCATTGCGCAGATGTCTCCCCGCTGTCGCATGCTAGGCGCGCAACCGACTGCGATCCCCGGACACGCAACATGGCGGAACGAGGTAAAGAATAACTTGCGTGAAGGAGAGATTTAGCGCTGTCGGCCGGCCGAGCCGTCTCTCATCAAAGAGTTAGAGCAGGATCGATCCTGCTCTAAGCGGCCGGCGAACGCGACGTAGGGCCCAGTTCCAAGAAACGGACCATGGCCAGGCCCTGGGGCGGCACGAAGCTCATCAGCGCCGCATGCTCCAATGGCCGCGTCGCGACGACCGGGTCGAGCCCTTCCAGCTCCTCATCGACGAAGCCCGGGTGACACATGACGAGATGAGCCGGCCCCGGCGCGACGAGGAAGCGCCCGAGATCAGCCTGGAAGTTGCGAGCAGGGTCGAAGGGCGACACGCCGGAAAAACCGCGATTGACCGGAATGCCGCGCCTCAAGGCCGATCGTCTCAAGCCCCGCGCCAGGCCGGCGATGACCAGCGCCTTGCTGGTCGCGACGCCGCGCCGGCGGATCGCGGCGGCCGTGTCGGCGGGATCGCGCAGATAGACCGCGCCCTCCCGGTAGCGCCTCTGCAGCGCCGCCAGCACCGCACCACGCACACCGGGCAGGACATGGGCATGCTGGTGCCCATCGAGGAAGTCCGGCGCGCGCCCCATCGCATCCTCGAAGGTGTCGAGCTGGCGCGCGATCTCGGCGGCAATCTCCGCGCGCGCCGTTCCCGACAAGAGCGCGGCCCGCGCCAAATCGCCGAGCTTCGGCAGGGTGCCATTGGCGGCCAGGCGCGGCATCGCGCCGAGCGGGGCGGCGCAGGTCAGGTTCAGGTGCAGGCCGAGATCCGCCCTGCCCGCCTGCGCCGCGAAGGCGCCGGCGAAGGACTTCCAATGCGGGCGGTTGGTCATCGCACCCGCCGCAGACAGCTTGCCGGCCTCGAGCAAGGACAGGATCGAGCGGCTGACTCCCTCCGTCAGGGCGAAGTCGTCGGCGCAGAGAACGAAGCCGGTCGTCATCTCGTCTGTCATCCCCAGTTCATCTGCGATCGGATAAGGGCCGTGCGCGGCTTGCTCCGACAGCCTTCACGGCACTTGTGAGCGCGCCAGCTTTACGGTTCTGTGCGGAAAGCGTCATCCCTTGTCGGGCAGGCGGCCGCAAGACCTCGTCGAGCAGGACTTTGTCGAGCAAGCTTTTGTCGAGATGGACGCCTGAGAGGTTCTGTTCGTGTCCGAGACGTCGCCCATCCCCCCTTCGGAAGTCCCGCGCCTCCGGGCCGGCCGGCCGGAGCTGTCTATCGTCGTGCCCGTCCATGACGAGGCTGACAATCTGCCGATCCTGGTCGAGCGGCTCAAGACGGTGCTGGCGGGTGCGGTCTCGTCCTGGGAGCTGGTCTGCGTCGATGACGGCAGCCGCGACGGCACGCTGTCCGTGCTGAAGCTGCTGAGCGCCAGCGATCCTCGGATCAGCGCCGTCTCGTTCAGCCGCAATTTCGGCAAGGAGATCGCCATCGCGGCCGGGCTCGACCATGCCTCGGGCGACGCGGTCGTGATCATGGACGCCGATCTGCAGCATCCGCCGGAGACGATCCTGGTCTTCCTGGAGAAATGGCGCGGCGGCTTCCTGAACATTTACGGCCAGCGCGCCAGCCGGGCCGGCGAGAGCGCCCTCAAGCGCAATCTCGCCAGGGCGTTCTACAAGCTGTTCGCGAGCTTCGGCGAAACCGAATTGCCGGAGGGCGCCGGCGATTTCCGCCTGCTCGACCGCAAGGTGGTCGACGCGCTGCGTGCCCTGCCGGAACGGGCGCGCTTCTCCAAGGGGCTCTATGCCTGGGTCGGCTTTCCCTCGATCGGCGTGACCTTCGAGGTCGCCGAGCGCCAGCATGGCGAGACCAAGTTCCGTTTCGGCAAGCTGTTCAGCTTCGCCTTCGACGGGTTGTCCTCCTTCTCGACCGTGCCCTTGAAGATCGCGACCTGGGCCGGTGTCGTGATCGCCGTCATCTCCACGCTCTCGGCCGCCTTCTTCCTGCTGCGCACGGTCTTCTTCGGCACCGACCTGCCCGGCTTCCCGTCGCTGATCGTCTCGATCATGTTCTTTTCCGGCATCCAGCTGATCTCGCTGGGCATGATCGGCGAATATGTCGGGCGCATCTTCGCCGAGGTGAAGCGCCGGCCGCTTTATCTGATCGGCGAACGCGTCGGTTTCGACGCCCGCACCGTCGACCATCCGCGCGGCGACGCCCTGCCGCCATTGATCCGGTAGACGGCGAAGCTGCATGGCCGCACTGGACCATCCTTCGAGACGCCGCTATGCGGCTTCTCAGGATGAGGGCTGAGGTTCCAGGCCGCCCCAAGGCACGCGATGTTCAGAAAAATCCTCTCCGTCGGCGGTTTCACGCTGCTCTCGCGCCTCTCGGGCTTCGTGCGTGACATCGTGCTGGCGGCCGTGCTCGGCGCCGGCCCGCTGATGGATGCGTTTTCGGTCGCGCTGCGCCTGCCCAACCATTTCCGCGCGATCTTCGGCGAAGGCGCCTTCAACCAGGCCTATATCCCCGCCTATGCCCGGGTCAGGCAGCAGGCCGGTGAGGCGGCCGCCGCGCTCTTCGCCGACCGGGTCTTCACCCTGAACCTGATCGTCCAGATCGTCCTGCTCGGGTTCGCCTTGCCCTTCATGCCCGATGTCGTGCGCCTGCTCGCGCCGGGATTCGCGCATGATCCGCAGCGCTTCGAACTCGCCGTCGCGCTGACGCGGATCACCTTCCCCTATCTGCTCTTCATCACGCTGGTGACGCTGCTCTCGGCAAACCTCAACGCCGTCGACAAATTCGCTGCGGCAGCGGCAGCGCCGATCCTGCTCAATCTCTGCCTGATCGCGGCGCTCGCCGTTGCCTTCCTGTTCCCCAATGCGGCCTATGCCGCCGCCTGGGGCGTGGTGATCTCCGGCTTCCTGCAATGGCTCGTGCTGGCGCTCGCGGCGCGCCAGGCGAATGTCGCGGCAGCCGTGGTGCGGCCGCGCGTCGATCTCGACGTCAAGGCCTTCCTGAAGGCGTTCGGGCCGGCCGTCATCGGCTCGGCCGGTGTCCAGATCGCGCTTTTCGCCGACACGATCATCGCCTCGCTGCTGCCCGCCGGCGCCTATTCCGCGCTCTACTACGCAGGCGGCCTCTACCAATTGCCGATCGGAGTCATCGCCATCGGCGTCGGCACGGTCCTGCTGCCGACGATGAGCCGCCTGCTCGCGGCAGGCGACGTCGCCGGCTCCGACAGGGCGCAGAACCGCGCCGTCGCGCTGACGCTGATCGCGGCCGCCCCCTTCGCCGCCGCATTCCTCGCCGTTCCCGAGCTGATCGTCTCCGCTTTGTTCGAGCGCGGGCGTTTCGACGCTGCCGCGAGCCAGGCGGCGGCGGCCGTGCTCTTCGCCTATGCGATCGGGCTGCCAGCCATCGTGATGATCCGCACCCAGGTTTCGAGCTTCCAGGCGCGCGGCGACACGACGACGCCGATGCTGGTCTCGCTGGCGGCCATCGCCGCGAATGTCGCGCTGAAATTGCTGCTCTGGCGCGGCTGGGGCGCGCCGGGCCTTGCGCTGGCGACCGCGGCGGGCGCCTGGATCAATGTCGGCGCGCTGTTCGTCCTGGGCGTGCAGCGCGGCTGGACACGGCCGGCGCGGGGACTGTCGGGCTTTGCCGCCATCGTCGTGCTGGCGGCCGTCCTGGCTGGCCTGGCGGCGCGCTTGTCCGCCCCCTCCCTGCTCACTGCGACGGCGTGGTTTCCGCTGCAGCCGAGGCTCGCGGCGCTCGCCTGCGTCGGGGCCGTGGCCGCGGCGATCTATCTCGCGATCGCCGCGCTGGGGCTCAAGCTCAGCAGGCTCGGCAGGCTGCTGCGCTGAAGTTGGACCTCACGCCGCCTTGGTGTGGGCGAAGTCCATGTAGAGCTCGCGAGCGCGGCGGAACATCGGGCCGGGCTGCAGCGTGATGTTGTCGATGCGGGTGACCGGCATGCATTTGGAATAGTTGCCCGAGATGAAGATCTCGTCGGCCTGCTCGAAATCGCTGTAGCGGAGGCTCATCTCCTCGACGGGAATGCCGTCCTGCCGCAGCAGGCCGATGACGCGCTGGCGGGTGATGCCGTTCAGGAAGGTGCCGTTGGGAGCCGGCGTCCTGACGACGCCGTCCTTGGCCAGGAAGATGTTCGAGGTCGCGGTCTCGGCGACGTTGCCCAGCATGTCGAGCACCAGCGCATTGTCAAAGCCGGCGGCCTTGGCGGCGCGCAGGATGCGGGCGTTGTTGGGATAGAGGCAGCCCGCCTTGGCGTCGGTCGGCATCGTCTCCATGGTCGGACGGCGGAACGCGCCTTGCGTCACCGAGAAGCCATTGGTCGGCTGCGGCATCGGCGCCTCGAACAGGCAGAGGCAGAACTGCGTCGAATCCGGGTCTGGCATGATGGTCGAGGGCCCGTCGGCCTCGCCCCAATACATCGGCTTGACGTAGAGCGCCGTGCCGGGGGCGAATTTCTTCACGCCCTCATGCGTCTTCTCGATGATGAATTCCTGCGTCACCGTGGCCTTGAGGCCGAGCGCCACGGCCGAGCGGTTGACGCGGGCGGCATGGGCGGCGAGATCGGGCGCGACGCCATCGAAATAGCGGCCACCGTCGAAGACCGAAGAGGCCTGCCAAAGCGCATGGCTGCGTGGACCCACCAGGCCGGGGTTGCCTTCGTGCCAGGCACCGTCGAACCAGCTCCACGTCTGAGAATACCATGCCATAGCGGCGCTCCAATTTGGTCAGTTTTACTGACAGACACCGTCTGCCCAGAGATCGCCGGCGTCAACATGGCGCAGGCCGCCAAGCGATGACGGGATGTGATGGAAGCGATCGGAAGCGGTGATCGATCAGAAGCCGAGCGCGCGCGCCGCCGAGACCGTCGCCATGCCGACGACCAGCGCCAGCAACTCGCTGCGCTTCAGAACCATGCTGCCGATCGCCGCGATGAGTGCGAGCGCGGCGGCGAAACCCAGCCGCTCGATCAGCGGCAGCACGGTCGCGACCACGATCGAGCCCGGCAGCGCCGCCAGCCCACGCCGGACGCGCGGCGTCAGCGGAATGAAGCCCATCATGATCACGCCGGAGATGCGGCAGAGATAGGTCGCCAGCATCATGGCGAGGATGACGAAAGCCGCGCCCCATGGGCCGGGATCAGGCAGGGTCATCGCTGAACGCCCCCGTAAGCGCGCCGGCAAGCGAGCCGACGATGATGAAGGCGTAGCCGTCGATCAGCTTCGCCGTGACCAAGGCGACGAGCCCCGCGACGACCCAGGGCACGGCCGCCCGCTTGCCACGCCAGAGCGGCACGATCATCGCGGCGAAGAAGATCGGCATGACCAGATCGATGCCGTATTGGCGCGGATCGGCCACCAGCGCGCCGAGCAGATATCCCGGAATCGTCGTCGCGACCCAGACGACCCAGAGCACGACGCCAGCGCCGATGATCACGCCCAGATCGCGCCCGCCCTCGCCATGGTAGCGTGCGCCGATCAGCCAGCTTGCATCGGTGAAGAGGAAGAGATGCGCGGCGTTGAGCGCCTTGGGATAAGGCGCGAACCAGGGCTGCAGCGAGGCGCCCTGCAGCACCATACGCGCATTCACCGTCGCGGTGACCACGGCAAGCCCCGCAATCGCCCCCCAGCTCCATTCCGGCCGCCACAGCTCCATCGCCACCAGCTGCGCCACGCCGGCATAGACCAGCGCGCTCATCAGCACGGTTTCCAGCAGGCTCAGCCCCTTGGCCGCAGCCGCCGCGCCGAAGGCGACTGCGAAGACGACGATGCCCGGCAGCAGCACGGAGACCCTGCGGACGCCCAGGCGCACGCCCTGCATGGTGAGCAAGGGGCGGGCAGGCTCCGAGGTCGGTTCGGGTGAAGCGGTCATGGCCCTTCAAGAACCTTAACGCCCCATACCGTCAACGGATGGCAGCACCGGCCGCGCATGAGGCCTGCGCAGGGCGGGACAAGAGCCAGTCCCATGCTAGCCTCGCGCCATGCACTGGCTGACCTCCCCCATCGCCGCCCCTGCCCTGCCCGCGACCTGGCTGATCGCGACCGGCGCGAGCCCGACCAACCTCGCCGAGCGCTCGGCCTTGCGGCGCGAGACGGCGCGGAGAATCATCGCCGCTCAGCTTAGCCTGCCGATCGAGGCCATCGCGGTCGGCCATGACGAACGAGGCCGGCCCCTGCTGGTTCGGCCGGCCGCGGCGGGGCTGCATCTCTCGCTCGCAACGCGAGCGGGCTTCGTCGCGCTGGCGCTGGCGCAGCATCCTGTCGGAGTCGATGTCGAGCGGGTCGAGCCCTTGGCCGCGCTACCGCTCGCGACCTTGCACCCGCAGGAGCGAAAGGCGCTGCTCGCCCTGCCCGAGCCGGCGCGGCCGCTGGCCTTCGCACAACTTTGGGCGGCCAAGGAGGCCTATGTGAAGGCGCTCGGCACCGGCTTCGCCCGCGCGCCGGAGAGCTTTGCGGTCACGCTGACCGCGCAGGAGGCCTTCAGCGTAAGCGATCCGGAACGGCTGACCTCAAGCTCCGGCTCAAGCCGCATCATCAAAAACGGCGGCCAGGAGAGCCTGGCCGCCGCGGTGGTGGTTCTCGGCTGAGCGGGCTCTCAGCCCGGCTCTCCAGCCTGCTTCTTCCTCAGCACATAGGCGACGAGGCAAACGAGCGCCGCGCCGATGGCCGAGGAGACGTAGTGCGGCATGGTGGCCGGACCGATTCCAAGCGCGCTGACATCTGTCGGCACGGGGGCGACCCAGCTCGGCATGTTGACCTGGAGCCATTGCAGCACGGCGATGTCGCCGATGATCATTTCCGCCGCGATCCAGCCGAGCAGGGCAGCGCCGAGCCAGACCAGGATCGGGAAGCGCTCGATGATCGAGGTCAGGAGCTGCGCGCCCATGATGATCAGCGGGATCGAAAGCAGCAGGCCGAAGATGAAGAGCTCGGGATGTCCGCGCGAGGCCGCCGCGATGGCGATGACGTTGTCGAGGCTCATCACGGCGTCGGCGATCGCGATGGTGCGCACGGCCCGCCAGAGATTGTCGCTCGCCTCGATCTCGTTATGGGCTTCCTCCTCACCCATGGCGAGCTTGATCGCGATCCAGAAAAGCAGGATGCCACCGGCCACCTTCAGGAAGGGCACGTTCAGTAGATAGCTGACCACGAGCGCGAAGACGATGCGCAGGCCGACGGCCGCGCCGGCGCCAAGCCAGATGCCGATCTTGCGCCGGTTTTCCGGCAGCGAGCGGCAGGCGAGCGCGATGACGACTGCGTTGTCGCCAGACAGGAGCAGGTCGATCCAGATGATCTGGAGCAACGACACCCAGAATTGGGATGATGAAAAATCCATAGGTCGGTCAGTCCCTGTGTCAGAGGGCCGGATCTGGCCGGCGCGGTTTCAGCCAATAGCCCAAGGCGAGCACGAGAAGCGCACCCAGGGCAGCGGCCGGATATTCGAAGCGATGCAGCGCATCGGCGCCGAACCGGGTGATGAGCCAGGGATCGCTGTCGAACATTTCGCCGGCGACCCAGCCGAGCAGCGCAGCGCCCGCCCAGACCAGAACCGGAAAGCGCGTCAGCAGGCTGGTGATGAGCGAGGCGCCGAGCACGATCAGCGGGATCGAGATCACCAGCCCGGCGACCAGGAGCGGGATCGAATCCTTGGCGACCGCGGCGATCGCCAGCACATTGTCGAGGCTCATGACGATGTCGGCGATCGCGACCGTCTGGACCGCCTTCCAGAGCTTGCTGCTGGCCGTGATCGAATCCTCGTCGCTCTCGCCATCCTCGATGATCAGCTTGACGGCGATCCAGACCAGCAGAAGCGCCCCGACGATATGCAGGAAGGGCGCGTTCAGCAGCGAGGCGATCAGCACGGTGAAGACGACGCGCAAGACCACTGCAACGCCCGCGCCGAGCGCAATACCCTTGGCTCTCTGCGCGGGCGCCAGCGCCCGGCAGGCGAGCGCGATCACCACGGCATTGTCGCCGGAAAGGACGATGTTGAGCGCGATGATCTCCGCCAGTTTTCCCCAGATCAGGGGATCGACAAAGGAAATCGAGGAGAGATCCATCAAGGCCAGCCCTTCCAGCAACGTCAGCTCAGTTTCTAGTCAACCCGGCGGCGCTTGTCTCGCCACCGGGGTCTTGGGCACCGGAGTCTTGGGTGCCAGGATCTTGGGCGCCAGGATCTTGGGCGCCAGGATCTTGGGCGCCGAGCTTCAGCCCAGCGCCTGCTCGACAGCCTTGCCCGCGGCTTCCGTTCCCAGCGAGCCGCCGAGATCGCGGGTGCGGGTGCGGGCGTCGCCGAGCGCGCGCTCGATCGCGGCCTCGATACCCTTGGCGGCTTCGATCTCGCCAAGATGATCCAGCATCATCGCGCCCGACCAGATCTGGCCGATCGGGTTGGCGATGCCCTTGCCCGCGATGTCGGGCGCCGAGCCATGAACTGGCTCGAACAGCGAAGGGTAGTCGCCGGTCGGGTTGATGTTGCCCGACGGCGCGATGCCGATCGTGCCGGTGCAGGCTGGCCCCAGATCCGAGAGGATGTCGCCGAACAGGTTGGAGGCCACGACCACGTCGAAGCGGTCCGGATTCAGCACGAAATGCGCGGTCAGGATGTCGATATGGTACTGGTCGACGGCGACGTCGGGATAGTTCTTGGCCATCTCCTTCACCCGCTCGTCCCAATACGGCATGGTGATCGAGATGCCGTTCGACTTGGTCGCCGAGGTCAGCTTTTTCCGCGGCCGGCGCATCGCCAGCTCAAAGGCGTATTTCAGCACGCGATCGACGCCGACCCGGCTCATCACCGTCTCCTGCATGACGATCTCGCGCTCGGTGCCGGCGAACATCTTGCCGCCGACCGAGGAGTATTCGCCCTCGGTGTTCTCGCGCACGACGAAGAAGTCGATATCGCCGGGCTTGCGGCCGACGAGCGGACCGGGAACGCCCGGCATCAGGCGCACCGGGCGCAGGTTCACATACTGATCGAACTCGCGCCGGAAGAGCAGCAGCGAGCCCCAGAGCGAGATGTGGTCGGGCACCTGCGCCGGCATGCCGACCGCTCCGAAATAGATCGCGTCATGGCCGCCGATCTTCTCCTTCCAGTCGTCGGGAAGCATCTTGCCGTGCTTCTCGTAATAATCGCAGGACGAGAAATCGAACTCGTCGAAGCGCAGTTCGAAGCCGTATTTCTTGGAAGCCGCCTCGAGCACGCGCAGGCCCTCGGGCATGACTTCCTTGCCGATGCCGTCCCCGGCGATGACGGCGATACGATAGACGCGATTGGTCCCACTCATGGGTTTCCTCCAAAGAAGGCCGTGAATTCGGCGGCGACGAGATCGGGAATCTCCTCCGCCAGATAATGCCCGCCCGGCAAGGCACGGCCTTGGACGTTCTCGGCGCGCTGCCGCCACAACGCCAGCGGCTCGAAGCATTTGCCGATGATGCCGTTGCCGCCCCAGAGCGCGAGCAAGGGCTGACTGAGCTTGCGACCGCCATCCTCGTCGTCATG
The DNA here is from genome assembly GCF_964252745.1 of Allobosea sp. LjRoot9. Lineage (NCBI taxonomy): Bacteria > Pseudomonadati > Pseudomonadota > Alphaproteobacteria > Hyphomicrobiales > Alloboseaceae > Allobosea > Allobosea sp. LjRoot9. The sequence continues at coordinate 231,499 of NZ_CAXUPC020000007.1, read as the reverse complement.
GCGGATGTCGATGGTGGCGGCGGCGCGATAATCCTCGCAACTCGCATGGATCGTCTGTGGATCGCTGAAGCAACGCAGGTAATGCGCCAGGGCCTCAGGCGCGAAGGGCGTCAGCCCGGCCGAGCCGGAGCCGCATTTCTTGCGCCAGTAAGCCTCCGGATCAGCCCCGATCATCCGCTCCGGGAAGGGCGTGGGCTGGATCAGGAAGAACCAGTGCCAATAGGCGCGGGCGAAGGCGTCGCTGGTGTTGGCGTACATCTCGCGGGTCGGCGCGATGTCCAGCGTCGCGAGCCTGGTGACGCGCTCGGCATGGTCGAGCGCCAGGCGATGGGCGACGCGCGCGCCGCGATCATGCGCACCGACGAAGAAGCGCTGATGCCCGAGCGCCGTCATGACCTGCGCCATGTCGAGCGCCATGGCGCGCTTGGAATAGGGGAAATGCTCGGCATCGCTCGCCGGCTTGTCGCTGTCGCCATAGCCGCGCAGATCGGCGCAGACCAAAGTGAAGCGATCCTTCAGGCGCGCAGCGAGCTTGTGCCAGAGCGCATGCGTCTGCGGGTAGCCATGGAGCAACAGCAGAGCCGGCCCCTCCCCGCCCGTCCGGACACGGATGCGCGCGCCCGATGTCGCGACATCGAGCAGGCGGAAGCCGGGGAAGAGGCTGTCCTGGACAGGAATTTCGGTGACGGTCATCAGGGCCGCGTGGTTGCAATAATCGGTAGCCGATAGCCTGCTTCTCGAGCGATTGCGCGCGTCGATTATTACACAATCCTGATCAATAGCGGGCGGGCCTCAAGGCAAGCATGTGCCGGGAGCGGCAAGCCGTCATGCTCGCCCTTGTGGCGAGCATGACGGCTTGAACACCACCCTCGCCAAAGGAAGGCGTGGATCGGACAAGCCCGACCGTGACGTAGGGCGTCAGCCCCGCAGTGCCGCCCCATAGCGCTTGGCCATCTCGGCGACGATCTTGGCGCCGACCGCCTCGATCTCGGCCTCGGTCAGCGTCTTGTCGACCGGCTGCAAGGTCACAGCCAGCGCGACCGACTTCTTGCCGGCCTCGACGCCTTGCCCTTCATAGAGGTCGAAAACCGCGACATCGGCGATCAAAGCCCGGTCGGCGTTCTGCGCGGTCTTCATCATCTCGCCGGCCGCGACCTTCTTTTCGACGATGAAGGCGAAATCGCGCGTCACCGGCTGGAAGCCCGAGAGCGCCAGTTTCGGCTTGACCTTGGTCGGCTTGTATTTCGGCAGCGGCAGCGCATCGAGATGGATCTCGAAGGCGACGAGCGGGCCCTTGACGTCGAGCGCCTTCAGCACCTTGGGGTGCACCTCGCCGAAGGCGCCGATGACGCCCTTGGGGCCGAACTGGAGCGTGGCCGAACGGCCGGGATGCGCCCAAACCGGGCCACCCGCGACGATCTGCAGGCCGCCGACCGGGACGCCGAGCCCCGTCAGCAGGCCCATGAGATCGGCCTTGGCGTCGAAGGCATCGACGGGCCTGGCGGCACCGTCCCAATGGCGGCCGACGCCTTCCAGCCTCGCCGTGCCCCGGCGCAGGCCGGCCGCGGCGATGAACTGGCCCTCGGGCGTGTCGTCCTTGAAGACCTGCCCGACCTCGAACAGCGCGACGTCGCCGAGGCCGCGATCGGCATTGAGCTGGCCCGCGCGGATCAGCCCCGGCAGCAGCGAGGGGCGCATGTCGGAGAGATCGGCCGCAATCGGATTGGCGAGCACGAGCTGGCGCGCGCCGCCGCCGAACACAATCGCGGCGTCATGCGAGATGAAGGACCAGGTCACCGCCTCGACCAGACCGCGACTGGCGAGCAAGCGCTTGGCGGCGCGGGTGCGCTTCTGCAGCACGGTGAGGACCGGCTTCACCACCTCGCCCTTGATGCGCGGCAATGGCGTCGAGACGACACGGTCGAGGCCGGCGATGCGCACGATCTCCTCGACGAGATCGGCCTTCCCCACGACATCGCCACGCCAGGACGGAGCAGCGACCTTGACGCGCTCGCCGGCGCCCGAGACGTGGAAGCCGAGCGAGGTCAGCGCGACCTTCATCTCGATCTGCGGCAGATCGAGCCCGGTCAGGCGCTTGACCTCGGACCAGGGGAAATCGATGGCATGGGCGCTCTCGGGTAGATCACCCTCGAAGACCATCTCGGAGGCTTCGCCGCCGCAGAGATCGAGGATCATCGCGGTGGCGAGATCGAGGCCCGGGCGGGTGAAATCGGGATCGACGCCGCGCTCGAAGCGATAGCGCGCATCGGAGTTGATGCCGAGCGCGCGGCCGGAGCGAGCAATGTTGAGCGGGTCCCAGAGCGCGCTCTCGACCAGCACATCGGTGGTGGTCTCGTCGCAGCCTGAGGCCTCGCCGCCCATGATGCCGGCAAGCGACTCGACGCCATGCTCATCGGCGATGACGACCTGCTCGCCGGTCAGCGTGTATGTCTTGCCGTCGAGCGCCAGGATCGTCTCGCCATCCTTGGCGCGGCGCACCGTGAGATCGCCCGTGACCTTGGCGGCGTCGAAGACGTGCAGCGGCCGGTTGCGGTCGAAGGTCATGAAATTGGTGATGTCGACCAGCGCGTTGATCGGCCTGAGCCCGATGGCGCGCAGCCTCGCCTGCAGCCATTCCGGCGAAGGCCCGTTCTTGACGCCGCGCACCAGCCGCAAAGCGAAGACCGGGCAGAGGCCCTTGTCCGCCTCGGTGAAATCGAGCGTCACCTTGACGGGACAGGGATAGGTCCCGCGCACAGGCTGGGCCTGCGGCGTCTTGAGGCCACCGAGCCCGGCGGCGGCGAGGTCACGCGCGACGCCGGCAACGCCGAGCGCATCGGCGCGGTTGGGCGTCACCGCGATCTCGATCACGGCATCGTCGAGCCCGGCATAGGCGGCATAGGGCTGGCCTATGGGCGCATCCGCGGGCAAATCGAGGATGCCGTCATGATCCTCGGAGAGCTGCAACTCGGCGGCCGAGCAGAGCATGCCGTTCGACTCGACGCCGCGAATGACGCCCTTGCCGAGCGTAATGTCCTTGCCGGGGATGTAGGTGCCGGGCGGCGAGAACACGCTCTTCATGCCGGTGCGGGCATTGGGCGCACCGCAGACGACCTGCACAGGCTCGCCCGCGCCGCTGTCGACCATGCAGACGCGCAGCCGGTCGGCGTTCGGGTGCTGCTTGGCCTCGATCACATAGGCGATGGTGAAGGCCTGGAGAGCCTTCGCCTTGTCCTCGACGGCCTCGACCTCGAGCCCGACGCGGGTCAGCGTCTCCGTGACGGTGTCGAGCGAATCCGTGGTGTCGAGATGGTCCTTCAACCAGGACAGAGAGAACTTCATGAGTGTCCGTCACTTCTCAGATTGGCATGGGACATCGCGGGCGACGCAGCGTTGAGCTGGTCGTCCCCATCCGTCCGGATCTTCATGGAATTGCCGCGCCAGGTGACCTCGCCGGCGATGAAGGCATAGGCCCAGACGCCCGGGAAGATCAGATCCCGCAGCAACAGCGCCAGCGGCATGCGCCAGGAGAGATACCAGCCGACGCCATAGGCCAGCGCCATCTCCGCCACATACCAGGGCAGCAGCACGAGTGCCGGGCCAAGCCATGCGGAATATCCGTAGGCCAGCGCAGCGAAAGCCGCACACAGCGCCGGCAGCAGCGGGCCGGACAGGATCTCGGGCGCGAAGAAGGGCAGGAAGGTCACCCGGCGCAGGCGCGCCCAGCGGAACTGCCGCTGCACGACGTCATACAAGGAGCGCTCGCCCAAGGGCTGCTCGAAGGGCTGGCCGACGAGATGGACATGCTTGCCGGCCCGGCGCACCAGCTTGGTGGCGGCGGCATCCTCGGCGATTTCCTCGCCCAGCACGGCGATGCCGCCATTGGCATCGAGGAAGGGCTTGTTCCAGAGCATCGACTTGCCCTGCGCGAAGCCGAAGCCGAGCGCCTCGCCGGCATATTGCCAGCGCGCCTGGAAGGTGTTGAGGAAGGCGCATTCGAGTTCGGCCCAGAAGCCGTGCGGACGCGAGCCCGCCGGCGTCGAGCAGACGAGCCCGGTATCGGGCCGCCAGGAGGCCAGCATGCGCTGGATGTAATCCTTCGGCATCAGCACGTTGGAATCGGCCAGGATGACCCATTCGGTCGTCGCCGCGTCCCAGCCCTTGACGCAGTTGTTGAGCTTGGGATTGGCGCTGACCGCGACATCGCCGGTGATCAGGCTGACCCGCTCCGCGCCGAAGCGGCCGATCAGCTCGGCGATTAACGGCACGATCGGATCATCGGCATCGGCGACGCAGAAGATCGTCTGGTAGCGGGGATAGTCGAGCAGGAGGCCAGAGGTCGCCGTCTCCCTGCTGAAGGCCTCGATACCACGCACCGGCCGCACGATCGTCACCGGCGGCTGCGCGTCGAGCAGCGCGCAGCCGGCGTCCTTGCGGCGCAGGCGCACGAAGGCGATCGCCTGGCAGAGCAGATTGGTCGCGACGGCGAGCGCCGCGAACAGGCCAGCTGATGCCGCCAGGCTCACCGCAACCTCCCCTGATGCCGCCGCGCGCTCACGACGACAGCCCGCCCGTCAAGGTCGGCAGGTCGAGCGGCCGGAAGCCGTAATGGGCGAGCCAGCGCAGATCCGCCTCGAAGAAGGGGCGCAGATCCGGCATGCCGTATTTCAGCATGGCGATGCGGTCGATGCCCATGCCCCAGGCGAAGCCCTGGTAGATATCCGGATCGAGCCCGCAATTGCGCAGGACATTGGGATGGACCATGCCGCAGCCGAGAATCTCGAGCCAGTCCTCGCCCTCGCCGAAGCGGATCTCGCCGCCCTTGCGCGAGCACTGGATATCGACCTCGACCGAAGGCTCGGTGAAGGGGAAGAAGGAGGGGCGGAAGCGCATCTTGACGTTGTCGATCTCGAAGAACGCCTTGCAGAACTCCTCAAGCACCCATTTCATGTGGCCCATATGGGCCTTTTTATCGATGACGAGCCCCTCGACCTGATGGAACATCGGGGTGTGGGTCTGGTCGGAATCCATCCGGTAGGTGCGGCCGGGGCAGATCACCCGGATCGGCGGCTCCTGCGCCATCATGGTGCGGACCTGGACCGGCGAGGTATGGGTGCGCAGCAGCTTGCGCTCGCCATTGGCGTCGGGCGCGAAGAAGAAGGTGTCGTGCATCTCGCGGGCGGGATGGCCGACGGGGAAGTTCAGCTTGGTGAAGTTGAGGTCGTCGGTCTCGACATCCGGGCCTTCCGCGACGGAGAAGCCCATATCGCCGAAGATCGCGGTGATCTCGTCGATGACCTGGCTAATCGGGTGGATGCGGCCGCGCGCCTCGGGCCCCTCGCGGACCGGCAAGGTGATGTCGACGGTCTCGGAGGCGAGCCTGGCGTCGAGCGCAGCTTCGCCCAGCGCCTCCTTGCGGGCGCCCAGCGCGCCTTGCACCTTGTCGCGCAGGCCGTTGATCAGCGGCCCTTTTTCCTTGCGCTCGTCGGGCGTCATCGCGCCCAGCGTCTTGAGCAGCGCCGAGATCGAGCCGGCCTTGCCCAGCGCCGCGATCCTGACCTGCTCCAGGGCGGCCTCGTCCTGCGCGCCGGCGATGTCGGCAAGGAGGCTCGCGCCTAAGTTATCGATCTCGTTCATGCCTGCTCTGGTCCATTTGCGAGGCATCTTCTAGGGTGTCGCCAGCGCCGATGCTAGAGGCAATCATGCCGGCAAAGCAGCGCTGGAACGCGAAATCCGGGCAGTTGCACGGCTATGGGCGCAGTTGCATGACAATCATGTCTCACTGGCAGGCGATGGCGCTGGCGGCGGTTCTCTCTGCCCTCCCCCTCGCATCCGCCGCCGCGCAGGACGGCAAGCGCATCACCGTCACCGGCGAGATCAGCGACACCTGGTGCACGATCAGCGGGCTGATGTTCGCCAAGGGAACAGCTCACCATCAATGCGCCATCTGGTGCGCGCTCGGCGGCATTCCCGTCAGCATCCGCGATGCGAAGGGCGAACTCTATCTGATCCTGAAGATCGGCGACGACGAGGACAGCGCATCCAATCCCAGGATCGCGCGGATGGCGACGCACGAGGTCAGCGTCGACGGCGAATTGCTGGAGCGCGACGGGGTGAAATACCTGCTGGTCGACCGCATCGCCGACGACAAGGGCGTCATCACCATGACGCATGAGGAATACGGCATCCAGCCGTTCGGGAACTGAGCGATGAAGGCTCTCTCCACGATACGCCTCGCGCTGACGATTTTTACAGTGTCCAGCGCCGGCTCCTCCCTGGCCGCCGAAGCCTGGAATATCCCGCATGAGAAGGCAGTCGTCCTGAAGGGACGCGTCGTCGACGCGCTGTGCCAGCTCAAGGGCCGCTGCGCACCCGATTGCGGCGGTGGCAAACGGCAGCTCGGCCTGCTGCTGACGGATGGCACGTTCCGGCTCGTGGCCAAGTCGAACATCGATTTCGCCGGATCAATCCCCGATCTGATCGGCTTCTGCGGCAAGGAGATCGAGGCCGACGGGCTCCTGATCGAGAACCCGGCCATAACCTTGTTCTTCGTGCAGGGCATCAGGACCGATCCTGCACTGCCCTTCACGCCCGCCGAGCGCTTCAAGGCGGACTGGGAGACGCAGCACGGCAAGGCCGAGGAATGGTGGCGGGCCGATCCGCAGGCCAACCGCATCATCGCCGAGGACGGCCCTCTCGGTATCAAGGGCCTGCTGCCCAAGCCGAAGCCGTGAGGCCGGGCATGACGAACGGGACCGCCCGCAGGCGCTTCCTGGCGGGGCTCGCCGCCTTCTCCTGTTCTCCGACACTCGCGCAAGATCATGGCGGCCATTCCCATGCCGCTTCTGCTGGCCCTCCCCCTGATCGCTTGGCGACGCAGTTCGGCGGGCCGTTCACGCTGACCGACCATAACGGCCGGCGCGTCAGCGATCGGGACTTCCGCGGCCGCTTCATGCTGGTCTATTTCGGGTTCACCCGCTGCACCGACACCTGCCCCGTCGATCTGCCGATCATCGCTCAGGCACTCGATGCGGTCGGCCCGCTCGCGGACAAGCTCGTGCCGCTCTTCATCACGGTCGACCCCGGTAACGATACGCCACCGGTCATGGCGACCTATGTCGCCGCCTTCCACCCGCGCCTGATTGGGCTCACCGGCAGCGAAGCGGAGATCGCGGCAACGGCCAAAGCCTACAAGGTGCATCGCCGCAAGCTGACACAGCCTCACCATGGCGCGGGCGAATATGCGGTCGATCATGGCTCGCTGACCTATCTGATGGGGCCGGACGGGCGCTTCGTGACGTTGCTGCCGCATAATTCGGGAGCCGAGCGGCTGGCCGCGATCCTGCGGAAATATCTCGCCTGAGGCGACAGGCCGCGTCTGCGTGGTTATGCAGGGCATACCCACAGGACCGATGCCATGGCCGACAACACCGCCCAGAAAACCTCGCCCTCCTATCGCCTCGCCGCGCTCGACCCCGACTTCATCCTCGGCGATTCCACGCGCGGGGCGCGCTTCATGCTCGAATACCAGAAGGCCGAGGATAGCCTGCGGGCACGCGGCATCGCCTCGACCATCGTCGTCTTCGGCTCGGCGCGCGTGCGGGAGGGCAATCCCTGGTACGAGGCGGCGCGGGCTTTCGCGCGGATCGCCTCGGAACGCGGCGGCGCTCTGACGCAGGCTGGCGGCGCTCTGGCTCAGGCCGGCGATGAGCACCGGCATGTCATCGCCACCGGCGGCGGGCCGGGCATCATGGAGGCGGCCAATCGCGGCGCGACGGAGGCCGGGGCGCTCTCGATCGGCCTCAACATCACCTTGCCGCATGAGCAGGAGCCCAATGCCTGGTCGACGCCGGACCTGACCTTCCGCTTCCATTATTTTGCGATGCGCAAGATGCATTTCGCCATGCGGGCAGCCGCACTCGTCGCCTTCCCCGGCGGGTTTGGCACGCTGGACGAATTGTTCGAGGTGATGACGCTGGTCCAGACCAGCAAGATGCCGCCAGTGCCGATCGTGCTCTATGGCAGTGCCTTCTGGAAAGGCCTGCTCAATCTCGACACGCTGCGCGAAGCCGGCTTCATCCGGCCGGAGGACCTGTCGCTGTTTGCCTATGCCGACACGCCCGAGGAGGCCTATGCCCGCATCGTCACTGGCGCAGGCGACGCCTGGGAGCCGGCGGCGAAGGACAGCGTGCAGACGTGAGGCTTGGCTTGTCAGGCACCGTCATATCCATCGAATGCCATGACAAGCATTGGCCGATAAGGCCGTTTATTCGCCGACGAAGCCAGCCACGGCGAGGATGGTTGTAAGGCTGGCCGTCATGCCCGATACGCTGGCGATCTTCTCGACATCGATCCACTCGCCCAGAGAATGCGCCCGGCCGCCGGTGCCGCCCGAACCGATCTTGATCGCGGGGATACCGAGGCTCATCGGAATATTCGCGTCGGTCGAGGACGCCTCGTGCGTGGGCGCAAAGCCCTGCGCCTTCACGGCTGCAGTCGCGAATTGGACGATATCGGTGTCCATGGCCGTGTTGCCGGCGGGACGGTCCCCCAATGTCCTGATGTCGACGGTGATGGCCCCCTCGCTGGTCGAACGGATCGCGTTCTCCTGCTCGACTGCTGCGGCCACGATCTCGCGCCAACGTGCATCCAGCTTGGCAAGCTGCTCCGCCGATTCCGATCGAAGGTCGATGTCGACCCACGCCTCCTCGGGGATCGCGTTCACCGAGGTACCGCCGCCGACGATGGAGGCACAGAACGTGGTGCAAGGTGTTTCCGGCACCTGGATGCGGCCGAGTTCCACGATCGCCTGCGCCATGGCGTAAATCGGGTTCACGATCCCGAACGCCTTGAAGCTGTGTCCGCCTGGCCCTTTGAACCGGACGGAATAGCGTTTCGAACCGACGCCACCGACCACGATATTGTCCACCGGCGGACTATCGACGGTTATGAAGGCCTCGATCTGGTCGCGATACCGCCCCTTGCTGAAGAGATGGCGCACGCCACGCAGGTCGCCGAGCCCTTCTTCACCGACATCGCCGACGAACAGGATATCGTTGCGTGTTCGGATGCCGGCAGCGTCCAGCGCGCGAATGAAAGCGAGCAGGACGGCAAGGCTGCGGGTGTCGTCACCAATTCCCGGTGCATAGAGCTTCGTGCCTTCGCGGCGCACGGTGACGTCGGTTCCTTCCGGGAAGACCGTGTCGAGATGCGCGGCCACCACGATCAGTCCACCATTGCCGGTGCCGCGCCTGACGCCCATGACATTCCCGATCTCGTCCTGCTCGACATCGTCCAGGCCATGCGCACGCAGCATCTCGAGAAAGGCCGCGGCGCGCCGGTCCTCCTTGAAAGGTGGCGATGGAATCTCGGTCAGCGTGATGATGTCGGCGACGGTGCGGTCGTGATCGGCGTCGAGCTTTTCGACCGCGACCTTGAATGTCGGATGGCTGGTGATCGCGGCGATTTCGGAGGCGTGGTCGCGCTGCACTGGCATTTCCCCATTATGCGGTCGGTGGCCTTGCTACGGCGCAAGCTGTGCCGTCAGCCTCGGTGCAGCGCAAGGGTTCGTGGCGAAAATTGAAGTCCGCAGCGCACATCACCGATGGAGCGAGCGCGCATACCGAGACAAAGAAAAGGCCGGCATCGCTGCCGGCCTTTTCCAAATCAGTCAGGCAAAACCGCTCAGGCGGCCTTGCGCTCGCCGGCGTTGGGCTCGGCGGCCAGAGCGGCCTTGACCTGCTCGACGACGGCCGTGAACGAGGCCGCATCGTCGATCGCCATGGCCGAGAGGGTCTTGCGGTCGAGCTCGATGCCGGCCTTGGTCAGGCCGTTGATGAACATCGAGTAGACCAGGCCGTGCTCACGCACCGCAGCGTTCAGGCGCTGGATCCAGAGCGCGCGGAACGAGCGCTTCCGGTTCTTGCGATCGCGATAGGCGTATTGCATCGAGCGATCGACGGCCGCCTTGGCGGCGCGGATCGTATTCTTGCGGCGGCCATAGAAGCCCTTGGCGGCCTTGAGTGTCTTCTTGTGCTTGGCATGGGACGTTACGCCCCGTTTCACGCGAGCCATGTGATGATCTCCGGAAGGTTAGGGTGGCGTCAGCCGTTGGGGAGGAAATACTTCTTCACGTTGGCCGCATCGCCCTCGAAGAGGACGTTGGTGCCGCGGTGATTGCGGAGCTGCTTATTGGTCCGCTTGATCATCCCGTGACGCTTGCCAGCCTGGGCGTAGAGCACCTTGCCGGTTCCGGTGATCTTGAAGCGCTTCTTGGCGCTCGACTTCGTCTTGATCTTGGGCATTTCAACTCCTCGTGGATCGCGCGCGCCAACAATGCGCCGCTTCATTTTTGCTTGTTCAAGAAGTGCTCTTGGGGAAGCAAAGATCGACCGCCACGGCAGCCCTTATCAGCCGGGCGATCGAAGGCCGGGCGTATGACAGAAAAGCCACGCAATGGCAAGGGCGCGACAATGGCGCCCATAAGCCGCTTGACGAGATCGACGGAAGGCGCGTCAACACGTCACCATAGCGTCTCACACGGCCCGCTAAGAGGCCCACATTACCTTAAGAGGAAACGTCATGCGAACTTCATTGGTCGGACTTCTGGCCGGCATCGTCCTGAGCGCAGCGGCCAGCGCGCCTGCCCTCGCCCAGTCGACGCTCGACAAGATCAAGCAACGGGGCCAGATCATCTGCGGCGCCAGCGAGGGTGTGCCCGGCTTTTCGCTGCAGGACGGCAACGGTGCCTGGAAGGGCTTCGATACCGATATCTGCCGCGCACTCGCAGCCGCCATCTTCAACGACCCCGACAAGGCCTCCTATCTCTCGCTTTCCAGCAAGAACCGGCTGGTGGCCTTGCAGAGCGGCGAGATCGACGTGCTGGCGCGCACGACGACCTGGACCCTCGGGCGCGATGTCGGCCAGGGCCTGACCTTCACCGCCGTCAACTACTATGACGGCCAGGGCTTCATCCTGCGCAAGAAGCTGAACGTCGCCAGCGTCAAGGACCTCAACGGCGCTTCGATCTGCGTCGCCCAGGGCACGACGACGGAGCTCAACCTCGCCGATTACGGCCGCACCCACGGCATCAAGTTCGAAACCGTCGCTTTCGCGACGCTGGAAGACACCGTGCAGGCCTATGAGGCGGGGCGCTGCGACGCCTATACCACCGATCTCTCGGCGCTGGCTGGAACCCGCAGCCGCCTGAAGGCCCCCGACGAGCATGTCCTGCTCGGCGAGGTGATCTCGAAGGAGCCGCTCGGCCCCTGGGTCCGCAAGAACGATCAGGCCTGGTTCGATATCGTGCGCTGGACGGTGTTTGCCCTGGTGAACGCCGAAGAGCTCGGCGTCACCCAGGCCAATGTCGCCGAGATGCTCAACTCGAAGAACCCGGAAATCCGCCGCCTGCTCGGAGTCGAGGGCAAGTTCGGCGAGGGGCTCGGCCTCAGCAACGACTGGGTCGCGCGCATCGTCAAGACCGTCGGCAATTACGGCGAGAGCTTCGAGCGCAATTTCGGGGCGAAATCGGGTATCAACCTGCCGCGCGGCGTCAACAAGCTCTGGACCGATGGCGGGCTGCAATTCGCGCCGCCCATCCGCTGACGGCACGACGCCAAAAAGGGGGCGGGGATCGAGAATCGCCCTGCCCCTTCTGATCTTCAGCGGCTTTCGACCCGAAAGAAGTCGATGAAAGCCCTGAGCGCCGGCCGCATCTGGCGGCGGCTGGGATAGTAGATGTGGAAGCCGTCGAAAGGCGGGCACCAATCTTCCAGCACGCGCACCAGCCGGCCGTCGGCGAGGGCGTCGCGAACATAGTCCTCGAAGACGAAAGCGATGCCGGCTCCATCGATGGCGGCCTGCACGATCAGGTGATCCTCGCCCAGGATCAAAGGCCCCTCGACCGGCGGCTCGATGGCGACGCCCTCCTTCTCGAACTCCCAGCGATAGATCACGCCGCTGGAGAAGCGGAAGCGGATGCAGCGATGAGCGGACAGGTCCTGCGGCCGCTCCGGCCGGGGCCTGCCTTCGAAATAGGAGGGCGCAGCGACCGCCGCCCCCCGCATCGAAGGCCCGATGCGCACCGCGATCATGTCGCGCTGCAGGCTCTCGCCAAGCCTGATACCTGCGTCGAAACCACCCTCGACGACGTCGGAAAACCGGTCCTCGATCACGATCTCCAGCACGATTTCCGGAAAGGCTGCGGCAAAGGCGCCGAGCTTCGGCGCCAGCACGGTATGGGCCGCCGTGCGCGGCACGGTCAGCCGGAGATTGCCGGCGGGCTCGTCTCGGGACGCGACCGCCGCTTCCAGCGCAAGATCGATTTCCAGCAGCGCCGGGTGCAGCCGCTCCAGCAACTGGGCTCCGGCTTCCGTGGGCGCGACGCTGCGCGTGCTGCGTGCCAGCAAGCGAACGCCCAAGCCGGTTTCCAGCGCCGATACCGCATGGCTGACGGCGGAGGGCGCGATGCCAAGTTCCTTCGCCGCGTCGCGAAAGCCGCCATTCCGGGCAACAGCCGCCAGGACGGCCAATTGCGAGAGATGACTACGGCTCATTGCTCTATTTAATCGATCAAGGCGTGCAATCTCAAGCTGATTATCGAACGAAGCCAGCGGCACTATCTGAACCTCATCACAGCAGAGGAGCCCGTGATGAAAACCCGCAAGCTTGGAACTGAACTGAGTGTCTATCCTGTCGGCCTGGGCTGCATGGGAATGAGCTTCGCCTATGGCGGCCAGGAAGAGAGCGCCGCCATCGCCACGTTGCGCCGCGCCGTCGACCTTGGCGTGACCCTGTTCGACACAGCCGAGGTCTATGGCCCCTACGACAATGAAATCCTGATCGGCAAGGCGCTGAAACCCGTACGCGAGAAGGTCGTGATCGCCACGAAATTCGGCTTCAAGATCAGCCGGGATGGCGAAGGGCCGGCGCGCATGACCGGCGTCGACAGCCGGCCAGAGCACGTCAAGGCCGTCGCCGAGGCTTCGCTAAAGCGGCTCGGCGTCGATGTCATCGATCTCTACTACCAGCACCGCGTCGACCCTGCAGTGCCGATCGAGGAGACGGTCGGCGCGATGGCGGAACTGGTCCGTGAGGGCAAGGTCCGTGCACTCGGCCTGTCGGAGGCGAGCGCGGCGACGATCCGGCGGGCGCATGCGGTGCACCCGATCGCCGCCGTGCAGAGCGAGTATTCGCTGTGGAGCCGCGAGCCGGAGGCGCAGGTGTTCTCCACCTGCCGTGAGCTCGGCATCGGCTTCGTTCCCTACAGCCCTCTCGGTCGCGGCCTGCTGACGGGCGCGATCAGCAAACCCGACCAGTTGGGCGCCGATGACTGGCGCCACACTTTGCCCCGCTTCCAAGCCGAGGCGATGGCAGCCAATGCGGTCATCGTCGACGAGCTGACGGCGATCGCGGCGCGAAAGGGCGTGACGACGGCGCAGCTGGCGCTGGCCTGGGTGCTGCACCAGGGCGACTTCATCGTGCCGATCCCCGGTGCCCGGAAGATCGCAAACCTGGAGCAGAACGCATCCGCTGCCGCCATCAGCCTCAGCGCGGCCGAGCTTGCGGCCATCGCCGCGGCGACATCACCCGAGCGGGTCGTCGGCAACCGCTATACCGAGGCTGCCCTCGCCTTGGTCGACGGCTGAGCCGGATGCGCCGGCCGGCGAGACCGAGCGACCGCGAGGCTTGACTCGCACGACGCCACATCCATCGATGGGACCGGGTGCCGTTTCGCGGCGAAGAACGTGGACGGCATCCGGCTATCTCGGGGGGAAGCGTCGATGAATCAGGTCACCATTCTGGCGGGCATCGCGGCGATCCATGCGCTTGCGATCGCCAGCCCCGGCCCGACCTTCGCGGTCGTCATGAGCTATGCGGTGAAAGGGGATCGCCGCGCCGGGCTGCTGCTGAGCTTCGGTGTCGTGCTGGCGACACTGACCTGGGCGTTCGCGGCGGCGGCCGGTCTCGGCAGCTTGCTGGCGAGCTTCCCGCTGGCCTATCGCGGCCTCCAGCTCATCGGCGCGGCCTATCTGATCTATCTCGGTGCGAAGCTGCTGATCGCGATCATCCGCGCCAAGGGCCAGGCCGCCGCTCATGGCGCCTCTCACGCCGCCTCCGCGCCGGTGTCGGGGCTGGAGGCGATCCGCGCTGGCTTCATCACCAACATCACCAATCCCAAGGTCGTCGCCTATTACGCCAGCCTGTTCGGCGTGATGATTCCGGCCGGCGCGCCAGGCTGGCTGTTCTGGTCGGCCGTGGCGGTCGTCGTCGTGGTCTCGGCGGCCTGGTGGATCGCGGTGACGCTGTTCTTCACCGTGCCCGCCGTGAGCCGTACCTATGTCCGCGCCAAACCAGGGCTGGACGTGATCATGGGCGTCGTCTTGATTGCGCTTGGTCTGCGGCTGGCCGTGTTCGGGTGAGTCTGCGACCATCGACCGTTCAGGCCCGGAGAAGCCATGACCACGCCCTGCATCATCACCGTCGCCATCACCGGCTCGCTGCCGACCAAGCGCGACAATCCGGCCGTGCCGATCTCGATTTCCGAGCAGGTCGAATCCACGCAGGCCGCTTTTGAGGCCGGCGCGACTCTGGCGCATTGCCATGTCCGCAATGACGAGGGCGCGCCGACCTCCGACCCCGAGCGCTTCGGCCGTTTGCTGGAGGGCCTGCGCCAGCATTGCCCCGGCATGATCGTGCAGTTCTCGACCGGTGGGCGCTCCGGCGCGGGGCGCGAGCGCGGCGGCATGCTCTCGCTGAAGCCCGACATGGCCTCGCTCTCGACCGGCTCCTGCAATTTCCCGACACGGGTCTACGAGAACAGCCCCGAGCTGGTCGACTGGCTGGCGAGCGAGATGCTCGAGCATGGCGTCAAGCCCGAGATCGAGGCCTTCGACCTTTCGATGATCTTCAAGGCGGTCGAGATGGGGGTTGCGGGTGCGATCAAGGGGCCGCTGCATGTGCAGTTCGTCATGGGCGTGAAGAACGCCATGCCGGTCGACCGCGCCGCCTTCGAATTCTACATCGCGACGCTGAAGCGGCTCGCGCCCGATGCGACCTGGACCGGCGCCGGCATCGGCCGCGACCAGATCACCCTCAACCGCTGGTCGCTCGAGCTCGGCGGCCATTGCCGCACCGGGCTGGAGGACAATGTCCGCCTCGATCGCGACAGGCTCGCGCCGTCCAACGCCGCGCTGGTGAAGCGCGTGGCCGATCTCTGCCCCGAATATGACCGTCGTCCGGCAACGGCTGCGGAAGCGCGAGCGCTGCTCCGGCTCTCGGCCTGAGCCGCTATTCGGCGGCGCGCAACAGCGGCGGAACCGGTTCGCCGTCGAGCCGGGCGCCGAGCCTGTCGACGTCGAGCAGCATCAGCATGCCCGCCGGCGCCCCTTGCGCATCGCGCGCAGCGACGACGCCGAGCGCCGGGACTTCCAATTTCGCGGTCAGGTCTCGCAAGGGCTGCAATTCCGAGACCGGGATTTCCGGTATCGGGCCGAGCGAATCGACGACGAGCCCGAGCGTCCGGCCGGCCGCGCGCACGATGACGATCTGCTGGTCCTCGCCCAGGCCGTCGGGAATGCCGAGCAGCCGCGCCAGGCGCAGCACCGGCACAGGGTCGCCCTGATGCAGCTTGTAGCCGGCGAGCAAACCGTCTTCCGCCTGCTTGGCAGAGGGCTTCAGGCCGGCGAGATCGACGGCCTCGACGACATCGCGCGCCTTCACGCCGAGCCAATGCCGGCCGATATGGAAGGTCGCGGCCTCGAAGGCTTCGACGCCCTCGGGCAGCCTGCGCGCCGCGATGGCGTTGGCCGCCGCGCTCGACGGCCGCGCTCCGGCCTCGGCCGCGACATCGCCGAGCGGCACGACACAGAGCGCCACCACATCGGCATGGTGCCCATCGCTGGTCTTGTATTCGCGATAGCCCTTCGACAGCGCTGCGCCGACCGCGACATGCTTGCCCTCGAATGTACGAATGCCGGCGAGATCGCCCTCATTGGCCAACCCCTGCGGGTCGATGACGATCGGGCTCGGTGCGCCCACAGCGAAGCGCGGATCGGTCGAGGAAATGATGCTGCCATCGCCCGCGACAAGTAGCGTGAAGGCGCCGGGCAGCGCCGCGCCGGCTTCATCGGCCGGCAGGGAATCCTGCAGGATCGCGCCGAATTGCGGCGTCGAGTCAAAGACGATCGCGATGCCGCCGACCGCCTTGCCCCCACTCGGCGCCTGGACGGCGGCCGTATAGATCAGGGTCGATGCCTCCCCATAATGCGGCGAAGGCTCGAAGCCCGACACCGCATAATGCTGGTCCAAGCGCAGCGCCAGGGTCCGCTGCACCCATTCCGCCGCGAGCGTCTCGCCCACGAGATGCGCCTCGCCCGGCTGCGAGACCGCGACGACGACGCCCTTGGCGTCGAACAGGATCAGGTTGCTGTAGACCGTATAGAGCGAATTGATCGTCGCCAGGATCTCACCGCAATGCCGCGCGCCCTCCGGCGTCGGCTCAGACAGCACGCGTGCGAAGGTCGCGTTCAGCGCCCACCAGCGGCAATCATTGGCGCGCTCATAGAGATTGCGATCCATCACATCGATGGCGAAGGCCGCGCGCGAGCGGCACTTCTCCATGATCGCCGCAACCACGGTGCGGTGGAGGTCGCCGATCGAGGCGTCGAAGACGGCCTGCGTCCTGCGACCGGCATTGGAGATTTCCCAGAGCAGGATTTTCGAGAAGGCGGCATTGGCGGCCGTCGACCCGGCCTGGCGGATCGAGCCGTTCCAGACCGAGCGGTTGAGGTCGCGCTGGATCATCGCGGCCTGGCGCGAGACCGTGAGCAGGTCCTCAGAGAACAGCCCGGAACGGCCGGTCACCGCCGCGAGCAGGCCAGCGTCGATGCGCGCACTGAGCGCGCCGTCGCCCTGAGCGAAGGCAGCCTCCAGCGGCAGCAGCCCGAGCCCGACCCAGCCCGGCCCCATATAGCCCTGATAGCCGGAGCTGCGGCAGGCGACAGCGAGATATTGCCGGCCGCCGAGCTTGAGCACGGGGTCGCGCCCCTGCAGCGCGGCCGGCGACAGAGCAAGCCCCGCCGGCACTTGAATGGCGCAGGAGCCGGCGATGACCTCGCCCTGCGGCGTGGCGCAGCCCAGGATCGTCCAGTCATCCTCCGGCAGCAGCTTGCGGAAGATCCCTGTCATCTCGTCGGCGAGGCGGAAGACCAGCACGAGCACGCCGAGCGGGCGCTTGGCGCGATCCTCGACGCGCCAGGCATAGACCAGCGACTGCGCCTCCGAGACGAAATCGACCACGCCGTAATGCTCGACATAGGCGCCGCTTGAACTCAGGGCCTCGTCGATGATGGCGTGCCGCGCCGTCTCAGCCGGGTGGGCCTGGAGCCTGGCCCGGACCGCGCCCTCGCGATCGACCAGGACGATGTCGGAATAGACCGAATATTTCGCGACATAGTCGCGGAAGCGCGCCTCGATCGCCTCGCGGGCAGCGGGCGTCGGCGTCGCCTCCTCCAGCATCTCGCGAATGTCGGTGTCAGCCGCGAGGAAGCCGATATCGGCCGTGCGCTCGAAGAGATTGCGCACCAGCACGTCGATGGCGTTCTGCGCCTTGGTCCTGAGATCGCTGACGACCTTGTCGCGCGTCTCGATGGCGAGATGGTTGAGCAGGCTCGCCGTCAATTCCTCGAAGGCGGAGCGTGTGCCCGACATCTCGGTCGCGTTGCCCGAGAGCTGGCCGAGTAGGGTCAGCGTATCCCACGACGCCTGCAGGCGATCGAAAACCTGCCGATAGTCGTCGATCGCATGCATATGGCGGATGATGCCCGCCAGCGAAGGATCGATCGCGATTCCCTTGTGAAGCGTCTGCAAGGTTGGGCTCTTCCATTCGCGCCAATGGCCGCCTGGGCGAGGACCCGGCGGCCGAGAAAAGGCTGAACTCAACGCTACCGTTCCAGATCGAACCAAATCACCTGAGCGGCCGATTCGCACCAACCTCGCCCTGCCCGCGGCGCTCAAATTTGCGGCAAATGCAACGATCATTCACAGGGCGCAGGATTGGCCGGGCGCAAAGCGCGCCGCAACGTCAGAAGGCAGCCCCTGCCAGGCTGCTCTCGCCTCAGACCAAAAATGCGCCGCGGCCTGCATCGAAATGCGTCATTTGTTTCATATAATAATTTAAGGATCATCTGTTTCACTCCGCTGCAAGTCCCGCTATGATCCCGCCATGGATCAGATCGGCGTCGCCACCGCCCTGGATGCGCAATTCGATAAACTGCCTCCGCAGCTGCAAGCGGTCGCGCGCTGGGTGCTCGACCACCCCGCCGATGTCGCCTTGCTGACGACGCGCGAGCAGGCGCGCCGCGCCGGGCTTGCGCCCGCAACCTTCACACGGCTGGCGCAGCGCCTTGGCCTTCCCGGTTACGACGCCCTGCGAACGGCTTATGCGGCCTCGCTGCGCCAGCGCCCCGACGGCTTCGCCAACCGCGCGACCGAATTGCTCGAACGCCATGGCGACGAGGGCGACAGCGCCATCGCGCAGGACATGTTCGCGGCCTTGGCCGAGCATGTCCGGGCCCTGCGGGAGCCTCAATCCGTCGCCTGCCTCGAACGCGCGGCCGCATTGCTGGCGAATGCGCGCAGCGTCTTCTGCTTCGGGCTGCGGTCGGCCTTTCCGGCCGTCTATATGCTCGACTATATCCGCACGCTGATCGGCGCGGAGTCGGTCCTCGCCGACACAGCCGGCGGGCGTGGCATCGATGCCTTGCGCCGGATCGGCCCGGGCGACGTGCTCTTCGTCATCTCGGTCTCGCCCTATACGCGCCTGACGCTCCAGGCCGCCGCCTATGCGCGCGACAAGGGCGCCTCGATCGTCGCACTGACCGACAGCGCGCATTCGCCGCTCGCCGCGCTCGCCGACGAGACGGTGCTGGTGCGCACCGAGACGCCCTCCTTCTTCCACAGCATGACGCCGGCCTTTGCGGCGGTGGAATGCCTGGCGGCGCTGATGACGGCGCGACGCGGCAAGCCGGCGCTCGACGCCATCGCCGCCTCTGAGGCCCAGCTCGACGCCTTCTCGACCTTCGAGACCCCTCGCCGCGCCAAACGGAGACCATCATGAGCCATCTGCTTCACCGCAGCGTCAACGGCGCTTATCCCGTCGCCGTCGGCGGCAAGGGCGTCATGCTCTTCGACGCCGAGGGCAAGAGCTATATCGACGCCAGCGGCGGCGCGGCTGTCTCCTGCCTCGGCCATGGCCATCCCGACATCGTTGCCGCGATGCATGCCCAGATCGACAAGCTGGCCTATGCCCATACCAGCTTCTTCACCTCGCAGCCGGCCGAGGAGCTGGCGGAGCATCTGATCGCGCGCGCTCCGAGGGGGCTGAGCAACGTCTTCATCTGCAGCAGCGGCTCCGAGGCGATCGAGGCCTGCCTGAAGCTGGCGCGGCATTATTTCATCGAAAAGGGCGAGAGCCGGCGGACCAACTTCATCTCGCGCCGGCAGAGCTATCACGGCATCACGGTCGGAGCGCTCTCGGTCGGCGGCCGCATGAAGGATCGCGCACCGTTCAAGGAGATGCTGCTCACCGGCCACCATATCGCGCCCTGCTACGCCTATCGCGACCGGCGCACTGAGGAGACGCCGGAGCAATACGGACTGCGCGTCGCCGACGAGCTGGAAGCCAAGATCCTGGAGCTCGGACCCGACACCGTCGCGGCCTTCGTCGCCGAAACGGTCGTCGGCGCGACGCTCGGGGCCGCCACGCCCGCACCCGGCTATTTCAAGCGGATCCGCGAGATCTGCGACCGCCATGGCGTGCTCCTGATCCTCGACGAGGTGATGTGCGGCATGGGCCGCACCGGCACGCTGCACGCCTGCGAGCAGGAAGGCATCGCGCCCGATCTGATGGCGATCGCCAAGGGGCTGGGCGCCGGCTATGCGCCGATCGGCGCGATGCTGGCCTCGGGCAGGATTGTCGAGGCGATCCGGCAGGGCTCCGGGGCCTTCCCACACAGCCAGACCTATAACGGCCACCCGCTTGCTTGCGCGACCGCGCTCGCGGTGCAGAAGGTAATCGAGCGCGACGACCTGCTCGCCAATGTCCGTCTCCAGGGCGCCCATCTCGAGCGCCGCCTGAAAGAGCGCTTCGGCAACCATCATCATGTCGGCGATGTGCGCGGGCGCGGCCATTTCTGGGGCATCGAGCTCGTCGCCGACCGCGCCTCGAAGACGCCCTTCGAGGCCAGCCTCAAGCTCAACGCCAGGGTCAAGCAGGCGGCTATGGCGCGCGGCCTGATGGTCTATCCGATGGGAGGAACCGCCGACGGAACCTCCGGCGACCATGTGTTGCTGGCTCCGCCCTTCATCGCTGACGCAGCGGTGATGGACATGATCGTCGAACGGCTCGGAGAAGCCGTCGATGCCGCGATCGTCGGCGCCCTGCACGATGGAGCCGGGCATTGATCGAATTTTCGATGCAAAATTTGCATTGGCCATGCGCCATGCGAGCCGGCACAGATGCGCCATGCAGCACATCCCACATCGGCGGCTCATCGGCGTTCTCGGCGGCATGGGGCCGGCCGCGACGATCGACTTCATGACGAAGGTGGTGATGCTGACGCCGGCGCAGCACGATCAGGACCATGTACCGCTGCTCGTTCATGGCGTGCCGCAGATTCCCGATCGCTCGGCTGCGATCGCCGCGGGCAGCGATGCGCCCTTCCTGCCAATGGCAGCGGGTATCATGCAGCTGGAGCGCGCCGGGGCGGAGTTCATCGCCATCCCCTGCAACACCGCGCATTACTGGCATGAACGCCTGGCGCGCGGCAGCCGCGTGCCGTTGCTACACATCGCCGACGCGGTCATGACGATGATCGCGGAGATCGAACCACCCATCGGCGCGGTCGCCCTGATGGCGACGCGCGGCACCATCGCAGCCGGACTCTACCAGTCGCGCTTCGGCGCCAAGGGGCCCCGTCTCATTCTGCCCGACGAGCCGGCGCAGGCCTTGGTCGACAGTGCCATCGCCGCGACGAAAGCCGGCCAGCGCCCGCTCGCTCTTCGGCATGCAGAGGAAGCGAGCCGGCGCCTTCTCGACGCCGGAGCGGAGCGATTGCTGCTGGCCTGCACCGAACTGCCCCTGGCTCTTGCGGACAGTGAGTTCCTGCCGCTCGGCATCGACCCGACCGAGGCCCTGGCGCGGGCCTGCGTCAACGCTTCGCTCAGCGAGGCGCGCTGAGATGGACATACGCTGGCTCCAGGATTTCCTCACCGTCGCCGAGCGTGGCAACTTCACCCGCGCCGCCGAAGAACGGAACGCCTCGCAAGCCGCCTTCAGCCGCCGAATCCAGGCGCTCGAAACCTGGCTCGGCGTCACCCTGATCGATCGCAGCGTATTTCCGACGCGCCTGACGCCCGAGGGCGAACGCTTCAGGGAAACCGCCGCCGAGACGCTGCATCAGTTGCTCGATGCCAAGACCGGCCTGTCAGGCCAGCCTACGGCGAAACGCGACCAGGTCGTGATCGCATTGCCGCATGCGCTGGCGACCGGCCGCCTCCCCGGCTGGTGGGCGAGCTGGTCGCAGGGGCGTGCGCTGAGCTGCAAGGTCGCGCCCGGCAATGTCCACGACACCGTGACGGCACTGGTCTCCGGCGCGGTCGATCTCCTGGTCTGCTTCCACCATGCGCAGCAGCCGATCCATCTCGACGCCGAGCGCTACGACCGGCTGGTGATCGGGGTCGAACATCTGCGCCCCTATGTCGCCGCCGAACACGCCGAACGCTGGCCGCTACCCGGCAAGACCAAGGCGCCGTTGCCGCTGCTGATGTATTCGGCCGGGGCCTATCTCGGCCGCATGGTGGATCTCATCATCGAAGCCGCTCCGGAGCCGCTGGCCGGCCACCGCGTCATCGAGAGCGACATGGCCGACGTGCTGCGCGACATGGCGGTGGCCGGCTACGGCGTCGCCTGGCTGCCGGAATGCGCTGCGGCGGCAGCGGGGCCGAAGCTGGTCCCGGCAGGCGGAGAGGCCTGGGCCATGCCGCTCTCGCTCGTCGCCTATCGCGACAGCAGCAACCGTAAACCCGCGCTGCACCGGCTCTGGGCCGGTCTCGCCGGAGACCATGAAGAGCGGCAGAACCAAGCCGCCCCAGTTGGCGCCAAAGGCGCCTGATCAGAACCAAGCACTCAAAAAACAGGGGAACTACGATGACAATCTTCAAACGCCTGCTCGCGACCGGCCTCGGCCTCGCCACGGCCGCGGCCGCGACCACCGCCTTCGCTCAAACCAGCACGCTGGAGCGCGTCAAGGCGCGCGGCGAATTGATCTGCGGCAACCACATCGCCCTGCCCGGCTTCGGCCTGCAAGGGCCGGACGGGCGCTGGGACGGGCTCGACATCGACCTCTGCCGCGCCGTCGCGGCGGCGATCTTCAACGACCCCAACAAGGTCCGCTTCGTGCCGACGACGCCGCAGATGCGCTTCGTCGTGGTCCAGGCCGGCGAGGTCGACATGCTCGCCCGCAACGCCACCTACACGATGTCGCGCGACACCTCGCAGGGCATGTCCTGGCCGATCATCAACTATTTCGACGGCCAGGGCTTCATGGTGAAGAAGGCGCTCGGTGTCACCGAGGCGAAGGGGCTGAACGGCGCCTCGATCTGCGTGACGCAAGGCACGACGACCGAGCTCAACCTTGCCGACTTCTTCCGCTCCAATAACCTGAAATACGAGATCATCGGCTTCTCCACCAATGAGGAAGGCGTCAAGGCGCTGGAGGCCGGGCGTTGCGACGCCTTCACCACCGACTCCTCGGGACTCGCCGCCGAGCGCCTGAAATTCTCCAAGCCGGACGATTTCGTCATCCTGCCGACGCTGATCTCGCGCGAGCCGCTCGGCCCCGCCGTCAAGCGCGGCGACGAGAGCTGGGTCGCGCTGGTGAAATGGGTGCACTACGCCATGCTCAACGCCGAGGAGTTCGGCGTGACCAAGGCCAATCTCGACGAGATGCTGAAATCCTCGAACCCCGAGATCAAGCGCCTGCTCGGCGTCGAGGGCAAGTTCGGCGAGGGCCTCGGCCTGACCAATGACTGGGCCTATCGCATCGTCAAGCATGTCGGCAATTACGGCGAAAGCTTCGAGCGCAATGTCGGCATGGGCTCGAAACTGCAGCTCAAGCGCGGCCTCAACGCGCTGGCCTCGCAGGGCGGGCTGCAATATCCGCATCCGGTCCGCTAGAGCGTTTGCGAGCGAAGTGGATACCGTTTCCCCCGCGCAAACGCGAAGCGTTTGCGCGGGGGAAACGCGTTCAAACAAAGAGCTAGAGCCGTTGAACAATCCAATCGGATCGGAAACTCTCTAGCGGCGGAGGAAGGAGACCCACTCATGCGGATCGCGCTGATCCATGCGCTGCGCCATTCGCCGCCCCCTATCGAGGCGGCGTTCGCCGAGCTCTGGCCACAAGCCAGGCTGATGAACCTGCTCGACGACAGCCTCTCATCCGATCTCGCCCGCGACGGCAAGATCACGGAGGCGATGACAGGGCGCTTCCTGGAACTCGCGCACTACGCGAAGGCGACCGGCGCCGACGGCATCCTGTTCACCTGCTCGGCCTTCGGGCCCTGCATCGAGGCGGTGCAGCGCGAGCTTGCGCCGCTGCCGGTGCTGAAGCCGAACGAGGCGATGATCGAGGAGGCCGAAAAGGCCGGCGCGCGCATCGGCCTCCTCGCCAGCTTCGCGCCGACGCTGGCCTCGATGCCGCCGGAGTTTCCTCCTGCATTGACGATCATGCCGAAGCTGGCGGAAGGCGCGCTCGCCGCCCTCGACCGTGGTGACGGCGCCGAGCACGACCGTCTCGCCGCAGAGGCAGCGCGCGATCTCGCCGATTGCGACGTGATCGCGCTCGCCCAGTTCAGCCTGGCGCGATCAGCGCCCGCGGTCATGGCCGCGACCGGCAGGCCGGTGCTGACGACACCGGAGAGCGCCGTGAGGAAGCTGCGGCGCCTGCTCGGCTGAAAAGCCGGCCAGGCCCCTTCGATGCGCCGCAGCGCCTCGAAATGCATCTCCGACTGAAACACCAGCACGTCGCGCCTGCTCGAAACCGCAACTCAAGCGCGGCCTCAACGCGTCGGCCTTGCACGGCGGGTTGCAATACCCGCATCCGGTCCGCTGGCGACGGAGAGGCCGGGCGTTTTCCGCCTCGCGGCGAGCGTGCGGTAGAGCGCCTCGGGACTCACCGCCAGCTCGGCTGCCAGCAGCGCCCAGCCCCCCTTTCCAGGCATGGCACCATCATTCAGCGCCAGCCAGGCATCGAGGCGGTCATCGACCGTCTTCAAGGCGAGAATCTCGCATCGCGCGCGGCTGCGCTGGATTTCACGCGACAAGTCGCGCGCAAGCGAGAACAGGAACGGCGCCGCCGCGTCGTCGGAAAACAGAACAGAACGGCCAACACTGGCGAGGCGGCACACTGAAATCGCCACGGCCGTACAATGATACCGATCGCTGAAGCAGGATGCTTCAGCCAGGAGCGTGTCGCTGCCAACGCGGTGGAGGATCAGTTCAGCGCCCGAAGCACCATATCGGACGAGCTTCATCTCGCCTTCCAGCACGACATAAGCGCGGCGCACGGCGTCGCCTTCGCGGAAGAGGGATTGGCCCGGCTCAAGCTGATGGGCGGCATCCTGGCGGCTCAGAACGAAAGCAGCGACCGTGTCAGACATGACAGCGATCATGTGGGGCATCGGCGGGTGATGGCAAGCTCCGCGCCTCACCAAAGGAATCCCATATGAAGACCGTGCCTCTCGCATTGATGCTGCTTGCCCTGACGAGCGTCGCAAACGCACAGCATGCCGGCCACGGGTCGGCTCGCGCTCAGCCCTATGCCGGCCTGGACGGGCGCGCCGTGCCCTCGCTGTCCACCGAAGAGCTCGATGGCCTGTGGAACGGGCGCGGTCTCGCGATGGCGCTTCCAGCCGAACTGAACGGCTATCCGGGTCCGCTACATGTGCTCGAACTCGCCGACAGGCTACAACTCACCCCCGATCAGACACACCAAACCGAGGCCCTTGTCACGGCCATGCGCAAGGAGACGATCGACATCGGGCAGGCCGTGATCGCAGCTGAGAGCCAGCTCGATCGTACTTTCAAGGAGCGCCGGGCGACGCCTGAGACCATAGAGGCCGAAACCAAAGCGGTCGGCGCGGCGCGAGCCGCATTGCGCGCCGCCCATCTGCGCTATCACCTCGTCATGGCCAAGATGCTGAACGAGCATCAGATCGCCGAATACCGCTCAGCGCGCGGCTATCGGACGCCATAGCTATTCCGGCGCGGGCTTCGAGCGCGGCTTCGTAGAGATTGCTGAGCCCGGAATGACGAACTGCCGCCGTCTAGAGCATTTCCGGGTTTCTCCGAATCGCGGAAATGCTCTAGCTCCTTGTTTTAACGCGTTTTCTCCGCGCAAACGCTTCGCGTTTGTCGCGGGGGAACCGGTATCCACTTAGCTCGAAAACGCTCTAGCGATCCTGGATCAAGCCCCTTCGATGCGCCGCAGCGCCTCAAAATGCTTCTCCGACTGAAACACCAGCACGTCGCGCCAATCGCGCGCCGTCGCCTCGATCTGCTGCTGCGGAATGAGCTTCAGCGGCCGGCCGGTCGACATCGCCAGCACCTGCTGCCGGCAGGCGCGCTCCAGAAAATACAGGTCGTCGAAGGCGACCGCCACGGAGGGGCCGCCAATGGTCACGCCGTGATGGGCGAGGAAGGTGATGTCGACATGCTCGTAAGCCTTGCTGGCGGCGATGATGGCCTCGCCCTCGCTCGCATCGAGCGCGAGCCCGCCGAAATGGTCGACATAATGCGTGCGGCCATGGAAGCGGCAGGCTGTCTGATGCGCCATCTCCAGCCTGCCGCCCTCGACCATGGTCAAAGCGGTGGCGTAGGGCATGTGGACATGCAGCACCGCGACATGGCGCAGATTGGCCTTGTGGGCGGCAACATGGATGTTGCGGGCGGTGGCCTCGACCTCGCCCTCACCTTCCAGCACCTCGCCCTTATCGTCGATCAAGAGCAGATCGGAGGGCTTCATCTCCGACCAGTGCACGCCATAGGGGTTGATCAGGTAGCGTGGCTTGCCGTCGGGGCCATTCGGCAGGGCGACCGAGAAATGATTGCAGATGCCCTCGTTCAGCTCGAACTTCGCGGCAAGGCGGAGCGCAGCGGCAAGATCGCGGCGCTGGTTCGTGATGCTGGGCAGGGACATGGAGCAGGGTCTCTCGATTATCGGAAGCGAACCGGATCGAAACATTGCGGCGCCGGATATGACAAGGCCCGGCCAGCCTGACATGACAAGGCTAGGCCGGGCCTGATCCAAATCGCATAACGGAAACCGCCCGTTATTTGGGCGCGAGCACCATGACCATCTGGCGGCCTTCGAGCTGCCAGTCGCTCTCGACCTTGGCGACGTCGACGAGGTCGACCTTGACGCGCTCGAGCACCTTCACGCCGAGATCCTGGTGCGCCATCTCACGGCCGCGGAAGCGCAGGGTCACCTTGACCTTGTCGCCCTCCTCGAAGAAGCCGTGCATGGCCTTCATCTTGACGTCGTAATCGTGTTTGTCGATGCCCGGCCGGAGCTTGATCTCCTTGATCTCGATGGTGCGCTGCTTCTTGCGCGCCTCGGCCGCCTTCTTCTGCTCGAGAAAGCGGAAGCGGCCATAGTCGAGGATCTTGCAGACCGGAGGCTCGGAGTTGGGGGCGATCTCGACCAGGTCGAGACCGGCATCCTCGGCAATCTTCAAGGCCTCGAAGAACGACACCACGCCACGATTGGCGCCGGTATCGTCGATGAGCTGGACATCGCGGACGCCGCGAATGTCGCGGTTCGAACGCGGGCCGTCTTTGGTCGGGGTCGGGGCAGCGCGGAAAGGACGACGAATGGGGGTATTCTCCTGTTTCAGGCGCGAGCGGCGCCGCTGAGCAGACACATTGCACAAAGATGCGCGATGTCAATGTGGGAGGCGGGGAATGACGCAGCAATAGGCATACGCCTGCCGCATTCCACCCCCCTGTTATGCATTTACCGACCCAACAGCGCGCAATAGACGTCGAGCGTCTCCGCCACCATCGTCTCCAGCGAGAAATGCCGCTCGACATGCTGGCGCGCACGCCGCGCCAGGGCATCGCGCGCGGAAGGGCGCAGGGCCAGCGCCTCGGCGAGGCTGGCGGCGAGCGCTGCAGCATCACCGGGCGGCACGCGCCAGCCGGTGCGCTCGGCCGGCGTGACCTGCGGCGGGGCCAGGACGGTCTCGGGCACGGCGCCGAGATCGGCCACCACGACGGGCGCGCCCATCGCTTGCGCCTCGACCGCGACGCGCCCGAAAGCCTCGGGCTCGGTCGAGGGCACGGTGACCACGGCCGCCGAGAGCAGCGCCGCCGGCATGTCCGTGCAATGGCCGACGCGCTTGACGCGGCCTTCCAGCCCCGCCTTGGCGATGAGCTGGTCGAGTTCCTTGACATAACCGTCGCGCCCCTGCGGGTCGCCGGCCATGATGAAGGCGGTCTCGGCATCGCCGCCATCGCGCAGGATGCGGGCGGCCTCGATCAGGACGCGATGCCCCTTCCAGCTGGTCAGCCGGCCGGGCAGCAGCACGATGCGCTGATGCGGCTCGACCTTCCAGGCCGCGCGCAGGGCCTGGATGCGCTCCGTCCCGACGGCGGCCGGCGCGAAGGCCGAGAAATTGGTGCCGCGATGGACGACTCGGATGCGGTCGCGCGCAAAGCCGTGCTTGGCCAGGATCAGGTCGGCCGTATAGCCCGAATTCGCGATCACCACGTCGCCGCGGGCCATCACTGAATTATAGAGCGTCTTTACCACCGAGCGGCTGGCATAGGAGCCGTGATAGGTCGTCACGAAAGGCAGTTTCAGCGAGCGAGCCGCCGCGAGCGCGACCCAGGCCGGCGCGCGCGAACGGGCATGGATCAGCTCCACGCCCTCATGCCGGCAGAGCAGCGCCAGGCGGCGGACATTCAGCGCCATGGCGAAGGGGTTTTTCGTGGCGGCGGGAAAGGGCAGCCAGACGCCGCCCTTGGCCTGCAATTCTGCGACGAGGCGGCCGCCCTCGGTCGCGACGAGCGCGCGCGCGCCGACATCGGTCAGGCCCTTGGCGATATCGACGGCCGTGCGCTCGGCTCCACCCGCCTCGAGATCGGGAATGATCTGCAGGATGGTGCGGCCGCTGAGCGGGTGCGTCTCGGTCGAGGGCAGCGACAGATGCGCGCCGGGCTGGAAGGACATGCTCACAGTTTCAGAGAACTCTTTCTACAAACGGCGATACGACCACGTGCGCCGCGCGAGCGCAGCCTATATTCGCCTCGCAAGGCAGATTCGTCACAGGAGATTTGACGTGGAGCGAGACGCGCCGCAATGGCTGGACGTCGGGCAAGGCGCTGAACGGCGCAAGCTCGCCTATCTCGCGCAGCCCGGCGATGGCGCCCCCGTGCTCTGGCTCGGCGGCTTCCGCTCCGACATGCGCGCGACCAAGGCCGAGGCGCTGGCGGAATGGGCGAGGCAGACGGGCCGTGCCTTCCTGCGCTTCGATTATGCCGGCCATGGCGAGACCGGCGGCGATTTCGCGCGCTGGACCTTGTCGCACTGGCTCGAAGACGCGCTGGCGATGATCGCCGCCCTCTGCGACCGGCCGCCGGTCCTGGTCGGCTCGTCGATGGGCGGCTGGATCGCCCTGCTCGCCGCCCGCAAGCTGCTGGGCACGGCGCTCGCACCGGCCGGGCTGGTGCTGATCGCGCCGGCCGTCGATTTCTCCGAGGATCTGATGTGGGCGCTGATGCCGGAGGCAATCCGGGAGACCATCCTGCGCGATGGCGTCTGGCTGAGGCCGTCCGAATATTCGCCCGATCCGACGCCGATTACGCGCGCGCTGATCGAGGACGGCCGCAGGCATCTGATGTTTGGAAGCGCGATCAGGACCGGCTGCCCGGTGCATATCCTGCAAGGGATGGCCGATCCCGATGTACCGTGGCGGCAAGCGGTCAAGCTCGTCGAGCATCTCGCCGGCGATCCCGTCCTGCTGACGTTGATCAAGGATGGCGATCACCGTCTCTCGACGCCGGGCGACATCGCCCGGCTGACGTCAGCAGTCGCCGGGATCACGGCCCCGGCCTGAGGCAGCGTCCGGCCTGAAGCAGCATCAATGGACGCTGACCATCCTGAGATCGTGCTCCCAGGCGTTGGCGGTCGCGGCATCGCGCGAATCGGTCACCAAGATCGGCGCGCCATCGGCCGAGAGCAGTGCAAAGAGCTGCAGGCCGGGCTGGATCTCGGGCGCCTGCGGGAAGATGCGCAGGAGCTCGTCCGAGGTCATCGGCTTCAGATAAGCGACCTCGCCCGTACCAAGCGCCGCGAATTCGGCCTGGGTCAGAGGAGTGGTCTGGATCATCGTTCTATCTTCGTTCATCGCGCCCTCCTTCAGAGCAGTGCGAGTAGCGGCTTTCAGAATACGCCTCAGATTATGAACAGATGCAAAAACCGCGCTGCACCCGTCCTGCCGGTCACCTTGCCGGTCAATCCCGGCTCACGATATCGATACGCCGGATGAGGCGCTCAGGTTCCGGCCTCACCAAGTCGATCGCGAGAAGTCCGTTGGAGAGATCGGCTCCCATCACCTGCATTCCGTCCGCCAGCAGGAAGCTGCGCTGGAATTGGCGCGCCGCGATGCCGCGATGAAGGAATTGCCGGCTTTTGTCGTCGCTCTGGCGACCCCGGATGGTGAGCTGGTTCTCTTCCAGCGTGATCTCGAGCTGCTCGCGGGCGAAACCCGCTACCGCCAATGTGATTCGGAGCCGGTCGGGCTCGTCCTCGCAACGCGGCATGCGCTCGATGTTATAAGGCGGGTAGCCTTCGCTGCCCCCCTTCGTCACCCGGTCGAGCGCGCGTTCGATATCATCGAACCCCAGCAGGAACGGATGCGACAGACTTGGCGTACGCGTCATACGGCCCTCGAAAGGCGCCCTCTCGGATCATGCAGGGCCCGCTGGTCGCAGCACCCCACCGGTGGGAGGCGAACCCTCCCATCCATCAAGATATGGCGAGAGAAACGGACCGGTTCAAGAGCCTGCCGGGCGGCGCGTCCGAAGTGCGGCGGTGAAACCGGACTTCGACAATGGTGCGGGTGGTACAGCCACCCCGGCTTGAACGGGGGACCTCTAGATCCACAATCTAGCGCTCTAACCAACTGAGCTATGGCTGCCCGCACCCGGCGCTTGGCGATCGGTCGCAAAGTCACGATCGGCGGCGGCGCGGAACCTAGTGCGGTCGCCAGCCGATTGCAACCGTCGAATTCACGCCGCGCCCAACGGATTTTGGAGTGGCGCTTCGCGTGTCCCTCAGCCCTTGCCCTCAACCCCTACGCAGGGGTGTGCTCGCGATCTGCGCGAGGTCGTTGAGATGGGCCGAATAGGCCTCATAGCCGCGGCGGATGGCCTTGGTCTGAAGCACAACGGCGTCGGCCGCGCTGTCGGTACGCGCCAGCGTCTCGGCCTCGCCCAGCGTCGCCTTCAACTCCGCGCAGGCATAATCCAGCATGCGGGCCTGCAGCGCCCCGAAGGTGCGCGCCAGAGCCAGCGTCTGCGTCACCACGGTAGCTGCAGTGACGGTGGCGAATTCAGGCGACTTCGGAACCAGCGCGGCCACGGGAGCGGGCGCTGTCTTGCCCGTGAACGTCACGATCTCGGCCGATCTGGCGACGGCCGGCTTCACCGCCTCGACGATCTTCGGGGCCGCAGCCTTGGGGGGCGCAACCTTGGGGGTCGCAACCTTGGAGGCAACGATCGTGGGGGCCACGGCCTTGGGAGGAGCGACAGGCGCAACCGGGCTGGCGACCTTGGCCGTGCTCTTCACCGTACTCTTGGCCGCCGCCTTGATCGCGGGTGCCTTCTCGATGCGCGTCTTGGCGGGCGGGATGCGGGTCGCAGCCGGCTTCACCACCTTCGCGGCGAGCTTCGTCGGGGCAACCGGCTTGATCACGGGAGCCGGGCTCGGCGCAGCCTTTACGGCCGGCTCTGCGGCCTTCGCCGAAGGCGCGCTCGGCTTGGGAGCAGCAACCTCGGGAGCCGCAACCTTGGGCGTCTCGGCCTTGGGAGCTTCAACCTTGCTGTCAGCGAGCTTGGAAGCCTCGACCTTCGGAGCCTCCGGCGTGAGAGCGGCAACCTTGGGAGCCTCTACCTTGGGAGCTTCCGGCTTCAGCACGATGGCGGGTGTGGGCGCCTCGACCTTTGGCGCCGCGGGCGGCGTCGCCGGAGCGACGGCTGCGACAGGCTTGACCTCGACCGGCTTGGCAATGACGGGGGCCGGCGTCTCGGGGATGGGGGGCAACGCCTTCACCGGCGCCAGGCTGATCGGCGGTTTGGCAGTCGTCTTTGTCGGGGCAGTCGTCTTCGCCGGGGTAGGCTTGGTCGGGGCAGATTTGACCATCGCGATCCTCCATCAAAAGAGAAAACAACGCGCGCAAACGCTAAAACGACGCATGCCGGGCTCGACGCCCGGCCGCTCTGTCTTCATCTCGTCCGCTTCCGGGCGCGGCCAGGGCGCCCGTCGCGACTCAATTGGCCTTCAGTTAGGCCCTCACTCGGGCCTTTACTTGGCCTTCGTCGCCTTGGCGGCCGTTTCGGCGACCTTGTTCGCGACATCCTGCGCCGCCGAGCCCATCTCCTTGAGCTGGCTCTGGAGCGCGGCCATCTGCGACTTCAGGAACTCGGACTGGTGCTGCATGACCTCGGTCAGGTCCTTGGACTTCACCAGCTTCTGGGCGAGGTCGAAGGCGGCCGCGACATTGGTCTCGGCATAGCTCATCGCCTTGCGGGTCACGTCCTGCGCATTGGCGCGGGCCGACTCGGCCGAACCGTGAGCGGTATCCACGGCCTTCTGAGCCGCGCCGATGAAACCGTCGAAAGCCTTGCGGGCCTGGTCGACGCTCTTCTCGGCGAATTCGCGCATTTCAGTCGGCACTTCGTAAGGTGTCTTGCCGTTCATCGGGGGCATCCTCCTGTTGCAATGACTCATGAGCAGGCGCGGTCATTGTGCAGTGCAATATCATTATTGCGCCGCAATGACAACGGCACGCGACCCTGCCCACCCGCTCACGTTAACGCTGTTTGTACGAGACGCGGGAGAGCCCGTCTCAGTTCCATGGCTTTGCTATCATTTGGGCGCTATTAAAGATTTGTTAGCCATAAGGGCGTGGACTGAAACGAGCAGGCAAGCATGAGCGAAGCCGGACAGGACTGGGCGCGACTAGGCGCTGCGGCGGCGCAGGACGCCGGGCTTGTGTCCTTCGCGAACGGCGGGGCCGTGCTGCTATGGGATGCCGAGGCCGGCCGGCCGGGTTTCGCCAATACCGGTGCCCGGGCGCTGCTGGGCGGAGACGGCCTCTCCGCAAACCTGCCGGCGCCGACGCGGCAGAGGCTCGCTTTGCTGGCTGGAGGCCTTGCGCCGCGCGACGGCATCAGACTCGAGCGGCTGCGGCTGACCTCGGGCTTCTCCGCAACCATGATCACCTGCGGCTGCCGGCTGCTCACAGGAGCCGATGGAGGCCAGGTGCTGGCGATAGCCATCCCGGCCAACGAGATGCGCCGGCTCGGCGTCGCAGTGCCTGCGGCCGGGAGCACGCACCAGGCACAAGACATCCCCACCGCCGAATCGACCGTGGCGACGGCCACAGCTGCCCAAGCTCCCGTTGCCCCACCTCCGGCGCCAGCGACACCGCGCCGCGCCCTGCTGCGCTTTCTCTGGAACAGCGATGCCACCGGGCGCCTGACCAGCGTCTCTCCCGATTTCGCCGAGTTCGCCGGGCCGCAAGCCGCGGCGGCTCTGCCCGGGCGGAACTGGGCGCAGATCATCGGCCATGACCTGATCGATAGGGATGGCGGCCTTGCCCAGCGTCTCGCCAGCGGCACGACCTGGAGCGGCCATCATGTGCTGTGGCGCACCGAGCTGCCGCAGGAGGGTGCGCGCGTCGAATTGTCGGGCGCGCCCTTCTTGGATGCCGCACGCCAATTCGCCGGTTTCCGCGGCTTCGGCCTCGCGCGCCTGACGGAACGCGAGCCGTTTCCTGATACGGCGAGCACGCACGCACCCGCAGACGAGATCGAGTTGGTTACGCCCGAGGCTGCGAACGCCGAGCCCGGAGCCGAGCAAAGCCCCGTCGTCGCGGTGGAGCTCCCGGCGGCCATGGAGCCCGTGACGGTCGAGGCCCCTGCCCTGCCCGTCGCCGAGGCCGAGGCTGTGGAAGAGATCGAGTCAGCTACGCCCGAGGCTGCGAACGCCGAGCCCGGAGCCGAGCAAAGCCCCGTCGTCGCGGCGGAGCTCCCGGCGGCCATGGAGCCCGTAACGGTCGAGGCCCCTGCCCCGCTTGTCGCCGAGGCCGAGGCTGTGGAAGAGATCGAAGCGCCCGCCACTGAGCCGGCGGAGGCCGAGTTCGGCTCCACGCTGGAGGCGGACGAAGCGGCGCTTGAAGGTGAAGACAACGAGGCCGCAGCGGAGGCGCCCGAACCGGTTCCCGCAGCCGAGGACGAGACCCAGGCTCCGGAAGACACACGGGCTCCGGAAGCTGAAGCTGCCTCGCCGGCCGTATCCGAGGGTCCCGCTCCCGGCGGCAATATCGTGCCCTTGCGCAACGGCCACCTCGCCAGCGTCCGGCCGGTGCTGGAGCCCTCAAAACCCAATCTCAGCTCGGCCGAGCGCAACGCCTTCCGCGAGATCGCCAAGGCGCTGGGCGCGCGCATCGCCGGCGACGACGAGATCAGCCCGCGCCTGCCCCCCGTCGCGCCGTTGCGGCTGAAGGAGAGCAACGAGCAGCCGCTCGCGCCTGCAGCCGAGCCGCGGGACCAGGACGCCGCCCTTGGCCGCCACCTGGCCGAACTGGCGCCAGCCGATCTGCCTGCCCCGACGCATGCGCCGACTGAGGCTGCAGCGGAGCCCAGCTCCGAGACCGCGCGGCAGCGGCAGCCCAACTCCCATGCCGACGTGCTCGACAAATTGCCGATCGCCGTTCTGGTCAATCGCGGAGACGAGGCGCTCTACGCCAACCGCACGCTGCTCGACCTGCTCGACTATGCCGATCTCGATGATCTCAAGGCCGGCGGCAATGTCAGCCGTCTGATCAAGGAGGCCTCACGCACCGACGGCGGCGCGATGATCCTGATCGACCGGCTCAACCATCTCGTCAGCGTCAACGCCGTGCTCTCCAGCGTGTCCTGGCTGGGCGAAGCGGCGACGCTGATGGCCTTCCGCCACCCGGATGGCGGCGGCGAGGTCAAGGTGCTGACGCCAGACGAGGCCGAGGAAGCCGAGCTTGCGGCGGAGTTCGCGGCCGAGGACGAGGAGAGTGCCGCCCGCGTCAACGCCCTGCGGCTCGATGTCGACGCACGCGAATCCCGCATCAGCGAACTCGTCGCGATGCTCGACACAGCGACCGACGGCGTCGTCACGGTCGATGAGCGCGGCCGCGTGCTGTCGCTCAACAAGACCGCCGAGGCGCTGTTCGGCTACGACCAGCGCGAGGTCACCGGCGAATTGTTCACCCTGCTCTTCGCCGCCGAGAGCCATGCTCCGGCACTCGACTATCTCGAAGGGCTGAAGGGCGGCGGCGTCGCCTCGGTGATGAATGACGGGCGCGAAGTCGTCGGTCGGGTGCGCCAGGGCGGCAAAATCCCGCTATTCATGACCATGGGCCAGATCACGGAAGGCTCCGAGCGCCGCTTCTGCGCCGTGCTGCGCGACATCACCGCCTGGAAGAAGACCGAGGGCGAGCTGGTCGAGGCGCGCAAGGCGGCCGAGAAGGCGAGCGCCCAGAAATCCGACGTGCTCGCCAAGATCAGCCACGAGATCCGCACCCCTCTCAACGCCATCATCGGCTTCGCCGAGGTGATGGCGGAGGAGCGCTTCGGGCCGATCGGCAATGACCGCTACAAGGAATATCTGCGCGACATCCATCAGTCGGGCGGCTACGTCATCAGCCTGGTCAACGACCTGCTCGACCTCGCCAAGATCGAGGCCGGCAAGCTCGACCTCGACTTCGTCAGCGTCAATCTGAACGAGATCGCGCTCTCGACGGTCGCCTTGCTGCAGCCCGAGGCGCAGCGCGGCCGCGTGGTGCTGCGCTCGGGCCTCTCGCCGAAGCTGCCACCGGTCGTCGCCGACCAGCGCTCGATTCGCCAGATCGTGATCAACCTGCTCTCCAACGCGGTGAAGTTCACCGACGCCGGCGGCCAGGTCATCGTCTCGACAGCGCTCGGCGACCAGGGCGAAGCGATCCTGCGGGTACGCGATACCGGCATCGGCATGGACGACAACGAGCTCGCTCTGGCGCTTGAACCCTTCCGCCAGGTGCCGACGACGCGCCGCAAGGGCGGCACCGGCCTGGGGCTGCCGCTGACCAAGGCGCTGGTCGAGGCCAACCGCGCGGCGATGAGCATCACCAGCGTCAAGAAGGAAGGCACGCTGGTCGAGATCACCTTCCCGCCGCAGCGGGTTCTGGCTGGCTAAGATTCTTGCCGGGTAAGGTTCTTCCGCGGCCATAGTTTCGCCGTCTCGGCCGGCGCATAGACGGGGCGCGCCGGCGCTTGCCCCCGAGGCCCGGCAGCCCAGAGCAGGATGCGAAAAAGTGGAAACCGGTTTTTCGCGTCGATCCTGCTCTAACTCTTAGAGAGCTGGATGGGCGGAGCCGAGTTGAACTTCCTCTACGACGACAGCGCCGAGCCTCTTGCCGATCCATTCGCCGCCCCGGCTGGGTTGCCGGTTTCCGAGCACCGCTCGGTCAATTGGCGCTGGCTCTCGGCTTGCGCCTTGATCGGCCTGCTCGGCGCCGCCCTGATGGGCTCATCGCTCTATGTCTCCGAGGGTGACCACGTCACGGCGCAGCGGCCGGAAAAGGCCGCCCCCACGCATAATGACGAAACCGCGGCGGGCAAGACGGCCCGCAAGAGCGACAGCCTGGTCCAGCACAGCTTCGCGATCAGCACGACGCAGCATTTCCGCGCGCCCTTGACGGAAGTCGCGGCCGGGCGCGAGATCACCAAGGTGCATGCCTTTGCGCATGTCTCCGTCGCCCTGTCGCCGCTTCCCATCGCCAATCTCGACATCCCGGATTTCGACCCTGCCCGGCTGCTCGCCGGCTCGACGCGTGAGGCGCCGCCCCAGGACGCGACCGACCCCGCCGACGCGGATGTCTCCGTCACGCGCCGGGATCTCGCCGCGCTCATCATCGAGCCGGATGCTCCGGGCCTGTCCGACGCCGCGATCGACGAACAGATCGCCGAGATGGCCCGGCTCTCGGCCGGCTCGCCGCAATTGCCGCCCGATTATTCGAATCAGCGCATCCTGTCGCGAACGCTGCGCATGGTCGGCGAATCGGCCAGCGCCGAAGCCGATGCGGAGGATGCCGGCCGGTTCGGCTCGCTCGATGTCCGGATCATTCCCGAGAATGTCACGGATGTTTCGGCTGGCGCCGACAACCGCGAGCGCTTCGGCGATGTCGATATCGCGCTCGAGCGCGGGCAGACGCTCGCCGCGGCGCTCGCCTCAAACGGGGCCTCCAGCGAGCGCGTCGCCGCGATCCTCGCCGCGCTCGGCAAACGAGCCAGAAGTGATCTGCCCGATGGCCAGCATCTGCGCGT
The DNA here is from genome assembly GCF_964252745.1 of Allobosea sp. LjRoot9. Lineage (NCBI taxonomy): Bacteria > Pseudomonadati > Pseudomonadota > Alphaproteobacteria > Hyphomicrobiales > Alloboseaceae > Allobosea > Allobosea sp. LjRoot9. Next base: position 194,817 of record NZ_CAXUPC020000007.1, on the reverse strand, counting down.
CACGATCGGCCCCGAGGCCGGCGACCGCACGATCCAGCGCGTCACCCTGTTCGACGAGAGCGGCCCGCAGCAGGTCGTGGCCCTGGATGATCAAGGCCGCTTCGTCACCGTCGCCCTGCCCGCGCACGGCCATGACGGCCCTGAGGGCAAGGCGGATCAGGATGACGAGGAGGATGACGGCAGCAACGCCACGCTCTACCAGAGCGCCTATGCCAGCGCCTTGAAGAGCGATGTGCCGCGTGAGGTGATCGACGATTTCATCCGCGCCTTCGCGGCCGGCCTCGACCTCAAGCAGCATGCCGGCAGCGGAGACCGGCTGGAACTGGTCTTCACCGACGACCAGCCGACGCCGGCAAACCATCGCGAACTGCTCTATGCGGCGCTGTCCACCGGCGGCGAAACGCAGCAGATCTACCGCTATGTCTCATCGGAAACGGGCGAGCTCGACTTTCTCGACGATGACGGCGTCTCGCTCAAGAAACTGCTGATGCGAAAGCCGGTGCAGGAGGGGCGGATCAGCTCGCCCTTCGGCATGCGTTACCACCCGATCCTGCACTATTCCCGGCTGCATAACGGCGTCGACTGGGCCGCCCCGCGCGGCACGCCGATCATGGCTGCAGGCGACGGCACGGTGACGGCCGCCGGGGTTCACTCCGGCTACGGCAACCGGGTCGAGCTCGAGCACGCCAATGGTTATGCCAGCGCCTACAACCACATGGCCAGCATCGCCCGCCGGATCAAGCCGGGCGCCTCCGTCCATATGGGCGAGATCATCGGTTATGTCGGGACGACGGGCCTCTCGACCGGCCCGCATGTCCATTACGAAGTCACCACGAACGGGCACTTCGTCGACCCCATGAAGGTGAAGCTGCCCAGCAGCCGCGCCCTTCAGGGCGCGGCGCTGGCCGAGTTCAAGGAGCACAAGAAGCAGATCGACGATTTGCGCCACCATGTCGACGCGACCGTGGCGGTGGCGCCGGGTGGACATCCGACCTGATCGCGCAGCCTCGCCCCGGCGCCTGCCATCGATGCCTCAGAGCAAGGTCCCGCTCAGGATCACCGCGGCAACGCCGAAATAGATCACCAGGCCGGTGACATCGACGAGGGTCGCGACGAAAGGCGCCGAGGCGCTGGCGGGGTCGAAGCCCAGCCGCTTCAGGACGAAGGGCAGCATCGAGCCCATCAGCGAGCCGAAGGTGACGATGCCGATCAGCGCACCGCCCACGGTTGCCGCGATCAGGGCCCAGTGCTCGCCGTAATTGTAGATGCCGAGCTTCTGCCAGAGCACGATGCGCGCGACGCCGATGGCGCCGAGGATGGCGCCCAGCGTCAACCCGGTCGGCAATTCGCGCAGCGCGACCCGCCACCAATCCTTCAGGCTGATCTCGCGCAGGGCAAGCGCCCGGATGATCAGCGAGGTCGCCTGCGAACCAGAATTGCCGCCCGAGCTCATGATCAGCGGGATGAACAGCGTCAGCACGATCGCCTTTTCCAATTCATCCTGGAAATACTGCATGGCCGAGGCCGTCAGCATCTCGCCGAGCAACAGGATCGAGAGCCAGCCGGCGCGCTTGCGGATCATCCGTGCGAAGCCGATCTCGTTATAGGGCTCGTCCAGCGCCTCCATGCCGCCGAGCTTCTGCACGTCCTCCGTCGTCTCCTCGATCATCGCATCGATGACGTCGTCGACGGTGACGATGCCGATGACGCGATTGGCGGGATCGACGACGGGCACGGCGAGCAAATTGTATTTCGAGATCAGCCGGGCGACGTCCTCGCGATCCGTCGCCGGAGTGACGCTGATCGGCTTGTGCGCCGGCACGACGGAGGTGACCACCGCATCGGAAGCGCTGCTGATCAGCCGGCGCAGCGGCACCGCGCAAATGAGCGCGCCCGTCGCTGGGTCGAGCACATAGGTCGCGTAGACCGTCTCGCGCGAGCGCTCGACATGGCGGATATGGTCGAGCGTCTGCGCCACGGTCCAGTTCGCCGGCACGCTGACGAACTCGGTCGTCATGATCGAGCCCGCGCTGTGCTCGGGATAGGAGAGCAGCCGCGTCAGGGCCGAGCGCGTCTCCTGGTCGACCCGCGCGGTGAGGCGCTCGCGCACGGGCGCGTCGAGCACGCGGACAATGTCGGCGACGCGGTCGGCAGACATGGCGGAGAGGAAAGCCGCCGCGCGCTCATCGGTGAGGAGCGTGAGCGCGGCGGGCGCGTCGAACAGTTCGGGCTGGTCCAGGACCTCGACGGCGCGTTCGAACGGCAAGGCGACGAGGACCTCGGCGATGGTCGCGGTGTCCTGATCGTTCAGCGTCTCGACGATGTCGGCGATGTGTTCCTGCGCCAATGTGCAGGCCAGCGTCTTGGCCAGCAAATCGGGAGCTGCTGCGCCCCTGTCATGCGCGACGATATCATTCATGGCTCTATTCCTTGCGATCGGCCGTCATCGGCCGATCGCAAGCGAGCCGGTTACCCGGTCAGGCGCGCGAGGCGGCGGCGGACGGCATCGACTGTCGGCTGGGACTGTCGGTTGGCATTGCGATTGGGGTTCCTGATTGCGGCCTTCCCCGAAGGTCCGGCGGCGTGGGCGAAGTGCACCCTGCCACGCCGCGCGTCAAATAAAATCTGCATAAGGATGAGCGGCTTCGATCGGCCCCTCATCTAAGAGCGAGAGCAGGATCAATGCGAAAAACCGGTGCCCACTTTTTCGCATCCTGCTCGAGAGCCGGATGATTTCAGATGGGCTCATAAAGTGATCCCATCTGAAAGCTGAATCGGTCTCTCAACTGAGAGTTTAGAGCAGGATCAATGCGAAAAACCGGTGCCCACTTTTTCGCATCCTGCTCTGACGACAAGGCCCCTCACCGCGCAGCGGCGATTGTTGGCCCGCACGGCTCGCCCTATGGTGCGCCCGCCCTCAGCTTCTCCGCCGAAAGCCTCACCGCATGACCCTGACGATCTATGGCTGCTACCGCTCGCGCGCCTCGCGCAACATCTGGCTCGCCAACGAGCTTGGCCTCACCTTCACCCATGTGCCGGTGATCCAGGCCTATCGCGTGCCCGATCCGCAGGCGCCGGACGCGCCGCTGCACACGCGCAGCGCCGACTTCCTCAAGGTCAACCCCAACGGCCATGTCCCGAGCATCGACGATGACGGCTTCAAGCTGCATGAATCGCTCGCGATCAACCTCTATCTGGCGCGCAAGCATGGCGGCCCGCTCGCGCCCAAGGATGCGCAGGAGGAAGGGCTCGCCGTAATGTGGGCGCTCTGGGCCGCGACCGAATGCGAGACCCATGCACTGAACCTGCAATATCACCTCGCCGCCTATCCGCCGGAGAAGCGCAAGCCCGAGGTCGCCGCCGCGGCGCTGGCCGCGCTCGCAGCCCCGTTCGCCGTGCTCGATCAGACGCTGGCGCAGGGCGGCGGCTTCGTCATGGGCGGGCGCTTCACGGTCGCCGACATCAACCTCGCCGAGGTCATCCGCTACGCCAAGCCGGCGACACAGCTCTTCGAGGCCGCGCCGCACGTCAAGGCCTGGCTCGAAGCCTGCCAGGCCCGCCCGGCCTTCACGGCGATGTGGCAGGCGCGCGACGCCGAAGCCGCCTGAGCGGAAAACGGGTGGCGCCGCACTATCAACGCGCCTAGCCAGGACGCGACAAGGGAGCGCTGGCGCGCTCCCTCGGATAGGGCTTTCCAGATGACCACCGCCCCCACCTCCTCCGGCCCCGTGATGGGTGCGCGCGAATGGCTCCTGCTCCTGGCACTCTCGCTGCTCTGGGGCGGCTCCTTCTTCTTCGGCAAGATCGCCGTCGCGGAGTGGCCGCCTCTTGCCGTCGTCCTGTCCCGCGTCAGCCTGGCGGCGGCCGTGCTCTATCTCGTCTTGCGGATGCGCGGCCTCGACATGGCGGTGGGTCGCCGGATGTGGCTCGCCTTCTTCGTCATGGGGCTGCTCAACAATCTCATTCCGTTCTGCCTGATCTTCTGGGGCCAGACCCAGCTCCAGAGCGGCGTCTCCGCGATCCTGAACGCCACCACGCCGGTATTCGGCGTCATCGTCGCGCATCTGTTCGGCAGCAATGAGAAGGCGACCCCGCTCAAGCTCGCCGGCGTGCTGGCCGGGCTCGTCGGCGTCGGCATCCTGATGGGCCCCGATGCGCTCAGCGGCCTGGGCGGCGCGCTCCTGCCGCAGCTCGCCTGCCTGGGCGCCGCCTTGTCCTATGGTTTCGCCGGGCTCTATGGCCGGCGCTTTCGCGACACGCCGCCGCTGGTGACGGCGGCAGGCCAGCTCAGCGCCACGACCGTGATGTCGCTCCCGCTCGTCCTGATCTTCACCCCGCCCTGGAGCCTGCCCACGCCGTCCTGGACAGCCGCGGCCGCGCTGGTCGGGCTCGCCTTGATCTCGACCGCGCTCGCCTATGTGATCTTCTTCCAGATCATGCGGCGGGCGGGCGGAAACAACGCCATGCTGGTCACCTTCCTGGTGCCTGTCAGCGCCATCATGCTCGGCGTCGGCCTGCTCGGGGAAACGTTGCTGCCGCGACATCTCGCCGGCATGGCCGCGATCTTCGCCGGCCTCGCCCTGATCGACGGCCGGCTTTTCCGGCGCAGGCCCGAGATAAGCGCCGCGCGCTGATTTCTGCCGAGGCTTTATTGCCAAAAAATTATGAATTGCTCTAGGGTCGCTTTAGCGGCCAGAGCCGCTAGAGGCATAATCTCGCGGACTGGAAGATATCGGAAAAAACGATACGCCAGAGGGGGAGCAGACGAGCGCCATGGACGTCAGGCAACTGCGATGTTTCATCGCGGTGGCGGAGGAGTTGCATTTCGGTCGCGCAGCCGAACGGCTTGGACTCGCGCCACCCGCCCTTTCCCGCCAGATCAGCGCATTGGAAGATGGTCTCGGGGTCGCCCTGTTCACGCGCACCACGCGCCAGGTCGCGATGACACGCGCCGGGCTGATCATGCTGGAAGAGGCCAAGGGCATCCTGGTCAAGATGGAGCACGCCTCGCGCGCCGTGCGCGGAGCCTCGCTGGCCTCGGGCAAGGTCCTGCGCGTCGGCGCGATCGACGCCGCCTCATCAAGCTTCGTGCCCGAGGCGCTCGCCTATTTCCGCGAGCAGCATCCCAGCGTCGAGATCAAGTTCGTCGAAGCGATGACAGCCCCGCTGATCCAGATGCTGGAGGCCGGCAAGCTCGATCTTGCGCTGACCCGCCCACCACGCAAGCCCACCGACTGCGCCTTCGAGATCCTGCGCGTCGAGCGCCCGCTCGTCGTCCTGAGCGAGCAGCACCCGCTGGCGGCGCGCGACCATCTGACGATGCTCGACCTCGTCGGCGAGCCCTTCATCGTTCCCTCCAAGCGCAGCCGACCCTTCGCCTATGATCTGGTGATGGCCTATTTCGAGAGCGTCGGGGCCGTGCCCAACGTCTCGATCGAGGCCACCGAAAAGCCGGCGATGATGTCAGCCGTGGCCGCCGGACTCGGCATGGCGCTGGCGCCCGACTGGGTCTCGCGCTTGAGCTTTCCCGGCGTCACGATGCGCCGTCTGCGCGGTGCGCTGCTCGACCCGCCGCCACCTGGCGCGCTGGTCGGCGTCGCCTGGCGGCCGCAGCAGAAACTCAGCCCACGCGACGACTTTCTCGCCATCCTTCGCGAGAGCGTCACCTTGATCGACGAACGGCATGTTTTTCCGTTCGTCATATCGCCACCCAAGATGAAACGCACCGCCCGCGCCGTCGGGTCGTCTACCGGAGGAGCCTGATGAGTTTGAACCCTATCGAACGGGCGCAGGGTCTGCGCATTCGCTCGCAGCAGGACATGGCGGCCGGCCTGTTCATGATCGCGCTTGGCGTCTTTGCCTTCCTCCTGTCCGGCGATCTGCCTCTCGGTAGCCTTCGCCAGATCGGGCCGGGCATGCTGCCGAAATCCTTTGCGGTGATCTGCGCCGCGCTGGGCCTGATGCTCTCGCTCGCCTCGCTGCGCTACAACGGCGAGAAGCTGACGGGCTGGGCCTGGCGTGGCGTCTTCCTCGTGCTCGGCGGAGCCTGCCTGTTCGGGCTCGCCATCCGCGGCTTCGACATCGGGCCGATCCATATCCCGCAGCTCGGGCTGCTCGTCGCAGGGCCGCTGGTCATCCTCGTCTCCGGCCTCGCCGCCGACGACATGAAATGGAAGGAGCTGATCATCTTCGCCATCGCGATGACGACCGCCTGCGCTCTGCTCTTCAAATACGCGCTCAGCCTGCCTATTCCGCTGGCGCCCTGGCTCCTGGGGATCTGACACGATGGACATGATCGCCAATCTCACGCTCGGCTTCGGCGTCGCGCTATCCCTGCAGAATCTGGCCCTGTGCTTCGCCGGCTGCTTCATCGGCACGCTGATCGGCGTGCTGCCCGGCGTCGGGCCGATCGCCACCATCGCGATCCTGCTGCCGATCACCTTCGGCGTCGATCCCGTCGGCGCGCTGATCATGCTGGCCGGCATCTATTACGGCGCGCAATATGGCGGCTCGACCACCGCGATCCTGGTCAACATCCCGGGTGAGGCGACGTCCGTCGTCACCACGCTGGACGGCCACCAGATGGCCAAGCAGGGCCGCGCCGGCGTCGCGCTCGGCGTCGCCGCGCTCGGCTCCTTCTTCGCCGGCTGCGTCGCGACCCTGTTCATCGCCGCACTCGGCGCGCCCCTGACGAAGCTCGCCTTGCTCTTCGGTCCGGCGGAATATTTCTCGCTGATGGTGATGGGCCTGTGCTTTGCCGTCGTGCTGGCGCGTGGCTCGATCCTCAAGGCCTTCTGCATGATCATGCTGGGCCTGCTGCTCTCGACGGTCGGCACCGACCTCGAAACCGGGCAGGAACGCCTGACCTTCGGCTTCCCGCCCTTGTCGGACGGCATCGACTTCGCCGTGCTCGCCATGGGCGTCTTCGGCTTCGCCGAGGTGCTGCGCAATCTGGAGAACCCCGAGGCGCGCGACGTGGTGAAGGCCAAGATCGGCCGACTGCTCCCGGACTGGAGCGAGATCAAGCAGTCGATCAACCCGGTGCTGCGCGGCACCTTCATCGGCGGCATCCTCGGCATCCTGCCGGGCAATGGCGCGGTGCTCGGCCCCTTCGCGAGCTACACGATCGAGAAGAAGCTCGCCAAGGATCCCTCGCGCTTCGGGCGTGGCGCGATCGAGGGCGTCGCTGGTCCTGAGTCGGCCAATAACGCCGGCGCGCAGACCGCCTTCATCCCGCTGCTGACGCTCGGCATCCCGCCCAACGCCGTGATGGCACTGATGGTCGGCGCGATGACCATCCACGGCATCATTCCCGGTCCGCAGGTCATGACCAAGAACCCGGAGCTGTTCTGGGGCATGATCGCCTCGATGTGGATCGGCAACCTGATGCTGGTCATCATCAACCTGCCGCTGGTCGGCGTCTGGGTGAAGCTGCTGCAGGTTCCCTATCGCCTGATGTTCCCGGCGATCCTGATCTTCTGCTGCATCGGCATCTACTCGGTGAACAACCAGCCGGTGGACGTCGCCTTCACCGCGATGTTCGGCCTGTTCGGCTACCTCTTGATCAAGCTCGGCTTCGAGCCCGCGCCGATGCTGCTCGGCTTCGTCCTGGGCAAGCTGCTCGAGGAGAAGATGCGCCAGGCGCTGATCATCTCGCGCGGCTCGTTCATGACCTTCGTGGAGCGGCCGATCTCGGCCGGCCTGCTGATCGTCGCCGTGGTCGTCCTGGCGATTGCGCTGCTGCCTTCGATCTCGAAGAAGCGCGACGAGGTCTTCACCGAATGACGGGGTTGCTGGAACGCCGCTTTCAATCCAGCTTCCACCAAAACAGCTCAAGGGAGGATCATCCATGAAGAAACTGACACTTGGCCGGACACTTGGCTTGGCGGCCGCGATCACCATCGCGTTCGCCGGCGCTGCCCAGGCGCAAACCTATCCGACGCGCCCGGTCACCATGATCGTGCCATTCGCCGCCGGCGGGCCGACCGACATCATCGCGCGCATCGTCGCCGACCATATGTCGAAGACGCTCGGCCAGCAGCTCGTGATCGAAAACGTCGCCGGCGCCGGCGGCACCACCGGCATCACCCGCGCAGTCACGGCTGCGCCCGACGGCTACACCATCGCGATGGGGCACCTGGGCACGTTCTCGGCTGCGCCTGCGACCTATCCCGGCCTGAAATACGACCCGATCAACGGCATGCAGGCCATCGGTCTCGCTGGCGGCACGCCGATCCTGATCGTCGCCCGCAAGAATTTCGAGCCCAAGGACCTGAAGGAGTTCGTGACCTATGTGAAGGCGAACTCCGAGAAGGTGAACGAGGCCCATGCCGGCCTCGGCTCCGTCTCCTGGACGACGTGCACCCTGCTGAAGGCGCAGCTCGGCGTGCCGAAGATCAACGCCGTCGCCTATCGCGGCACCGGGCCGGCGTTGAACGATCTCGTCTCCGGCCAGATCGACTTCATGTGCGACCAGATCGTCAGCGTCGCCGAACAGGTGAAGGCCGGCAACATCAAGGCCTATGCGATCGCCTCGAAGCAGCGTTCGCCGGCCCTGCCCGACGTTCCCACCACCGCGGAAGCCGGGCTGCCGGAGTACCAGATCGAGGCCTGGAACGGCATGGCCGGTCCCAAGGGCTTGCCCAAGGACGTCGTCGATCGTCTGGTCGCCGCCCTCGACAAGGCGCTGAACGATGAAGGCACCAAGAAGCGCCTGCTCGAGCTGGGCACCGTGCTGCCGACCGCCGAGGAACGCACCCCGGCCGGTTTCGCCGCCCTGATCAAGCGCGACGCCGACAAGCTCAGCCCAGCCTTGTCAGCCGCACCGAAATAACTGTCCGGAACAGGCACGATATGGAACGGCGGATCCCCGGATCCGCCGTTTTTCGTTGGCGTTGGCAGGCCGATCACGCGTTTTCGTGAGCGCCGCAATACATTGATATAATGACGCTTTCGCCATTCCGGTTGCGGATATTCATATCTTGTTACCCAGATTTTTCGGAACCGCGCCGTGAACCGCCCCGTTTCCTTCCCGAACGTTCGTTTGGAAGGAGAACCACGATGTTCAAGAAACTTGCTCTTATCGCCGCGATCGCCATCACCCCCGCGATGGCATTCGCCCAGAACCCGCAACGCAACCAGGACGGCGGTGCCGTCGGCGGCGCAGTTGGTGGCGGCACCACGGGTGCGGTCGGCGGAGCCATTGTCGGCGGCCCGGTCGGCGCGGTAGTCGGCGGCGTCGGTGGCGCCGTGGTCGGCGCGATCATCGGTGACCAGACGCCCCGCTTCCGGCAATATGTCGTCGAGCAGCGCGTCCCGTCCTATACCTACGCGGAACCGGTCACGGTCGGCACGGTCCTCCCGGCCGATGGCGTGGTCTATCGCGAGGTTCCGCGTGAATATGTGCCGCGCGAATATGCCGAGACCGGCTACCGCTACACGGTCGTGAACCAGCGCCCTGTTCTGGTCGAGCCGCGGACTCGTCGCGTCGTGCAGATCATCGAATGACGTAGTGCGATCCGCTGGACGGTCGCGCCATTACCGGCCTGATCGTCATGCCGGATCGTCGGCCCGCCCCGGAAACGGGGCGGGCCATTTTCGTGTCTCGGCGCATGTTCGGCTTTATCGCGTACCGAACATCCGGTCGCCGGCATCGCCCAGGCCCGGCACGATATAGCCGTGCTCGTTCAGCTTCTCATCGATCGCCGCCGTCCAGATGCGGACATCGGGATGGGCGCCGCGAAAGCGCTCGATACCCTCGGGCGCCGCCAGCAGGCAGACGAAGCGCAGATCCTTGGCGCCGCGCTCCTTCAACCGGTCGATCGCTGCGACCGCCGAATTGGCCGTCGCCAGCATCGGGTCCATCACCACCACCATGCGCTCGGCGATGTCGGAGGGGGCCTTGAAATAGTACTCGACCGCCTGGAGCGTGTTGGGATCGCGATAGAGCCCGATATGGGCGACGCGGGCGGCGGGCACCAGTTCCAGCATGCCGTCGAGGAAGCCGACGCCGGCCCGCAGGATCGGCGCGAAGACCATCTTCTTGCCGGCGATGATCGGCTGCATCGATTTCGTCAGCGGCGTCTCGATCTCGGTCATCTCCATCGGCAGATCGCGCGTGACCTCGTAGCAGAGCAGCATGCCGATCTCGTTGAGGAGCTGGCGGAAGCTCTTGGTCGAGCGGTCCTTCTCGCGCATCAGCGTCAGCTTGTGCTGCACCAGCGGATGGTCGACGACGGTGACGCCGTCCTGGCTTTTGGTCATTCCTGCACGCCCCTTTGTACCCCCTCAGCCCTCATCCTGAGGAGCGATCCGAAGGATTGCGTCTCGAAGGATGGTCCAGAGAGCACTGGAGCATCCTTCGAGACGCCGCTTCGCGGCTCCTCAGGATGAGGGCTGTGGTGTTGCCAACTCAAAATACGGTGCCGTCGCTGATGATCGTCAAGGGCGGACCGCCATCCCCGCGCTTCTCGCGGGCGATGCGCCGGCCGGCGGCCCAGGTGCCGCCCTCCAGCACCTTCGCCAGCGGCAGCTCCTCGGCCGTGCGCCCCAAGCGCTTGCGGATCAGCATTCCGATCTCGTCGAGCAGCGCCACGGTCAGCGCGCGCCATTCGACGACCAGCGCCGAGCCGACCTCATGGGCGCGCGTCGCATCGCTCTCGTCCTTCAGCGCGATCACGCCGCAATCGAGGAACAGCCCGCCATTGCGATATTCGGGCAGACCGGTGAGGTCATCGATGTCGATCACCGCGATCCCGGCCCATTGCAAGGGCTCGATCAGCGAATAGGACAGCCATTGCGAGAGCTTGTGGAAGGGCACCAGCCCGGCTGTCGGCTCGGCCTCCGCGATCAGCGGATGCCGCCAGGTATCGCCCAGTGCGACGCCGGCGACCGTCAGGCGCGACGGCCAGATGCCGCCGAAAATGGAGAGAACCTCCGTCAGGATATGCCCGGCGCGCAATGTGCCGGTCTCGGCAGCGCTGACGAGCCGGTCGAACAGATCGCCGGGGCGCTTCAGGCCCTGACGCTCCAGCTCCTCGCCGAGACGATTCATCAAGGCCGCTCGGCCCTCGACCGCGAGCAGCGGATTGCCGGGGCCGGCCTGGAAGCCTTCGGCCAGCGCCGCGCCATCGAGCCGCTTCAGCGCGGCCGCGTCGACGCGCAGCGGCTCAGCCTGATCGCTGGAGAACAGGCCGGCCGCGAACATGTCGAGCGAGGCCAGCGCCAGCCCCTCGGAGCGGCCGATCGACTGCCCCGAGACCGCATCGCGATAACGCCAGTCCGGCCCGGCACCCGCATCCAGCAGCACGCTGACCACGGCGAGATCATAAGCCGCGCGACCGCGCGCCATGGCGTCGGGAAAATGCGCGGTCAGGTCGAGCACGCTCCAGCGATCGACACCGGCCACGCTGAAATGCCGCCAACGGGCGTGGAACGGGATGTCGAGCGTCGGATAGTTCGCCTTGATCGTGTCGAGGACATAGTCGGCGCAGGCGTCGAGCCGCGTCGCATCGACGCTGAAATGCAGGAGCTTGCCGGCCAGGCCGAGCTCCAGCATCTCCTGCGCGCGGGCGCGGACGGCGGCAGGCTTGAGCAAGGCACGGACGGCGTCCGTATTCTGGTCAGACATGAAGCGGCTCAGAACTTGTCGAGATCGCGACCGACGGTCGCCTTCAGGGCGTTGTCGCCGGGCGCGCCGTCGGGCGAGTAATAGCCCGCTGCCTTCTTGGCCTCGATCTCGACCGAGGCGTCGGGCGGAACGAGCTCGGGCGGGATCGCGACGCGCTCGCCGATCTCGATGCCGCTCTCGACCATGGCATCGTATTTCATGTTCGACATCGACATCAACCGGTCGATCCTGGTGACGCCGAGCCAATGCAGCACGTCGGGCATCAATTGCTGGAAGCGGGCGTCCTGGACGCCGGCGACGCATTCGGTGCGCTCGAAATAGGTTGCGGCGGAATCGCCGCCCTCCTGGCGCTTGCGGGCGTTGTAGACGAGGAATTTCGTGACCTCGCCCAGCGCCCTGCCCTCCTTGCGATTATAGACGATCAGGCCGACGCCGCCGCCCTGCGCCTCCTTCACCGCCTCCTCGATGCCATGCACGAGGTAGGGCCGGCAGGTGCAGATGTCCGAGCCGAAGACGTCCGAGCCGTTGCATTCGTCATGGACGCGGCAGGCGACGCTGCGCTTCGGGTCGGTGATCGCGGAGACCTCGCCGATGATGTAGCAGGTGATCGAGCCGATCGGCGGCAGGAAGACGCGCAGATCAGGCCGTGTCACCAGCTCCGGATACATGCCGCCGGTCTGCTCGAAGAGCGTGCGGCGCAATTCCTGCTCGCTGGTGCCGAAGCGCTCGGCGATGCCCGGCAGATGCCAGACCGGGTCGATCGCGATCTTGGTGACGCTGATATCGCCGGATTTGTGCAGGATGGTCTCGTCGGGGCTGAGCCTGTGTCCTGCCATCGCGGCGAGGATTTCGGGCAAATTGAGCCTCGCCTTGGTGATGGCGATGGTCGGGCGGATGTCGATGCCCTCGCCGATCCACTGGCCGAAATCCTGCGCGACGCGATGGCCGAACGGGTCCATCGAGACGATCCGGCCAGGCGCAAACCATTGCGGCTGCGGCGGGATCTCGGCTGTCGGATAGGTGTTGGTCAGGTCAGGGCGCTGCGAGGGGTTCATGGCGCGAGCCGAAATGGCGAGCGCGCGATAGACCGAATAGGAGCCGCCATGGGCGCCGATGACGTTGCGGTCTCCCGGCGCCGTGGTCGAGGCGATGACCGGGCCGCGTTCGGCCGGGCTGCCCGCGCCCCATTGGATGGGAAAGCGCGTCGCGGCGTTGCCGGGCTCGGGATGCGAGGTCAGGCGGATATGGGTCGTGCGGTTCTGCGAGTTCATCGCGGGTATCGCCCTGCAAATAGGAAAGGGCCCCGGGACGCGATGCGTCCGGGGCCCTCTGGACCTATGAAAATGTGGCTCAACGCAAGCGCGGCGTCAATCGGGGCCGTCGCGCTGGCCGTCATGGCCGGGCTTGTCCCGGCCATCCACGCCTTCGCCGCTCGAGCTCCGCGGTCAAGACGGGGATGCTCGCCGCCAGGGCGAGCATGACGGGCGGAGCCGATCAGAAAATGGCGAGGTAGCGCAGCAGCGAGATGATGCCGATGACGATGACGATGATCTGGACGACGTTCTTGATCTGCGCATCGAGCGGCAGCATGCGCACGAGATAGAGCACGAGGCCGATGACGAGCACCGTGATGAGCAGCGAAATCAGGATGGACATATGCGAAGTCCCTTGTCGCGGCCGGAAACTGGCCCCCCGGAGCCCGTGCCACGACGCATTCGCGCCACGTCAGCCCCGATGACAGAACGTCGCAGTGTGGGAATAGGTTCCCGAGCCCCTGGCGGAGCGCCCGCAGGCGCCTGTGCGCTGCGGTGTTTCGACCGGGCGCGGGGAACCCTCTCCTGTAAGGAGAGGGCAGGGTGAGGTGTCGGCCGTTCGACCGGTTGGGCTCGGCAATGCAGCGGGCGGGTCTCGGCTATCACGTCCAGGGCCTACACCTCACCCCTGCCCCTCTCCTTACAGGAGAGGGGTTCCCCGCGCCCTACCCGGCGATACGCCCGAAATCCGCCACGGCGCGGGTCGCTTCGCGGAGCTGGTTGAGCAGCTTCAGGCGGTTGATGCGCAGCGCCGGGTCGGGATCGTTGACCGTGACCTGGTCGAAGAAGGCGTCGACCGCCGGGCGCAATTCGGCCAGCGCCGCCATCGCGCCCTCGTAATCTTCCTTCGCCACGGCGGCAGAGGCTGCGGGAGTGGCTTTGTGGAGGCCGACGGCCAGTGCCTTCTCTTCAATCAGCCCGGCTTGCTCGATCAGCAGATAATCGACAGCGCCGTCAAACGCGCCCTCGCCGTCCTTCTTCTCCTCGGCCTTGAGGATGTTGGCGGCGCGCTTGTAGCCAGCGAGCAGGCTCTTGCCATCCTGCGTCTCGAGGAAGCGTGCAAGCGCGGCGACGCGATGGGTGATGAGCAGGAGGTCGTCGGAACCGCCGCCCTCGCCCAGCACCGCGTCGACCAGATCATGCCGCGCACCCTGGTCGCGTAGCATGACTTTGAGGCGGTCGTGGAAGAAGGAAAGGAGGTCGGCGATCTTAGCTTCGGACGCAGAAAGTAATTCAATGAGACGATCGTCATCGGCGTAGGGATTCGCAGCCGCGATCATCTCCTTCATCGGCATGTTGAGCAGACGAGAGATCTGTAGTCGCACCCCATTCTCGACCACCAATCGGATCACCCCCAGTGCCGCCCGCCGTAGCGCATAGGGATCCTTGCTCCCGGTCGGCTTTTCTTCGATCGCCCAGAAGCCGACCAGCGTGTCGAGCTTGTCGGCAAGCGCCACAGCAATCGAAACCGGATCGGTGGGTACGTGATCAGATGGACCGAGCGGCTTGTAATGTTCTTCAATAGCCGCGGCCACCGAAGGCTTCTCACCTTGCAGTCCGGCGTATTTGCGGCCCATCAGCCCCTGCAGCTCGGGGAACTCACCAACCATCTCGGTAGGCAAATCAGCCTTTATCAGTCGCACCGCGCGAGCAATCTGATTGTGATACTCTGCAGAACTACCGCCAAAATGCATCTCACCGACACGTTTTTGCGGCTCGATGAGCTCTCCAATCACCCGCGCCAGCGCCGCGATGCGCTGGACGCGCTCGCCTTGCGTGCCAAGCTTGGCGTGGAAGACGACGCCGAGTTTGTCGAGCTTGGCCATGCGCTGGTCGAGCGGCTTGGCGAGGTCGAGCCCGAGCTTCTCAGCGCTCTCCTTCAGCGTGTCGAGATCGGGCAGATCGCCCTTGTCGGTCGCGAAGAAATAGGCGGCGTCGGAGAGGCGGGCGCGCACGACGCGCTCATTGCCGGCGGTGATCACCTTGCCGCCATCGCTGGCGACGAGATTCGCGGTCAGCAGGAAGCGGTTGGCGAGCGCGCCGGTGGCGGCATCGCGCAGCACGAAGCATTTCTGGTTGGCGCGGATCGTCGCGCGGATCGCCTCGCCGGGAATCTCCAGGAAGCGCTCCTCGAAGGCGCCCATCAGCACGACCGGCCACTCGACCAGCCCCGCGACCTCCTCCAGCAACCCCTCATCCTCGACCAGTTCGAGGCCCTGCGCGAAGGCGAGCGTGCGGGCGTCGTTGAGGATGATCTCCTTGCGCCGATCAGCATCGAGCACGACCTTGGCCTTCTCCAGGCTCGGCACGTAATCGTCGAAACGCTTGACCGTGATGGCGCCCGGCGCATGGAAGCGGTGGCCGTAAGTGATGTTGCCGGAGACGATGCCGTCAACCTCGAAGGGAACCACCTCCGGCTCCTCGGTCTCGGCCCCGAAGGTGCAGAGAATCGAGTGCAGCGGGCGCACCCAGCGCAGGCTCGCGCCAGCCGCGGAGGCAGCGCCCCAGCGCATCGATTTCGGCCAGGGAAAGCTGCGGATCACGGCGGGCACGATCTCGGCGATGGCCGCAACCGTCTCCTGGCCCGGCTTCTCGATGATGGCGACGTAGCTGTCGCCCTTTTTTGGGTCGCTGATGATCGTTGCCTGATCGAGCGAGGTAAGCCCAGCTGCCTTGAGGAAGCCCTGGATCGCGGCCTCGGGCGCGCCGACGCGCGGCCCCTTGCGCTCCTCGCGGACATCGCGGCCGCGCACCGGCAGGCCGGCGATGTGGAGCGCGAGCCGCCGCGGCGTGGCGAAGGCTTTTGCGCCCTCATAGACAAGGCCGCGCTCGACCAGCGCATCGGTGACGAGCTTCTTCAGATCCTCGGCCGCCTTGCGCTGCATGCGGGCGGGGATCTCTTCGGAGAAGAGTTCGAGCAGGAGATCAGGCATTAGTTCGCTCCCCCGCCGGCGGTCTTCAGCCAGGCGGCGCCGCAGGCTTTCGCCAGTTCGCGGACACGCAGGATGTAGCTCTGGCGCTCGGTGACCGAGATCACGCCGCGCGCGTCGAGCAGATTGAAGCTGTGGCCGGCCTTGAGGCACTGGTCATAGGCCGGCTGGACCATGAGATGGCGCTCACCGCTCTCGCCCTTTTCGAGCAGGGCCCGGCATTCGGCCTCGGCCTCGGCGAAGCGCCGGAACAGGGCGGCCGTATCGGCATGCTCGAAATTATAGCGCGAATATTCCTGCTCGGCCTGGAGGAAGACCTCGCGATAGGTGACCTTCTCGTCGCCTTCGAGCCCGTTGAAATTGAGCTCCATGATGCTCTCGACATTCTGCAGATAGCAGGCGAGGCGCTCGAGGCCGTAGGTGAGCTCGCCCGAGACAGGCGCGCATTCGATGCCGGCGACCTGCTGGAAATAGGTGAACTGGCTCACCTCCATGCCGTCGCACCAGCATTCCCAGCCCAGCCCCCACGCGCCGAGCGTCGGGTTCTCCCAATCATCCTCGACGAAGCGGATGTCGTGCAGCTTCACGTCGATACCGATCGCCTCGAGCGACTGCAGATAGAGCTCCTGCAGGTTCGGCGGGTTCGGCTTCAGGATGACCTGGAACTGGTAGTAATGCTGCAGCCGGTTGGGGTTCTCGCCATAGCGGCCATCCTTGGGCCGGCGCGAGGGCTGGACATAAGCCGCGCGCCAGGGCCTGGGCCCAAGCGAGCGCAGCATCGTGCCGGGATGGGAGGTGCCGGCGCCGACCTCCATGTCATAGGGCTGGAGAATGACGCAGCCGCGCTCGGCCCAGAAGCGCTGCAGGGTCAGCAACAGCCCCTGGAAGGAGCGGGTCGGGTTCATCGCATCGGGCAGAGTGGCAGAAACAGCCAAGGCTTGGGCCTTCCGAAAGATCGTGGATCGGCGCGTGCATAGACCATGATCCGGGAAAGTGGAATGCGGTTTTCAAGCAGGTTTTGACCTAACTCATTGGCGAAAGACGGATTCGCCGGCTAAAATCTTTTGACTTGCACCGATTTCGCCGTCGAATCCGTTGCGTCGCCCATGCATAGCGCGGGAACTTCGACAGACAGCTTTCGTTCATGCAGGACGAGCTAGGATTTTTTTGTCCGTAGGGTTCGCGGCGTTCGGGGCGAGCGCTTGATGTCGAACCGGCGGGGTCGTTTCGTAGGAGAAGTCCATGCCGTCATCCCGTATCGTCGCTGCGCTGTTCGGCGCGCTTGGCCTCATCGTCGCAGCCTTCACCGTCGCACCGGCGATGGCCGCTCCTGTCTCGGCAGGCACGGCGCAAACCATGCCGTCGCAAACCCTGCCGTCGCAAGGCGATCTCATCCAGCAAGCGCAGTATTACGGCCCGCGTCGCCATTATGGACCGCGTCGCTTCTACGGCCGCCCGGTCTATCGCCCGCGCTGCTTCTTCGCCAACAGGCGCGTCTGGACCGGCTATGGCTGGGTCGTCCGCCCCGTGCGCGTCTGCCGCTGAGCCGCCGAAATGTGGCCGTTCTCTGGCCGCAGGATGAAAACAGGCTGAACGACGCGGTTTTGTGCCGTTCAGCTCCAACGCAGTAGCCTTTCATTCGAAGACGGCGACCGACCATGCGGCAGGGGCTGCAGGCGCCAAGTTGAAGAGGATCGGATCATGTTTCGCAAACTCGCATTCGGTATCGCGACGGCGGCCACGCTCGGCGGCCTGTCCTTCGCAGCCGCCCCGGCCATGGCGGCCCCCATCGCGGCGGGAGCGATCCAGCCCGCTTTGGCTGGGACCGCCGAGGTCGATGGGGCTCAGATCCAGCAGGCGCAGTATTATTACGGCCCGCGCCGCTACTATGGACCGCGCCGCTACTACGGGCCGCCGCGCTATTACGGCCCGCGGCGCTATTACGGCCCGCGCTTCTACGGCCCGCCGGTCTTTGCGCCGCCGCCCCCGCCCTTTTACGGCCCGCGCTATTTCTACTGATCGCGGCTGCCTAGAGCAGGATGCGAAAAAGTGGGAACCGGTTTTTCGCATTGATCCTGCTCTTACTCCTTGATGAGAGACGGATTCAGATTTCAGACGGAGACACTTTGTGACTCCGTCTGAAATCATCCGGCTCTAGCATCGCATATCCGCGATGCAGGGCTTCGCTCGCTTCGGTGAAGCCGCCCTCGGGGCGATTGAGAATGAAAGCCGGCAGCAACGCTGCCGGCTTTTTGCTGTTCAGCACGGCTGTGACGAGGACGCGCACGGCCGGCCGCTCGGCCAGCGCATGGACCGGCCGGATTTCCAGCCCGCCGAAGCCCGTCGCGAGCCCGGCCAGGATCTCGGCCAGCGCCTCGGCACGGTGGATGATAGCGATCCGCCCGCCAGGCCGGAGCAAACGGCGCGCCGCCTTCAGCCAGTCCCCCAACCCGCCTTCGACGACATGGGCGGCGCGTCGATTCGGGACCGGCGAGGCCTTGGTCTCCCGCGCCGCATAGAAGGGCGGGTTCATCGCGACGCAAGCGAAGCTCGCCGGAACCAGGCCGGCCTCGGTCACGGCGGCGGCTGGGGCGGCGATATCCACAGCCAGCGCCCCGACGCGCGCATCGAGGCCGTTGCGGGCGATGTTGTCGCGCGCCAGGGCCACAAGCTCCGGATCACGCTCGGCCAGCACCACGCGCAGATGCGGCTGCGCCAGGGCAGCGGCAAGGCCAACCGTGCCGACGCCTGCGCCCATGTCGAGCAGAGGCCCCTCGCCCAGTTCAGGCAGGGCCGCCGCGAGCAGGATCGCATCGCTGCCGGCGCGATGCCCCTTTTTCGGCTGGCGCAGGATCAGGCGCCCGTCGAGCAGGCGATCTTCGCCGATCTCGCCGAGCAATGAGGCCGGTTGCGGCTCAGTCATCGCGCAGTTCCGCTCCGAAGCCGGCATCGACCAGCAGCGCCCGCGCGCGCATCTTGTCGGCCTCGCGCACCAGGAGCCGGCGCGGGAAGGCGCCGATCATGCCTTCCAGCGCGCTGATATGCTGATCGGCGATCAGGCAATCGAGATTGGCCGAAGCCAGGAGCGCTTCGATGGCTCCGAGCAGGACGATATCGTTGGTGCGGACCAGTTCATGCATGGGCGCATGGAGCCGAAGCCGTGGCCCGCGCGCAAGCCCTCGCTTGCGCAGGTGCGGCGTCATTGCCGAATTGCAGGGGCTGGTCACCCATGCGACGGTTGTGGCAAGGCATCAGCGCGCCGCTATCTGCGCAAGTCGGCCGGAGTGGATGAGATGGGCGTCGTCGTTGCGTTCGAGGACAAGGAAGCGGGCCAGGGAACCGGCCAGGATGCGGGCAAGGCCCGGATCGAGACCCTGGTCGGCCTGACCCGCTCCGACATGGAACGCGTCAACGCGATGATCCTGTCGCGCACCGGCTCAGACGTCACCATGATCCCCGAGGTCGCCAACCACCTGATCTCGTCGGGCGGCAAGCGCCTGCGCCCGATGCTAACGCTGGCGACGGCGGCGCTGTGCGGTTATCGCGGCGAAGGCCATGTCAAGCTCGCGGCCTCGGTCGAGTTCATGCACACCGCGACATTGCTGCATGACGACGTCGTCGACCAGAGCGACATGCGCCGCGGCAAGCTTGCCGCGCGCATGCTCTGGGGCAATGAGGCCAGCGTGCTCGTCGGCGATTTCCTGCTCGGCCAGGCCTTCAAGATGATGGTCGAGGTCGGCTCGCTGCGCGCCCTCGACATCCTCTCCACCGCCGCGGCCGTGATCGCCGAGGGCGAGGTGCTGCAGCTCTCCGTCGCCAAGAACACCGAGACGACCGAGGACGAGTACCTCGCCGTGATTCGCGGCAAGACGGCGGAGCTCTTCGCCGCCGCCTGCGAGGTCGGACCCGTCATCGCCGAGGCTGGCAAGGCCAATGCCGCCGCCTGCCGTAGCTACGGCCTCAATCTCGGCATCGCCTTTCAGCTCATCGACGACGCGCTCGACTATGGCGGCGTCGCCTCCAAGCTCGGCAAGAACACCGGCGACGATTTCCGCGAGGGCAAGATCACCTTGCCGGTCGTGCTCTCCTTCCGGCGCGGCACCGACGCTGAGCGTGCCTTCTGGCGCCGCACGCTCCAGAACGGCGAGGTCAACGAGGGCGATCTCGAAGAAGCCCAGAGCATCATGCGTCGCCATCGCGCGCTCGACGACACGATCGAGCGCGCCGAGCACTACGCCAAGATGGCCAAGGATGCGCTCGGCCTGTTCCCCGCCTCCGCGATGAAGCAGGCGCTGAACGAGACCGTCGATTTCTGCGTCTCGCGAGCGCACTGAAACGCCCTTGCAGCGATCTCCTGCATCGGCTTATCCCGAAAACCGGCTCCACTTTTCGGGCCGATGCTCTCTTTGATCTTGCATCGGCTTGCCCCGAAAACCGGTTCCCACTTTTCGAGCCGATGCTCTGGCCGAAAGACGCTTCCACAGCCGCCTGGACGAGCCTAGGCTGCCGCCCGCGACATATGAAAGCGTGGAGCGGGCTATGACGGCAGCATCGGATCGCCAGTCGAAGATCGGGGCTGTTATTCGCGTATCGAGTGGCAATTTCCTCGAAATGTACGATTTCTTCGTCTTCGGCTATTACGCCGCGGCGATCGGCAAGGCCTTCTTCCCGTCGGGCAGTGAGTTCGCCCAGTTGATGGCGGCGCTGATGACCTTCGGCGCCGGCTTCCTGATGCGGCCGCTCGGCGCCATCGTGCTCGGCACCTATATCGACCACCATGGCCGCCGCGCCGGACTTCTCCTGACACTCGGGCTGATGGCCTTCGGCACGCTCACCATCGCGCTGGTGCCGACCTATGCGACGATCGGCCTGCTCGCGCCGGTCATCGTCGTGATCGGTCGATTGGTCCAGGGGTTTTCGGCGGGCGTCGAGCTCGGCGGTGTCTCCGTCTACCTGTCGGAGATCGCCACGCCCGGAAACAAGGGTTTCTATGTCAGCTGGCAGTCCGGCAGCCAGCAGATCGCGGTGATCTTCGTGGCACTGCTCGGCGTCTGGCTCAGCACCATCCTGCCACCCGACGAGATGACGGCCTGGGGCTGGCGCATCCCGTTCCTGGTCGGTTGCCTGATCGTACCACTGATCTTCCTGCTGCGCCGCTCGATGCAGGAGACCGAGGAGTTCAGCGAGCGCAAGCAGAGCAGCAACCACCCCTCTCCCCGGGAAATCCTGCGCTCACTCACTCAGAACTGGCAGGTCGTGATCATCGGCATGCTGCTGGTGACGATGACGACGGTGTCGTTCTATTTCATCACGGCCTACACGCCGACCTTCGGGCGCGAGGTCCTCAAGCTGACAGGCCTCGACAGCCTGCTGGTGACGGTCTGCGTCGGCCTGTCCAACCTGTTCTGGCTGCCGGTGATGGGGGCGGTGTCCGACCGGCTCGGCCGCAAGCCGCTGCTGATCGTCTTCACGCTGCTGATGTTCGTCAGCGCCTATCCGGCGCTGTCCTGGCTGGTCTCCGAGCCTTCCTTCCTCAGGCTGCTGGAGGTCGAGCTCTGGCTGTCGTTCATCTATGGCAGCTATAACGGCGCCATGGTGGTGGCGCTGACCGAGATCATCCCGGTGCAGTTGCGCACAACCGGCTTCTCCGTCGCCTACAGCCTGGCGACGGCGCTGTTTGGCGGCTTCACGCCTGCGGTTAGTACCTATCTGATCGAGATCACCGGGAACCGGGCTGTCGCCGGGCTCTGGCTGATGTTCGCAGCGGCCTGCAGCTTGCTCGCGACATGGCTGGCCTATCGGCAGCGCTCGCAGGTCGCGCTGGGAGCCGTGAGCCGCGCTGGACTGTCGCCCGGCGGCTGACGCTACACCCGTTAACGCAGCACTGACGGCTTGACCCACCAGCCCGGCCGGCTCTTCTGCAGCGCCTTGGCGGCAGCAGCGCTGGCCCGGCAATCGTCGAAAAGAGCAAAGCAGGTCGCTCCCGAGCCCGACATGCGGGCCAGCCGGCAGCCGGGCAGTGCCGCCAGCCCGGCAAGCACCTCGCCGAGAACCGGAGCCACGCGTCGCGCCGGCGCTTCAAGATCGTTTCCGCGGCCGCCCAGCATGGCGACCAACGCGTCGACCGAAGGCTGCGCGAGATCCGGCACGGCGCCGGCAGGCGACAAGTCCTGCCCCCGTTGAAGCCCAAGCTCGCGAAACACCGCCGCCGTCTCGACCGGCACGCCCGGATTGACCAACACGGTGAAGAGCGGCGGCAGGCGCAGGGGCTCGCCCAGGCGTTCGCCGATACCGGCCATCACCCGTGCCCGCGAATCGAGGCAAACAGGCACATCAGCTCCGACCCTGGCCGCGGCGCGCAGCAAAGCCGGCTCGCCACGTGGAATTCCGTTCAAGCGCGCCAGCAGACGCAGCGCGCCCGCCGCATCGGCCGAGCCGCCGCCGATGCCCGATGCCACGGGCAGGCGCTTGACGAGGTGGAAGCGGCCCCAGCGCAACGGGCCGGCTTCATCGGCAAGCATGCGGGCGGCGCGCAGGACGAGGTTGCGCTCATCGGCTTCGAGCCCGCCGCCAAGCGGACCGCCAATGCTCAGGCCGAGCTCAGGCCCGGCCTCGAGCGTCAGCTCGTCACCGACGCCGGCGAAGGCGACCAGGCTTTCGAGCTCGTGATAGCCGTCAGCGCGCCGGCCGAGCACCTTCAGGCTCAGATTGACCTTGGCGCGGGCACGGGTCGTCAGCGGGGCGGGCATGGGAAAGGGCCGGTCGTTACAGATGGAAGCACACCGTCATTCCGGGGCAGGCCGCAGGCCTGAGCCCGGAACCCAGAACCGATGCGGGTCTTCGTAAAGGGCCGAGCGCGTTACCTACCCCCGACAGCGGTTCTGGGTTCCGGGCTCTTCGCTTCGCGAAGCCCCGGAATGACGGAGCGGAAATACTGACAGGGTAGAGGCGGACCTCAGCCGCCATCCTTTTTCGGCTCGGCGGCGTTGGCGGAGGGCGAATCCTCCAGGCCGCGCTCGATCTTCTGCTTGATCTTGACCAGATCCTCAGGCTCCGGGCTGAGGTCGCGGGCCGCATTCCACTGGAAGGTCGCCTCCAGCTTGCGGCCGGTGCGCCAATAGACATCGCCGAGATGGTCGTTGATCACCGGGTCGGAGGGGCGCAATTCCATGGCGCGCTCGAGCTCGCGCGACGCATCGTCATAGCGTCCCAGCCGGTAATAGGCCCAGCCGAGCGAATCGGTGATGTAGCCGTCGCGCGGCCTGAGTTCGACGGCGCGGCGCAGCATGCTGAGCGCCTCGTCGAGCTTGAGATGCTGATCGACCAGCGAATAACCGAGATAGTTCAGCACCAGCGCGCGTTCGCGGCCGAGCGGCTCCGGCATCAGCTCCAGCGCCTTGCGCAGATCCGCCTCAGCCTCGGGCCAGCGCTTGATGCGCTCGCGCGCAATGCCGCGGAAATAGAACAGATCCCAGTTCGCCCGCCCGGGAACCGCGAGCTTGGCGATGGCCTTGTCGTAGGTCTCGGCGGCCTCGGTGAAGAGCTTGCGGGTGCGGTAGACATTGCCGAGCGCCGAGAGCGCATCGACATCGTCGGGGCGTTCCGTGATCAGCGCCTGCAGATGCTTGATCGATTCCTCGGATTTGCCGAGGGTCTCCAACGCCAGGCCAGCCTGGATCTCGGCATTGGGCCGCAGCGGCGAGGTCGCCGGCATCTTGTCATAGACCGCGACGGCATCCTCGGGCTGCTTCGAGCGTTCGAGGATGTCCCCGAGCGTCAGGATCGCCAGATCATGGCTGGGGTCGAGATAGATCGCCAGGCGCAGATAGAGCAGCGCCGCGGCCTCGTCGCCCTGGCGATTGCCGGCGCTGGCCAGGCCATAGAGGACTTCGGCCGCGCCCTGCTGGGCCGTGCCGACCTGGCGGGCGAGCGGCTCACGCGCAGCAACCCGCGCAAGCCCGTCCCGGACGATGGGGTGATTGGGCAGGAGGCGGTCGAATTCGCCATAGGTCGCTGCGGCGCCGTCATAATTGCCGTTGCGCGCCTGCAGGCGGGCCCAGAGATCGACCAGGCGCAGCGTCGTCTTTTCCGCGTCATAGGCGCTCTTCAGGCGCTTCTCGGCGTCGACCTTGCGCCCGGCGATATCGAGGATCAGGCCGGCATGGTAATCGCGGAAGAGGTTGTAGGAGGCCTCGCCCTTGAGCCGGTCGAGCGTCTCGAGCGCCTTGTTGGTCTGGCCGGAACCGGCATAGGCCCAGGCCGAGAGCAAGGTCGCGGTGATGTCGGCGGCGCGGCCGCGGCCGCCGCGCTGGAGATGACCGCGCGCGGTCTGGTAGCTCTTCTGCTTGATCGCGCGGATGCCGACCGCGAGCTGGGCCAGACCGTTGCTGGGATCACGCTGGATCAGCTTGTCGGCGGCGCGGAAGGCGTCGCTCATCGCGCCATCGGCCAGGAAGGCGACGAAGCCGCGCTCCAGCAGATCATTGTTCAGCGGATCGCCCTTGATCGCCTCGCGCAGATAGACCGACGCCGCGCCGAGATCGCGCCCGGCACCCGCGACGATCGCGGCCAGGTAATTGCCTTCCAGGCTGTCGGCGGGCTCCAGCTGTTCCGTCGTACGCGTCGCAGCCGCCCCTTGAGCCGAGGCACCGGCCTGCAATGCGAGAAAAAACACCAGGGCGACCGCCGTGCTCGGGCCGCGGCCCCTCAATCGAAACGTCACGATTGTCATTCTCCCTCGGTCCGCAGCCTGTATGTCACGCGGGGCCATACATCAGCGCGACCGGGACCACTTCGCTTAAGCGTTCAAGATGGCGGTTTCCGGGCGGACGGGCAAGCCATCGCAGCGCTGCCAGGCTGAATCCGTAGCAGCAATGCAACAATCCGGCAGAAGCTTGTTGCGCCGCAGCGTTCCGGCAATTTTCGGTGCCGATATCTCAAGAATTTAAGGTTAGGACTGAAGCGTTCGCATGCACCGCGACGATTCACCTGGGATCATTCAAATGAAAAAGATCGTTTTGAGCATTGCCGCCGTCGCCCTGCTGGCCGGCTTCGCCGCTGGCTGCGCGAAGCCCGAGCCCACCAAGCCGGCCCCAAGCGTCGTCCGCAAGGGCTGAGTCGGCTACGCCGCCTGAAAGAGAAAAGGCGCGCCGTGCGAGCGGCGCGCCTTTTTCGTTATCTATACCAGCAACTTACGCCGGCTCGGAGCATCGGCCCGAAAAGTGGGAACCGGTTTTCGGGGCAAGCCGATGCAAGATCAAAGTCCCACAGCATCAGACCGAATACGATATTCGGTCTGATGCTGTGGGCTCACATATTCGAATAGCCCGGCCCGCCGCCACCCTCGGGCACCGTCCAGGTGATGTTCTGGGCCGGGTCCTTGATGTCGCAGGTCTTGCAGTGGACGCAGTTCTGCGCGTTGATCACGAAGCGCGGCTCGGTCTTCGCCTCGGCATCCTTGTAGACCACCTCATAGACGCCGGCCGGGCAGTAAAGCCGCGCCGGCTCGCCATAAACAGGCAGGTTCTTGTCGATCGGGATCGAAGGATCGGTCAGCTTCAGATGCGCCGGCTGGTCTTCCTCGTGATTGGTCGAGGACAGGAAGACCGATGACAGCTTGTCGAAGGAAATCTTGCCGTCGGGCCTGGGATAGACGATCGGCTTGACCTCGCTGAGAGGCTTCAGCGTCGCATAGTCCGGCTTGCCGTGCTTCAGCGTGCCGAAGGGCGACCAGCCGAAGAGCTGGTTCAGCCACATGTCGATGCCGCCCAGCCCGATGCCCAAAAGCGTGCCGTATTTCGACCAGAGCGGCTTGACGTTGCGCACCGGCTTGAGGTCGCGCCCGATGGCGCTGTCGCGCCAGCCCGCCTCGATCTCGACCACCTCGTCATGCGAACGGCCGGCCGCCAAAGCGGGGGCGAGATGCTCGGCCGCCTGCATGCCCGAGAGGATGGCGTTATGGCTGCCCTTGATGCGCGGCACGTTGACGAAGCCCGCCGCGCAGCCGATGAGCGCCCCGCCCGGGAAGGTGAGCTTCGGCACCGACTGGAAGCCGCCCTCGGTGATGGCGCGCGAACCGTAGGACAGGCGCTTGGCGCCGTCGAAGAGATCGCGAATCAGCGGATGGGTCTTGAAGCGCTGGAACTCGTCGAAGGGTGAGAGCGTCGGGTTCGTGTAGTTGAGATGCACGACGAAGCCGACGGTGACCAGGTTGTCGTCGAAATGATAGAGGAAGGAGCCGCCGCCGGTGCCGTTGTCGAGCGGCCAGCCGAAGGAGTGCTGCACCCTGCCTTTGTGAAACTTCTCCGGCTTGACCTGCCAGATCTCCTTCAGGCCGATGCCGTATTTCTGCGGCTCGCGCCCCTCGTCGAGCCTGAACTTGCGGATGGCGATCTTGGAGAGCGAGCCGCGCGCGCCCTCGCCCAGCAGCGTGTAGCGGCCGCGCAATTCCATGCCGCGCGTAAAGCGCTCCGAGACCGTGCCATCCCTGGCGATGCCCATGTCGCCGGTGGCGACACCGGCGACCGAACCATCCTCATTGAACAGCAATTCGGCGGCGGCGAAGCCCGGATAGATCTCGACGCCGAGCGCCTCGGCGCGGCCTGCGAGATATTTCGCCACGAGACCGAGCGAGCCGACGAAGTTGCCGTGGTTGTTCATCAGCTTCGGCATGCCGAAATTGGGGAGGCGGACGCCGTTGGGCTCGGTCAGGAAATAGAAGATGTCCTCGCTGACCTCCGTCGTCAGCGGGCGGCCCTCGTCCTGGCGCCAATCTGGCAGGAGCGCGTCGAGGCCGACCGGGTCGATCACGGCGCCCGACAGGATGTGAGCGCCGACTTCGGCGCCCTTCTCGACCACCACGACCGAGATCGTCTCATCGAGCTGCTTCAGGCGGATGGCGGCGGCAAGGCCGGCTGGACCGGCGCCGACGATGACGACGTCATAGTCCATGCTCTCGCGCGGTTCGCTCTGCGCTTCCTTGAGATCCATCCTGCCCTCCGGAGGCCTTCGACTGGCTTGAAGTCAATTAGTTTATATGTGAACTATATCGCCCGCCCGTTCAAGCCGCGCATGGCTCACGACAGGCATGGCGCTCCAGACAGACATGGCGTCAGTCTGGAAACCCTCTATCGAAGCGTGCGTTCCAATTTGCAACTGCGGCGGCTCGCGAAGACGCATATGTGCGTGCGAGAGCCGGATGATGTCAGATGGGATCACCAAGTGATCCCATCTGACATCTGAATCCGTCTCTCATCTAAGAGTGAGAGCATTGCTCTTGCGAAAAACCGGTACCCACTTTTTCGCGCAATGCTCTAGAACCCCAGCGATGATGTCCACCGCCGCGCCAGATCCTGTTGAGCTGCTCGCCTGGTACGCCGAGATGGGCGTCACCGAGGCGCTCGACGAGACGCCGCACGACCATTTCATGGAAGCGCCGCAGCCAGCAGCAGTGCGCCCCGCCCCGCCGCAGCTCGTGCGCGCAACCGCAGCGGCAGCCCGGCCGGCCCTGCCCGCGACTGCGACCGCCCCCGACGACGCCGCCCTCACCGCCAGGACGATGGCGCAGCAGGCCACGACGCTCGACGCCTTGAAGGAGGCGCTCGCGCAATTCGAGGGCTGCGCGCTGAAGGCGACCGCCAAGAACCTGGTCTTTTCCGACGGCAATCCGGCCGCCCGATTGATGCTGGTCGGCGAGGCGCCAGGCGCCGACGAGGACCGCATCGGCCTGCCCTTCGTCGGGCGCTCCGGGCAATTGCTCGACCGGATGCTGGCCGCGATCGGCCTCAACCGGAAGGAGCATGTCTATATCGCCAATCTCCTGCCCTGGCGGCCGCCGGGCAACCGCACGCCGACGCCGCAGGAGGTCGCGATCTGCCTGCCCTTCATCCAGCGCCAGATCCAGCTTGCGAACCCCGATATCCTGGTCTGCATCGGCGCCCCCTCGGCGCAGGGACTGCTCGGCCTCACCGGCATCCTCGCATCGCGCGGCAAATGGCTGGAATACGACACCGGCACGCGGCGCATCCGCGCCATGGCGACGCTGCACCCGGCCTATCTGTTACGCCAACCCTTGCAGAAGCGATTGGCCTGGCGCGACCTGCGGGCGCTGAAGGCCGCGCTCGACGCCAAGACCTGACCCCCCTGCTGCCCCCTTGGACATAACGTCCTGCGGCGCTACGGGCCGCAGAAAGCCGCCGCCGGTTTGACTAACGTCACCTTTGGCGGCGATGCTGTTTTGGCGAAGTCGTACAACCCGCTTTTCGCGGCGAAGCCGGACGGAGCCCTGCGATGACGATCGACGCTTTTCTGCTCTCGCGCATCCAGTTCGCCTTCACCATTTCCTTCCACATCGTCTTTCCCGCTTTCACGATCGGGCTCTCGGCCTATATCGCGACGCTGCTGGGCCTCTGGCTCAAGACCGGCGATCAAAAATTTCATCTGCTGGCGCGGTTCTGGACCAAGATCTTCGCCGTCTCCTTCGCCATGGGCGTGGTCTCCGGCATCGTGCTGTCCTATCAGTTCGGCACCAATTGGAGCCGGTTCTCGCTCGTCGTCGGCAACGTCATCGGCCCCTTGATCGGCTATGAGGTGCTGACCGCCTTCTTCCTCGAGGCCTCATTCCTCGGCGTGATGCTGTTCGGCTGGAAGCGTGTGCCGCCCTGGCTGCATTTTCTCTCAGCCATCATCGTCGCCGGCGGCACGGCGCTGTCGGGCTTCTGGATCCTCTCCGCCAATAGCTGGATGCAGTATCCGGTAGGGCACGAAGTCCGCGACGGCATCGCCTATCCGCTCGACTGGATGCAGATCGTTTTCAACCCAACCTTCCCGCTGCGCTACATGCACATGATGACGGCGGCCTATCTCACCACCGCCTTCGTCGTGCTGGCGACGGGCGCACGCCATCTGATCGCCGGCCACCGCACCGAATCGGCCAAGACGATGGTGCGCATGGCGATCCTGATGATCGCGATCACCGCCCCGGTGCAGGCGCTGATCGGCGATTTCCACGGCAAGCAGACCGCCAAATACCAGCCGGCCAAGCTCGCCGCGATCGAGGCGCATTGGGATTCGTCGAAACCCGCCCCGCTCGTGCTCTTCGCCTGGCCCGACGAGCAGGCCGGCCTCAACCGCTTCGAGATCTCCATTCCCGGCCTGGCGAGCCTCCTGACCCATGGCAGCATGGACGCGCTCTTTCCCAGCCTCAACGATTTCGCCCTCGAGGACAGGCCGCCGGTCAAGATTCCCTTCTTCGCCTTCCGCGCCATGGTCGGCATCGGCGTGCTGATGATCGGCTTCGGCTGGCTCGGCGCCTTTCTGTGGTGGCGGGGCCGGGTCTTCGAGGAGCGGCGCTGGCTCTGGCTCGCGCAATATAGCTGGCCGGCCGGCTTCATCGCGATCCTGTCGGGCTGGTTCGTCACCGAAGTCGGCCGCCAGCCCTGGCTGGCAACGGGGGTGATCCGCTCCAAGGATGCGGTCTCGCCGATCACGACGCTGGAGGTCGCGATCTCGCTGGCGCTCTTCGTCTGCGTCTACTGCGTCGTGTTCACGGCCGGAATCCTGCTGATCAACCGCTTGATCGACAAGGGACCCGACGAGATCGGCGACAAGGACGCACCCGAGCAGCCGTCCAAGCGCACACTCAAGGCGGCGCAGGGACCGGCCTCGGACCTGTTCGGCGACGGCCGTCCCGGCGACGACAGAATCCAACCCCAGAGCTGAGGAGAGACCGACAATGGAATGGTATCTCCCCGTGATCTGGGCCGGGCTGATCGGCACCGCCGTGATGCTCTATGTCGTGCTCGACGGTTTCGACCTCGGCATCGCGATCCTCTTCCCCGCGACGAAGGACGAGGCCGAGCGCGACCAGATGATGAACTCGGTCGCGCCCTTCTGGGACGGCAACGAGACCTGGCTGGTTCTGGGCGGCGGCGGGCTGTGGGTAGCCTTCCCCATGGCCTACGCCATCATCATGCCGGCCTTCTACATCCCGGTGATCCTGATGCTGCTGGCGCTGATCTTCCGCGGCGTCGCCTTCGAGTTCCGCTGGATCGCCAAGCCGAAGCACCGCATCTGGGACCTCGCCTTCTGGCTCGGCTCGACCATCGCCGCCTTCGCGCAGGGGCTGATCTTGGGCGGTTTGATCCAGGGCATCACGGTCGCGAACGGGCAGTTCGCGGGCAAGCCCTTCGACTGGCTGACGCCGTTCTCCGTGATGTGCGGAGCGGGTGTCGTCGTCGGCTACGCGCTGCTGGGCGCGACCTGGCTGGTCTACAAGACCGAAGGAGCGGTCGCCGAGCGGGCCCGGACCCAGGCGAAGCTGCTGCTGCTTGGCCTGATGGCCTTCGCAATCCTGGTCTCGCTGTGGACGCCCTCAGCCCATCCGCGCATCGCCGAGCGCTGGTTCACGCCCGCCAACTTCGTCCTGCTCTGGCCCTTCCCGCTGCTCACCGCCTATTGCGGCTGGATGGTCTGGAAGCGGCTGCACGGACAGCACGAATTCACGCCGTTTGCCTTCACCATCGCGATCTTCGTGCTCTGCTTCCTCGGCCTCGCGATCTCGAACTATCCCTATCTCGTGCCACCCAGCCTGACGATCTGGGACGTGGCGGCGGCGCCGGCCTCGCATGTCTTCGTGCTGATCGGGGTGAGCTTCCTGTTGCCGATGATCCTGTTCTACACGGCCTTCGTCTACTGGACGTTCCGCGGCAAGGTGAAGCTCGACGGCGGCTATCATTGACCGGCCGGCGATGGTCCCGCGCCGCCATGGTGCTTGCTCAGAGCAATCCGTCCGGCCAGAGCTGCGACATATGCAGGATGCGCAGGATTCGGATCACTCCGCTCCCAATACGGTAGGCCGCGATATAGGGCGTGCCGCCGATGATGAGTTCGCGCGTTCGTTCGACCCGGCCGGGACGGCCACTTTCCGGAAAGGCCAGCAGCACCTCCACATGCTGCTCGATGCGCTCGTCGAGCGCGACGGCGGCACGCGGATTGTCGGTTGCGACAAAGTCGAAGATGCGCTCGCGATCGGCGATCGCGAGCGTGCTCTATTCGAGCCTCACACCTTGGCATCCGGCGTGCGCGCCAGGGCTGCCCGGCGCTTCTCGGCGAAGCGGGCCTTGACCTCGGCATGATCCGTCGCAGGGCTGGTATCGGCGAGCGCCTCGAGCACCTTCGCACGGAACCACGCCTCGTGCCCGGTCGGGTCGATCAGTTCCAGGGGCAGCGCGCCCTCATTGGCGGTTCTGGTCAGCAGGATTCGCACAGCGTCCGAGACGGTCAGCCCCGCCTCCTGCAGAACGGCCGCCGCCCGTTCCTTCACACGCGGATCGATGCGGGCTTGAACGAGATCGCTTGCTGCCATGATCGCTTCTCCATGCCGGCGGGCATTGTAATGCAATTGATTGACATCTCCAAGCCGAGGCGGAACCCTCCGCCGCAAGACGACTTGAGTTTCTGGCCCCGCTCGCAGAGATTGGCGGCCAAGAGAGCGGAGTGCCTGCCATGCAATGGGAAGATTATCGCCAGTCCGAGAATGTCGAGGACCGGCGTGGCGGCGGCACCTATGCCGGCCTGCCCGGCGGGCGCGGCGGCGTCGGCATCGGCACCATGGTCGTGCTCGGCCTGGTCGGCTGGGCGCTCGGCATTGATCCGCGCCTGCTGATCGGCGGAGCGGAACTGATCGGCGGCATTGGCGGGCGCAGCGCCCCGACCCAGGAAACGCGGAAGTCCTCGGGCCCGCCCTCGGACGAGATGGGCCGCTTCGTCTCAGCCGTGCTGGCGCAGAACGAGGACGTCTGGACCAAGGTGCTGCCGCAGCAGGCGAATACGCGCTACCAGGCGCCGCGCCTCGTGCTGTATTCCGGCGTCGACCGCTCCGGCTGCGGCACCGCCCAGGCGGCAATGGGGCCGTTCTATTGCCCGCCGGACAAGAAGGTCTATCTCGACCTCTCCTTCTTCCAGGAGATGCAGCGCAAGCTCGGCGGCGGCGGCGATTTCGCCTATGCCTATGTCATCGGCCATGAGGTCGGCCACCACATCCAGAACCTCATCGGCATCCTGCCCAAGGCGAACCAGTTGCGCGAGCGCTCCTCGGAGCGCGACGCCAACGCGATCTCGGTGCGCATCGAATTGCAGGCGGACTGCTTCGCCGGCGTCTGGGCCAACAACATCCAGGCGATGGGCCGGATCGACCAGAGCGACGTCGACGAGGCAATGAAGACCGCGTCCGCGATCGGCGACGACAAGCTGCAGAAGGCCTCGCAAGGCGTCGTCGTGCCCGATTCCTTCACCCATGGCTCATCGGCGCAGCGCACGCGCTGGTTCACCACCGGCCTGCGCTCAGGCTCAATGCAGAGCTGCGATACGTTCAGGACGAACCAGCTTTAGCAGCTGCTCTCACCCTATCGTTCAGCGGGAACAGCGGCGCCTTTATCCGTCCAGCTTGGCGGGACACCGACGCTGCCGCCAACCAGGCCGACAAGTCCCGGCGACGGCCCAAATGCCCGGCAAGCGGCGTATTTCGCGTCACCGCCAAGCTGCGCACCGATCTGTTCGAAGGAGGGAAATGTCGGCGCCTTGCCGAACGGTGTCTCGCCGGTGACGAGCATCTTGCTGAAATCTGATCCGAAATCGCTCGCCAGCGTGTAAGCGTCGCCCTCCTCGCTCATCCGGGCCGAGGTCAGGAAGGCATTTGCGCCGCGCCCCCACACCATCGCAGCCTGCTGCTTGCCGCTGGCGTCGCGAGCCTCGGCTTCGAGCGAAATGCTTCCCATTCCCACAGGAATGCGCGGGAGCGGAACAGGCACTCCAGGCAGGAGAATCGACTTCGCAACCGATGCGCCGCGCGAAACTCCCGCGGAAACGACATCCGTCGGCGCGACCTGCGTGACGAGGGCGCGAACCGTGAGATCGGCAGGCTCGGACGGGGTGACCACGACGAAACGTTCGCTCAAACCGCCGCACATGGCACGATCGATCGCATTCGCGACCAGGCTCCGTTGCGCGGGCGTCAGACTCGGCTGCGTCGAGGACGCCGAGAAAGCGGTGGGGACGATCTTGATTGTGCGAGCCTTGGTCACGCTGGTTTTGTCGACGCGCAGCTTCGAGCGCGTCAACAAACCATCCGACTGCTCCAAACTGTCATATGATTGAAGCGACCCGGCCTGTTCCAACGAACCGGTTGCGCAGCCTCCAAGCAGCGCGCCGGCTATTCCAATGAAGGAAATCAGAGGATTTCTCTGCATGTTCACGCTTTTCCCAACCGAGATGGCTTGCGTCGCAGGCCGCGACAATGGATCCGAACAGCCCTTGGAGCGATCTCTTGGGACTATTAGTGCACAGAGTGCAGTTTGATTGAGGCGCCTTTGTGTCGACGCCGCTCGCGCGCTCAGGCTTGGGACCTCAGTCATCTCGATTTTTGCGCTGCGCCGGCCACGCCTGTATGGTTGGAAATATCAAGTTGAGGCAGATATGCGACAAGCATCTCCCAAATCAGAAGGCCTTCGCGAGCGCAATCGTCGCGAGAAGCACGAACACATAACCAATGTCAGTATTCGATTATTTCTCGAGAACGGTTACGATGCCACGACGCTCGCCGATATTGCCCTTTCAGCGGGGATTTCCAGAAGGCATCTGTTCAATTATTTCGACAGCAAGGACGAAATCCTGTTTTCGCACCTGCGCGAATATTATGAGATGATTGCCGAATCCATTGCCCGAGGTTCCCCTGACGAGCCCGCCATGGAGGTCGTACGCAAGGCGATCCTTTCAAACCTGACACGCTTCGATGCAGAGAGAACGCTCGCGATTGCAAAAATCATGAGAAACAATGCGGCGCTTCAGAGCAAGAATCGCGCGAATGAAATCAATCTTGAAAAGGCTATCATGAAAGGCCTGTCGACTTTGTGGCCCGGTGGAGAGTCTCATGATCGGCTATTATTTGCCTCTATATTGTCATCTGGCGCAATCCGCTTTGCCACACACATCTGGTTGCGAGACGAAAACGACATGAAGCTCGCAGATTGCGTGGCCGATGCCTTTGATCGAATGAATCTTGAAATTAAATGCACTTAGTGAATCAATAACAGATCAGAGGCGACGCTGACCTGTCGACCGCCCCGCAACAAGCACTCATCAGCTCACTCGCTCCTGCCGATCTCCGCAGGCGATGTGTCGCGTGCCCCTACCTGCCCACGATCTCGCCGCCGCTGCTGAAGAGCGCCCGCGTCATCGGCCGCGCCAGGAAGCTGTGGGGGAAGCCGAGTTCGATCGCGCTTGCCGCATCGAGCCGGCCGCGCTGATCCATCTCCTGGCCGATTGGTCACCGGCCCCTCCCGGCTTCCCATCTATTATCCGAGCCGGCAGCAGATGGCCCCGGCGCTGCGCGCCTTCATCGATTTCGCGGCCGGCAGCACCAAGGCGCGGTAGCCGGCCCGACCTCGGCGCCTGCGCTCAGGCGCCCGCCCGTTCCCGCCGCACCGACAGGCGGCGCGGGGCGCCACCCAGCCTGCCCGCGAGGACGAGGCCCTTGGGCACGACGAGGCCGGCGCGCAAACGCCGCGCGCCGAAGGAGATCGCCGCGCGCTCGCGCAGCGAACCGGCGACGCCGCGCAAAGGGATCAAGGCCGGGCTGTCGGGCGCGAGCATGAGATGCCGGTCGACGACCTGGGCCCAATGCGACTGCGGCGCATCGCCCGCATCGAGCAGGAGCAACCAGTCCCCGCGCGCCTGCGCTGCGCCGAGATGCCAGCCCTCCGCGGCGCCCGTCCGCAGATAGCTCGCGCCCGTGGCGTCGGCCAATCGCTCGACCTCGCGATCGCCAGTGGCATCGACCACGACCGCATGGCCAAGGAATCCATCGGCGACAGCGGGAATGAGGACCGCGAAGGTCGCGGCGAGCAGGCTGGGGGGGCCGTCGGCCCGGATCACGGCAGTGAGCATGCGCAAATCCATATGACGCAGCGCAACATGTCGCAATCCTGTCACTTGCAATCTGTTCTCTATATGTTCACATTGAAAACATAGAAACGCGCCGATTCCCGGCGGTTTTCAGGACGGTTCAGCGTCATGCGCCAAGCCATGCCCTCTGCCAGGCCCTCTTCGCGGCCGATTCCGGCCCAGCCGCTCAAGCGGCATGACAGCGAGCCCGCCTCGGTTTCCGCGCGCGTCGCGCCGCTCGACCCGATGGCCTATGCCGGGCACCGGATCGACCCGGAACGCCGGCGCGGACGCGGCGCCACGATCAATCCAGGCGGGCGCTTCGAGGCCGAGCAACGCGTCCTTGAGGATGATGGCTGGGGCACGCTCGGAGAATTGCCGGCCTTCAAGACCGAGGTCTCGATCGAGAAGCCGCGCACGATCATTACCAGGAATGACTCCCCGGATATTTCGTTCGACCGCTCGATCAATCCCTATCGTGGCTGCGAGCATGGCTGCGTCTATTGCTTCGCGCGGCCGAGCCACGCCTATCTCGGCCTGTCGCCGGGCCTCGATTTCGAAAGCAAGCTGACGGCCAAGCCCGATGCGGCGATCCTGCTGGAGAAGGAGCTCAGCGCCTCCTCCTACCAGCCGCGCACCATCGCGATCGGCACCAATACCGACGCCTATCAGCCGATCGAGAAGAAGCTGCGGATCATGCGCTCGATCCTGGAGGTGCTGGCGAAGTTCAACCACCCGGTCGGGATCGTGACGAAATCGGCGCTGGTCCAGCGCGACATCGACATCTTGGCGCCGATGGCCGCGAAAGGCCTCGCCAAGGTCGCGATCTCGCTGACCACGCTCGATCCCAAGATCGCCCGCACGATGGAGCCGCGCGCCGCCTCACCGGCCAAACGCCTGGAGACGATCAGGGCTTTGTCGGAGGCCGGCATCCCGGTCACGGTGCTGGTCGCGCCGATCATTCCGGCAATCAACGAGCATGAGATCGAGCGCATCCTCGACGCCGCCAAGGCCGCCGGCGCGCGCGAGGCGGGCTATGTATTGCTGCGGCTGCCGCTGGAGGTGAAGGATCTGGTGCAGGACTGGCTGCTGACGCACCACCCCGACAAA
Organism: Allobosea sp. LjRoot9; assembly: GCF_964252745.1. Classification (NCBI taxonomy): domain Bacteria; kingdom Pseudomonadati; phylum Pseudomonadota; class Alphaproteobacteria; order Hyphomicrobiales; family Alloboseaceae; genus Allobosea; species Allobosea sp. LjRoot9. The sequence goes on along the minus strand of NZ_CAXUPC020000007.1, from coordinate 158,896 downwards.
CTGCGCCATGTCGTCTCGCTGATCCGCTCGACACGCGGCGGCAAGGATTACGACCCGGCCTGGGGCCAGCGCCAGGTCGGCTCGGGGCCTTACGCCTGGATGATCGGGCGGCGCTTCGAGATGGCGGCCGAGCGGCTCGGCTTCAACGCGACGAGGCTCAGGCTGCGCAACGACCTGTTCCTGAAGCCCGAGAAGGAAAAGGCGCAGCTGAGTTTGTTTTGAAGAGCCGGCGAGGCCGCATCGTCATGCTCACCCTTGTGGCGAGCATCCAGTTCTTGAACACGCCCCTCGCCGAAGGAAGACGTGGATGGTCGGAACAGGCCCGACCATGACGGGGAGTGCACCGGCCGGGATGACGTGGACAGCCATGCCGAGAGCATGGCCGGCCGGCACCGCATATTGCATAAGGCGCGGCATGAGCGCCGATTTCAGCCGTGAGACGCAAGCCATCGCAACCGGGTTCTGGCCGCTGGCCGGGATCGACGAGGTCGGGCGCGGGCCGCTGGCTGGACCGGTGGTCGCGGCGGCAGTGATCCTCGACCCCGGGAAGGTTCCTGCCGGGCTGGCCGATTCGAAGGCGCTCAGCGCCGCGCGCCGCGAGGCGCTGTTCGACAAGATCGCCGAGACGGCGCTGGCGATCGGCATCGCCAGCGTGACCGCGGCCGAGATCGACGCCATCAACATCCGGCAGGCGACGCTGCTGGCGATGAAGCGCGCCGTGACCGCCCTGCCACTGGCGCCGCTCAAGGTGCTGGTCGACGGCAACGACCCGCCGTCCCTGCCCTGCCACTGCGAGGCGATCGTCAAGGGCGACGCGCTCGTCGCCTCGATCGCAGCGGCCTCGATCATCGCCAAGGTGACGCGCGACGCGATGATGGCGCGGCTGGCGCAGCTTTACCCGGCCTATGGCTTCGCCGGGCATGTCGGCTACGGCACGGCGGCCCACCGCACGGCGATCCAGGAGCACGGCCCCTGCCCCGAGCACCGCTACAGCTTCGCGCCGGTGAAGGGCGTCTGGCAGCGTTGAGGCGAACCGGCCGAGGCCTTGCGAAAACGCGCGCTCCATTAACCCTCGGTTAGGAATTCGGCAGCTGGATCAAAGGACTAGGCAAAAGCTGCAGCCCCAAAACGAGACGCATTTTTTTCATCACGGAAACCCGGCTTTTACCCTGACTCCGCAATATCGCGACTGTTCAAGTTGCGTAACGGTCTTGGGGCGTCATGGGTATTTTGCGTACCGGGACCACCAGCGCCGCCGTCCGGATTCAAGTTCCGCGTACCGGACGGCCCGCGCTGCAGTCACCGATCAAGGCTCCACGGCTCGAGGCGGCCGGCCTTCCTCTGGAACTCCCTCTCGATCAGGTGCTCGTCGGCGACTGCGTCGCCGCGCTCGAGCGCCTGCCCCCGGCCAGTGTCGACCTCGTCTTCGCCGACCCGCCCTATAATCTCCAGCTCGGCGGCGATCTGCGCCGGCCCGACGACAGCCTCGTCGACGCCGTCGACGACGACTGGGACAAATTCTCGTCCTTCGCCGACTACGACGCCTTCACCCGCGCCTGGCTTGCGGCCTGCCGCCGCGTGCTGAAGCCCGACGGCGCGCTCTGGGTGATCGGCTCCTATCACAACATTTTCCGCGTCGGCTCGATCCTGCAGGATCTCGGCTTCTGGATGCTGAACGACATCGTCTGGCGCAAGGCCAATCCGATGCCGAATTTCCGCGGCCGGCGCTTCACCAATGCGCATGAGACGCTGATCTGGGCGGCGCGCGGAGCCTCATCGAAATACACCTTCCACTACGAGGCGCTGAAGGGCGGCAATGACGACCTGCAGATGCGCTCGGACTGGTATCTGCCGCTATGCACCGGCGAGGAGCGCCTGAAGGATGATGCGGGGGTGAAAGTCCACCCGACGCAGAAGCCCGAGGCCCTGCTCGCCCGCGTCATGCTCTCGGCCAGCAATCCCGGCGACGTGATCCTCGACCCCTTCTTCGGCACGGGCACGACCGGCGCCGTCGCCAAGGCGCTCGGCCGGCGCTTCATCGGGCTGGAGCGCGATCCCGCCTATGCCGCGGCCGCCCGCAAGCGCATCGCCGCCATCGAACCGCTGCCGCCGGAAGCCTATTCGACCGCGCCCTCCAAGCGCAGCGAGCCGCGCGTGCCCTTCCTCAGCCTGGTCGAGGCGGGGCTGGTGAAGGCCGGCGAGAGCGTCACGGACGAAAAGCGCCGCCACAAGGCGACGATCCGCGCCGACGGCACGCTGATGCTGGGTCCGGCGGTCGGCTCGATCCACAAGGTCGGAGCGCTGGCCCAGGGCCTGCCGAGCTGCAATGGCTGGACCTTCTGGCATGTCGACCGGCCGGCCGGGCTGATGCTGCTCGACACTCTGCGCGGCGAGATCAGGGCGCAGATGGCGGCGGCTTGAGCGCCGCCAGCCCGGCCTCGACCACTTTCAGCATCAGGCTCGGGAACGGCTCCTCGCGCAGCTTGCCATGCGGCGTGAAGCGCATGCCCAGCGGGGCTTGCGCCGCCAGCGGCGCCTTCGCCACCAGCACCGTCAATTCCAGCGGGAAATGCGTGAAGACATGGCGCACGGGCGTGCCCAGCTTGCGCCAGCGCGTCGCGAATGGCGCGTCCTGCGCGGCGCCATCCAGTTCGTAGTCGGCGCGCCAGTCGCTGGTCGGCACCTCGGCCATGCCGCCGAGCAGGCCCTTGTTCGGGCGCGTGCGAACCAGAAGCGCGCCATCCTCGCGCAGCAGCACGAAGGCAGCGCCATAGCGAGTGACGCCAGCCTTCTTCGCGGCCTTGCGCGGATAGCTCTCTTGGCTTCCATCAGTTCGCGCCCGGCAAGGCTCGCGCCAGGGGCAGATGCCGCAAGCCGGATTGCGCGGCGTGCAGATCGTCGCTCCGAGATCCATCAGCGCTTGCGCGAAATCGCCCGGCCGCGCCATCGGCAGCAGCGCCAGAACATGCTCGCGAATCAGGGGCTTGGCGCCGGGCAGCGCCTCCTCGATGGCAAAGAGCCGGGTCATGACGCGCTCGACATTGCCGTCTACGGCCGCAGCGGGCCTGTCGAAGGCGATCGCCGCCACGGCGCCGGCTGTATAGGCGCCGATGCCCGGCAGGGCGCGCAAGCCCGCTTCGCTATCGGGAAAGCGGCCGCCATGGCTCTCCGTCACGGCCTTGGCGCAGGCATGCAGATTGCGGGCGCGCGAGTAATAACCGAGCCCGGCCCAGGCCTGCATGACCTCCTCCGAGGGCGCGGCGGCGAGCGCCTCGACCGTCGGAAACCGCGCCATGAAGCGCTCGAAATAAGGTTTCACCGCCGTGATCGTGGTCTGCTGCAGCATGATCTCGGAGGCCCAGACGCGGTAGGGGTCGGGCCTTTCGCCCGGCAGCGCCCGCCAAGGCAGGCTGCGGCGATGGCGGTCATACCAGGCGAGGAGATCGGCCGCCTTGGCAGCGGGCTGCCGCGTTGCGAGGGGCATCTGCGTTGCGAGGGTCATGACCCCGGTTTAGCCTGCCCGCCCCGGACCGCAAGCGCCCCGAGATGCGCCCGGGCCGGAACCCGCAGCAAAACAGGCCGATGTCGAGGATGCCCGACACTATCCCCATTCTCGAAACCCGCCGCCTCCTGCTGCGGCCGCTCGCCCTCGCTGATGCGCCGGCGATCCAGGCGCTGTTCCCGCAATGGGAGATCGTGCGCTACCTCAATGCGCGCATCCCTTGGCCCTACCCGCCCGACGGCGCCGAAAATTTTTTGCGCGAGATCGCCTTGCCCGGCATGGCGCGCGGCGACGAATGGCATTGGAGCCTGCGTCCCAAGAGCGCATCCGAGGCCTTGATCGGCGGGATCAGCCTGATGGCCCGGCCCGGCGATAATCGCGGCTTCTGGCTCGCGCCGGAATGGCGTCATCAGGGGCTGATGAGCGAGGCCTGCGCCGCCGTCACCGATTTCTGGTTCGACGAGCTGGGACAGGCGGCGCTGCAGGTGCCGAAGGCCGCCGAGAACCTCGCCTCCCGCAAGATCTCGGAGCGCAGCGGCATGCGGATCATCCGGACCGAAATGCGCGACTACGTCTCCGGCGCGCATCTCTCCGAAATCTGGGAGATCACAGCGACCGAATGGCGTGCACAACGGGCGAGCAGGTAGCACGTCCCTTGCTGCCGCCGCGCCGCACGCCCACAATGGCGCATGGCTGCCAAACCCCTCGCCGACCTGATCGATGACTGCCTTGCGCCGGCGCTCGCCGCGCAGGGCTTTGCCGGCCGCGCCATCGTCTCGCTCTGGCCCGAGATCGTCGGCGAGCGGCTGGCGGCCCGGTCGCGGCCGCTGAAGATCGACTGGCCGCGCCGCCGGCCCGCGCCGGGCGAGAGCTCCGATCCCGCAACGATGGTGGTGCGGGTCGAGGGCGCTTTCGCTTTGGAGATGCAGCAGCTCGCGCCGCTCGTGCTGGAGCGGGTCAACACCCATCTCGGCTGGCGCGCCGTCGGCAAGCTCGTTCTGAAACAGGGCCCGGTCGAGGCGCCGGTGACCAGGCAGGCGCCGCCACCGCCAGACCCGGCAACGGTCGCACGCGTAGCGCAGCAGGTCTCCGGCATCGCCGATCCGGAATTGCGGGCGGCGCTGGAGCGGCTCGGCCGTTCCGTCGGCGCGGGCGCCCGCCATGGCCGGCCCGACACAGCTTCGTGAGCGCCGGTCAGATCGTACCGAACCGATCTTGCCACAATCGTGATGGCCTCTATGGTCCGGCAACCGATTTCGCTCTCAAGGACACTGCATTATGACGAACAGGCGACAGCTTCTGACCGGCACCGCCGGCCTCGCAGCCGCCGCGATGCTGGGCGCGCGCAGTGCCCAGGCGCAGACCGACCTGACCACGGCCGGCCCGCTCGGCGATGTCTGGCTCGGCAATGCCGACGCCAAGGTGACGGTGATCGAATACGCCTCGATGACCTGCAGCCATTGCGCCGCCTTCCATCAGGACACCTGGCCGGCGCTGAAGGCGAAGTACATCGACACCGGCAAAATCCGCTTCACGCTGCGCGAATTCCCGCTCGATCCGCTGGCGACGGCGGGCTTCATGCTTGCCCGCTGCAACGGCAACGACAAATACTACCCGATGACCGACATGCTGTTCAGCCAGCAAAAGGCCTGGGCTTTCACCGACAAGCCGGTCGATGCACTGTCGAGCATGGTCAAACAGGCCGGTTTCACACAGGAATCGTTCGAAGCCTGCTTGAAAAGGCAAGATATCTATGACGCCGTCACGCAAGTGAAGGATCGTGGGGCCAAGGCTGGCGTCGATGCGACGCCGACCTTCTTCATCAACGGGCAGAAGCGTTCAGGTGCGCTCTCGATCGCCGAATTCGACAAGATCCTCGAACCGCTTCTCGCGGGCTGAGGACGCGCGCCTACCTTCCTTCTCCCCGCCTATCTCGGGCTTGCCCGAGATAGGAAAGGCAAAGTGTCAAAGTCGGCAACAGCCGCCTTTGATCGGGAGAGGGTGTCTGCGCAGCAGACGGATGAGGGCAGCCTCGCGCGATCCTATCCGTCCCTCATCCGACCCGGCTTTGCCGGGCCACCTTCTCCCCCGAGGGGAGAAGGATTAGCGCCATGCAGCTGACGCGCCTCAAGCTCACCGGCTTCAAGACCTTCGTCGAGCCGACGGAGTTCCTGATCGAGCCCGGGCTGACCGGCATCGTCGGCCCCAATGGCTGCGGCAAATCCAATCTCGTCGAAGCCCTGCGCTGGGTGATGGGCGAAAGCTCGTTCAAGAACATGCGCGGCTCGGGGATGGACGATGTCATCTTCGGCGGCTCGAACGAGCGCCCCGGCCGCAACATGGCCGAAGTCGCACTCACCCTCGACAATACCGACCGCAAGGCGCCCGCCGCCTTCAACGAGACCGATGTCCTCGAAGTCACCCGCCGGATCGAGCGCGAGGAAGGCTCGACCTATCGCGTCAACGGCAAGGAGGTGCGCGCGAAGGACGTGCAACTCCTGTTCGCCGACGCCGCGACCGGCGCACGCTCGCCTGCTCTCGTGCGGCAGGGGCAGATCAGCGAAATCATCTCGGCCAAGCCGCAATCGCGCCGGCGCATCCTCGAGGACGCCGCCGGCATCGCCGGCCTGCACAGCCGCCGCCACGAAGCCGAACTGCGCCTGCGTGGGGCGGAAGAGAATCTGACGCGTCTCGAGGACGTGCTCGGCGAGATCGACGGGCAGATCGAGGCGCTGCAGCGCCAGGCGCGGCAGGCCGGGCGCTATCGCAGCCTGGCCGCCGATATCCGCCGGGCGGAAGCCGTGCTGGCGCTGATCGCCCATCACGAGGCGCGCTTGCAGGAAGCGCAGGGCGAGCGCGCGCTGGAGGCGGCCGTGCGCGGCGTCGCCGAGCAGACCGGCATCCAGGCGGAAGCGGCGCGGATGCAGGCGGTCGCCGCACATGCCCTGCCGGCGCTCCGCGAAGGAGAGGCTGCGGCGGCCGCGACGCTGGTGCGGCTCAAGCGCGGCCTCGACGAGATTGAGGCCGCCAACCGCCGCGCCAGGCAGCGCGGCGAGGAGCTCGGCCGGCGCTTGACCGAGCTTCAGGGCGATCTCGCCCGGCAGGAGAGCGTCGCGCGCGATGCGAGCGGGAGCCTGTCACGGCTGGCGGAAGAGGATGACGAGCTGGCGCGCGAGGGCGCAGGCGCCGCAGCCAGCGCCGAGGCGGCAACGGCCAGCCTCTCCGAGACGGAAGCCGCCCTTGCCGCGGCCGAGACGGAGCATGCCGCCGCGCAGGCGCGCCTCTCCGATCTCGGTGCGCGGCGCGGCGCACTCGAACGCGCCTTGCGCGAGGCGCGCGAGCGCGTCACCAGGGCGTCGGGCGAGCGCGACCGTTTGCTGCGCGACCAGGCCGCGCTCGACGCCGCGACCGCCTCGACGCCTTTGGCGGCGCTGCGGGAGGCGGTCACGACCAGCGAGGCCGCGATGGGCGAGGCCGACGCCCGGGCCAATGCCGCGCGCGGCGCGCTTGGGGCCGCCCGCGAGCGCGAGACGCAATTGCGTGGGCCGCTGGCCGAGGCCGACCGCAAGGCGCAGCGGCTGGAAACCGAGATCAAGACCTTGCAGAAGCTGCTCGCGCCAGCGACCGGCGATCTCTGGCCGGCGATCATCGAGGCGATCAGCGTCGCCAAGGGCTATGAGACCGCACTCGGCGCGGCGCTGGGGGACGATCTCGATGCCGCCACTGAGGCCTCCGCGCCGACGCATTGGCGCGACACCGGCCCGGGCGGGGACGACCCGGCCTTGCCTGCCGGCGCCGAGGCGCTAGGCCAGCAGGTGCGCGGCCCCGCCGCGCTGAAACGCCGGCTCGCGCAGATCGGCATCGTGGCGCGCACTGAGGGCGCGCATCTGCGCGATCAGCTCAAGCCCGGCCAGCGGCTGGTCTCGCGCGAAGGCGATATCTGGCGCTGGGACGGTTTCACCAGCGCCGCCGAAGCGCCCTCCCCGGCCGCGCGCCGTCTCGCCGAGAAGAACCGGCTCGGCGATCTCGAACGCGAAGCTCAGGCCGCGCGCGAAGCGGCGGAAACCGCGCGGGACGGCCTCGATGCGGCGACGAACGAAGCCAAAGCCGCCGCCCAGGTCGAAACCGTGGCGCTCGAAGCCGTGCGCATGGCGCGGCGCGGGCTCGACCAGGCGCGCGAACAGCTCGCCGCCGCCGAGCGCAAGGCCAGCGAGACGGCCGCAAGGCGCTCGGCGCTGAGCGAGGCGATCGAACGTCTCGGCCAGACCATCACTGAAGCGACGGCGCAGGCGGCCGGCCATGAGGAGGCGTTCGCTGCGCTCTCGCCATTGACCGATCTCGAAACCGTTTTGCTGAGAGCGCGCGTCGAGCTGGGCGAACGGCGCGTCGCAGCTTCCGATGCGCGGGCGCGGGTCCAGACCCTGGCGCGCGAGGCGGAGCTGCGCACCAAGCGGCGCGCCGCCATCGCGCAGGACGTCGCGGCCTGGCAGCAGCGCGCCGCCACCTCCAGCCAGACGGCCGAGGAAACCAGGCGCCGCATCGAGACGGTCGCAGCCGAGCAGAAGGCGCTGCTGGAGGCGCCCGACACCTTCCTGGTCGAGCGTCGCCGAATCGTCGCCGAGATCGAAACCGCAGAGGCTGGCCGGCGCGAGGCGGCCGACAGCCTCGCCAAGGCGGAAACCGCCCTGGCCGAGGCCGATCGCCAGGCGCGGGCCGCGCTCGAAGGCCTGGCCGGTGCGCGCGAATTGCGCGCTTCCGCCGAGGCCAGGCTCGAGGCCGCCCGCCAGCGCGTCTCCGACGTGGCGCGCCAGATCGAGGACGGGCTGGAGACGACGCTGGCCGAACTGCAGGGGCTGACAGGGCTGAAGCCCGGAGAGGACCTGCCCGTGCAAGGCGCGGTCGAAAGCCGTCTCGCCGGCCTTAAGGCCGAGCGCGAGCGGCTCGGCGCCGTCAATCTGCGCGCCGAGGACGAGCTCTCCGAGATCAAGGCCAAGCGCGAGGGCATGACGGGCGAGCGCGACGATCTGAGCGAGGCGATCCGGCGCCTGCGCCAGGCGATAGGCGCCTTGAACCGCGAGGGGCGCGAGCGCCTGCTCGCCGCCTTCGAGATCGTCAACGAGCAGTTCCAGCGCCTGTTCAGCGTGCTGTTCGGCGGCGGCACGGCCGAGCTGAAGCTGGTCGATTCCGAGGACCCGCTGGAGGCGGGGCTGGAAATCTTCGCCCGCCCGCCGGGCAAGAAGCCGCAAGTGATGACGCTGCTCTCCGGCGGCGAGCAGGCCCTGACCGCGACCGCGCTGATCTTCGCCGTGTTCCTGACCAACCCCTCGCCGATCTGCGTGCTCGACGAGGTCGATGCGCCGCTCGACGACGCCAATGTCGAGCGCTATTGCGACCTGCTCGACGAGATGGCACGCCATACGCAGACGCGCTTCATCCTGATCACCCACAACCCGATCACCATGGCCCGGATGGACCGGCTCTTCGGCGTCACCATGGCCGAGCGCGGCGTCAGCCAGATGGTCTCCGTCGACCTCGCGACCGCCGAACGCATCCGCGAGGCCGGTTGAAAAATTGCCACAATCGACGCGGCAATGCGGCAAGAATGTCGCATCTCGCCTGAATTTATAAATATTCCAATACCTTAAGCCACTTTGCCCTGCCTTGACAGGGCGGGGACCGGGCAATAAAGGAGGCCGTGCTGACGACGGCTCGATGCGCGGGTCTGGACAGGGATAGAGTGGTTTTTCACCGGATCGTGGCCATTTCGCGATCAGGGAGGGATCATCGCCATGTCGGAACCTGACAAAAGCGCCTCAGATACGGAGTTGCGCGCAAGACTGGACTCTTTGAAGTCCGCCATCGGGCGGGCCGAGGAGAGTGAAAAGCCGGGCGCAAGTCCGGCTGGGAAGGACAAGGCGCTTGCGGGCGCGATGTCATCCGGGTTTCGCGCAGCAACCGATCTTGCAGGCGGCATCATCGCGGGCGCCCTTCTCGGGTTCCTCGGAGACCGGTGGCTCGGAACGTCTCCGTTCCTGCTGATCGCCTTCCTGGCGCTCGGCACCATCGCCGGTTTTCGTTCCGCTTATCGGCTCGGCGTGCGTCCGACCTCAGGGTCTCAGGACGACGCGGCGAAGAAATAACCGAAGAGGCAGCCAGACTGGCTGCGCGACGAGGGGCTTGAGACATGGCGGCTGGCGGCGGAATCGATCCGATCCACCAATTCGAGATCCATCCGATCGTGGGCCTGCGCCCCTTCGGGCTCGACCTGTCGTTCACCAATTCCTCGCTGCTGATGGTCCTGATCGTGGGCGTGGTCTCGCTCGTCATGATCTATGGCTCGAGCCAGCGCGCCACCGTGCCCGGCCGCCTGCAGTCGCTCGCCGAGATCGCCTATGAATTCGTCGCCTCGACCGTCACAGGCGTGATGGGCAAGGACGGCATGCGCTTTTTCCCCTTCGTCTTCTCGCTCTTCATGTTCGTGTTGACGGCGAACCTGCTCGGCATGGTCCCGAGTTCCTTCACCGTCACCAGCCATATCATCGTCACCGCCGCCTTCGCCTTCCTCGTCATCGGCGTCGTGCTGGTCTACGGCATCGTCAAGCATGGCAGCCATTTCTTCGGCCTGTTCGTGCCGTCGGGCGTTCCCGGCTGGCTCCTGCCCTTCATGGTGCTGATCGAGGCGGTCTCCTTCGTCTCGCGGCCGATCTCGCTCTCCTTGCGTCTGTTCGGCAACATGCTGGCCGGCCATATCGCGCTCAAGGTCTTCGGCGGCTTCGTCGTCGCGCTGACCACAGGAGCCGGCGTGCTCGGCTATGTCATCGCGCCGCTGCCGCTGCTGCTCGCCATCGCGCTCACCGCGCTCGAGTTCCTCGTCGCTTTCCTGCAGGCCTATGTCTTCGCGATCCTGACCTGCGTCTATCTCAACGATGCTCTGCATCCGGGCCACTGAGCCCAGAGCCGAGATCGCGAGAGTTCACCCACCCGCTCAAGCTTTTCACACCGGAGAAAGACTATGGATCCTGTTGCAGCCAAGTATCTCGGCGCTGGCCTCGCCTGCCTCGGAATGGGCCTCGCCGCCATCGGCGTCGGCAGCATTTTCGGCAACTTCCTCTCGGGCGCGCTGCGCAACCCTTCGGCCGCCGACGGCCAGTTCGGTCGCGCCTTCATCGGTGCGGCGCTTGCGGAAGGTCTGGGCATCTTCTGCTTCGTCGTCGCGCTCGTCCTGATGTTCGTGCTCTGACGCACGCATCTTACGTCGCCTTGTCGAACTCCGGCGCGTCTCGCGGCGCCGGAGTGCCGGCATCACTGCTCTTCCGGCTGAAAGGCATTGCCATGCCGCTTCGTTCTGCAACTGTCTTCGGACGAGGACTGGTGGCTTCCGCTGCCCTGCTCGCGGCCGGTGCGGCCCAGGCCGCGGCAGAGCACGGCGCCAAGGCCTCCTTCCCGCCCTTCGACGCCAAGACCTTCGCCGGACAGCTCTTCTGGCTGGCGATCTCGTTTGGAGCCCTCTACTGGCTGATGTCGAGGGTCGCCCTGCCGCGCGTCGGCGCCATCCTGGAAGAGCGGGCGAACACGATCTCGCGCGATCTCGACCAGGCTGCAGAGATGCAGGCGAAGGCCGAGGAAACCTCCCAGGCCTATGAGAAGGCCCTGACGGAAGCCCGCAAGAACGCGCAATCGATCGCGCAGGCTTCCCGCGACGCCGGCGCCAAGGCGTCGGACGAGCGTCGCCGCTCGGTCGAGGCCGAACTCACCGCCAAGCTCGACAAGGCGGAAGCCGCCATCGCCAGCACCAAATCGAAGGCGATGTCCAATGTCCGCGGCCTCGGCAGCGAAGTCGCGGTCGCGATCGTGACCAAATTGACGGGTCAGGCCCCCAGCACGGCTGAGGCGTCCGACGCGGTCGATCAGGCCCTGGCGCAGGGCTGAGGAGAGATCAGATGGATACCTTCTGGGTCGGCGTCGCCTTCGTCATCTTCCTGGGCTTGCTCGCCAAGTTCGGCGTGCACAAGAAAATCACGGCCGCGCTCGATTCGCGCGGCGAGATGGTCGCCCGCGAACTGGCCGAAGCCCGCCGCTTGCGGCAGGAAGCCGAAAAGCTGCTCGCCGAATACGAAGCCAAGCGCAAGGCCGCCGAAGCGGAGGCCGCCAGCATCATCGCCGCGGCCAATGACGAGGCCAAGCGTCTCGCTTCCGAAGCCGAGACCAAGCTGAACGAGTTCGTCACCCGCCGCACCAAATCGGCGGAGGACAAGATCGCTCAGGCCGAGATCCAGGCGGAGGCCGAGGTTCGCGCCGCCGCCGCCGAGGCAGCCACCCGCGCCGCCGAGGCCATCCTGCGCGGGCAGATGGCCGGGAAGGCCGGCGAAGCCGCCTTCTCGACCGGCCTGCAAGAGGTCAAGGCCAAGCTGAACTGAGTTCGTCTCGGCCGACCATCAAATCGACGCCGCGATCCCTTGGGATCGCGGCGTTTTTCTTTGGTCCGCCCGCCTTGCGCCTTCAGGAGGCTCCCGTTCCATGACGCCGCTGCTTCGGACCGCTGTTCTCGCCAGCACCCTCCTTCTTGGCCTCGCTAGCCTGGATCTCAGCAGCCCGGCCCTGGCGATGGAGCAGGTCAGCTTCGCCTCGCGCGACGGCACTCTCCTAACGGGCTGGCTCGCCAAGCCGGCGGGCGCAGGGCCCTTCCCAACCGTGGTCGCCATGCATGGCTGCGCTGGCCTCTGGACGCGTTCCGGCAAGATGAATGCGCGCGAGACCGACTGGAGCCAGCGCCTCAATGCCGCCGGTTACGCCGTGCTGCTGCCCGACAGTTTTCGCCCGCGCGGATTATCCTCGCTCTGCAATGATCGCGACCGCGCTCTGACCCCGACTGGGCGCGCCAAGGACGCCTTCGGCGCGAGCGACTGGCTGGCGCAGCAGCCCTTCGCCGCGGCCGGGCGCCCCAGCCTGATCGGCTGGTCGAATGGCGGCTCGACGGTGCTGCGCGTCGCCGGCGATGCCGCTGCAGCCGGCGCTGGCGGGTTTCGCAAGGTCATCGCCTTCTATCCGGGCTGCCGCGTGATCCTGAAGCGCGGCTGGAGCGCCAAGGTGCCGACCACGATCCTGCAGGGGCTCGCCGACGACTGGACGCCGGCCGCCCCCTGCCAGGAATTGGCGCAGCGCGGCGGCGCGCATTTCACCGGCTTTGCCGGCGCCTATCATGATTTCGACCACCCTGACCTGCCGCTGCGCGAACGCAACGCCGCCTTCTCGCAGCGCCCGGACGGTAGGGTCACGATCGGCACGAATCCGGAGGCGCGCCAGCAGGCGATCAGCGCCGTGATGGCGATCCTGGCCGCGCCATAGAGCATCGGCCCGAAAAGTGGGAACCGGTTTTCGGGACAAGCCGATGCATAGTCGAAGCACTACAGCATCAGTCCGAATACGATGTTCGGCCTGATGCTGTAGCCCCTCAGTTGACGGCGGTCGCCGTCTTCGCGGGAGCCGGCTTCACCGCCACGGGCTTCACAGGTGCCGCCACTGCGGGCTTGGCCTCAAGCTTCTGGACAGGGACCATGGGAGGCGCCTTGGGCTTGGGCTTACGAGCCTGGATCGTCGAGGTGACGATGCCTTGTGGCGTGTCGAGGCCGTAAATGTCCTCGCGGAACTGGGTCAAACCGTCGCCGCTCTGCCAGCCGGTGAGATAGACCCAGGCGACCGGAACCGACTTCTTCAGCCGGATGTCCTTGCGCTCGTTCTTGGCGATCTCGGCCTCGATCGCGCTCTGCGTCCACTCCGTGCCCTCGAGCAGCCAGGCGGCGAGATCGCGCACGCCCTCGATGCGGGCGCAGCCCGACGAGTTGAAGCGGACATCGTTGCGGAACAGGCTCTTCTTCGGCGTGTCGTGCATATAGACCGCCTCGCTATTGGGCATGTCGATCTTGAGCTGGCCAAGCGCATTGGTGGGGCCGAAATCCTGCCGCACCGTGAAATAGGGCGAGGTCAGGCTCGCCCATTTGACGGTGGCCGGATCGATCTCGCGGTTTTCCGCGCCGAGCAGCTTCATGTTCGATTTCGCGACGAAGTCGGGCTCCTTGCGCATATGGGGAATGATGTCGGCCTTCACGATCGAGGTCGGCACCGTCCAGTAGGGGTTGAGGTTCACCGAGGTGATGTTGGCCTGCAGCACCGGCGAGGGCCGGTCTGGCCGCCCGACCACGGCGAGATGCCGGCGCTGGACGACGCCGTTCTCGACCGCCTCAACGCTGGCGCCGGGAATGTTGACCACGACATAGCGCTCGGCGAAGGTGAAGCCGTTGCTCTTCAGGCGCTCCAGCGTGGCGGTCAGCTGGTTCAGGCGCACCTCGACCGGCACGTTCATCGCCTTCAGCGTCAGCCGGCCGACCGTGCCGAGATCCGACAGGCCATGGCGAAGCTGGAAGCGCTTCACGGCGGCGACGACGGCTACGTCATAGACATCGCCCGGCAGAGCCTCGGGGGCCAGATCCCCGCTCAGCATCAATCGCTGCTTCAGGACCGTGACGTCGGGCCCTTGCGCGTCGGGCTTCAGGTTCGAAACAGAGCCCGGCACCTTGGGCCAGCCGCCGCGATTGGCGATGTCCTCATGCGCGATCAGCGCCTCGAGCGTGCGGTCATAGGTGTTGGGGCCGTAGCTCGGCTGCTCGGCGCGCGCGCCTGCCGCCCCCAGGAAAAGGGCGAAGGCAGCGGCGACGGAAATCTTGACGAAACGCACGGCCATCGAAGTGTCCCACAATGCGCCGAAGGCGCACCTCGGAAGCTTCCCTCGCATATGGTCAAGGAAGCCTTAAGGCCGGGGAGAGAATTACGTATCGGAACGTTTCAGGCGACGCCGCCATCGCGCACAAAGCGAAACAATCCAGGGGCTCGCCGGCGGCCCCTGGATTGTTTCGTCGCCAGACTCCTCGCAATGGCGAGGGCTACTCGGCCGCTTCGGCGATCGGCTGCGGCTTGACCCATTTCAGCACCGGCTGACGCGCGGCGCGGGTTTCGTCGAGGCGGCGGATCGGGGCGTGGTGGGGCGCTGCCGTGAAGCGCGCCTTGTCGTTGCCCTGCGCCGCCATGGCGAGGTCACGCAGCGTCGCGATGAAGAGATCGAGCGAGGCCTTGGATTCCGACTCGGTCGGTTCGATCAGCATCGCACCATGCACGACGAGCGGGAAATACACCGTCATCGGGTGATAGCCCTCGTCGATCATCGCCTTGGCGAAATCGAGCGTCGAGACGCCTGTGCCCTTGAGCCATTCGTCGTCGAACAGCGCCTCATGCATCGAGGGGTGGTCCGGGAAGGGCAGCGACATCAGGTCCGACAGGCCGGCGCGGATGTAGTTGGCGTTCAGCACCGCGTCCTCGGAGGCCTGCTTCATGCCGTCAGAGCCGTGGCTGAGCATGTAAGCCAGCGCGCGGACATACATGCCCATCTGGCCGTGGAAGGCGGTCATGCGGCCGAAGGGCTGGTTACCGGCGGGCGCATCGTCCTTGTTCTCGATCAGGCGCGGCACGCCGTTCTCGACATGGATGAAGGGCACTGGCGCGAAAGGCGCGAGCCGCGCCGACAGCACGACCGGTCCCGCACCCGGCCCGCCGCCGCCATGGGGCGTCGAGAAGGTCTTGTGCAGGTTGATGTGCATGGCGTCGACGCCGAGATCGCCGGGCTTGGCCTTGCCGACGATGGCGTTGAAGTTGGCGCCATCGCAGTAGAAATAGGCGCCGGCCTCATGCATCGCGGCGGCGATCTCGACGATCTGCGGCTCGAAGATGCCGCAGGTGTTGGGGTTGGTCAGCATGATCGCGGCGATCTCGGGCCCGAGCAGCGCCTTGACGTCCTCGACCGCGACAGTGCCATCCGGACGCGCCGGCACCGACTTCACGGAGAAGCCGATCAGGGCCGCAGTCGCCGGATTGGTGCCATGCGCCGATTCCGGCACGAGCACGACATTGCGGGTCGCGCCCTCGCCCTTGGCGGCGATGGCGGCCTTGATCGCCATCATGCCGCAGGCCTCGCCATGCGCGCCGGCCTTCGGCGACAGCGCCACCGCCGGCATGCCGGTCAGCGTCATCAAGTAATGCGAGAGCTGCAGCATGACGTCGAGCGCGCCGGGCACGGTCGAGACCGGCTGGAGCGGGTGCACGTCGGAGAAGCCCGGCAGCCGCGCCATCTTCTCGTTCAGGCGGGCATTGTGCTTCATCGTGCAGGAGCCGAGCGGGAAGAGCCCGGTGTCGATGCCGTAGTTCTTCTGGCTGAGGCGGACATAATGGCGCATCGCCTCGGGCTCGGAGAGACCGGGCAGGCCGATGCCGTCCTTGCGCGCATGCTTACCCAGGCGCGACTTGAACGGCGCGGGCGCATCGATATCGACGCCCGTCGTCTCGTGATGGCCGATCTCGAAGATCAGCGGCTCGATCTGCTGCAGAGCCTTGTTGCCGGTGAAGGTGGCGTGCTGCTCGCTGGCAGCCTCGCCGGCCTGGGTGGGACGTCCCTGACGATTGAGCATGGTGTTTATGTCCGATCAGCGAAACTTGTAGGCGAATGAGAGCATCGAGTTGAGGCCGTCGCGCGCTTCCGCCGCGTCGAGCCCGATCGAAACGAAATACTGTATGAGGCGATTGATCCCGGCCTGATCGCCGGGACCGTTCGGCGGCGTCTGGCCGGCGAGCTTGGCGCAGATCACCCAACTCATGGTGCGCCGCTCGCGCGCCTGGTTGGCATAGAAGCGCGGATCCGAGGCGGCCTTCTCGAACAGCCGGCCCCAATCCTGATTGGCGGCCGCCGGAATCGCCTCGATGCGGATGAAGCTCGAATCCTGCGGGCTTCTGGCGCGGTTGAGCAGATGGTCGATGTCGAAACCGGCCAGCTCAGCGGATGTCGCCCTGACGCCATAGGCTTCGCGAATGAACGCCAGATAGGCAGAGCGATAGCCGGAATAACGCGCCGCGACCCAGCAACTCGCCTGCGTATCGGGATCGCCGGGCCTGGTCACCATAGCGACATTGCGTTCGTCGCGCCGGCCGACTCCGCCAGCCATGCCGGCCTCACCGGCATCCGAGATGAACACCAGCCCCGGCAGGGCGCTGGGCGCTTCGACCTGCACCTGCACGAGCGGGCTGCGCACCCACGAGGCGATGAGCGCACGCTGGCGGCGGGCGATGATGGCGTGCAGGGACATGAGAGCCGTTCCTTCCGTTAAACGTCCGGGAACTTCGTAAACCTCAGAGAACCTCGCGCAGCCGCGCGACGAAGGCGTCACGATCATCATCCGTATTCACTTCGGTGTTCGCCACGATCAGCAGGTCATCGAGCCCAGCGCCGGGCAACAGCCGCGAGACCGGCACGCCGGCGAGCACGCCCTTTTCGGCCAGCGCCTCGACCACCTCGGCGGCGGGCTTGGAGAGCTTCACGGTGAACTCGTTGAAGAAGCTCTCGTTGAGCACGGTGACGCCCTTCACCCCGCCCAGCATGTCGGCGAGCTTGACCGCGTTGGCGTGGTTGACCTCAGCCAGCCGCGACAGCCCGGCCTGGCCGAGCAGCGTCATGTGGATGGTGAAGGCGAGCACGCAGAGGCCGGAATTGGTGCAGATGTTCGAGGTCGCCTTGTCCCGGCGGATATGCTGCTCGCGGGTCGAGAGCGTCAGCACGAAGCCGCGCTGGCCGTCTGCGTCCACCGTCTCGCCGCAGAGCCTGCCCGGCATCTGGCGGACATATTTCGACTTGGCGGCGAAGAGCCCGACATAGGGGCCGCCGAAATTCAATGCGTTGCCGATCGACTGGCCTTCGCCGACGACGATGTCGGCCCCCATCTCGCCAGGCGAGGTAATCGCGCCGAGCGAAACCACTTCGGTGACGACCGCGATCAGCAAGGCGCCATGGGCCTGCGCCTTCGCGGCGATCGGGGCGAGGTCGCGCAGATTGCCGAAGACGTCGGGCGATTGCACGACGACGCAGGAGGTCTCGTCGTCGATCTGGGCGAGGATGTCCTCATTGGCCGCGACATCGGGCTTCAGCGCCACGACCTCGTCGCTCGCCATCTCGGAGAGCGTCTTCACCACCGCAGCGTAGTGCGGGTGCAGGCCGCCCGACAGCACGGCCTTGCGGCGCTTGGTGACGCGGTGGGCCATCAGCACGGCTTCGCCGGTGCCGGTCGAACCGTCATACATCGAGGCGTTGGCGACCTCCATGCCGGTGAGCGCCGCGACCTGGGTCTGGAACTCGAAGAGATATTGCAGCGTGCCCTGCGCGATCTCGGGCTGATAGGGCGTGTAGCTGGTCAGGAATTCCGAGCGCTGGATCAGATGGTCCACCGTCGCCGGGACATGATGCTTATAGGCCCCGGCCCCGACGAAGAAGGCCACGGAGGAGGCAGCGATGCTCTTGGCCGCGATGCGCCCCATGATGCGCTCGACCTCGAGCTCGCCCTTGGCGCGGGGCAGATCGAGCGGCGCGGTCAGGAGCTTGCCGGCCGGTACGTCGCTGAACAGCGCATCGACATCGGGAACGCCGATGCGGGCCAGCATGTCGAGCCGGTCGGTGTCGGTGAGGGGGAGGTAGCGCATGGGGTGCTTCCGTGGTGAGTTGGGTGTCATCCCGTGCACGCTGCGGCACGAAAGTGCTGTTGCACAGACACGGGATCGTATGACGAGAAGGCGCCTTATCCGGAGAGCGATCCCGCATCTGCGCAGCAGCACTTTCGTGCCGCAGCGCGTGCGGGATGCCCCCGTTCAAAGCGTCTTGACGTAATCCTGGTACTCGGCCTCGCTCATCAAACCCTCGAGCTCGGCAGCGTCGCTGAGCTTGAGCTTGACGAACCAGCCCTTGCCGGCCGGATCCTCATTGACCGTGCCGGGCGAGGCCTCGAGCTCGCTGTTGACGGCGACGACCTCGCCGGAGACTGGCGCATAGACCTCGGACGCCGCCTTGACGCTCTCGACCACGGCCGCTTCGCCGCCCTTGGTCACGGCCTTGCCGATGGCAGGCAATTCAACGAAGACGACGTCGCCAAGCTGCGCCTGGGCGTAGTCGCTGATGCCGACCGTGCCGGTGTCACCCTCGATGCGGATATATTCGTGGTCCTTGGTGTAGCGGGTCTCGGCCATGGTCTTGTCTCCTGGAAAGGGAATGGGGATCAGCGCTTGTAGCGGTTGGGCACGAAGGGCATCGCGGCGACGACCGCCGGCAGCGGCTTGCCGCGCACGATCAGATCAAGCCGCGTGCCGGGAGCGGAATGCGCCTTGGCGACATAGCCCATGGCGCAGGGCGCGTTCAGGGTCGGGCCGAAGCCGCCAGAGGTGACCTTGCCGACGATCTCGCCCTCGGGCGTGGCGATCTCGGCACCCTCGCGAGCCGGAGCGCGGCCTTCCGGCAGCAGGCCAACGCGGACGCGCACGGGCCCCTCAGCGAATTCGCGCTGGATGCGGGCAGCGCCGGGAAAGCCGCCCTCCTCGCGCCGACGCTTCTGGATCGACCAGGTCAGCGCGCCCTCGACCGGCGAAGTCGTGGTGTCGATGTCATGACCGTAGAGGCACAGGCCCGCCTCCAGCCTCAGCGAATCACGTGCGCCGAGCCCGATCGGCTTGACGCGGGCGTCGAGCAGCAGCGTGTCCCAGATCTCGCCGATCTTGTTCGCGGCAGCCGAGATCTCGTAGCCATCCTCGCCGGTATAGCCGGAGCGGCTGAGATTGGCCTTGATGCTGGCGACCTTCATGCTGCGCGAGGTCATGAAGCCCATCTCGGCGGCCTCGGGCGCGAGCACGGCCAGCGCCTCGGCGGCGGCCGGTCCCTGGATCGCGATCAGGCCGCGATGCTCGGCCCGGATCAGCTTCACATTGGCCGGCAGCCGCGCCTCGATATGGGCGTAGTCCTCGGTCTTGCAGGCGGCGTTGACGACGAGATAGAGCGCGCCGTCCTCATCGGGGTCGAGCGAGCGCGTCACCATCAGATCGTCGAGGATACCACCCTCGTCGTTCAGGAGCTGCGAATAACGCTGCTTGCCTGGGGCGAGGTTGAGGATGTCGGCGGGAATCAGGGCTTCCAGCGCGCGCGCCGTGGTCTCGTGATCGGGACCGACCAGGAAGGCCTGGCCCATATGCGAGACGTCGAAGAGCCCGGCCTTCTCGCGCGTCCAGTTATGCTCGGTCAGGATGCCGCTCGGGTACTGCACCGGCATGTCGTAGCCGGCGAAAGGCACCATGCGGGCGCCGAGCGCGACATGGCGGGAATGGAGCGCAGTCTTGAGCGATGGGGTCTCGGGCGATGCATGAGCAATCGCGGTATCGGCTTCGGCAGCCATGGAGGGCCCCTTCCAGAGTCAAGCGCAAGCCCCGGACGGAACTGTCCGGAGCGCGCCCCCTCTGTCTCGGAACCTGAGAGATTTCCCCATTCCGGCGTCGTCAGCCGGACAGGTTACACCCGTCGGTGGGCGGAATCGCTTCCGCCACTTTCCAGAGCGCCAACTCCCCAGCGGTCCTTTTGCCTGAGCGTTTCCGGGGCGGTTGCGCCTTCGGCGCCGAATCCGGACAAGTCCGAACCCGGTCTCTCCCGCGGGGATGTGCGGCTGAACGCAGACATACTGGAGGCAGCCCTTGAGTCAATCGGGCGACTGCCTTGTTTCGCGGCAAGCGCCGCGATTTTCCGCGCAGTGCTAGAGCGGTATCCGGTCCGGCTGGATCGAAAATTGCTCTAGCCTTTTGTTTTGACGCGCTTCTTCACGCGAACCGTACTCAGGTCGCTCGAAAACGCTTTTATCGACGCCGCCTGTGGGCGGCGGTCGCGGCGCCGGCCGGTGAGAGGTCGACGGTGATCTCGACATCGCCGCGGCCGGGCGGAACCACGATGCCCTGCTCGACATAGGAGAAATCGACGCCGCCCTGGCCGCTGGCGATCGTGCCGCCAACGCGGGCCGAGCGGCGTGCCACCGAGGTCGTGCCGCGCGTGACCGTGGTCACCAGGGTCGCGAAATAGCTGCCCGGTGCACCGGCCGGGCCGAGCAGCACCCGGCCCTCGACGCCAACCTTGAGATTGTAGCCGCCATTGCCCGTCGCCGTGCATTCGCGCGCAACATTCAGAATCGAAATTTGATGGCGCAGGCTGCCGCTGTCAGGGCCCGACTGGGCGCGCATCGCGGCGCCGCCATCGGCAATGATCACCTCCGGGCAGACCAGCGACTCCTCCTCGTCCTGACGCTCCTTCTGGACCTCGCCCTGCGTCTTCGGCGGCGCCGGCGGCACGGTCGTAGACTGGAACATCACGACATTGCTGAATTTCTGGAACGCACTCGGTTCTCCCGAGGAGGAGCCCGACGAGCCGCAGCCGGCGAGGCCGACACACAAAACAGGAAGAATCAGCCAGTGCGGCCGGCGGAATGTCGCGTCAATCACGGCAAGGTCTCCACGCCGGGGCCGAATCCGGAAAGCGAGACGGGGATGCCCACGCCCTCCTCCGGTGTCTGGAACACGATGAATGTGGCGCTTTTGCCGGTCTTGAGCTGGCCGAGCAGCGCATCGTCCATCACCACCTCGGCGACGCAGCCGGTGGTCAGGCAGCGCACGAAGCCGGCCCGACCGATATCCTTGTCGTCGATCTTCAAGCCCAGCCCCGAGGGCAGGAGCACGCCGAGCGGCGCGACCACGCGCAACAGCCGGCTCTTCTGATCCGCCGTCTTGAGCACGATGACGAGCAGCGTCAGGTTCGGTCGGTCCTCGGCCGCGACATTCTGCACGAGCGCGCATTGCTCGGCCTTGGCGCCGGGCGGCACCTCGCAGCGCATCTGCCAGTCGCCATGCGTCGACTTGACCGCGCCCTGCGCCAGCGCAGCGCCGCTGACGCTGCAGGCGGCCAGCGCGGTCGCGAGGACGCGTCCGATCATCTTGCCCATCCCTGCCTAACCTCCAAACCGGCGCACGCCGCCGGGCGTGACGAATAAAGCAGCCGAATTCAGGCGAAAAGCCGGTCAGCGCCCCGGGGCGCGCCGCCCTCGCCAAATCATGCCCGTGTTGGGACCATGCAGGCCCTGTCCTGTCAAGGCGAGAGCCCAAAGCCGGGCCCGCCGCGACATACGACCTCGCGCGATTATGCCGCACGGCATGCGTGGAAGGCCCGCATTGCCCCACTGGCGCAAGCGTGATCTTTGATTTATCGCAATGCCGAAGTGCAGGGTGGGCCGCTGGGTCGTAACCTTGTCGCACGGACGCCTTTCGATCAGGGCGTTCCGAAGCGGGCATGATGAGGAGCTAGGTCGGACCGATGCGATTTCTGAGCAGGACCCTTGCAACCGTGGCCGCCATGGCCCTTGCGGCCGGCGCGACGGCGCTTCTCCCCGACGCCGCCCTGGCCGGCACCGGGATGCCCAGCGACTGGCAGATGAACCTGCAGGGGCCGGCGACCGAGGTCTCGGAATACATTCACTGGTTCCACAACTGGCTGAACGTCATCATCTTCATCATCTCGATCTTCGTGCTGGGGCTCCTGGTCTATGTCGCCTGGCGCTTCAACGAGAAGGCGAACCCGGTTCCCTCGAAGACGACGCATCACGCGCTGCTCGAAGTCGCCTGGACGGTGATTCCGGTCCTGGTCCTGGTCGTCATCGCGATCCCGTCCTTCCGCCTGCTCAAGCTGCAGCTCGAGATTCCGCAGGCCGACCTCACCGTGAAGGTCACCGGCAAGCAGTGGTACTGGTCCTATGAGTACCCGCAGGATGGCGGCGCCTTCGGCTTCGACTCGCTGATGCTGGACGAGAAGCAGCGCGCCGAGGCGATCAGCAGCAACAAGATCGCCGCCGCCGAGGCCCCGCGCCTGCTCGCCGTCGACAACGAGGCCGTGGTCCCGGTCGGCAAGATCGTGCGCATCCAGGTCACCGGCGCCGACGTGATCCACAAGTTCACGGTGCCGTCCTTCGGCATCAAGATCGACGCCATCCCCGGCCGCCTGAACGAAACCTGGTTCAAGGCCGACCGCGAGGGCATCTATTACGGCCAGTGCTCGTTCATCTGCGGGCAGAACCATTCCTACATGCCGATCGCCTTCCGGGTCGTCAGCGCCGAGAAATACGCCGCCTGGCTCGCCGATTCGAAGAAGAAGTTCGCCAATGCCGACGACGCGACCAACAAGGTCGCCGCCGCCGGCCAATAGGCACCGTTTTACGAACCGTTTGCCGCCCGGCGATTGCTGCGGCGCAACTTGATCGACCGACTGTAGCGAACCCGATTCGCATAAGGAGACCACCCCATGGCAACTGCGGCTCACGACGCCCATGGCCACGGACATGACGATGCCGGCCACGAGCACCACCCGACCGGGTGGCGCCGCTGGCTGTTGTCCACCAACCACAAGGACATCGGCACGCTCTATCTGTGCTTCTCGATCATGGCGGGCCTCGTCGGCGGCTTCCTGTCGATCATGATGCGCATCGAGCTGCAGCAGCCGGGCCTCCAGATCTTCGCCAACGGCCAGAGCTACAACGTCTTCGTCACCGGCCACGGCCTGATCATGATCTTCTTCATGGTCATGCCCGCCGTCATCGGCGGCTTCGGCAACTGGTTCGTGCCCTTGATGATCGGCGCGCCGGACATGGCCTTCCCGCGCATGAACAACATCTCGTTCTGGCTGACGGTCGCCGGCTTCGTGCTGCTGATCATCTCGATGTTCGTGGAAGGCGCTCCCGGCGCCCATGGCGTCGGCACCGGCTGGACGATCTATCCGCCCTTCTCCTCGGCCGGCCATCCCGGCCCCTCCGTCGATTTCGGCATCCTGGCGCTCCACCTCGCCGGCGCGGCCTCGATCCTGGGCGCGATCAACTTCATCACCACCATCCTGAACATGCGCGCTCCGGGCATGACGCTGCACAAGATGCCGCTCTTCGCCTGGTCGGTGCTGGTCACCGCTTTCCTGCTGCTGCTGGCGCTGCCGGTGCTCGCCGGCGCCATCACCATGCTGCTGACCGACCGCAATTTCGGCACGACCTTCTATGACCCGGCCGGCGGCGGCGACCCGATCCTCTACCAGCACCTGTTCTGGTTCTTCGGCCACCCCGAAGTCTACATCATGATCCTGCCGGCCTTCGGCATCGTCAGCCACATCATCTCGACCTTCTCGAAGAAGCCGATCTTCGGCTATCTCGGCATGGCCTACGCCATGGTCGCGATCGGCGTCGTCGGCTTCATCGTGTGGGCGCACCACATGTACACCGCCGGCCTCTCGCTCAACACGCAGCGCTATTTCGTCTTCGCGACGATGGTGATCGCGGTGCCGACGGGCGTGAAGATCTTCTCCTGGATCGCGACGATGTGGGGCGGCTCGATCCGCTTCACCGCGCCGATGCTATGGGCGAACGGCTTCATCTTCCTGTTCACCGTCGGCGGCGTCACCGGCGTCGTGCTGGCCAATGCCGGCGTCGACCGCTCGCTGCACGCGACCTATTACGTCGTGGCGCATTTCCACTACGTGCTGTCGCTGGGCGCCGTGTTCGGCATCTTCGCGGGCTTCTACTACTGGTTCCCGAAGATGAGCGGCTATGTCATCCCGGACTGGATCGGCAGGCTGCACTTCTACGTCGCCTTCATCGGCGCCAACGTGCTGTTCTTCCCGCAGCACTTCCTCGGCCTGGCCGGCATGCCGCGTCACTATGCCGACTATCCCGACGCCTTCTGGCACTGGCACCTCATCTCGTCGATCGGCTCCTACATCTTCGCCGCCGGCCTGCTGATCTTCTTCTACGGCGTCTACAACGCCTTCTCGAAGAAGGTCCTCGCCGGGGACAATCCCTGGGGCGAAGGCGCCACCACTCTGGAATGGACGCTGCCCTCGCCGCCGCCCTTCCACCAGTTCGAGACCCTGCCGCGCATCACCGGCTCGGACCACTGATCCAACAGGCGGCGGGCCTTCCCAGGCCCGCCGCCGCCCCTCTCCCGAGCGCCTGCCGAGGCGTTCCGGAGACGGGCGGCCAAAGCTTCTTTCGCCAAGGCTCGCTTCCGAAAGCCCATCGCGCTCTCCAGGGGCGCCGCAACAAGTGAATTGACCTGAATCCGATGGCCGCTGTGTTCGACAGGATCGATCCTCGCACCGAAGGCGGCGCGCTGACCTCCACGGGAGAGGCGCGCGACTTCTTCGAGCTGTTGAAGCCGCGCGTGATGCTGCTCGTCGTGGTCACCGCGCTCGCCGGCATGGCGACGGCGCCGGGCTCCGTGCATCCGGTGCTCGGCCTCGCCGGCCTGCTGGCGATCGCCGTCGGAGCCGGCGCCTCGGGCTGCCTCAACATGTGGTACGACGCCGACATCGACAAGCTGATGACGCGCACCGCCAAGCGCCCGATTCCGGCCGGCCGCATCCTGCCCTCGGAGGCGCTGGCCTTCGGCCTGACGCTGTCGGTCGGCTCCGTGCTCGTGCTCGGCCTCGTCGCCAACCTGCTGGCGGCCAGCATGCTCGCCTTCACGATCTTCTTCTACGCCGTGATCTATTCGATGTGGCTGAAGCGCTGGACGCCGCAGAACATCGTCATCGGCGGTGCGGCCGGCGCCTTCCCCCCGATGATCGGCGAGGCGGTGGTGACCGGCGATTTCGGCATGCACTCGCTGGTGCTGTTCGCGATCATCTTCCTGTGGACGCCGCCGCATTTCTGGGCGCTCGCTCTGGTGAAGTCCGAGGACTACGCCCGCGCCGGCATCCCGATGCTGCCCAATGTCGCCGGCGCCGCCGCGACGCGCCGCCAGATCATGGCCTATTCGCTGGTGATGGCGCCCGTCGCCGTGCTGCCCGCGCTGATGGGCTTCGGCGGGCTGATCTATCTCGTCGTCTCCGTGATCACGGGCCTGGCCATGATCGGCCTTGCGGTGCGCGTGCTGCGCACGACGCAGGGCGAGGCCGCAAGCAAGGCCTGTTACGCGCTGTTCGCCTTCTCGATCCTCTATCTCTTCCTGCTGTTTGCCGTGTTGCTCGCCGAGAACAGCCTCGGCCTGATGTGGGCCCTGCCCAAGGTGATCGGATGAGCGAGGCTCCCAAGCGCCCGATAGCGCCGGCTTTCACGCCAGAGGATCTGGCGCGCCGCAAGCGTCGCTCGGTGGCGCTGGCGCTCGTGCTCGCCGGCCTCGTCGTATTCTTCTTCGTGGTGACGCTGGTGAAGACCGGCCCCGCGATCATGAACAGGCCGCTGTGATGGCGCCCGCCCCTGCGCCTCGCGGACAGCCCGCGAACCTGCGGCGCACCGCGCTGATCTGCGCCGGCGTCGCCATGGGCATGACCGGCTTGGCCTTCGCCTCGGTGCCGCTCTACGACATGTTCTGCAAGGCGACGGGCTTCGGCGGCACGCCGATGGTCGGCACGGCCGGCGCGGGCGTGATCCTCGACCGCACCATGGCCGTGCGCTTCGACGCCAATGTCGCGCCCGGGCTGGGCTGGGCCTTCACGCCCGAGAGCCCTGAGATCAGCTTGCGCGTCGGCCAGACGCAGACGGTGTTCTACAAGATCACCAACCGCTCCAGCCGCACCTCGACCGGGATCGCGACCTTCAACATCGCGCCCGAGAAGGGCGCCGCCTATTTCGTCAAGATCCAGTGCTTCTGCTTCACCGAGCACACGCTGCAGCCGGGCGAGAGCCTGGAGGCGCCGGTGGTTTTCTACATCGACCCGGAGATCGCCGGAAATCGCGACCTCGACGGCGTCAATTCGATGACCTTGTCCTACACCTATTTCCAGTCGAAGGCGGGCCAGCCCGTCGCCGAGGGCAAGGGTGACGCGGCCAAATCAAACCTGTAACTAGTCGATTCAAACCTGTAACTAGTCGAACCTAATACGAGCGAAGCCGAAGCGCTGCGCAGATAAAGTCGGACGCGGAGACTGATACATGGCCGGGGCCCATACCAAGAACCACGACTACCATCTCGTCGACCCGAGCCCGTGGCCGCTCGTCGGCGCGACCAGCGCGACGGTGATGGCGATCGGCGCCGTGATGTGGATGAAGGCCATGCTGCTGGGCGGCATGAAGCTCGGCCCGATGGTCTTCGGCATCGGCCTGCTCGGCGTGCTCTACACCATGCTCGCCTGGTGGATGGACGTGATCCGCGAGGCGGAGAAGGACGGCTACCACACCAAGGTGGTGCAGATGCACCATCGCTACGGCATGATCATGTTCATCGCTTCCGAGGTGATGTTCTTCGTCGCCTGGTTCTGGGCCTATTTCGACGCCAGCCTGTTCAGCTACGAGGCGATCAACTTCACCCGCCAGGAGTTCACCGGCGGCGTCTGGCCGCCCAAGGGCATCCAGACCTTCGACCCCTGGCATCTGCCGCTGCTCAACACGCTGATCCTGCTGACCTCGGGCACCACCGTGACCTGGGCGCATCACGCTTTGATCGAGGGCGACCGCAAGGGGCTGAAGCAGGGCCTCTGGCTCACCGTGATCCTCGGCATCCTGTTCACGCTCTGCCAGGCCTATGAGTATTCGCACGCGGCCTTCGCCTTCAGCGGCAACGTCTATGGCGCGACCTTCTTCATGGCGACCGGCTTCCACGGCGCGCATGTGATCATCGGCACGATCTTCCTCGCCGTCTGCCTCTACCGGGCCTATCTCGGCCATTTCAAACCCGACCAGCATCTCGGCTTCGAATTCGCCGCCTGGTACTGGCATTTCGTCGACGTGGTCTGGCTGTTCCTGTTCGCCTCGATCTATGTCTGGGGCGCGGGTTCGGGCGTCGCCGCGGCAGCGCACTGACGAACAGCCGCAAGCACTGATATGGCAAAGGCGGCCGCAAGGCCGCCTTTGTGCTTTGAAGCCGCGTGATCCCCTTTTCCGAAAACCCGGCTCCCGCCTTTCGGCATCATGCTTTGATGGAGGCCGCCATGGCCGACGAACACCATACTCTGCCCTCGCCCTATTCGACGGGCCTCGCCGGCCGCTGCCCGCGCTGCGGCGAAGGCAAATTGTTCGACGGCTTCCTCAAGGTGCGCCCGCGCTGCGCCGCCTGCGGGCTCGACTTCGCCTTCGCCGATTCGGCCGACGGGCCTGCCGTCTTCATCATGCTCATCGCGGGTTTCGCCGTGCTGGGCGCGGCGCTCTATGTCGAGATCGCCTATGAGCCGCCGATCTGGCTGCATATGGTGATCTGGCTGCCGCTCGCCGTGATCGTCTGCCTGGCCCTGCTGCGCCCGATGAAGGGGCTCGCGGTCGCCCTGCAATATGTCAACAAGGCGGAACAGGGCAGGCTGGAGAAATGAGCGGCGTGGCCCTCCCCGCCCGGCGCCGCCCCAGCTTTCTCGCTCCGGCGATCCTGACGGTCATCGGCACGCTGGTGCTTTGCGCGCTTGGAGCCTGGCAGCTCGAACGCATGACCGAGAAGCACGACTTTATCGCGCGGCTGGAGGCGCAGGCTGCCGGCGCCCCCGCCGCCATGCCTGCTGCCACGACATGGGCCGCGCTCGATCCTGCAAAGCTCGACCTGACGCGCGTCGCGGCCAATGGAAGCTTCATCGACGGCCCCTTCGCCAGCGTGCGCACCACGATCGCCTCGGGCGGGCCGGGCACGCGCCAGCTCTCCGGCTTCGGCCGCTGGGTCTTCCAGGGCTTCCGGCTGGCGGATGGCGGCACGATCCTGATCAATCGCGGCTTCGTGCCCGAGAACAGGCTCGGCGAGATCAAGCCCGCCACGGGCCCGGCTACCATCACCGGCTTCCTGCGTGCAGCCGAGGCGCGCAACTCCTTCACGCCCAACGACCTGCCGGCCCAGCGCGAGTTCTATACGCGCGATCCCGTGGCCATCGCGGCCTCGCTCGGCTTGAGCGGCGGTCCATCCTTCTATCTCGAGGCCGAGCGCCAGGGCGACGGCCTGACCCCGCCCGCCGGGGTCGACCCCAAGGAATTGATCGCCCGGATTCCCGACAACCACCTGCAATATGCGCTGACCTGGTTCGGGCTGGCGCTGACGCTGCTGGGGGTGTTCGCGGCCTTCGTCTTGCAGGCGCGCAAGATCCTGCAGGCGCACAAGGCCGGCGACGCAGTGCCCTGATGCACAGCCAGGTTTGGCCGTGATGCGCATCCGGTTTTGCCGAAACCGGCAGAGCAGCCTATAGCATCAGCCAGGATCACCGAGACCCAACACCGTGCTGCACGAGTCCACTCGCGGGGAAGCGCCCGCGCTCTCCTTCTCCGACGCCCTGCTCGCCGGGCTTGCCCGCGATGGCGGGCTTTACGTACCGAAATCCTGGCCTGTCCTGCCACAGAGCGAGATCGCGGGCTTTGCCGGAAAATCCTATACGCAGGTCGCCGAACGCGTGCTCGGTGCGCTGACCGATGGCGACATCGAGACCAAGGCGCTGGGCGAGATGATCGCGGCGGCCTATGCCGGCTTCCGGCATCCGGCCGTCTGCCCGCTGACGCAGCTGGCCGACAATCTCTTCGTGCTCGAACTCTTCCACGGCCCGACGCTCGCCTTCAAGGACGTGGCGATGCAGTTGCTCGGGCGATTGATGGACCATGTCCTGGCCTTGCGCGGTGAGCGCGCCACCATCGTCGGCGCGACCTCGGGCGACACTGGCGGGGCGGCGATCGACGCCTTCAAGGGCCTTGCCCGCGTCGATGTCTTCATCCTCTACCCGCAGGGGCGGGTTTCGGATGTGCAGCGCCGGCAGATGACCACGGTCGATGCGCCCAATGTCCATGCCATCGCAGTCGACGGCACCTTCGACGATTGCCAAAATCTGCTGAAGGCGATGTTCAACCACCACGCCTTCCGCGACGAGATCGGCCTGTCGGGCGTCAACTCGATCAATTGGGCCCGGGTCGCCGCGCAGAGCGTGTACTACTTCACCTCGGCGGTGGCGCTCGGCGGACCGGCGCGCAAGGTCTCCTTCGCCGTGCCGACCGGCAATTTCGGCGATGTGCTCGCCGGCTTCGTCGCCAAGCGCATGGGGCTGCCGATCGAGCGATTGCTGATCGGTACCAACAGCAACGACATCCTGGCGCGGACGTTGGCGAGCGGCGTCTACGAGATGCGCGGCGTCGCCGCGACGACCTCGCCCTCGATGGATATCCAGATCTCGTCGAATTTCGAGCGCCTGCTGTTCGAGGCGCATGACCGCGACGGCGCAGCCGTGCGCCGATTGATGCAATCGCTGCAGCAATCCGGCCGTTTCGAGATCGCAGCCGGCCCTCTGGCCAAGATCCGCAACGAGTTCGACGCCACCGCAGTCGACGAGGCGCAGACCGCTGCCGAGATCGACCGGACCTGGCGCGAGGCGGGCTATCTGCTCGATCCGCATACGGCGGTAGGCGTCGGCGCGGCGCGTCGCGGCCTCCAGGCCGATCCGGCCACGCCGATGATCGTGCTCGGCACGGCCCATCCCGCGAAATTCCCCGTGGCGGTGAAGGCGGCGAGCGGCGTCTCGCCTGCTTTGCCGGCCCATCTTGCCGATCTGATGGAGCGCCAGGAGCGCTTCACCTTGCTGCCGAACGATCTCGCCCGCATCGAGGATTTCGTCCGGCAGAATGCGCGCGCGGTCAGGGGAGCGGCGGCATGAGCGCGACCGGCCCGGCCGAGACAGCCGACATCGCGGCGCCGACCGGCAACGGCCATGGCGCGCATGACCCCGATGTCGGGCTGACGACGTTGCCCTCGGGCTTGCGCATCGTCTCGCAGCATATGGACCATGCCGTGACCGTCTCGCTCGGCATCTGGATCGGCGCGGGCTCGCGCGACGAATTGCCCCATGAGCACGGCCTCGCCCATCTGCTCGAGCACATGGCCTTCAAGGGCACGGCGCGGCGCAATGCGCTCGAGATCGCCGAGGAGATCGAGAGCGTCGGTGGTGATCTCAACGCCGCGACATCAGTCGAATACACCTGCTACACCGCCCGCGTGCTCGGCTCCGACCTGCCGCTCGCCGTCGATATCCTCTCCGACATCCTGACCGCGCCGGCGCTGACCGCCGAAGAGCTCAAGCGCGAGAAGGGCGTGATCCTGCAGGAGATCAGCGCCGTCCAGGATACGCCCGACGACCTCGTCTATGATCGCTTCCTGCAGGCGGCCTTTCCCGACCAGCCGCTCGGCCGG
The DNA here is from genome assembly GCF_964252745.1 of Allobosea sp. LjRoot9. Lineage (NCBI taxonomy): Bacteria > Pseudomonadati > Pseudomonadota > Alphaproteobacteria > Hyphomicrobiales > Alloboseaceae > Allobosea > Allobosea sp. LjRoot9. Next base: position 128,349 of record NZ_CAXUPC020000007.1, on the reverse strand, counting down.
CCGATCCTGGGCACGGCCAAGACGGTCAAGGGCTTCACGCCCGATGCGATCCGCGCCTATCTGGCGCGGCACTATCATGCCGGCAATATGGTGCTGGCGGCGTCGGGCGCTGTCGACCATGGCGAACTCGTCGCTCTGGCGGAAAAGCATCTCTCCGCCCTGCTCCCGGGCCCCGCCACCGCCGCCCCCCGCGAGGCGGGCCACTATCGCGGCGGCGAGGCCCGAATCAAGAGCGACGAAGAGCAGGTCCATCTCGTCCTCGGCTTTCCCGGCCAGCCCTTCAGCAATGGCGCGCATTACCCGCTGCAGATCTTCTCCTCGGTGCTCGGCGGTGGGCTGTCGTCGCGGCTGTTCCAGCAGGTCCGCGAGCAGCGCGGCCTCGCCTATGCGGTCGATGCCTTCCACTGGCCCTTCTCGGATTGCGGCGTGTTCGGCATCAGCGCCGGCACCGCGCCCGAGGATGTCGGCGAATTGATCGATGTCGCGCTCGCCTGCCTGCGCCAGGCGGCGGAGGATGTCAGCGAGGTCGAGGTCGCGCGCGCCCGGGCGCAGATGAAGGTCGGGCTTCTGGCCTCGCTCGAAAGCCCCGGCGGCAAGCTGGAGCAGATGGCGCGCCAGGTCCTGCTCTTCGGCCGCGCCATCCCGCGCGAAGAGCTTGCCGCGCGGCTCGATGCGGTGACCCTGGCAGACGTCCGCGCCGCCGGGCGCTCGCTGCTCGGCCACCAACCGACGATCGCGGCGGTCGGACCGCTGCAGGGCCTGCCGCCGGCCAAGCGCCTGCTCCACGCAGCCCGCGTGCCGGACTGAACCGCGATGGCGCTCTTCCGCTTCTCGACGGATCCCCCGACGCGCCCGCTGATCCGCACGCAAAACCTCGCGCTGCGCGCGCCGGTCGCGACCGACTACGCCGCCTGGGCCGTGCTGCGCATGGAAAGTCGCGAATTCCTGACGCCATGGGAGCCGGTCTGGAACGAGGACGATCTGACGCGCACTTCCTTCCGCCTGCGGGTCAAGCGTGCCGCCCGCGAGATCGCGACCGACGAGGCCTATTCGCTCTTCATCTTCGACACGCGCTCGGAAACCCTGCTCGGCGGGCTGACGCTCGGCCTCGTCAGGCGCGGCGTCGCCCAAGCCTGCACGCTCGGCTACTGGATGGGCGAGCGCCATGCCGGCAAGGGCTACATGACCGAGGCCGTGCGCGGCGCCTTGCGCTTCGCCTTCCAGGATCTCGCACTGCATCGCGTCGAGGCCGCCTGCCTGCCCAACAACGCCCCGTCGAAGCGCCTGCTGGAACGGGTCGGCTTTCAAAGCGAGGGCATGGCGCGGGCCTATCTACGCATCAACGGCTCCTGGGCCGATCATCTGCTCTATGCTGCCCTGTCCAGCGACCGTCTGCCGATGGAAAAGTGACGGTGGGCTGGCCAATTCCTCGCCTTGCCCTCGCCATGAGCCGTCGATACGACTGGTTACTAGAATTCGAATGATCGCTTCCCGCCCCAGCTCCGAGCCGCGCTTGTCCATTCCTGATCGACTTCTCCGGATTGGCCTCGCGCTTGCCGGCCTCGCGCTCTGGTTCGCCGTCGAGACGGCGAACCCGGCGCTTGCCGTCGAAGCCGTGCGCGTTCCCGTCGATACCCCGGTGATCGACCTGACCAATGTGGTCGAGCGCAACAAGTCGGACGGCGACGTCATCCAGATCTCGACCGCGCCGGGCCCCGACGGCATCGTGCGCCGCATCGCGGTCAGGGCGCGCGAATCCGGTGCCAGGCCGGACTGGATCGTCTTCGCGCTGACCAATGATTCCGACGAGCAGATCGATCGGCTTTTGGTCGCGCCCTTCCACAGGCTGATCGGCTCGGGCGTGATCTGGCCCGATCTCGGCGACCGGCGCATCGAGGCCGTGACCGCGAGCCAGGGCCTCTCCCCCGACCGCGAGGCAAGCCCGGATGCGGACGTCTTCCTGATCACGCTCGACCCCGGCACGACGGTGACCTTCGTCGCCGAGCTGAAATCGCCGAACCTGCCGCAGCTCTATCTCTACGAGCAGGAGGCCTATCGCCAGAAGACCAACGGGCTGACGCTCTACAAGGGCATCATCATCGGCATCGCCGGCCTGCTGGCGCTGTTCCTGACCATCATCTTCGTGGTCAAGGGCGCGGTGATCTTTCCGGCCGCTGCCGCGCTGGCCTGGGCCGTGCTCGCCTATGCCGGGCTCGACTTCGGCTTCTTCCAGCGCATCTTTCCGCTGACTCCCGCGATCGAACGGATCTATCGCGCCGGCGCGGAGGTGGTGCTGGCAGCGACGCTGCTCGTCTTCCTCTTCGCCTATCTCAATCTGGCGCGCTGGCATGTGCGCTACAGCCACGTCACCATCGTCTGGATCCTCGGCCTCGCCGGGCTCTTCGGGCTTGCCGTGTTCGACGCACCGATGGCGTCAGGCATCGCGCGGATCTCGATCGCGGCGGTCGCGGCGGTCGGCTTCGTCCTGATCCTGCATCTGGCGACGCATGGCTATGAACGCGCCGTGATGCTGATCCCGACCTGGTTCCTGCTCGCGGTCTGGGTCACCGCCGCCGGCTTCACCGTGACCGGGCAGTTCCAACGCGACTTGGTCGCGCCTGCCTTGTTGGGCGGCCTGGTGCTGATCGTGCTGCTGATCGGCTTCACCGTGATCCAGCATGCTTTTGCGGGCGGCGCGGTCTCGCAAGGCCTGGTCTCGGATACGGAGCGGCGGGCGCTCGCGCTCTCGGGCGCCGGCGACCTCGTCTTCGACTGGGACGTCACCGCCGACAAGATCTTCGTCTCCCCGCAGATCGAGTCGCTGCTTGGACTGCCGCGCGGCTCGCTCGAAGGCTCGGCCGCGCGCTGGCTCGAACACATGCATGTCGCCGACCGCGATCGTTATCGCGTCACGCTCGACGCGGTGCTGGAGCAGCGCCGCGGCAAGCTCAACCTCGATTCCCGCCTGCGCTCGGCCAATGGCGCCTATCACTGGTTCAACCTCAAGGCGCGGCCGGTCATCGGCTCCGACGGCGAGGTCATCCGCGTCATCGGCACGCTGTCTGATGTCACCGAGCAGCGCACCGCGCAGGAGCGGCTGCTGCACGACGCGGTCCACGACAACCTCACCGGCCTGCCCAACCGCAAGCTGTTTCAGGACCGGCTGGGCGCGATCTTCGGCTTCTGCCGCGCCGACGAGAACATCCGCCCAACCGTGATCGTGATCGATATCGACCGGTTCAAGCAGGTCAACGAATCCGTCGGCTTCTCCGCCGGCGATTCGATCCTGCTGACGCTGGCGCGCCGGCTCGGGCGGCTGCTCAGGGCGCAGGACACGCTCGCCCGCATCGGCGGCGACACCTTTGCGATGATCCTGGTCTCGGAGCGCGACCCCGAGCGCATCCTGGCGCTGGCCGAACTGGTGCGCCGCGCCGTCTCGACGCCGGTGACCTTTGCGGAGCGCGAGATCTTCCTGACGCCCTCGATCGGGCTCGCTCTGTTCGACCCGGCGCCCGCGGCGCGCAAGGACGATGCGCTGAAGAACGCCGAGCTCGCCATGGCCCATGCCAAGCGCCAGGGCGGCAACAAGATCGAGGTCTTCGTGCCGGCGATGCGGACCGACCGCAACGACCGGCTGGCGCTCGAAAGCGATCTGCGCCGCGCCATAGAGCGCGGTGAGATCCAGGTGATGTACCAGCCGATCGTCCGGCTGGAAGACCGCACCATCGCCGGTTTTGAGGCACTGGTGCGCTGGGACCACCCGCGCGAGGGGCGGTTGATGCCGCAGGACTTCCTCGCCATCGCCGAGGAAACCGGGCTGATCGTCGATCTCGGCGTCTATGTCATGGACCGCACGGCGCGCGAGCTGGAAGCCTGGCAGGCGGCGCTCGAAGTCGACCCGCCGATCTTCGCCAGCGTCAACGTCTCCAGCCGGCAATTGCTGCGCCACGACCTGCTGCACGACGTCAAGACCGTGCTCGGCCGCCGGCGCGTGCTGCCCGGCACCCTCAAGCTCGAAATCACCGAGAGCCTGGTGATGGAGAACCCGGAATATGCGGCCCAGATGCTCAGCCGCATCCGCGATCTCGGCGCGGGGCTGTCGCTGGACGATTTCGGCACGGGCTACTCCTCGCTGTCCTATCTGCAGCGCTTCCCCTTCGACACGATCAAGGTCGACCAGAGTTTCGTGCGCCAGATGGGCAACGGCAAGCCGCCGGTGATCCTGCGCTCGATCGTCCAGCTCGCCGCAGACCTGCACATGGACGTGGTCGCGGAGGGCGCGGAGAGCGAGTCCGACGCGATCGAGCTCTACCAGCTCGGCTGCCAATATGCGCAAGGCTATATCTTCGGCCAGCCGATGAGCGCGGCCGAGGCGAGGCGCCTGGTCGGGGCGGCGGCCGCGAGCTCGTCTGAGGCGGCGTAGAGGCAAGTGCGTCATGCTCGGGCTCGACCCGAGCATCTCTTGCCAGAGATTCTCGGGTCTGCGCGGAGTTTATCCTTGGGCCGATCGAAGATCGCACCCGAGGGCTTCGCCCGAGAATGACGGAGAGGCTCAGGCGTGCCCGGCTTGGCTCGACAGGAAGGCCGGGTCGATCCCTATCTTGCCCAGGGCGCGGTGATATTTCGTTTCGATGCCGTCGTCGAAGAGCAGCTCCGGGTCAGCCGCGCAATGCAGCCAGCCATTCGACTGGATCTCGCTCTCGAGCTGGCCTGCGGCCCAACCGGCATAGCCCAGCGCAAGGATGGCATTCTCCGGCCCGCTGCCGATGGCGATGGCGCGCAGGATGTCGAGCGTCGCCGTCAGGCAGATGCCGTCATCGATCGGCAGCGTCGCCGATTCCAGGAAGAAATCAGCGGTGTGGAGCACGAAGCCGCGTTTGGTCTCGACCGGCCCACCGCGCAGCACCTGCATGCGCTCGGCCTGGCTTGGCAGGCGGATCAGTTCCTCGGAGGGGATGACGTCGAGCTGGACCAGGAGATCGGGGAACTTGGTGTCGGCGGCCGGCTTGTTGACGATGATCCCCATCGCCCCATCCTCGGAATGGGCGCAGACATAGATGACGCTGCGACTGAAACGCGCGTCGGTCATACCGGGCATCGCGATCAAGCATTGCCCGTCGAGATAGCTGCGGCCGCTGACGCGCTGATTTGAACCAATCTTCATGGCTCCATGCTAGATCACTTTCCCCCGCGCTGGGAACCAGGGGACGCGCACGAAAATCGGACATCGCGATTGCGCCCCAATCATGCTTCATCCACTGGACCCATGCGCTTCACGCAATCGTTTCCGAAAATGAGTGGACTGAATTCGCTATTTCGCGCCGGAACACATAAGTCAGCATCGTGAAACTCGTTTTGACCTTGCTCGCGATCGCCGCTTCGGCGCTGAGCGCCCCTGCCCTCGCGCAGGAGGCGGTGATGTCGTCATGGTCGAAGGGCGACAATGCGTCGCTGCGCCTGATCGCGGGCGCGACCGCAGCTTCGGGCAAACAGCGCGTCGGCATCGAGATCGCGCTGGCCTCTGGCTACAAGACCTATTGGCGCAGCCCCGGCGATTTCGGCGTGCCGCCGGTGTTCGACTGGAGCGGCTCGGACAATGTCGGCGGCCTCGACGTGCGCTGGCCGGCGCCCGAACGCTTCCCTGACGGCGCAGGCTATTCGCTGGGCTATGTCGGCGAGGTCGTCATCCCGGTCTCGGTGCAGCCGGTCGACCCGGCCAAGCCCGTCATGCTGGTGCTCAAGCTCGACTATGCCGTCTGCGAGAAGATCTGCATTCCCACCAAGGGCGAGGCCCGGCTTTGGCTGGAGCCCGGCGTCACATCCGTGACGTCGCCGCGGCTGGAGCAGTTCGAGGCGCGTGTCCCGGTGCGCGCCAAGCTCGGCGAGCACAAGGACATGCTGTCGATCGCCGAGGCGCGGCTGGATGAAACCTCGCCCGTGCCAGGTCTCAAATTCGTGCTGCGCACCCCGCCCGACGGCAAGGTCGAGGATGTCTTCGTCGAGGGGCCCGGCATGTGGTCCTTCGGCAAGGCCATGCTGTTCCCGCAGGCCGACGGAACCATCCTCGCCAAGGTCAGGCTCAAGGACAGGCCCAAGGGCGCGTCGGGGCCGACACCGTTCATCGTCACATTGCGCGGCTCGCCGAATGCGGTCGAGACGCGGCTGGAACTCGACATCCCCGCCGCCAAGCCCTAATTCGTGAACCTCGCGGCGCAAGCCGCAGGCTTCACGGAGAACAGGCGCGATGACCATCAAGGTAGGTGACAAGCTTCCCCAGGCGACGTTCCGGGTGATGACCGCGGACGGCCCCGCCGCCAAGACGACCGACGATCTGTTCAAGGGCAAGAAGGTCGTGCTCTTCGCCGTTCCCGGCGCCTTCACGCCGACCTGCCACAAGAACCATCTGCCGGGCTATCTCAACAACGCCGCCGACATCAAGGCCAAGGGCGTCGATGCGATCATGGTCACAGGCGTCAACGACGTCTTCGTCATGGACGCCTGGTCGAAGGCGACCGGCGGCGCGGGCGTGATCGAGTTCCTCTCCGACGGCAATGGCGACTTCGCCAAGGAAATCGGCCTCTCGCTCGACGGCTCGGGCTTCGGTCTCGGCACCCGCTCGCAGCGCTATTCGATGATCGTCGAGGACGGCGTCGTAACCGCGCTCAACATCGAGGAAGGCCCGGGCAAGGCCGACATCTCCGGCGCCGAGAACCTGCTGACGCAGCTCTGAGCGGCAACCGGCTGCGCAGATACGAGCCCGCGACGCCCAACGCCGCGGGCTTTTTCATGCGCCGGATTCCGGCGAAGGGCGCGGGGGCCCCTCTTCTGCATCGAAATCGGGGTTACACGACTTCGACACTTTGAGTGCTGATCTCGGGCAGGCCCGAGATCAGTGAGAGGGGCAGGAGTGAGGCGTAGGCCCCTGTCGTCAACTCTCGAACAACAATTCGAGACGCTGTTCGGCTTTCGCAGCAATGTCGCAAAGCCTTGAGGTCGCGTCGGCATCGATCAGGAGAGCAACCCGATCCGGGACGCCCGCCGTCGACATGACATCAACCGCCGCACCGGCCGGCGATAGCGACCGAACGGTGCATCTGAGAGAGGTTTTGCCTCTGTTGAAAACCAGGCGACCCGCCTTCATGACATGGTGAGCGTCGCCCGATCGCGGGCGACCGCCCGGCTTCGCCAGAGAAACCTGCCGACGCAGCTCGAGCAGATCGGTAGCGATGCCGCCCAGCTCCGCCAATGTCGCGCTGTCATCGACGCTGAAGCTGCGCGGGCGGGTGTCTATCGTGCAAAGCGTCCCGATCGCATGACCGCCCAGTGAGCGTAGCTGAACGCCTGCATAAAACCGGATATAGGGCTCGCCCCGCACGAATGGATTGTCCGAAAACCGCTCGTCGATTGTCGCATCGGGTACGATCAACGCGTCCGGCAGTTGGATCGCAATATTGCAGAATGCCGGCTCTCGATCGGTCTCGCACGCCGTCATGCCCTGTTGCGACTTGAACCATTGCCGGTGGCCGTCAATGAAGGTGACGGTAGACATCGGGACATTGAAGACGCGCCTCGCCAGGCGTGTCAGCCTGTCGAAAGCCTCCTCCGGCGGAGTGTCCAGCACGTCATATGATGCAAGCGCGTCGAGACGCGCTTGCTCTCGCAAGGCCGCGGGACTCGCAACGGCTGGTGGCAAGATGAGCTTCACAGTTCGATTTCGGCCCCCAATGCTTACTATTTTGCAAAAACGGATTGCCAATTGCGTAACCGCCTCGGCGAGGTCATTGGCGACCTGGTGGTTGACGACAACCCTGGCGGCGTTCCTGACTATGGCCTGACGGAGGGATTGTGGTCCCCGCGCCTTTTCGGTGAACGCGCTCCCCTTCCCCCCCAATCAAAGTCGGCTGTTGCCGACTTTGACACTTTGGGTTGCCCATCTCGGGCAAGCCCGAGACGGCTGGGGGAAGGTGGACCGGCGAAGCCGAGACGGATGAGGGGGCGCTGTGAGTTCTCCGCCTAGCCGAACACAACGCCAACCTGACAGGGCACGGCGCCCCCTCATCCGGCGCTGCGCGCCACCTTCTCCCGCCAGGGGAGGAGGCAAGCGAGACTTCTCCACCATCGTGGCACGAGCGGCTTCAATGCCCATGCCGCGGTGATCGATGCGATCTCGCCTTGTCATGAGACAGCTCCCGGGGAGCGCGCTAGCCTTGGTGCCTATCTTGGGGGCACAGCCATGTCAGACGTCATCATCCGTCCGCTCGTCGCGAGCGACCGCGCCGCCTGGGAGCCGCTCTGGCAAGGCTATCTGACCTTCTACAAGAGCGCCCTGTCGCCGGAGCTCTACGAGCTGACCTTCGCCCGCCTCACCGGCGGCGCTGAGCCGATGGGCGGCTTCATCGCCGAGCGCGACGGCCGGGCGCTCGGCATCGTCCACTGGGTGATGCACCGCACGACCTGGAGCGCGAAGGACATCTGCTACCTGCAGGACCTCTTCACCGTGGCCGAGGCGCGCGGCAGCGGCGTCGGGCGCAAGCTGATCGAGGCCGTGCGCGAGATGGCCCAGGTGAAGGGCGCCTTCCGGGTCTATTGGCAGACCCATGAGACGAACCTGCAGGCGCAAGAGCTCTACGACAAGGTCGCGGACAAATCCGGCTTCATCGTCTATCGGCAGGCACTGAGCTGACGAACTCCGCACGGCCTGTCGCCGTTCCGGCCAAGACTGCGCCGGCGCATGGGGGCGTGTGCGTGCATGCAACCATAGCACTGCTACGGCCCACTATATGAGGGGCACATCCGTCAGACGGCACGGCGCCCGCGCCAGCCGCTCGGACATCCCTCTTTCCGCGGAACGCAGCGGCGTTCGCGGGCAGCGACAGGCGTCGAGCCATGAAGAAGATCGGTTTCCTCTCGTTCGGGCATTGGACGCCCTCGCCGCAATCCCAGACACGCTCGGCGGGCGATACGCTGCTGCAATCGATCGATCTCGCGGTCGCGGCCGAAGAGCTGGGCGCGGACGGCGCCTATTTTCGCGTGCACCATTTCGCGCGCCAGCTCGCCTCGCCCTTCCCGCTGCTTGCCGCCGTCGGCGCCAGAACCAGCCGCATCGAAATCGGCACCGGCGTCATCGATATGCGCTACGAGAACCCGCTCTATATGGCGGAGGATGCCGGTTCGGCCGATCTTATCGCCGGCGGGCGCCTGCAACTCGGCATCAGCCGCGGCTCGCCGGAGCAGGTGATCGATGGCTGGCGCTATTTCGGCTATGAGCCGGCAGAGGGCCAGAGCGACGCCGATATGGGCCGCCGCCATGCCGAGGTCTTCCTCGATCTGTTGCGCGGTCAGGGTTTCGCCAAGCCCAACCCCCGGCCGATGTTTCCCAACCCGCCTGGGCTGCTGCGGCTCGAACCCTATTCGGAGGGCCTGCGCGAGCGCATCTGGTGGGGCGCCGGCTCCAACGCCACGGCAATCTGGGCCGCCAAGCTCGGCATGAACCTGCAGAGTTCGACGCTCAAGAACGACGAGAGCGGCGAGCCCTTCCACATCCAGCAGGCGAAGCAGATCCGCGCCTATCGCGAGGCCTGGAAGGAGGCCGGACATGCGCGCGAGCCGCGCGTCTCGGTCAGCCGCAGCATCTTCGCGCTGGTGGACGACCGCGACCGCACCTATTTCGGCGGCGGCAACCAGGGCGATGACCAGGTCGGCTTCATCGACGACAACACCCGCGCGATCTTCGGTCGCAGTTATGCGGCCGAACCGGACAAGCTGATCCAGGAGCTGGCGCAGGACGAGGCGATCACCGAGGCGGACACCCTGCTGCTGACGGTGCCCAACCAGCTCGGCGTCGCCTATAACGCCCATGTCATCGAGATGATCCTGAAGCATGTCGCGCCGGCTCTTGGCTGGCGCTGAGGCTCAGCCATCGCCGTCATCCCGGGCTTACCCCGGGATCCATCGGAGGGCTCCGGCGCTCTACGATGGATTCCGGAGCGGCGCGGCTTCGCCGCTTGTCGGGAATGACGGTCTGTTTCCGTGGAAAATCAGCGTGCTCTACACGCCCTCGACGATGCGGAGATCGCGCTCCGCTCCGCCGGCGAGCGCGGCCAGGGCTTCCTGATAGGCCGGGCTGTCATGCGTCGCCTGCGCCTGCGCAACGCTGTCGAACTCGATGAGCACAGTGCGCTGCTGGAGCCCAGCCTCGTAGACCTGTGCCGGCAAGCCGCGCGCCAGGAATCGGCCACCGCCGGCGGTGATGGCCGGGCCAGCCAGCTTGGCATAGGCCGCGAGCGCGTCGGGATTGCTGACCGAGCGATAGGAACTGAGCCAATAGGCTTTGGGCATCGCGAGACTCCGTGGACATGAACCGTTCAGGCCGACGATCCTCTCACAACCTGGTCCGAGCTGGGAAGGGGCGGCGCCATGCCCGTGCGCCCTACCGACCCGGCTTGAACGGCGCCATGCCGGCACGGGCGAGCGCGTCGGCGCGCTCGTTCATCTCGTTGCCGGCATAACCCTTGACCCATTTCCACTCGCTCTTGTGGCGGCCGAGCACGCTTGCTCCCTACAGCTCCGAAAGCGAGCCCCAATGCGGCACATGCGCCGCGAGCTTGTCGAGCAAACGGTCGAACTGCTCGCGCTCCGACGGGGACAGACAGGCGAGCATGGCCGCCTCGCGGCTGCGCAAAGCGGGCGCATAACGCTGGTAGAGCGCGCGGCCGGCATCGGTGATGAACAGGCGCTGGCGGCGGCTGTCGGCGCTATCGGCCTGCCGGCGGATCAGCTCCTTCTTCTCCAAGGCGATGACGGCCCGGCTGACGCCCGCCTTGAGATGGCCGGAGAACTCGCAGAACTCGGCCGCCGTGATCCCGTCGCGGAAATGCAGGGCGAGCAGGATGACGATCTCCGGTCGCGTCAGCCCGAACTCCGCCTCGATCCGGCGGAATGACGGCTCGCGGTAGAAGTTCAGGATGTAGCCGATCTTGTAGGCGGTCGGGATATCCGTGCCGTTGAGGATGGCCCGCAGCCCATCCTCGCCGTCGCCCGCGTCATCAGATTCCGATATCGGTCTCATATGAGACTTTTTTGTTGCTGTCATGGCGCGGCAGTCCTACCATCCCCGGCAATGAGAGGACATCGCCTCGTAGCGATCTCCCGGGGAGGATCGCATGAACGTCACGGCTCCCGCCGGCTTCCGCGCCGTAGCATCGACGGCCTCATACAGCCGCGCCTTCTTCAGCGGCACGCCGGCGCATCCGATCTATGTCGACCATGTCCCGGCCACGACGTCTGCCCCTCGCCTGCCGGTCGTCATGGTCCATGGCGGATGCCATACCGGGCAATGCTATCTCGCAACGCCCGACGGCCGTGAGGGTTGGGCCGCTCGTTTCGCGGCGGCCGGCCATGACGCCTTCGCCGTCGATTGGCCCGGCCATGGGCGCTCGCCGGCCTGCGAGGACCTCGCGCGGCTGCCGACCCGCGACATCGCCGAGGCACTGTTGGCGCTCCTCGACAGGGTCGGCCCGGCCATCCTGCTCGTCCACTCCGCCAGCGGGCCGATGGGCTGGTGGATAGCGGAGCGCGCGCCGCATGCGGTTGCCGCCATCATCGGCGTCGCGCCAGGCGCGCCGGCCAATATCCTGCCGGTTCTGCCCGATGATCCCGTAGCCATCGCCCGGCTGAGCCACGATGTCAGCCTTGGCTGCCCGGTGATGCTGCCGGAGGATCGCCCCGTCAGGGTCGATGATGCGTTCATGCGCAGCTTCTGGGCCAATGCGCCGCGCTTCCCGCACGAAGCCTTCGCGCAATATCGGCTCTCGATCGTTCCCGAGAGCGCCCGACTCTTCAACGAGCGCTTCAATATCGGCGGGCGCGGCCTGCGGATCGCCGACCCGGCCGCGCTTGCACGCACCCCGATCCTGATCGTGACCGGCGAGCACGACCCGCGCCATCCGCGCGCCATGGACGAGGCGACGGCCCGCTATCTCGGCGCCGAATTCGTCTGGCTGCCGGATGAAGGCATCACCGGCAACGGCCATATGCCGATGATCGAGGACAACAGCGACGTCGTCGCCGACCGGCTGATCGGCTGGCTGCGCAGCCGCGGCCTCTGAAAACCGCATTCAATCGAGACGCCGCGGCAAGCGGCCGTAAAGACCGGGAGAGAAACATCATGAGGACGACTTTTCTGGTCGGGGCGCTGCTGGCGCTGACCGGCCTGGGCACCGCACAGGCACAGGTCAGCGACGACGTCGTCAAGATCGGCGTGCTCACCGACATGGCCGGCGTCACCGCCGACATCACCGGCAAGGGTTCGGTCGTGGCGGCCGAACTCGCCGTGAAGGAGTTCGGCGGCACGGTGCTCGGCAAGCCGATCCAGATCGTCGCCGCCGACCATCAGCACAAGGCCGATCTCGGCACGACGATCGCGCGCCAGTGGTTCGACATCGACAAGGTCGATGCGATCGCCGACGTGCCCAATTCGGCCGTGGCGCTGGCCATCCAGTCGCTCGCCCGCGAAAAGAAGAAGATCGTGATGTATTCCGGCGCCGGCACGACGGCGCTGACCAACGAGCAATGCTCGCCTTACGGCTTCCACTGGACCTACGACACCTATGCGGTGTCGCATGGCACGGCCGCGGCAGTGGTGAAGGCCGGCGGCAACTCCTGGTTCATGCTGGCCTCCGACTACGCCTTCGGCCACCAGCTCCAGAAGGACGCGACCGATGTGGTGGAGGCCAATGGCGGCAAGGTCGTAGGCTCCGTGCGTCATCCCCTGAACAACGCCGACTTCTCATCCTTCCTGCTGCGGGCGCAGAGCTCGGGCGCGAAGGTGATCGGCATCGCCAATGCCGGCAACGACACCATCAACGCGATCAAGCAGGCCGGCGAATTCGGGCTGACGGAACAGGGGCAGAGCCTGGCGGCCTTGATCTTCTTCCTGCAGGACGTCCACAGCCTCGGACTGAAGGCGACCCAGGGCACCTATCTGACCACCGCCTCCTATTGGGATCGGGACGAGGCCTCGCGCGCCTGGTCGAAGCAGTTCATGGAGCGCACGGGCATGATGCCCTCGATGCTCCATGCCGGGGTCTACGGCTCCGTGCTGCACTACCTCAAGGCGATCAAGGAGGCGGGCACCGACGATCCGGACAAGGTCGCCGCCGCGATGAAAGCCATGCCGATCAACGACGCCTTCACCAAGGGCGCGACGATCCGCACTGATGGCCGTGTCCTGCGCGAGATGTACCTTGCCCGCGTCAAGAAGCCGGCGGATTCGAAGGGACCCTGGGATTATTTCGAGATCGTCCGGACGATCGCTCCGGAGGAGACGGTCTGGCCGCTATCCGAGAGCAAATGCCCGGCCGTGACGAAGCCATAGGCGGCAAGGGCGCGCCGGCTCACCTCAACGCCCCGGCTTGAACGGCGCCATGCCGGTGCGCGCGAGCGCATCGGCGCGCTCGTTCATCTCGTTGCCGGCATGGCCCTTGACCCATTTCCACTCGATCTTGTGGCGGCCGAGCGCAGCGTCGAGTCGCTTCCAGAGCTCCTCGTTCTTGACCGGCTTCCTGTCGGCGGTCTTCCAGCCGTTCTTCTTCCAGCCATGGATCCAGGCGGTGATGCCCTGGCGCAGATACTGGCTGTCGGTGTGCAGCGCCACGGTGCAGGGCCGCGTCAGCGTCTCCAGGGCAGAGATCGCGCCCATCAGCTCCATGCGGTTGTTGGTGGTCATGGCCTCGCCGCCCGACAGCTCCTTTTGCGTGCCCTTGAAGGAGAGGATCGCGCCCCAACCGCCGGGACCGGGATTGCCCGAGCAGGCCCCGTCCGTCCAGACTTCGACGATTTCGCTCATGGCAGGCCCCGGCGATTTTCTTTTGCGCGAATGGGGCAAGCCCCAAGCGCGCCGGGCCCGAGATCGCCCGAGCAGGCCCCGTCCGTCCAGACTTCGACGATTTCGCTCATGGCAGGCCCCGGCGATTTTCTTTTGCGCGAATGGGGCAAGCCCCAAGCGCGCCGGGACCGGGATTGCCCGAGCAGGCCCCGTCCGTCCAAACTTCGACCACGTCGCTCATCGCCTCAATCCATAATCCCGTGCATCCGTCACGCGCTGGTGGAAGGCGAGCTTGCGATCATATTCGAGCGGATCGAGCGGCTTCACCAGGGCGCCGGGCGGCACGTTCAGCCAGTCGACCAGCCGCGTCACCAGGAAGCGCAGCGCCGAGCCGCGGCAGAGCTGCGGCAGCGCCGCGACCTCGGCCGGCGTCAGCGGCCGGACGCTCTCATAGCCGGCCAGCAGCGCCTGGCCCTTGGTCAGGTTGAAGGAGGCGTCCGCCTCGAAGCACCAGGAGTTCAGGCAGATGGCGAGATCGTAGGCGAAGGCGTCGGTGCAGGCGAAATAGAAATCGATCAGCCCCGAGAGCCTGTCCTTGATGAAGAAGACATTGTTGGGGAAGAGATCGGCATGGATGACGCCGCGCGGCAGATCCTGCGGCCAGGAGCGCTCATGCGCCTCGATCTCGGCCATCACGCGCCGCCCGAGCCCCGGTGAGACCGTGTCGGCCGCGGCGCCAGCCTGCTCGGCGAGAGGCCGCCAGCCCGGCACCGCCAGCGAATTCACCCGCTCCATGCCGAAATCCGCGCCGGCCTGGTGCAGCAAGGCGAGCCCGCGCCCGACCTCGGCACAATGCGTCGCATTGGGGCGGCGCACCGAAATGCCGTCGAGGAAGGTGACGATCGCGGCTGGGCGGCCCGCAAGCTGGCCGACTGCCTGCCCATCCCGGTCCTTGACAGGGAGCGGGCAGATCAGGCCGCGCCTGGCCAGATGCTCCATCAGGCCGATGAAGAAAGGCAGATCGCCTGCATCCACCCGCTCCTCATAGAGCGTCAGGATGAAGAAGGCCTGCGTCGTGTGCAGCAGGAAATTCGAGTTGGAGACGCCCTCGGCGATGCCCTTGACGGCCAGCAGATCGCCAATGCCGTAGCGCGCCACGAAGGCGGCCAGTTCATCATCAGGTACTTCGGTATAGACGGCCAAAAGCTCGCTCTCTCCTAGTCGCGCTCACTCGGCCGCAGTCGGCGCCGCTTCGCCGCGCAATTCGCGCGGCAGCGGGAAGAACACGTTCTCATCGGCCGTCGAGACCGTCTCGACGCGCACTTCGTAACGCTGCGCGAAAGCGTCGATGATCTCCTCGACCAGCACCTCCGGCGCACTCGCGCCGGCCGTGATGCCGAGGCTGCGGATATCGCCGAAGACCGACCAGTCGATCTCGTCGGTGCGCAGGACGAGCCGCGCCGCCGGGCAGCCGGCACGCTCGGCGACCTCGCGCAGGCGCTGCGAATTCGAGGAATTGGGCGAGCCGACGACGATCAGCGCATCGACCTGCGGCGCAACGCGCTTGACCGCCTCCTGGCGGTTGGTCGTGGCGTAGCAGATGTCTTCCTTATGCGGCGCGATCAGATCGGGAAAGCGCGTCTGCAGGGCGGCGACGATCTCGCGGGTGTCATCCACCGAGAGCGTCGTCTGCGTGACATAGGCGAGTGGCTGGCCGACCGGCGGCTCGAGCGCGGCGACATCGTCGAGCGTCTCGATCAAGGTGATCGCGCCTGGCGGCAATTGCCCCATGGTGCCGATCACCTCGGGATGACCGGCATGGCCGACGAGCAGGATGTGGCGGCCGCGCTTGTGATGCACCTCCGCCTCGCGATGCACCTTGGTGACCAGCGGACAGGTCGCGTCGATGGCGAAGAGATTGCGCTCGCCGGCTTCGGCGGGAACCGATTTCGCCACACCATGGGCGGAGAAGATCACCGGCCGCGTCGCATCGGGCACCTGCGACAATTCGGAGACGAAGACCGCGCCCTTCCGCTTCAGCGATTCGACGACGTATTTGTTGTGCACGATCTCATGGCGGACATAGACCGGCGCGCCATGCAGGATCAGCGCCTTCTCGACCGCGTCGATGGCGCGCACAACCCCGGCGCAGAAGCCGCGGGGAGCACAGAGCAGGATGTCGAGCGGCGGTTTCACGCGCGGATATCGTTCCAGAGAATGAGCGTCTTCTTTCGGGGTGAAAGGGGCGATGTCAAGGAAACCGCGCATCGGCGGCCGCATAGCTGGGCAGCCATCGCAGCAGGTGCGGCTTATTGACATATATGTTGATATCAACTTACTTTCATTGCATGCCTACCGCCATAATCCCGTTCGAGACGACCCTGATGGTCCGCGACCGTTGCCTGTGCCTGCACGCGCAGCGCGCGGCACGCGTTCTGGCGCGGCACTTCGACGAGGCGTTGCGCCCATACGGCCTGACCAATGAGCAATTCTCGCTGCTGATGGCGCTCAACCGCCCGATCGCGGCCTCGATCAGCCAGATTGCCAGCGTGCTCGGCGCCGACCGCACGACCCTGACCGCCGCCCTGAAGCCGCTGATGCGCGACGGGCTTGCGACGATCCGCGCCGATACCAGGGACCGCCGGGCTCGCCGCGCGGCCCTGACGCCGGCCGGCCATGAGCGGCTCGCAGCCGCGCTGCCGGTCTGGCTTGCCATGCACGAGGCTCTGGAGGCGACGCTCGACGCTCCGGACCCTGCACAAACGCGACACGGTCTCACCCTCCTGGCCAGTTGGCCGGGCATGACTTCGCCGGCATGACTTGGCCGGGCATGACCGCCAGTTCGCACAACCAGGAGAGAACGCCATGACGACCCATGTCTCCACGCCCCATGTCTCCGCCTTCCGCTGGGTTCCGCCCTTCGCGCAGGGCCATGTCCGCGACCTGCGCGTGCGCTGGGCGCTGGAAGAAGCCGGCATCCCCTATGAGGCGACGCTGATCGGCCGCGACGACCAGACCTCCGAGGATTATCGCGCCTGGCAGCCCTTCGGCCAGGTGCCGGCCTATCGCGACGGCGGCGTCGAGATGTTCGAATCGGGCGCGATCGTGCTCTACTTGTCGCGGAAATCGGCGGCGCTGGCGCCCGAGGACGAGGCTGGCCGCGCCCGTGTGACGACCTGGGTCCTGGCGGCCCTGAACTCGATCGAGCCGCATGTCGCCGGGCTCGCCAGCACCGACATCTTCCACAAGGGCGAGGCCTGGACGATCGAGCGCCGCCCGCAGATCGTCGAGATGGTGGTCATGCGCCTGCAGGCCCTGAGCAACTGGCTCGCAGGCAAGGACTATCTCGACGGGCGCTTCACGGCCGGCGACCTCATCATGGCGACAGTGCTGCGCGATGTGCCCGACGACATCCTCGCGCGCTTCCCCACGCTCGAAGCCTATCGCGCGCGCTGCCTCAATCGCCCGGCCTTCACCCGCGCGCTGGAGGCTCAGCTGGCGCCATTCCGCCAGAACGCGCCGGCCGCCGCCTGACCGGCATCAGGCGCTGACTCGGCATTGCGATAAACATGATCGAGAACGCACGGCCCTCGCCGGATCGCCATCGGCCAGTTGATTGGGGCCGCCGGCGTGACCGTGGCATGTCAGGAAAGAAGACCGAGCAACATCGGCGGGGCCGACATACGGAGGTCACAGAGCCTGATCTAAGCCATGCGGCCGCGTGACGACGACACGCGGCGTTCAGACAGATCTTTCCAACCGAGAGCAACATGGCGGCCCTGATTTTCGATTTCGACGGCGTGGTGGCGGACAGCGAGTCCCTCGCGAATCTGGTTCTCGCCGAGGCGGTCAGCGCGCTCGGTCGCCCGACCACGCTGGACGACGCCCTCACCCGCTATTGCGGCCGTAGATGGAGCGATGTCCTGATCGCGATCGAGGGTGATCTTGGCGCCGAGCTGCCACCCGATTTTTCCGACGCGCTGAAGGCTGCGACGCTCGCCAGATTTCGCTCGGACCTCAGGGAGGTCGAAGGCGCGAGCGCCTTCATCGCACGATTCGACGCGATTCCACGCTGTATCGCCTCGTCGAGCTCGATCGAGCGCCTGACGCTCTGCCTCGACGTGCTCGGACTTGAATCCCAATTCGGTCAGAACGTCTTCAGCGCCGAGATGGTCGCGCGCGGCAAGCCGCATCCCGACATTTTCCTGCTCGCCGCCGGCAAGCTCGGCGCAGACCCCAAATCCTGCCTCGTGATCGAGGACAGCACCGGAGGCATCAAGGCCGCCGCTGCTGCCGGAATGGACAGCATCGGCCTTTGCGCGGCCTCGCATATCCGGACGGGCCATGACGAAGCGCTGCGCGCGGCCGGCGCGACGCATATCGCGGCCTCGTGGCGAGAGGTCGATATGATCGCCACCGCATTCCTGCGGCGGCACGCAACCAGGCCGTGATCCGACACTAACCCCTCGCAGAAACAGGCGGGCGACCTTAGATTGTCGGCAGGCCGGTTCCGCATGCGGGCGCAGGCCCCCTCCCGCCCGCGAAGAGCACCTCATGGCCGATGTTTCCCATACCAGCTATCTGCCGCCGATCCTGACCTTCTGCGCCGGCGCGGTGATTGCCGTGCCGCTGTTCCGGCGGGTCGGGCTTTCGGCAGTGCTGGGCTATCTTGCGGCCGGCATCATCATCGGCCCCTCGGTGCTGGCCGTGATCAAGGATCCCGACGCGATCCGCGGCACAGCCGAGATCGGCGTCGTGCTGCTGCTCTTCCTGGTCGGGCTCGAACTGCAGCCGTCGCGGCTCTATTCGATGCGCAAGGACATTCTCGGCGCGGGCCTGTCTCAGATGGCGCTGAGCGCCGGCGTCATCGGCGCGGCGGCCTGGTGGTTCGGCCTGTCCGTCGGCGGGGCGGTCGCGGTCGGGCTGGCGCTGGCGCTGTCGGCGACCTCGATCGCGCTGCAATTGCTGGAGGAGCGCGGCGACGGCAACGAGCCCTATGGCCGGCGCACCTTCTCGATCCTGCTGTTCCAGGACATCTCGATTGCGCCCGCTTTGGCGATCCTGCCGCTGCTGGCGACGACGACCGAGGCCAAGCCCGGCGGCGCAGGCCAGGCCCTGGCGGGTCTGGGCATCGCCTTCCTCGCCATCGCCGTGATCGTGCTGGCAGGGCGCTATGTCCTGAACCCGTTCTTCCGCATCCTGGCCAAGACCGGCGCCAAGGAGGTGATGACGGCAGCCGCCCTCTTCATCGTGCTCGGTGCTGCGCTGCTGATGGAGCATGTCGGGCTCTCCATGGCGATGGGCGCGTTCCTGGCCGGCGTGCTGCTGGCCGATTCGCATTTTCGCCACGAGCTCGAGGCCGATATCGAGCCGTTCCGCGGCGTGCTGCTCGGCCTGTTCTTCATGGCGGTCGGCATGTCGCTCGACTTGAAGCTCGTGCTCGACAACTGGCTGCTGCTGGCTTTGGCCGCGCCGCTCCTGGTGCTGTTCAAGATCGCGGTCGCAGCCTCGATCCTGCGCGCCTCCTGCTCCTCGATGACGGAGGCCGTGCGGGCGGGCGCCCTGCTCTCGCCCGCCGGCGAGTTCGCCTTCGTGCTGCTGCCGCTCGGCGTCTCGCTCGGCCTGCTCGACGAGCGTCAGGGCGCGATCGCGACGGCGCTGGCGGCGATCTCGATGCTGATCGGCCCGGTCGTCGCCAAGCTCATCGACGGCATCCTGCTCTCGCGCGTCACGCCCGAGACGATGGACGAGGATTTCGAGGGGGTGGACGCGCCCTCCGTCGTCGTCATCGGTTTCGGGCGCTTCGGCCAGATCGTGACGCAGGCGCTGCTGCTGCAGCATGTCGACGTCACGATCATCGATTCCGATGTCGAGCGCATCCGTTCCGCCGCCAAATTCGGCTTCAAGATCTATTATGGCGACGGCACGCGGCTCGACGTGCTGCGCGCGGCGGGGACGGGCAAGGCCCGCATCCTGTGCGTCTGCATCGACAACAAGGATGCGGCCCTGCGCATTGTCGAGATGGCCAAGGCCGAGTTCCCGAATGTGCGCCTGCATGCGCGCGCCTATGACCGCATCCACGCCATCGACCTGATGAAGGCCAATGTCGACTACCAGATGCGCGAGACCTTCGAATCCGCGCTCGGCTTCGGCCGCGTCACGCTGGAAGGGCTCGGGCTGAACTATGACGAGGCGAGCCTGGTGATCGACCATGTCCGCGACCGCGACGCCCAGCGCATGGAGATCCAGTTCACCGAGGGCATCGCCGCCGCGCTCAACAAGGTGCCGCGCGTCACGCCCGAGCCGCTGGTCCAGCCCAAGGGCAAATCCAAGGCGCTCACCCCCGAGACCCAGGAGGTCATCGAGGATGGCGGGGCCGAGGTCGCTGTCGGCGGCGTCGGCGAGCCCGAGCGGTGAGCGCGCGCCCAGTCGGGCCGCAGGCGGTCTTCGTCAGCGGCTCGATCATGCGCCATGTCGCGGTGATGACCGCGACCAGCTCGGCCGGGCTGATGGCGGTCTTCGTCGTCGACCTCCTCTCGCTGCTCTACGTCTCCTGGCTCGGCCGGCCGGAGGCGACGGCAGGCGTCGGCTACGCCACCATCGTCCTGTTCCTGATGATCTCGATCAATATCGGGATGATGATCGCGGTCACAGCCCTGACGGCGCGGGCGCTCGGCGCGGGCGACCGCGGCAGCGCAAGACGCCTCGCCGGTTCGACGCTTGCGCTGATGACGCTGGCGGCATTGGCGCTGAGCATCATTGTCCTGCCCGGGCTGCCCTGGCTGCTGCGCGCGCTCGGCGCCCATGGCGAATCCTATGCGGTGGCCTATTCCTTTCTCTGGATCGTGCTGCCGTCGAATATGCTGATGGCGCTCGGCATGGGCTTTTCCGGCGTGCTGCGGGCCGTCGGCGATGCGAGGCGCGCCATGTTCGTCACGCTCGGTGGCGGGCTGGCGACAGCAGTGCTCGACCCGCTCTTCATCTTCGGTCTCGGCCTCGGCCCCAATGGTGCGGCCTGCGCCATCGTTCTGGCGCGCATCATCATCGCGGCTGTCGGCTTCCATGGCGTGGTCAAGGTCCACGACATCGTCGCCAGACCCAGCTACGCCGCGCTTGCGGAGGATACGGGAAAGACCATGGCGATCGCGGGGCCGGCGATCCTGACCAATCTATCGACGCCGATTGCCAACGCCGTCTTCGCCGGCCTGATGGCGCGTTTCGGGGATGCCGCGATCGCGGCGCTGGCGATCATCGACCGGCTCGTGCCCGTTGCCTTCGGCGCGCTGTTTGCGCTGTCGGGCGCGGTCGGGCCGATCCTCGGCCAGAACTGGGGCGCCGGCCGCTTCGACCGGATGCGGCGCGGCCTGACCGACTCGGCCCTCTTCGCGGTCGCCTGCGTCGTTGCCGCCTGGCTCCTGCTCGTGCTGCTGCGCGGGCAAATCGTCACCGTCTTCGGCGCGACGGGGCTGACGGCGGAGCTGGTGGCGTTCTTCTGCCTGATCGCGGGGCCGATGTGGATTTTCGTTGGCCTGCTTTTCGTCGCCAACGCCGCCTTCAACAATCTCGGCATGCCGCTGCTCTCGACGCTGTTCAGCTGGGGCCGGGCCACGCTCGGCACGATACCGCTCGCCTTCGCGGGAGCCCATTTTGCCGGGCCGAAGGGCGCCCTGGTCGGCTGCGTCTTCGGCGCCGTCGTCTTCGGCATCGTCGCGCTCGTCTTCGCCTATCGCGGCATCGCCCGGCTGGAGCGCGAGAGCGCGTCACGCGCCGCTTCCCTTGCCTCGCGAACTGGCGCTGCTATCGTTCCGTTCCAGGCGGCGGCAGACCGCAGATAGATCATCGCATCGCTCCCGCTTTCCGGCGCGATGCCTGAACCGGAGGCGCGCCATGATGAACCTGTTCGAGATGATGCAGCAGGCCCAGAACGGGCAGGCCATGCAGAACATCGCCCGGCAATACGGGCTCAGCCAGCAGCAGACGCAGTCGGCGATCGAGGCCTTGCTGCCCGCCTTCTCAATGGGGCTGCAGCGCCAGACGCAGGATCCCCAGGCCTTCGGGAACCTCGCGCAGATGATGACCGCGACGCCCTTCGGGCAAATGTTCGAGACCGGCGGCGGTGCCATTCCCAGCCACGCCCAGACGATGGGCAACGATGTGTTGAGCCAGCTCTTCGGCTCCAAGGATGTCAGCAACGCCGTCGCGGCGCAGGCGGCGGCGACGAGCGGCGTCGGCCAGGCCATCCTCAAGCAGATGCTGCCGGTGATCGCCTCCATGGTGATGGGCGGGCTGTTCAAATCGGCGAATAATCAGGGCCTCGGCGGCATCCTCGGCCAGTTCACCGAGATGATGCGCGGGCAGATGCCCGGCCAACAGCCCGCGTCGCCCCCGCCCCAGCAGGCCCCCGCCAACCCGCTCGAGGCCATTCTCGGCGGGCTGTTCGGCAACAGCCAGGCTCCGACGGGTCAGACCCAGGGCGGCCCCTTCGGTGGCGGGCAGATGCCGGGCGGCCAGGCCGGCGGCAACCCGCTCAACCCGCTGGACGGTGGGCTGCTCGGCCAGATCCTGACCGGCATGCTGGGCGGCGCGCAGCAGCCGGACGCCCAGCCCGCGCCAGCCCCGACGAGCCGCAGCGCTCAGGCCCAGCCGCAGGAGCAGCCCGACGACCCACCGCCGCCCTCCTCGTCGACCGGACCGGGCTCGATCGGGCTCGATGCGCTGAACCAGATGTTCGAGCATGGCCGCCAGGTGCAGGACAGCCATCAGGACGCGCTGAAATCGATCTTCGACGGCATGTTCGGTGGTCCGAGCCGGCGCTGACCCGGAAAAGGAAAGCGGGCGCCGAAGCAACACGCACCCGCTCGCTCGAGAGCCGGATGATTTCAGATGGGCTCGCAGAGTGATCCCATCTGAAATCTGAATCCGTCTCTCATCTAAGGGTTAGAGCCGGATCAATGCGAAAAGCCGGTTTCCACTTTTTCGCATCCTGCTCGAGGCCCCCCTCGCGCTCGCCACCTGTTGGATCCCAGGAATTGCCCTTGCTTTGACGGCTGGTCCCGACGATCCGTTATAGCGCGCGCGATTCAGGTCGCGGCGCTTGGCGCCTGATCGGAATGCCCCAACAGGGCATGGATGCTCTCAGGTCGACCGACACTGCAATTCGTTTTGTCCCGAAGATCAACGACGGGCCATCCGGCCCGCTCCAATGGAATTGACCAATGCCTGCGCCTAAATCTCTCCATCGCGGTCTTTTCACGGCCTGTGCAGCGATCGCTGCGCTGCAGGCCGGCAGCACCATGGCGGTTGCCGCCAATTCGACATTCTATGACGCGGCACTGTGCAAGCCGCCTTATTCCCTGACGTCGTCGACCGCGATCTATGAAGCCGCCGAAAAGCTTGCGAAGCCCGATACATCGTCCATGGGGGCCGCGATCTACAAGATCCCGCAGATCGGCCGCGACGGGTTTGAAAGCGACGAGGTGTTTTTCGCCAACGGCGCGGTCGGCGTCCTGATCAAGGGCCTGCAGGCCGATGCACTAGCCACCAAATACAAGCTGAAGCGTGAGACATCGGATCTGCTCGGCACGTCCAGCAAGGGCTATGCGCGGCCGCTTGCGAAGAAGCTGCAGCCTGCTGCAGGTCTCGCCGGGCCGGGCAAGGTCTCCATCGTGGCCCGCGAGAGCAACGCCCTGCCCGGCAAGACCTTGCTGGCTTGTGAATTCGTCGCGGACTGAAAGCGGCTGGCTCGCCGGGCCCAATTGACCCTGCCCCTGTCGGGCAAAGGGACCGATTGGCCCGGCGGCCATGAAGGCGGCGGCTTCACGCCGCGATCAGGCAGCTGAGATGCGTCAGGCGCTGCGGCGCGACTGCCAGTTCGCGTCCTCGCGCGCCATCACCACGGCGAGTTCGCGCAATCCTTGAGTATCGGCATTGGTGCGGAAGCTGGCGACCAGCTCGTTGAGGCGCCGAATCTGGTCCGACAAGGCCGTGGCCGAGGCCGCGCTCTCCTCGGCGAGCGCCGCATTCTGCTGCGTCATCTCATCCATATGCGCCACGGTCTGGCTCATCTCGTCGATGCCATTGGCTTGTTCGGCGGAAGCGGCCGAGATGTCGGAGACGGTGGCGGAGACCTTGCGCGAGGCCTCGACGATGCGCTCCAGCACCTCGCCGGCGGAGCGGACGAGGCCGACGCCCTGCGCGACCTCAGCCCCGGATTCGGTGATCAGGGCGGTGATGTCCTTGGCCGCGGCGCCCGAGCGCTGCGCCAGGGTGCGGACCTCGGAGGCAACGACCGCAAAGCCCTTGCCGGCGTCGCCGGCGCGGGCAGCTTCGACCGCGGCGTTGAGCGCCAGCAGGTTGGTCTGGAAGGCGATCTCGTCGATGACGGAGGTGATGTCGGAGATCTTGCGGGAGGCGGCCTCGATCCGGGTCATCGCATCGACCGCCTCGCCGACGATCGCCCCGCCCTTGCGCGCCACGTCCATCGCCTCGTCGGCGAGCGCAACGGCCTGCCTGGAGGCCGTGGCCGCGGCCTTCACCGAGGCTGCGAGTTCCTCCGTGGTGGCCGCCGTCTCCTCAAGCGATGAGGCCTGTTCTTCCGTCCGCTTCGACAGATCGTCGGCACCCATATTGATCTCGCGCGCCGCGTTGCCGACATCGCCGGACGTCGCCTGGATCGTCCTGACCGTCTCTGAGAGATGGCCAACGGCGAGGTTGAAGTCGTCACGCAGCTTCTCGTATTCGGCTGCCACCTCGGCGTCGATGCGATAGGTCAGATCGCCCTGAGAAAGCAGATCGAGCCCGTTCGCCAGCAGATCCATGACCTGCCGCTGCTCTGTCGCCAGCCGCTCCTGCTCGCGCGCATGCCCGGCCCGCTCCTGCTCGATCGCCAGGCGCTGCGCATCCGAGGCTTCGCGCCCCTCCGCAGTTTCGGCCTCGAGACGCTGGACCGCCAGGCCATTGTCCTTGAAGATCTGGACGGCGCGCGCCATCGCGCCGATCTCGTCCTTGCGGGTTTGGCCGTCGATGGCGATCTGGCAGTCGCCGCCGGCGAGATCGCCCATGCGCTGCTTCAGCAGGTCAAGCGGCCGCGTGATCGACTGACGCACCAGCACCATGGCTCCAATCAGGCCAAGCAGCATGCCGAGTCCGGACAATGCTAGTACCAGCTGGTTGAGCGTCTGGGCCTCGGCGTCGAGCTGGCCGGAGGTCGCTTCCGTATCGGCCTTGACGCTGTCGTTCAGCGCGTCCGCCTGCGCCACGATTTCGCTGATCATCTTGTCGAGCTGCGACATCACCGACAGGGCGGCGAGATCCTCGTCGCGCGCCGCCATGGCGACGACATCGTCGAGCTGCGCCTTCAGCGCCGTGAAGTTTCGCGCCAGCGCGTCGAAATCTGCAGCCTTCTGTGGGAAGCTGATCTTCGCGTCGGTCAAACGGGCGAGCGCGCGATCATAGGATTTGCGCACGTCCTCGATCGCGGTGGTGTTCTGCTTCATGTAGTCGGGATAGGCGATCGACTTGTAGAGATCGCGCGAGATGTCGCTCATCGCGCGGGTGGCGCGGGCTGCATCGAGGATCGCGGTGGCGCGCTGAGAAATCAGATCGGAATAGGTCTTCTGGATTCGGCCATATTCGCGACCGCCATAAACGGCGGTGGCCAGGCTGATCGCGCCGATGATGATCAGCGGGATGGCGATTTTCGTCCGAATGGCCAGATCCTGAAGGCGCAACGAAAATCGCATGTCCGACATCCCCGCATCGCAATGATACGCGCTCTCCCGGCGCGGCATGGGCAGGAGGTTTTGCCGAGTTTGGTGAATTTTGAGTTAGGTTTGGCCTCGCTGGTGCGTAAAAGCGCTCAAATCAGCAAGAAATCCGTGGAACAGGGCGAATATCGGCAACACACCCTGCCGCAACGGCACCAATAGCGCGCCAAGGGCGAGGCCGGGTGCAGCGGCGCTAGAGCCGGATCAATGCGAAAAACCGGCCCCCACTTTTTCCCATCCTGCTCTAGCGGCACGGACATGAAAAAGGGCGGAAGCACGAAGCCTCCGCCCACAGGAACGCGCAGCCCCAAGGGGTCAGGCGCTGCACGCAACCGCTTGCTTGGTGACGGATTGCCTGGCGACCGGCCCGGCCTTCATGGCGGGAGCCTTCACCTGAGCCTGCCGAACGCCTTCCGCACGCCGCGCCGAGGCGACGCCCGAACGCGCACCGGAGCGGGCGGCGAGAATGGTCGAGGGATCGTCGAGCCAGGAGGTGGCGAGCGCGCCTTCGACATCGGAGCGGACGAGGCCGATATCCTTGAGACCACGCTCGTCCAGCTCTGTCAGGCGCAGAACCTCGCGGCGATGGATGATCGCTTTCGTGAGCGACGTTACGCCGGCAAACCCTCGCGCACCGATGCGCGTGACGACACCCAAAACGGACGCGAACGGCTTCGTGGCAATGGTCATGATCAGCATAACGACCTCCTAAGGGTCCAAACGACGGGTATTCCCAGGCCCCACCCGGACGCACCGCTGGCAAGACCTCGAAACTGACCAAACGATAGCTTTCCGCTGGTCATAAGCCAAACGAATGCTTATGATGCTTCACAGCACGGATATTGATGATCCAGTTTGGGGGCCGCCATGGCGCATGTTCTCGACGCCGACCAGCTCAAGACCTTCGTCGCCATCGCCGATACAGGCTCCTTCACCCGCGCCGCCGAGATCGTATTCAAGACGCAATCGGCCGTCTCCATGCAGATGAAGCGGCTCGAGGAGCGCGTCGGCCGGCCGCTCTTCGGGCGCGACGGCCGCCATGCCAAGCTGACCGAGGATGGCGAGCGCCTGCTCGACTATGCCCGCAGGATCGTGCGGCTGAACCTCGAATGCGTCGCGAGCTTCACCGATGCCGACCTCAAGGGCCGCATCCGGCTCGGCGTGCCCGACGACTATGCCGACCGCTATTTGCCTGAGATTCTCGCCCGCTTCGCCCGCTCCAACCCGCGCGCCGAGGTCACGGTCGTCTGTGAGCCGACGCCGATGCTGGCCGAGCGGATCGCCACCGGCGACATCGACCTCGCCATCATCACCCATGTCGAGAGTCGCGGCCAGGGCGAGATCATCCGCATCGAACCGCTGCTCTGGGTAACCTCGGCGCGCCATGGCGTGCATGAGGAGGATCCGCTGCCCCTGGCGCTCGGCCGCCCGACCTGCAACTGGCGGCAAGCCGCCGTCGAAGCGCTGGAGACCAAGGGCCGGCGCTTCCGCGTGCTCTATGCGAGCTGGAATTCGACGGCGGTGGGCGCGGCGGTGATTGCAGGGCTCGCCGTCTCGGTCCTGCCGGAAAGCGCGGTCAGGCCCGGCATGCGCATCCTGGGGCCGACGGACGGCTATGCGGCGCTGCCATCCTGCAAGATCGGTCTGCTGCGCACGCGCTTTGACCCCTCGGTTCTGTCCAATGCGCTGGCCGAGCACATCATCCAGAGCCTCGACAATCTGCAGAGCTTCAAGACGGCGGCGGAATGAGCGGCCGGGAGTGGCGGGCCTCCATGCAGCGGCTCAGACCGGCGCAGCCGCCAGGACGTTCGAGACCAGTTGCATCATCCTGTTGAAGGCGTCGGTAAAATTGGTGAATCCGGCGATGGCGGCGACGCAGATCAGCGCTGCGAGCAGGCCGTATTCGATCGCCGTCGCGCCCGCGTCGTCACGGACAAGTCTAGCGAGGCTGGCGCGCATCCGTTCCATCACACCAATTTAGCCGGTGAAACCGGCCAATTCCTTAACGGGGCGCGCCAAAAACCGCCGAAACCGGGGCGATTCGACCCGTTATAGTTTCAACTCGGTAAACAGCGGCGAAATCTCGCCGGCCCATTCGCGCTGGAAACGCAGGGCGAGGCTCTGCGCGAGAGTCCGGTCCTGCGCGACGATCGCATCGAGCGGCGCAAGGAAACCCGTCTCATCCCGCCCCGCGCCATCCAGCCGCGCCCGCCGGGCAAGGCCGCCACGCGCCAGCGCCAGCACCTCCCGAGCCAGATCACGCAAGCTGCGCCCGCCGATACGCGCTTCGAGGCCGGCTTTCGGCACCGCATCACGCAGCGCCTGACGCTCATCGGCGCTCCACCCCTTGACCAGATCCCAGGCCGCATCCAGCGCGACCTGGTCGTAGAGCAGGCCGACCCAGAAGGCCGGCAGGGCGTTCAGCATCTCGGGCGGTCCGGCATCGGCGCCGCGCATCTCAAGGAAGCGCTTGAGCCTGACCTCGGGGAACAGCGTCGAGAGATGGTTCGCCCAGTCGGAGATCGTGGCGCGCTCGCCCGGCAGTTGCGCAAGCTTGCCGGCAAGCAGATCGCGGAAGGAAGCGCCGGCGACGTCGTGATAGACCGCGCCGCGCTTGACGAAATACATGGGAACGTCGAGCGCCCAGTCGACATAGCCCTCATAGGACATGCCCTCGTCGAAGGCGAAGGCAAGCATGCCGGAGCGCGCCTTGTCGGTATCGAGCCAGACTTCCGAACGCACCGACTGGAGGCCGTTGAGCTTGCCTTCGGTGAAGGGCGAGGCCGCGAACAACGCGGTGGCCAGCGGCTGCAGGGCGAGCGAGACCCTGAGCTTCCTGACCATATCGGCCTCGGTCGCGAAATCGAGGTTCACCTGCACGGTGCAGGTGCGGAACATCATGTCGAGGCCGCGCGTGCCGACCTTGGGCATATAGTTCGCCATGATCTTGTAGCGGCCCTTGGGCATCACCGGCGTCTGGGCGCGCGTCCAGAGCGGCGAGTGGCCAAGCGCGACGAAGCCGATGCCATGGGGCGCTGCGACCGCCTTGACGTCGGCGAGATGGTTGGCGAGCTCGTCAGCGGTATCGTGCAGCGTCTCGACCGGCGCGCCTGAGAGCTCGAACTGGCCGCCGGGCTCCAACGAGATCGCGCCGCCGCCTTCGGGACCGGCAAGGCCGATGATGTTGCCGTCATCGACGATCGGCTCCCAGCCGAGCCTCTCCTGCATGCCTTCCAGCAGATGGCGGATGCCCCCCCTGCCGTCGCGCCCTTCATAGGGCACAGGGGAGAGGTCATGCGCATAGAACGGGAACTTCTCGTGCTCCGTCCCCATCCTGAACGCGGAGGCCGGCTTCTCGCCGGCAGCGATCCAGGAGGTCAATTCGTCCTTGGAACCGATCGGGGTCGAATCGGACACATCGCGAGCCATGGGCGCTCCGGCAGAATAAGGCATGCAGCCATGCGACCGCCCGCGCATTTCGGCGCGGGCGGGTCAGGCTCGGGAGCGTCAGACATAGGCGAGCCTCAAGCGCTCGACAACGACCCTCGTCGCGCATTGATGCAAGAGTGCCCCCCGCGCCAACGCAAGGCGGTTCGTCGTCGGCGAGCGATCGCTAGATGTGGATGCGCGACGGCTAGGCCGCGCCGCGCATGGCCGGCTGCCAGCCCGGCGAGAGGGCGACGCCATCGAGACGGGTCTCGGAGGCCAGCCAATCGACCACCGCGGCAAGCCCCGCGGCCTGTCCGCCGGCCCTCGCCCGAGCCTCCTCGAAGACCGCGAGCTGGACATCGGCGCTGGTGCCATTCGCCGCCAGCGTGCGGCAATGCGCGAGCTCGGCCCTGCAGCCGAGCGCGGCGGCATCATCCGCCAGATCGCCGAGCAGCTCGTCGATCAGGCTCGGCACCGAGCGCATGGTCCGGCTCTGGGCGCAGATCAGCCCGCCATGGATGCCGTAGCGCTGCGCGCGCCAGATATTCTCCGCGGCAATGGCGCGCGCCGCCGGCGTGAGCTCTGCATTCAGCCCGCGACGACGCTGCAGATGCCGGATCAGGCAGCGATAGAGCGCAGCGATGGCGAGCGTGTCGTCGAGCCTGGTGCAGCTGTCGGCGATACGCAGTTCGAGCGTCGGATGCTTGTCGGAGGGCCGGATCGCCCACCAGATATAGCTCGCATCCTTGACCGCGCCGGCGGCAACCAGGGTCTCGACATAGCTCCGGTAGTCGGCCGCATCGGTGAAGAGCTCGGGCAGGCCGGTTCGCGGCAATTCGGCATAGGCCGAGAGGCGGTAGCCCATCAGGCCAGTGCGCTGGCCCTGCCAGAAGGGCGACGAGGTCGACAGCGCCAGCAGCAGCGGCAAGAACGGCAGGATGCGCACCATCAGCCGAATGCGCTCGTCCTCGTCTTCGATCTCGACATGGATATGGAGCCCGCAGAGCTGGTTGCGGCTGCCGAGCATCTGCAGGTCGCGCATGATCTGGTCGTAACGCGTGGCCTCGGTCGCGCGCTGGCGCGACCAGACAGCGCTGGGATGCGTGCCGCAGGCCAGCAGCAGCATCTCATGTTCGAGCGCAAGCCCCGCCAGCCCCTTCCGCAAGGTCGAGAGCGAATGCCGCGCCTGCGCCATCGATTCGCAGATCGGCGTCGCGACCTCGATCTGCGATTGCAGCATTTCGCGCTGCACCTCGTCGGGAAAGGCGTCCTGGATGGCGACGAAGAACTTCGGAGAAACCTTGCGGGCGATACCGCGGCTGACGGCATCGGACAGGAAATATTCTTCTTCGATGCCGAAGCGGTTGGCTTCGTTCATGGCGTCATCCTCGTCGGGCAAAGGGCTACAGGCCGTGCGGAGGGGTGGGCTTGCGCCATCGCGCCCCTCGGCGGGAATCACGCCACAGCCTGGCTGCCAATGAGTCGAGAATACGGCTCCTCTCGCACAATCGCGGAAACGCCCGACACGCCCTGGCGTTCCCGATCGCCTGCAGCGCCAGAGCGCCTTCGAGCGAAGCGGACACCGGTTCGCGTGTAGAAAACGCGTCGAACAAAGAGCTAGCCGCGCGGCCAGTCGCCCAAAACCGCCTGAACCAGCGCGAGAGCCGCAACGGCAGCCGTATCGGCGCGCAAGATGCGCGGTCCCAGCGAGATTCTGAGCGTTTTCGGCCGCGCCAGGATGCGCGCGCGCTCGGCCTCGTCGAAGCCGCCTTCAGGGCCGATCAGCACAGCAAGCGGGCCAGGCGCAGCGGCAGCCAGCGCTGTGAGCGGGCTCTCCTGGGCCATCGCCTCGTCGCAAAAGATCAGGAGCCTTTCGGGCTCGAGCGCCTCGAGCGCAGCGTCCAGCCCGCATTCGCCCCGAATCTCGGGCAATGACAGGATGCCGCATTGCTCGGCCGCCTCGATCGCATTGGCGCGCAGCCGGTCGAGATTGAGCCGCGACACCTGCGTCCGCCGGGTCAGAACCGGCTGCAGCAGGCCCGCCCCCATCTCGACGGCCTTCTGCGCGATATAGTCGAGCCGCGCATGCTTCAGCGGGGCGAACAGATAATGCAAATCGGGGGCGTCAGGCTGCGGGCGCGTCTGCCTGAGCAGGCCGAGGCTTGCCTGCTTGCGCCCTTCCGCCGTCAGCGCCGCGAGCCATTCGCCGTCGCGGCCGTTGAACACGATGATGGTGTCGTCACTCTTCAGACGCAGCACGTTGAGCAGGTAATTCGCCTGTTCGCGCGCCAGCGGCAGGCGCGTGCCAATGGCGAGATCGTCGGCGACATAAAGCCGGTAGCGAGCGAAATCGGGGGTGGACATCGGCGCGGTCATCTCCTGTCACCTGCCGCCGCGCCGCCGCGCCGCCGAACCAGCGCGAAAACCGCCACAATCCAGGCGTAACGGCAAGTGGACTCGCATAGGCGCTTGGCGCTAACACGGTGAGGCTGTTATGAACATTCCGGAGCGGAAACGCTCCCAGCATGAACAATTCGGAGCAAGACATATGCGGCGCATGATGACTTCGAGCAAGATCGCTTCGGGAGTGATCGCGACGCTCGGTCTGGCGGCGGTATCGTTGCTCGATGCCGCGCCGGCCGCGGCGCAGGCTACCGGCTGCGAGCAGATCCAGAAGCTGCTGGCGGAGCGCCAGTCGATCGTGGCCTCGCTGAACTCGTCGTCCAGATCCAAGCAGAAGCTGACCCCGGCGCAAGCCTGCAGCACGCTCGGCCGCCTGGTCGGGAACGGCAATGCGGCGCTGAAATTCGCCAGTGCGAACCAGGACTGGTGCCAGATTCCGGCCAGCTTCGTCGATGGCCTGAAGGCCGACAACGACAAGGCCGCCGGCATCCGCAACAATGCCTGCAACGCGGTCAAGCAGCAGGCGGCGATGCAGAAGCGTGCCCAGCAGCAGGCCCAACAGCAGGGCGGCGGCAGCCCGTTCGGCGGCGCCGATTCGATCACCGGCGGATCGCTGCGGATTCCCCAGGGCGCGCTCTGACCGCCTCCCGACCCTCGCTCCCGACCCGGCACGGCCCATGGCTTCGACGACGGATGTGGCTTCGACGACGGATGTTCCGCTTCCCGATGCCCTGACGGGCCATTGGGTCGATACGCGTGCGCCGCGCCGCCTCAGGCCCTATCTCAAGCTCGCGCGGATCGAGCGTCCGATCGGCTGGCAGCTTCTGCTTCTGCCCTGCTGGTGGTCGGCGGGCCTCGCGGCGATCGCCGGCAAGCAGGCCTTCCCCAATCCCTGGCACTGCCTGCTGTTCCTGATCGGCGCCGTGATGATGCGCGCCGCC
Organism: Allobosea sp. LjRoot9; assembly: GCF_964252745.1. Taxonomy (NCBI): domain Bacteria; kingdom Pseudomonadati; phylum Pseudomonadota; class Alphaproteobacteria; order Hyphomicrobiales; family Alloboseaceae; genus Allobosea; species Allobosea sp. LjRoot9. The sequence goes on along the minus strand of NZ_CAXUPC020000007.1, from coordinate 95,986 downwards.
GGCTCGACCTTCAACGACATTATCGACCGCAAGCTCGACGCGCAGGTGGCGCGGACACGCGGCAGGCCGCTCCCCTCCGGCCAGGTCTCGGTGAAGGCGGCGACGCTGTTCATGGTCGGGCTCTCGCTCGTCGGCCTGCTGGTGCTGCTGCAGTTCAACCGGTTCACGATTCTGACCGGCATCGCTTCGCTGGCGGTCGTCGCGATCTACCCTTTCATGAAGCGCATCACCCAGATGCCGCAATTCGTGCTGGGCCTCGCCTTCTCCTGGGGTGCGCTTCTCGGCTGGAGCGCGGTCTTCGGCCGGCTCGATCCGCCGGCCTATCTGGTCTATGCCGCAGCAATCCTCTGGACCATCGGCTACGACACGATCTACGCGCTGCAGGACATCGAGGACGACATCATCGCCGGCATCAAGTCGAGCGCGCGCTATTTCGGGCAATATGGCCGAGAGGCGATCGGAGCCTGCTTCGGCTTCGCCGTGCTGCTGATCGCTGTCGCGACCTGGATGGTCGGCGGCGGCGTCTTCGCCTGGCTCGGCGTCGCGGGCTTCGCAGCCCATCTTGGCTGGCAGGTTTTGCAGATCAGCGGTGTTAAGCCGATGCTGGCGCTGCGCCTGTTCCGCTCGAACTGGCACGCCGGACTGCTGCTGGCGGCCGGCTTCGCGCTCGATGCGCTGGTTCGGTTCGGACTCTGAACACTCCGAGCGTTACCGCGATAGCTGGATTGCCGTCGATCATGCCTTCAACGATGATGCGGCATGTCTGACGTTGCCCTGCGCGACATAACCGCGGCGACGGTCCGCGCGATCTGCGCGCTGGAGGTCCGGCAGGATCAAAGGGGTTTCGTCGCGCCCAATGCCGTCTCGATCGCGCAGGCGCATTTCGAGCCGGCGTCAAGCTTCAAAGCCATCTACGCTGCCGAAACTCCGGTCGGTTTCCTGATGTGGCGCCCGGGGACCGAATCCGGCGCCTGCTATCTGTGGCGCTTCATGATCGACCACAGACATCAGAAGCACGGCTACGGCAAGGCGGCGCTGATGCTGCTCTTTCAAGCGCTGCGCGACCAGGGATTCCACCTGCTGAGAACGAGTATCGTCCAGGGGAGCGCGGGCCCCCTGGAGTTCTATCGCTCGCTCGGATTCAGGGATACGGGCGAGACCCTGCCGAATGGCGAGAGCCTGCTGCTGCTTTCACTGTAGGTGAGTTGAAGGCCCGGCCGGCCTTCAATCCGTCAGGCGCTCGCCGGCGACGACGACCGGGCGCTCGCTGAGACGGCCGGTCTTGCGCCGCACCAGGAAGCGCGGCCGGCGACCGTTGAGGAAGGAATGACGCCGCCTGATCCGCACCGGGCCGAGCGCGAGCCGGCCGAGCTGCGGATAGGGCTCCGAGATTACCCCGTCGCTGGTCTCGATCAGCAAGGGCAGGCCGCTGGCACGGCCGCAATCGCGCCAGATTGCGACGACATCGTCCTGATCCAGCACCGCGACCGTGATCGAGCGGCCGTCGCCGGCCGTCAGCGCCAGTTCGAAGCGCTCATCCTCGCGCCCGGTATTCGTCATGCGCATCGCGATGCCGCGCCATCCGGCGCCACCGCGCAAGATCCTGACCGAGGCGATACGTTCGATCCGCGGCGCGTCTGGCTGCGCCGGCATCGGGTTTTTCGGAACGGTGGTCGTGTGTGTCGGGCGGCCGGAGAGACCTGACGCAAAGCCGGTCTCTCCGGCAGCCGGCGTGACGCTGGCCATCGGTATAACGCCTCTCTATGTCCCTGCCGCTACGGAGCCCTCTGTGCAGTCCGGGGCTCTCGTGCTTGCAGGTCGAGATTGCGTCCAAGCTCTCTCCGAGCGCTTAAGCGGTTGGGTTAAAGGAGCGTGTTTTTCGGCCTGGATGCCCCTGAATGGCCTGTTTCATGCATGATGATTGACGGAATCTTTCGGTGCGCGAGCGTATTTTCGGCTTGTGTCCGCAAGCTCCGCATTCGATACGGAAAGCATCATGAATAGGCCCCCGATGCCCATCGCCTCAGATCTCCTGCCGGCGGTTCGCGAAAGCTGCATCGAAGCGGGCGAGATCGCGCTCGCGCTATTTCGCCCCGGCGAGAAGACGGCGGCACGAACCTGGTCGAAGAGCGGCGGCGCGCCGGTCACCGAAGCCGATATCGGCGTCGACACCTTCCTGCGGATCCAACTCTCGGTCCTGCTGCCCGACGCCGCGTGGCTCTCCGAGGAAACTGTCGACGATGCCCTGCGGCTGTCACGCCGCTTCGTCTGGGTCGTCGATCCGATCGACGGCACGCGCGCCTTCATGGGCGGTTCGCCGGATTGGGCCGTCTGTGTCGCCCTGCTCGACGAGGGCGTCCCGATCCTGGGCGTGGTGCATGCGCCGGCCTGCCAGGCAACCTATACCACCATACGCGGCGCCGGGGCCTTCCTGAACGGCGCGGCGATCTCGGCTTCGCAAGTCGCGAGCCTGAAGGAGGCGCGCATCGCCGGCCCCAAGCCGATGCTCGACGCGCTGGCGCGGCTGGAGGCCTTCGAGCCGGCCGACAAGATTCCTTCGCTCGCGCTCAGACTCGCGCGGATCGCCGACGGCACGATCGATGCGGGACTGATCTCGCCCGATGCGCGCGACTGGGATCTCGCCGCAGCCGAGCTGATCCTGAGCGAGGCCGGCGGCCGCATGACAGGCAGTGAGGGCCAGCCCGCAATCTACAACCGCGAGACGCCGGTTCACGGCATGCTCGTCGCCAGCAGCGGCAGCCTGGCGGAGCCGCTGCTGCTCGCCCTGCAGCGCCTGCGCGACGGACAGCCGCAGCGCATCTGACTTTCAAGCAGTCTAGAGGCTGTTATGAACCATGGGGCCGATTTGATGAGGTCAAAACGACGGAGATGGGAGGAGCATTGCGCAGGCGATACCATGGGTATCGGCAAGCGATGCGACGCTGCAGCTCCGTCGTTTTCACCTCACCCGCAGGGCGCGGCGCTTTTGCGCGACTGCGGCGTCGTTCTTCGTAGCAAACCGGAAGGTTTGCGTCCTCGAACTCCTGGCATTCGCGCAAAATCGCCAGCGTCAAATCGGCCCCATGGATCGTAACAGCCTCTGCGGACCGGGAATTGCAGAACGCCGGGCGTTCGGCACTCGCGCCTTAGACATGAATGGCTTATCTGGAGCCGCAATCGGACGAACATGGCTGGAGGGATCGATATGGAACCGGAACAGAAACAGCTTCTCCATCTCGTCTTCGGCGGCGAGTTGAGCTCGCTCGAAGGCATCACCTTCAAGGATCTCGCCAAGGTCGACATCGTCGGCGTGTTTCCGAACTACGCCAGCGCCCATACCGCCTGGAAGGCGAAGGCGCAGGCGACCGTGGACCAGGCGCAGACCCGCTATTTCATCGTCCACCTGCACCGTCTGCTCGATCCCGAACCCGTTAAGTCCTGACCCCGTCAAGTCCTGAACCGTCGGGCTGCGACGGACGCGCTGGAGCCGGATGATTTCAGCTGGAATCACAAACTGATCCCAGCTGAAGTCTGAATCCGTCTCTCATCTAAAACTGAGAGCAGGATCAACGCGAAAAACCGGTTCCCACTTTTTCGCATCCTGCTCTAGCGTCCGCGGTCAGATCGCAGCCCCAATCTTCCCTTATCGGTTCAATCATCAGCAATGGGCTTTTCCCTTCTCAAGACACGCGCGGCGCAAGAGACGCTCGGCCGGCTCCTGGCCGGCTATCTCAAGCTCGTGCGCCGCACGAACCGGTTCGTCGTCGAGCCGGCCGACATCTATGAGAAGGTGCGCCCCGAACTGCCGCTGATCATTGCGATGTGGCACGGCCAGCACATCATGATTCCGTTCTCCCGGCCGGACTGGATGCCGGCCTGCTCCCTGGTCTCGCGCCATGGCGATGGCGGCTTCAATGCTGTCGCGTTGCGCCAGCTGGGCATCGGCGCGATCCGGGGTTCGGGCGCTCTGGGCAAGAAGATCCGGGAGAAGGGCGGCGCCAGCGCCTTTCTCGCCATGATGCGGCGGCTGGCCGCCGGCGAGACCATGGTGCTGACCGCCGACATTCCCAAGCGCGCCCGCATCGCCGGCCCCGGCATCATCGCCCTGGCGCGCGCATCGGGCCGCCCGATCCACCCGATCGCCGTGGTCACCAGTCGGCGCATCGATTTCAAGAGCTGGGACCGCGCCTCGATCGGCCTGCCCTTCGGGCGCGGCGCGATCGTCGTCGGCGAGGCAATCCGCGTCGAGCGGGAGGCGGATGAGGCGACCTGCGAGGCCGCGCGCCTCGCCCTGGAAGCCGGCCTCGATGCCGTCCATGCCCGCGCCTATGCGCTGATCGGCGCGCGCGACCCTGGCGAAGGGCTGAGGCAAGCGCAGCCGGCCGTACAAGCGACCGCGGGCGAAGCAGCATGATCGGCAAGGGTTCCATCCTGCAGAGCTACCGCGTGATCAGCGCGCTGCTCGAGCCGGCGGCGGCCGGGCTGCTGCTCTGGCGGCGGCGGCGCGGCAAGGAAGACCCGACGCGCTTTGCCGAGCGGCGCGGCTATCCCGGCGTCCGGCGCCCGGACAAGACCCTGGTCTGGCTGCATGGCGCCAGCGTCGGCGAGACGGTGACGCTGCTGCCATTGGTCGAGAAGCTGAAGCGGCGCGGGCTCGCGGTGCTGGTGACCTCGGGCACGGTGACCTCGGCGAAACTGCTCGCCGCGCGGCTGCCCGCCGGCGTGATCCATCAATATCTGCCGCTCGATGTGCCGCGCTATATGCGCCGCTTCCTCGACTATTGGCGGCCGGAGCTCGGCCTGATCTGCGAGTCCGAGATCTGGCCCAATCTGATGATCGAGGCGCGCAAGCGCGCGATCCCTCTGGTGCTGGTCAATGCGCGCATGTCTGAGCGCTCCTTCAGGCGCTGGTACAAGCTGCCGCAGACCTCGCGCTATCTGCTCTCCTGCTTTGAATCCTGCCTCGCCCAGTCCCAGGGGGACGGCGAGCGCTTGGCGCAGCTCGGCGCACCCCGGGTCAGCATCGCCGGCAACCTGAAATTCGACGTGCCCGCCCCGCCCGCCGATGCCGACACGCTGGCGATCCTCGACGGCTTGACCACCGGGCGGCCCGTCTGGATCGCGGCCAGCACCCATCCGGGCGAGGACGAGCAGGTGATCGCGGCGCATCTCGGCCTCAAGGCGCATCTGCCGAAGCTGCTCACCATCATCGCGCCGCGCCACCCCCAGCGGGGCGCCGAGATCGATGCGCTGGCGCAGGCCAATGGCATCGCGACGGCGCAGCGCTCACAAGGCGGCATGCCGGAACGCGATGTCGAACTCTACATCGCCGACACGGTCAACGAGCTCGGCCTGTTCTACCGGCTCTCGCAAGTGGCCTTCATCGGCGGTTCGCTCACGCCTGTCGGCGGCCATAATCCGATCGAGCCGGCCAAACTCGGCTGCGCCCTGCTGCACGGCCCGCATGTCCATAACGCCGCCGACGTCTTCGCGGCCTTCGACCGCGGCGGCGGCGCTCGCGAGGTCGCCGACACGCAGGCGCTGGCCGGCGCGGTGCATCGCTGGCTGAGCGACCCGGCCGCGGCCCGGCAAGCGGCGCGCGCGGCGGCCCAGACCAGTCACCAACTCGGCGGAGCGCTCAACCGCACGATGCAGACGATCGAGCCCTTGCTGATGCGCGTCGCGATCGGCCAGCGCGAGACGGCCTCCTGATGCGCTCGCCGGAATTCTGGTGGCGGCCACGCCCCGGAACGCGAGCGCGTCTGCTCCAACCTTTCGGCTGGCTGTATGGCGCGATCACTTGGCTGCGCATGCGCAGGCGCGGCGCGAAGGCCGGCATCCCCGTCATCTGCGTCGGCAATTTCGTCGCTGGAGGCGCCGGCAAGACCCCGACCGCGATCGCATTGGCGGCGCTGCTGCGGAGCCTGGGCGAAACGCCCTTCATGCTGACGCGCGGCTATGGCGGCGCGCTTGCCGGGCCGATCGAGGTCGAGCCTCGCCACGGCCCCCGCGATGTCGGCGACGAGGCACTGCTTCTGGCCGCTCAGGCACGCACGATCGTGGCGCGCGAGCGAGCCGCCGGCGCGGACCTCGCCAAAAGGCTCGGCGCCAGCGTCATCGTCATGGATGACGGGCTGCAGAACCCTTCGCTCGCCAAGGATCTGAGGATCGCCGTGGTCGATGGCGCGAGCGGGGTCGGCAATGGCCTGTGCGTTCCCGCCGGGCCGCTGCGGGCGCCGCTCGCCGGCCAGTTCGCGGCGACCGACGCTATCCTCATGATCGGCGACGGGGCGGCCGGAGACGCCGTGGCGCTCGCGGCGCAAACGGCCGGCCTGGAACTGTTGCGAGCCCGGCTAGAGCCTTCGCGGGAGATGGCCTTGCGATTGGAAGGACATCCGGTCATCGCCGTCTCGGGCATCGGCCGGCCGGAGAAATTCGCCGCGACCCTGCTCGCGGCCAAGGCCAAGATCCTGTCGCAACGCGCCTTCGGCGATCACCATCCCTATAGCGCGGACGATGTCTCCAGCTTGATTGCCGAGGCGCGGACGCTGGGCTGCTTGATCGCGACGACCGAGAAGGACATGACCAAGCTCGGCCCGCTCTGGCCCGAGACCGAGCGGGAGCGGCTCGTCGTCGTGCCGGTCGCGCTCGTCTTCGAGGATCCGGCACGCCTTACGGGCCTGGTGAGGAGCGTGTTGGCCTCAGCCGCGGCCGGCGCGGCGCAGCCTTAATTGCACGGCCTCGGGCGAGACATAGGCTTCCTGCCACTCGACCGACCAGTAACGCAGATCGTCGAGACGGATCGGCGCGCCCGTGACCGCGCAGCGCACAAAGGCGCCGGGCCGCACGACGCGGAACTCGCCATGGCCATAGTCGATGGCGGCCTCTGGTCCAGGTATCGGGGGACGTTCGCTGATATTCATCTCGAATGCATCGAAACCGTTGATCGGAAAACGGATTATCGAAATAATCCTCACTCTGTGATAGCGTGCCCGTCGATGATGTCCAGCTTGATGCGTCTCCTAGCAGCCCTGACCGGAGTTGCACTGCTTCTGTCCTCGGCCGCTTCGGCAGGCGGCTACGAGCATGTGCGCATTCCCAATGACGATGGGCAGATCGACGCCGTGCTCTACCGGCCGGCGGGGCCGGGACCGTTTCCAGCCGTCGTGGCGCTGCATGGTTGCAACGGTTTATGGCGCGACAACGGCACATTGTCGCTGCGGCATTCCGACTGGGGCGAGCAGCTCGCGCAAGCCGGGCTGATGGTCCTGATGCCCGACAGCTACGGCTCGCGCCGGCTCGGCTCGCAATGCGGCGTCAAGGACGTGACCGTGCGCCCGAGCCGGGAACGCGTCGCGGACGCGGCTGCCGCGCGCCGCTGGCTGCAGGCGCGCGAGGATGTCCGGGCAGACATGATCGCATTGATGGGCTGGTCGGGTGGCGGATCGGCCGTCTTGGCGGCGATCCGCAAAGACCGGCGGCCGGCCGACGGCAAGCCGGACTTCGCCCGTGCCATCGCCTTCTATCCGAGCTGCCGCCTGCAATCGGAATCGGCCAGCTTCGCCGCGAGGCTGCCCGCGCTGATCCTTGTGGGCGAAGCCGACGACTGGACACCGCCCGCCCCTTGCGACTTCCTGGCGAAAGCCGCGCAGGCTCGCGGCGAAAAGGTCGACCTCGTGGTCTATGCCGGCGCCCTGCACGATTTCGACCATCCGCGCCTGGAGGTGAAGGAGCGCTCCGACATCGCCTATTCGGCGACGGGGACGGGCAAGGCCATGGTCGGCACCAACCCTGCCGCGCGCGAGGATGCGATCAAGCGCGTGAAGGCTTTCCTGAAGGGGCTCTGACCCTCTGAAGCTCTACTCCACACGCAATCGAGTAAAACAGATCGCGAGCTAAAACAGATCGCCCTGCCCCGCCTTCGGCGCCTCCTTGCGTGGCGGGCGCACGGGCCGGGACGACGGTGCGCCCCCTCCTCCCGAGACCGTGACAGCGAAGCGGCCGTCGCTGACCTGAACGCTCAAGCCCTGGCCGGCATGCGCCTGCGCGACACCACGCACCAGCGCTCCGGCCTCATCGCGCACCAGCGCATAGCCGCGCGCCAGGACGGATTCCGGCCCCAGCGAACGCATCAGCGCCCAGAGCGAGCCGAGCCCGTCGCGGCGGCGCGTGACGCCCTGGGCAAAGGCGCGGCGAGAGCGCTGAGCGAGATCGCCGACGCGCTCCGCCGCCCGCGAAACCCGCAATCTCTCCGCGCGCAGCAAAGCATCGCGGCCGGCGCGCAAGCGGTTCGACAAGCCATCGAGCCTGGCCGCATAGCCAGCCAGGCGCGCAGACGGCGAATGTCGGTTAAGCCGCTGCGCCAAACCAGCCAGGCGCGTTTCGTGGGCCCGGGCATTGCGCGCCAGCGCCGGCGCGAGCCGCGTCGCCGCGAGATCCAGCCGCTGGCGCGGCCCCGACAGCACCGCCTCCGGCGCGGGCAAGGCGCGGGCGAGCGCGCGCAGATCGCTGCGGCGGCGGTCGGACAGGCGGCGCATCGCGCCGGCTTGCCGGCGCGACAGGTCGGCGACCAGGCTCATCAGTTCGGCGCGGACCGGCACGACTTTCTCGGCCGCGCCTGTGGGCGTCGGCGCGCGCAGATCGGCAGCATGGTCGATCAAGGTCCAGTCGGTCTCGTGGCCGACGGCCGAGACGAGCGGGATCTGCGAGGCGGCCGCCGCGCGCACCACCGCCTCCTCGTTGAAGCCCATCAGGTCTTCGAGCGAGCCGCCGCCGCGCGCGACGATGATGACGTCGGGACGCGGAATGCGCCCGCCCTGGGGCAATGCATTGAAACCGGCGATGGCCGCAGCCACCTCGTTGGCGCTGGTCTCGCCCTGCACGCGCACCGGCCAGACCAGGACATGGCGCGGAAACCGGTCTTCCAGCCGGTGCAGGATGTCGCGGATGACGGCGCCTGTCGGCGAGGTGACGACGCCGATGACACCAGGCAGATAGGGAATGAGCTGCTTGCGCGCCTCATCGAACAGGCCTTCCGCCGCGAGCTTCTTGCGGCGCTCTTCCAGCAGCGCCATCAGCGCGCCGACGCCGGCAGGCTCCAGCGAGTCGATGATGATCTGGTAGCTCGACTTGCCGGCGAAAGTGGTGATCTTGCCGGTGGCGATGACCTCCAGCCCCTCCTGGGGCCGCGTCTTCAGCCGGCCGAAGACGCCCTTCCAGATCACCGCGTCGATCTTGGCGTTCTGGTCCTTCAGCGAGAAATAGACATGGCCGGAGCCGACCGGGCCGCGATAGCCCGAGATCTCGCCGCGCACGCGCACGAAGCCGAAGGCGTCCTCCAATGTGCGCTTGAGCGCGCCCGACAGGTCCGAGACCGACCATTCCGGCGTGTTGGAGGGTTTTGCGTCAGCCGATTCGATATCCATGGCGCGACCATAGCGGCGTGGATGGCCGAGCAGAAGCATTGCCCCATGCCTTCCCGGCAGCTATTGCGCGGGCAGGCAGTGGAGACGGCACGATGAACATCCTTTTGATCGGTTCGGGCGGACGCGAGCATGCGCTGGCCTGGGCGATATCGGGTTCGCCGCTCTGCGACCGGCTCTATATCGCCCCGGGCAACCCCGGCACCGCGCAATGCGGCGAGAATGTCGTGCTCGACATTACCGACCATTCCGCCGTCGCGAGCTTCTGCAAGCTGCATGGCATCGATCTCGCCGTTATCGGCCCGGAAGGTCCGCTGGTCGACGGCATCGCCGATGATCTCATCGCCGCCGGCATCAAGACCTTCGGCCCGTCCAAGGCCGCAGCCCAGCTCGAAGGCTCGAAGGCCTTCACCAAGGAGCTCTGCGCCGAATTCGGCATCCCGACCGCCGGCTTCGGCCGCTTCACCGACGCGAACGAGGCCAAGGCCTATGTCGCGAGCCAGGGCGCGCCGATCGTGATCAAGGCCGATGGGCTCGCCGCCGGCAAGGGCGTGGTCATGGCGGAAACGCTGACCGAGGCGAACGAGGCCATCGACATGATGTTCTCGGGCGGCTTGGGCGCGGCCGGCGCCGAGGTCGTGATCGAGGAGTGGATGATCGGCGAGGAGGCGAGCTTCTTCGCGCTTTGCGATGGTGCGCATGCTATCGCGATGGCTTCCGCCCAGGACCACAAGCGCGTCGGCGACGGCGATACCGGCCCCAATACCGGCGGCATGGGCGCCTATTCGCCCGCCCCGGTGATGACGCCGGCGCTGGAAGAGCAGGTGATGGCCGAGATCATCCGGCCGACGCTGACCGGCATGATCGCGCGTGGCATCCCGTTCAAGGGCATTCTCTATGCCGGCCTGATGATCACGGCGCAGGGGCCGAAGCTGATCGAATACAATGTCCGCTTCGGCGATCCTGAATGCGAGGTGCTGATGCCGCGCCTGAAGAGCGACATCGTGCCGGCCCTGCTCGCCTCCTGCGACGGCGTGCTCGATGCGTTCGACCTGCGCTGGTCGGAGGAAGCGGCGCTGACCGTCGTGCTGGCGGCGAAGGGTTATCCGGCCAGGCCCGAGAAGGGCAGCGTGATCAAGGGCGTCGAGAAAGCCGCGGCGCTGGACGATGTGCTCGTCTTCCATGCCGGGACGAAGCAGACGGCCACCGACCTCGTCGCCGATGGCGGGCGCGTTCTTAATGTCGTCGGCCTCGGCAAGACCGTCAGCGAGGCGCAAGGACGCGCCTATGCGGCGGTCGCTCTCATCGACTGGCCAGGCGGCTTCTGCCGCCGCGACATCGGCTGGCAGGCGGTGAAGCGCGAGCGCGAAGGCTGAGATCGCGACACGACGCAGCGTCCGATCGCGCACGACAGCTGCTGCCATGATCGGTTCCCGAAGCTGGTAAAAGGAGCCATGCTCGCGGCCGTAGCGACACCGGCGCCGCTCATCGGAGTATCGAAACATGAGCAATCTCGATTCCCTCTTTCCTGGCTTCAAGGCGCATTGGATCGACGGGCCGGTCGGCAGGATCTTCGCCCGCGTCGGCGGCGAGGGGCCGCCCGTGGTGCTGATCCACGGCTTTCCGCAGACCCATGCCGAATGGCACAAGCTCGCGTCGGAACTCGCCAAGACGCATACCGTCATCTGCCCGGATCTGCGCGGCTATGGCTGGTCGGTGGCGCCGCATGGCGATGGCGGCAAGCAGACCTACAGCAAGCGCGGCATGGGCGAGGATATCGTCGCGGTGATGCAGGCGCTGGGGCATGTCCGCGTCGCCGTCGTCGGGCATGATCGCGGTGCGCGCGTCGCATACCGGCTGGCACTCGACCATCCCGGACGGGTCGAGCGTCTGGCCCTACTCGATATCCTGCCGACCCTCTCGATGTGGGAAGGCATGACTGCGGCGCGCGCCATGCAGGTCTATCACTGGACCTTCCTGGCCCAGCCCGAGCCGGTTCCGGAGAACCTGATCAAGGCCGACCCGCTCGGTTGGCTCGACCACACGATCGCAAGCTGGACCCGCGCCAAGGACCTCAAGCTCTTCGACAGGCTCGCCATGGCCTCCTATGGCGAATCCTTCAACGATCCCGCGCGCATCCATGCGGCCTGCGAGGATTACCGCGCCGGCGCGACGACCGATCTCGCCCAGGACCAGGCCGATTTCGCGGCCGGCAAAAAGATCCTCTGCCCCGTTCTGGCGCTCTGGGGCGAGGCCGGCATCCCGGCCAAGGGGGCAAGCCCGCTCGAGATCTGGCGCACGACCTTCGCACCGCAGGCGGAGGGGCTGGCGGTCGATAGCGGCCATTTCCTGCCCGAGGAGAACCCTTCGGCCACGCTCGCGGCCCTGCTTCCGTTTTTGTCCAAGCCCGCCACCTGACTGGCCTGCGAGGAATACCCAGGCTCGCTTGCTTGGGGTTCCCGGCTCGGCATGGCTGCCCTGCAGCATCGGCTTGTCCCGAAAACCGGTTCCCACTTTTCGGGCCGATGCCCTAACCTCCGCCGCATTCCGATCAGGAGCTTTCGATGAAACTGACCGATTTCAAAGCCCTGACCTTCGATTGCTACGGCACGCTGATCGACTGGGAGAGCGGGATGGTCGCGGCGCTGCAGCCGCTCGTCAGCAAGGCCGCACGGCCGCTGAGCCGCAATGACGTGCTCGAGGCCCATGCCCGGCACGAATCGCGCCAGCAATTGCAGACGCCGGGCAAGCTCTACCGGGAGCTTCTCGCCGTGATCTACAAACGGCTGGCGGAGGAATGGAACGTGACGGTGAGCTGGGAGGAGTGCCTGGCGTATGGCCGCTCGGTCCGCGACTGGCCGGCTTTCCCCGACACGGTCGAGGCGTTGCGTGCGCTCAAGCAGCACTATCAGCTCGTCATCCTGTCCAATGTCGACAACGAATCCTTCGCCTTCAGCAATGCCAAGCTCGGCGTGGCGTTCGATGCGATCTACACAGCCGAGGATATCGGCAGCTACAAGCCGGCCGCTGCCAATTTCGACTACATGCTGACCTCGCTCGCCGATCGCGGTATCGCCAAGACGGACATCCTCCACACGGCCGAGAGCATGTTCCACGACCACAAGCCGGCGAATGCGATCGGCCTCGCCTCCTGCTGGATCTATCGACGCCATGCCGATGAGGGTTTTGGCGCCACGATGAACCCGGGCGCGATGCCGCATTACGATTTTCGCTTCACCAGCCTCGGCGATCTCGCGGCGGCTGTGAAGGCCGAGGCGGGGGGCGCCTGAGGCGCCGGCATGTCAAAACCGCCCTCACCCGCACCGTCCCGGCCGGCTTCCGGCGAGCCAGAGCTCGAGCCGGAGCTCTTCTTGGTGCTAGGCGCGGGCGGGGCGCGGGGCTTGAGCCATATCCCCGTGCTGGAGGCGCTCGACGAGCTCGGCGTCAGACCCTCTCTGATCGTCGGCTGTTCGATGGGCGCGATCGTGGGGGCGGCCTATGCGGCAGGCCTCTCGGGCAAGGAGCTGCGCGAGCATGTCGCGCTGACCTTCCGCGACCGCGCCCGCGTGATCGCGCGGCTGCTCGACGCCCGCATCGGCAAGTTCACCGATCTGATGCGTGGCCTCGGCAACCCCGTGCTGATCGACGGCGAGCGCATGCTCGACCTGTTCTGGCCGGAAGCCGTGCCCGACCGCTTCGATCAATTGCAGATCCCCTTCGCGGCTCTCGCCACCGACTACCACCTCCATGCCGAGGTCCTGCTGCGCGACGGGCCGCTGACGCCGGCGGTCGCGGCCTCGCTTGCGATCCCGGGCTTGATCCGGCCGGTCGTCATCGACGGCCATGTGCTGATCGACGGCGGCGCGATCAATCCGCTGCCCTATGACCGCCTGCTGGCGCGGGGCCGCATCGTCATGGCGGTCGACACCAGCGCGCCCGCAACCGTCAGCGAGACGCGCATCCCGGAACCGCTGGAAGCGATGCTCGGCGTCAGCCAGATCCTGACGCGGACGATCGTACAGCGCATGGTCGAGCGTCAGCCGCCCGATATCCTGATCCGCGCCGGCGTCGACGGCATCGGCGGGCTCGACTTCTTCAAGGCGCAAGCGATCCTGGAAGCGTCCGAGCCGATCAAGGACGAGGTCAAGCGAAGACTGTCTCAGGCGCTCGAACGGCGGGACTGACAGCCTCCGGTTCGTCGCAGCGGAAGCCCGGCAGCGCGGCGCCTAGGGCTGCCCTGCCCTCACCGGTCAGGATCACGGCGCGGCTGTCCTTCTTGCGGCGCACCCAGCCCGTCTCGAAGCAGCGACAGGCCAGAGCGGCGGCAAGGCTTCCGGCGAGATGCGGCTTGCGCTCGCTCCAGTCGAGGCAGGGACGCAAAGCGGCGCGGCGCCCCTTCGGCAGCGCGGGATCGACGCCGAGCGCGGCGAACACTGCCTCGCCCGAAGCGCTGAGGCCATAGCCGCCATCGGCGACGCTCAGATGCCCGCCCGCGACAAGCGCGTCATGGATGCCTATGCCCAACCGGCCGGCAAAATGATCGTAGCAGGTGCGGCCTCGGCTCAACTCCTCGCCGACGCGCGAAGGCAAGCGGCGGTTGGTGGGCTGCGTGCCGGCCAGCACCATCAGGCCTTCCAGCGCGGTCGCGACCTCGACGCTCGCCAGCCGGTAATAGCGATGGCGCCCTTGCGCGGCGACACCGAGCAAGCCGCCCTGCATCAGCTTGGCGAGATGGCCGCTCGCGGTCTGCGGTGCGACGCCCGCGAGATAGGCAAGTTCCTTGGCGGTCAGCGCCCGCCCATCCATCAGCGCGTGCAGCATGTTGGCGCGGGCAGGGTCACCCATCAGATGGGCGATCTCGGCGAGATAAGGACCATGCGTGCTCATGCGGGCATCTTGCTCCTCGGCACGGGCGAGACCAAGCCGGAATGCTACGGCCGCGACCGTAGTGTCGGGCGGCGACAGGGCGCGGCAACAATGCCAGAAAACCGGCCATGGAAAATCTGCACCTCATCCTCTTCATCGCCGCGACCTTCCTGCTTGCCGGCTTCGTCAAGGGGGTCATCGGGCTCGGGCTGCCGACCATCGCGGTCGGCATTCTCGGCGTGGTGATGGCACCCGCCCAGGCCGCGGCCCTGCTGGTCGTGCCCAACCTCGTCACCAATGGCTGGCAGATCGCGACCGGCCCCGGGCTGAAAGCCATCCTGCTTCGGCTCTGGCCGATGCTGGCGGGCATCTGCATCGGCACCTGGGCCGGCGCAGGCCTGCTGCAGCAGCAGAAGGACGGCTCGGCCACGCTCTGGCTCGGCAGCGCGCTGGTGCTCTATGCGCTGGTCGGCCTGAAGGCAGCCAAGCTGCGCGTACCCGCCCAGGTCGAACGTTGGCTCGGCCCCATCATCGGTATCGCGACCGGTGTCGCGACCGCCGCCACCGGCGTCTTCGTGCTGCCGGCCGTGCCCTATCTGCAGGCGCTCGGCCTCGACAAGGATGAGCTGATCCAGGCGCTCGGCATTTCCTTCATCGTCTCGACGCTGGCCTTGTCCTTCGGGCTGGTCGGAGCCGGCGCGCTGAATATGAGTGTCGCCTGGCACTCGCTGCTGGCGCTGGTGCCGGCCCTGGCCGGGCAAGCGGCCGGCACGGCGATCCGTGCCCGGATTTCCGCCGCGACCTTCAAGATGTGTTTCTTCGCGGGGCTGCTGGCGCTGGGCTGCTACCTGGTGATCAGAGCACTTGGCTGAGCGCGGCCTGAGCTCCCGAATTCGGGGGGCGGCCGGGGCGATAGAGCCGTCATTGTGAGCGCAGCGAAGCAATCCAGGGGCCGTCGAGCGAGACCTTCTGGATTGCTTCGTCGCTCACGCTCCTCGCAATGACGTGAGAGGCCGTGGACGTGAGAGGCCGTGCGGAGAAGTCTCTAGCCGAGCTCCAGCGTGGTCACGCCGAACAATTCGGGAGCGAGCGGGATCGGCTTGCCCCGATACATGCGCGTCGTCTGGAATCCGGGCCGAAGCCCTGCATCCGTCAACAGATCGATGAATTGCTGCCGCGCGGCGGGCACGTCGATGAAGACCTCGCCTTCGACGGAGGATGCCAGATGCGAAACGAGCGCAACGGCAGTCGCGTCATCCAGGGCCGACAGCCCGCCGATCTTCCAGCCCGCGCGGCATTTGCGCATCACGCCATAGCCCGTGACGGCACCCTGCGAGGTCACGACGCGGGCCGAATGCGGTGGCATGAGCCAGCGCCCCAGAAAGGCCTCCCGTGGCTCCGGAAAGCTCCTTCGATCGAAGGCCATGGTTTGGGGCAAGAGTTCGGCGGTGACGATGCTCAGATTGCGACGATCGACCGGCTGGCCTGCGAAAGCGCCACCGAAACGGATGGTGCGGTAGGCCGGCGCAAAGCCTTTCCGACGGTAATTCTCGAATTGCTCATCGACCCCATCGAGCCCGATCGTGCGCCCCGCGAGCCGCGCCATGCCGGCATCCCAGACTGCTTTGCCATGACCCTGGCCCCGCATGTCCTCGCGGCTGATATAGAGCCCGATGAAGCCATAGCTCGCCCCATAGGCGACGGCCGCGATGGCGGCGACCATCTCGCCATCGACGAAGGCGCCGATGAAGCCTTCGGGATCGGTCACTTGAAACGCCACGGCGTCGTCGAGGCCTGGATTCCAGCCCTCAGTGGCGGCCCAGTCGATGAGCTGCTCGACCTCGGCCAATACGAGCGTGCGGATGTGGCGCTCGCTCATGCGGCCGCCCGCGGTTGGGGAATCTGCATAGACCCATTCTAGAGCGTTTTCGAGCGAAGTGGACACCGGTTCGCGTGAAGAAAACGCGTTAAAACGAAGAGCAGGAGCTGTCGATCGATCCACCTGGATCGGAAACCGCTCTAACGTTGCACGTTAAGCGCTGCATAGATCCGGCCCGTCGGCCTTCGGTGACCTCGTTTCAAGTCCGGCTCGGCTTTCAGAGACGCGCATGACCAGAGACGCGCATGACGCTGCATCGAGCTCAGAGCGACGATCGGGCTGGAGGCCTGGATCTGCGCTGATAACCACTGTCCAACGCACAGGCTTCGACTTCGTCAGCCTTGATGATCGCCTGCGCGGTGGTTACGGCCAGCACGGCATTGCGCATACGCGCAAGCGCGTTTTGGGCGCTGAGTGCGCTTGTTTGAAAAAGCGCCCGTGTGGCAATCGCCGCCGCATCAGCGGATTGGCTGAAGCGCGCGCTTTCGTAGAGATTTGTTTCGCGCCGCAGCCTTTCCAGCGCTTTGTCGTGCTCGGTCAGGATCATACTCAATGCGCGCTGACAGATGCTCAGTCTTTCCGTGTCGTCCATGAAGCACCCATGTTTCAGTCCGGCGAGAAAGGGCGCGCAGTCGGCAGGCGCCCAGCCTGCTTGAGGTTCAAAACTCTTCCCATCCAGCATCATTGGCGCGTCCGTTGACGGCGCGCTTGGCCGGTGCGGAAGCGCGCGTCGGGGCCGGAGCGGATCTGGCTGGAGCTTCCGCCCTGGCCTGGCCGAAGGCGGCCTCGGCGAGCTTGCGCAGGCGCGCCGGCTCCGAGCCATGACCGGCCGGGGCCGCCCTGACTGGCGCCGGGGCGTAGCTGGCCGGTGAGGCAGCTGCGCCCTCCGGCCCCGTCCTGAAGGCGGCGACGAGGTCATTGAGCTGGACGATGCGGCCCGAGAGCGAACCGGCCGAGGCTGCGCTCTGTTCGGCAAGCGCCGCATTGGCCTGCGTCATCTCGTCGAGATGGGCGACGGCCTGGCTCATCTCGTCGATGCCGTTGGCCTGCTCGCCCGAGGCCGCCGAGATCTCGGCGATGGTGGCCGCGACCTTTTGCGAGGCGGCCAGGATCTGGGTCAGGGCGTCGCCGGCCTGGCGCACCAGCTTGACGCCCGCGCCGACCTCCATGTTGGAGGACGAGATCAGGCCGGAGATGTCCTTGGCGGCAGCACCCGAGCGCTGCGCCAGCGTGCGCACCTCCGAGGCCACCACGGCAAAGCCCTTGCCGGCATCGCCGGCGCGCGCCGCTTCCACCGCTGCGTTCAGCGCCAGCAGATTGGTCTGGAAGGCGATGTCGTCGATCACCCGGATGATGTCGGAGATCTTCTGCGAGGCGCTCTCGATGCGCGCCATTGCAGCGACCGCTTCGGTCGCGATCGTGCCGCCCGACTGCGCCGCCTGCATCGCTTCGGTCGCGATCGCAGCCGCCTGCTTCGAGGCCTGGGCCGAGGCCTTCACCGAGGCTGCGAGCTCCTCGGTCGTCGCTGCGGTCTCCTCCAGCGACGAGGCCTGCTCCTCGGTGCGCTTCGACAGATCGTCGGCGCCCATGGTGATCTCGCGCGCCGCCAAGCCGACATCCGCAGAGGTCGTCTGGATCGTGCGCACCGTCGTGGACAGGCGGTCGACGGTGGCGTTGATGCTGTCCTTCAGCGAGCCCAGCACGCCCTGGTAGCCGCCCTTGACCGCATGTGTCAGATCGCCGTTTGCGACGGCATCCATCACCTCGGCGAACTCGCCAGTCGCCTGTTCGACAAGTGCCGAAACATTGTTCAGGCCGATGGCGATCTCGCGCACGAAGCCTTCCTTGCCCGAGAGCGGCAGCCTTGCCGAAAAATTCCCCTGCTGGGCTGCCGTAACGACGGCCGCGACCTCGGCCTCGCCGAGCAGCTCCGCCGTAACGTTGCGCCAGATGAGCGTGTGGCCGATCTTCACGCCATCGGCTCCACGGACATAGGCCATGTCGACCAGAACGACTTCGCCGGCGATGTCGTAGCGAACCTTGCGGACCTCGTCATTGTCGACAAGCAGCTTGCGGGCCAGGTTAGAGTTGGCGCGGTAGCAGTCGAGATGCCGGCCGAGCATCGCGTCGACGGAGAAATCCGGATCGGCTTTGCAGAAGGTCGGCTCGAGCCGCTTCAGCAGAGTCGCCAAAGAGGCGCTGATGAAGGAGATGTTCTCGTCGGGATCGGTGATCATCAGCATGCTTGGCGACTGATTCATCGCCGCTACGGTCAGCGCGGTGCGCTCGGCTTCCGCCTTGCCGCGATCGACCGCGCGGGCGATCTCACCGATCTCGTTGGCGAGCCCGACATGCGGCACGGGAGCCGCATAGTCGTTCTGCTGGAAGCGACGCAGCGTCGCGATGATGTCGGCGATCGGATTGCGGATCGTGCGGACGAAAGCCAGAGCCACCGCCATCGCGGCGATGGCTCCGGCCGCAGCGATCAGCAGGTCGCGCAAAATCTTGCTCTTGAAGCCATCGATGCGGGCTTCGATCAGACGCGTCAGCTCCTTATGCGTTCCAAGCCACAAAGCGTCGGCAGACTTCGCCACGGCGGCTGTGGCCTGGTCGACATCAGGCTTCAGAAGCGGGCTGGGCCGATCGCCGGCCAAAGCCGCGCGCAGGCTGTCGACGAGCTTTGTCTCGCGCGCTGTCGCCGCATCGAATTCGGCTATGGCTGCCTTCAACGCCCGGCCGAGCGTGCCATCGACATTGCCGTCGATGCTTGACTTGACCGAGGACTGAACCGCGGCGAGCGCGATGCTGAAGCGTGTCGCGGCCTGGACCAGGGCATCCTGATGTGCCGCCGTCGGCTTGGCTGCCGCGCCGCCGAGATAGGGCAGCAGCGCGGCCGTCAAGGTCGCCCGGGCAACCACCAGCTCCGGCAGCCGCACGGCCGCAACATCCATCACGTAATAGGAATCGACATCGGGATCGAGCGTCAGGTTGGAACCGTCGGCGATCTTCTGGATGGCGCCCTGACCAGCCTCCCAGGCCTTTAGCCGCGCCTTCGGGTCCGCCAGAGCCTGCTTGAATTCGATAACCGCCTCGCGCGCCTTGAACCGCTCCGAGGCCGCCTCCACCGCAGCAACTCCGGCCAATGCGGCATTCCAGCCGACCGAGCCGGCATCAGGCTGCGTCGCACCCGACAAGGCCAGCCAGAGATCCTTCAGGACCCCTGCACCATCCAGCTCAAGCGATGAAAAGGCGATGTCCTTCCTGACCTGCTGAACGAACAGAAAGGTTATATGCCCCATAGGAATCATCAGCAATGCCATGATCACAGCGATCTTTGTGCCAACGCTCCACGAAATCGGCTTGAAAAGCGACAGTCGCATCGCAGCTACCATTACAGTTATTCTTACTTGCGGGGCGGGCGCCCTACCCCATCTACCCGCTTCAATCTCTTAACGATCAGTTCTTCCGCTACCCTATTGGAACGGTGTTTGATCTAGATCAAACGTCTTCAGCCTCTCGACGTCATGGCGTATCGCGCGTTTTTTTCGACCGGCAGTGGATTGCCGCCGGGATGTTTAACCGGTGTTTCCTGCGGGATTACTGGAATTGGAGGGATCTTGTTGCAGATCCGCTGATCGAACGCGGCTTTCGAGCTTGAATGGCGTACAATTAAGCTGGTCGCCAAGCCGCAGCCCGAACCTTCGGCGGGACGCAATATGTTGCTCTCCTGACATCTGAAATGACGTCTCGCAAGGTCGCCAGAATCCAGTCGCCAGCCTGCCCATCTGATACACGACGTCTTATGCGTCACTTATGCTCGACCAGATCTCCCCAATAGCAATCTTACGCATCGGCGACCGATCATCCGGGCTCCCGCAGGAGGTTGCGATGGTCACCTATGAAACGCTGCTGCGCCGCGGCGAACCCATTTGCCGGGCGACGCCGCAATCTCGACGCGACGACGGAGCAAGTCGGGACCTGCTGCACACATTTGTTCTGCTGGCGCTTCTGGCCAGTATCGTCGGCTTCCGTGCTTGGCTGAACATGCCGCATTGAACACGCGGCAGGCGCTTCTCGCCAAAATCAGGCGTCCCAGCAGCACCATCAAGACATCCTTGACAGAGCAGCTCCGCCCGCACCCGCTTGATGCAGGTGTCTATTTCGATCGCGCCGAGTAAAATTCGAAGCGATCGAAAGCCGGATGTGTCACGGCGTCGCCTGTTGCAGCAACGGGGACTGCTGCAACAGCGAGCAGCCCATCGCGGCGATGCTCAACCAGAGCACTTCATCCCATTGATTGAGCGCATGCAGCGTGAAGCGCTGCCCTTGCATCACGGCCGTCACCGCCGTGATCATTCCGTAGAGCGCCAGCAACCCGGACAAGGCCAAGAAAAATCCCGATTTGCCGAACAGCGCCAGCACGGCGGAAACAGAAACCTTGAAAACGAACCTGCCAACAAGACCGCGGGCGATCGGGTCGATACGGGCGATCATCGGATTGAGCTCCTCAACGGCCAGAGGCGTCATGGCGCCCCCATCACGGCGCTCCAATATCCACGCCAGCCGGCCCGAATACCGAGATTGCCCCGCTCTCGCATCGTGCTTCCATTCGATTGCGAGGCGGAAAGATAAGGATCGCATCAAGATGATCCTGCCGATGGTCGCCGCCCTATCTCCGCTTCCTGAAGAACTCCCGCAGCAACCCCGCAGCCTCGCTTTCGCTCAAGCCGCCATAGACCTCCGGCGCGTGGTGGCAGGTCGGGCTGGCATAGAGCCTGACTCCGTTCTCGATCGCACCACCCTTGGGGTCGCCTGCACCGAAATAGAGCCGGCGGATGCGGGAAAAGGAGATCGCGGCGGCGCACATCGGGCAGGGTTCGAGCGTGACGTAGAGATCGCAACCGATCAATCGCTCGCTGCCGATCTCCTCGCAAGCCAGACGCAGCACCAGCATCTCGGCATGGGCGGTCGGGTCCTTCAGCTCCAGCGTGCGGTTTCCCGCGCTCGCCAGCACGACACCCTCGCGCAGGACCACCGCCCCGACAGGAACCTCGCCGCGCGAGGCGGCCGCTCGCGCCTCCATCAGGGCGAGCGCCATGCCGTCCACGCCATTTGCCTTCGCCTGCACCATCAAAAACCCTGCTTTACCGCTCGCGAGCGGCAAGGCGCTCTGCTACAAGCGCCGGCTATCAGTCAGCGTTCCGTCCGGCTCGATTGTGCCGGTCGGGGACGCGCGCGACATCAAATATTTGAGCATCGGCCTTTCGCGAAAGTGCATTCCACTTCTGCGGACCATGCTTCGGAGCGATCATGAGCGACGACAACAACCAGAAAAGCCGTGGCCCGCGCAAGGGCGGCGGCGCCGGCGGCCGCGGTGGCGGCCAAGGCGGCGGCCAAGGTGGCGGCAAAGATGGCGGCTCTCGCGGCGGCGGTTTCGGGCGTGATGGCGCGGGTCGCGGGCCTGCGCGCTCCGGCTCAGCCAGTGGCGAGCGCAAGCCATTCCGCAGCCGCCCCGAGGGGGGCGAGCGCCCGGCCCGGGCCACGTCCGAGGGCGGCGAACGCCCCCAGCGTCGTTTCGACAAGCCCGCCGGCCAGCGCGATGGTGCTCCGCGCCCGCCGCGCGCCGGTGCCGAGCGTCCGTTCCGGGCCAGGCCCGAGGGCGAGCGAGCGCCCTATCGTGAGCGCAGCAGCGAAGATCGCCCGAGCCGCGGTGCCAGCGGCGGGGCCGAGCGGCCCTTCCGCGCCAGGCCCGAGGGCGAACGCAGCGCGAGCCGGCCACCCCGTGAGGGCGGCGAGAGGCCGTTCCGCGCCAGAACCGAGGATGAGCGCAGCTCCAGCCGTCCGCCCCGCGACGGCGCCGCACCGCGTGGCAAGAGTTTTGGCGGCAAGAATCTGGGCGGCAAGAGCTTCGGCCAGCGTGACGATAAGCGTTTCGAACGGCCCCGCCGTGAAGACGCCGCCGCCGAGCCCAAGCTCCTCGCTTCGCTTGCCGCGCAGGAACCCGAGCGCATCGCCAAGGTGATGGCGCGGGCCGGCGTCGCCTCGCGTCGCGACAGCGAGGCGATGATCGCGGAAGGCCGCGTCAGCGTGAACGGCAAGGTGCTGGAAAGCCCGGCGCTCGATATCGGCCCCAATGACGTCGTGCTGGTCGATGGCGAGCCCTTGCCGGCGCGCGAGCGGACGCGGATGTGGCTCTACCACAAGCCGCGTGGGCTGGTGACGACGAACCATGATCCGGAGGGGCGGCCGACCGTGTTCGACTCGCTGCCGGAAGAGCTTCCGCGCGTGCTCTCGATCGGCCGGCTCGACATCAACACCGAAGGCCTGCTGCTATTGACCAATGACGGCGGTCTCGCGCGCATGCTGGAGTTGCCCGAGACGGGTTGGCTCAGGCGCTACCGCGTGCGCGCCTTCGGCTCCGTGACGCAGGACAAGCTCGACACGCTGCGCGACGGCGTCACCATCGAGGGCATTGCCTACGGCCCGATCGTCGCTCGCTTCGAGCGCCAGCAGGGCTCGAACACCTGGCTCGTGGTCGATCTGCGCGAAGGCAAGAACCGCGAGGTCAAGACGGTGCTCGAGCATCTGGGCCTCGACGTGAATCGCTTGATCCGGGTCTCCTTCGGCCCGTTCCAGCTCGGCGACCTGCCCGAGGGCGAGGTCGACGAGATCCGCTCGCGCGTGCTCAGGGACCAGCTCGGCGAAGATCTGATCGCGAGGGCCGGCGTCGATCTGGAGGCGCCCCGCCGCGACGAGATGCCGGCGGCGCCCCCGCGCGCGCCCAGCGGCGACGACCGGCCGCGCCGGCGTGAGGCAGGCGACCGCGACGGCAAGCCCGAGCGGGAGCGCTGGCAGAGCGACGCCGTGCGCACGCCCTCCAAGGACGACCGCAGCGAGAAGCCGTGGAAACGCACCGTCTGGCGCGATGCCGAGGCGGAGCCGCAGCGCGAGCGCAAGGCGCCGCCACGCCGTGGCGCCGATCCCAAGATCGAGCGCCAGACGCGCGAGGCCACCGGCGAGGTGGTCCGCCGCCGCGACAAGGCGATCGAGGATCCCAATGGCCGCCGCGTGCTGGTCGAGCGCGTCAGCGCCGCGCCCCGCGAGGAAAGAGCTTCGCGCGCGGAGCGCCCGGCCCGCGAGGGCGTCAATCCCAAACGCCGGCCAGACCGCCTGCCGCGCAGCGAGCGCGGCTCGGCCGGGGGGCGCCCGCCACGCACACAGGAGCGCGCGAGCGGCGGCGAACGCCCGGTCCGCCGCCCACGCGAAGAGGCCGGTGGCCGCGACCGCGCCTCCGAGCGCCCCTGGCAGGATGCAGCGCCGCGCCAGGATGCGGCATCGCGCAGCGAGCGTCCCGAACGCGCGCCCCGAGACGGCAGCGAGCGTCCCGCGCGCCGATCCACCGAGCGCAGCGGCGATGAGCGTCCGCGCGGCCGCAACTTCGGTGACAAGCCGGGCGGTGCGCCCAAGAGCTATGCCGCGCGCTCGAGCGAGCGGCCGGCTGGTCGCAGCGCGGGCGGCGAGCGCAGCGGCGGCAAGCCCTTTGGGGCCAAGCCCTCCGGCGGACGCCCCTTCGGTGGCAAGCCCGGCGGCGGTCGCCCGGGAGGCGGCGGCAAGGGTCCGCGCCCTGGTGGCGGTGGACGCGGCAAGCGTGATTGAGGGCTGAAGCGATGAGGATCGTCGGCGGACGCTTCGGCGGGAGGCCGCTCGCCGGCCCCAAACCGGGGATCGGGACGATCCGCCCGACCTCCGACCGCTTGCGGGAATCGCTCTTCAACGTGCTCGCCCACGCCTATGACGACGTGGTCGAGGGCGCGCGCGTGCTCGATCTCTTCGCCGGCACGGGCGCGATGGCGTTCGAGGCGCTCTCGCGCGGCGCTGAATTCGCATTGCTGGTCGATGACGGTACCGAGGCGCGCGGCTTGATCCGCGAGAACCAGATGAATCTCGGCCTCGCCGGCCATAGCCGCGTCTTCCGCCGCGACGCCACCAAGCTCGGCCCGGCGAGCCCGATGCCGCCCTTCGGGCTGGTGTTCTGCGACCCGCCCTATCGCAAGGGCCTGGGCGAAAAGGCGCTGGTCTCGGCCCAGCTAGGCGGCTGGCTGACGCAGGACGCGCTCATCGTGCTGGAAGAGGCGGCGGGCGTGGAGATTACCGTGCCGGAAGGCTTCGCCGTGGTCGAGCGTCGTGACTATGGCGAGACGCAGGTGGTTCTGCTGCGGCTGGGATAGGATATCGGCCCGCAAGGTCGATCCTGTGCCAGAAGCTGGAGCGCTTCATCCTGTGGGCGCAATTTGACCTCCTCCAGATCAGCCCTCAGGAAAAGCGAGCTTGAGGCCGTCTCGGATTGCGAGGTCTGGATGCTGCGACTTCATTATTACCCCGGCTTTATCAGCCTCGCCGCCCATATTGTTCTTGAAGAAATCGGGGCAGAATACGAACTTTCATTCGTCAATCTGCACAAAGGTCCGAGCAACAACCCATCCTATCGCGCCTTGCATCCTGATGGGCTCGTGCCTGTGCTGGAAAGCGATGGCCTGGTTCTTTACGAGAGCACGGCCATCATCCTTCACCTGCTTGAGTTGAAGGGAGGAGCAACGCTTATACCTGCGCAGGGTAGCGTGCTCAGGCCGCAATTTTACAAATGGCTTATGTGGCTTGCGACCGCGCCGCACGCGAACTTGTCGCTCTACCTGCACCCCAACAAGGTCGCCGTCTCCGTCGAGGCGCAGGCGGAGATCAAGCAGGCCGCAGAGCAGCGCGTGAATAGCCAGTTCGATCGCCTGGAAGACGAGCTGGCGCGCCACGGCGGCCCGTGGTTCCTGGGTGATACATACTCGGCTGTCGACGCCTACTTGTTCACCCTCGCGCGCTGGTCTCGCGGTATGCCCCGGCCCGCCACCAGCCGATCGCATTTGGGGGCGTATTTGCGACGCGTGATCGAGCGGCCAGCCGTTCAGCGCGCCCATGCGCAAGAGCACATACCGCAGCCATGGCTATGAGACCGAGGCCCGTATGACGCCGGAAGCGTTGTTCCGTTCTTATAAGATCGCGACCTGATCCTCACCGCCGCCCGAACAGCTTCTCGATATCGGTGAGCTTCAACTCGACATAGGTCGGCCGGCCGTGGTTGCACTGGCCTGAATTGGGCGTGACCTCCATCTCGCGTAGCAGCGCGTCCATCTCCTCGGGGCGCATGCGGCGGCCGGCGCGCACCGAGTTGTGGCAGGCCATCGTCGCCAGCACATGGTCGAGCCGGCGTTCGAGCGAGCCCGGAATCGAGGAGATCTGGCCGTGCTCGGCCAGCGCATCTGCGACATCGCGCACGAGCTTCTGGAGATTGCCGCCGGCGAGCTGGCTCGGCGCCTCACGAACCAACACCGCGCCGGGCCCAAAAGCCTCGATGCCGAGCCCCAGCGTCGCGAGTTCGTCGGTCGCCGCATTCAGGCGATCGGCATCGACGGGATCGAGTTCGACGACCTCCGGCAGCAGCAGCGCCTGCCGGGCGATACCCGACTTGGCGCGCTCGGCCTTCAACCGCTCATAGACCAGCCGCTCATGGGCGGCATGCTGATCGACGATGACAACGCCCTCACGTGTCTGGGCGACGATATAGGTCTCATGCAGCTGCGCCCGCGCCGCGCCGAGCGGCCGGTCGAGCGCATCGGGAGCGGGCTCGGCAGCATGCGCGCGCGCATCGGCGGAGGGTCCAGCGAAGCTCTCGAAGCCCGCCTGGGCCGCCTCGCCGAAGCCGGCGGCGGGCCTGGGCCATGCCGGCGTTTCGGGAAAATGCGGGCGCGGGACGGAAGCACTCCCATTGCCCGCGAACACCGCGCGAAAGGCCTCCAGCGTCCGCGCCCCGCCGGTCGTGGTGGCGCGATGGCCGGCCTCGGCCAGAGCCGCCTTCAGCCCGGAGACGACAAGGCCGCGCACCAGAGCGGGATCGCGGAAGCGGACCTCGCTCTTGGCCGGGTGGACGTTGACGTCGACGAGGCGCGGCTCGCAGGCGACATCGAGAAACAGCACCGGATGCCGATCGGAGGGCACGACATCGGCATAAGCGCCGCGCACAGCCGAGAGCAGCAGCTTGTCACGCACCGGCCGGCCGTTCACCGCCAGATGCACCCCGGCCGAGGTGCCGCGATGGAAGGTCGGCAGGCCGGCAAAGCCCGTGACGTGGAAGCCCTCGCGCGCCACATCCAAAGGCAGTGCATTTTCCGGGAAATCGCGCCCGAACCCGCGCGCCAGCCGGCGCAGCATGCCATCCTCGCCGTGCGCCTCCGCCGGCCAGTCGAACCCGGTGACGTGATCGCCGTCGAGTGCGAAGCGGATCGTCGGATGCGTGATGGCGAGCCGACGCAACATCTCCGAGACGGCCTGCGCCTCGGCGCGATCGCTCTTCAGGAATTTGAGCCGCGCCGGAGTGAAGGCGAAAAGATCGCTCACCTCGATGCGCGTTCCTGCCGCCGCAGCGACCGGCCGCACCACGCCCTTCTCGCCAGCCTCGACGACAAGCCCGTGGCCATGGGCGGAATCATGCCGGCGGGTCGCGATCGAGAGCCGCGCAACCGAGCCGATCGAGGGCAAGGCCTCGCCGCGAAAACCTAGCGACTTGATCGCGAAAAGGTCGCCATCGGGCAGTTTCGAGGTGGCGTGGCGCTCGACCGCCAGCGCCAGATCCTCAGGCGACATGCCGGAGCCGTCATCAACAACGCGGATCAATTCGCGCCCACCGGCCGCTATCGTGACCGAAATCGCGCGCGCGCCGGCGTCGATCGCGTTCTCGACCAGCTCCTTCACGGCAGCCGCCGGCCGCTCGATCACCTCACCGGCGGCGATGCGGTCGACGAGAACGGGATCGAGGCGGCGAACGGTCATGGCGCTCCATCAGTCATTCCGGGGCGGCTCGCAGAGCCGAACCCGGAACCTACGACCGGGCGAGCCGATCATGCGCTTTCAGGTTCACCCGGTCGTAGGTTCCGGGTTCTTCGCCCTGTCTATCCTTGGGCCGACCGAAGGTCGGACCCGAGGGCGAAGCCCCGGAATGACAAGGTAACGGCGACTCAGCTGCGCCCCTCAGCAAGATAGTGCTTGGCGAGGAGTTTCGCTTCCTCGACCGCCGGCTGGTCGAACGGGTCCACACCCATGGCATAGCCGGTCAGGACCGTCTCGAGCATGAAGTGCATCAGCACCTCGCCATGGATGGTCTCGTCGATCTCATCGACATGGAAGCGGCGCACCGAGCAGCCGTTCCTGGCGAAGGTGTCGATCATCGCGACGCCCTGCGCGGCCACGAGGTCGCCGATCGTCTTGCCGGCGAAATCGTCCTGGCCGATCTTGCCGGCCAGTTCGGCATCGATCCTGGGACCCTTGCCCTTGGCGCCGACCGTCAGCACCGTGAAGAACTTGTCCTTCGGGCCGGCGAGATAGAGCTGCTGCTGCGAATGCTGATCGACCGGGCCGAGCGCGCCGACAGGCTGCGTGCCCTGCCCGTCCTTGCCCAGGCTCTCGGCCCAGAGCTGCATCCACCAGCGCGTCAGCAGCGCGAATTTGTCGGCATAGGGCATCAGAACGGCGATGTTCTTGCCGGAACGCATCGCGGCGAGATGCAGCGCCGCTCCGACCGCGGCCGGCGTCTCGCGCACGCTCTTGCCCGCCAGGACCGGCGCCATGGCCTTGGCGGCGCCGGCACGCAGGGCCTCGATGTCGAGACCGAGCGCGGCGGCCGGCAACAGGCCGCAATTGGTCAGCACCGAATAACGCCCGCCGACCCCGGTATGGTGCTCGAGGAACGGCACGCCGAAGGGCTCCAGCAGCGCGCGCAGCGGATGCAGCTTGCCGGGGATCGCCGGCTCGGACAGGCCCTGGAAACGTTCGCCGATCTCGGCATCGCTGAAGCCTGCGGCGCGCAGGGCGCTGATCACCGCTATGCTCTGCAGCAAGGTCTCGCCTGTGCCGCCCGACTTCGAGATGGCGACGAATTTCGTGGTCTTGAACGGCAGCTTGGCGAGCAGCTGCGAATAGGTGTCAGGGTCGAGATTGTCGATGAAGTGGACGCGCGGCTCAGGCGCGAAACGCGACAGGCCGGAGATGCCGTAATCGGCGAGCTGCGCCAGCGTCTGGCCGCCGAGACTGGAGCCGCCGGTGCCGAGCACGAGGATATCGGTCGCGCCCGCCTTGAGGCGCTTCGCCGCGGCATGGACCGGCGGCAGATCGGCAGTGTCTGCGGGCAGGCCGAGCAGCGGCAGCGAATGATCCCGCGCCTGGCCCTGCAGCCGCACTAGGGCGGGAGCAAGATCGGCCAATGCCTGCTCGAAAGCGGCATCGGGAATGCCGCCCTTGCCGACACCGGATTCGAGCGCGAGATCTAAGCTTTGCTGCAGCATGGTGATGAAGTCCGTCGCTGTGCCTAAGGGAAAGGACGAGAGGGTTCAGACGAGGCCGACTGGCCGGCCGACAGCCTGCACCAGCAAGCGCGGATCGCCGAACAGACGCTTGGCCACGCGGCCGATATCGGCAAGCGTGACCTCGGCGAAGAGCCGGTTGCGCTCGCTCAGGAACTCCGGCTCGAAGCCGTTGACGGCGAGGCTGAGCAGTTCGGCCGCGATCTTGGGCGAGGTGTCGAAGCGCAGTGGATAGGAGCCGATGATGTAGCGCTTGGCCTCTTCGACCTCATGCTCGCTCGGCCCCTCATTGGCGAGCTTGGCCATCTCCTCGCGGATGACGGCAAGCGATTCCGCCGCGCGGTCGTTGCGCGTCGCGGTGCCGCCGACGAGCATGGCGCTCTCGCGCAGGGGCAGCAGGCTGGAGGAGACGCCATAGGCGAGGCCGCGCTTCTCGCGCACCTCGAGGAAGAGGCGGGAGGTGAAGGCCGAGCCGCCGAGAATATGGTTCAGCACGCTGCCCGCGATGAAATCGGGATCGTTGCGCATCAATCCCGGCCCGACGAAGCGCAGCACGGTCTGGGGTACATCGAGATCGATGACATGGGTCTGGCCAAGCCCCTGGATCGGCAATGGCGCGCCCGGCAGAGCGCGCGGCTTGCCCTCGGGCAAGGCGCCGAAGACCTGGTCGAGGCGCTGCGCCAGTTCGTCGGCGGTGATGTCACCGACCACGACGATCTTGAGGCCGCCGCGGCTGAGCAGATCGCGGGTGAGCGTCTTCAGCCCTGCCGCCTCAAGTTTCGAGACGCTGTCGATATCGCCCTTCTCGGGCCGGCCATAGGGGTGGCCGGGATAGGCCGCCGCATAAAGCGCATTGCGGCAGAGCGTCTCGGGGTTCTGCGCCTGGCGCTGCAGTCCGGCGACGATCTGCGACTTCACCCGCGTGACCGCGTCGACGTCGAAACGCGGCGCGTTGAGCGCCAGCGCCAGCAATTCAAAAGCGGTATCGCGATGGCGCGACAGGGTCTGGAGCTGGCCATGGAAATCGTCGCGGCGCGCATCGAAGCCGAGGCTGATGGCGTGGTCGGCCATCTTGCCCTGGAAGGCCTCGGCATCGAGATCGCCCGCGCCTTCGTCGAGCAGGCCGGAGATCATATAGGCGCTGCCGGCACCGTTCGCGGGGTCGCGGGTCGCGCCACCGTCGAAGGCGAAGTCGATCGCGATCAGGGGCAGGCTATGCTCTTCGACCAGCCAGGCCTCGACTCCGGCAGTGGAGCGGACTTTCTGCACGGAGACTGAGGGGCCAGCGGTCGCGGAATGGGCAACGGGAATGGGCGCGTTCATGTCGCTTCCTGAAAACGGGACGTGATGCCCCGCCCGGTTGAAAGGAGGGCAAACGGTCAGGCGACCGGCAGCAAAAGGCCAGTGACCGAGCGGTCGGGCCGGAGATAACGGCGCGCCGCCTCGACGACCGCCTCGCGCGGAACCGCCTCGATGCGCTCCGGCCAGGTCAGCACATCCTCGACGGTCTCACCGACGGCGAGCGAGGCCCCGAAGATGCGGGCGAGCGAAGACTGGCTGTCGCGCGCGAAGATCGTCTCGGCAACAAGCCGGGTGCGGGCGCGTGTCAGTTCGACCTCACTGGGCCCTTCCGCCAGGAAGGTCGCGAGTGCGGCATCGAGGCCAGCTTCAAGCACGGCCATCTCCACGCCCGGGCGCGGGCTGGTCGAGACCTGGAAAGCCGAGCGATCGACCATCGAGCCCATGAAATAGGCGCTGGCGCCGGCGGCGAGCTCCTGCTCAACGCAGAGGCTGCGATAAAGTCGCGATGTGGTGCCACCGCCAAGGATTTCTGCAGCGAGCTCCAGCGCGAAGACCTCGGTCCGATCGCCGCTGAGATAGGTCGGCGTCAGCCAGCCCCGGCGCAGCGAAGGCTGGTGCACGCGCGGATCGCTCAGCGTGACGCGGCGCGCCGCGCGCGGATCGGGCTCGGCTGGACGCTTGCGGGAGGGCGCCTCGCCGCGCGCGGCGATCTGGCCATAGGTCGCCTCGGCAAGCTCGCGCACCTCCTTCGCCTCGACATCGCCGGCGACGACCAGGATCGCATTTTCAGGCGTGTAGAAGCGCTGGTAATAGGTGAAGGCGTCGTCGCGGTTCAGCTCCTCGATCTCGTGCTCCCAACCGATGATCGGCGTGCCATAGGGGTGATGCACGAACAGCGCCGCGGAGAACTCCTCGCTGAGCTGGGCCGCCGGATCAGAATCGACGCGCATGCGGCGCTCTTCGAGCACGACGTCGCGCTCGGGCCCGACAACGCTCTCATCGAAGGCGAGCCCGGTCATCCGATCGGCCTCGTAATCCATCATGGCGCGCAAGTGCTGCTTCGGCACACGCTGGAAATAGGCGGTGTAGTCGTAGGAGGTGAAGGCGTTCTCCTGCCCGCCGAAACCGGCGACGATCTTGGAGAATTCGCCGGCCGGCCAGCGCGCCGTGCCCTTGAACATCAGATGCTCGAGGAAATGCGCAATGCCGGACTTGCCCGCCGGATCATCGGCCGAGCCATTACGGTACCAGACCATATGGGTGACGACCGGGGCGCGATGGTCGGGCACCACCACGACCTCAAGGCCATTGCCGAGCCGAAACGACTCGACAGGCGCGCTCATGCGGGTCGGCGGGATATGGATCGTCATCGCGGGACCGTGGGTTGGCGGCAGGGCATCAACCCCATATAGGCCGCCATCCCCCAGAGAACCAGACGCGACGCCCGTCTCAGTTCAGCGCCGGCAGGGTCGGCATGGGCGTACCCTGAACAAATTCCTTCTGCCCCAAGGCTTGCGTATCCTCGCGCGGGCCATTCCGGCCAGGTCCGACCGGCGCCGTCCCGGCCGGGCGACGATAGCCGACCGGCGGCTCGTAGAGATATTTCCGCTCCGGCTCGCTGCCATAGGTCAAGCTCGCCAGATCCTCGGCGTTCTTGCCCGCGGCAATGTCGCGGCCGGTGCGGATCGGGGCGATGTTTTCCTCATAGGTCTTCGACTGCTGCGGCTGGAACGGCCGGCTGTCGCGGCCGCCGACACGGCCCTTTTGCAGCTCTTCCTGGCTCAGCAGCGGGCGCTGATTGTCCTTGTATTTCTCGCGTTCGGTCGCGGGCACCAGCGCGCGCGCATCCTCGGCGCGACGCCGGGCAATATCGGGATCGTTCGGCCAGGCGGCATTGCGCGAACTCGCCGGCTCCTGCGGTCGCGGCAGGGTCGAACCGGGAGGCACCACGAGCGGCGGCCGCTGCCGGTATTCGATGTCGCTATTGGCCTTGCCGCCGATGACGCCCTCCATCAGATTCTTGAAGAGCATGCCTTCCTGCGCGAAGGCGGGCGAGGTCGCAAGCAACAGCCCACCGGCCAGAAGCCAATGCGTCACGCGGATGCGATGAGCCATCTCAAACCTCCCTCGGGATTTTTTCATCCCCACTTCAACCTCAGGCGCGCGGCAAAACGATGGCGAAGCGCGCATCATGCCGGCTTATCCGGGCTGGAACGGAAGGACTCATATAGCAGAGCGGCCACGCCGACAACGATCGCCGCATCGGCGACGTTGAAGATGTACCAGCTGAAGCTGCCGTGATGCAGGTGCACGAAATCGACGACAGCGCCATAGACCGCGCGGTCGAGACCGTTGCCCAGCGCCCCGCCGACGATCAGCGCCAGGCTGACGACGGTCAATCGCCGCGTCTCGCGCCACATCCAGCGCCCGAGCCAGATCGCGGCGACGAAGGAGATCACGACCAGGAACCAGCGACCGAGGTCGCCATCCTGCTGGAACAGGCCGTAGGAGATGCCGCGATTCCAGGCGAGCACGATCTCCATGAAAGGCGCGACCTCGAAAGGGCCGTTCTCGGCCAGCCGAACCCCGAAGAGCAGCCAGAGCTTGAGAGCCTGATCGAGCCCAAAGACCAGGGCGACGATGAAGATGCCGAGGCGGCGCGCCGGCATCATCGCGCGCGCTGCCCAAGCTCGCGCAAGGCCTTGGCGTCGCGCGGCGTCACCTCCGGATAGGCCGGATCGGCCAGAGCGGGATCGAAATACTTCCAGGAGCGAGCGCATTTGACGCCCGGCGCCCGCGCGGAGACGACCGCGACGCCCGGCACATCGGCCAGGCGGAAGGCGTCCTGCGGCCCCTCGTTCGCGCTGATCGCGATGCCCGAGGTGATGCTGATCTCAGCGAGATCAACGCCCGAGAGCGCGGCCCTCAGATCGGGATCATCGATA
Organism: Allobosea sp. LjRoot9; assembly: GCF_964252745.1. NCBI lineage: Bacteria > Pseudomonadati > Pseudomonadota > Alphaproteobacteria > Hyphomicrobiales > Alloboseaceae > Allobosea > Allobosea sp. LjRoot9. Next base: position 63,171 of record NZ_CAXUPC020000007.1, on the reverse strand, counting down.
TAGACCTTGGGCGCGGCCTCCAGCGAGGAGCCGATGCGCTTGCCCGCCCGCTCCAGCTCCAGCGCGCCGGTAACGACGCGGCGGACACGGCGGATCTTGCTCCAGCGCTCGGCGAGCTCGGGATCGAGCCAGCCTTCAGGCGCTTGCGCGAAGAGTTCGAGATGCACCGAGGCGTCCATAGCCTTCTGCTCGGGATAGCGCTCCAGCCAGGCCTCTTCCGTGGTGAAGACCAGGATCGGCGCGAGCCAGGTGGCCAGGCAACGGAAGAGATGGTCGACGACCGTCAGTGCGCTCTTGCGGACATGGCTCGACAACGGATCGCAATAGAGCGCGTCCTTGCGGATGTCGAAATAGAAGGCCGAAAGCTCGGTGTTCATGAACTGCGAGAGCAGATTCACCACCTTCTTGTAGTCGTAGGTGCGATAGGCCTCCTCGACCTGCGGTCCGAGCTCGGCGAGCCGATGCAGCATCAACCGCTCCAGCTCCGGCATGGTCTGCGGCTCGTTGACCCGGATATCCTCGCTGAAATGGGCGAGCGTGCCGAGCATCCAGCGCGTGGTGTTGCGTAGCTTGCGATAGGTCTCGACGAAGGTCTTGAGGATCTCTTTGCCGATGCGCAGATCGTCGGAATAATCGGCCGCCGCGACCCAGAGGCGCAGGATGTCGGCGCCCGAATCCTTGATGATGTCCTGCGGGGCGGTGACGTTGCCCTTCGACTTCGACATCTTCTCGCCCTTCTCGTCGAGGCAGAAGCCGTGGGTCAGGACGACATCGAAGGGCGCCCGGCCGCGCGTGCCGCAGCTTTCCAAGAGGCTCGAATGGAACCAGCCGCGATGCTGGTCGGAGCCTTCGAGATACATCACCCGGTCATTGCCGCCATCGCCGCGCCGGCGAGCGCGCAGATCCGGGCGCTTCTCCAGCGTGAAGGCGTGGGTCGAGCCTGAATCGAACCAGACGTCGAGGACGTCGGTGACGCGCTCATAGGCAGCCGGGTCGTAGCCGAAGGGCTTCAGGAAGCGTGCGCCATCCAGGTCGGTAAACCAGGCGTCGGCACCTTCCAGCTCGAAGGCATTGGCGATCGCGGCATTGACCTTGGCATCGACCAGGATTGCACCCGTCTCCTTCTCGACGAAGACGGTGATCGGAACGCCCCAGGCGCGCTGGCGCGAGACCACCCAGTCGGGGCGGTTGGCGATCATGCCGTTGATGCGGTTCTCACCAGCGGCGGGCACCCATTGCGTGTCCTTGATCGCACCGAGCGCAACCTCGCGCAAAGTGCGATTGCCCAGGCTCTCGATCGCCTTGTCCATGGCGATGAACCATTGCGGCGTGTTGCGGAAGATGACCGGCTTCTTCGAGCGCCAGCTATGCGGATACTGGTGCTTCAACCGACCGCGCGCGACGAGGTGGCCGCTGGCGGCAAGGGCCTTGATCACGGCCTCGTTGGCGTCGCCCTTCTCGCCCTTGTCGGTGATGACCTGCTTGCCCTCGAAGCCTGGCGCATCCTTGGTGAAGCGACCATCGGCATCAACGGTGTAGGGGATATGGGTCTCGATGCCGCGCTCGGCCAGCATCCGGCCATTAGCCATCCAGACGTCGAAGTCCTCGCGACCATGGCCAGGCGCGGTGTGGACGAAGCCTGTGCCGGCATCGTCGGTGACATGGTCGCCGTCGAGCAGCGGCACGTCGAAATCATAGCCCTGGCCGCGCAGCGGATGAGCGCAGGTCAGGCCGGCGAGCTCATGGGCAGATACATCCGAAACCAGCTCGAAAGCCTCCACTTTCGCCGCTTTGAAGACGCCTTCGGCGAGGTTCTTGGCGAGCACATAGCTCGCGCCGACCTTGGCCCAATTGCCTTCGGGCGCTGCGGTGATGCGGTAAAGCCCATAGGCGATCTTGTTGTGGAAGGAGATCGCGCGGTTGCCGGGGATCGTCCAGGGCGTGGTCGTCCAGATCAGGATCGAGGCATCAGCAAGGCTGCCAGCAGGCGCGACGACCGCAAACGCCACGAACACCGTGTCGCTGACATGCTCCTCATACTCGACCTCGGCCTCGGCCAGCGCGGTCTTCTCGACCACGGACCACATCACCGGCTTGGAGCCGCGATAGAGCTGGCCGGTCTCGGCGAACTTCATGATCTCGCGGGCGATCTGCGCCTCGGCGGGATAGGCCATGGTGAGATAAGGGTCGGCCCAATCGCCCTCGACGCCCAGGCGCTTGAACTCCTCGCGCTGGATATCGACCCATTTCTCGGCGAAGGCGCGGCATTCCTTGCGGAATTCGACGACCGGCACGTCGTCCTTGTTGAGGCCCTTGGCGCGGTACTGCTCCTCGATCTTCCATTCGATCGGCAGGCCGTGGCAGTCCCAGCCGGGCACATAGTTCGAATCGAAGCCGAGCATCTGCTGCGAGCGCGCAACGAGATCCTTCAGCACCTTGTTGAGCACATGGCCGATATGGATGTTGCCATTGGCGTAGGGCGGGCCGTCATGCAGCACGAAGCGGTCGCGCCCCTTCGCGGTGGCGCGCAGCTTCTTGTAGAGGTCGATCCTGGCCCAGCGGGCGAGCAGTTCCGGCTCGCGCTGCGGCAATCCCGCGCGCATAGGGAACTCGGTCTGGGGCAGGAACAGCGTCTGGGAATAGTCGACGGCTTCGGTCTTGTCGGCGGCTTTGTCGGTCATCTCGGGTCCGGCTCGGGCAATGCGGACAAGCGGGCCATTCGAGGCTGGCGCGGCGCTGGTCCATCGTGAAACTGGGAAGCGATGGTCACCCCGGCTTGCGCAAGCGCCCGCGCGTCAGCGCAGGGCGGCAGCCGGGCCCGTAATTCGCCGGAGGTCTATGAACGTGGCGCGATCAGCAAGCATCTGCGGCTTCTAGCAAACGCGGTCTACGGAAGGAAGGGCGGCGTTTTCGCCAAGATGTCGCGCGCTCCCACGCTATCGGCATCCATCTGCACGATCAGCGCCTCGAGCGTATCGAACTTCGCCTCGCCGCGCAGCCAGGAGACGAGCGCGACATCGACCTGCTTGCCATAGAGATCGCCGGAGAAATCGAAGACGAAGGTCTCCAATCGCGGCGCACCGTCGTCGAAGGTCGGGCGGCTGCCGAAGCTGGCGACGCCGTCATGCCAGACGCCGTCGATCTTCATCCTGACCGCATAGATGCCGTAGCGCAGCTTGCAATCGCGGGCGAGGTGCATGTTGGCGGTCGGATAGCCGAGATCGCGGCCGCGCTTGTCGCCATGGGCAACGACACCGCGCACGAACCAGGGCCGGCCCAGGAAATCCGCCGCACGGGCGACATCGCCGGCCTCGAGCGCGATACGGATCAATGTCGAGGAGACCGGCTCGCCAGCCCAGGCATAGGGCGGCACGACCGCGACGGGCACGCCCCGCACTCCAGCGCGGGCCTGCAGCATCTCGGGCGAGCCGGCGCGGCCCTGGCCGAAATGGAAGTCATAGCCGCAGACAAGCCCGGCCGCCCCCAGCTTGCCGAGCAGCAGATCATCGACGAAGGCCTCGGCGCTGATCGCCGCGATGCTGCGGTCGAAAGGCAGGATGAAGGTCAATGGCAGGCCGGCCTGGCCGAGCAGCTCCAGCTTCAGGGCCGGCGGCGTCAAACGGAACACCGGCTGATCGGGGCGGAAGACGCTGCGCGGATGCGGCTCGAAGGTCAGAGCGGCGGCTTTCGTCCCACGCTCGGTCGCCATCGCGACCGCGACGCGGGCAAGCTCGACATGGCCGCGATGGACCCCATCGAAATTGCCGAGCGCCAGGACCGCGCCGCGCAGCGCGTCGGGAACCGGTTTCTCGATGTCGAGAACGAAGGCGGCATGTACGTCAGCAGGCTGCACGTCGGAAAGCTGCGCGTCGGCAGGCGGCGCATCGGCGGGAAAGGTCATCGATCGCAAGCGTCCGGGCGCCCGAGGAACCCGGGCCGGAGCAGTGTTTGGCCTCAAGGCCGCAGAGGCGTCAAGGCCAAGCCCTTAACTCACCCAAGCCTTTAGCTCACACAAGCCTTGTATCTCGCAGTTGCCTCAGAGCTTCCGCGCAGGCGGCAGCGCAACCCATGCCTCGCCCTCCAGCACGGCCTTGCCATCGACCAGGCATTCGCAGAACAGCCGCGCCCGCCTGCGCTCGGCCACCAACTCCACCACCTCGACACGGGCGGTGACGACATCGCCGATCTTGACCGGCGCAAGGAAGGTCAGCGTCTGCGAGAGATAGACCGCGCCCGGCCCCGGCAGGCGCGTGCCGAGCAGCGCCGAGACGAGGCTCGCGGTCAGCATGCCATGGGCGATGCGCTGGCCGAACTTGGTGTTGGCGGCATAGCGGTCGCAAAGATGGATCGGATTCGCGTCGCCCGAGAGATCGGCAAAAAGCGAGATGTCGCGCTCCATCACGGTGCGCATCAGGCTCTCGTTCTGCCCGATCGACAGATCCTCGAAGGCATGAACCTGATAAAGAGAGCTGGTCATCGTCCTGGTCGTCCCGGTGCTCCGGTCTGGCGCCTCGGCGCGACCCGGTTTCTATCTCGCATTTGCGAAAGCCTGTCACAGCTGCCCGGTTTCGACCATTGAACTTTGGTGATCACCGGCCATTGCAGCCGGCAAAACGGGAAATACCGTTGGGTCACTTCGGCATTGGATTAACCGCTTTGAAACGCCGCAGGCCTAAGACAGTCGATCCATGGCCGCCCGCTAGAGACGGCACGCAGCCTGGGTATCGCCCCGCCCTGCGAATTTGATGCTTGGAGCACCATAATGGCTCTCGACCCCTCCATGCCGATCCTGGTGGTCGATGATTATCAGACCATGGTCCGAATCATCCGCAATCTCCTGAAGCAGCTCGGCTTCGAGGATGTCGACGATGCATCCGACGGCTCCGCGGCGATCGCCAAGATGCGCGACAAGAAATACGGGCTGGTGATCTCGGACTGGAACATGGAGCCGATGACCGGCTTCGAATTGCTGCGCCGCGTGCGCGAGGAAGACGCGCTGTCGCAGACGCCCTTCATTATCGTGACCGCTGAATCCAAGACCGAAAACGTCATCGCCGCCAAGAAGGCCGGCGTGAACAACTACATCGTCAAGCCGTTCAACGCTCAGACGCTGAAGACCAAGATCGAATCGGTCTGCGCGGCCTGAGCGCGCTTCGAACCCGAGCCCTCATCCTGAGGAGCCACGGAGTGGCGTCTCGAAGGATGCTCCGGGAGGCTCCTGTACAGGCTGGATCATCCTTCGAGACTAAGCCTGCGGCGCGCCTCAAGATGAGGGCTGTATAGAGGCACCCTCTCACCACACCAGATGCGGCAATGCGTAGTCCGGCCGGTGGCTCTGCTCGGCGAACCAATTATGCCTGTGCTCCCAGGACGCCTCGAGCAGGTCCTGCGCATGAATCCCGGCCAGCACCATGACGCTCGTCGCGCCAAAGCCATTGGCTCCGGCGATGTCAGTGCGGATCGCATCGCCGATGCCGCAGATGCGTGATCGCTCGGCCGGCACGCCACGCTCCCGCTCCATGATCGCGACCGCCATCTCGTAGATCGGCTGGTGCGGCTTGCCGGCATAGATGACCTTGCCGCCGACCTCTTCATAGGCGAGCGCGATCGAGCCCGCGCAAGGCACGATACGCCCTCCCCGATCGACCACCAGATCGGGATTGGCGCAGATCAAGGTGAGTTCGCGCCGGGCGAAGTCGGCCAGCATGCCGGCATAGCTCTGCGCCGTCTCGGTCTCGTCGTCGAACAGGCCGGTGCAGAGCACGTAATTCGCCTCCGCCGGCCCGACGCGCGGAGCATCCAGCCCGGCGACCAACGGCAGGTCGCGGTCGGGGCCGAGCATGAAGACAGGCTCGCCGGCGCGCTCTTGGATCAAGGCGCGGCAGACATCGCCGGAGGTCACGATCGCGTCCCAGGCGTCCTTCGGCACGTTGAACCCGGCGAGCTGGCGCTCGATCTCGGCGCGCGGGCGCGGCGCGTTGGTGACGAGGACGACGAAGACGCCGCGCTGCCTTGCAGCAACCAGCGCCTCGACGGCGCCGCGATGCGCCACGACGCCGTTATGGACCACGCCCCAGACATCGCAGAGGCAGAGATCGAACCGGTCGGCGATCTCGGAAAAGCCGGTCAGGGCCGTGGTGGCTTCGCTCTTCGATGGCAACAAGTCGTGGTCACTCCGGATGGCGGCGGCAGGTTCTATCGCCTGAAAGAAGATTTTACCGCCTGAAGGAAAAGCATGATGCCGGAAAATGACAACCGCTTCTCGGCGTCGGGCTCTTATGCACCGATGAGACTTGCACCGATGAGACTTGCACCGATGAAACTCGCACCGATGAAGCTCGCAGGACCAGGGCCCATGCCGACGCTCAGGCGCTGGCGCGGCGCAGTACGGAACGGAACGACTGACGCTCGGGTTTGGCCTCGTCCTGCTCCGGGCTCGCAGGTGGGGGATAGCCGAGGACCTCGGCGGTGGGACGCTGCGGCGCGGCTTCGCTTACAGCGGTGGGCGGCGCAGCCTCCGGCTCGGCGAAGACCTCTGGCTTCACCGGGCGCGGCGGCGAGAAGATCAGGCCCTGCGCATAGGTGATGCCGAGTTCGATCATGTCCGCGACCGTCGGGTTGTCGGCGATCTCGTCGGCGACCAGCGCGATCGAGGCCCGCGCCATCATCGACGCCAAATCACCAGCCGCGATGTCAAGCGAACCCTCACCGGCCATCTCGGCCTGGAACAGCGTCGCGGGCGCCTTGACGAAGCGAATGCCGCGATCGAACAGCGCGATGGGATCAAGCCGCAGATCGGCAACCTGGTCGAGCGCGAAACGCACGCCATTGGCCGACATCGCACCGAGCAATCCCAGACTCGCCGGGTCCAGCGCACGGAAGACACGCTGCGGCATCTCCACCACGAGATGGCCATTGTGCTCGCGATATTTGTCGAGAATGCGCGACAGCGTCGCCAGCGCCTTGGATGAACTCCAGGTCGCCTCGCTGAAATTGCAGGAGACGAAGAGCCCGCCCTGCTTCGTGCCGAGATGGCGCGCGATCGCCAGAGCGCGCGTCAGCACCAGCGCATCGAGCGTCGGACCGAAGCCGCGCTGCTCGACGATCGACAGGAAATCCTCGGGCAGGAGCAGCGTATTCTCGTCGACCCGCAGGCGCACCAGCGCCTCGTAGCCGCGCGTGCGCCGCTGCGGCAATTGCACGATCGGCTGCAGATGCACCTCGACCTTGCCCTCGGACAAGGCCGTGCTGATCACGGCAGCGCGCTTGTCGGCGGCGCGACGTTCGGCGGCGCGCTCGGCCTCCTCGCGTTCGGCCGCGATCGCGTCGAGCCGCGCCTGGCGCGCGGCTTCCGGATCGATCACCGGAACCGGCGCCGGTGCCGGCGCGGACTTGGCGGGCGGCGAGGCCTGCCGCGCTTGCGCCACGGTCAATTGGGCGTCGTGGTCGGCAAGCGTGGTCGCGACCTGATGGATGAGATCGCCGAGCAGGCCGACCTCGGCCGTCAATTCATTGATCGCGGCGCGCGCCGGCGCCGCGTCGGCCTCGCGCATCGGCATCTGTTCGACGCGCTGCGACAGGTTGTCCAGCCGAATGGCGTTGGTTGCGAGCCTGACCTTAACCTCGCCGAGGCCGGCGAAGATCTGCTCGCGCTGCACATGCAGGCGGCGCTCATAGAGCCGGGCCATGCCGACCAACCCGCCACCGCAGAGCAGCAGTCCCGCGGCTGCGCCCAATCCGCCCGGTAGCAGCAAAGTCGTGATCGCACCGGCCGAAACACCTGTGACGGCTGCGGCGAGAGGGGGCAATGCGTTCAAGCGGACAGGGGCCAAGGCAGCATTCGCGCGTTGGGTTGATCGGGACGAATCGGCGAATCACGGGCGTTCCGCAACCTTAACCATAGGTCGGGCCGCTTGCGAGCGCCGGGTGGGAGCTTTGCCGCTGCAAATGCAGGAAAAACAGTGGATCGCGCCGCCAGGACAGATCAGGGCCGCTTGATCAGGTCCAGGATCGTCGGTCCCAGATCGCTCATGATCCGTTCTATGACCGGAGGGCTGAAACCCCGGCGCTCGAGGAAGAGGCGCGGATCGACGCGAAACAACGGGGATGCCTCGGCGAGGCCCGACACCGCGGCTGCGAATCCAGCCTGGTCTCCGGCTCCGGCATAATGCAGCGCGCGTCCAAGCAGGCTCAGCGGCCCTTCATTTGCCAGGAGCCGGGCGGCATGGCTCTCGGCATGCTTGTTGGCGCCGGTCAGCCGCGCGCCCAGAAAGGCGAAGAAATCATACCAGGGCGGCCGGCCGCGGCTGAGCGAGACCGCTCGTTCCAGCAGGGGCAGGCCTTCGGCCGAGCGGTTGAGCTGGATGAAACGCGCCCCGAGATCAGCCATGATGTCGGGATCATAGGGGTTGCGCGTCAAGGCCTCGCGGCCAGCTGCCAGCGCCTCGTCGGGCTGCCCGCGCGCGAAGAGCACGTCCATCATCGCCTGCTGGGCGCGGGCGCTGGACGGCGCCAGGCGAACTGCATTCATCGCCGCGCTCAGCGCCCGATCGAGCGGCGGGCCGGACTGGAGATTCAGGCCGGCGGTGTATTCGTCGAGGGTCAGAAGGGCGAGCTGCGACCAGGCCGCGTGGAAGTTTGGATCCTTCTCGAGCACACCCTCCAGGCAGATGCGGGCCGCCAGATGGTCCTCGGCCTTCATCGTCAGGCGGAAATCAAGCGCTTGGAAGATGCAGCGCATCGCGGGCGACATGATCGAGGACTGCCTGAAATCGGCATGGATGATGCCGAACGGCTCGGCCAGGCGGATCGCCAGGCGCCGGGCGATATCCGGCAATTCCGGATCCTCTGCATTGAACCGGAACTTCCTGTTGCTGGAGCCGGTCCAGACGATGCGCCCATCCTTGACCGCGCGCAGTCTCGCCGCGCTCTCGGTGACATCGCCGAAACGTGTCGCGCTCAGCTCGAAGACATAGTCGGCATCGACCGTCGTCGCACGCGGGTCGAGCGGAGCCTTCACGGTGACGAGATCGTCGAAGCCTGCGATCGCGTCGGCCAGAAGCGCCACGAACCGGCGCGCGATCTCGTTCGCCATGGGGTCAGGCGGCAACTCGCCGATCACGATCGCCAGGACGGGCAGATGCGCCGCAGCGGTGGACGTCGTCGGCTTCACCGCCCGCTCGACTGGAATGCTCTGTTGCAAAACGCTTGGCTGCAAGGAGCGCGCGCCGGGCACCGGGGGCTCGTCGTCCCTGATACGATACCAGGAGGCCAGCGACGCCAATCCGAGCAGGAGCGCCAGGCCGGCGCCCAGCAGCCAGCGGCGCGAGATGGCAGCATCAGGACGCCGGGGCGCCCCCTCCTGCGCCACGGCATCGCCCGCAGCCGCGGTCGCGGGCTCGGCTTCGACCACGGCGCGCTCATCGATCTCGAATGCCGGCACATAGGCGCCGACCGGAATCGCGATGCGGACCGGGTCGTCGGCGCCCTCGCCGAGATAATATTGCCCAAGCGCCTTGCGCAGGCGGCCCGCCTCGACGCGTACGATCGGGTCCGATTGCGGATCGAAATCGGGCGGGCGGCCGAAGGCCTCCACCGCCACGGTGTATCCCTTCAGCTCGGCGCTGCGCCCGTCGAGCGCGCGATCGACAATGAAGGTCAGAAAGGCGGAAAGCTGTGGCGCACCGCGGAACAGGTCCGAAGCCAGGACGCGATCGAGCCCCGCGCGAATCACTGCGGCTCTCTGCTCGTCCAGCCTGACGCCGGCATGACCGCTTGAGACCATTGGGGTCTGGCCCAGTTTGTCGCTCCCCTCGTTCAGATTAGCTTAGACCCGACGTAACGTCATCTTGCAAAGAATGACGGGTCGACTCTCGTGGCGCGCAGGGATGCCCCGATGCGACGACGATTTACACCCCGGATCGTACTGTTAGGTTGAGAGACGCTTAACCCCACGAGGACGCCTTGATGACATCCGCCACGCAGCCGCTGGGCACGCCGAACAATCTCGAAGCCTTTTGGATGCCGTTCACGGCCAACCGCTCGTTCAAGCAAAATCCGCGCATGATCGCGCGCGCCGAGGGGATGTTTTATTACACGCCGGAAGGAAAGCCGGTGATGGACGGAACAGCAGGGCTGTGGTGCTGCAATGCCGGCCACGCCCGCAAACCGATCATCCAGGCTATCCAGGCCCAGGCCGAGGAGCTCGATTACGCACCTTCCTTTCAGTTCGGCCACCCCAAGGTCTTCGCGGCAGCCGCCCGCATCGCCTCCCTGGCGCCGGGAGATCTCGACCATGTCTTCTTCGCCGGCTCCGGTTCGGAAGCTGCGGACACCGCACTGAAGATCGCGCTCGCCTATTGGAACGTCACCGGAAAGGGCTCGAAGACTCGACTGATCGGCCGCGAGCGCGGCTATCACGGCGTCGGCTTCGGCGGCATTTCGGTCGGCGGCATGGTCAACAACCGCAAATTCTTCGGCAGCCTGCTCGCCGGCACGGACCATTTGCCGCACACCTATGACCGCGAGAAGCAGGCCTTCAGCAAGGGCGAGCCGGATTACGGCGCGCATTTCGCCGATGATCTCGATCGCATCGTCGCGCTGCATGACGGCTCGACCATCGCCGCCGTGATCGTCGAGCCGATGGCCGGCTCGACCGGCGGGCTGCCGGCTCCGAAGGGCTATCTCAAGCGCTTGCGCGAACTCTGCGACAAGCATGGCATCCTGCTGATCTTCGACGAGGTCATCACCGGCTTCGGCCGCCTCGGTTATGCCTTCGCCGCCGAGCGTTACGGCGTCATTCCCGACATGATCACCTTCGCCAAGGGCGTGACCTCGGGGACCGTGCCGATGGGTGGCGTGATCGTGCGCAAGCACATCTACGACGCCTTCATGAACGGCCCCGACAACGCCATCGAGCTGTTCCACGGCTACACCTATTCCGGCCATCCGCTGGCGGCCGCCGCCTGCCTGGCGACGCTCGACGTCTATCGCGAGGAGGGCTTGTTCGAGCGCGCCCGCGAGATGGAGCCGGCCTGGGCCGACGCCCTGATGACGTTGAAGGGCGAGCCAAATGTGGTCGACATCCGTCAGGTCGGGATCGTCGGCGCCATTGATCTCGCGCCGCGGGCCGACGGCGTCGGCAAGCGCGCCTTCGAGGCGATGGACCGTCTCTTCCGCGAGGAAGGGCTGATGGTCCGCACCGCCGCCGACACGATCGCCTTCTCGCCGCCGCTGATCATCACCGAAAGCCAGGTCGGGGAGCTGGTCGACAAGCTGCGCCGAGGGATCCGGGCAGTGGCAGCCTGAGTGCATTCTTTCTCTCCGCCAAGATCGGGCTTGCCCGATCTTGGCAAAGTTCATGCCCATGTCGGAAACATCCGACATGGGTGGGAGAAGCTGCCGGGCGCGGTGAATGAGAAAAGGGTCGCTCGCGCGGCCCTTTTCTTTTTCCGTCGAGAGACTTCCCTCATCCGAAGGGAGAAGGCTCAGGCCGCCTTCTTCGCCGTCCCGTAATAGCTCTCGCCCATCTTCGCCATGCGCTTGAGCTGCTTGTTCGGCTTGAAGCGCTCGCCATGCTTCTTCGCCAGGGCCTCGCAGAGCTTCACGAAGGCGGCCGCGCCCATATTGTCGATGTAGGAGAGCGTCCCGCCCGAATAGGGCGCGAAGCCGAAGCCGATGATCGAGCCGACATCGGCCTCGCGCGGATCAGTGACCACGCCCTCCTCATAGGTGCGCGCCGCCTCCAGAGCCTGCGTCACCAGGAGGCGGTGCTTGAGTTCCTGCATATCGACGCTCTCGGGGTCGAGACGTGTCGCGACCAGATCGGCCAGTCCCGGCCAGAGCCGCTTCGGCCCGGCTTCGGGATAATCGTAGAAGCCCTTCCTGTTCTTGCGGCCGAGCCGGCCATGCGTCTCGACCATCTCGGTCAGCAGCTTCTCCTGCGCCGGATCGACCGCGCCCTCGCCAAGCTGCGCCTTGGTCGCCTTCAGCACCTTGTAGGCGAGATCGACCGCGACCTCGTCGTTCAGGGAGAGCGGGCCGACCGGCATGCCGGCCTGCTTGCCCGCCTGCTCGATCATCGCCGGCGGCACGCCTTCCATCAGCATGAGATGGCCTTCGCGGATGTAGTTGCCGACGCAGCGATTGGCGTAGAAGCCGCGCGTGTCGTTGACCACGATTGGCGTCTTCTTGATGGCGCGGACGAAGTCGAGCGCCATGGCGAGCGCCTTCTTGCCGGTCTTCTTGGCCATGATGATCTCGACCAGCAGCATCTTCTCGACCGGCGAGAAGAAGTGGACGCCGATGAAATTCTTCGGCCGCCCGCTATGTTCGGCCAACCCCGTGATCGGCAGGGTCGAGGTGTTGGAGCCGAAGATCGCCTTCGGGCCGATCACGGCCTCGACCTTGGCAATGACCTCGGCCTTGACCTTGGGATCCTCAAACACGGCCTCTACGACCAGGTCGCAGCCCTTCAGCGCGGCATAATCGGCGGTGGCGTTGATGCGCCCGAGCAGCGCGTCGCGGTCGGCCGTCTTGGCGCGGCCCTTCATGATCTGGTCGGAGACCAGCTTATGCGAATAGGCCTTGCCCTTGTCGGCCGCCTCCTGGTCGCGGTCGACCAGCACGACCTCGAGCCCGGCCTGCGCCGTGACATAGGCGATGCCGGCGCCCATGAAGCCGGCACCGACGACGCCGACCTTTTTGAGCTTGCTCGGCGGCACGTCGGCGGGGCGGCGCGCACCCTTGTTCAGCTCCTGCATCGAGACGAAGAGCGAGCGGATCATCGAGGCCGCCTCCTTCGTCCGCAGGATCTTCGCGAAATAGCGGCTCTCGACCTTCAAAGCGAGATCGATCGGTAGCTGCAGCCCCTCATAGACCGCCGAGAGGATGGCGCGGGCGGCCGGATAATTGTCGTTGGTCTCGCGGCGATAGATCGCATTGGCCGGCGGCCAGATCTGCATGCCGGCCGGCGAATAGACCTTGTTGGAGGGCAGCTTGAATTTCGGATCGTCCCAGGGCGCCTTGGCCTGTGGATTGGCTTTGAGCCACTCCTTGGCGTTGGCGACAAGCTGGTCGCGCGGCACGACGGCGTGGACGAGGCCGGTGTTGCGCGCGGGCAAGGCTTTGATCTGCTCGCCCTTGAACATCATCTGCAGCGCGTCGCCGGTCTGCATCAGGCGCGAGACGCGTTGCGTGCCGCCGGCACCGGGGAAGAGCCCGACCTTGATCTCGGGCAGGCCGACGCGGGTCGAGGCGTCGTCCGAGACGACGCGATACTGGCAGGCGAGCGACAGCTCGAAGGCGCCACCCAGGCAGATTCCATGGATCGCCGCAGCGAAGGGTTTTCCGCAGGTCTCGAGCTTGCGGTAGAGCAGAGAGAGCTTGCGGCTCTCGTCGAAGAAGCTCTGCATCGCGACCTGTTCGCCCTTCTCCTTCGCCAGCTTGACGAAGAGATCGCGCAGGCCCTGCAGCATGGTGAGATCGGCGCCGCCGGAGAAGCTCTCCTTGCCGGAGGTGATGACGCAGCCCTTGATCGCCTCATCGCCTGCGACCTTGTCGATGATCTGGTCGATCTCGGCCATCAATTCGGGCGTGATGACGTTCATCGAGCGGCCGGGCATGTCCCAGGTCGCGGTGGCGATGCCGTCGGAATCGGTTTCGAAGCGGAAATTGGTGAGGTTCATCGTTTCTCTCCCCTTCGCCGATCAGACGCGTTCGATGATGGTTGCGACGCCCATGCCGGCCGCCACGCACAAGGTCACCAGCGCGGTGTTCTTGTTGGTGCGCTCCAGCTCGTCGAGCACGGTGCCGAGGATCATCGCGCCGGTCGCCCCTAGCGGGTGGCCCATAGCGATCGCGCCGCCATTCACGTTGAGGACGGCGTCATCGATGTCGAAGGCCTGCTGATAGCGCAGCACGACCGAGGAAAAGGCCTCGTTCAGCTCGAACAGGTCGATGTCCTTGACCGTCATGCCGGCCTTGCGCAGCACGAGCTCGGTGACGTCGACCGGGCCGGTCAGCATCAAGGCGAGGTCGGAGCCGATGGTGGCGAAGGCCTTGATGCGGGCGCGGGGCTTCAGGCCCGCCGCCTTGCCGCCCTTCTTCGAGCCGACGAGCACAGCCGCCGCGCCATCGACGATGCCCGAGGAATTGCCGGCATGGTGGACGTGGTTGACGAATTCGACATCGGGATGCGCCGCGGTCGCGACCGCATCGAACCCGCCCATCTCGCCCATTTGGACGAAGGAGGCTTTCAAGCCAGCCAGCGTCTGCATGTCGGTGTTGGGGCGGATGGTCTCGTCGCGATCGAGCAGGATCAGGCCGTTGACGTCCTTGACCGGGATCACCGAATTCTTGAAACGCCCGGCCTCCCAGGCGGCGGCGGCGCGCTTGTGCGAGCGCACCGCAAAGGCATCGACATCATCGCGCGAGAAGCCGTATTTCGTCGCGATCAGATCAGCCGAGACGCCCTGCGGCATGAAATAGGTGTCGATCGCGACGCTGGGATCGACCGCGATGCCGAAGCCCGAAGCGCCCATGCCGACGCGCGACATGCTCTCGACGCCGCCGCCGATAGCCATCTCCTTCTGGCCCGACATCACCTGCGCGGCGGCGAGGTTCACCGCGTCCAGCCCAGAGGCGCAGAAGCGGTTGATCTGCACGCCCGGCACTTCCTTACCGTAGCCCGCCTTGAGCGCGATGGTGCGAGCGATATCGGCGCCGGCCTCGCCTACAGGATCGACGCAGCCGAAGACGACGTCCTCGACCAGCTTGGTGTCGAGGTTGTTGCGCTGCTTGATCGCGCGCAGCGTCTGCGTGCCGAGCTCGATCGCGGTGACCTCGTGCAGGGAGCCGTCGGCCTTGCCCTTGCCCCGCGGCGTGCGGACGTGGTCGTAGATGAATGCATCAGCCATCAAGGGCCTCCCGGCATTTTGTTGTTGGGCAGTCGCAATGGGCAGTCGGTCTATCAGAACTGGTCCGCGCTCAGCGCCATGGTGCTGTCGGCTCCCGCGGTGATCCGGGCCAGATGCGCCGCCGTCTCCGGCAGGCTGCGTTCCATGAAGAAGCGCGCCGTCACCAGCTTGGTGTTCATGCGCTCGGTCGCGCCATTGGCACCGGCCTTGAGCTTGTCCTGCGCGACCTTGGCCATCTTCACCCACATATAGCCGAGCGAAACGAGGCCGAGCAGATGCATGTAGTCGCTCGCGCCGGCACCGGCATTGTCGGGCTTGGCGAGCGCGTTGTTCATGAACCACATCGTCGCCTGCTGGAGATGGCCGAGCGAGAGCTGGAGCGGCCCGAGCAGAGGCTTGAGCCCTTCATCCTCGGCATTGTCCTTCAGGAAGCCCGCAACCTCGTTGAAGAAGGCCATGATGGCGCGGCCGCCATCGCGGCCGAGCTTGCGGCCGACGAGATCCATCGCCTGCACGCCATTGGCGCCCTCATAGATCATGGCGATGCGGGCATCGCGGACGAATTGCTCGACGCCGGTCTCAGCGATGTAACCGTGACCGCCGAACATCTGCTGCGCCTTCACCGCATTGTCGAAGCCGGTATCGGTCAGCACGCCCTTGAGCACCGGCGTCATCAGGCCAAGCTGGTCATCGGCCGCCTGGCGCTCGGCGGCGTCGGTGGAGCGATGGGAGATATCGGACTTGATCGCGTTCCAGATCACGAAGGCGCGGGCCGCCTCGTTGAAGGCCTTGATCGACATCAAGGTGCGGCGCACATCGGGATGCACGATGATCGGATCAGCTGCCTTGTCGGGGTTTGTCGCGCCGGTCAGCGCGCGGCCCTGGACTCGGTCCTTGGCGTAGACGACGGCGTTCTGATAGGCGACCTCGGACTGCGCCAGCCCCTGGATCGCGACGCCGAGGCGCGCCTCGTTCATCATCACGAACATGGCGTTGAGGCCCTTGTTCTCGGCACCGATGAGCCAGCCCTTGGCCCCGTCATAGTTCATGACGCAGGTCGAATTGCCGTGAATGCCCATCTTGTGCTCGATCGAGCCGCAGGAAACGTGGTTGTTCTCGCCGACGGAACCATCTTCGCCGATCGCGTTGCGCGGCACGACGAAGAGCGAGATGCCCTTCACGCCGGCCGGCGCGCCCTCGATACGGGCGAGCACGAGATGGATGATGTTGCGCGTGATGTCCTGCTCGCCGGCCGAGATGAAGATCTTGGTGCCGGTGATGGCATAGGAGCCGTCGCCATTGGGCACGGCCTTGGTCTTGATCAGGCCGAGATCGGTGCCGCAATGCGGCTCGGTCAGGTTCATGGTGCCCGACCACTCGCCTTCGATCATTTTCGGCAGATAGGTGCGCTTCTGCTCGTCCGAGCCGTGGACATAGAGCGCGGCGATCGCGCCCATGGTCAGGCCGGGATACATCGCGAAAGCCATGTTCGCCGAGGAGGCGAACTCGTTCATGACGGCACCCAGCGTATAGGGCAGGCCCTGGCCGCCATATTCGGGGTCCATGGCAAGGCCGATCCAGCCGGCGCCGGCATAGGTCTCATAGGCCGCCTTGAAGCCCTTGGGCGTCGTCACGGAGCCGTCGGCGTTGCGCGTGCAGCCTTCCTGGTCGCCCGAGTGATTCAAAGGCTGGAGGATCTCCTCGCAGACCTTCGCGCCCTCCGCCAGCACGGCCTCGACCACATCGGGCGTCGCGTCGGCAAAGCCCGGCAGGTTGTTGTAGCGCTCGATATTGAAGACGTCGTTCAGCAGGAAAAGCGTGTCTTCGACGGGTGCCTTGTAGACCGGCATGTTCATCCTCCCTCTCGTCGCGACGCCGGCCCGCCAGATCACCGCGGGGGCCACATCGGAATAGTTCATATGTAAACTATCAGGGCAAGCTTGGCAAGGCGAGTCTGGAAAAGAGGCAATTGCCTCATGCGCAATCGGACCACCCTTCGGCGCGGCGCGCAACAGCCGCAAGACAGCAAAAAGCCCCGGGCGGCTGCCCGGGGCTTTTTGCGGAGAGACGGAATTCCTTGAAGGCTGGCTACTGCGAAAAATCGGCCCCCACTTCTCGCATGCTGCCCTTCAAAGGCGCCTCGTATCCTGTTCGAAGGCGCTCAGGCCTTGCGGAAGCGAGCTTGCGTCGCTTCCAGCTCGGCGATCGCCTCCTCGATCTCCTTGCGCTGGCTGCGCAGCAGGTCGAGCTGCTCCGTGACCTGCTCATGGCTGAGCTGCAGGCCGCCAACGGACGCCGAACCCTCAGTGGCCTCGCCCTTCTTCTCTTCATTGGCGAGCATCGCGCGGATCTCGACCAGCGTGAAACCGAGCTGCTTGCCCTTCAGGATCAGGGCCAGGCGAGCGCGGTCGCGGCTCGAATAGATCCGGGTCATGCCGGAGCGGGCCGGAGCAAGCAGGCCACGCGACTCATAGAAGCGCAGCGTGCGCAAGGTCACATCGAAATCGCGGGCGAGATCGCTGATGGTGAAGCCACCGACGGATTCAGTCTCGGTGGCGGCAGGGTTGGGCGAGCGGCCTTCATGATTCGAGGCGGCCGCCAAAGCGAAGCTTGGGCGCGACATAGGGGGTGCATTCCTTGCGGGTTGGGGCTCGGGAACGCCGACCATGCAGGCGGCGATCTTCCGTCCGACAACAAATAGCCGGCTGCTTCCCCTTGCGTCAGGTAATGTGACGCTTCCGTGAGGTAAGTTACCGTTATACGCGCCCTGCCCGAGGCCGGCCTCGGCGCCCGTTCGTAAAAAATTAACTCCCGACCCCACAATCTTAACTGACTGTTTACCACGGTCGCCAAAAGTCTGCTCTGCGGATCGGCGTCCTGTCAGCAGCAACGTAATCTTCACGGATCGCCACATTCGCAAGGAAAGCAGCGGTGTCAGGGGCCCGCGCCTTTCCGATGAGGACGAGCCCCGTAGGCGAGCGACAACATGGCCACTAGCTTGCCCTGGAGCGTCAAGGGCGTCGATCCGCGCACCCGCGACGCAGCGAAAGCCGCAGCCCGCCGCGCCGGCATGACGCTTGGCGAATGGCTCGACAACAAGATTCGCGAAGAAGCCGCCGAGACGGAGCCCGAGCAGGCCGCCCCCGAGCAGCTCGACATCGCAGCGCTTTCGGAACGCCTCGCCAAGCTATCCCAGGGACAGATGGACACCTCGCCCTACGCGGCCGCCAGCGCCGCCCAGCAGGGCGGAGCCAGCGAGCTCTCGCGCGGCGAGATCGACGCCGTGATCAATCAGGCGGCCGCCGTCGAGCGCCTGACCCGCGAATCCAGTGCCAAGACGGCCGGCGCACTCGATTCGATCACCCGCTGGATCGAGAAGACCGAAAGCCGCATCACCTCCAGCGAGCGCGCCGCCGCCGAGCGCCAGGAGCGCGCGACCAGCGTCATCGCCGATGCGATCAAGACCATGGGCGAGCGCCTCGTCGAGATGGAGCGCAAGGCCAGCGAAGCGCAGCAGGCTCAAGCCCAGACCCAAGCCCAGGCCCATGCCAAGTCGATGCCGGCCCCGCGCCTCGCCTTCAGCCGCGATGGCCTGGCCGAGGCCGTAAACGACATCCGCACTCGCCAGCGCGCCCTCGACGTCGACGGGCAAGCCCAGCCGGCGCACCGCTCTGTCCCGGAAAACCGGATCGCGGCGCTGCGCCAGGATCTGCGCGAGCTGAGCAACCGGATCGTGCCCGCCTCGCCGGAGGCGGAGGCACCGCCTCAGCGCATGCGAGCCAAGCCGGCCCAACCTCCGGCCCCTGCTTCAGCACCGATCCAGGGCAACCCGATCGAGGCGATGCTGGCCGATCTCGGCGCGCGGCTCGACAAGCTCGACAAGCGCGATCGCCTGGACCCGATCATGAAGCCGCTGGCGCGGATCGAATCGGATGTCTCGCGCCTGTCGCAGGAGCGCTCGGCCGAGGGCTATCAGCGCTTCGAGCTCGAAATCGCCCATCTCACCGCCAAAGTCGATGCGCTCGTCGCGCGCGGCGGTGACCGCAGCGTCATCGCCCCGGTCCTGCGCGATATCGCCGAATTGCGCGACATGGTGCGGGCGCCAGCCGCCGACCCTCGCATGGACACCCTTTCGCGGCAGATCTCGTCGCTGTCCACGGAGCTGGCGCAATTGCGCGAAGCGCAGCCGGACGGGCGCGAGATCCGCAGCCTCTCGCAGGCGATCGAGGATGTGCGCGACGCCATCCTGTCCGACCGCGCCCATGACCGTCAGGCCGATCCCACGCAGTTGACCTCGCTGTCGCGGCAGATCGAAAATCTGGCCGACAAGATCGAGACCCTGCCGGCGATGCGGCCCGAGGTGATCAACGCCCAGGCAGAGCAGCTCTCGGCGCGGCTCAACGAAATGGACGCCTCGGGACGCGGCGTCTCACACGTCCTATCCGATCGCATCGAGGCGCTGGTTATCCGGCTCGAGGACATGGCTGGCAAGGACATGGCCGGCCGACAGCCCGACCAGCTCGAGAGCCGCATCGACGCCCTGCAGGAAAGCATCGAGACCCTGGCCGAGCAGGGCCCGGTCGCCGTGACGCGGCAGATCGAGGCCCTGGCCGGCCGCATCGAGAGCCTGGCTGCGGCGAGCAACCTGTCCCAGCTCATCAGCGAGGGCAAAGGCCCGCAAGTCGCCCGCGTCGATCTGCGCCCCATCGAGGACATGCTGCGCGGACTCGCCGAGAAGATCGACGAGGCTGGCCGCCCCGGTGCGGAAACCGACGCCTTCGACGCGCTGGAGCAGCAGATCTCCGGCCTCGCCCAACGGCTCGACACTGCCGCGGCGACGCGCTCCGCCGAGACCGGCATCGAGCGGACATTGCAGGATCTCGTCGTCCATCTGCAGACGCTGCGGCAGGACACCACCGCCGCCGCCGAGCGCGCGGCACGCGCTGCCATGGCCGATATGGGGACCAAGGGCGGGCCGGCCAGCGGCATCGCCGAGATCAGCAACCTGCTCTCGGGCCTGCGCGACACCCATGTCTCCTCCGGGCGCGAGACGCAGGACGCGATCGGCGCCGTCCACCAGACGCTTGAAACCGTAATCTCGCGGCTCGCCAGCATCGAAGCCGAGCTTGCCGCCGAGCGGCAAGGCCCGGCCCCACGCCCGGTGATGCCGCCCCGCCATGCCGAGCAAGCGCAGTCCGCCGCCCGTACGCCGGAGCCGGCCGCAAGCCTCAGCATCGCCCAAGAGGACCGCATCGCCGCCGAGCGGCCCCGCACGGGCCAGCCCGAGGCATCCTCGCCGGTCGCGGCTTCGCTCGATCTGCCGCTGGAGCCCGGCTCAGGCCGCCCGCGCGTCAGCACCACCACCGCGCCGCAGGACGCGCAATCGGTCCGCCAGAGCCTGATCGCTGCGGCAAGGCGCTCCGCCAAGGCCGCGACCGAAGCCACCACCTCTCCGGCCGCGACAAGCGAGCCCGTCAAGGGCAGCGGTCGCCTGAAGGAGATCATGGAGAAGCGCCGCAAGCCGCTCCTGCTCGGCCTCGCCGCGCTCGTACTCGCCATGGGCACCGCCCATGTCGTGACCGGCGCGCTGCAAGGCAGCGGCGGCACGGGCAAGCCGGTCAGCGCCGAGGCGGTCGACATTCCCGCAGCGCCGACGGCTCCGGCTCCCGTCCCGGCGACGCCGGCGCCCGCCAAGGACCAGACCTCGGCCCTCCCGCCCGTGCCTGCTCCGACGATCAGCACGGCACCCTCCTTCATGAGCCCCGCCCAGGCCGCCATCACCATCCCGGAAAGCGCAGCTTCGGCCGCGGAGCCGCTTCCGGCCGCTTTAGTGCCTCCCGCCCAGACAGCCGTCCTGACGGTCACGGGCATCGACGAGCTCCCGACCGGGCTCGGCAGCGTGGGCCTGCGCAAGGCAGCGCTCGCGGGCGATGCACGCGCGGTCTATGAGGTCGCCAGCCGCGCGGCCGACGGCCCGGGCCCCGCCCGCGACCCGAAGCTGGCGCTGCGCCTGTTCGAGCGCGCCGCCGTGGCCGGGCTCGCCCCGGCCCAGTTCCGCCTCGGCAATATGTTCGAGAAGGGCATCGGCACCACGCGCGACGCCTCGCTTGCGCGGGTCTGGTACACGCGCGCCGCCGAGCGCGGTAACGCCAAGGCCATGCACAACCTCGCCGTGCTGCATGCCGAAGGCGCCGCCGGCAAGCCCGACTACGCCACAGCGACGGAGTGGTTCCGCAAGGCGGCCGAACTGGGCGTACGCGACAGCCAGTACAATCTCGCCATCCTGCTCGGGCGCGGCCTCGGTGCGCCGACCGATCTCGGCCAATCCTATCTCTGGTTCTCCATCGCCGCCGCCCAGGGCGACGAGGACGCCAGCCGCAAGCGCGACGAGGTCGCCCAGCGCCTGAGCCCCGGCGATCTCGCCACCGCCAAGGCCGCCGCCGCTAGCTGGAAGCCGAAGGCGCTCGAAGCCACCGCCAACGACGTAACCCCGCCCATCAAGGGCTGGGACGAGGCGCCGGGCGCGACCATCAAAAAGCCCGCCAAGCCGGCGCATGGCTGAACCGACGGCGCGACAGGCGCGCAAGAGCATTTCCGCGTTTCTTCGAATCGCGGAAATGCTCTACCTTCTTGTTCTATCGCATTTTCTTCACGCGAACCGGTGTCCACTTCGCTCGAAAATGCTCTACCGCCTGTTTTCGCTTTCAACGTCACGGTTTCGACGCGTTAGAGCGCCATGACAGGACGAGGCCCCCAGTCACCGGCCGGGACAAAACTCCCTTTTTCGCAACGATAAGGATTTGTCTAACCCGATTGGTGCAATCTGGGACGATCCGGCGCCGGGCTTCAGCAAAAGCGCGCCGGGACGCGAGGACCAAGGGTGCAGATCTACCTTCCGATCGCCGAACTCCCGATCAGCATCCTGATGGTGCTGGGCCTCAGCGGCGCGGTCGGCTTCATCTCCGGCCTGTTCGGTGTCGGCGGCGGCTTCCTGCTGACGCCGCTCCTGATCTTCCTCGACATTCCGCCCGCAGTCGCGGTCGCGACCGTCGCCGCGCAGGTCGCCGGCTCCTCGACCACCGGCGTCCTGACCTATTGGCGAAGGCGCGCGCTCGACTTCAAGCTCGGCGGCGTCCTCGTCGCCGGCGGCATATTGGGCACCGTGCTCGGCGTGCTGTTCTTCAACCTGATGCGCAGGCTCGGCCAGCTCGAGCTCGTCATCACCTTGTCCTATGTGACCCTGTTCACGATCATCGGCGGCCTGATGCTCTACGACGCCCTGCGGGCGATGTGGCGCGTGCGGGCGGGCAGGCCGGCGCGGTTGCGGCGGCGGGCGGGAACGCATCCCTGGTGGATGGGCCTGCCGCTGCGGATGCGCTTCTATCGCTCCCAGCTCTACGCCAGCGTGATCCCGATCGCGCTGCTGGCGATCGTGATCGGCTTCATCGGCGCGGTGCTGGGCGTCGGCGGCGGCTTCATCCTGGTGCCGGCGCTGATCTATTTCTTCCGCATCCCGACCGCCGTCGTCGTCGGCACCTCGCTGTTCCAGATCCTGGTGACGATGACCGGCGCGACCATCCTGCACGCGCTGACCAACCAGTCGGTCGACCTGATCCTGGCGGTTCTCCTGCTGCTGGGCGGTGTCATCGGCGCACAGTTCGGCGGGCGGGCGGCGCGCAACCTCAATGTCGAATCCTTCCGCCTATTGCTGGCGCTCCTGATCCTCTCCGTCGGCCTGCGCTTCGCCATCGAATTGTTCATCGCGCCGACCGAGCCCTTCTCCGTGATCGTGACGGAGGGCATACGATGAGACGCTCCCTCGCAATCCTGCTGCTGGCGACACTGGCCGCGCTCACGGCCGCTCCGGCGCGCGCCGAGACATTGATCGCGGCGATGTCGAGCCATCAGATCCAGATCAACTCCAACTACACCGGCGACCAGCTCACGGTCTTCGGGCTGGTCGAGCGCGACGGGCGTAGCGCCGCGCGGGGCGATCCCTACGACATCATCGTCACCGTGCGCGGCCCGCGGCGCATGCTCCTGGTGCGTGAGAAGGAGCGGCTCGGGCCAATCTGGATCAACCGCACGCAGCGGCGCTTTCCCGACAACTCGATCTTCCTTGCCGTGGCGAGCAACCGGCCGCTCAACGAGATCATGAGCGAGGAGACCGCGCGACGCGAGCGGATAGGCCTCGAAAACGCCCAGCGCCTGCCCGATCCGGGGTTCGATTTCGGCCGGACGACAGCACGCTTCAAGGACGGCATGATCCGCATCCTCGAGGAGAAGGGGCTCTATTCTCAGGAGGCGCGCGGCGTCACCTTCCTCTCCAACACGCTATTCAGCGCGCCGATCCCGGTGCCGGCCACGGCGCCGACCGGCTCCTACGAGATCGACATCGTGCTCTATGCCGGCGGCGTGCCGCTGGCCCGGCAATCGACCAATTTCGAGGTGGTCAAATCCGGCATCGAGCAGCGCCTGGCCACGGGCGCTTACGAGCATTCCCTGCTCTACGGCCTCGCGACCGTCGCGCTTGCGCTGTTCTTCGGCTGGTTGTCCAGCGTCGTCTTCCGCAAGGATTGAGCCCCGGAGCCGTTTCCGATCCCACCGGATCGTTCAATTGCTCCAGCCTTTTATTTTAACGCGTTTTCTTCACGCGCCCCGGTGTCCGCTTCGCTCGAAAACGCTCTGGCCTTCAGCCGATCAGCAGGCCATAGGCGAAGAAGGGCGCCATCGTCCCTTCCTCGATCCGTGTCAGATCCTCGGCGAGCTCGACCAGCCCGTCGGTCCGGGTCAGTGAGGTCAGGACGCCGGCGCCGTCCTGCGGGTGCTTGCGCGCGACCATGACGCCGTCGGCGGCCGGCGTCAGCGAGACCCGGACATATTCGCGCCGGCCCGCTTTCTTGGCGTAGGGAAAGCCAAGGCGCACCGGCAGCGGCGTCGGCGCGACATAATGGGCGCCCGCAAGCCGCGCGAGCAGCGGCCGCGCGACGAAGGCGAAGGTGACGAAGACCGCGACCGGATTGCCGGGCAGGCCGATGAAGGGCGAGGCCCCGACGAGCCCCATCGCGACGGGGCGGCCGGGCTTGATGCCGATGCGCCAGAACGCCAGCGAGCCGGCGCGCTCGACCGCCGCCTTGACGTGGTCCTCCTCGCCGGTCGAGACGCCGCCCGAGGTCAGGATCAGATCGCAGGAGGCAGCCGCCTCGGACAAACGCTGCGCCAGGCTGACGGGTTCGTCGCGCAGGATACCGAGATCGACGACCTCCGCTCCAGCGCGCGCGACCATGGCGCGCAGCAAGCTGCGATTAGCGTCGTAGATCGCCGCGGGCGCGAGCGCTTCGCCCGGCTCGGTCAGTTCGTCGCCGGTCGAGAAGATCGCGACGCGCGGCCGGCGATGAACGCTCACTTCGATCAGCCCGAGCGCCGCCAAGAGCGCGAGATCCTGCGGCCGCAGGCGCTGCCCGGCCTTCAGGGCGGTTTCGCCACATGCGATATCCTCTCCCGCCGGGCGGGCATTGGCGCCGATCTTCAGCCCGGCCGGCAGCCTGACGAAGCCGTCATCGAGCCCGACATCCTCCTGCATGAAGACCGTATCGGCGCCCGGCGGCATCGGCGCGCCGGTGAAGACCCGCACAGCAACGCCCGCCGTCGTGGTGTGCGATGCGTCCGCTCCCGCAGCGACCCGGCCCGACAGACGCAGGCGGCTCTCGCCAGCGGGGGCCAGATCGGCGAAGCGCACCGCATAGCCATCGACCGCCGAATTGGCGAAGGGCGGCAGGTCGAGCCTCGCCACGACATCCTGCGCCAGGACGCGGCCATCGGCCTCGGCGAGTACGACATTCCGCGCTCCGGCCAGCGGCGCGACCAGGGAGCCGGCGCGCTCGGCCGCCTGCTCGACGCTCATCAACGCGCCGAAGGCTTCCTCGTCCTTGCTGAGCTGGGCCATGACGTCCTCACTCTTGCCCGTGTCGCCGCGCCAGCACGGTAGCAAGGGGCTCGGCCGCCGCCAGTGCGATATCGGCAACCGCCGCGATGTCATCGAGAGCGACCACCGGACGGCCCGCTTCGGGAAAAGCGCGATCGCTCACCACCGCCACGATGCTCGGATCGTCGGGATGCAAGGACGGCTTGCCATTGGCCATGCGGTAAATCTCGATCTTGGCGTGCGGGCCGCGCTTGAAGCCCTCGATGATGACGAGATCGACCGGCGACAGCCGTCCGAGCAATTCGCCGAGCTTCGCCTCCGGCTCGCCGCGCAACTCCCGCATCAGCGCCCAGCGCCGCTCCGAGGAGATCAGGACCTCGCGCGCGCCGGCCTGGCGATGCGCGTAGGAGTCCTTGCCGGGCGTGTCGAGATCGAAGGCATGGTGAGCGTGCTTGAGCGTCGAGACCGAGACGCCGCGGCGGCCGAGTTCCGGGATCAACCGCGTCAGCAGCGTCGTCTTGCCCGCCCCGCTCCACCCCGCCAGACCGATCACGCGCATCGAGGGCCATGTCTCCAAACAAAAACCGGTCTCCAAACAAAAACCGGGCGCGAAAGCGCCCGGCTGTCATCTTTCAGATTGCCTCTCGCGGTCAAGCAATCCGTCTTGGCCAGGACAGGCTCACTCAGCCGGCTGCAGCGTCGGGCTGCCCGGCACATGGCCTTTCTGCATCTCCTCGGCGACCCAGAGCGAATGGTGCTCCCTGGCCCAGTTGAGATCGACCTCGCCGGAGCCCATCGCGTCGAAGGCGCCCTCCATGCCGAGCGTGCCGATATAGATATGCGCCAGGATCGCGGCGACCATCAGCACGGCGACGATGCCATGCACCACGTTCCAGAACTGCATGGCCAGCACGCCGCCGGAGAAGAACGGGAACAGCAGGTTGAGGCCAGAGAGCGAGAGCGCCGCGCCGCCAATCACCACCGTCCAGAACATGATCTTCTGGCCGCCATTGAAGCGCTTGGCCGGCGGGTGGCCCTTGCCGACGATGCCGCCGCCGGCGGCGAACCAACGGAGATCGACCATGCCGGGGATGTTGTCCTTGATCCAGACGACGAACATCAGCGCGATGCCGAGCATGAACGGCCAGGCGAGATAGTTATGCGCCCATTTCGCCACGACCGAGATATTGGTGAAGGTCTGCGGCCCGACCAATGGCAGCAGCAGCAGCTTGCCGAAGGTGACATTGAGCCCTGACAGCGCCAGCACGATAAAGCACGCGGCCGTCAGCCAGTGCATGAAGCGCTCGAAGCCGTTGAAGCGCGTCAGCGTGCGGCCCGACAAGCCGGACTCGAGCCGGATGCGGCCCCGCACCAAGTAGAACAGCGCCAGCAGAAGCAGCATGCCGAGCACCACGACGGCGCCGACCTTGATCATGGTGCCCTGATGGAAGGCTCGCCAATCGCGCCCGGCAGGCCGCTCCAGCGTCGCGGCCTTGCCGTCGGGAATGGTGATGCGGCCCGTGAGTTCGGCCGAAGGATTGCCCTTCAGGGCGTCGAGGAACTGCTGTTCCTTGACCGAGTCCGCAGTCGGATTGACCTGCTGCGCGAAAGCCGGAACCGCCAGCGCGACTGCGAAGCTCAGCAGCAGGCCGGTGACCAGGAGACGAAGGTGAGCGCCGAGACGCATTGCGAAATTCCTCTCGCGAGATGAACCGGACATCCTGCTCGGGGGAACGCGCCCGGCCTTGCGGCCGAGACGCGCCCCTCCCCCCGAGCTAGATGGCGATCGTTTCCTTGTAGGCAGTCTGCCAACCCCAGGCGCCGGAGCCATAACCGCGCTTGACCACCCGCTCCTTGTAGATCTGGGCGATGATCTCACCGTCGCCGGCGAGCAGCGATTTGGTCGAACACATCTCGGCGCAGAGCGGCAGCTTGCCCTCGGCCAGGCGGTTCGAACCATATTTCTGGAACTCGGCCGGGGAGAGATCGACCTCCGGGCCGCCCGAGCAATAGGTGCATTTGTCCATCTTGCCGCGCGAACCGAAATTGCCGACCTTGGGATATTGCGGCGCCCCGAACGGACAGGCGTAGAAGCAATAGCCGCAACCGATGCAGAGGTCCTTGTTGTGCAGCACGACGCCGTCGGCGGTGTTGTAGAAGCAGTCGACCGGGCAGACCGCCATGCAAGGCGCGTCGGTGCAGTGCATGCAGGCCATCGAGATCGAGCGCTCGCCCGGCTTGCCGTCATTGATGGTGACGACGCGGCGCCGGTTGATGCCCCAGGGCACCTCGTTCTCGTTCTTGCAGGCGGTGACGCAGGCATTGCATTCGATGCAGCGGTCGGCGTCGCAGAGGAATTTCATCCGGGCCATGGTTCAGTTCCTCTTCACGCCGCGGCGATCTGGCAGAGCGTGACCTTGCCTTCATGCATGGCGGTCACCGGGTCGTAGCCATAGGTCGTGAGGGTGTTGACGGACTCGCCGAGCACGATCGGGTCCAGCCCCTTGGGGTAGTTCCCGCGCTGGTCGACGCCCTGGTAGAAGCCGCCGAAATGGAAGGGCATGAAGGCGACGCCCTTGCCGACGCGCTCCGTCACCAGCGCCTTGACCTTGGCCTTGGAATTGTTTTCCGGCCCCGAAACCCAGACGAAGGCGCCATCCTTGATGCCGCGCTCGGTCGCATCCGCCGGGTTGATCTCGACGAACATGTCCTGCTGCAATTCGGCGAGCCATTTGTTCGAGCGCGTCTCCTCGCCGCCGCCCTCATATTCGACGAGCCTGCCCGAGGTCAGGACGATCGGGAAGGATTTCGCGACGCCGCGCTCCACTGCCGCCTTCTGCATGGTGGTGTGGAGGTTGGGGATGCGCAAAGTCCGCTCGTCGGGGCGCGCCGGCCATTTCGCCACGAGATCGACGCGCGGCGAGTAGATCGGCTCGCGATGGGTCGGGACCGGATCGGGCAGGTTCCAGGCATTGGCGCGGGCCTTGCCGTTGCCATAGGGCACGCAGCCATGGCTGAGCGCGACGCGCTGGATGCCGCCCGACAGGTCGTTGGCCCAGTTCACCGTATCGATCGTGTTGCCGCCGATCCAGGTGATCGTCTCGAGCTCCTTGGGCGTCAGGTCGGCGTCCCAGCCGAGCTTCTTCAGCATACCCATGGTGAATTCGGGATAGCCGTCCTTGATCTCCGAGTTCAGCGAGTAGGAGCCGTTCTCGGCCAGCAGCGTGTCGTTGACCTTGCTGCCGTCCGGCAAGGTGCGCTCGCGCGTCAGGCCGAAGCGCGGGCGGAAGGTGCCGCCGCCATTATTGGCCTCGAGGGACGTGTTGTAGAGGATATGCGTGCCGGGATGCTTCAGTTCCGGTGTGCCCCAGCACGGCCAGGGCAAGCCGTAGAAGTCGTTTTCAACAGGCGAGCCCTTGGCGCCGCGCAGCGAAACCAGGTCGAACTTGTCCTGGTGCTGCATGTGCAGCTTGAGGCGCTCGGGCGACTGGCCGGTATAGCCGGTCGACCAGCCGCCCCTGTTGATCTCGCGCAGGATCGATTCCGCCGAGGGCTCCAGGCCGTATTTGCCCTGCACCAGCTCGAGCGTCTTGAACATCGGCTCGGCGAAGCCGAGCTTCTGCGCCAGCTTGTAGATGACCCAGTAGTCATTGGCCGATTCGAAGATCGGATCGACGACCTTCTCGCCCCATTGCACCGAGCGGTTGGAGCAGGTGCGCGAGCCCGAGCATTCGAACTGCGTGCCGATCGGCAGGAGATAGGTGCCGTTCTTGCGCTGGCCGAGCGAGATGAAATTGGTCGGGTGCGGGTCGGCCACGACCAGCAATTCGAGCGTCTCCAGCCCCTTCACGGCGTCGGGCATGCGCGGGATGGTGTTGCCGCCATGGCCCATGACGATCATGGCCTTGAGGTTGTCCTTCTGGTCGACCTGCTCGGCGGGCATGTTGGCGGCGTCGAACCAGCGCGTCGAGGTGTGGCCCGAGGTCTCCATATTGGCCTTGGCCGTGCGGGCCGGGCGGCCGCCCTTGGCCGGCACCGCGTCGAAGCGCGTGACGAAATAGTCGTAATCGACGCCCCAGACACGGGCCCAATGGCGCCAGGCGCCTTCGACCAGCCCGTAATAGCAAGGCAGATTCGAGATATCGAGGCCGAAATCGGTCGCGCCCTGCACGTTGCAATGGCCGCGGAAGATGTTGGCGCCGTTGCCCATGCCGCCGACATTGCCGGTGGCAAGCAGGAGGTTGCAGATCGCCCGGACGTTCGCCGTGCCGACCGAGTGCTGGGTCACGCCCATGCACCAGATGAAGGTCGCCGGCTTGACCTTGGCAAAGGTCTCGGCGGCGCGCTTCAATTGCGCCTCGGGAACGCCGGTGATGTCCTCGACCGTCTTGGGGTCGTATTTCTCGACCTCCTTGCGGACATCGTCCATGCCGTAGACGCGCGCGGCGAGGAAGTCCTTGTCCTCCCAGCCATTCCGGAAGATGTGCCACATCATGCCCCAGATCACCGCAATGTCGGTGCCGGAGCGGATGCGGATATAATCGGTCGCGTGGGCCGCCGTGCGGGTCAGGCGCGGGTCGAAGACGATGACATTGGCCCGGTTGATCTCCTTGCCGCTCAGGATGTGCTGCATCGAGACCGGATGGGCCTCGGCCGCGTTCGAGCCCATGAACAGGATCGTCTTGGAGTTGCGGATGTCGTTGTAGGAGTTCGTCATCGCGCCGTAGCCCCAGGTGTTAGCGACACCTGCGACCGTGGTGGAGTGGCAGATGCGCGCCTGGTGGTCGACATTGTTCGTGCCCCAGAAGGCGGCGAACTTCCGGAACAGATAGGAGCCCTCATTGGAGAACTTGGCCGAGCCGAGCAGATAGACGGAATCGGCGCCGGACTTGGCCCGGATCTGCATCATCTTGTCGCCGATCTCGCTGATCGCGACATCCCAGGTGATGCGCTGCCACTGCCCGTCGACCAGCTTCATCGGGTATTTGATGCGGCGGTCGCCATGGGTCAGCTCGCGCACCGAGGCGCCCTTGGCGCAGTGGCTGCCCCGGTTGATCGGGCTTTCCCAGGCCGGCTCCTGGCCGACCCAGACGCCGTTGGCGACCTCGGCCTTGACGGTGCAACCGACAGAACAATGGGTGCAGATGTTCTTGACGATCTTGGTGCCGCTCGCCGGGCCCAGCCCCTCCGCCGCATCCGCCTTGCGAACTGAGCCGATCTGGAGCGCGCTTGCGGCTGCGACGCCGCCGGCGACGAGGCCCGAGCGCCGCAGGAAGGTGCGCCGGTCCATCACGCCCGAGGACAGTCCCGCCATGGCGGCCCGGAGCTTGCCGCGCTGAACATCGGCCGATTTGCGCTTGATGAGCATGGTGTTGCGCCTTCAGTAGCGGTTGACGCGATAGTAGTCCTTGACGTGCTCCGACTCCCGGTAGCGCGCCCTGGTCTCTTCCTTGCCCGGATCGACGGCCGCCGCCGGTGTCACCATGGCGGGCGTCGCGGCCACCGCCGCGCCGGCGCCGAGCGCCTTGAAGAAGCTGCGGCGGTCGAAGGCCGGCGTCACGGTCTCTTTGGACTTTTGCGACATCGTCGTCTCCTCCGCGCCGGGCAGACTGGCGGACGTCATGACGGCAGCCTTCCGGCTTCCGTCTCGATGGACAGGAACAGGCTGCCGACGCGGCCGACGGCCCGGTAGAATTTCGAAGCCTTCGCGACCTCCAGATCGGCGAAGAGGCGCTCGCCCCAGGGCTCGATATGGCGCGCATAAAAGCCGGCGGCATCGACGCCCTCGCCCGCGAAGGCGCCGCGGATCAGGTTCGCCATGATGTCCATCAGGATGGCGATATGGTCTTCCGGCTCGCCGGCGCGCTCGGCCCGGGCGATGCCGAGCCTGCCCATGTCCTCGCGCACCAGCGCCAGCGGGCGCTCATGCAGGAAACCGGTCAGGTAATAGGACGCGTAGGGCAGGATCTCGCCACGGCCGACGCCGATGAAGATCTCGAAGAATTCGTCGCGCGCCGCTTCCGGCGTGAACTCGGCGGCGGCCTCGGCCAAGGCGAAATGGGCCATGCCGAGCGGCGAGGCGTCGCCCCGCAGGCCTTGCAGAACGGCCAGCGTCTCAGCCGTCGGCGCCCGCCAGAGCAGCGCACCAATCAATTGGTATTCCTGGGCGCGCGCCTCGTCGATCTCATCGATCGCCAGCGACGAACCACCGTTCATCGAAGCGGGCTGGTGCAGCGCAGTCTCGATGGGATAGAGATCGGGTCGCAGGTCGGAGCGTGGCACGCCGGTATTGGCTTCGACGGAGAGCACGCGGTCGGCGGGAACGCGCTTCCAGCTGGAGATCGCTGGCTGCGACACACCCAGGCTACGCGCCAATGCGCGCACCCCGCCGGCAGCCCCGATCGCTCTCTCGAGTGCCGGATCACGCATCGTTTGCGGCGTTCCTCTCATCGCGCGACGTTCCTTCGCCGCTGCCCGCTTCAATGCGGTGATAATGAACGCTTATCGCCCCAGAATACAAGCATTCCAATCTAGACTCAGACTGGAATGGCTCCGCCTCCACGCTTGCGAATCCGCATGGAACGCTTGTCCAGCTCAGGATTATTTTGCGCCGCAGCATAGACCCGATCCGGCACGATCCGGCCTGTTTCGGCCTCTTCCGCCAGGTTTGCGCCAGCCTCACTCACCCTGACAGATCCGGCCGAGGTCGCCGCAGGCTGTTCATCTTGCAGCGCAGCGTCATGACTACGACTTTCGTCATGAGACGAAAGTTTATGCGACATGCTGTCGCCCGTACCCTCGCCCGCGCCCGACAGAGCCGTCTTGGGCTCCGGAGCGTCGCCGAAGATGCTGCGCACCATCGCCTCGACATCATCCGATTCCGTCAGTGGGCCGTAGCCCGGCGCGCCACCCGGCGTGTTCCAGTCGAGCGCATAGTCGCGGGCCGGATTCTCGAAATCGCGGATCGTCGGATCGCTCTCCCAGGCCCGCCGCATCGCCGCGAGCTTCCAGCTTTCTGGCACGTTCTGCTTGAGCCAATGGGCGACGTCGAAATCCTTGTCGATCAGGTCGAGCGAGGGCGGCTCGACCATTTCGGGCTCAGCTACGGCGGCCTGCGGCTCAACCTCCGCCGGCAGGGCTTCGCTCACGGGCGATGGCGGCAGAACCTCGCTTTGCTCCGCCACGGCGCGCTTGCGCCGCGACCAGCGCGTCAGGAAGCCTTCGTCGTCGGAGTCGTCTGCGCGCGGGCTCATCTCTCGCCCTCGCCCCGGCGCAGGCCCGGCTCGGGACGTGACCCGCCGCCCTTGCGCGGATCATGCTCGCTGCGCTTGCGCTTGATGAATTCGCGCTCGACATGATGCGCCTCGAAGAAGGCGAGCACCTGTTCGGCGATCAGGGCCGGCATCGGCAGGGCCTCGACGATGTCCCCGACATTCTCGGCATAGACCTCGCCCTCGAACGGGTCGGCGGTGACGCCGACGAAGTCCAGCTCGGGCTCGATCCCGGTCGGCCGGATTGCGACCCAGAGCTTGGCGCGGCCGGCCTGGAAATTCTCGCGGAAATGCGCCGTGTCGACCGAATGCAGCGTCAGCGTCGCCGGGCCGAGATAGACGCTGCGCCGGCCGGGTTCGCTGGCAAGCTCGGTCCAGGGCGCGAGCGCTGGCGGCTCGGGCAGCACGGCAAGCGGGCTCCAGGCATGGTCGACCCAGGGCGAATCGATCGCGCGCCGCTCGACCACGATCCCGACCTCGATGTGCGCTTGCGTCATGTCGCGATCCTCAATTCGTCATCGCGTTCGCCGACAGGGGCAGGCCTGTCACCAGGTTCTGCGGCTTCAGGCGCAGGGTCTTGTCGGCCGACATCGCCATGATGAGATAGATGGGCCTTGCCTGCGCCGCCGCCAACACCGGCACATCGGGCGGCAGCGTCATCCTGTAGAGCGCCAGCACGCGCGACAGCGCCTCCTCGCTGATGCTCTTGCCCTGCCAGAGCGCGTTGCCGATCGCCGTCGCCTGCGCATCGAGCCCGACGAACCAGCGCCAGTCGGCATCCCTGACGCTCTCGATCGGCTCGATGACGACATCGATACCGTGAAGGGCGCGCACCCAATGGCGCAGCGCCGTCGCCAGCGCCGCCCGTCCCGATGGCGAGCCGCCGAGATCGAGCACCATGTCGAAGCCATCGGAGCGCTGCCAATAGCGGTCGGCATTGGCGGCTTTGAGGATGTCGAGCGAGGTCACGGCCGGGCCGCCCAGCATGGCGAGCAGGGGCGAGGCATGACGATCGGCCTCATGGCCCTCGATGATCTCGGCGTCGGCCAGAAGGATCGTGTTCTCGTGGATGGTGACGCGCTGCGGCCGGAACAGGCACTCGGCGGCGCGCACCACATAGGGGTCGTCGACATCATCGAGCGCGCCGCGCAGGATGACATGGGCGAGCTGGTCGAGGAACAAGGGCGGCACGCCCGCGACGCCCTCGCGGATGATCCGCGCATAGGCCGCCTCCAGCGTCGGCGCAGCGAGCAACCGGTCGCGCCAGCCGACCAGGAAGCGCCAGTTCTCGCGGGCATCCTCGTCTGCGATCGCCGCGATCTCGGCCGCCGCCACCTCGGCCTGGGGGGTCGCCATCAGCTTGGCGTGCAGCGCGCGCTCATCCGCGCAGGCGTCCTCGGGCGGCAGCACTTCGGGCCGCGCCAGATAGGCCTTGAGGAAATCATCGGTGACGACGAGCCCGCCGCTGGCGGCGCGGTCCAGCAGGACATGGCCGGAGGTCGCCCAGAAATGCATCATGATGCGTCCGTCTTCTTTCCCGATACCGGCGTCTTGCCCAATGCCGGATTCTTGCCCAGCGCCAGCAGATCGACCTGTTCCTGCGGCCCGTCGTCGCCCTCGACCTCCATAAACTCGAAGGCGCGGAAACCCGTGCCGTCCGGCTCGCCGCGCGGGATCAGCGTACGGAAACGCTCGCGGATTTCGCCATCCTCCAGCGTCCGATGCAAGGCGATCAGCGTCTGCGCCGGATGGTCGCAGAGCGAGGCGGCGAAGGCGATCTCCTCGGCCGCAGCCATGCGCGCCGTGGCGAGATCGGGCGCGCCGAGTTTTGCAACGAGATGGCCGGCAAGCTGCGCGATTGCTGCCTCGCGCTCCTCCTCCGTCACCTCGCTCACCACCGCCAACGTGCTCCAGCCGAAGCTTGCAATGCCCAGGAAGCCGGAGCGGAAGGCTGTGCGCCCCTTGGCGTCGAGTGCCGCGATCCCAGCGGGGTCGAACAGGAAGGAGCCGGTCACCAGCCATTCGCCGGGCTCGGCGGCGCGGCGGAAGACGAAGCTGTCCGAAGGGTCGAGCCGGATCGCGCGCGGCAATTTGAGCGCGCTCACAGCTTGGGCCCGCCGCTGTCGCGGTCGAGCCAGTCGGCCCGGCCCAGCGCATCGACCAGCCTCCGGCGCTCGGCGCCGCTCTGCGAGGTCGCGATGAGATCGCCATTCGCCTCGATGCCGTGGCGAACGCCGACGACCTTGTCGAGCCGGTCGAGCCAGCGGCGGGCCGCGGCCTTGGGGCCATCGCTTTGCCAATGCGTGACGCCGAGCATGAGATGGCGCGCGAAGGATTCGATCAGATCGACCGCGTCGACCTCCTCGAAACCTTCTTCCGCCATGCCGACGCCGGTCTGCCCCATCGCGAAGGGCGCCATGGTGGTGGCGCGCAGCATCGCGCCGAAGACCAGCCAATCCGGCACATCGCCCTCGCTGCAACCCTGCGGCCAGGCGAGCCGGCCGCCGCCGATCAGGCCATGGTCGTAGATCAGCGCATCAGGCCAGCGGAACAGGATCGGCCGCTCCGGCGGGCAATGCACGGCAAGCGCGTCGGCCAGCGCATTCATCGCGAGGTAATGGGCGAGCCGCGCCTCGCCGAGCACGGCGTCGGGCTCCAGCACCACGGCGAATTCGACGATGTCGAAGCGGCGCGCCCAGACCAGCGTCGCAGCCCCCGCCTCGGCAGCGATCGCCTGAGCATGAGCGAAGGCGTCGCCGGCTTCGCGCAGGGTCACCAGCGAGAAGCCCGGCGGCAGGACAGGCTCCCGCCGCAGATCGTCAGGGCGCGGGATATTCACCGGCATCGACCTCCTGCTCCCCGGTGGCGCGACGAATTGCTCATCGCCGGTTTCTTTTGAACCTTTCCAATTCCATATAAGCCTTGATTATCGCAAGGGAGACGAAAAGACGCTCCCGGCAGATCGGCCAAGGACGAGAACGCCAAGGAAGTGAACGTAATGACCGGCACCGCACGCACGCTGATGGTCTGCTCCTGCGAGGACACGATGCCGCTCGATGGCGAGGCGCTGGCGCGTGGTTGCAAGGGCGGCGAGATCAGGACGGCGCGGCATCTCTGCCGCACGCAGACGGAGATCTTCACGAAGCTGCTCGGCGAGCGCGACGCCATCACCGTCGGCTGCACGCAGGAGGCCCCGCTTTTTGAAGAAATCGCGGCGGACCTCGACTACTCCGGCGATCTCGTCTTCGCCAATATCCGCGAGACCGGCGGCTGGGCGCGCGAGGCGAAGTCGGCCGGCCCCAAGATGGCGGCTCTGCTGGCGGCCGCAGCCGAGCCAATGCCGCCGACGAGCTTCACTACGCTGGAAAGCAAGGGCGTGGCGCTGGTCTATGGCCATGACGAGGTCGCGCTCTCGGTCGGGCGGACGCTGGCCGAACATCTCGACGTCACCATCCTGCTCTCGCGGCCCGGCGAGATCACGCCGCCGCGCCTCTCCGACATTCCGGTGCTGAAGGGCACGGTCGTCGCCGCAACCGGCTGGCTTGGCGCCTTCGATCTGACGGTCAACGATTACGCCGCGCCCTCCCCCTCCTCGCGAGGCAAGCTCGTCTTCGGCGAAGCGCGTAATGGCGCGAACTCGCAATGCGACATCGTCATCGATGTTTCCGGAGGCGCGCCGCTCTTCCCGGCCGGCGATCTGCGCGCCGGCTATCTGCGCGCCGATCCGCGCGATAAAGCGGCGGTCGAGCGCTTGATCGGACAGGCCAGCCATCTCGTCGGCGAATTCGACAAGCCGGCTTACGTCCGGCTGAACCAGGATCTTTGCGCCCATTCGCGCTCGTCCAAGACCGGCTGCACGCGCTGCCTCGAGCTCTGCCCGACCGGCGCGATCACGCCCGCCGGCGACCATGTCGCGATCTCGGCCGAGATCTGCGCCGGCTGCGGCGCCTGCGCTGCCGTCTGCCCGACCGGCGCCGTGACCTACGCCCTGCCACCGACCGACGCGCTGCTGCGCCGCCTGCGCGCCCTGCTGACCACCTATACTGAGGCCGGCGGCCGCGAGGCCGTCGTGCTGCTGCATGACGGCGAGCATGGCGAGGCGTTGATCGACGCGCTCGCCCGCTTCGGCGACGGCTTGCCGGCACGCGTGCTGCCGCTGCGCGTCAACGAGATCACGCAGATGGGGCTCGAGACCCATGCGGCGGCGCTGGCTTTCGGGGCATCCGCCATCCGTGTGCTCGGCCGCGCCAAACCGAAGCACGACCTCTCCGGCCTGACCCGCAATCTCGACTACGCCAACGCGCTGGCAGGCGCGCTCGGCTATGGCGAGGGCCGCGCCGGGTTGATCGAGACCGATGACCCCGACCAATTGGCGCAGGCGCTGGCGCGGATCGCACCCGGCACTACCAGCGCGACGCCGGCCCGCTTCCGCCCGATGGGCGATGGCCGGCCGCTGCTGCGCCAGACGATCGGGGAAATGCATGCCGCGGCACCGACGCCCATCGCGGCCGTGGCAATGCCGCCGCTCGCCCCTTTCGGCACGATCCATGTCGACAGCGAGGGCTGCACGCTCTGCCTGGCTTGCGTCTCCGCCTGCCCGGTGCAGGCGCTCTCGGACAATCCCGATCGCCCGACGCTCGCCTTCCAGGAAGACCTCTGTGTGCAATGCGGGCTCTGCGCCGCGACCTGCCCGGAAAAGGTGATCACGCTGGAGCCGCGCCTCGATTTCGACGCCTGGGCCGGCGGCAAGCGCGTGCTGAAGCAGGAAGAGCCCTTCCACTGCATCAACTGCGCAAAGCCCTTCGGCGTCAGGAGTACGATCGAGAAGATCGCGGCCAAGCTGGAGAACAAGCACTGGATGTTCTCGGGCGACGCCGCCAAGCGCATCTCGGTGATCAGGATGTGCGAAGACTGCCGCGTCGAGGTCGTGGTCAATGAGAGCTTCGACCCGCATCTCTCGCCGCAGCGCCCGCCCGTGCGCACCACGGATGATTATCTGCGCGAACGGGCCGAGCGGGGCGAGGATCCGTTGCAGTAGCGCAGCGGCTTTTCGCACCCGCGCCGTCATCCCGGACGCAGCGAAGCGGAGATCCGGGATCCATCATAGGGCTGCGTCCTGCCCTACGATGGATCCCGCATCGGCGCGGCTGCGCCGCTTGTCCGGGATGACGGCGCGGGTCGGATCAGGAGTGTACTACTTCACCACCGTCACCTTCTCCAGCCACTCCACCAATGCCTGCCGGTCCTCGGCCGAACCGATCGTCTGCTCCGGCATCTTGGTTCCCGGCGTGTAGGCATTCGGCCCGAGCTCGAAGAGTTTGGCCACCGTCTCCTTGCTCCAGACGATGTCCATCGTCCTGAAGGCGTCGGAATAAGCGTAGCCCGGCGCGGTCGCGATCTTGCGTCCGAAGAGGCCATGCAGCGTCGGCCCCGCCCGGTTGCCGTCAGCCGGGGTGAGGGTGTGGCAGGCGGCGCAGGCGCGAAAGACCTGCGCGCCGCGCTCGCCCTGGAAGGCCGCCAGCACATCCTCGCCGGCACGCGGAACGACGGCGCCGATATGTTCGCCGGTGACCGCGTTCCAGCGCCGGACCAGCCGGTCCGCGCCGCCCGAGAGCAATTCCTTGCCACCGGGCAGGAAAGCCAGCGACCAAACGGGCAAGCCGGGCCCGAGCAGCGTCGCCCGGATCGTGCGCGTCTTGCGGTCGATCAGCGCGACCTGCCCGCGCAGGCCGCCCGCCGCGATCGTCGCGCCATCGACTGAGAGCGCCAGCGCGATCAACGGCGTCTGACCGATCTCGATCTCGGCGCGGGCCTCTCCCTCGGGACCGAACAGCCTGAGCCTGCCATCGGCGGCGGCGACCGCGATCTCGCCATCGGGCGTGACCACGACGCCATTCAGCGGCGCCGGCAGCGTGACGATCCTGGCCGGCCCGCCGCCCGCCGGCCAGATCCGCAAGGTCGCGTCGTAGCCGGAACTGACGACGGCCCCGCCGGGCGCGAAGGCGACGCCGTTCACCGGCCCCTTATGCCCCTCCAGCACGCGCGCAGAGCCATCCGCGAGCGAGGTCACGCGCAGTGTCTCGTCCCAGGAGGCGGAGGCGATGCTCCCGCCTTCGGGCGAGACCACGAGCGCCGCAACCGGCCCCTTATGCCCTTCGATCACCCGCGCCGGCTCGTTCGCCTCGCCGTGCCAGAGCGCGATGCGGCCATCCTCCCCGCCCGTGGCGAAGCCGAGGCCGTTCACGGTCGCAGCCGCATTGACCGCACCCTGGTGGAAGCGCAGCACCTTTTCGGCGCTGCCCGTGCTCAATCGCCAGAGGATCGCCGACTGGTCGAAGGAGCCCGTCAGCGCGAACTGCCCATCGGCCGAGACCGCGACTGCGCGCACCGGTCCGCCATGGCCGCGCAGCTCCTGGGCAGGGGCAGGCGCGGCAAGCATTGCGAGACCGAGGCAGGCGAGGCCGATGAAGCGCATGCCGTTATCATGGAACGGCGAAGCGGATTGGCAAGGCACGCAGTTGCCCCAGCACGATCAGCCATCATATGAAGCGCAGCCCTTTCGCCGAGTTCCGAGTTCCATGACCCCGATCCCGCTCAATCTGCGCGGCCTGAAATGCCCCCTGCCCGCGCTCAGGGTGCGCAAGGCGCTGAAGGGCGCTGAAGCCGGCGCGCTCTTCGTGGTCGAATGCACCGACCCGATGGCGGCGATCGACATCCCCAATCTGATGCGCGAGACCGGCGACGCGATCGAACGCAGCGCGAGCGAGGGTGACCTCCTCGTCTTTCATATTCGCAAGGCGGCGGCCTGAGCCGTCCCCCATTGGAGTTGCCGAATTGGCCCTGACCCAAGCCGACATCCTGCGCGCGCTCGAACTGGTGAAGCTGCCGGCGAGCGGGCAATCGCTCGCGACATCTGGCCGCGTCAACAACATCCTGATCGATGGCGGCAAGGTGATCTTCGCGATCGGCATCGACGCGACCGAGGCCGATGCGATGGAGCCGGTGCGCAAACAGGCGGAAAGCGCCGTCTCCGGCCTGCCGGGAGTGACGCAGGTGCTGGTCGGCCTCACCGCCGACAAAGCGCCGTCCTCGGCCGCGGCCCAGGCGCGCAGCCAAGCGCATCGCCCCGCATCCGGCCCGGGCGGGCCGCCTCCCAAGGCTGCCGGCGTTCCCGGCGTGAAGCAGATCATCGCGGTCGCCAGCGGCAAGGGCGGCGTCGGCAAATCCACCACCACCGCCAACCTCGCCGTTGCGCTCAGCGTGCTGGGCCTCAAGGTCGGCGTGCTCGATGCCGACATCTACGGCCCGTCCGTGCCGAAAATCTTCGGCATCACCGGCAAACCGAAGCTGATCTCGGGCCGGACGCTCGCGCCGATGGAGGCCTATGGCCTCAAGATCATGTCGATCGGCTTCCTGATCGACGAGGAAACGCCGATGATCTGGCGCGGGCCGATGGTGATCTCGGCCATCACCCAGATGCTGCGCGAGGTCGCCTGGGGCGAGCTCGACGTGCTCGTGGTCGACATGCCGCCGGGCACCGGCGACGCGCAGCTCACCATGGCGCAGCAGACGCCGCTGGCGGGTGCCGTCATCGTCTCGACCCCGCAGGATCTGGCGCTGCTCGATGCGCGCCGCGGCGTCGCAATGTTCCGCAAGGTCGAGGTGCCGATCCTCGGCGTGGTCGAGAATATGAGCTATTTCATTTGTCCGGAATGCGGCCACCGCTCCGACATCTTCGCCCATGGCGGGGCGCGGCACGAAGCGGAACGCCTCGGCGTGCCCTTCCTCGGCGAGGTGCCGCTCGCCATGTCGATCCGCGAGACCTCCGATGGTGGCCGCCCGATCGTCGCCAGCGACCCCGACAGCGCCCATGCCAAGGCCTATCTCGCAATCGCGCGGCAAGTGCAGGCGGGCTTAAGCGGCGCGGTCAGGGCAGCGCCCCGCATCGTCATCGAGTGAGTGCGCGGCCCGGAATCAGGGCGCCCCTTGACATGATCGCCGCCCTGTTCTTCTTTTGTTCTTTGTGAACCGAAGGAGCGGCCCATGTCCATGAGCCATGCGCGCCATATCGGGATCGGCATCGATCGTCCGGCGGACGAGGTCTATGCTTTCCTGGCCGAACCGCTGAACTTTCCGAAATGGGCCGAGGGGCTCGGGCATGATTTCAGCCATGTCGAGGGCATGACCTGGGTCGCCGAGACGCCGATGGGCCGGATGCGGATCCTGTTCAGCGAGCCCAACCGTTACGGCGTGCTCGATCACGCCGTCATTCCCGACAATGGCAAGGCCATGCACAATCCGATGCGCGTCATGGCCAATGGCGACGGCAGCGAGGTCGTGTTCACGCTGTTCCAGCGCGACATGTCCGACGACGAAATGGCGCGCGACGCCGGCATGATCGCCCGCGACCTGGCGGCGTTGAAGGCGCTGCTGGAGGGTTAGAGCATTTTCGAGCGAAGTGGACACCGGGTCGCGTGAAGAAAACGCGTTAAAACAAAGTTCTAGAGCCTGACGCTGCCCGTCGAATAGGCGGTCTCTACCGGCTTTTGGAAGAAGTCGTTCAGCACGAGGCTCGCCCCGAAAGCGGCGACCACGGCGAAGATGACGGCGGCGACGAATGATTTCACGATCTTCCCCCAAGGCTCGGCAGCGATAAGCTGTCCTTATTCCTAGAGCATTTTCGAGCGAAGTGGATACCGGTTCGCGTGAAGAAAATGCGATAAAACAAGGAGGTAGAGCATTTTCGCGATTCGGAGAAACGCGGAAATGCTCTAGGAGAGATAGCGAGCGGCGCGGCCCGTATCAAGCAGGCCGAAGGGCGATAAAGCCCAGCCTCCTGCAGCCCTCATCCTGAGGAGCATCGTTCGCGGCACCTCAGGATGAGGGCGGAGAGTCGCTGTCGTTCAAGACCGCGAAAAGCCTCTCGGCCTCGGTCAGATCCTCCGGCCGGTTTGCATTGAAGAATGGATCGACGGGATCGATCGGCCACTCCGCGCTCGCGCAACCGTGGCGCGCCGTCCAGCGGTCGATCTTGCGCTCATCCTCGACGGTCAACGCGTGGCGCAGGTCCTCGCGCAGTGCCAGCGGCCAAAGCCCGATGACGGGATGCGTCCAGCCACCCGATGCCGCGCAGGCGAGCGGAACATTCAGATCCGCGCGGGCAAGGTGCAGGCGGGCGACGAGATCGCGCGGGATGAAGGGCGTGTCGGCGGCGACGCTGACCATCCAGCTCAATCCGGGCCGGTGCTGCGCCATCCAGTCGAGCCCGGCCAGGATGCCGGCGAGCGGGCCGGCGAAATCCGGCACGCTGTCGGCGACGACCGGCAGGCCATAATCGGAAAAGCGCGCCGGATCGCCATTGGCGTTGATCAGCAGGCTCTCGCATTGCGGACCGAACCGCTCGACGACATGGGCAAGGATGGTCCTGCCCGCAATCGTCCGCAACGGCTTGTCGCCGCCACCCATGCGGCGCGCAAGGCCGCCGGCGAGGAGCAGGCCGAGGGTGCCCTCAGTCATCGCTCCCCGCCCCCTTCCGCCGGCTCTTGCCGCCCTCTTCCTCGACGCTCTCCGGGTCCTGGTCGAAGACGATGTTGCCCTCGCCGGCGAGCGCGACGAAGCGCTTGCCGCGCGCCCGGCCGATCAGGGTCAGCCCGGCCTTGCGCGCGAGCTCGACGCCCCATTCGGTGAAGCCGGAGCGCGAAACCAGCACGGGGATGCCCATGCGCACGGTCTTGATTACCATTTCCGAAGTCAGCCGGCCGGTGGTGTAGAAGATCATCTTCGCGGGATCGACATCGTGCCGGAACATCCAGCCCGCGACCTTGTCGACGGCGTTGTGGCGGCCGACATCCTCCATATAGACCAGCGGCCGGTCGCCTTCGCAGAGCACGCAGCCATGGATCGCCCCGGCCTCGAGATAAAGCGAGGGCGTGGTGTTGATCTTGCGAGTCAGCGCATAGAGCCAGCTCGTGCGCAATTCGGCCTTGGGCAATTCGATCTCGTCGATCGCCTCCATCAGGTCGCCAAAAGCGGTGCCCTGGGCGCAGCCGGAGGTCAGCGTCTTCTTCTTCAGCTTCGCCTCGAAATTGGTGCGCTCCGGCGTGCGCACCACCACGACTTCGAGCTCTTCGTCATAATCGACCGCCTCGATGACATCGCCGCGCTTCAGCATGTTCTGGTTCAGGAGATAGCCGAGCGCGAGATAGTCGGGATGATCGCCGATCGTCATCATGGTGACGATCTCCTGGGCGTTCAGATAGAGCGTCAGCGCCCGCTCGGTAACGACGCGGGTCTCGACCACAGCCCCCGTCTGGTCGATGCCGGAGACGGTCGCGCCCAGGCGCGGCGCGGCGGGGTCTGGCCGCACCAGGTAATCGTCGAGAAAGCTCATATCCTGCGCCACGGCGCTTGCTCCGGCGGGTTCGTCAGGCTGCGATGCGCGCTTGCGCGGAGGCCCAGGCCTCGACGACAGCCTCCTCGGGCGCGAGCTCGACCCAATCCTCGCCGGCGAAATCGCGCCAGGCCGGCAGGAAATCACGGCGGACGGCGATGAGCAGCGGCAGGCCGGCCAGCAAGGCGGCGGCGATCTCCTGCCGCAAGCCCTGACCGAGCATCTCCTGCCGGCCGAATTTGTTGACGATCACCAACTCGGCTCCGCCAGCCAGCGCCGACGCCATCGCGCCGCCGGCGGCTGCGAGCCCGGTCGCATCGAGCCTGCAACCGGCCGAGCCCGCGCCGCGATCCTCGCTGATCGGGAAATGCCGGCCGCTGGCAAGATCCTCCAGCATCATCGCCGCGCAACCGTTCTCGCAGTCAGCGGTATTGAGTTGCACGACGCCGCCGAGCCTGATGCCGCGATCCTTCAGGCGCCGCGCGAGACCGGCCATGAAGCCGTCGATCGGGAAGCCCTGGGAATAGGGAATGGCCGCAAGCAAAGTCATGAGGATTCATCCCACAAAAGGCCCGTCCAAGGCCAGCGTGCTTTCGTCGCAGGAGCGATCAAGTCAACGGAGCCGGCTTTCGAGATGCCAGCATAGTGTTGCGCCGCACCTACAGCCGCATGCCCGACGGCCCGCTAGGGTGCGGACAGGTTGATGTCCGGCGCTTTTTCCGGATGAGGCTGGCTGCTGGTTTATCGTCATGATCCGCCGTAATGCTCAAGGACCTCGCGACCCCGCCGTGGACGCCGCCGTGCTGCTGCGCCGGATCGGCTTCGCGACGCTGGCGCTCGCGCTGCCATTGGCGTCGCTGGTGTCGCGTCGCGCTGCAGTCGTGCTCGTGCCGATCGGCGTCGTCCTGCTCGTCATCTCCTCGCTGGTCGAGGAGCCCGGCTGGTTCACCGGCACGCTCAAGCGCGCCTTGCTGAGCCGGCCCGGCATGATTCTGGTCGGCCTCGTCGCCTGGTCGGTGCTCTCGCTGATCTGGAGCCCCTATACCTCCTCGGCGACGGAGAAGGCCGGCAATCTCGTGCTTGCGGTCGCGCTCGGCTTCTGCGGCACCTCCGCGCTGCCCGAGCGCATGCGCGCCTCCAACCTCAATCTTGCGGCACTCGGCACGGGCCTGGCCGCCATCTTCGCGCTTGCGCTCATCGTCGTGGCGGCGCTGCGTCGCTCCGATGCGGAGATCGGCAGCGTCGAGCGCGGCATCAGCGTCGTGCTGATCATGGCCTGGCCGGCGCTGGCCTGGCTTTTGTCGCGCGCACGGGGCTTGAGCGCGCTCGGGCTTGCCCTCGTCGTCGGCCTGCTCGCGCTGACGCGCTTCGAGGATGGCGAGGCCGTCGCGATGATCTGCGGCGCGGTCGCCTTCGGCGCCGTCAGCGCCAATCGCGAGAAGGCTATCCCGATCATCGCCGCGCTGATCGGCGGCGTCATGCTGCTCGCGCCGATCCTGCCCTTCCTGCTGATCCCGATCGTCTCGCGCTTTCCCGAAAGCACCAGCGACTTCGTGCAGGCGCTCGGCGTCTGGGCCGATGTCGTCGGCCGCGAGCCGGTCCAGTTGATCACCGGCCACGGGCTCGACACGGTTCTGCGCGGCCGCGTGACCGGCGCCCTGCCGATGACGACGCCGACGACGCTGCTCTTCGAGACCTGGTACGAGCTCGGCATCGTCGGAGCTGCCGCGGCAGCGGCCTGCCTGTATTTCGCCATCCGCGCCGCCCGGCACATGCCCGTCGCGCTGGCGGCGGGTGGCGTCGCCGCCTACACGACCGCCTTCGCGCTGACCGCGCTCGGCTTTGCGACGCTGCAGCCTTGGTGGCTGATGACGCTGGCGGCAGTGGTCCTGCTGTTTGCGGCGATCGCGCGCGGGCAATACCGCACCGAGCGGCCGGTCGCGCCCTTGCCGGCCGACGTGCAGAACCGGCGCAAGAACGACAGGCCGCTGGCGCCGGCCGCCGAGAAGTGAGCCGGCTTTAATCGTCATTGCGAGCACCCGTGTCTTGCCTTCGGCAAGCCCGAGGACAGGCTTCAGCGAAGCAACCCAGAGGCTTGCGCGAGCCCTCCTGGATTGCTTCGCG
Source organism: Allobosea sp. LjRoot9 (assembly GCF_964252745.1). Lineage (NCBI taxonomy): Bacteria > Pseudomonadati > Pseudomonadota > Alphaproteobacteria > Hyphomicrobiales > Alloboseaceae > Allobosea > Allobosea sp. LjRoot9. The sequence goes on along the minus strand of NZ_CAXUPC020000007.1, from coordinate 18,546 downwards.
GCGCTCACAATGACGGGTGAGATCGCGCGGAAGATCTAGCCTCAAGCCGCCGCGACGCGGCCCTGATTGACCGCGTGGCAGGCCACCCCGTCGATCACCGGAGGGTTCTCGATGCGGCAGCGCTCGAAGACCAGGGGGCAGCGCGGATGAAAGGTGCAGCCCGAGGGCGGGCTGATCGGATTCGGGATCTCGCCCTTCACGCCCTCACGCGCCTTGCCGACCATGGCGAGGTCGGGCACCGCGTCGAGCAGCATGCGCGTATAGGGATGGCGCGGATGCGAGAAGAGCTGCTTGCCCTCCGAGACCTCGACGAGACGGCCGAGATACATCACGCCGATGCGCGTCGCCATGTGCCTGACGACCGCGAGGTTGTGCGAGATGAACAGATAGGTCAGTCCGAATCTCTGCTGCAGATCGCGCATCAGGTTGAGGATCTGGGCCTGGACCGAGACGTCGAGCGCCGATGTCGGCTCGTCGCAGACGATGAACTCGGCATTGGAGGCGAGCGCGCGGGCGATCGCGATGCGCTGGCGCTGGCCGCCGGAGAATTCATGCGGGAATTTCCCGGCATCGTCGGGATGCAGGCCGACCAGCGTCAGCAACTCGCCGACGCGACCGGTGATGTCCGCCTCGCCATGGACGATGCCGAAGGCGCGGATCGGCTCGGCGATGATCCGCCCGACGCGCCAGCGCGGGTTGAGGCTGGCATAGGGGTCCTGGAAGATCATCTGGATGCGCCGGCGCAGGCGCTGGCGCTCCTGCGCCACATTGACGTCGTTCATCGAGATGCCGGCGATCGAGACCGTGCCGTCCGAGGGTGGCAGCAGGCCTACGACCATGCGCGCGACGGTCGATTTTCCCGAGCCGGACTCGCCGACCAAGGCAAAGGTCTCGCCCCGGCGAATGTCGAAGGAGACGCCATCGACTGCCTTGAGATATTGGCGCGGCGCGCGCTCCAGCACGCGGTTGAGCCATGGTTTCGAGACGTCGAAAATACGGCGCAGGTCGCGAACCTGGACGAAGGGGCGCTCAGGGGGACCTTGGCTCATGCTGCGATCCCCGCCTCGTCCCGCGAGGCTTGCGGCTGGTCGTAGAGATGGCAGGCGACCTTGCGATCGCCGAGCTGGACCAGCTCCGGCCGCTCGACATGGCATCGCGCGAACGCCTTCTCGCAACGCGGGTTGAAGGCGCAACCCGGCGGGATCGCCGAAAGCCGCGGCATCGTGCCCGGGATCTGAACCAGGCGCTCGGCATCGCCTTCGAGCGAGGGTATCGCGCCCATCAGCCCCTTGGCGTAGGGGTGTAGCGGCTGCTTGACGACGTCGCGCACCGGGCCGATCTCGACGATGCGCCCGGCATACATCACCGCGACCCGGTCGGCGGTCTCGGCGATGACGCCCATATCGTGGGTGACGAGCATCACCGAAGTGCCGCGCTCCTTACAGAGCCGCTTGATCAGCGCGATGATCTGCGCCTGCACGGAGACGTCGAGCGCCGTCGTCGGCTCGTCGGCGATGATGAATTCGGGTTCGGCGCAGAGCGCCAGAGCGATCACCACGCGCTGGCGCATGCCGCCGGAGAACTCATGCGGATAGCCGTCGATGCGCCGCTCGGGCGCGGGAATGCCGACCTCGTCGAGCAAGGCGATGGCGCGCTTGCGGGCGTCCGCCGCGTTGAGATCGGTATGGGTGCGGATCGTCTCGATCAATTGCTCACTGATGCGGTAGAGCGGGTTCAGGCTCGTCAGCGGGTCCTGGAAGATCATGCCGATGCGCTTGCCCCGGACCTTGCGCATGGCGTCGGGCGGCAGATTGTCGATGCGCTCGCCCGACAGAACCACCTCGCCGCCGGCGATGCGGCCGGGTGGGTCGATCAGGCCGATGATGGCTGAGCCGGTGACCGACTTACCGGCGCCGGATTCGCCGACGACGCCGAGGACCTCGCCGCGCGCGATGTCGAAGGAGATGGCGTCGAGCGCACGCAGCGTGCCGCGCCGCGCCATGAATTCGACGGTGAGGTCGCGGACGGAGAGGACGGGGACGCTCATCGGGCCTCCGGACGCGAGCGGCTGCATGGGGCCATGATCACCTCAGCCTTGGATTGAGGGCGTCGCGCAGCCAGTCGCCGAGCAGGTTGACCGCCAGCACCAGCGCCGCCAGCGTCACGCTGGGAAAGGTCACGATCCACCAATCGCCCGAGAACAGGTATTTGTTGCCGATCGAGATCAGCGTGCCGAGCGAGGGCTGCGTCGCCGGCAGGCCGACGCCGAGGAAGGACAGGGTCGCCTCGGTGATCACGGCAAGCGCCAGGTTGATCGTCAGGATGACCAGCACCGGCCCGATGACATTGGGCAGGACATGGCGCAGCATGATCAAGGGCGCCGGCAGCCCCACGAGGCGGGCCGCCATGACATAGTCCTTGTTGCGCTCGATCAGCGTCGAACCGCGAATGGTGCGGGCATATTGCACCCAGAAACTCAGGCCGATCGAGATCACCAGCACATAGATCGCGGTGTCCTCGCGCGAGGCCTTGGGGAAGACGCCGCGGACGACGCCGTCGATCAGAAGCGCGATCAGGATTGCCGGGAAGGTGAGCTGGACATCGGCGATGCGCATGATGAACGCATCGGTGCGGCCGCCAAGATAGCCCGCGAGCAGTCCCAGCGTGATGCCGATCGAGGCAGCCAGGAGGCAGCCGAGCCCGCCGACGATCAGCGAGACGCGCATGCCGTAGAGGATCGCGGAATAGAGATCGCGGCCCTGGTCGTCAGTGCCGAGAATGAAGCGCGCCTCGCCGCCATCCTGCCAGGCGGGCGGGATCATCGAATCCGCCAGGAAGACGGTCGCAGGATCGAACGGATTGGTCGGCGCGAGCCAGGGAGAGAAGGCCGCGCCGAGGAAGAGCAGCAGCACGACGAGGCCTGCGACCATCGTCACCTTCGATTTCAGGAAGCTCGCCAGGATGTCGCTGTCGCGGAAGCGGCTCCAGCGCGAGGGGGCCTTTTCGGGCATGGCCGCGCTCATCGCCTCGCTCCGCAAGCTGCCACACCGTCATGCTCGCCCCTGTGGCGAGCATCCACGTCTTGAACACCGCGCCCGGCCAGGGAAGACGTGGATGGTCGGGACAAGCCCGACCATGACGGTGTGGGCGTCATCATTCCAAAAGCTCCGTCGGACAGTTGGACATGCTCCCCTCCCCGTTCCTCACGCGCCGACCGTGGCGCGCAGGCGCGGATCGACCAGCGCATAGAGCAGGTCGACCGCGAGATTGATGCTGACAAAGAGGAAGGAGATCAGCATCAGATAGGCCGCCATGATCGGGATATCGACGTTCTGCACCGAGCGCAGGAAGAGCTGGCCCATGCCCGGCCACTGGAACACGGTCTCGGTGATGATGGCGAAAGCAATGATCGAGCCGAGCTGCAGGCCGGCGATGGTGATGACCGGCACCAGCGTGTTCTTCAGGGCATGGCCGAAATGGATGGCGCGGGTCTTCAAGCCCCGCGCTCGGGCGAATTTGATGTAGTCGGTGCGTAGCACCTCCAGCATCTCGGCCCGGACGAGCCGCATGATCAGCGTCATCTGGAACAGGCCCAGCGTGATCGAGGGCAGGATCAGCGCCTTCAGCCCCGAGCCGGTCAAGAGCCCGGTCGTCCACCAGGAGCCGATCTTGACGACCTCGCCGCGCCCGAAGGAGGGCAGCCAGCCCAAAGTCACCGAGAACAGATAGATCAGCAGGATACCGATCAGGAAGGTCGGCAGGCTGATGCCGATAAGCGAGATCGCCTGGAAGAACTTGGCGAGCGGGCTTTCGCGCCTCAGCGCCGTATAGACGCCCATCGGAATGCCGACCGCGAGCGAAAACAGCGCCGAGCAGAAGGCAAGCTCCAGCGTCGCCGGGCCGCGCTCGCCCAGAAGCGAGATCACCGGCAGGCGGAACTGGTAGGACACGCCGAATTCGAGCCGCGCCGCATTGTAGATGTAGCGGCCGAACTGGACGAGGAAGGGATCGTCGAGCCCAAGCGAGCGCCTGATCTCGGCGACCTGGGCCTGCGGCGTGTCGATCGAGACGATCTGGTTCACCGGGTCGCCGACGAAGCGGAACATCGCAAAGGCGATCAGCGCCACGCTCAGCATGACGATGAGCGACTGGAAGAGCCGGCGCAGGATGAAAGCGAGCATGAACGCCTTGAACGTCTAAGGTTTGATGGTTCGCAACCGAACCTCCGCGTCATCCCGGACGGAGCGAAGCGGAGATCCGGGATCCATCGAAGGGCGTCCGAGCTCTAGGATGGATCCCGGATCAGCGCCGCTGCGCGGCTTGTCCGGGATGACGATCGCGTGGGGTAACCGGACGGGCAAGATGCGCAGCTCGAACACTGCGCTCCCGCTCACTCCTTGACGGCGTATTGGAAATTCACCGCATTGTCGGCGCGCTGCGGCAGCTTGACCTTCTTCGACACGCCCCAGGCCAGCGCCTGCTGGTGCAGCGGGATGTAGCCGAAATCGTCGATCGAGAGCTGGAACGCCTCGCGGATCATCGCGTCGCGCTTGGCCTTGTCCACCTCGACCAGGATCTTGTCGGTCAGCGCGTCGAGCTTCTTGTTGCAGTACCCCCCGACATTGGACTCGCCACGCGAGGAAGCCGGATTGTCGCGGCAGCCCATGATGTCGAAGAGCACGTTGTGGGCGTCGCTGGTGCCGGGCGTCCAGCCGAGCAGATAGAACGAGGTCTTGTAGCCGCCGGGCTTCAGCACCTTGCCGAAATACTGGCCCTTGGGCTGGGCGTTGAGGTTCACCTTGACGCCGATGCGAGCGAGCATGCCGACGACCGCCTGGCAGATCGCGCCGTCATTGACGTAGCGATCATTGGGGCAATCCATGCCGAGCTCGAAACCGTCGGGATAGCCCGCATCGACCAGCAGCTTCTTGGCGGCGGCACTGTCGAACTTGGCGCGGGTGAAGCCGGTGCTGGGGAAGAGCTCCGGCGCGATCATCAGGGGCGATGGTGTCGAGAGGCCGCGCATGACGCGGCTCTTGATCGTCTCGATGTCGATCGCCTGATAGAAGGCCTGGCGGACCCTGACATCCTTGAACGGGTTCTTGCCCTTGACGCTGGACTCCAGCAATTCGTCACGGGCCTGGTCCATGCCGAGGAAGATCGTGCGCAGTTCCGGCCCTGTCAGCACCTGGGCGCTGCCCGAGGCGTTGACGCGCTGGATGTCCTGGATCGGCACCGGCTCGATCACGTCGACCTCGCCGGACAGCAGCGCCGCGACGCGCGTGGCGTCCGAGGCGATCGGCGTGAAGATGATCTCCTTGAGATTGTGTTCCGGGCTCTTGTTCCACCAGTTCTCGTTGACCTTGTAGACGGTCTTGACGCCGGGCTGATGGCTCTCGACCTTGAAGGCGCCGGTGCCATTGGCGTTGAGCGAGGCGAAGGTCGGGGTGGTGGCGTTGGCCGGCGTCGGCTGGGTCGAGTTGTTCGCCTCGGCCCATTTCTTCGACATGATGTACCAGGTGTCCCACTGGTAATGCAGGATCGGGTTGGGCGAGGGCAGTTGGAAGTCGACGGTGTAGTCGTCGATCTTGACGACCTTGGCGCCGGTGGGGACGCGGGTCTGGACGTTGGAGCCCGGCGCGCGCGAACGATCGGCCGAGAACACCACGTCGTCGGCAGTGAAATCCTCGCCGCCATGGAACTTCACGCCCTTGCGCAGGAAGAAGCGCCACGTCAGGCCGTCAGTCGAGACCTCCCATTTCTCGGCGAGGCCGGGCAGGATCTCGAGGTTCTTGCCGCGCCGGATCAGCCCCTCATAGGGGTGGCCGAGATGGGCATGCGTCGTCGTCTCGTTGACGGTGTAGGGATCGAGCGATTTGAGCTCGCCCTGGTTGGCGTAACGCAAGGTCTGCGCCTGGACCGCGCCGCACATCAGCGCCAGGCCCGCCACGGCGGCAAGGCAATTCGTCTTGAACGACATGACCGGTTGCTCCCCTTTGGTTGAGAGCTCCGAATGGAACCGGAGCTCCAAGACGCCCACCCCTCCCGGGAGCGGTTTCCGACCGTCCACATGCGTTGGCAGACAATCGAAGAAGATAGCAGCTTAGAGACGCTCTGGCGGCGGCGTCCAGCCTGACGCCGCCTTTTCGTTCCATATTGAACTTTTATCTGAGCGCCCCGGCCACCATCCTAGTGTCACCAGCGATGCAATCGCCGTGCCTTGGGTCGGCGCGACTACAATCAGCGCGAGAGATCGGCGATCAGGCCACGCACGAAAGCCGTGCCCGCCTCGAGCTGGGCGACTGTGATGAACTCGTCGGGCTGATGCGCCTGGGCGATGTCGCCGGGGCCGCAGACCACGGTCGACCAGCCCGCGCCCTGGAACAGGCCACCCTCGGTGCCGTAGGCGACGACATGGCTGCCATTATCGCCGGTCAGGCGGCGCGACAGCGCTTCGGCCGCGCCGTCCTTCTCCGGGCCGAGCGGCGGCGTGGCGGAGGTGATCTCGACGGTGATGCCCGTCTCGGGCGCGATCGCCTTCATCTCGGCTTCGATCTCGGCGACCCTGGCCTTGTAGCGCCCGACGAAATCGACGCCCTCATCGCCCGGCACGACACGAACCTCATGGCTGAACACGCAATGCTCGGCGGTGATATTGACCGCCGTGCCGCCCTGAACGACGCCGACATGCAAGGTGCTGTAGGGCGGCTCGAAGGGGTTCTCGTTGCTCGCTCGCGCCTTGTTCTCCGCCATGGTCTGGTTGTGCCACTCGATCAGCTTGCCCGCGATCATCACGGCCGGCACGCCGACATCGACGCGGCTGGAATGAACGGCGTGGCCCTTGACCGTGGTGCGCATCCGGGTGCCGCCCTTGTGGCCGGTGACGACCTGCATCATCGAGGGCTCGCCGACGATCACCGCCGCGGGCTTGATGCCGGCCGCCGCCATCGCCTCGACTAGGATGCGCGCGCCGAGGCAGCCGACCTCCTCGTCATAGGACAAGGCGATATGGACCGGGCGCTTCAGCGGCGCCTTCAGCATCTCCGGCACGAGGGCTAGCGCGATGGCATCGAACCCCTTCATGTCGCAGGCGCCGCGGCCATAGAGCTTGCCGTCGCGCTCGGTCAGCGTCCAGGGATCGGAGGTCCAGTCCTGGCCTGCGACCGGCACGACATCGGTATGGCCCGACAACACGACGCCACCTTCAACTTTCGGCCCGACCGTCGCATAGAGATTGGCCTTCTCCCCGTCGTCGCTCGGCACCAGCGTGCTCTCGACACCGAGCGCGGTGAGATAGTCGCGGCAGAAATGGATCAGCTCGAGATTGCTGCGCTGCGATTCCGTGTTGAACGAAACCAGTTTGGCGAGCATCTCCTTAGGCGTCAGGGTCACGGGTCACAGTCTCCAAAGGTCGGGCGAGAGGCAGGTTTCGTGCCGGCAGGCTACGCCGCTGGAGCGCCGGGTCAATCGCGCGCCGTGACGGGCGGGGCCGAGCCCAACGCAGGGATCAGGGTCTGCCCTGCGCGACCCGCTCGAAATAGGCGTCCTCGCCGGCATAATCGAAGAGATCGCGCGAATAGCTGGCCAGAACGGGAAATGCCTCCCGCCAATTGGAGGGCGCGGTTTTCACCAGCCAGTCGCAGGCGGTCTTGCTCGCCTCCCGATAGGTCGCGACGGGCCTGTAGCCCAAGGCGAGAGCGGCACCGGTGTCGAGCGTGAACGGCGCGGGAACCGACCATGGCGTCGCTCCGATCAGCGGCGGATAGCTGTCGTCATCCACGGGCAGCAACCTCCCTCGATAATCGAGATGGCTCGCGATCGTCGCCGCGATCTCCGCGACGCTCGGGGTCGAGGGATCCGCCGCGTTGAGGATGCGCGTGCCGGGAACCTCCAGCACCCTGCGGACCAAAGCGGCGATGTTGACGACAGCCGAAGTGTGAAATCGGCTCTCGCCGCGATAGGCCAGCGGGATCACGTCTCGCCCATCGAGCATGCGCTTGACGAACCACCATTCGCGCGGATGCACGGAATGCCGGCCATGGATGGCGCATGGCCGCAGGACCGTCACCGGCCGCCTGGCATGGTCGAGCAGGCGGCGCTCCAGCGCGACCTTGCGGGTCGAATAGGTTTTTGGACCGGGATCGACCGTCGGCTGGTCTTCCGACATGGCCAAGGGCAGATCCGGAAAGCCGCCTGTGCGGGCCTCGTCGAGTGTCCGGCCGGCCGCGTCGCGATAGACGCTGCAGGACGAGATGACGACGAAGGCGCCTGTAGCTCGCTCGATCTCGAGCAATTGGTCGGCATGCACGTCGCTATAGGCAATCGTATCGATGACCGCATCCGCACCCGCTGCGAGCGCGCGCGCCAGGGCGCCCGGCTCATCGCGATCGAGCACAGCCAGCTTCGCCCCCCTCGCCGCCATCTCCTCGGGAAGCAAGCGGTGGCCGCGATGGGACAGGACCACCTCCCAGCCATGCGCGAGCAGCTCATCGGCAACCGCGCGGCCGATCTGGCCGGTTCCACCGATGATAAAAGCGCGCCGAGACATGGTTTTCCCCGAATTCCGGTTCTATTCCGCGGCCTCTGACCATCCTGGCCGAATCGGAGCCACCCGCGATCTTTGCATGGCTTGGGGTGTGGCTGCTCGCGGCAAGCCGGCCACGCGCCGGCTCAGTCGCGTGATGCGTGAGCGACCTGCAAATGCCCCCTCGCCCGCAGCCGCTGATCGCCTATAACGGCAGCAGCCCAGCAAAAAGGCGGATGCCCATGAATTTCGACGTCACCCTCGCAGACATCCAGGCCGCAGCGACCCGGATCGCCGGCAAGATCAGGCGCACCCCGACTTATCACAGCGCGGGCTTGTCGGCCCGGCTCGGGGTCGAGACCGTGGTCAAGGTCGAGGCGCTGCAGCTTGGCGGCTCGTTCAAGGTGCGCGGCTGCTTCAACAAGCTGATGGGCATGAGCGAGGCGGAGCTCGCACGCGGCGTCGTCACGGTCTCGGGCGGCAACCACGCCATCGCCGTCTCGATGGTCGCCAGCGCGATGGGCGCACGCGCGCTCGTGCTGATGCCGAAGGATGTTGCACCGCTGAACATCGCGCTGACCAGGAGCGCCGGCGGCGAGGTCGAGCTCTGCGAGGACGCAATCGAAGCCTTCGGCAAGGCTGCGGACTATGCCGCGCAGGGCATGACCAACATCCATTCCTTCGACGATCCCGCCATCATCGCCGGCCATGGCTCGCTCGGACTCGAACTCGCCAGCGACGCCAGCGGGCGGCTCGACCATGTCTTCATCTCGATCGGCGGCGGCGGCTTCTCGGCCGGCGTCGGCGCGGCGCTGAAAGGACTCGACCCGGCCGTGCGCATCCATGGCGTCGAGACCGAAGGCGCCACGACGATGACGCAGGCGCTTGCCGCGGGAAAGCCGGTGCCGCTGCGCGCGACATCGATCGCCCGCACGCTGAACGCCCCCTTCGCGACCGAACGGACGATGGCGGCCGCGCGGCAATTCCTGGAGGACATCGTCGTCGTGCCCGATATCGAGGCGGTGCGCGAGCTCATCTGGGTGCTGCAGAACGGGCGTGTCCTGCTCGAGCCGGCGGCGGCCTGCGTCGTCGCCGCCGCAATCGCGAGCAAGGACAAGTTCAAGCCGGGCGAGCGCGTCGGCCTCGTGCTCTGCGGCTCGAATGTCGCGCTGGAGGACATCGCCGCCTGGCGGACGCAGTTCGGGGTGTGAGATCAGGCGTTGGCTTTGGGCCGACCTGACCACTCAGGCGGATTGCGTGCGATGGTGGCTGTGAGTGGTGAGCTGACATTCCCATCCATCGCCTTAAGTCGCCGCAACTGAGCGCGGGCCGAGCATTCGTTTTCCGGCTTGGCGGGACGGGGATCGATGGCAGAGCTTTCAGGCCAGCGCCTCGGCGGCGAACACCTTCTGGACGACCTGCCAGCGCCCGTTGAGGTAAAAGCACGACAGCAGGTCGGTCACCTCGCGGGGCGGGATCCGCAGGCGGAGCTTGAGCAGCGCCATATCGCGGGTAATGGCGATGGAGAGGATCTGGTCGGCGCGCACGCCGCCGGTATCCTGCGGCGAGGTTAGGCTCCGGACCGCATCGAGCCAGGCGGCGACAGGGGTAACCACCACGCTGTTGCCATCGCCGCGTCGGGTGACCAGGGCGGCGGGGTCGAAGATGGTCGCGAACTCGTCAGCGTCCATCGCGTAGGCGGCGTCGAAGTAGGTTTTCGCCAAGGCGACCAATCCATCTATGTTTACCGTTGAGGACGTGTGCTGCTGTGTCATGGTGGTTCCTTTTCAAATTTATCGTCCATCAGAGTATAAGGATGAGCGCGCATGTTTAATCCGAGCACGCTAATCAGCCTTGTAAGCTGAGCTAAGCAATCGAAGGCGATCATGAAATCTTCCCTTCTGTCTGCCGGAGACTTCAACCAGCTCCGCGCCTTCGTGGCCGTCGCCGGTTCGCTGAACTTCAGCCGGGCGGCCGAAAACCTCGGTGTGTCATCCTCGGCGCTCAGCCAGATGGTCCGAGCGCTCGAGGAGCGGGTCGGAGTCAGCTTGTTCAACCGCACCACCCGCAGCGTCTCCCTGACCGAGGCAGGGGCCAAGCTGTTCGAACGGGTACAGCCCGCCGTTGAGGAGCTGGCGGAGGCGCTGGGCGAGACCCGCGAGCGCCGCGGCCATCCCGCCGGGACCGTGCGGGTGCACTGCTTCCGGGCGGCCGCGGACCTCTACCTGACGCCGATCCTCCGTGACTTCAGCGACGCCTATCCGCGGGTCGTACTCGACGTCACCCTCGACGACGCCGTCGTGAACATCGTGGCCGAGGGCTATGACGTCGCCATCCGCCTCGGGGAGGTGATCGACAAGGACCTCATTGCGGTGAAGCTCGGCCCGGACCTGCGCCAGACCGTGGTCGCCTCGCCCGACTATCTCGCCCGACACGGGACGCCGGCCCATCCACGCGACCTTCTCGCCCATCACTGCATCGGCTGGCGATGGCCGGGGCAGAAGACGCCGTACAAATGGGAGTTCATGGAGAACGGTAAGTGGTTCGAGGTCGCCATCGACGGCCCCCTGATCTCCAACATAAAGGACTTCGGGGTGCAGGCGGCAGTCGATGGGGTCGGCGTTGCATTCGCCAGCCAGCAGCTAATCGCGTCTCATATCGCTGAGGGTCGCCTCGTCGTGCTGCTCGAGACCTGGTCCGCCCCCTTCCCCGGCTACTATCTATGCTATCCGGCCCAGCGGCAGATGGCGCCGCCGCTCCGCGCCGTGATCGACACCATCCGCGGCGGCGCGCGGAAAAGTAACGGGGTCGAGACGGCTGCAGCGATCGGCGCGGCTGTTCCTCGAGGCCTAGGTCCACACCATTAACGCTGGGCATACCGTCGCCAAGCGCATCGACAAGAGTTCTCTGAAACCGGGACTAATTGCTTTTCCCGGCAGCGCGACCAGCGGCAGGTTGTCATGTCGCCGACGGTTGGAGCCCCTTGGGCGTCCGAGAAGGGCCTTGGGCGTCCGAGAAGGCTGCAGTGGCGAACCGCCACGTCTGCAATGGATCGAAACGGCCCCTCGCAATTACCGACTCCGACACCCCTGACCGCCCCGGGCAGAGGAACATTAGCGACGCTGACCGGTTCACGATGCACAAGGCATCACTGGGCGGATCGACAATGAAAACGCGAATGAGATGTGCTGGAGCGCCGGTGGCGATGACGGTCGCCATGGGCAAGATGCGCGCAATCGCGCCGTCCCCCTGCACGCGATGACCCAACCGAGAGACGCGTCGATGGCTGCGAAAAGCGTGCACGCCATGGTTTCCGATCAACCCGCCGGGCGGCTCCATTCGCGCCGCACGGCCCTGGCCATGCTCGCATCATCAGCCCTGTTCGCCACAGCCAGGCCCGGCTCCGCGGCGCCGCCGGCATCGCCGCGCGGCGGGCCGTTCAGCTATGACGACGTTGTCGAACAGGCTCGGGCGCTGGGAGAGCGCGCCTTCGATGCCGAGGGGCTGACGATCCCGCCGGAACTCTCGAAGCTGACCTATGACAGCTACCGGGAAATCCGCTTCCGCAGGGAAAAGGCGTTCTGGCGGGATGGCGGTTCCGACTTCCGGCTCCATCCCTTCCATCTCGGATTTCTTCACGACAAGCCGGTGCAATTGCACGTCATCAAGGACGGTAGCGCCATCCCGCTCGCCTTCACGACGGGACTGTTCGAGTACGGCAAGGTTCCCGTTCCCAAGCAGCTTTCGCCTGCGCTGGGCTTCGCCGGTTTTGCCGTGACGACGACGCTGAATGCCCCGAATGTACAAGACGAGCTGATCGCCTTTCTCGGCGCGAGCTATTTTCGCCTGATCGGGCGCGGCCATCGCTATGGCCTGTCGGCGCGTGGGCTGGCGCTGGATGTCGGCGGAGAGCAGCCGGAGGAGTTTCCGTTCTTCAGGGCGCTCTGGCTGGAAGAGCCGACGCGCGACAGCGCTGATCTCGTGATCTATGCCCTGCTGGATTCGCCCTCCGTCGCCGGCGCGTATCGATTTATCGTCACGCCGGGGCAGCAGACCAGCGTTGCCGTGACGGCAACGATCATCCCGCGCGTAAAAATCCCCCGCATCGGCATCGCCCCCCTCACCTCGATGTTCCTCGCGGGCGAAGGCGACCTCGGCCAGCGCACCGATTTCCGGCCCGAGATCCATGATTCCGACGGGCTGATGCTCAAAACCGGTGGCGGCGAGTGGGTCTGGCGGCCGATCCGGAATCCGAAATCGCTGCGGATTTCGAGCTTTGGCGACAACAATCCGCGCGGCTTCGGCCTGATGCAGCGCGACCGTGAATTCGGCCACTATCAGGATCTCGAAGCGCAGTATCACGCCCGGCCGGGATATTGGGTCGAGCCCGCCGGCGACTGGGGCGAAGGGCGCATCGATCTCATCGAGATTCCGACGACCGGCGAAGCCTTCGACAACATCGTCGCCTGCTGGACGCCGAGCACGCCGCTCGAGCCCAGGAAAGCCAGCCAGTTCAGTTATCGCATCTCGGCTCTCTCGACGACGAAGGCTCTGCATCCTTACGGGCAGGTCCGGAACAGCTTCGATGGCTCGAACACCGAGAATGGCGAAGCCAACGACGTCGGCAAGAAGCGTTTCATCGTCGACTTCACCGACGGCGATCTCGAATATTATCTGTCCGACCCCAAGCGCGTCGAAATCGTCGCATCGACCACGGCCGGAACGATCGCCGCGACGATCGTCGACGCGAACCCGGCAGCGAAAGGCTTCCGCGCCATCGTCGACGCGACATTGCCCGCCGGCGAAACCGCCGAACTGCGCATCTTCCTGAAATCGCGATCCCGCACCCTGACGGAGACCTGGACGAGCTCCTGGTCGGTGCCGAAAGTCGCGGCTCCGCCTCCAAGTCCAACCGTCGTCAGCAAGGATTGATCGTGGAGACACCGCCGTCATTCCGGGGCGATCCGAAGGATCGAGCCTGGAACCCAGAGCCGATGCGGGTTCTCCATGAGGCGCTCGCATGGCGAGCCTCAAATGTCGGGCGCATCGGTTCTGGGTTCCGGGCTCAGGCCTACGGCCTGACCCGGAATGACGGTGTGGTTCCAGTGAGTCCTTACCAGCCCCAGCTCGCCCGCCCACCCCGCTACCTCACTCCGCCAATTCGCGCATGACCTTGATCAGGTCGGACTTGCCCTCAAAACCGATGCCGGGAAGCTCGGGCATCACGATATGGCCGTTCTCGACGCGAACGCTGTCGGGAAACCCGCCATAGGGCTGGAACAGGTCGGGATAGCTCTCATTGCCGCCGAGCCCGAGGCCGGCCGCGATGTTGAGCGACATCTGGTGGCCGCCATGCGGGACGCAGCGCGACGGCGACCAGCCGAACTGCGCGAGCACATCGAGCGTCCGCAGATATTCGACGAGGCCATAGGACAGGGCGCAGTCGAATTGCAGCCAGTCGCGATCGGGCCGCATCCCGCCATAGCGCAGGAGATTGCGCGCATCCTGATGCGAGAACAGGTTCTCGCCCGTCGCCATCGGGCCGGGATAGAACTCCGAAAGCGCCGCCTGCAGGGCATAGTCGAGGGGATCGCCGACCTCCTCGTACCAGAACAGCGGATAGTGGCGCAGCATCTTGGCGTAGGCGATGCCGGTCTCCAGGTCGAAGCGCCCATTGGCATCGACAGCAAGCTGAGCCTGCGAGCCGATCTCGGTCAGCACCGCCTCGATGCGACGCTGATCCTCAGCGATGCCGGCGCCGCCGATCTTCATCTTCACGACGGTGTAGCCGCGGTCGAGATAGCCGCGCATCTCGGCCCGCAGGGCGCCGTCATCCTTGCCGGGATAATAGTACCCGCCCGCCGCATAGACGAAGACCCGGGGATCGGCCTCCCGGCCCTTCCCATCCGCCAGCAGGCGGAACAGCGGCTTGCCCGCGATCTTGGCGACGGCGTCCCAGACGGCCATGTCGAGCGTGCCGACCGCCACCGAACGCTCGCCATGGCCGCCGGGCTTCTCATTCGTCATCATCGTCGCCCAGATCTTGTAGGGATCGAGATTGTCGCCGCTCTGATTGATCAGGCTCTCGGGAACCGCATCGAGGATGCGGCCGCGAAAGCGCTCGCGGATGAGGCCGCCCTGGCCGTAGCGACCGTTCGAGTTGAAGCCGTAGCCGACCACGCGCCGCCCGTCGCGGACCACATCGGTCACCACCGCCACGAGGCTCGCCGTCATCTTGGAGAAGTCGATATAGGCGTTGCGGATCGGCGAGGCGATCGGCTTGGTGATCTCGCGGACATCGACGATGCGCATGGCGGTCTCCCTGCGGTGCTGGCTGGCGATATCCTGTCCTGTATGTCTGGCGCCTGCCGGTCGGCCAATGCCAAGATCGGTTCACCCCATGCGCGAGCGGCATCATGGATCTGGACTGGCTGAAAGATTTCCTGGCGCTGGCCGAGCAGAAGAGCTTTTCGCGCGCGGCCGAGATTCGAAACGTCACGCAGCCGGCCTTCAGCCGTCGCATCCGCGCGCTTGAGGACTGGATCGGCGTGGCGCTTTTCCTGCGCAGCGCCCAGGGCGCGACGCTGACCCCGGCCGGCGCCTATTTCCAGCCCCTCGCCCAGGACCTGCTGCGCAACCTGCAGCACCTGCAGCGCGAGACCAGAGCCGTCGGCGAGCGCGAAAAGGGCGCGCTGTCGATCGCGGCGACGCATGCACTCTCCTTCACCTTCTTCCCGGGCTGGATACGCCGACACATGCGCTTCGAGGCGCTCGGCACGCTCAACCTGATCTCGGACAGCCTGGAAGCCTGCGAGCAGATCATGCTGGGCGGCGAAGTACATTTCCTGCTCTGCCACCATCATGCGCAGGCGCCGACGCGTTTTGAAGCCGAGCGCTTCCAGAGCATCCGAGTCGGAGACGACGTGCTGGTGCTGCTCTGCGCGCCGGATGCCGAGGGTCGACCACTGTGGCCGCTTCCGGGAACGAGCGAGCGGCCGGCGCGGCTCCTCGCCTATAGCCAGGCTTCCGGGCTTGGCCGCATCCTCTCGGTCCAGATGGCGCTCGCGCAGGACACGGCGCTGGCGCGGGGCGCTGCCGGGATGACGACCGTCTTCACCTCGCATCTGGCCGCGACCTTGCTGACCATGGCGCGGGACGGGCATGGCATCGCCTGGCTACCGCTCACCCTGGCGGAAGAGGACCTCGCCCGCGCCCGCCTGGTCCGGGCCGGGCCGGAGCGCTTCGACATCCCCATCGAGATCCGGCTCTTCCGCAGCCCCGACTGCCGCAACGACGCCGCCGACGAGTTGTGGGCGAGCCTGCAAGTGGAGTGAGTGGGGGGCCGGCTCGTGATTGGCTGTGCCACGCATGACGAGAAGGGCGCCCTCCCTTCTCCCCTGGCGGGAGAAGGTGGCTCGGCGCAGCCGAGACGGATGAGGGGGCTCTCGACGATTGCCGTTTTGCCTTGCGACGCTAACCGGACAGCGCACGGCGCCCCCTCATCCGGCGCTGCGCGCCACCTTCTCCCGCGAGGGGAGAAGGGAAGGCGCCCTCCCCACCCTCAAGCAGCCTGCCTCGGCTCGGGGCCGATATAGGTCGATTTCGGGCGGATGAGCCGTCCTCCCGCGAGCTGCTCCTGCGCATGGGCGATCCAGCCGATGACGCGGCCCATCGCGAAGACGCAAGTGAAACTCTCCGGGGGGAAGGCCAAGGCCTCGAGCAGGAGCGCCGTGTAGAACTCGACATTGGTCTGCAGCGAGCGAGCAGGCTTGCGCTCGCGCAGGATCGCGAGAGCCGCGGCTTCGACGGCCTCGGCATAGGCGAGGCGGCCCGAATTCGGATCGAGCCGGCGGATCGCGCGCTTCAGCGCGTCGGCACGGGGATCGCGCACGCGGTAGATGCGATGGCCGAAGCCCATCAATCGGTCGCCGCGCTGCAGCGCCGCCTCCAACCAGGCCCGGGCGTTGGCAGCCTCCCCGATCTCGTCGAGCATCTCGATGACCGGCCCCGGCGCGCCGCCATGCAGCGGCCCCTTCAGGGCGCTCACCCCCGCCAGAACGGCGGAGGTCAAACCGGCCCGCGTCGAGGCCACGACGCGCGCCGCGAAGGTCGAGGCGTTGAGGCCATGATCGCAGACCGTCACGAGATAGGTATCGAGCGCGGCGGCCTGCGCCGGATCGGCGGCCTCGCCGCGCATCATCCGCAGGATATCGGCGGCATGGGGCAGCGCCGGATCGGGCGCGACCGGCGCCAGATGGCGCTGCATCCGGATGACGGCGGGCGTGAAGACCGCCGGCGCCGCCATCAATCGCAGCGCAGTCGCGACATCGTCGCCATCCGCCAACCGCGCCGTCAGCGCCCGCATCGCCTCGACAGGGCTTGCCTGCACGAGCCCGGCATCGAGACCCGCAACCTCGCGGAAGACCTCCAGCCTGCTCTGGCCGAGCGCCGCCGCGAAGGCCGCGCCACGCGGCAAATCCTCGAAGAAGCCGTCCAGCAGAAGCTCGGCGGCCTCAGCGAAGCTGGTGCGGCCGGCAAGGTCGTCGAGGAGATGGCCACGAATGATCAGGCGGCCGGCAGCCCCGTCGACATCCGACAGAATCGTCTCCGCAGCGACAACATCATCAAGTCCATCCGACATCGGATCCTCCCTCAACAAGGCCTTGAGGATCGCGCTGCGATGCAGCATAATCAATCTTGAACAATATAATCAATATATCGAGATGCGATGTATCGAGATGAATGACTGGCTGACGGCGCAGGAGGTGATGACCCGTTTGCGGCTCAAGCCGCAGACGCTCTACGCCTATGTCAGCCGCGGCCGCATCGAAGCGAAGGCGGATCCTGAGGAGGCGCGACGCAGCCTCTACCGGGCGGCGGATGTCTCGCGCCTGGAGCATCGCAAGGCGCGCGGCCGGCGCAACGCGGCGATCGCGGAGGACACGATCGCCTGGGGCGAGCCCGTCCTGGCCTCGAGCATCACGACGATCGCCCATGGCCGCCTCTGGTATCGCGGGCAGGATGCCGAGGCCCTGGCGCAAACGGCGCGGCTCGAGGATGTCGCGCGCCTGCTCTGGGCCTGCGGCAATGCGCGCTTCCCGACGCAATGCAATGCGATCGCGCCCGGCAGCGGCAATCAGCGCATGTTTGCCGCGATCGCGGCCCGCGCCGCCACCGATCCGGTGATTGGTGGCCGAACCTTGAAATCGCTCTATTTCGAGGCGGCAGCCGTCCTCGATGCGCTTGTCGACGCCGTCGCCGGCGGCTCGGGCAATGGGCCGATCCATGAGCGCCTCGCGGCGGCCTGGACCTGCGACGCGACCGGCGCCGATCTCATTCGCCGCTGCCTCGTCCTGCTCGCCGACCATGAGCTGAACGCCTCGACCTTCGCCGTCCGCGTCACCGCCTCGACGCATGCCTCGCTCGCCGCCTGCGCTTTGGCTGGATTATCGGCGCTGTCGGGCCCCTTGCATGGCGGCATGGCGCCGCGCGTTCGCGCTTTGCTTGGGGAATGCCGGCGCGACGGCATCGAGCCCGCGATCCGCGCGCGTCTCGCGCTCGGCGTGCCGATCCCGGGCTTCGGGCATCCGATCTATCCGGAGGGCGACCCGCGGGCGCGGGCGCTGATGGCGGTTTTCGCCCTGCCGGCTCACTATGAGGAGGTCCGCCTCGCCATCGAGACTATCACCGGCGCGCTGCCGAATATCGATTTCGCGCTCACGGCCCTGGCTTCCGTGCTGGCGCTTCCAGAGGATGCGCCGTTCCAGATCTTCGCAACGGCGCGCTGCACCGGCTGGATCGCCCATGCGCTCGAACAGTTCCAGACCGGACGCCTGATCCGCCCCCGCGCCCGCTATGTCGGCCCGGAGCCGGGATGAGGAGGTGGGTTTTCTTCCCTTCTCCCCTAGCGGGAGAAGGTGGCTCGGCGAAGCCGAGACGGATGAGGGGGCGCTCGACGATTGCTGGTTTGCCTTAGAAGGCTAGCCGGAAAGGACACTGCGCCCCCTCATCCGGCGCTACGC
>NZ_CAXUPC020000006.1:0-327903 GCF_964252745.1 Allobosea sp. LjRoot9 | reverse complement strand
AAAGGGTCATTTCGAGGAACCGATCCGCGTCGAAGGCGGCGTCTACGCCCTGCCCCAGCATCCCGGCGCAGGGACGACACCGCTGGCGGCAAGCCTCGAGCGCTTCGGTCAATCGCTCCGCTAGAGCCGCGAAGTCTTGGAGCGCGAAGTCTTGGAGCCGTCGCGCGCCATCCGTGCTCGGACATCAAGGCCAACCGCCCATCGTTGCGGATGAATGCGCCCATAAACGCCAGTCGGACGTCCGGGTGAATTGCGCCAGTTGCTGACATTGGGGCACGGCCCGTAACCGGACATGTGCATCCTGCACGCAGCTGCCGTTTACGAGAGCGATTGCTCCTCGCCGCCACGACAGCGCTGTACTTTACGCGCAGCTAGATTTCATGATCTCAGCCAGTCGAGCTACATCGGCCTGCACGGTTGCCGGCGCGACGCGCGATATGCCGAAAACCAGCCCCGGCCGCGCCGGCCCCAGATGGAAACGCGACATCGGCTGCATCGCGAACCCATTTGCCTTCAAAATCTGTGCAATAGCCTGATCGTCGACATCCGGGTCGCGGAACCACGCCGCCAACTGGAGCCCGCCGGATCCGTCGCTGATATGCAAAGCATCACCGCAATGGTGCTGAAGGGCCGCGACGCTCGCTGCCATGCGAACGGCGTAAAGGGCTTTCATCTTGCGAATATAGCTACGCAGGCGGCCGTCGCGAATGAAGTCCGCCAGCGCCGCCTGGACATGGATCGGCACGACGGCGCCTCGAAGCTGCAAGGCGGCTGAAGCCTCCCGCAGCAACCGCGGCGGGATGATCGCATAGGCAACCCGCACTCCAGGAGCCAAAATCTTCGAGAAGGTGCCTAGATAGACCACGATGCCGTTGCGATCGATACCCTGCAGCGCTGCGATCGGTCGCGAGCCATACTGGAACTCGCTATCGTAATCGTCCTCGATCACGATAGCGCTGCTTGCTTGCGCGACCTCCAGCAGGGCGAGACGTCTCTGCAGGCTCATCGTCACGCCCGTCGGATATTGATGCGAAGGCGTCACATAGATCAGCCGTGGCGGCGGCCCGAGCGCCCTGGCGACGTCGATCCCGGCATTGTCGCAAGGGACCGGCACCATCTCTGCCCCGGCACTGCGCAGCAGCGCCTGTGCCGTGGGATAACCCGGCTCCTCCATCCAGGCCACGCTGCCATTCGCCTCTCCGGGCCGCAGCAGAATGCAGGCCAGCAGGTCAATGGCGGCGCGGGTCGAGGGCACGATCATGACCTGCTCAGGCCGCGCAACGACGCCCCGCGTGTGGGCGACGTGCTCGAGGATAGCCCTCTGCAGTTCCCGGACGCCGTTCGCATCGCCATATCCGAGGTCGTGAATTCTCAGCGAGCGCGCGCGTGCCCCGAGATAGCGCGCCCAGCTCGCATGCGGGAAATCGGCTAGGTCGGGAACGCCTGGCTCGAAAAGCCTGGAAAGCGCAGGCTCGTTGGCTGACTCGGACAGGCTCGGCGCCGGCTGTAGCGCGAGCGGGAGTGGTGCCGTCCCGACCTCGGCGACACGCGTTGCCGAGCCCGTCTGCGCCACGAGATAGCCGTCCGCCTTCAGGCGCTCATAGGCTTGAACCACGGTCGAGCGGGCGACGCCAAGCGTGCGGGCCAGAGTGCGCGAGGACGGCAAGCCTTGCCCCGCCCGTATGGTGCTGTCGAGGATGCGTTCCCGGATCCCGCGATAGAGCTGCCCTTCGAGGTCGCCCGCCGCTTTGTCCAGAGCCTGCCAGGCCAGGGCGTTTGCCGACACCGTTCAATCCCAAAATGGTCTGACAAGAATGAGAGAAGTGGCAGTTTACGCCATACCATACCACCGGCCAATGGTAGCTCGATGCGCTTTCGCCGCATTTGCAAACCCACTCGCGAAATCAGGACGTCACCATGGATCTGTCGGATTGGAAGGGCGTTCCCCGCCCCGAGCGGATTGTGCTGGAAGGGCGCTATGCGCGGCTCGAACCGCTCAATCCCGCCACACATGGCGACGACCTGCTCGCCTCCGCCTGCGAGCCGGGTGCCGGCGACCGTTTCCGCTACCTATTCGAGGAGACGCCCGCGGACATGGCCTCCTTCGGCGCCTGGCTCGAAAAGGCCTCGACCTCAACCGATCCGCTGTTCTTTGCGGTCATCGACAAAAGGACGGGACGGGCAGAGGGGCGGCAGGCGTTGATGCGGATCGATGCCGTGCACGGCGTCATCGAGATCGGCAATATCCTGTGGGGGCCGGCGATCGCCCGCAGCCGCGTCGCGACGGAGGCGCTCCATCTTTTCGCGCGCTATGCCTTTGAGACGCTGGGATATCGGCGGTTCGAATGGAAGTGCAACAATCACAACGAGCCTTCGAAGCGCGCGGCCCAGCGCTTCGGCTTCACCTCCGAGGGTGTCTTCCGGCAGCATATGGTGCAGAAGGGCAAGAACCGTGACAGCGCGTGGTTCGCGATGATCGACATCGACTGGCCACGTCTCAAGGCCGGCTACGAAGCGTGGTTGGCGCCCGAGAATTTCGATGAGAATGGCCAGCAGCGCACCAGGCTCAGTCTCGATTGAGAGCAGGGCAGCAAGACTGCCTGGGCTAGAGCCGGATGATTTCAGACGGGGTCACTTCGTGATCCCGTCTGAAATCTGAATCCGTCTCTCATCAATGAGTTAGAGCAGGATCAATGCGAAAAACCGGTTCCCACTTTTTCGCATCCTGCTCTAGCGGCTGACCAAAGTCGCCGGCGGGCGGCGGCGGCCATTGGTCGGTTGGGCAGCCTTCGACGCGAAAGGCCTGCTGCGCTAGGCTGGCGCTCTGACGGCGCCCGGAACTGGGCCGCCTAGCTCGTCGAGGCAGGACAGCGCGATGTTTCTTTTCGACGGTCCCGACCAGGCCGCTGTGACTATCCTCCTGGCGCATGGGGCCGGAGCTCCGATGGACTCGCCATCAATGACGGCGACCGCAAAGGCGCTGGCCGGAGCGGGCTTTCGAGTTGCCCGCTTCGAGTTCGATTATATGGCGGCACGGCGGGCCGGAGATGGTCGCATGCCACCCCCACGAGCTGAAAAGCTGAATCCGCAGTATATCGCCGCTGTCGACGCGCTCGGCGCCAAGGGGGCGCTCGTCATCGGTGGCAAGTCGATGGGGGGCCGCGTTGCGAGCATGGTGGCTGATGCGCTGTTCCAGAAAGGCCGGATCCGCGGCCTTCTTTGCCTCGGCTATCCCTTCCATCCGCCTGGCAAGCCGGAGCAGTCGCGAACCGGGCACCTGGCCGATCTGAAGACGCCGACTCTCATCGTGCAGGGAACGCGCGATGAGTTCGGCTCCCGGGAGGACGTATCGACCTATAGGCTTTCGCCGCTCATCGACGTCCTATGGCTGGAGGATGGCGATCACGATCTGAAGCCGCGCAAGCGGATTTCCGGCTTTTCGACCGCTGACCATCTCAGGACCATGGCCGAGGCAGCTATCGCCTGGGCCGAACGCCCAACTCGTCACCCAGCGACCCGGTAGCCGGTCGCAAGCCGCGCAAAGATGACGCGCGGACCGGCACCGTCATCGCCAAGCTTCACACACCGAAGGTCGAAGGCAGCCCGCTGGAATGCGTGTCATCGCGATGCGCCAGACCCTCGGTCGGCGCTGGCAGCTGGCGAGGGAGCGCGAGCTTGCTCGCGAGCAGCGGCAGCAGAGCGCCAAGAGCTGCCATGCGAAAGCCCCCCGAAAGCGGACGCGCGTGAGACGCGCGGAACCACTGTCCAGGCGCGCTGCCGACCGAACAGCCCTTTTCGTCTCAGCGACGGCTGCTCGAAACCCGAGCCTGATGCCCACCGGACAGGAACTGCATGAAAGCCGGCGGGAGCTCAATGAAGTCGAGCGCTTCCTGACGGATATCGAAATCCGCGATAGCCTCGGTCAGCATCTCGAATTCCCGCTCACCGTCGGAATCCCTCGATGATGAGATGAGCTGTGCAGCTCGCAGCACAGCAGCCTTCCGCTGTTCATAAGACGAGATCATCACCGCGTCGGCGTTGGGCATGACACCACCTCATCGCTACGCAACCTCACACCCGCTAAGCTAGCGCTCCAAGCGCTGGAATACGAGTCGCTTCTACGAGATGGCTCGGTAGCCGGCCCCTCCCCCTGGTGTCGCCGAGAGCGTGCCGCAGCGCCGCAATGACCGTGCGCCCTGCGCCCTACCCGTACATCGGCGAGCAAGCTTGATGATTTGCAGCTCGCGCCACGATTTGCCTGAAAGCCGGCTTGCCCGATGCCGGCGAAGCGCCAAAAGCCGACATCAGTTGGCTGCCCGCGAGGCCACTGTCTCCGATAGACGGCATTTCGATGCGATCCTGCGCCCGAACTGATCGGAGCGGCCTAGCCCGATTGCGCCACGCCACAGCAAAGATTCGCAAAGGCCGGCAATTGACGGCTTCAATCATATGATAATACGATGTTTGGATGAGCCGACCGTCCAGCCTCCACGATGTCCTCGTCGACCGCATTGGCCGCATGGTCGTTGGCGGCGCATTCGGAAGTGCGGGTTCTCTGCCTCGGGAGGATGAGCTAGCGGAGACCTTCTCCGTCAGCCGGACCGTGATCCGGGAGGTCACCAAGACGCTGCGGGCGCTCGGGTTGGTGACAACGGGGCCGCGGGTCGGATCGCGCATCCAGCCAATCGCCAGTTGGCGGCTGCTGGATCCGCAGGTCATGGACTGGATAACCGACGCCGACATGGCGAACGGCTTCGAGCGCCACCTTCTGGAAATCCGCAGCATGGTGGAGCCTGCCGCCGCCGCCTTCGCCGCAGAGCGCGGTTCGGACTCCCAGATCGCCGCGATTGCGGCCGCGCTGGTGGCGATGACGAACTCACCGGACAAGCTCAGTCACGAGGCCGCTGACCTTCGCTTCCACGAGGCAATCCTCGAGGCGTCGGGCAACCTGCTGCTGGTTCAGCTTAAGCCGATCCTGCATGCAGTCCTGAAGGCGTCGTTCCGCCTGTCGATGCACGATCACGCTCGGGGGCGCGCCTCGGTCGCGACCCACAAACGCGTAGCTGATGCCATCGTGGCCCGCGCGCCCGAAGACGCCCGCAGGACAATGGCCGAGCTGCTGGCGATGGCCCGCGCGGATATCGAACATGGCGCCGGCCGGCGTCGTGATGATCTCTCCACAACAAGAAACGCTGAGGAAACGCAGCATGGTAGCCATCGCCGAAAGGTGGATTTTACGCGCGCTTGAAGCCGTTCTCGTCGCCCTCCTCGCAGGCATGGTGGTGATGGTCTTCGGCAATGTCGTGCTGCGTTACGCCTTCAATTCCGGCATCAACGTGTCGGAAGAGCTATCGCGCTATTTCTTCGTCTGGTTGACCTATATCGGCGCGGTCGTCGTCATGCGCGAGAATGGGCATCTCGGCGTCGACACCTTCGTCGGCGCGCTCAGCATCCGCGGCCGGCGCATCTGCATGATCCTGAGCGACCTGATCGTACTGGTCTGCTGCCTGATGCTGCTCGAGGGCACCTGGAAACAGCAGGAGATCAACGCCAGCGTCGTCGCGCCCGTGACCGGCATCAGCATGTCCTATGTCTACAACGTACTTTACTTCGCCGGAGTCGGTATCGGCCTGATTACCCTGGCACGACTGTTCCGCGCACTGACTGGCAGGCTCGACCCTTACGAACTTGCCGAATTCGTCGGCGATTACAGCGCGCGCCCCTCGCACGATCTCAAGGGGCACTTGGAATGACCGTCACGATTTTCCTCGTCTCGCTCTGCGGAGCGATGGCGCTCGGCATGCCGATCGCCTTTGCGCTGATCGTCTGCGCGGTCTGCCTGATGCTGTGGCTCGGCGTCTACGACACCCAGATCATCGCGCAGAACATGATCATTGGAGCGGACTCCTTCCAGCTTCTGGCGATTCCGTTCTTCCTGCTCGCCGGCGAACTGATGAATGCCGGCGGCCTGTCGAAGCGGATCGTCAATTTCGCGCTGTCGCTCGTCGGCCACCTCCATGGTGGCCTAGGCTATGTCGCGATCTTCGCCGCGATCATCATGGCTTCGCTGTCGGGGTCGGCAGCCGCTGATACCGCGGCGCTCGCCTCGATCCTGCTGCCGATGATGCGCAGCGCCGGCTACGACGTTGGGCGCTCCGCCGGTTTGATCGCATCGGGGGGCATCATCGCGCCGATCATCCCGCCCTCGATCGGCTTCATCGTCTTCGGTGTCGCCGCCAATCTCTCGATCACGCGGCTGTTTCTCGCGGGCGTTTTCCCGGGCCTGCTGATCGGGCTGTCGCTCGTGATTGCCTGGTGGATCGTCTGCCGCAAGGACAAAGTCACGGTGCTGCCGCGCAAGACCGGTGCCGAGCGGCTCAAGGCGACCTGGGACGGCTCTCTCGCCTTGCTGATGCCGGTCGCGATCCTTGGCGGCATTCGTTTCGGCATCGTCACGCCGACGGAGGCTGCCGTCGTCGCGACGGTCTATGCGCTGATCGTCGGCATGTTCGTCTATCGCGAACTCAAGGTGCGGGATCTCTACAAGGTCACGTTGCTCGCAGCCAAGACGACGAGTGCCGTGATGTTGCTGGTCGCCGCCGCCGTCGTCTCGGCCTGGCTGATCACGCAGGCGAACATCCCTGCCGAGCTCTCGGTGATGCTCGAGCCTTTCATGGGCAACAAGACGATCCTGATGATCATCATCATGCTGCTCGTCATGGTGGTTGGTACCGCGCTCGATTTCACGCCGACGGTTCTGATCCTGACGCCCGTCCTGATGCCGATCGTCAAGCAGGCCGGGATCGACCCGATCTATTTCGGCGTGCTCTTCATCATCAACAACGCCATCGGCCTGATCACGCCGCCCGTCGGCATCGTGCTCAACGTCGTCTGCGGCGTCGCGCGCGTGCCGATGAGCGCCGTGATGAAAGGCGTCTGGCCGTTCTTCATCGCGCAGACGCTCGCAATGTTCCTGCTCGTGCTGTTTCCGCAGCTCGTGATGGTGCCGCTCGCCTGGCTGAGCGGACGCTGACTTTCAACAAGAAGTCTCAACGAAAACAGGGAGAAAACCATGACCAAGACGGCCCGTATCGCTTCGCTCATCACCGGCATCGCTCTCGCGGCGCTCGCCGGTTCCGCTGCCCAGGCCCAGATCAAAGAGCGCAATATCCGCATCTCCAACGGCATCAACGAAGATCACCCGATCGGCAACGGCGTCGCCAAGATGCGGGCCTGCATGGCCGAGAAATCCGGCGGCAAGCTCAAGCTGCAGGGCTTCTGGGGCGGCTCGCTCGGCGGCGACCTGCAGGCGACGCAGGCCCTGCGCGCCGGGACGCAGGAGATGGTGATCACGTCGTCCTCGCCGCTGGTCGGGATCATGCCCGAACTCGGCGTCTTCGATCTGCCCTTCCTGCTCACCAACGAGAAGGAGGCCGACGCGATCCTCGACGGCCCCTTCGGCAAGTATATCGCCGACAAGCTGCCGGGCTTCGGCGTCGTCAACCTGTCCTACTGGGAGAACGGCTTCCGCAACCTGACGAACTCGAAGCGCGCCGTCGCGAAGGCAGAGGAACTGACCGGGCTCAAGGTCCGCGTCATGCAGAACAACATCTTCCTCGACAGCTTCAAGAGCATGGGGGCGAACGCGACGCCGATGGCCTTCGGCGAGGTCTTCGCGGCGCTCGAAACCCACGCGATCGACGGGCAGGAAAACCCGCTGGTCACGATCGACACCTCGAAGCTCTATGAGGTGCAGAAATACCTGACCATGACGCGTCATGCTTATACGCCCATGCTCACGCTCTACTCGAAGAAGCTCTGGGACCAGCTTTCGCCCGAGGAACAGGCCATCCTGACCGAATGCTCGATCGTCGGCCGCGACGAGGAGCGCCGTGTCGCGCGTGACCTCAACGACAAGTCGCTGGCCAATCTCAAGTCCAAGGGGATGCTGGTCTCCGAGGTGTCGCCCGAGGAACTGACGAAAATGCGGGAGGCGACCGCCGCCGTGTATCAGCGCCATGAGGCCACAATCGGCAAGGCTACGATCGACCGCATCCAGGCCGATCTCGCCAAGATCCGCGGCAAGTGAGCACGACGATGTGAGCACGACGATGTGAGCTCGGCGCTCCCGGCTGGCGAACATGCAAGCCGGGAGCGCCGGGGATCCATCACCCCATCATCGAGCGGGCGGCGTCCACCCTCCGACCGGCCCCGCCGCGAACCAATGCCATTCGAGAACTTCATGAAAATCACCGACATCACCACTCTCGTCGTCAACGCCGAGATGCGGAACTGGATCTTCGTCAAGGTCGTCACCGACCAAGCCGGGCTCCATGGCTGGGGCGAGGCGACGCTGGAATGGAAGACCCGCGGCGTCGTCGGGACGATCGAGGATCTGAAGCCGTTGATCATCGGGCGGGACCCGCGCGACATCGAGCAGATCGTCCGGATTCTCCAGAAGCAGAGCTTCTGGCGCCTCGGCGTCATCGGCATGTCGGCAATCAGCGGCATCGAACAGGCGCTGTGGGACATCTGCGGCAAGGCGCTCGGCGAGCCCGTCTGGCGACTGCTGGGGGGCAAGGTCCGCGACGAGCTCCCGGTCTACACCCACCTTGGCCTTGGCGACATGCGCGCGGTGTACGAGACCTTCGATCCGACGGCGCTGGCCGAAAGCGCGCTTGCCCTGGTCGAGCAGGGATACAACGCGCTCAAGGTCGTGTTCATTCCCTATACGCACTACACCGCCACCACGAAGGGGCTTCGCCATGTCGATAGTCTCATGCGGTCGCTGCGCGAGGCCGTCGGCGACGACGTCGAACTCATGGTGGATTTCCATGGCCGCTGCGCCTCGGCCGCGGCGGCCATGCGCTATATCGAGGTGCTGGCTCCCTACCGGCCGCTCTTTGTCGAGGAGCCGATCCCGCCGGGCGAGATCGCCACGCTGAAGACCATTACCGAGAATTCGCCCTGCACGATCGCCACGGGGGAGCGGCTGGTTCACCTGGACGATTTCGAGAACCTCTTCTCAAATCGCGCCACGCACATCGCCCAACCCGACCTCTGCCATGTCGGCGGCCTCTCGCAAGGCCGCAAGATTGCCGCGATGGCGGAGGCCGCAGGCATCGGCCTTGCGCCCCATAACCCGCTCGGCCCGATCGCCGGTGCGGTGGCGCTGCATTTCGGCTTCGCCACGCCCAACATCATCATCCAGGAGGAAATGGTCGGCGCCGTGGCTTGGTACGATGAGGTGGTCTCACTCCCGATGCGCCGGGTGAAGAGTGCCTGGCAGCTTTCGGAGGCGCCGGGGCTTGGCATCGAGGTCAATGAGAAGATCGCCGCTTTGCACCCGTTCAAGCAGGAAATTCTCCACACGCAGCACGCCGTGGCCGCCGATGGAACGGTCGTCGACTGGTAACGCCCCCGAGCTCCGGCACTCGCCTGCGGAGGGCCCTATCCGGCGCGTCAGAACATCGGTTCCGCGCTAAGTAGAGTCGATCTCGGGGTACTGCGGCGGAGCGCCGGCAGATTGGCTCAACGACCCTGACCAAACAACGGCGCCCTTTCGCGAAAGAACGCGAGCAAGTGCTGCACGCGCGGCACCATGGCCCGATCGGACGGCACCATTGCTTTTATCCAGAGATCGGGAACGGCATAGCCCTCGAGGATTTCGACCACTTCGCCGGCGGCGATCGCTGCGGACGACACATATCTGCTGATCATTCCGATGCCGAGGCCGGCTTTCGCTCCGTTCAGGAGCAGAAGCATGTCGTTGCTGGAGATGCGCGCCCTGACAGCGACGCTGATCCTGCCCTCGGGACCTATGAACGGCCAATTGGCTCCCGTCGGCTGATAGACAAGACAATCATGGCTTTGCAGCTGGCGCGGATTCTCCGGGCAGCCGCGCGACCCGACGTAGTCGGGGCTTGCGATGAGGCTCCTCCTCACCGGCCAAAGAAACGTGTCGATGACGCCGTCGAAGCTAAGGGGAAAGGCGCTGATGGCGATGTCGAACCCCTCGGTCGCGGGGTTGAACGGACCGTCCATGAGGAGAACCTCGACGTTCAGCGAGGGATGCGCCTGGACAAACCGCTGAACCAGACCGCTGAGGTGCAGGAAGCCCTGGGTCGTCGGCAGCTTGATGCGGATGGTACCTTCCAGCTGAGCCGCTCCCTTGCGCATGGCGGCGACCGCCTCGTCATGCAGGTTGACGGCATCCGTCATGCGTTTGAGGTGGTACTCGCCATCGGCGGTGAGGCCGACGCTGCGCGTGGTGCGGTCAAGCAGCCGCACATTGACGGCGGCTTCAAGCTGCATGACCCGCTTCGTCAAAACCGAGGGCGAGAGATCGAGCGCTTCGGCCGCGGCGACGAAGCTGCCCCTGCGAGCGATCATGATCAGCGCCCGCATATTCTCGATCATACTCATTATTCACGATTCACGAATTCTGGATCGTTCACAAGGCGCTTTTTGAACCTCATCGGGGCAGGTAGCGTCACCGGAGGAAGGTGAGACGCCGAATTCTTGCCGATTGAGCAATTCATCTGCGGCCCTTCGGGAAATCCCGGCGGCATCGCACCGGGTCATGCCCGCTCGTTGGCGATGAGTTTCGTATCTCGAACCGCAACTGGCTGCCGGTGCAAGCCGCTGGGCACCAGACAAGGAAAGGAACGAAGATGAAGCCAGAACGGTATGACGTAATCGTCGTGGGCGGCGGCTCCGGGGGGGTCGGCGCGGCCGTCGGCGCCGCGAAAGCGGGCGCCCGCGTCGGGTTGATCGAAGCCGCCGGCTGCCTGGGCGGGGCCGCCACGATGCGCAACGTGCTGACCTATTGCGGGCTCTACACACTGGCCGAGCCGCCCCGGCAATCCGTCGCCGGGGTCGCCGAGGAGGTCATGGCCAAGCTGCGCCGCTGGGGCGCGGTGACGCCTCCGAAGCGACATCGCGGCGTATTCGTCATCTTCGATCCCGAGGCTGCCAAGCGGGCGCTCGACGAGGTCTGTCGGGAGGCCGGGGTGGATGTGCTGCTCCACGCCTTCGTCTCGGGGGCGGACCGCGAAGGCAACACGGTGACGCGGGTCCACTACGCCGACCATTCAGGCGTGCACGCGGCGGAGGCCCGCGCCTTCGTCGATGCGAGCGGCGATTGCGACCTGGCCTTCTTCGCCGGCGCATCGACCCGCTACGGCAACAACGGCGCGGTCAACCTGGGCACGCTCGGCACCCGCTTCGGTGGCGTTTCGCCCGATGCGGACGTGTCAGCCGCGAGCGTCACCGCCGTCATCGCGGCGGCCCGGGACCGCGGCGTTGTCGGGCTGACCAAGAGCAAGAGCGTGATCGCCCGGCTGCCGCTGTCGGGCGACGTCGTCGCCTACCTCGCCAGCGAGGACTATGATGCCCGGGATGCGCGCAGCATGACGCGTGCCGAGATGGGCGGGCGTACCCAGGCCTGGACCTATCTGGAAGTCCTGCGCACGCTGCCGGGCTGGGAGCGCGCCTACCTCTCCTCGACAGGACCTGACTTCGGCACGCGCGAGAGCCGGCACATCAACAGCGCCCAGCAGCTCAGCTGGCAGCACGTCACCGAAGGGCGACGCGTTGCCGATTGCATCGCGCTCGGCTCCTGGGGCGTCGAGTGGCACGATCGCGAGACGCTCGAGAGCAGCTTCATCTATCCGCCGGACCGCGGCACTTACGATATCCCGCTCGGCTGCCTGATGAGCGCCGACACGCCGAACCTGTTCGCCGCCGGGCGCACCGCGGACGCGGATCGCGAGGCCGGCGCCTCCCTGCGCGTGATGGGCACGGCCTTCGCCACCGGCCAGGCGGCGGGCGTGGCGGCGGCGTGCTTTGCTCGGGACGGACGCGCCGAGCCCGCCGAGGTGCGCCGTATCCTCTCCGGCCAGGACGCGCTGCTCGACCCGGCAGACATGCCGCCGCCGGTCGCGACCGCCTGACCGCAAAGGGTCTGACCCGCGCGCAACAAGACAAACAAGACAAAACAGGGAGGATGCCATGCTGCCGAAAACCATCAGTCAGGAGCGCCTCGGGCGAGACAACGCCTCTTCCTGCATCACGGCCGCGCCAGCGCGGCTGCTCGTGCACACGCTCCGGGCCTTCGCCGCCGCAGCCATGCTGTATGCGTCCCCCGCGACATCACAGGATTGGCCGAGCCGGCAGGTGACGGTCATCGTCCCCTTCGCGCCGGGCTCCACCCCCGATATTGCCGCACGCATGGTCGCCGAGCGCCTGCAGGCCAAGCTCGGGCAGCCCTTCGTGATCGAGAACAAGCCGGGGGCGAGCGGCAATCTCGGAACCGCAAGCGTCGCGCGCGCCGAGCCGGACGGGCATACGATCGGCGTCAGCATCGTCGGGCCGCTTGCCCTCAACCCGCTGCTGTTTGCCAAGATGACCTACGACCCCAAGACCGAACTCGCGCCGGTGACGGTCTTGGCGTCACAGCCCAGCGTGCTGGTCGTCAGCAAGGATCTCGGCGTCAAAAGCACGCAGGAGCTGATCGCACGCCTCAAGCGGGATGCGAGCAAGCTGAATTTCGGCTCGATCGGAAACGGCTCGCTGTCTCATCTGGCGGTGGAGGCGATCGCCCTTAAGAGCAATGCCAGGCCGGTCCATGTCCCCTATAACGGCTCGCCTGCGGCGGTGACCGCCTTGATCCGTGGCGATGTGCAGATGGCGGTGCTGCCGGCGTCCTCTGTCGTGCCGCAGGCCGAAACCGGGCAAATCGTGCTTCTGGCCGTCACAGCCGCACGACGCTCCGCTCTCCTGCCGGACTTGCCGACGCTAGCCGAGGCCGGAATCGCCGGGGTGGAGGTCGACAGCTGGATCGGGCTGGTCGCACCGGCCAGGACGAGCCCGGCGATCCTGGCGAAGCTGGAACGAGAAGCCCGCCAGGTCCTGGCTGAACCTGCGATCCGCGAGAAGTTGAAGGTCCAGTACATGGAGCCGGTTGGCAACGCGTCCCAGGACTTCCGCGCGCTCCTCGACACCGAACTGGAGCGCTGGGGTCCTGTCATCAGAGCCAACAACATCAAGCTCGGCCAGTGACGACGGTGAGCCGGCGCGCTCAAACCGCGCGCGCCAAGGTGAATTGCGCCAGGAGCTGACATTCGAAAGCACCCGGAAAGCGGAGGCAGGTAAAACGCGCGGAACCACTGTCCAAGCGCGCTGCCTGCCGAACCGCCCTTTTCGTCTCAGCGACGGCTGCTTGAAACCCGAGCCTGATGCCCACTGGACAGGAACTGCATGAAAGCCGGCGGGAGCTCAATGAAGCCGAGCGCTTCCTGACGGATATCGAAGTCCGCGATAGCCTCGGTCAGCATCTCGAATTCCCGCTCACCATCAGAATCCCTCGATGATGAGATGAGCTGTGCAGCTCGCAGCACAGCAGCCTTCCGCTGTTCATAAGACGAGATCATCACGGCGTCGGCGTTCGGCATGACACCACCTCATCGCTACGCAACCTCACATCTGCAAAGCTAGTGACCCAGCCGCTGGAATAAGAGTCGCTTATACAAGACGGCTCGGTAGCCGGCCCCTCTCCCTTGCCTCGCCGAGATGTCGTCGCCGACCTTGTGGCGCAGAGCCGCAATGACGGTGCGCCCCGCGCCCTACCCGCACATCGGCGAGCACGCGTGATGATTTGCAGCTCGCGCCAAGATTTGCCTGAAAGCCGATTTGCCCGATGCCGGTGAAGCGCCAGTTCCTGACATTCGACTACCGTCTGGAAGCGGACGTTGGATTGAACTCGCCAGTGTACGATGACGGCGCGAAGGTCGTTCTCGCTGTCATGGTTCGATGTGTCGCGCGAACGACCTGCGAGCGCGACGCGGCACCCTTCTGACCAAGTTCTGAGTTTATTGGGGGATGGCCAGCCGATCGTGGTGCAAGCGCATCGCATTGGTCTTCTCGATATCGATGCCAACAGCTCCAGCAGCAAACGCCAATCGCCACCCTATAGATGCTCGATGCGGTCTCGGCCGAAACGAAGCCGTGCTTCACATCGCGTAGCTCGGCCGCGAGATCACGCATAGTACATATCACCATGCCGCTGCGGAAACGCCCGGCACCGGCTGTATCCGCGATCAACTCTCTGCGCCGGACAAAGACCAGCGCGTTCATCTCCTGAACCCCGACCAGCGTATTGGTGCCGTTGGTCGGAGAGGTCGTGGCTTGCTGCCGATCGCGATGGCGAAGGGCGCCAATACCGCCGATCGCCATCATCCAAGAAAGATTGCCCTTGAACCGGTCTCGGTGAGGCTGCTAGCCAAGGTTTCGGACGGTGCGGACGATGAACGCGTGAATACGATTGCACCGGTCCCCCGTGAGTACTGGGTCCACGGAAAGACGATCAAGGAGGTCGACCGCGGCTGCCCGTGGTCGCGGCGGAACGGTGTAAGGCAGGGCTCTCGCCTGCGTCGCGAGCGGGACCTCCGGCATTACTTGCGCGGCTCCCACTCCTGGCGCGCAAGGGCAAGCCAGCCATTATCGTAGATGGGCTGTCCGGCGATCGACAACGGCCCACCGGAATCGTCCTTGAGTTGGTTATCAGGAGCGCCGTCGCCATCATTGTCGACACCGCGGCCGGCGATCCGTGGGCATTTGAGCATCAGCGGGAACGCGCCTTCGGCCAGGCGAAGACCGCCTCTGGTGTCGCTCGGATAATGCACTCCGAGGACCTCGCGGAGCTTCGCGATACGCTCGGCCAGCAGCCAGAACGGACCCGGCTGGCCCTCGGGGTTGTTGGCGTCCGGGGGGCGTGAACCGAGCGCAACCGGAACCACTTGCTCCAGGCATTTCGCAATGAGGAAGGACTGGGTTGCATGCCCGCTCGGATAGGCTGGATGCCCTGGTGGATCGATTGGCGCGAGCAGGCTCGGATCGAGGCGGACGGGCCGCGGGCGATTGAATATGTCCTTATAGTACATGCAAAGGAATTGCCCAAGGCGCAGCGCCGTAGCTGCGAAGTAATATGTATACGGATGCGTCTGAAGGTTGAATTGCAGCAAAGCGCGGAAATATCCGATGATGCCGTTGCGTTGAGCCAGCGATTCGGCCATCGCTCCGGGCCGGAATTGAGCAAGGCGTCGCAGGTGTTTTAATTCCCTTTGAACTGCCGAACAGTTATCATCATCGATATCGCTAATTAAATCGATGTCGGCCTTCATGTCGCTGAGATTCATGAGCTTTGTCCAGGCCAATTGACCTGATGAATTCTTCAACTTCATAAATTCTGCAAGAACGAGCAAAGAGGCGTTGTCAGGTGTGAAGTCAGTCAGACGCGGCTCGATCGCCTCGGGGGCGATAGGCCAGCAATCGGTCGGCGAAGTAGGCGGCCAGGCATGGCCCAGGCGCGGCGGCCAGCGATGGCCGCGATAATCCGTTTCGCCGTTGCTTTTCCGGATATCCCTTTCCGGCGCGACGCCGATTGGGCGGATAACAGAACCGCGGCCGCCGCCCAGCGCGTCGAAGTTCTCGAAGCCTTCCGCTCCATCGGCCCCGTCAGCCCCGTCGGCGGGACCGAATGCACCATTGCGCGCCATTTCCCCCTCCACGTTAGGAAATTAATGCTATTAGGTCCTCGCTATCAGTTCGGCAGGCCTGCCTGCTGCAAATGCGCGGCGAAGGCCTCGCGCAGGCCAGGTTCGAAAAACGGCAGGCGTGTACGTGAATACGTTTCCAGCGAGAAGCCGGGGCGCACGGCCATGAACCGGGCAGCCACCTGCCGGGCATCGTCTCGCGAGCCTGCCGCGGCCAAAGCCGCCGCGAGCAGCAGGAGCGTCGCCCCATGCAGCGGGTTTTCAGCCAACGAGCGGCGTTGCCAGCGCACAGCCTCGTCGAAGCTGCCGTTGGCATAGTGCGCGATGCCCAGAAACATGAGCTGTGAATAGCGCATCGGATCATGCGGCGAGAGCCGAAGTCCTTGTTCGGCGCGGCGCACCGCCTCCTCGCCTTTACCAAGATAGGCGAGCGTCGCGCTCGACAGCGTCCAAACGAGTGGGTGGTTCGGGCAGGCCGCGAGAGCCTGGCTAAAACATTGCAGCGCAGCGTCGCTGTCACGCCGCAGCATCGTGTTCATATGGCCCAGAGTGGCAAGAGCCAATGCGTTCGCCCTGTCGATGTTTGTGGCACGCGTTGCAAGCTCAAGCGCCTGCAAAGCGTCGTCGTCGGGATGCTGCGACCATCCGCGCCCGATCCGCACGCTGTGCCAGCGTGCGGCCCAAGCGACCGGCAGGGCGAAGTCGGGCTCCTCAACCATGGCCTCGCCTAGGTAGCTGCGCGCTCGCTCGAACGTGGCGTAATCCGCACTCGCTATCGTGTAGAGGGCGCGCAGCATCCGATCATAGGCCGTCAGACTCTCCGGCGCCTTGCGCATCGCGCGCTGGAGTTCGGCGGAGCGCACCTGTGGCGCGAGCCCCATCGCGATCTTGCGGGCCACCTCGTCCTGCAGATCGAAAATCTCGCCCATGCCGATACGGGCGCGCTCGCCCCAGAGCGTTTCACCCGATTGCGTGTCGCAAAGCTGCACCGAGATGCCGTATCCTTCGTTTACGCGGCGCATTCTCCCGAGAAGCGCGTAGCGTACGCCCAGTGCACGGCCTACCTCTCGGGGGTCCGGCTGGCGGCCGCGGAAGATGGCACTCGAGGCCGGGGAAACGACGAACAGCTCGTGCAGGCCAGCGAGCGACATGCCCACGTCCTCTGCGAATCCGTCTCCGAAATGAGCATCTTCCGTATCCCCATCCTGATCGAGGAGTGGCAGCACGGCGAGGGAGGGCAGCCCCGCTCCTGTCTGAATCGGAACAGTGACCCGTACCAGCTCGGTCTCGATCGCGAACAGGCGCGCGCGCTTGTGGAAGCCCTTCAGATCGGCATATCCTAGGTCCCGCAGATCAACCTGAGCCGAGGCGTCCAACGCGTCCCGTACGCGTTCGGAGATCACGATTCCGCCGGGCGCTGCGTGTGACTGCAGCCGCGCCGCGAAATTCACCGCATCTCCGAAAATCTGCGAGTTACTCTCGATCACGTCGCCGACATGGATTCCGATGCGGAGGACGACAGGCACGGGGTCGACCGAGCCTGCGGCCTCGAGATCGGCCTTGATGCCGTGCTGGATGGCGCGAGCCCATGCGACGGCATCGCCTGCGTTCTGAAACCCGGCCAGGACGCCGTCGCCCAACACGTCCACGATTCGGCCTCTGCACCGTTCCGTCTCGGGCTCGATCAAGCCGCGCAGTAGGGCCATCCATCGCCCATAGGTACCGGCCTCATCCGCGGCCATGAGCGTCGAGTAGCCGACAACGTCGGCGAAGGCGATGGCGACCATGTGGCGCTCGCCGTGGGCTGGCGCGGGTACATTTCCGTCGACGTCGGAAGCGAACACCATCGGCACATCCACCTGCGGCTGGATCCGATCGGTCGGGGCGCCGTGCGCCGGCCCCCGTGGTATAACGATTATCATGGCGCTCGAAGCGCCCGAGCGCTAGTCTTTTGAGAATGGTGGCCTGCGGGAGCCTGCCCGCGGCAGGATCGGGGGGCTCAGGATGTCGGACCCGAACGAAGTCCGCCTGGTATTGTCCGTTCGCGCCTGGAATGAACTGCGCCAAGCTTACAAGCGTTGGGACTCCGAAGAAGTCCATAGGCAACTCAACGCCAGAATGCGCCTGGGGCGCGATGACTTGTTCAGCGTGGTTGCCTACCCGTCGAACATTCCGCCCCCTGCTGGCGTCGACATCTCTAGGGATGAGCTTCTCGAGTTTCTGGTTTTCGGGATCGTCATTCATGGTGGGCAGGAGGCTGCGGAAGTCTTTGCCAACAGTGTGACGCGCGAGAATTTTGGACCTGACGCTGCTGTCGGGGCCGATCTCGTGGTGAATCCAGCGCACGATCCATTCTCAACTCATTGGTGCCCGAACGAAGCCGGCGATGGCTTGATGGGAGATCGCGCCGCAGCGCTCAGGACGATCCGGGCGAACCCGTCATTGCTGACGGCGGCTGGACTGCCCGGGCCCGAGCAAGTCAACATCGTCTTCGTGGACACCGGCTTGCCGTTGCGTCTTCTTCCTGCGGGAAGTTTCAAAGGTTGGCCCGTCCTGGAGGATTCCGCGCATTCCGGCGCAGTGCGGCTGCCGGGCAACCCGCTGACCTCTCACGGCGAAATGGTGGCGCGAAACGCACGGGCCGTTGCGCTGGCGGCGGCGCCTCCCGCCAAGCTAAAGCTGCTGGATTGCCCGGCAATTCCGGACGGCATCACGCGGTTCCCGGTCTTTCTTAGTTCCGTCGCAGCCGCGCTGTTTTCCATATTCAGCACCATAGCCACCGGGGCGCGGAAGGCAGAGGGTTGGGTGATCTGCAACGCCTGGGCGGTCTTCGATCCGACCGTGAAGCCCGGCCAGGCTAGCTACGCCAATAATCCCGACCACCCGATTGCGATCGCATTGCGGCTGTTGAACGATACTGGAGCCGATCTGGTCTTTGCCGCCGGCAATTGTGGCCAATTCTGCCCAAACCCACGCTGCTCATCGGATTTCACCGGTCCCTCCCGCGGCATCAACGGGGCCAACGCGTTGCGGGAGGTGCTGACGGTGGGCGCCGTGCGCAACGATCGGGTTTGGCTCGGCTATTCGGGCCAGGGCCCGGGTATCGCCGGCATGGCCAACAACAAACCGGACATATGTGCGCCCAGCCAGTTTGCGAGTGACGACTACCCAGGCAGCAATACCGGCACCTCCGCGGCATGTGGCCTTGCGGCGGGCGCTGTCGCGCTCCTGCGCACGAAATGGCCGTCCGGCAGGCTGATGCCAGACACGCTCGCGGATGCCATCCGGCGCAACGCGGATCAGCCCTATGGTCCTGCGGACTGGCAGGACCGAACTGGGCATGGCATTCTCGACCTCGCGGCGACCGCAGCAGACCTGAATCAGCGATTTCCACCCGCGGCGCGACGAAGCGCCGTTCGACGGTCAGGAGCGCATTAGCTGTTCGCGGGCGGCTGTTGCCGGTCGTGTTACTTCGTCGGCTGAGAGCGCGCGGTGAGCTTGTTTCCGTCCGGATCGCGAAGGTAGCCTACGAAGGCTCCGTTCGGGCGCTCGCTGGGTGGGCTCTCGATCGCCGTGCCACCATGCGTGGTGCCGGCCTTATGCCACGCGAGCACATGGTCACGGCTCGCAGCGGCGATACCGATAGTCCCACCGTTGGCCGCGGTCGCTGGATGGCCGTCGATCGGCTTCGTGATCATCAGCCGACCGCCCTTGTGGGCATAGATCAGCCTGCCTCTGGCATCTATCTCGCCAGGCTCGCCTCCCAACGCAGCGAATGTGGCGTCGTAGAAATCTCTGGCCCGCTCCAGGTCGTTGCTGCCGATCATGACGTGAGTGAACATAAGCTTATCTCCAAAGAGGGCCTGGGCGAGATAATCGAGCGCGGAGACGAGTGGCTGACCGCGAATAAAGACCGATGATCGTCAGCCGCCCTGTGCGGCCTTTGAGGCATGATCAGTACGCAACCTTCAATTCAGCGGGCCGGAGCGCCGACGCCTAGCATGTCTCTTTCGATGACGAATTCAGGCATGACGCGTCTCCATGATAAGGGGGGCGCTGATTTCGGCTCTTCATTGCGTGCGCAGCGCCTCGCACTCGCCAGACTGGGCGTTCCGAAGGCCGAGCCGGACGACGATCAGGTCCGTTTTCCCGTCAGGGGTAATTCGGACGACGCTGCCATCCTCCTTCAGGATATAAGCCGAAAGCCCCACGCGCCGCGTCCGCTCTACTGCCCGCCGATGGAATTGTTCGAGCCTATCCTCAGGAATGGCGGTCATTTCACGCGCTCCAAGGCTTCCAGAACCCCAACGGATACGCACTCCGGCATCCAGGGAATGTGAGGTGGATCACATAAGGAACGTCGTGCTGCGGGCCTCATCCTGAGGTGTGGGAACTGGTTATTGGCTTTCGGAGGGCAGGCCGTGCGGCTATACTGCCGTTCGGTCACCGGGGGCAGATTGCGCGCTGCAGGACAACAGCGGCTTCTGGTTCGAAGGGGGATGACTTTGCGTTTCTTGCCCTCCGCTCCCGCCCGAGCTGCGGGTCGAATGAGGCGGCGCGATTTTATCGCGCTCGCCGGCGGGGCGGCGGCGTGGATGAGCCCGGCCCGCGCCCAGCGGCCAGCCATGCCGGTGATCGGCTATCTCGGCTCCGAGGCCCCCGAACCCTATGCCAGCCGCCTCGATGCCTTCCGCGAGGGCTTGGCGGAATCCGGTTACGTTGAGGGTCGCAATGTAAACATCGTATTTCGATGGGCAGAGGGCCAATATCGTCGCCTGCCCGCGCTCGCGATGGATCTCGTCGACCGTCAGGTGACCGTGATCGTGGCGCCCGGAGGGGCGGAGGTCGCGCTTGCGGCAAAATCGGCAACGGCAACGATCCCAATCGTCTTCGAGATGGGGGGCGACCCCATTGCACTCGGCGTGGTCGGCAGCCTGTCTCGGCCAGGAGGCAATCTCACGG
This sequence comes from Allobosea sp. LjRoot9, assembly GCF_964252745.1. Lineage (NCBI taxonomy): Bacteria > Pseudomonadati > Pseudomonadota > Alphaproteobacteria > Hyphomicrobiales > Alloboseaceae > Allobosea > Allobosea sp. LjRoot9. Next base: position 307,387 of record NZ_CAXUPC020000006.1, on the reverse strand, counting down.
GGGTGTCGAGCCTGAGCGTCGAGGTCTCGAGCAAGCGCCTGGAGTTCATGACCGAGCTGTTTCCCGCCGCCGAGATATTCGCGGTGGCCGTCAATCCGACCAGTCCGACCTCGGGCTCGCAGATGAGGAAGCTGCAGGCGGCGGCAAGCAGCCTGGGATTGCAGCTTCGCATTTTGAATGCCAGCACCGAACAGGAGTTCGACGCGGTGTTCGCGGCCGTGCCTCAGATGGGTGCAAAAGGCCTCGTCTTCACCTCGGATCCCTATTTCGCCTATCGCAGCCAGCGGCTCGCCGAACTTGCGAGCCGCCATGGGGTGCCGGCGATCACCCAGGCTCGCGACTTCCCGATGGCCGGCGGCCTGATGAGCTATGGCGGCGATTTCCGACAGTCGCACCGTCACACCGGGATCTACGCCGGCCGTATCCTCAAGGGCGAGAAACCTTCCCATCTGCCGGTCCAGCGGGTCACCAAAGTCGAGCTTGTCATCAATCTGAAGGCCGCCACTGCCCTGGGAATACCTCTCCCGGTCCCGCTGCTGAGCAGCGCCGACGTTGTGATCGAATGATTGAGCCGGCGAGCCGGCGCATGGGCCAACACGGTGTCCGATTTACCTCTCGCCCCCCGATCATCACTGTTCGCGAAGTCCTTTCTCGCCCTGTTTGCGGCGGTCGTCGTGCCTCTTCTCATGGCGGGTGGGAGCGAAGCGTGGTTCGGCTTCAATGACCGACGGGACAGGCTGAATGAGCTTCTGGATGTGGAGGCCCGATCGGCGGCGGCCAAGATCCAGGATTTCATGGATGGAATCCGCGATCAGCTTCAGTGGACCGTTCAGCTGCCCTGGTCGGAGACTGTCGATGACAGGCGCCGGCTCGATGCCCTGCGCCTGCTACGCCAGGTTCCGGCCGTCGTGAGCCTGACCCTCGTCGACGGGGCCGGCAAAGAACGGCTGTTCGTCTCGCGCATCGGTCTGAACAAGATCGAGGACGGTACCGACCATTCGGGCAATCCGGCCGTCAGGGGTGCGCGCGCGGATCGGGCCTGGCTCGGCCCGGTGACGTTTTATGGCGGCTCGGAACCCTTCGTGACCGTCGCCGTCGCAGGCAACCGATCGGCGGTCGGCGTGGCCGTCGCAGAGGTCAACCTCAAGTTCATCTGGGATGTCATCTCGGCGATACGGGTGGGGCGAACCGGCGAGGCGTTCGTACTCGACCAGCCCGGCCGCCTCATCGCCCACCCCGACATCAGCCTCGTGTTGCGCGCCGACGAGACGGCGACGCGACCGCTCCAGGCCCTGCGAGCGGCCATTCTCGCGAAGTCCGGCCGCGCGATCGCCGGCCGGGACATGGCGGGACAAACGGTGCTGGCGGCGATGGCGGGGATACCCGGTTCCGGCTGGAGCGTCATCGTCAAGCAGCCCCTGGCCGAGGCCTTCGCACCCATCTACGCCGGTCTTTGGCGCACCGCCGCGTTGCTTATCGCAGGCGCGGCCCTCGCGGCGATGCTCGCCTACTGGCTGACCCAGCGCATGATCGGACCGATCCGCCTTCTGGAGGACGGCGTCGCGCGGATCGGGGCCGGACAATTCGAGCATCGGATCGAGCTCGCCACAGGCGACGAATTCGAGCGTGTGGCGACGCGATTCAATGAGATGGCCGTCGAGTTGGCGGTCTCACAGGAGCGTTCGGAGCGCATCGGCCGGCTCAAGCGCTTTCTCGCGCCGCAAGTCGCCGAACTGGTCGACAGCACGGCCGACGACCATGTGCTCGACGGCCGGCGTGTCGAAGTGGTTGTGGTCTTCTGCGACCTGCGGGGTTTCACTGCCTTCTCTGCTCGGGCGGAGCCCGAAACCGTCATGGCCGTCTTGAGCGAATACTACGACGCTCTCGAACGGGTGATCAGCACACATGCCGCGACTATGACGAGCTTCTCCGGCGACGGAATGATGGTGCTGGTCAACGCTCCGGTATCTTGCCCGGATCCGGCCCTGCGCGCCATCAGGATGGCGAGCGACATGCAAAGGACCGTGCAGAAGCTCCTGCTCGGCTGGCACGCCCTTGACCATCGGCTTGGCTTCGGCGTCGGGCTGGCGATGGGACCCGCCACGGTCGGGCGGATCGGCTCCGAAGGCCGCCTCGATTACACCGCGATCGGCAACGTCGTGAACCTCGCATCGCGCCTGTGTTCGAGCGCCAACGATACCGAGATCCTCGTCGACCACGTCGCAGCGCTCGCGGTCGGATCGAGCGTACCTCTCGTCGAACTGGACGTGCGGGCCTTGAAGGGTTTTGACCGGCCTGTGCCGGTCTTCGCAGCCGCCATCAGCAGCACCGGCTAAGCGCTCACGGCAGCGATCGCCGACCAGAGTTCCGCGCCTCGCCTCGCTGTGCCCCAAGCGCGCGAAGGTCGGCCCCCGAAGCGATACCGCGTCTAGCTGCGGACCGTCCCGATCTTCGCCAGTGCGCGGAACTGGTCGATATCATGGATCGTCAGGCGCCCACGCCCCAGGGCGAGAACCCCGGCGCGCTTCCAGCCCTGAAGCTGGCGGTTCACCGTTTCACGCGTGACGCCGGCGAGCGATGCCAGTTCCTCCTGAGAGACGTGGATCTCCGACCCGTAATCGGCCGCGAGCATGAGGATACGCCGTGCCAGACGCGCCGCGGCTGGCAGGAACGCCGTCTCCTCCATGCGCTCGATGACGTCGCGCAGCCGGGCACAGAGGAGGCCGATCAACTGCTGCGCGATCGAGGGCTCGCAATCGAGCAGGATCAGGAAATCGCGACGTGGCAGGAAGAACATGTCGGTGTCCTCCATCGCGACGGCATCGGCCGTTCGCGAACGACCGTCGAGCAACGCGATTTCACCGACGACGTCGCCACCTCCGACAAGATTCATCGTCATCTGCTGGCCGAGGTCGTCCGTGGTTCCGATGCGGATCAGGCCGCGCCGGATCGCATAAAGCCCGTCGCTCGCGTCTCCTTTCAGGAACAGGACCTCTCGCGCCTTAAGACGCCTATGCCGGCAGATGCCCGCGATCTTGGCAAGGGTGTCCTCAGCAAGGCCTGCGAAGAACGGATTCGCAGACAGGAGGCTCACGATACGAGGAGCCGCATCGTTCATGCGTCGGCCTCCGGTTCGTGTCTTTCCGGCGCGGGTCGGAGCTTGTGTGACGTAGCGCACAGAAGGCCGGACGGGAACGGTCCAGAAACCCGCCCGGACCAGCCGCCGCGACCGTTTCCCACAGTCATGGCGCGACTGACCCGAGGAGGAGGTCTCACCGTGCACAATACTCTGGATCTTCGTCACGCGCCCTTGAAATTAGTGGCTCCGGAACCGCTTCGCGAGACCGCGCAGCCCATTCAGACGGGGGAGTGCCCGCTCCTGGCAGGTGCGACGCGTGCGATCGGGAGCCTGCGACCTTGGCTGGCGGGGCTTCGCGACAACCGGCGGCCCCGCTTCTATGCCGGCTCCGTCGACGATCGCACGCTCGACGACATTGGTCTGACGCGTACCGATATTCTGTACACCGGCCCGAAATCCTCGTGAAAGGGCCGCCTCGGCCTGCTCAGGAATCTGCGGTCCGATCTTTGAACGGGCTTTCGTCCTGGCCTCGACGGATCGATGCGGGCGCTCAGCGATCGGGCTCGCCATCGTCCTGCCGAGGCTGGCCGGAAGCGGCCACATTGGCCTGGAGGCGCTTGACCATCAGTCGCATGACCGAGAGCGCCATCTGCGGGAACTCGGCGAGCAGCGCCAGGAAGACCTCCTTGCGCAGCTTCAACGCCTCGCCGGACGACGTTGCGACGATCGTCGCAGAGCGAGGATCGCCAGTGACGAGGCCCATCTCGCCGAGGATCGCATTGCGGGCGAGGCTCGACATCCGGACGGGTTCGCTTTTGTCGGTCTCGCTCATGACATCGACCGCGCCTGACAGCAGCACATAGGCCGCATCCGATTCATCGCCCCGCCGAAACAGCACGTCGCCTTGGGCAAAGGCGATGCGCTCGCTGGTGAAGGCGAGAAGTTTCAGTCGAGCCGTGTCGAGATTGCCGAAGATGGGCACTGACCGCAGAACCCGGATTTCCGCGCTGTCGAGCAGGACCGCCCGATCCGGCCCGGAATCGCCCGGGGTCGACCTGTCCTGTGGGACGGCCGGTCTCGCGCCGTCGAATGCGATGTGCACATCGTAGCCCTGGCCAGGTCCGACATCGCGCCCCGCGACGATCAATGTCCGTCCAGCCATCTCCGCCCGTATGCGATCCAGGATCAGGCCCGCTTCGTTCTGGCCGAAGGCTCCAAAGGCATTGTTGAGAATGAGCAGTTGCGGCCGCTTGATGAGGCAGCGCGCAAGCGCGATCTGGGCTTTCATGACCGGGAAGAGCAACCGGCCCGCATAGCCGGCCGGCTGATCGAGGCCCCATCTGTAGACCTCGGCGTCGAGGCCGAGCTCCGCGAGCGTTTCGCGGACGACTTCGTCGGCGGCATCATGCGTCACCGCCCCGAACAGCAGATTGTCGCGCAGCGGCGCCGTTGGGCAGTAGCGCTGCGGGTCGTAGAACGCGATCGACTGGGCCGGATCCGCCGAGGCCCACTCACGAAACCTCGACCGTGCCGCCAGGATGCGGGTCTCGATCGCTGCGTCCAGGAGGCCGAGGCGGTGGCGCGGTTCGGCATAGAGAAAAGCCAACCCGATCAACCGCGTGCGGTCGGCCTCGCTGCCCGCGCCGGCCTCCAGGCGGCCGAGCAGCTCGCGATAGTCCTGGAAATCCTCCGCGGCGATGAAGGAGAACTGCTCGAAGAGCACATGACCCGGCGCAAGATCGCGGAAGATTTCCAGCATCGTGGCGGCGATGCGCCGCCCGATCCCGACCAGCGTTTCGGTCAGGTCCAACCCGGCGAGCAGCTGCCGCGTCGGTTCGTGGCTGGCCAGCCGCGCGCCGACCAGGGCGGGGTCGACCGGCATGCCGAAGAGGATGTTCTCGCCGATCGTCGCGTTGCGGGTATAGCGCTCCGGGTCGTAGGGTTCGATCGCGGCCTCGGCGCCGCGCGCGGCGAGACCGGCCTGGATGCGGGCGCGGATGTCCGAAATCCGGAGTACCACATCGGTCGGAGTGGCGGGATCGAGCTTGCGGGCCAGCCCGAACCTGAACACCGGATCGGCAAACCCGACGATGCGCAGGATCTCGACCAGCCGCGAGGCCAGCTCGCCATGATCCGCGGCATGCGCCTGGCGATGATCGATCGACCAGCCCGCCAGCTTGGTCGCGGCGTCGTTCACGCGGCGCAGGCCGTAGAGGATGTTGTCGCGCAGGCTCCCGTCGAGAATAACCGGTTCGGGGCCGACATAGGCGATCGCCCCGCCGCGCGCCTCCGGCGAGAGTGCCGTCAGCGGAACGCCGGCAATCGTCAGCGAGCCGTCGCTGGCGCTGATACCGCCGCCCAGCAGTTGCGCCAGGATCCCGGCAGCCTCGCTCGCCCCGCCGGACAGGCCGATGTGCCGTTGTAGCGGCAGCGACAGCGATAGCCGGTCCAGCACCTGATCGCCCGCCGCATTCACAACGGTAACGCCCTGCAGCGCGATCAGCCCGGCGGTGGGCAGGCTCGCCGCCTCGCCGGCGACACCAGCGTCAGTTTCGGCAGGCATATCGCCCGTCAGCGCGAAATGCTGGGCGACCTGCTGGAACTTCGCCTCGACGTCCAGCCGCTGCTGGTCCCAGTCGATCAGATCTTTGACCGGAGGCGGCAGGTCGCGATACGCCGCGATGACCGCGACGAGCTGGCCGAGATCGAGGCGCCCGGTCAGCGCGAAATAACCTCCGACAGCGTAAAATAGAAAGGGCGTGAGCTGCGCCAGCAGGCTGTTCAGCATCTTGACTGCGAACTTGCGCTCAAAAAGCCGGTAGCGGATACCGAAGAGCTGCTCCAGTCGCTGCGCGACCTGGCTTTTCTCGACGGCGGATGTGCCGTGGTTGAGGACTTCGCCGATGGTCTCGACCACTTCGCCGATCTTGCCGGCCAGGGCCCGCGACGCGATCTGCCGCTCTTTGCCGAGGCGGATCTGCTCGCGCCGCAAGGCGGGAATGACCGCGCCCTGGATCAGGACCATGCTCGCCGCGATCGCGCCGAGCGCAAGGTTCTGCACCAGAATGAAAGTCAGCGCGGTCAGCACCTGGCCGCCGAGAAAGACCGGTTGCACGAAGGCATCGCCCACGAACCCGCCGATCGGCTCGACCTCGTCCTTGATGATCGTCGCCGCCTCGGACGGCCTGATGCGCTGCAATGCCTCCGGCTTGAAACTCAGCAGGGCCGAGAACAGATCGAAGCGCAGGCGCTGCAGCAGCCGTTCGCCCAACGCTCCCTTGCGCATGTTCACACGGTATTTGAACCCGCCATTGATCAGGACAAGCAGGAGAAACAGGCCCGAGAGCGCAAACAGATAGGATAGCCGATCGAGCCGGACCCCATCGAACAGCGCGAACGATCCACCAAATGCGCTCGGCAGATTCAGCACGATGTGAAAGAGGCGCGCGGTCTCCTGTCCGCCTGCGAACGCACGGCCCTGCAAGGCATCGGAGATGATGTATTTCGGCAGATCAAGAGAGAGATAATAGAACGGCAAGGACACGACTACGATGCAGAGTATTTTTATCTGCTCACGTCGACTATTTCGCCAGATATAGCCAAAAATGCTTATCATTGCCGTATTTCTTTACTGCTCGAAAAACTCCACTCACGACACTCGGTAAAGCATCGATAGACGTCATTAGTCGCGGCAGCCCTGATGAAGGGCCAATTCCAGTGAACAGCAACCGCCGGCATTTAGAACCCGACGACAAGGACCTCGATATGCCTAGGCGGCCCGGCGGTGCTGCGACGCGAACTGGCGGCCCTTAACGCAGCAGATGCGCCACTTTGCCCATTGGCTGCCTTGCAAACAAGCATGCCTGAAGGCAGACGTCTCTGGATTCCGGAAAGGGCCGGAAACGCCTTTCGCGCGCCAGCTCGAATGTACCATTATCGGAACCTGGGCTGCGTCACCCAAAAGCTGACGCCTCCGGCGTGGACAGCCGGCGCCCCGCGCTCGTAGGTCAGCGTAAAATTCGCGACGCTGGATGCGCTACCTGATATGACTGGATTGGGGGCTGTCTGGTCCATCTGGTGGTGGTCGGGATGCGCGAAGAGTTTTCAACTCATCCGCACGCTCATCGCAGGCTCGCGGCGATCCTCGCGGCGGACATCGCCGGCTATAGCCGGATGATGGGCCACGACGAGGAGGGAACGGTTCGTCGGCTGAAGCAGGTTCGCCGCGAGATCGTCGATCCGACACTGCAAGAGCACTACGGGCGGCTCATCAAGAACACCGGCGATGGCTTTCTCGCCATGTTCGACAGCCCGCTCGAAGCCGTGAGATGCGCAATCGTCATTCAGCAATCCGTGGCGGCACGGAACACCGATCTACCGCGCGATTACTGGCTACAATACCGGATAGGGGTGAATCTGGGCGACGTTATCGTCGAGCCGGACGATATCTTTGGCGATGGCGTCAACATCGCCGCCCGCCTGGAGGCTCTGGCGATGCCCGGCGGCGTCTATATCTCCGGCGGCGTCTACGAACAGATCAAGAATAAGCTGGTCTGCGGATATCAGTCGCTTGGCGACGAGAAGCTGAAGAACATCACCGATCCCGTTCGCATCTATCGTGTGCTTCCCGACCCGGCTTCGTTCGCTAGCGCGACGAAAAATAGACGGCTTTTCGCGGTCCCGGCGGGGATCGTGGCGGCCTTTGCGCTGGTTGCCGCAGGCCTCTACGCCGCCGGCTACTGGCCGGTCGGCGGCCAGCCAAGCCTGGTGTCTGTCGGACAGGTCCCCCAATGGGTGCCCGTCCCTTTGACCTCGGTGACCAACCGGCCTGCACCGACCCGGCGGGTTGAGCCGCCAGCCAGCAGGAATGCGGATGCGGCCAAACCTTTGGCGCCAGCAGCCGATCCCGTGCCTGCCGCCCCAGCTCCGGATCCGCAGGTCGCGATTTTGACTCCGAGCCTTCCTGCCGCACGGACGATCCAAACCGCTTCGGGCTTCCGCGACTGCGAAGCCTGCCCCGAGATGATCCGCATACCCGGCGGATCTTTCCGGATGGGCAGCGACGAAGACCCCTCGGAGCAGCCGATCCGGACCGTGGCCATCGCGCCCTTCGCAATCGGTCGGTCTCCCATCTCCGTCGCCGAGTGGAACCGATGCGCGGCGGCAAAGGGCTGCAACATCTCGCTCGACGGAAGCGACGCAGCGCCAGCGCGCAATCTGAGTTGGCTCGATGCCAAGCAATATGTCGATTGGCTCGCGCAATCGACCGGCAAACCTTACCGCTTGCCGAGCGAAGCGGAGTGGGAATACGCCGCCAGGGCGGGTAGCTCGACCCGCTTCTGGTGGGGTCGAGATCTCGAACCTGGCAAGGCCAATTGCAAGGATTGCGGCGGCCCCCAAGATCCGAAGGCTCCGATGCCGGTCAGCAGTTTCGCACGCAATGCTTTCGGTGGCGCCGATTTCGGAGGCGGGGTCGCGCAGTGGGTGGCCGATTGCTGGCTGCCCAACTACCGGGATGCGCCGTCGGATGGTTCCCCTCGGATGGCTGAGAATTGCCGCGAGAACGTCCTGAGAGGCGGCTCCTGGCGCAGCAACATTGCCTCCGTGAGGCCAGCGAGCCGGACTCACTACGATACGGGAGTGCGCTACCCCGCGCACGGTTTCAGGATAGCTCGTTTGCTCTGACAGGAGGATTCCATGAGCCGATCAGCCAGCGGCATCGTGCTTGCCTTTGCTGCAGTGAGCCTTTTCCCTCCAGGTGCCCTGGCGCAGACGGCGCCGACCCCAAACCCCTCCGCAGCGCAACGAGCGCCTTCTCCGGATGCGCGCCTGTACATCATCTACCCTTGGGACGGAGCGCAGATCCGTGGCGAATTCTGGGTGCGGTTCGGCCTGCGGAATATGGGCGTGACGCAGGCCGGCAGCTCCGCTCCGAATGCCGGACATCACCACCTCCTGGTCGATGTCACCGATGTGATCGATCCGGAGGAGCCGCTTCCGACGGACAACAAGCATCTTCACTTCGGTGCGGGCCAGACGGAGGCGAGGCTTGAGCTGCCGCCTGGACAACATACCCTCCAATTGGTGCTCGGCGACTCGGAACACAGGCCGTTCAAACCGATGCTCATCTCGAAGAAGGTGACCATAACCGTGTTGCCGGCAGCACCCGCGAAGACGTCGAAGAAAGTCAGTGGGAAGGGTGCCTAGGGCAAAGGAAACCCGCCCCAGGCGGACGGACCTCGGCGAGCCGCGCCTCTTTCTAAAGGGGAGACTGCCTGCCCAGCTGGGAGCATGGAGACGATAAGAACCGCGCGCACCGGCATGGCTTGGGCCCACGCCCTAAAGCAGCCCCCCGAAGCTCAGCAAAAAAGGCCATGAGCCGACCTGCCCCGGGCCGTTACCACACTCTGCGCCAATGAGACCTAAAAAGGGGCCGGCGATGATGGCGCTTGCGTCGTCCTTCTAGACCCACCGGCCATGCCGGCGCAGCACCTGCCCGCATCGGCCCCTGGCGCTGCGCTCCCGCGCCGCCCGGGGTTTGAGCCTTGTCGCAAGGGCCCTCGCTCCCGCCATGCCTCAACCCGCCGACTCCCCCACCAACCTCACCCCAAGCCAGGCTTTCGCCTTGTCGATGATCTCGTCGGCCAGTTGCAGGCGCGGCGCCTGCGGCGGGCGGATGGCGACGTAGGAAATCGCGATGTCCGGCGTGAGGGGGCGGCTCACCAGCTCGCCCCGCTCCGCGACGGTCACCGGATCGGAGATCGCGACGCCGTCGCCGCGCGCGGCAAAACTGCAGCAATTGGCCATCGAGGTCTCCATCAGGGTGGCGGGAGACAGGCCTGCCTGGGCCAGGATCAGGTCGAAGCTCTGGCGCACCGGTGTCTTGCGGCCCGGCAACAGCAGGCGATAGGCGACGAGGTCGCGTGGCGTGATGCCGGACAGCGCGGCCAGCGGGTGATCAGGGCGCATCGCGACGACGGCATGGGTGGTGGCGAGCGGCTGCGCCGGCAGGCCGGCATGGCGCGGGGAGCCGAAGACGAAGCCGAGATCATAATGGTGGTTGGTGATCATGTCGCAGATATGGTCGGTGCTCTCCACGTCGAAGACCACCGAGACGTCCGGCTGCGCGCCCATCAGCCGCGACAGGATCTCCGGCAGGCAGGAGGCGGCCAGCGCCGGCATCGCGGCGATCCGCAGGCGCATTCCCCGGGAGCCGCGGATGTCGTCGGCGATGGCGCCGATATGATCCAGGCCAAGATAGAAGCGCTCGACCTCGCGATAGAGGCGGATGGCTTCGGCGCGTGCGACGAGCCTGCGGCCATCCCGGTCGAACAGCCTGAGATCGACGGCGATTTCGAAATCCCGGATCAATCGGCTGACCGCCGGCTGGGTCACATTCATCATCTGCGCCGCCAGCGTGATTCTGCCGGTCAGCATGATGCCGCGAAAGGCTTCGACCTGGCGGGGATGGAGGCGCAACTGTCGATTCATAGCGAGCCTCGGTCCATGCCACGCGTCGATCCATATAACATTAGCTTATGCAGATAGGCCGTAATGCGATTTTCAAGCAAGAGCGCGATCCTGTAGGGAGCAGGGACAACGAGGCAGCAGACGAACGACTGCCTCGAATCCGTGGGAAAACGACAAGGACGCGCTCGCCATGAGGATGACCCTGCTCGCTGCCGTTGTGGCAGCGTCTGCCCTTGGCGCTCCCGCCACGGCGTGGAGCGAAAGCCTGACGATTGGGCTGGCCGCCTCGACGACATCGATGGACCCGCAATTCTACGTCGTCGGTCCCAACAGCGCGATGGCGCGCAACATCTTCGACGGGCTCGTCAACCAGGATCGCAAGCAGCGGATCCAGCCGGCGCTGGCGGAGTCCTGGAAAGTCGTGGACGACACGACCTGGGAGTTCCGCTTACGCGCAAACGTCAGATTCCACGATGGCAGCGCCTTCAGCGCCGCCGATGTCGTCGCCAGCATCAACCGCGTGCCGCTCGCCTCGCAGAACAGCCCGAGCTCCTTTGCCGCTTATGTCCGCGACATCGCCGAGGTCACGGCGGTCGACCCGCTGACGGTCCGCATCAAGACCAGGGGGCCGACGCCGCTTCTGCTCAACAATCTCAGCCGCATCGCAATCCTGCCGGCCGCGATCGAAAAGGTTCCGACGCAGGAGCTCAACACCGGCAAAGGCGTCATCGGCACAGGCCCGTTCAAATTCGCCTCCTGGACGCCCGATGACAGGGTCGTGCTGGAGCGCTGGGACGGCTATTGGGGCGAGAAACCGGCCTGGGACAAGGTCACCTTCCGCGTCTTCAAGAACAGCTCAGCCCGCGTCGCCGCCATCCTCTCGGGCGATGTCGACATGATCGAGAGCATTCCGACCGCCGATATGCGCAATATCGAGAAGGCGAATGCGCTTGATGTCGTCAACATCGCCGGCAATCGCATCATGTATCTCCACATGGACCAGGCGCGCGATGTAACGCCCTTCGCCAAGGGGCCCGACGGCAAGAACCCGTTGAAGAATCCGGATGTGCGCCGCGCCCTGTCGCTGTCGATCAACCGCCAGGCGCTGGTCGAGCGCATCATGGACGGCCAGGGCGCGCCCGCCGGCCAGCTCGTGCCGGACGGCTATTTCGGCTATGATCCGGCGATCAAGCTCGATGCCTATGACCCGGCCAAAGCCAAGGAGCTTCTCACTAAGGCCGGCTATCCCGGCGGCTTTGCGCTGACCTTCCACGCCTCGAATGATCGCTATCCCAACGATTCCAAGATCGCGCAGGCGATCGGCCAAATGTTCAGCCGCATCGGCATCAAGACCGAGGTCACGACCATGCCGGGCAGCGTCTATTTCACGCGCGCCTCGGCCCTCGAATTCAGCTTCATCATGGGCGGCGCGGCGGTCGAAACCGGCGAGGCCTCGGGCGTGCTTGGGCCGATCCTGGAGAGCTATGGCGAGAAGGCGGGCCAGGGAAATCGCGGCCGCTACTCCAACCCGCAATTCGACAAGGCGCTGATCGAGGCCCGCGCGACGCTCGATGACGCCAGGCGCGAACAGCTCCTGCGCAAGGCGACTGAGACCGCGATGACGGATCTCGGCGTCATCCCGGTGTTCTTCCTCGCCAACACCTGGGCGCTGAAAAAATCCCTCAGCTATGAGGGCCGCTCGGACGGCTACACCCTCGCCTCGGATGTGAAGCCGAAATAGCCGCCCCGGGCCCGCCCCCTGCCCCGCTTTCATCCGTCCCCTGCCCGCTCGCGAGACTGCGAGCGGGCGCGGCCAGCCCTGATGGACCTCATGACGACGCTTCCGATCATCATCGATACCGATCCCGGGATCGACGACAGCATCGCCCTCCTGACCGCCTTCGTTTCGCCCGAGCTCGAAATCCTCGGGATCACGCCGGTTTGCGGAAACCAGCCGCTGACGAGCACGCTGCGCAATGCGCTGCAGATCTGCGAGCTCGGTGGCCGCAGCGATGTGCCGGTTCATGCCGGCTGCTTCCGGCCGCTGCTGCGCGAGCCGATCCATGGCCAGTTCCATGGCAAGACCGGCCTCGGCAACACCGTCCTGCCCAATCCGGTGAAGACGGCGGAGGAAACGTCGGCGGTCGAGTTCATCATCGCAAGCTGCGAGGCGGCGGCTGCGAGCGGCCGCAAGATCACCATCTGCAGCCTGGGGCCCCTGACCAATCTCGCGGTCGCGCTGCGGATGAAGCCTGCCATCACAGCAGGCATCGAGACGCTGGTGATGATGGGCGGCGCCTATCGCGAAGCCGGCAACCGCAGCATGACCTCCGAATTCAACGTGCTGGCCGATCCGCATGCCGCCCATATCGTGTTTTCCAGCGGCATTCCGATCGTCGCTTTGGCGCTCGACGCCACGCACCAGGTCATCCTGACGCCTGACCATGTCAGCCAGTTCGCCGCCGTCAGCGGCCGGATCGCCGAGCCGCTGTCGCAATTGATGGCGTTCTGGGACCGCAACGACGTCAGGCGCTACGGCTCGCGCGGCGGCCCGCTGCACGACCCGCTGGTGATCGCCTATCTCTTGGCGCCCGGGCTCTTCCAGACGCAGCCGGCGCGAATCTTCGTCGAGCATGAGAGCGAGCTCTGCATGGGCCAGACCATCGCCGACTGGCACGGCAAATCCGGCCTCGCGCCGAATGCCGAGATCGTCGTGAAGGTCGATGCGCCGGCCGTCATCGCGCTCTTCCTGGAACGGCTGTCGCGCTACGATGCGAAGGCCACGGCGTGAATCGCCAGCGCATCATCATCGACACCGATCCCGGCGTCGACGACGCGGCCGCGATCCTGATGGCGCTGGCCTCGCCCGAGCTTGAGGTGCTCGGCATCTCGGTGGTGGGCGGCAACGTGCCGCTGCAGGCGACGCTCGCCAATGCCTGCAAGATCCTGGCCCTGGCGGGGCGCCCAGATGTGCCGGTTTTTGCGGGCGCGCCGGGGCCGCTGGTGCGCCAACAGGTCTACGGCAAATATGCCGCGATCGGCGCCTTCAGCGACGCGCTCCTGCCCTCGACCGATCTGCGCCCGGCCCATGAGCATGCGGTCGATTTCATCATCCGCAGCGCGCGCGCCGCGATCGCCGAGCCGATCACCATCTGCGCGATCGGCCCCCTGACCAATATCGCGCTCGCTCTGGTGCAGCACCCCGATGTCGCGAAGGGCATCGCGCGGATCGTCGCCATGGGCGGCGCCTTCACCGCGCTCGGCCATCGCACGCCCTGGGCGGAGTTCAACGTCTATGCCGATCCGCATGCGGCCGAGATCGTCCATGGCGCCGGTATCGAGGTCGTGGCGATGCCGCTCGACGTGACGTTCCAGGCGCTGTTCACGGCCGAGCACATCGCGGGCTTCCGCAACACCGGCGGCGCGGTGGGGCGCGCGCTGGGTGATCTGCTCACCACCTATGACCGCAGCGACATCGCGCGCTTCGGCCGCCCCGGCGGCCCGATCCATGACGCCATGACCATCGCCTGGCTGCTGCAGCCGGAGCTGTTCAAGGGCCGCCCGGCTGCCATCGGCGTCCAGGTCACAGGCCAGACTGCCGGCTACAGCTATGCCGATTATCACGGCAAGACCGAGCGCGCCGCGCGAGCGACGATCATCGACAGCGTCGATGAGGCCGGCTTCATCGCGCTGCTGTCGCAGCGCCTGAGCCGCTACGGGCAGGCCGGCGAAGCCGCTGTTGAGGCAGGGGGCTGAGATGGCGGCATATCTGATGAGCCGGTCGCTCCAGACCGTGCTGACGCTGTTCGTGATGTCGATCCTGGTCTTCGTCGGCCTCTACATGGTCGGCAATCCCGTCGACGTGCTGCTCAGCGCCACCGCAACGCCGGCCGAGCGGCTCGAGGTCATCCGCGCCTTCGGCTTGGACCGGCCGGTCTGGGAGCAATATGGGCTGTTCCTGCTGCGGGCTCTGTCGGGCGACCTCGGCAACTCCTTCGTCTTCAACCAGCCGGCGCTGACGCTGATCCTGAAGCGCATGCCGGCGACGCTGGAACTCGCCTTCGTCGCGCTCGTCATGGCGCTCGTGATCGGGCTTCCGCTCGGGATCTATGCCGGCCTCAAGCCGAAGGGGCTGATCGCGAAATCGGTGATGACCTTCTCGATCCTCGGCTTCAGCCTGCCGACCTTCTGGATCGGCCTGGTCATGATCCTGCTGTTCAGCGTCAAGCTCGGCTGGCTTCCCGCGTCCGGGCGCGGCGAGACCACCTCGCTGCTCGGCATGCCGGTCAGCTTCCTCAATTGGGACGGGCTGTCGCATCTCCTGCTGCCGGCCTTCAACCTGGCGCTGTTCAAGATCTCGCTGGTCATCCGCCTGACCCGCGCCGGCGTGATGGAATGCATGCAGCTCGATTTCGTCCGCTTCGCCCGCGCCAAGGGGCTAACGGAATCGCGCATCGTCTTCGGCCATGTGCTGAAGAACACGCTGATCCCGCTGATCACCGTCATCGGCCTCGAACTCGGCTCGCTGATCGCCTTTGCCGTCGTCACCGAGACGATCTTCGCCTGGCCCGGCATGGGCAAGCTGATCATCGACGCCATCGGCGTGCTCGATCGCCCGGTGATCCTGGCCTATCTGATGATCACCGTCGTGATGTTCAGCCTGATCAATCTCCTGGTCGATATCCTCTATTCCATCGTCGATCCGCGCGTCCGCCTCGGGGGAAACTCGCAATGAGCCTCGATCCCCAGGCCCGGACCTCGGTCCACGCGCCGGCTGCGGGCGGCATGCATGCCGGTCGCTCGCCGCTGCGCGAGATGCTCGCTGCCCTGCTGCGCGACAGGCTGGCGCTCACCGGCGTCGTCATCGTGGCGCTCCTGGTGCTCGCCGCGATCCTGGCGCCCTTGATCGCGCCGCAGAACCCCTATGACCTGTCCCAGCTCGACATCATGGACAACCGCCTGCGGCCGGGCTCGCGCAGCATGAGCGGCATGCTCTACCTCATCGGCACGGATGATCAGGGCCGCGACCTGTTCAGCGCCATCCTCTTCGGCCTGCGCACCAGCATCCTGGTCGGCTTGTCGAGCGCTGCGATCGCGCTCGTCATCGGCGCCGCGATCGGCCTGGTCAGCGCCTATCTCGGCGGCCGGACCGACGCCGTGCTGATGCGCATCGTCGACATCCAGTTGAGCTTCCCCGCGATCCTGATCGCCCTGATCTTCCTCGCCATCCTCGGCCAGGGCATCGACAAGATCATCCTCGCTCTGGTCGTGACGCAATGGGCCTATTATGCGCGCACCGTGCGCGGCTCGGCCCTGGTCGAGCGCCGCCGCGCCTATGTCGATGCCGCGCGCGCCATGGCGCTGCCGGACCGCAGCATCCTGTTCCGCCATATCCTGCCCAACTGCCTGCCACCGCTCATCGTCGTCGCGACCATGCGCATCGCCTATGCGATCATGCTGGAGGCGACGCTCTCCTTCCTCGGCATCGGCCTGCCCGTGACGGAGCCCTCGCTTGGCCTGCTGATCGCCAATGGCTTTGAATATCTCCTCTCCGGCGACTACTGGATCAGCGTCTTCCCCGGGCTTGCCCTGCTGCTGCTCATCGTCGGCGTCAATCTGATCGGCGACGGCTTGCGCGACATCCTCAATCCGCGCCGAGAGGGCTGAGGCATGACGGATCCCGTGCTTCGCGTCGACAATCTCACCACCGCCTTCCGCGTCGGCCAGGACTGGCTGAATGTCGTCAACGATGTCAGCTTCGACATCGCTCCGCGCGAAACCGTCGCCGTCGTCGGCGAATCCGGTTCCGGCAAGAGCGTGACGGCGCTCTCGATCATGCGCCTGCTCTCGCCGGCCAATTCCCGCACCTCCGGCAAGATCCTGTTCGAGGGCCAAAACCTGCTCGAGCTGCCGCCCAAGGCGATGCAGGCGCTGCGCGGCAACCGCATCGGCATGATCTTCCAGGAGCCGATGACCTCGCTCAACCCGGTGCTCAGGATCGGCCGCCAGATCACCGAGGTTCTGAGGCAGCATCGCGGCCTGTCTCATGGCGCAGCCGAAGCCGAGGCCGTGCGCCTGCTCGACAAGGTGCGGATCCCCTCGGCGAAGGCGCGCTTGTCGGAATATCCGCTGAGCTTCTCCGGCGGCATGCGCCAGCGCGTCGTCATCGCCATCGCGCTCGCCTGCGAGCCGAAGCTGCTGATCGCCGACGAGCCGACGACGGCGCTCGACGTGACGATCCAGGCGCAGATCCTGGAGCTGATCAAGGCGCTGCAGGAGGAAGAGGGCATGTCGGTCCTCTTCATCACCCATGACATGGGCGTGGTCGCCGAAATCTCCGACCGGACGGTGGTGATGTATCGCGGCGAGGCGGTCGAGACCGGCACGACGCAAGCCATCTTCGCGGACGCCGACCACCCCTATACGCGCGCCCTGCTCTCGGCGGTGCCGCAGCTCGGCTCGATGACCGGCCTGCCGCGGCCGCTGCGCTTTCCCGTGGTCGACCTGCAGACGGGCGAGATCGCCCCCGTCCCGGCAACGGTGGATACGGTGAAATCTGAAGCTCAGCCCGTCCTCGAGGTCGGCAACCTCGTCACGCGCTTTGATCTCAAGGCAGGCTTCTTCGGGCGCGTCAGCGGACGGGTGCACGCGGTGGAGAACGTCTCCTTCGATCTGCGCCAGGGCGAGACTTTGTCGCTGGTCGGTGAATCCGGCTGCGGCAAGTCGACGACGGGGCGCTCGATCATCAGGCTGGCGCAGGCAAGCGGCGGCGCGATCCGGATCGATGGTCGCGACGTGCGCGGCGCCGGCAGAACGGAGCTCGCTGGGATCCGCCGCCATGCGCAGATGATCTTCCAGGATCCGTTCGAGAGCCTCAATCCGCGCATCCGCATCGGCGCCGCCATCGCCGAGCCGATCATCGCGCATGGGCTCGGCACCGCCCGCGACGTGGACGCCCGCGTCGCCGACCTGCTCGAGCGCGTCGGGCTCTCGGCCGGGATGGCCGATCGCTTCCCGCATGAATTCTCCGGCGGCCAGCGCCAGCGCGTCTGCATTGCCCGCGCGCTCGCGCTCGAGCCGAAGCTGATCGTCGCCGATGAAGCCGTGTCGGCGCTCGACGTCTCCGTCAAGGCGCAGGTGATCAACCTGATGCTGGATCTGCAGGAGCGCTATGGGCTGGCCTATCTCTTCATCTCGCACGACATGGCGGTGGTCGAGCGCGTCAGCCATCGCGTCGCGGTGATGTATCTCGGCGAGATCGTCGAGATCGGCCCGCGCGCCTGCGTCTTCGAGAACCCGCAGCACGCCTATACCAAGCGGCTGATCGCCGCGGTCCCGATAGCCGACCCGACCCGGCGACAGCTGCGCCGCATCTCCAACGACGAGATCAGGAGCCCGGTCCGTCCGGCCGACTATGTGCCGCCCCAGCGCAGCTATCGCGAGGTCGCGCCCGGGCATTTCTACCAGCTGCCGCAGTGAGGGCGGGAGCCGGCTGCAATCAGATGGAAACACAGCGCGTGTCATCCCGCCTGGGCCGAGACAAGCGCGGGGAACCCTCTCCTGTAAGGAGAGGGCAGGGTGAGGTGTCGGCCGTTTGACGCTTTGACTGTAACCTCACCGCTGCCCATCGTCATTGCGAGCGCGGCGAAGCAATCCAGGGGACGTAGAGCGAGCCCTCCTGGATTGCTTCGCCGCGCTCGCAATGACGGCAAGGACATCACGCAACTGGTCGAGGGGCCGACACCTCACCCCTGCCCCTCTCACTGAACCCGGGTATACCCGGGTTCAGCACTCAGAGTGTCGAAGTCGGGTGTACCCGACTTCGATGCAGGAGAGGGGTTCCCCGAGCGCTACCTGTAGAGGTTCCGGCATGGATCCCGGGTCTGCGCTTCGCTACGCCCGGGATGACGGCGTGTTTCCCTGCCAAGTGTTTCCCCGCCAAGACAGCAAGCTCCGGCGCTTGGTGCTGACGCGTTGTCTTCACGCGAACCGGTATCCACTTCGCTCGCCCCCTAAGCAGCAAGCGAGGCTGCGATCAGCGTCAGCGCTCGACCGATAGGGCATCGGCCCGCAGAAGCGGTGCCATCCAATCGCGGAAGGCATCGATGGCAGGGTCGAGCCTGCTCGCTCCGAGCGGACGAACCAGATGATAGGCATAATCGTCACGGATCCTGACGTCCCCCAATGCGACGAGCCTGCCGGCCGCGATATCCGACTTAACCAGAATCCCTCGCGCCAGGGCCACGCCTTCGCCTGCGATTGCCGCGTCGATCAGCAAGCCGGCATCGGCATAGCCCGGTCCATCGTCGCGCTCTTTCAGCGACAGCCCGGCGGCGCGCAGCCACGGCGCCCATGGTTGCCAGCTGTGGCGCAACAGCACGCAGCGGACGATGTCCGGCGCGCCCACGAGTTGCAGGCGGTCCCGGTAACGCGGCGCGCACACGGCCAGCAGCGTCTCGCGCGCCAACGGCTCGGCGCGCAGCCCCGGCCAGCCCCCGGGTCCGTAGCGGATCGCCGCATCGACCCCCGCCGGGCCGAGCTCCGCATGCTCGAGCCGGGAATCGAGTTCGATGGCGATCTCGGGATGCGCATCGCGAAACAGGTTGAGGCGAGGCACGAGCCAGCGCGATGCAAAGGAAGGCAGCACGCTCAGCTTGATGGTCCGGCGAGTGTGGTCGCGGACGGGCAAGGCGAAGGTCTCGTTCAAGATCGCGAGCGCCTCCCGCACGCGCAGCACGAGGCGGCGAGCCTCATCGGTCGGCAGCATCTCGTTGCCCACGCGCTGGAACAGCACATGTCCGGTGCGGGCTTCGAGGTCCCGGATGCGGTGGCTGATGGCTCCATGCGTCAGGCCGAGCTCGTCGCCGGCGCGCGAATAGCTTTGCCAGCGGAACGCGGCCTCAAAAGCGCGCAACGACTGGATCGAGGGAAGCTGGACCATGATGGTTGTTAATTTTGATCACAACCGCGGTCAAATCTTGTCGTTGGGCTCAGCGCGGCAGGCTGGCTACCGTGCCAGCGACAATGCAGTCGGCTGATCGATCAGCCTGTCGAGCGGGAACATGCCAATGCGCAGCTACAAGGTCGTCGACGCTTTCACCACGCAGCCCTTGCTGGGCAATCCCGTCGCCGTCGTTCTCGACAGCGACGGATTGGACGCAGCAGCGATGCAGGCCATAGCCTGTTGGACCAATCTGTCCGAGACGACCTTCGTGCTGCCGCCGACGACGCCTGATGCGGATTATCGGCTGCGCATCTTCACGCCGGGAAGCGAGCTGCCCTTTGCCGGGCATCCGACGCTGGGTAGCGCGCATGCGGTTATCGAGGCTGGAATGGCCAGCCCCAGAAACGGCAAGCTCGTGCAGGAGTGCGGCGTCGGCCTGGTGGAGATTGCCGTCGTCGGTCAAGGCGTCGACCAGGTTCTGACGCTGTCGCTTCCACCCGCGACCGTTACGCCCCTCTCGCGCGAGGATGTCGACGAAATCGAGGCGATCATCGGCGCGGCTGTCAAGCGCGAGGCGCCTCCGGCGATCGTCAATGTCGGCCCCCTCTGGGCTATCGCGGAGCTTTCGAGTGTCGATGCCTTGTTGGCGCTGAAGCCTGATTTCGCGCGATCAGCGGCTTTCGAGCGCCGCATCGGCATCACCGGCATCACCCTTTTCGCGCAACGCGACGGGGACGGGCCGGAGATCGAAGTGCGGACATTCGCCCCCTCCTGCGGCGTCTACGAGGACCCGGTGTGCGGCAGCGGCAATGGCAGCATCGCGGTGTTCCGCCGGGATCGCGGCCTGCTGCCCGCCGCTGGCGCGCGCTACGAGGCCGCACAGGGTCGTTGCGTCGGGCGTGACGGCAAGATTTTCGTGTCCGTGGACGCAGATGGCAAGGTTCAGGTCGGCGGGTCCTGCATCACCACGGTGAACGGGACCCTGGCCGCCTGAACGCGGTCGCCGCGAAGCGGCGTCTCGAAGGGTGCTCCAGATAGCTCCGGAGCCTCCTGGAGCAAGCCATTCATCCTCGGAACCACGCCGTCATTCCGGACAAGCGGCGAAGCCGCGCCGATCCGGGATCCATCATAGGGCTCCGTCGCGGCCCTATGATGGATCCCGGGACGACCTTCGCTACGCCCGGGATGACGGCGTGTTTCCCTGCCAAGACAGCAAGCTCCGGCTCTTGGCGCCAACGCGTCCGCGCTCACCTCTCCCTGAAAGCCTTCGCGATCTGGTCCTTGAGCGGCTTGACGATGAACTCCAGCGGGGTGCGGTCCTCGGTCTTGACGAAGATGTCGGCCTGCATGCCGGCAGAGATGTGGTTGGGCGCGATGCGGGCGAGCTCCTGGGCCGAGACCGCGACGCGGATGGTGTAGAAGGTCGCCCCGGTCTGCTGGTCGCGGCTGGTGTCGGCGGAGATGCGGCTGACCGTGCCGGCAAGCTCGGGCGTGGTGCGCTGGTTGAAGGCGTGGAGCTTGATCTGGGCGTGCTGGCCGAGCGCGATCTGGTCGATGTCGGGCGGGTTGATGCGCGCCTCGACCTGGAGCGCGTCCTCGGCCGGCACGATCAGCATGGCAGGCTCCGCCGGGGTGATGACGCCGCCGACGGTGTGGACCGCGAGCTGGTGCACGAAGCCCGCGCTGGTGGCACGGATGTCGACGCGCTTGAGCTGGTCTTCGGCGGCGATCCGGCGCTCGACCAGCTCGGCGCTCTTGCCCTGGATCTCACGCAGCTCCTTCAGCACCTCCTCGCGCAGCGTATCGTCGATCTGGATGATCTGGAGCTGCGTCTCGGCGATCTTGCCCTCAGCCTGCGCGACCGAGGCGATCAATTGGCCCTTCTGGCCTTCGAGGCTGGCGGCCTCGCGCTCGAGCTGAACTTTACGGCTGAGCGAGACCAGGTTCTTGGCATAGAGCCCGCGGACGCCGAGCAATTCCTCCTCGATCAGCACGGCCTGGCGATCGCGCCCGGATTGCTGCGAGCGCAACCCGCTGATCTCATCGGAGAGCTGGCCCATCCGCTTGGCGAGCTGCGCCTTCTGACCGTCGCGCGCGGTGCGGCGCGCCTCGAACAGGCTTTGCTCCGCCAGGACGAGTTCTTCGATCTCCGGCTCGCTCATGCGCTGGGCGAGTTCGGCAGCAACTGTCACCCCGTCCTTGCGGTCGCGCTCGGCCTGGAGACGGGCGCGACGCGCGGCGAACTCGTCGAGCTGCTTGGTGACGACCTGGAGATTGGCGCGGGTGACGGTGTCGTCGAGCCGGATCACCACCTGGTCCTGCTCGACCCGGTCACCCTCGCGGACCCGCAACTCGCCGACGACACCGCCGGTGGCGTGCTGGACCTTCTTGACGTTGCCGTCGACCACGAACTGGCCGGACGCCACGACGGCGCCAGACAAAGTCGTCGCGACCGCCCAGACCCCGACCGTGCCGGCAAACAGGGCGACGCCGGCGCCGCCCAGCAGGGCAAGGCGCCTGAGCGCGCGCTTGAACTCGGGCTGCGCCTCGGCGGGCTGCGTCGTCTTGCTCATGACGCCACCGTCTGGCGCTGCACGCTCGGCAGACCCCCCTGCTTCAGCACCTTCTGCAGGATCTCCTCCTTGGGGCCAAAGCTGTGGATGCGGCCATCGGCCATCATCGCGATGTGGTCGACGCCGGCGATCGCGGTCTGGCGATGGGTCACGACGATGACGATGCCGCCGCGCTCGCGCACGCCCTTGACGGCCATGGTCAGGGCCTCGTCGCCATCATGGTCGAGATTGGAGTTGGGCTCGTCGAGCACGACCAGGAAGGGCTCGCCATAGAGCGCCCGCGCCAGGCCGACGCGCTGGCGCTGGCCGCCCGAGAGCGAGGCGCCGCCCTCGCCGATGCGGGTATCGTAGCCCTGCTCCAGCTTGACGATGAGATCATGCGCGCCGGCAGCCTTTGCGGCTGCGATGATCGCCTCGTCGGAGGCCTCCTGGGAAAAGCGGCCGATATTCTCAGCCACGGTGCCGTCGAACAATTCGATATCCTGCGGGAGATAGCCGATATGGCGGCCAAGCTCGGCCGGCTCCCATTGCTCCAGCGCCGCGCCATCGAGCCGGACCTCGCCCTTGAGCGGGCGCCAGACCCCGACCAATGCACGCACCAGCGTCGATTTGCCCGAGGCGCTCGGGCCGATGATGCCGAGCCCCTGCCCGGCCTCGAGCCTGAGCGAGACGCCCTGCAGGATCGCAAGCTGGCGGCCGGGCGCAGCGACGATCAGGTTGTCCGCCGAGAGGTCGCGGGCGGGCGCGGGCAAGGCCGTGCGCTCGCGCGGCAGGAAGGCCGGCGAATCCAGCACCTGTTTCAGCCGCTTCAGCCCCTGCCTCGCCGAAACAAACCCCTTCCAATGCGCGACCGCGATCTCGATGGGGGCAAGCGCCCGCGAGGTCATGATCGAGGCTGCGATCATGACGCCGCCGGAGAGCTCGCCGCGCATGACGAGATAGGCGCCCAGGCCCAGCACGGCCGATTGCAGCACCATGCGGAAGACTTTTGCGAAAGCGCCGATCCCGCTGGTCGCATCCGCGCCGCTGAGCCAGTCGCGGACATGGCGGAGATTGGCTGTGCGCCACTTCACCTGGAAGGCTGGCGCCATGCCCATCGCGGTCAGCGCCTCGGCATTGCGGCGGCTGGCCTCGGCGACGGCCTGTCGCACTGCTGCGCTCGCCATCTGCGCCTTGTTGGCGTCGCGGCTGCCCATCTCGGTCAGAAAGGTCAGGACCAGGATGACGACCCCGCCGGCGACCGCAAGCCAGCCGAGCCAGGGATGCAGCAGGAAGCAGCCGGCGAAGAACAAGGGCATCCACGGCATGTCGAACAGGGCGGTGGGGCCAAGCGACGACAGGAAGGCGCGGATCTGGTCGAGATCGCGGATCGGCTGCATCGCCTGGTCGGCGCGCAGGCCCAGCAGCGGCAACTTTTGCGCCGCAGCAAAAGCTGCAGGCGAGACCTCCTCATCGAAACGCGCCCCGATCCGCGCCAGCATGCGCACGCGCACCGCATCGAGAAAGCCCTGCAGGCAATAGGCCGCCAGCAGCAGGAGCGAAATCCCGATCAGGGTCGGCACGCTGCGCGAGCTCAGCACCCGGTCATAGACCTGCAGCATGTAAAACGAGCCCGACAGCATCAAAAGATTGATGATGCCGGAGAAGACGGCAACCGCAGCAAAAGCGCCGCGGCAGGAGGCGAGCGCGGCGGCGACGATCGAGGCGGCGTTGGACTGAGGCGAACCCGGCTTCACGAGCGCGCCTCCCCGGCTCGCGACAGCGCGGCGGGTTCATCCAGCGAAGGTTGAACCGGCGCGGACAAGACCCGCGCCGGTGAGAGGATCAAATGGCGCATCAATCGATCACACGAACCGGAAATCGTCAGCGTGAAGATTGCTCATCGTCACGTTCTTCAGCGTGATCGTGGTGTTGGCGTCATAGGTGATCAGCGTGTCCGCACCGACCTGGCTTGCAGCTGCCAGCACCGAGCTGAGGTTTGCGAAGACCGCATCGTCGAACTCGATGACGTCGACGGAGCCCGCTCCAGCCACGAAGTCCGTGATCGTGTCCTTGCCGAAGCCGGAGACGAAGATGAAGCTGTCGCTCTCCGTGCCACCGGTCAGCGTATCGTTGCCCGCCCCACCGATCAGGGTATCGGCGCCACCGCCGCCGACCAGCGTGTCGTTGCCGTTGCCGCCGGTGATGATGTTGGCCAGCGTATTGCCCGTGCCGGTGAAGCCGCCCGTCCCCGTATAGGTCAGGTTCTCGACATTGGCCGTCAGCGTGTAGGAGCCAAGGACGCTGACCCGCACCTCGTCCGTGCCCGCGTTCGCCGCCTCCGTCACGAGGTCGTAGGTGTAGTTGTTGTTGATCACATAAAGGTCGTCGCCAGCCCCACCCGTCCAGTAGGTATAGCCCACATAATTGTTCGCCGTCGTGAAGGTGTCGCCATAGGCCGAGCCAACCACGAACTCGAACCCGCTCAGCACGTCGCCTTGCGCATCGCCGCCCGTGTTCACACCCGTCTGGAAGTTGATCGACACAGCCGACCCGCTGCTCGCATAGCTCACCGTGTCGCCGACGCCTGAGCCGGGATCAGATCCGCCGTCCAGCGTATCGGCGCCGGCACCACCCTGGATCAGATCCGCACCACCTCCGCCTCGTAGGATGTTGGCACCCGCATCACCAATCAGCGTGTCGGCAGACTCCGAGCCCTGGAAGACCTCGATCCCGATGAACACGTCACCCGCAGCGTCGCCCGTGTGCACGCCTGTCGCCAGGTTCACCGTCACGCCCGCGCCACCATAATAGGACGCCGTATCCGTGCCCGCCCCGCCGATCAGAGTGTCGGCGCCACCAGCTCCGATCAGGGTGTCGTTGCCGTTGCCGCCGGTGATGATGTTGGCCAGCGTATTGCCCGTGCCGGTGAAGCCGCCCGTCCCCGTATAGGTCAGGTTCTCGACATTGGCCGTCAGCGTGTAGGAGCCAAGGACGCTGACCCGCACCTCGTCCGTGCCCGCGTTCGCCGCCTCCGTCACGAGGTCGTAGGTGTAGTTGTTGTTGATCACATAAAGGTCGTCGCCAGCCCCACCCGTCCAGTAGGTATAGCCCACATAATTGTTCGCCGTCGTGAAGGTGTCGCCATAGGCCGAGCCAACCACGAACTCGAACCCGCTCAGCACGTCGCCTTGCGCATCGCCGCCCGTGTTCACACCCGTCTGGAAGTTGATCGACACAGCCGACCCGCTGCTCGCATAGCTCACCGTGTCGCCGACGCCTGAGCCGGGATCAGATCCGCCGTCCAGCGTATCGGCGCCGGCACCACCCTGGATCAGATCCGCACCACCTCCGCCTCGTAGGATGTTGGCACCCGCATCACCAATCAGCGTGTCGGCAGACTCCGAGCCCTGGAAGACCTCGATCCCGATGAACACGTCACCCGCAGCGTCGCCCGTGTGCACGCCTGTCGCCAGGTTCACCGTCACGCCCGCGCCACCATAATAGGACGCCGTATCCGTGCCCGCCCCGCCGATCAGGGTGTCGGCGCCACCGCCGCCGACCAGCGTGTCGTTGCCGTTGCCGCCGGTGATGATGTTGGCCAGCGTATTGCCCGTGCCGGTGAAGCCGCCCGTCCCCGTATAGGTCAGGTTCTCGACATTGGCCGTCAGCGTGTAGGAGCCAAGGACGCTGACCCGCACCTCGTCCGTGCCCGCGTTCGCCGCCTCCGTCACGAGGTCGTAGGTGTAGTTGTTGTTGATCACATAAAGGTCGTCGCCAGCCCCACCCGTCCAGTAGGTATAGCCCACATAATTGTTCGCCGTCGTGAAGGTGTCGCCATAGGCCGAGCCAACCACGAACTCGAACCCGCTCAGCACGTCGCCTTGCGCATCGCCGCCCGTGTTCACACCCGTCTGGAAGTTGATCGACACAGCCGACCCGCTGCTCGCATAGCTCACCGTGTCGCCGACGCCTGAGCCGGGATCAGATCCGCCGTCCAGCGTATCGGCGCCGGCACCACCCTGGATCAGATCCGCACCACCTCCGCCTCGTAGGATGTTGGCACCCGCATCACCAATCAGCGTGTCGGCAGACTCCGAGCCCTGGAAGACCTCGATCCCGATGAACACGTCACCCGCAGCGTCGCCCGTGTGCACGCCTGTCGCCAGGTTCACCGTCACGCCCGCGCCACCATAATAGGACGCCGTATCCGTGCCCGCCCCGCCGATCAGAGTGTCGGCGCCACCAGCTCCGATCAGGGTGTCGTTGCCGTTGCCGCCGGTGATGATGTTGGCCAGCGTATTGCCCGTGCCGGTGAAGCCGCCCGTCCCCGTATAGGTCAGGTTCTCGACATTGGCCGTCAGCGTGTAGGAGCCAAGGACGCTGACCCGCACCTCGTCCGTGCCCGCGTTCGCCGCCTCCGTCACGAGGTCGTAGGTGTAGTTGTTGTTGATCACATAAAGGTCGTCGCCAGCCCCACCCGTCCAGTAGGTATAGCCCACATAATTGTTCGCCGTCGTGAAGGTGTCGCCATAGGCCGAGCCAACCACGAACTCGAACCCGCTCAGCACGTCGCCTTGCGCATCGCCGCCCGTGTTCACACCCGTCTGGAAGTTGATCGACACAGCCGACCCGCTGCTCGCATAGCTCACCGTGTCGCCGACGCCTGAGCCGGGATCAGATCCGCCGTCCAGCGTATCGGCGCCGGCACCACCCTGGATCAGATCCGCACCACCTCCGCCTCGTAGGATGTTGGCACCCGCATCACCAATCAGCGTGTCGGCAGACTCCGAGCCCTGGAAGACCTCGATCCCGATGAACACGTCACCCGCAGCGTCGCCCGTGTGCACGCCTGTCGCCAGGTTCACCGTCACGCCCGCGCCACCATAATAGGACGCCGTATCCGTGCCCGCCCCGCCGATCAGGGTGTCGGCGCCACCGCCGCCGACCAGCGTGTCGTTGCCGTTGCCGCCGGTGATGATGTTGGCCAGCGTATTGCCCGTGCCGGTGAAGCCGCCCGTCCCCGTATAGGTCAGGTTCTCGACATTGGCCGTCAGCGTGTAGGAGCCAAGGACGCTGACCCGCACCTCGTCCGTGCCCGCGTTCGCCGCCTCCGTCACGAGGTCGTAGGTGTAGTTGTTGTTGATCACATAAAGGTCGTCGCCAGCCCCACCCGTCCAGTAGGTATAGCCCACATAATTGTTCGCCGTCGTGAAGGTGTCGCCATAGGCCGAGCCAACCACGAACTCGAACCCGCTCAGCACGTCGCCTTGCGCATCGCCGCCCGTGTTCACACCCGTCTGGAAGTTGATCGACACAGCCGACCCGCTGCTCGCATAGCTCACCGTGTCGCCGACGCCTGAGCCGGGATCAGATCCGCCGTCCAGCGTATCGGCGCCGGCACCACCCTGGATCAGATCCGCACCACCTCCGCCTCGTAGGATGTTGGCACCCGCATCACCAATCAGCGTGTCGGCAGACTCCGAGCCGGTCACATTCTCGACACCAAATAGGAGGTCCCCTGCAGCGTCGCCTCCAGTGTTGACATTCGTCGCGAGATTGACCGCGACCCCAGCTCCGCTGGCGGCATAAGACGCCGTATCGCTGCCATCATCGCCGTTGAGCGTGTCGGCTCCGGCGCCACCGATCAGCGTGTCGTTTCCGCCACCGCCGGAAAGAACGTTGACGCCGGTATTGCCGGTCAGCGTATCGGCATAAGCCGAGCCGATGATGTTTTCGATATTGGTCAGGACGTCGCCCTGGGCGTGGCCTCCGGACTGCGTGCTCAGCGTCAGGTTGACGGTGACCGCGGCATTGCTGGAGACGTAGCTCGCCGTATCCGAGCCGGCATCGCCATCGATGGTGTCCGCGCCCGCGCCGCCTTCGATCACATTCGCCGAGGCATTGCCTTTCAGCGTATCGACCAGGCTGGAGCCGATCAGGTTCTCGATCGCGGTGAGGACATCGCCTTGCGCATCGCCGCCGGTGTTGACGCCTGTCAGCAGGTTGACCGTGACGGCGGCAGTGCTTCCCGCATAGCTCGCCGTGTCGGACCCAGCCGCGCCGTCCAGGGTGTCCGCACCGGCGCCGCCCGTCAAAACATTGTTCGCGCCGTCGCCCGTCAGGCTGTCCGCGAAGGCCGAGCCGATCAGGTTCTCGATGCTGGTGAGCGTGTCCCCGGCTGCATCGCCGCCCGTATTGACGCCCGTCGCCAGATTGACCGTGACGGCGGCAGCGCTTGCCGCATAGCTCGCCGCGTCGGACCCGGCCGCGCCATTCAATGTGTCCGCGCCGCCGGCGCCGATCAGGATGTCATCGCCAGCCCCAGCCGTGATCACATTGGCGGACGCGTTGCCCGTGCCGGTGAAGGTGCCGGTGCCGATAAAGCTCAGATTCTCAAGATTGGCGGACAGCGTGTAAGCGCCGAGGCTAGTGCGGATTTCATCCGTGCCCTCGCCCGCAGCCTCCGTCACGACGTCGGAAACATTGTCGACGACGTAGATGTCGTCGCCGATCCCGCCGACCAGCGTATCTGCCCCCGTGCCGCCATCCAGCGTATCAGCGCCCGCGCCACCATTCAGCGTGTCGTTGCCGGCGCCTCCCGTCAGCGCATTGTTGTTGACGTCCCCGGACAGGGTGTCGTCGAAGGCCGAGCCGATCAGGTTCTCGATGCTGATCAGCACATCGCCTTCGGCGTCGCCGCCCGTATTGACGCCCGTGGCGAGATCGACCGTGACCGCTGCTGCGCTAGTCGTGTAGCTGGCGGTGTCGGACCCGCCCGCGCCATTCAGCGTGTCGGCTCCACCGGCGCCGATCAGGGTATCGTTGCCGGACCCGCCCGTGATCAGATTGGCGCCGCCATCGCCCGTGCCCGTGAAGTCGCCGGTGCCGGTATAGGTCAGGTTCTCGACATTGGCCGAGAGCGTATAGGCGCCAAGGCTGGTGCGGATTTCGTCGGTCCCCTCGGCCGCCGCTTCGGTCACGACGTCCGCGGCGTTGTCGACCAGATAGATATCGTCGCCCGTGCCGCCAGCCAGCGTGTCGCCGCCTGCGCCGCCATCCAGCGTGTCGGCGCCCGCGCCACCCGTCAGGACATTGGCGGATCCGTTTCCACGAAGGGTATCGTCAAAGGCCGATCCAACCAGGTTCTCGATGCTGATGAGCACATCGCCTTCTGCATCGCCGCCCGTGTTGACGCCGGTCGCCAGATTGACCGTGACCGCGCTCGCGCTGGCGGCATAACTGGCTGTGTCCGTGTTTGCGCCCCCGTCGAGCGTGTCCGCGCCAGCGCCACCGACCAGCGTGTCGTTGCCGGCGCCTCCGCTCAGACTATTTACTGCAGCGTCACCCGTCAGGCTGTCGCCAAAGGACGAGCCCGTCAGGTTTTCGATTTCGGCGAACACATCGCCAGCCGCGTGACCGCCTGTAGCGACGCCCGTCGCCAGATTTGCCGTCACGGCCGCGGAGCTGCCGCTATAGGACGCGGTATCGGAGCCGAGGCCGCCAATCAGCGTGTCGGCGCCAGCGCCGCCGATAAGTGTGTCATCGCCCGCGCCGCCCGTGATGACGTTCGCGCCGCTGTTGCCGGTCCCGGCGAAGTTGCCCGAACCGGTATAGGTCAGGTTCTCGACATTGGCGGTGAGCGTATAAGCACCGAGACTGGTGCGAACTTCGTCGGTGCCCTCGGCCGCGGCCTCCGTCACGATGTCCGAAGCATTGTCGACCAGGTAAATATCGTCGCCGGCTCCACCGATCAGCGTGTCAGCTCCGGCGCCACCATCCAGCGTGTCGTTGCCGGCCCCTCCCGTCAGCCCATTATTGCCGGCATCTCCGGTCAGGCTGTCATCGAAGGCAGACCCGACCAGATTCTCGATACCGATCAAGATATCGCCTTCGGCGTCGCCACCCGTATTGATGCCTGTAGCCAGGTTGACCGTGACAGCGGCTGCGCTGGTCGCGTAACTCGCCGTATCTGACCCAGCCATGCCGTCGAGCGTGTCGGCTCCAGCGCCGCCGTCCAGCGTGTCGTCCCCGGCCCCGCCGGTGATCACGTTGGCAGAGTCGTTGCCGGTCCCGGCGAAGTTGCCCGAACCGGTATAAGTCAGGTTCTCGACATTGGCGGCGAGCGTGTAAGCGCCGAGGCTGGTACGGACTTCGTCCGTGCCTTCGGCCGCAGCTTCCGTCACGATGTCGGAAGCGTCATCGACGATATAGATATCGTTGCCGGCACCGCCGATGAGCGTATCAGCTCCGGCGCCGCCATCCAGCGTGTCGTCCCCGGACCCGCCGGTGATCACGTTGGCGGAGCCGTTGCCGGTCCCGGCGAAGCTGCCCGAGCCGGTATAGGTCAGGTTCTCGACATTGGCCGAGAGTGTATAGGCGCCAAGGCTGGTGCGGATTTCGTCCATGCCCTCGGCGGCTGCTTCGGTCACGACGTCCGAGGCATTGTCGACCAGGTAGATATCGTTGCCGACTCCGCCGATGAGCGTGTCAGCTCCGGCGCCGCCGTCCAGCGTGTCGTTGCCGGCGCCGCCGGTGATCTCATCATCGCCGGTGTCGCCAAGGATCACGTCAACTCCGGCCGAACCTACGAGGATGTCATTGCCCGAGGTTCCGACCACAGTCGGCGCCCCATTGGGATCCACCACTGCACTGGCATTGATGGTCGCCAAATCCCAGCTCGTGCCGTCGGCGAAGTCAAAGCGCTCGATGCCCCAGTTCTCGGTCGTCGAGTAGAACTGATGGTCGATAGTGATGACCTCTCCCGTCGAGGTCACGGTCACCTTCAGCTTGTCACCATCTCGAACAAGGCTGATGTCGGCCGCGTTGAGATCGGTCAATCGCAGCACGTCAACATTGTCGGTGTACCCTGCCAGGTCATCGATCGTGTCGCTACCGTCGCCACTGCGGTAGATGTAGATGTCGCCGCCGGCGCTGCCGGTGATCTGATCGTCGCCTTCCTTGCCGAAGATGATGTCCTCTACCCCGGTGCCTGCAATCACTTCTCCGGCTGATGTTCCGACGATCGTCGCATCCCCCGTGGGGCCAGCCGCAGCATTGGCATTGATCGTCGTGAGATCCCAGCTCGTGCCGTCGGCAAAGTCGAAGCGCTCGATGCCCCAGTTCTCCTCAGTCGAGTAGAACTGTCGCTCGACTGTAATCAGCTCGCCAGTAGGTATGATTGCGATCTTCAGCGTGTCGCCCACCCGCGTCAGGCTGAGATCGCTGGCGTTGAGGTCGGTGAAGCGCAACACGTCGACATTGTCGGTGTATCCGGCTTCGTCCGCGATCGTGTCGCTGCCGTCCACTGAGCGGTAGATGTAGACGTCGCCACCGGCGCCGCCGGTGATTACATCGTCGCCCTCCTTGGCAAAGATAATGTCCTCGATTGCCGTACCCAGGACCGTCTCTCCGGCCTGCGTGCCGATGACAGTGGCATCGCCCGTTGGGTCGATAGCCGCATTTGCGTTGATGGTCGCGAGATCCCAGCTCGTGCCGTCGGCGAAGTCGAAGCGCTCGATGCCCCAGCTCTCGGTGGTTGAGTAGAACTGCATGGCGACGGTGATCACCTCACCGGTCGGAATGACTGTGATCTTGAGATCGTCGCCCGCCCGCGTCAGCGACAGGTCGCTGGCGTTGAGGTTGGTGAAGCGCAGCACGTCGACATTGTCGGTGTAGCCGGCACCGTCGTTGATCGTGTCGCTGCCGTCGCCGGAGCGGTAGATGTAGACGTCGCCGCCCGCGCTGCCGCTGATTGTGTCATCTCCCTCCTTGCCGAAGATGATGTCCTCAATCGCTGTGCCCTCGATCGTCTCCGATGCGGTAGTCCCGATGATCGTCGCGTCCCAGGTGGGCTCTTCACCCACGAAATCAAAATCATCCTCAGTAAGGTCACTGGTTTTTACCCAATTCAGGGTAATGTAATTGTCATTGTCAACGTAAATAATTGTATTAGGACCGGCTTGGATTGCGGCAGACATTACCTCTGAAAAATTTTTAAAAACGGCTCTATCAAAAACGAGTTTGTCACCGTCAGGATCGTACACCTGTCCCTGTCGCTGGTGGGGAGAGAAGTCGCTAATGACGTCTTTTCCGAAACCGGGTTCAAACACAAAGAGGTCCGCGCCCTCGCCTCCGCTGAGCTGGTCGTCTCCAACACCACCTATAATTGCATCGCTTCCGCCGCCTCCGGACAGAACATCATCACCAGCACCGCCATCGACGTTATCATCACCCTCTCCCGCAAAAACATCGTCGTCACCAGCGCCCACATTAAAAACGTCGTCGGCATCAAAGCCGACCAGATAGTCGTTACCGTCGGTGCCGGCTTGTTGCAGATAGGCCTTTTGAATATCGAGTGCCGTCCAAATTGTGAGGTCCGCAAAGCGGAACTCCTGAATCCGCGGCCCTTCCGCAGCGAACTGGCCATGGATCTCAATGCTTGCCCCAGAGGGGAGAGCTATCCGGATATTATCGCCGACACGCTTGAGAATCAGGTCAGCAGGTGCCACGCCAGCGCCGAATTCAATGGCATCGATCGCCGTAGCGTCGTAGTTCTCAAAAACAAAGTCGTTCCCGAATGCGTCTCCAAACACGTAAACATCGTTACCTGAGCCGCCGGCCAAACTGTCGTCACCGCCCCCGCCATCAATTCGGTCATTGCCATCGCGTCCATATATAACTTCGCCCGCCGCGGTTCCTGTGAGATTATCGCCACTTGACGTACCGACGATTTCGGGACCGTTTGCGACCGAGATCGTAAAGGACTTTTCGAAAGTGAGCCCGCCGCTGTCGCTTATGCCAACGGTAATTTCGTGGGACGATGCGGTTTCGAAGTCTATATCAGCGCCGGCTACTGCATAGACATACCCATCAGCCGTAATCCGAAACCGCCCATTCGCATCATTAGTGAGGTAATAGTACGCGCTGTGGGTGCCGTCCGGGTCCTTCCCAAGTGCCTGACCAACAAAACGATCTCTCAAAGATACTTCTGTAACAGCAGATCCACTCCACAAAAGATCTGTTGGCGCGTGATTTTCGGTGCTGGCGGCTCGCGCGGCGATCTGAGCGCGATCCCAGATGGTGCCATCTGCAAAAATGATTTGCTCAATACCGCTCTCGCCGTCGCCCGAGAACTGATCAAATATGAAGATATTCCGATCTACGCCATAAACATGTGTGGCCGGGTCGTCGAACGTTCGAGCAAATAATATGAGATCCGATCCAGACATAACAAACTCGATGTCTGCGGAATTCAAACTTTGAAACTGCAGTACGTCGGCCTCGCCACCTCCTGACGCGCTCTCCGCAATATAATAAGAGCCATCTACTGGGCGATACAAATATGTATCGGACCCGCCTCCGCCAATCAACAGATCGATGCCGCCGCCGCCGCTGATCTCATCATTTCCCTCTGTCCCCTGCAGCACTTCGAACGCGGCAGTACCAGCTACTTGAGTTGGCACAACATTTGTCGCAAGCGAGGTCTCCTGATGGAAACCCATTGAATCTTCCTGCGCAAAGTTGAGGCTATCATCCGAAGCGCTTCCTGTAGCGGCGGCTCGGCTCTGTCTCGCCTCGCCGGAAATGCCGAATAGTGAGTCGACGTACGCCTGATCAGCGGCATCTAGGGCAAGATCGTCATTATCAGGATTGGCATCGCTCAACCTGGCATTGATCTTAACAGAGTACGCAAGCAATTTAAGATAGGGTGTAACGAAAAAATTCGAGTTGGTATGGTGAGGGCGTGAATCATAATCTGCACGCGCAGTCTCCACGTAGCTCATGTCGGCAGCGGTCTTCAGGCCGAAATCCCCGGAAGCGTAATCCGAAAGAACAGCGACCGCTCCACCGGGACCGTAAATGAATAGGTTATCCTGGGAATGAATGAATATTGGCCCCCTAGAAAATGCATCCCGACCACTTGCAAATTCAGGAGTGGTATATCCGAGGTAGAATCCGTTATAACCAGCTAGATACTGATCAGTAGGAAAGTCAGCATACTCTCTACCAACAGATAATACTTTGACTTTCGTAACGTTCATATCACCTAAATACAATTTATCATCTACGCCACTATCCAGAACTCTATCCGAAGGATTAACATGGAAGCTATCAGAGCCGGCCCCACCGTCAAAAACGTTACCTTCCGTGCCACCTCTTAATTCGTCATTCCCATCGCCGCCGGATAGTTTATTCTGTCCTTCGCCGCCATTCAGGGTATCGTTCCCGTCGCCGCCAGCGAGAATATCGTCGGCGCCGCCGCCTTCCAGATTGTCGTCTCCACCGCCACCATTTACATCGACGGCCTTCGTTGCACTTGTGGCACTAAACGTATCGGCTTCCGCCGTCAGAACGAATTTCTCAAAACCTGAGAACTCCAAGCCCCCGAATTTTAATGTATCTCCTCCATCAAGATGAACCCCCTTGCTAGTGATCCCGCTCAAATCCAACTTGTCTTCGGAGCCGCTTCCGGCATCGACTTTTATGATTTTGTTGTTTTCACCGCCCATCTCCTCAAATAATTTCAGATGAATTGAACTCGTACCATCACCGAAGCGAGCTGTTTCAAAGTTGCGAATTTGATCTATTTCAGCGCCGGATTGGCCGGACCGAGTGAACTCCACCGTTAGAACTGGAGATCCATCAGGTTTAACCCCCTGAGGTACCTCGCCCTGCGGTTTCAAGCGGAGCGTAATCTCGCCTGTGATACCGTCGTATACAGCGGTGTCCGATTCAGCACCGCCATCCAGAAAATCGTTACCGGCTCCTCCGTCGACTTCATCGTCGCCGCGCCCTGCAAATACCCAATCCTCACCCGCTTCGCCAAGTATTTTATCGTTGTCTTGAGCATCCGTGGTGCCAGCTGCCTGGTAGCTTTTCACCTCCAGCAGGTCGTCGCCTAGAAGCCAGCCACGGAACGGACCACCGTCTCCTAACTGTCGGCGAGCCTCCACTTCATCACCGAAAATGACATCATTACCCGCCCCTCCCTTAAGCTCATTTTTAAGTTCATTACCGATTATGAGGTCGTTCGCCGAACCTCCAGTAGCATTCTCGATCTCGACATTCTTTGCGATTGAAATATTCTTGGCTGGCCCCTCAACCGCGTTAAGCCCCCGATTCGGCCAAGGCCCGATCGAACTAAAAGCTGTATCATTTAGATTAAGGACGACCTCGGAGGTCAGCCCTTGCGCAGAGAGTGTGTCTATGCCTCCGGTATCCCAAATTGATTCTAAAACATTACCTGCATAACTATAAGTATTATTTTCAGTATTATTTGACGCTGATCCGTACAAGTACTGCAGAGCGCTAATATCATACAATTGTAATTTGTCGGGAAGATAGGCACTCCCATTTGAATCAACCAGCCCGTCTGATGAATACGCCTCTACAGTATATCTTCTACTTGAGGCGTCGAGCGAAGAATCAGGATGAGCCAAGCCCAATGCATGGCCAATCTCGTGGAGAACTGTGGAACGGAACCCTTGAGTATTGCCCCCATTAAAATTATCCTTAAACCAAATATCCCCTCCGGCGCCCGGAGAATTGAGGTTCAGATTTGCTATCGCTGGAGCAGTGGGATGAGGAATATTGGGGCTCAATCCAAAAGCTATATCGCCTATAGAACCCGTTGAGTTATCTTGTATTACTTCGACAAATGTGACATTGATAATCTTTGCGATCTGATCAAATAACGCACGTATAGCTGATTTCTGCTGCTCAGAAAAAAGAATAGGTTGTCCAGATGCAGGCGTAACGTCCGACTGGTACAGCGGCATCTCCGTTAGGAATGAAAACGTAATAGTACTATTATTCCACTTGCTTCCGGTGAGTAATCCCGAAATATTCTGCGCAGCATTTGTCATGGATTCCCCCCACTAGTAGATAACATAGATCTTGTTAGGCCTTCCAAAACATAGATCTCTGATAATTCTATTATTTCTTTAGATATGCATGATGCAAGCGCGTCGCTGGTCGCGCAGAAAGAGACTTTCGGAGGCGCCACGCGCTGAAGTCTGCCTTCGATATGAGTAGAATATAACTCGACCATCGATGACAGAGCCTGCAATTGGGTGCCCGGAACAGGCTCAACTGAGATTGTATAAACAACCTTTAGATTGCCGCGATCTTGAGATTTGGAAGAACACTGGTTGCCTTCTTCAAATTTTACGTTCAAATTGCGGCTACGAGAGATGCTTAAAATCTCAGAGTTAGTGATGCGTTTCACGGAGCTAATTAGCGTTTGATCGGCTGTAGGCGGGTAAATTTCTATCTGAGAACAAACATTTTTGATGTCT
Organism: Allobosea sp. LjRoot9; assembly: GCF_964252745.1. NCBI lineage: Bacteria > Pseudomonadati > Pseudomonadota > Alphaproteobacteria > Hyphomicrobiales > Alloboseaceae > Allobosea > Allobosea sp. LjRoot9. The sequence continues at coordinate 271,042 of NZ_CAXUPC020000006.1, read as the reverse complement.
TGGAAATAAGAATAAATGGTATTTGACCTTGCGGGTAGCGTTTCGCTTAGCGAGAGAAACAGCAGTGCAGCGGCAGCTGACGCACGTGAAAAAATATACCCTGTCATCATGCGCCTCCATCAAGGCGAGCATTAGAGGCTTGAGATCGCGGATTGCTCCAAGCCCGATCAATTGACCCACGGGGCATTTATTCTCCTGAATCCGGATTCGACCGGGCGCTGAACACCATCATCCCGTATGGTACTCCTTAATGAAATCGCCATGCGTCGTAAAATTCAGATAAGGTTCGCCGGTACGCCCAGACGCTTCAATCAGGTAATGTTCTGGGATTGACGACAGCCATGGCAGCTTTTGCCTCAGCATATGCCGCGTTACCGGTACGCCTGTGAGCCATTGTGGCCCGGCCCAGCCAAAAGGCAGATATGACAGCATGCCGACAGGCACGGTCTCGATCGTCGCCCTGGTCAGGCGTACGCCCGGTCCAAACGACGCCTCCAAGGCGTTCGGATCAACCCGCTCGACTGTTCTGGAGTCGCTCATGTCGCGAAATCTGACGAGAAGCGGGAGCTGCTCGGGTTGCAACTCTCTGGTTTCGCCAGCACGAGCATAACGCTCCAGCGAACGCGGCAGCCCCTCGTCGCTTTTGTCGTCATCCGCGCGCGGGAAGGCTGACTGAACGATTTCGTCTGGAGAGGAGCGCCACATCCTGATGGGCTTGAATGGCCGCTCAATATCTTTCAACAGCGCAAACAGCACGCCACGGGGGCCAAGGTTCACTGCTACCGCCTCGCCCGACACGCTCGTCGAGACACCACGGGTTTGGGGAAGCATGCCGGATTTTCGCGTGACGCGAACTTGAACCACTGCCGTGCCGGTATGCATCATGCCATCCGCCAAAACCGACAGCGTCAATCGGTAGCGATAGGTCCAGCTATTCGCGAGTTCTTCCATGGCCGCAGCTGCGAGCCATACAAACGGAACCAGCAGGGTCGCCACTGTGAGCGCGGCCAGGATACGAATGAATTTCTTCACAGCGCCTGTCGCCGCCACATGAGCGTTGTGTGCTCGACCGGCGTGGCGACGGAATGGGATTGCCAAGAATTCATTCTCACTCGACCTCGCATTTCAACCCTTACGAGTGCTAGCGAGCAGGCGCGACCAACGCATCCCCCCGCCGCAAGGACCACCGCAATACGCATCAGATCGCTTCGCCCCCAGAGCCAAAACTGCGCTCCGCCACTGACGCAACAGCAGCGGCTCCATCAGGCCAGCCGGCCCGAACCCATGACAACATCATTCCGGCGGCCGCCCTCGATTCGCTACCTATGCGAGAATAAGAGGCGGCGGGCCGCAAGGGCAATGTGTTTTTTCAAGGGCGTCGACTTTTCCCAAATGTTTCATATTTCGGCGTCTTTGGTGCGCCAACGCAGAGACGGAAAGTGAAGACGGCTGTTTCAGCGCATTTTCGACAAATTCGCTGAAATTCCAGCATTTCCGTCGTTCCGCCCAGTCGCCAGTAAACACAACCGTCGGTGTCGCATCGATACAACCGGCCTCGCTGGCCAGGATGAGGAGTCGGCGACACGCGAACCATCGTTGGAGTGGGGCGTGTCCGCGCTCACAACAGAGCCTCACCGCCGCGCTCGCGAGGTGCAGCCCTCCCCGCGAATCTATCGATCGAGACCCTGCCGGATCTGGAGGGCGGACAGGGGACCGTTGATTCCGAGTGTTCCGGACAGATCGGCGATCGCATCAGCCGACAGAGCTTGAACGGGAAGGTCCAAGGATGCTCCAGGAGGCTCCCCGCAAGCTGGAGCATCCTTCGAGACGCCGCTTCGCGGCTCCTCAGGATGAGGGCTGGAGGTTCCAAACGGGCCCTAAGCGCAGCGTTGCACTTGACGCCGCCGCTCGCGATCGCACACCCGCTGCCGCAGCGCTCTCGATGCCCTTTGAGGCCGCAACGCCTTCGTTCAATCCTCGTCTTCGCGGGCCCTGCCGGTTTCGACCAGCAATTACGGCGACAGTTTACTTAATTTTGGCTTGGGCCCGCGCTTTTGCGGCGCAAGCGCGCGGCCGGCCGCCGTTTCAAGCGTAGCGATCCACGACGGCGCGCCCAGTGGACGGCCGGTCGTCTCCGCCAGGCGAAGGGCATTGGCCGCAGCCGCGTCCTCTTCTGTCTCCAGCAGGCTGGCGAAATCGGGAAAGCGCTCCAGCACCGGCCCGAGATCGGTCAGGCCATCGGCATCCCCGCTCAGATGGGCGCGGACGCTCGACCACGGCCATTCTTCAGCCCGGGCGACGAGGCGGGCCCGCACCGGATTGAGGCTGACATAGCGCACAGCATGGGCAAGGTGGCCCTCGTCCATGACGACCGAACCGAAGCGCCCCTGCCAGAGGTGCCCGGTCCAGCGGTTGCGGGCATTGATCCGCGCCGTGTAGCGGCGATGCGCCTCGCCGAGCAGAGCGCGCAGGCCATCGGGCGTCTCGGGAACAGCCAGGAGATGGACGTGGTTCGGCATCAGGCACCAGGCGATCAGCCGCGTACCGGATTTGGGCGCATAGGCCTTCAGGAGCCCGATATAGGCCTCGTAGTCGTCGTCCCCGAAGAACACGCGCTCGCGCCGGTTCCCGCGCTGCGTGACATGATGGGCAAGGCTAGGAACCACGAGGCGGGCGAGACGGGTCATGCGCGCACGGTAGCAGTGCGGAGTAATTAGTAAACTGTCACCGTAATACTAAACTTGGCTTCTGATCCGAGAAGAGAAGCCATCGCATCGCGGGAGTATTCTCGCCGAACTCCAGTTTCCTGAAACACGGGCAAGACAGAATCGAAAAAAGCCCCGACTACCGGCGACAGCGCCGCGTTTGCAAATCGACCTGGCCCGGAAGTCATGAACGAGACGGCGTCGACCTTGATCGTCGTTTTGGTCTCCGGAGGGCGGATAAGCGCGTTGCTAATCAAATCGGTGGGCGGGGTCTCTGTTCCATAAAGAAATAGATTAGTAATCGTCGTAGGAGTCAAGTCTTGCCAATTGTACGTCATAGGCAATCTCCCGATACGTCAGTTTATTTCCGATGGTCCGCGAGAATAAAGTTGTCCAATCTGACCCGTAGCGGTGCCGCAATTGTCTAAAGATATGTAAACATCCGAAAATTGCCCTTCATTGTCATTTCGTAATTTATCAGCAAGCGGATGTATTATGTGAACCCATCGCTTATTGTATCCGAATATATATGAAAAAAACGAATTGCTGAAAAATTCCGATGAACTTTCAAGGCGACAGCACTTTGGATTATTTTTAAGATATCGAGATATGTCCTCCATTCCTGGATCTTGTGACATGCCCCTCATGTATTTCGCTCGATAAAAAATAGCGTTTTGCAGGAATTCATCCCCAGGAACGTAACGAAGTTGGGATATACACAGTCCCGTAGCATTCAATCCACCAAGAGAAAGCGGAACAAGCACGACGGCGGCAGCCAATGTTAATCTTGTAAATGATTTCATTATTCATCGGCCTATCATAGTTTTATCGAATTCAATCAACAATAGAAGCGCGCCCAAAGTCGAAAGACTCCGGCTTTGTAACACGCGGTCGTAGATTTCCAGCATGAACAACGGGCCAGCGAGGCCAAGCAGATTGATAACGCCAGCGAAAGCTGCAGCACCCACCAAGGCCCTCCACGCCCTCTGACTCATAAAATTAAGAACCACCGAAAAGTTGCATCGGCACGACGGCGAGCAATCCAACCGCCGCAAAGACCAGCGCAATACGCATCAGATCGCTTCGGCTCCAAAGCCAAAACTGCGCTCCGCCACTGACGCAACAGCAGCGGTTCCATCAGGCCAGCCGGCCCGAACCAATGACAACATCATTCCGGCGGCCACCCTCGATTCACTACCTATGCGAGAATAGAAGGCTGCGGTCCGCAAGGGTAATCTGTTTTTTCAAAGGCATCCGCTTTTCGCAAATGTTTCATATTTCGGCGTCTTCGTTGCCCTGACGCGGAGGTGGAAAGTGAAGATGGCTATTTTGGCGCATTTTCGACAAATTCGCTGAAATCCCAGCATTTCCGTCAATCCGCCCCCTCGCCAGCAAACACAACCATCGGTGTTACACCGAAACAGCCGGCCTCACTGGCCGGAGCGAGGATTCGGCGACATGTCAGCCGTCCTTGAGGCTAGGCGAATCTGCACTCACAACAGCCCCTCAACTCCTTGCTCGCGAGGGCATCGCGCGCAGCATCTGGCTCGCAAGCCCCAGGCAAACGAGCTCCACCAGCCGCTCGACCTGCCGGTCGAGCTCGCGCTGCGGCACCGCCACGAGCTTCTCCTCGAGCCCGAGCATGACGACGCCGTGGACGGCTGAGAACAGGGTTCGGCTCAACAGGACAAGATCGGGCTCGCCAGCCTGGGGCTGGAGCCGCTGCAGCGGCGCCAGGATGTAGCGGAACATCGTCATCTGCTCGTCGATCGCCCAGTCCGGCACGATCGCGCCTTCCGCCATGCGATGCTCGAACAGGGTGCGCCAGAGCTGCAGGTTCCCGCGCGCGAAGGCGCAGTAAGCCTGCGCGATCGCGACCAGCTGGGCGCTCGCCTCTTCCGTGGAATCCAAGCGGCGGCCTTGCGTCGCCTGCGCCAAAGCGGCGTCGAGCCGTGCCAGCGTTCGCGAACCGACGCGCAGCACGAGCTCGTCCATATCCTGGACGAGATTGTAGATCGCCCCCAGCGCGCAGCCCACTTCGCTCGCCAGCTCGCGCGCCTTGAGGCCGGCAAGCCCCCTCTCGGCAATGGCGCGCTCGGCCGCCAGCACCAGGGCCTCGCGCTGCCGCTCGCGGCGTTCCGTCGTCTTGACCATGCTCCACCCTAGTTTTGAACAACGTTCAAAATATGCCTTGAACGGCGTTCAAGTTCGTGTCATGCCTATCGTCGTGAACAACGTTCATAACGGAGTGCCAGCCATGTTCAAGATGTTTGTGACCCTCTTCCGCGGCAGCGTCGCCGAGGCGGGTGAAGCCATCGCCGACCGCAACGCGCTATTGATCCTCGACCAGCAGCTGCGCGATGCGACCGCCGCCTTCGACCGGGCCAAGAAGGCGCTCGCCGTGGCGATCGCCCAGGACCAGCAGGAGAGCGCCCGCTTTGCTGCGACCAAAGGCCGGGTCGTCGATCTGGAGCACCGGGTCGGCGCGGCGCTTGCTGCCGGCGACGAGATCCTGGCCCGCGAGGGCGCCGAGGCCATCGCTGCGCTGGAGGCCGATCGCGATGCCGCTGCCGCGGCGCAGGCTCTCTTCGCCACGGAGATCCTGCGGCTGCGGCGCCATCTCGCCCAGGCCCAGGCGCGCATCGCCGAGCTCGATCGCGGCCGGCGCTTGGCGCGGGCCTCGGAGGCGGTGCGCGAGATGCGCCGCGGCCGGACGGAAGCCGCCCGGCCCCATGAGGCGACGCTTGGAGAGGCCGAGCAGACGCTGAAGCGGTTGCGCGAGCGCCAGATTCAAGCCGAGGCGGCCGATCTCGCGCTCGATGAACTCGACGGCGCGGCCACAATCTCGGTCACGGAGAAGCTCGCCGCGCGCGGCTACGGCCCGCGACTGAAGCCGACCGCCGATGACGTGCTCGCCCGCCTGCGCGGCCAGTCCGCCGCGACCGCCTGACCAATCACCACTGCCCTCTCACGCACGGAGATCTTCGATGAACCAGAATTCCCAACCCCATAGCGGCGCCTGGGTCAGCTTCACCTATGCCTCGTTCTTCACCGCCGCCGTCATGGTCGGCACCGGCATCCTGTTCCTGCCGCTCGACTGGTGGGCCAAGGGCTATCTCGGCATGGGCGCGATCATGCTCGTCCAGTCCTGCGTGACCATGACCAAGACGGTGCGCGACATGCACGAGGCCTCGCGGCTGGTGAACCGCATCGAGGATGCGCGCACCGAGCGCCTGCTGATGGATGTCGGCAAGCCGGCGCTCTGAGGGACGGTCTGGCCCTCGCCCTTCGAGACGCCGCTCACACGGCGCCTCAGAGGGTGGCCGATAACGATGCCGCTGTTCTCAAAAGCTCGAATATCGCGGAAAAACGCGCCGTCATCCCGGACAAGCCGCGTCAGCGGCGCCGATCCGGGATCCATGCCGGAGCGCTTGCAGGTGAGGTTCCGGAATGGATCCCGGGTCTCCCTGCGGTCGCCCGGGATGACGGCGCGTTTCCCGAAACTCCAGCCGACTGAAATCCTTGCCGACGCTATCGGCCAGGCTCCCCAGGATGAGGGCTCGAATGTCCAAACGGGCTCTGAGCCGCCCGATCGCGCAAAACTCCGGCGCGCCGGTAAGTGCGACTTAACCGAGAAACCGCATCGCCATTCGCGTGAAACGATTGTTTTCCCATGGCGATGCAACCCTCCCTCGAACGCAACGCGAGCAAGCCATGACCGATAGTTTGATGCTGAAGCGGCGCTTCGCGCCGTTGTTCTGGGCGCAGTTCTTCTCCGCCTTCAACGATAATTTCCTCAAGAACGCGCTCGTCTTCATCATCCTCTACAAGCTCGCCGGCTCGCATGGCGAAGCCTTGGTAACGCTCGCCGGCGGCATCTTCATCGCGCCGTTCTTCCTGCTCTCGGGCCTCGGCGGCCAAATGGCCGACCGCTTCGACAAGGCGCTGATCGCACGCCGCTTGAAGCTCGCCGAAATCGGCGCATCCGGGATCGCGGTTGTGGGCTTCATGCTGCAATCGGTGCCAGTGCTGTTCGTGGCGCTGGCGGCCTTCGGCATCATCGCGGCGCTGTTTGGCCCGATCAAATACGGCATCCTGCCCGATCACCTCAGGCGCGAGGAGCTGCCGACGGCCAATGCGCTGATCGAGGGCGCGACCTTCATCGCGATCCTGCTCGGCACCGTCGCAGGCGGCCTGACGGCGCGGGAGGGCGGCAATGTCGCCTCGCTCAGCGCCCTGATCATGGTCTTTGCGCTCGCGTGCTGGGTTGCGACCCTGTTTATCCCGAAGACCGAGGCCGCCGCTCCCGAACTCGCGATCGACGCCAATATCTTCCGCTCGACCGGCGGGTTGCTCAAGGATCTCTGGGCCGATGCCCGGCTCTGGCGCACCGGCGTCATGGTCAGCCTGTTCTGGCTGATCGGGGCGGTGGTGATGTCGCTGCTGCCCTCGCTGGTCAAGAACGGCATGGGCGGCACCGAACTCGTGGTCAGCGTCTATCTCGGTCTCTTCGCCATCGCGATTGCGGTCGGTTCGGGCATCGGCTCCTTCCTGTCGAGCGGGCGGATCGTGCTCCTGCCGGTGCCGGTCGCCTGCCTCGTCATGGGCCTGTTCGCGCTCGATCTCGGCTGGGCGATCTCCGGCGTGGTGGCGCATCAGCCGGCGCGCGATGTCGCCGCCTTCTTCGTGGACGGCCTGGCCTGGCGCGCCGGCATCGATCTCGTCGGCCTCGCCATCGCCGGCGGCGTCTTCATCGTGCCCTCCTTCGCCGCGATGCAGGTCTGGGCCCCGGCCGAGAAACGCGCGCGCATCATCGCCGCCGCCAATGTGCTCTCGGCTGCCTTCATGGTCGCGGGCGCCGTCGTCGTCGCGCTGCTGCAGGCTGCGGGCTTGAGCCTGTCGCAGCTCTTCCTGATCATCGGCGCGGGCACGCTCGCCGCTGCCATCTGGATCTTCAGGACGCTGCCGACCAATCCGCTGCGCGATTTCCTCTCGATCCTGCTGCGCGCTTTCTACCGGCTCGAGATCACCGGCCAGGAGAACATCGGCAAGGCCGGCCCCAATGCGATCATCGCGCTGAACCATGTCAGCTTCCTCGATGCGGCGCTGGCGCTCTCGATCCTCGACAAGGACCCGGTCTTCGCCATCGACCACGGCATCGCCCAGCGCTGGTGGGTCAAGCCCTTCCTGAAGCTGACGCGCGCCATGCCGCTCGACCCGACGCGCCCGCTGGCGACGCGCTCGCTGATCAATGCGGTGAAATCAGGCGAGAGCCTGATCATCTTCCCGGAAGGCCGCCTCACCGTCACCGGCAGCCTGATGAAGGTCTATGACGGCGCCGCCATGATCGCCGAGAAATCCGGCGCCATGGTCGTGCCGGTTCGCATCGAGGGGCTGGAGGCGACCGTGTTCTCGCGATTGACCCGCGAGCAGGTCCGCCGCCGCTGGTTCCCGAAGGTGCGCGTCACCATCCTGGAGCCGGTCGCGCTCAGCGTTGCCGAGGAATTGAAGGGCAAGGCGCGCCGCCAGGCGGCGGGGGCCGCGCTCTACCAGATCATGTCGGACCTGATCTTCAAGACCACGGATATCGACCGCAGCGTCTTCGAGGCCGTCGTCGAGGCCGCGAAGGTCCATGGCATGGGCCGCGTCGCGGTCGAGGATCCGATCACCGGCTCACTGACCTATAAGCGCCTGCTGATCGGCGCCGAGGTGCTCGGCCGCAAGCTCGCCCCGCTGGCAAAGCCGGGCGAAGCGCTCGGCGTGATGCTGCCCAATGCCAATGGCGCGGCGGTGACGCTGCTCGGCTTGCTCTCGGCGGCCCGCGTGCCGGCGATGATCAACTTCACTGCCGGCGCCACCAATATCGCGGCGGCCTGCAAGGCGGCCGAGATCGGTACGATCGTGACCTCGCGCGCCTTCGTCGAGAAGGGCCGGATGGGGCCGCTGGTCGAGGCGCTCAGGGAGACCGTCGCGATCGTCTATCTGGAGGATGTCCGCGCCACGGTTTCGACCAGCGACAAGCTCAAGGCCCTGTGGCGCCATGGCCGGCCGATCCTTGCCTCGAAAGGGCAGGACCGGGCCGCGATCCTGTTCACATCGGGCTCGGAGGGGACGCCCAAGGGCGTCGTCCTCTCCCATGCCAACATGCTCGCCAACACGGCCCAGGCCGCGGCGCGGATCGATTTCGGCCGGCGCGACAAGGTCTTCAACGTGCTGCCGGTGTTCCATTCCTTCGGCCTGACGGTCGGCCTCGTGCTGCCGCTGGTCTCGGGCGTGCCGGTCTATCTCTATCCCTCGCCGCTGCATTACCGGCTGGTGCCGGAGCTGGTCTACGGCTCCAACGCCACCATCCTGTTCGGCACCGACACCTTCCTCTCCGGCTATGCCCGGGCGGCGCACCCCTATGATCTGCGCTCGCTGCGCTACATCCTGGCCGGGGCCGAGCCGGTGAAGGAGGCGACGCGCCGGATCTATATGGAGAAGTTCGGCGTTCGCATCCTGGAAGGCTACGGCGTCACCGAGACCGCGCCGGTGCTGGCGATCAACACGCCGATGTTCAACCGCTTCGGCACTGTCGGGCGGATCATGCCGGGCATGGAAGCCAGGCTCGAACAGGTTCCCGGCGTCGATGAGGGCGGGCGCCTGCATGTGCGCGGCCCCAATATCATGCTGGGCTATCTGCGCGCCGAGAATCCCGGCATGCTGGAACCCCCGGTCGATGGCTGGCACGACACCGGCGACATCGTCACCATCGACAAGGACGGCTTCGTCGTGATCAAGGGCCGCGCCAAGCGCTTCGCCAAGATCGCCGGCGAAATGGTCTCGCTCGCCGCGATCGAGACCCTGGCGGCCGAGCTCTGGCCCGATGCGCTCTCGGCCGTGGCGAGCCTGCCCGATGCGCGCAAGGGCGAGCGCCTGGTGCTGGTCACGGCCCAGCGCGACGCGACCAAGGCGGCCTTCCAGGCCCATGCCAAGAGCAAGGGCGCCTCCGAATTGATGGTCCCCGCCGAGGTCCTGGTCGTGCCGGCCGTGCCGGTGCTCGGCTCGGGCAAGCTCGACTTCGCCGGCGTCACGCGCCTGGTGCGCGAACGCTCCGCCGCGCTGGCCGCCTGACGCGATGCTCACGAGCGAGCGCGCCAAGACCGCATCGGGCGCTATCGCGCTGTTTCACCGCCCCGCCAGGGAGGATCCGCTCGAGACAGGCCAGGCCTTCTACCGCGCCTGGCTGACGATCGAGCGACTTGGCCTCGCCGCCTGCCCGGTCTCGGTTCTGGCCGATTGGCCCGAGGCGAACCGGATGCTGGTCGCGCAACATGCGCGTTCCCGCGGGACGCCGGCTCGTCAACGTCTTCAGGCTGGGCGTTGCGGCGGGCGCGCCTTCGACGCGGTATGTCCGCTTGCCGGTTCAGGAGCTCATCATTGAGGCGGGATGCATGAGCTAGTCCGCGCGTGTTTGAAGGATTCCAGCGCTTATACTGGCGGCCTTGAGCGCTGAGCGATGGCGTTATTCTCTGCCGTCATTCCGGGACATGGCGCAGCCATGGGCCCGGAACCCAGAGCCGATGCCCGTCGTCGTGACGCGAGCCGGCTACCTCTTCTCAAGCAGCGGCATCGGTTCTGGGTTCCGGGCTCGATCCTTCGGATCGCCCCGGAAAGACGGCGGCGCCGCGGCCATGAGTCGCTGAGGCACGGACCGTTCGTAACATCCGTCATGGTCGGGCTTGTCCCGACCATCCACGTCTTCGCTGGTCGAGGATCGTGTTCAAGACGTGGATGCTCGCCACAAGGGCGAGCATGACGGCTAGGACGTCATCCTGGGCGAAGCCCCCGGGTCCGATCTTCGATCGGCCCAAGGTAAACTCCGCGCAGACCCGCGATCCATGCCTGAACCTCTACAGGCAGCGCGCGGGGAACCCCTCTCCTGCATCGAAGTCGGGTCTACCCGACTTCGACACTCCAAGTGCTGAACCCGGGTATACCCGGGTTCAGTGAGAGGGGCAGGGGTGAGGTGTAGGCCCCCGGACCAGTTGCGTAAAAACCTCACAGCGGCGCAGCGGTGAGGTCGCGGCCAAAGCGTCAAACGGCCGACCCCTCACCCTGCCCTCTCCCTACGGGAGAGGGTTCCCCGCGCTTGTCTGTGCGTGCTTTCCCCTCAGGGAAGAGCGGGGGATGAACAGCACGCTATCACACGCCTGCTGTCGCAGCGCTCTCGTGGCGATTTGAGGCCGCAACGCCGGCGTTCAATCCTCGTCTTCGCGAGCCCTGCCGGTTTCGACCAGGATCTCACGTTTGCCGGCGTGGTTGGCGGGGCCGACGATGCCTTCGTTCTCCATCCGCTCCATGATCGAGGCAGCGCGGTTGTAGCCGATCTGGAGGCGGCGCTGGATATAGGAGGTCGAGGCCTTCTTGTCGCGCAGCACCACCGCCACAGCCTGGTCGTAAGGGTCGTCGCTCTCGGCCTGGCCCATCGCGCTCTTGTCGAAGACCGCGCCGTCCTCGCCCTCAGCTGCGCCCTCCTCCTCCTCGGAGGTGACGGCTTCGAGATATTGCGGCCGCCCTTGCGTCTTCAGGTGGGCGACGACCTTCTCGACCTCGGCGTCGGAAACGAAGGGGCCGTGGACGCGGGTGATGCGCCCGCCGCCGGCCATGTAGAGCATGTCGCCCTGGCCGAGCAGCTGCTCGGCGCCCTGCTCGCCCAGGATCGTGCGCGAGTCGATCTTGGAGGTGACCTGGAAGGAGATCCGGGTCGGGAAGTTCGCCTTGATCGTGCCGGTGATGACGTCGACGGAGGGGCGCTGCGTCGCCAGCACGACATGGATGCCGGCCGCACGCGCCATCTGGGCCAGGCGCTGGATCGTGCCCTCGATCTCCTTGCCGGCGACCATCATCAGATCGGCCATCTCGTCGACGATGACGACGATATAGGGCAGAGGCTCGAGGTCCATGACCTCCTCCTCATAGATCGCCTCGCCGGAATGCTTGTCGAAGCCGGTCTGCACGGTGCGGGTGATGACCTCGCCGGCCGCCTTCGCCTCGCCGACGCGGGCGTTGAAGCCGTCGATGTTGCGCACCGAGACCTTCGACATCTTCTTGTAGCGCTCCTCCATCTCGCGCACCGCCCATTTCAGCGCCACGACCGCCTTCTTCGGGTCGGTGACGACGGGCGTGAGCAGATGGGGAATGCCGTCATAGACGGAGAGTTCGAGCATCTTTGGATCGACCATGATCAGGCGGCACTCTTCCGGCTTCAGCCGGTAGAGCAGCGACAGGATCATGGTGTTGATCGCCACCGACTTGCCCGAGCCGGTAGTGCCGGCGACGAGCAGATGCGGCATGCGGGCGAGATCGACGATCACCGGCTCGCCGCCAATGGTCTTGCCCAGACCCAAGGCGAGCTTGTGCTTGGAGCTCTCGAAATCCTGGCTGGCCAGCAATTCGCGCAGGAAGACGGTCTCGCGCTTGGCGTTGGGCAATTCGATGCCGATGGCGTTCTTGCCCTGGACCACGGCGACGCGGGCGGCGATCGCGCTCATCGAGCGGGCGATGTCGTCGGCGAGCGCAATCACCCGCGACGACTTCGTGCCCGGCGCCGGCTCAAGCTCATAGAGCGTCACCACCGGGCCGGGGCAGGCCTGGACGATTTCACCACGGACGTTGAAATCCTCGAGCACACCCTCGAGAAACCCGGCGTTCTGCTGCAGGATTTCGGTGGGAACGGTGGCCTCGAACGTCCGCGGCGGCTCGGCGAGAATCGTGATCGGCGGCAGCTCGAAGGCGGCCGGCTGCACGGCCGGCGAAAGCACCTGCGCAACAAGGCGGGTTGGAACGATGCGGGTTGGCTCACTGCGAGAGGGCTCAACGCGAGAAGGCTCGATGCGCGAAGACTCTATGCGAGAAGACTTGGCTGCCTGCGCCGCCCCGATTTCGCGCGTCTTGCGCGTGACGACGATGCCGCGGCCGGCCGCGGGGATGGCATCAGTGGCGGGTGAGACGTCCACGGCAAGCGGGACGGCAAGTGACGTGACCGGTGAAGTGGTCGCAGGGGCCCTGCCCTGGCCGGCATCGGACCATGACCGCGGCGATAGCTTGACGCTCACAGTGTAGGCTTGGCTCGCGCTCGTCCAGCGCTCGGCGGGATCGGCTGCCGGCAAGGTTACGGGAACAGACAAGGCTACGGGAATGGCGACGCCCTTGCGGGGCGCGACATGCTCGGGGGGCAAGACACGGTCCGCTTCAGCGAGCCCGAAGGGCGCCACGCCTGCAATGGCGGGCTCGATCTTGTCGGCAAGCCGCTCGGCTTCGACGTCCCGCGGACCGTTTTCGGGCAGAAACTCCCAGAAGGCGTGGTCGGAGATCAAGGCGAAGGGCGTCGACGCCGCGACATCATCGGCCGGGGCGCAATCCTCCGCTGGGGCTGCGTCATCCCGCACTGGGGCCGCAGCCGCTTCGGCCTCGCCATCATGGAAAGCGTGATCGGCCTCCGGCACCGCTGAGGGAAGCATCTCCGGCTCGGCCGGCTGCTTCAGCAGGCGGTCCGGCGTGCGCCAATAGCGCACCTCGCTGCGCCGGGATTGGCTTGGCTCCGATTTGGGAATCCCGGCCGGATTGTCGACGCCGCCATATGCCGTGATCGCCGCAGGGCCGGCCAAAGCCCCACGCACTTGGCCCCCGTGCACTTGGCCCCCCTGCGCTGGCGCCGGATTCAGGACCGGGTTTGCGCGCCTGAGCCTGTTGGGTGTCGGAACAGCCGGCAAGGTCTTGATCCCGGCCTTGTCACGCGCCTGGCCGGCGCGCGTCTCGGAACCAATGGGCCGATCGATGTGGGATGTTGGAAATCGCTCGGAAACGGCATCTTGCGCCAGGCTGTCAACGTCGAACTCAGGCATCGGATACCGCAGGTTTTAGAGATTTACTGACCGCCCACAGGCCTAGTCCGGCAGGGTTAAGAGGCGATAAATGTTCCGCTGCCGAGAGCGCTTTCGCGCGGAGCGGAGACCGGCTCGCGCGAAGAAATCGCGTAAGAACAAAGAGTTGGAGCCATTGAGCGATCCGACTGGATCGGACATTGCTCCAGATGCGCCGCAAGTCGGGCATGGCCTGATCTCCCGGCCTGATCTGCGGCGGCAGAGATTGCCCGCGCGCTGGTCGGTGCGATGCCGAGCTGATCCAACGGCCAGCGAAATTTTGCCCCGCCCCCTCACGCACGCCCCGCCCCCGGCACCGCCGTTAGCGGGTGGTCATGTCGCAGAAGTGGCGCACGAAGAGGGCCGCGAGCGGAGACAGCGTTCGGCCGCTCTTCTTCACGAGGCTGATCTGCCTGACGAAACCAACGGCCTCGATCGCGCGCGCCTGCAATGTCGGATCGGCACGGATCTCCTGTGCTGAAGACGGCAGGATCGTGATGCCGAGCCCCGCCTGCACCATTCCGACGGCCGTCATCATATAGGTCGCCTCCCCGGCCGGCCGCGGGATCAGGCCGGCGGCGTGAAAGCCCGCCTCCACCACGGCACGGACGCTGGTGTCGGGATCCATCATGATCAGCGGGTAGCGCATGAGCAGGTCCGGGGTGATCGTCTCCACCTCCGCCAGGGGGTGAGCCTGCGGAAAGACGACATGCATGCGGTCCTCGATGGCGAGCAGCACGTCGACGTCGGCGGCGTTCGTCGGGCCGCCGGTGATGCCTATATCGGCCTCCTCCGCTTCCACGAGCGCCAGAACGCGGCGGGCGATGACGTCACGAATGCGGAAATCGGCCCCGGCATGCACGGCACGGAATGACTTGATGGCCTTGGGCAGCAGGGCGGCGGCCGCCGTGGGCAGCGCGGCGATCCGCACCAGACCCTGATAACCGGTGCCCTGGTTGCGAACCTCACCGAGCAGGCCGTCCAGATCCTGGACCAGCCGCCCCAGCACCGGCAGCATGTCGCGCCCGCTCTGCGTCAGCGCGACCGAGCGCGAGGTCCGGTCGAACAGCCGGACAGCGAGAGCCTCCTCGAGTTTCCTGATCTGCACCGTCAGGGTCGGCTGGGCTACATGCAGCAACGCGGCGGCGCGGGTGAAGCTGCCCAGCCGCGCGACGGCGACAAAGGCCCTGATTTGCCGAATGCTGAAATCCATAGAGAAAAGCTATTGCAGAGATTGAATCATTTCAATTGTTAGATCGTTTCCGCCGGCCCAGTCTCGGCCGCATGCGAACCATCGGGATCGGTGCGGAGGCGGGTTACGCGGGGGATCGGATCGAGCCCGCCGTCGCGCTCGCGCGGCATGGGTGCCTCGATGATCTCCGCTTCGAATGCTTCGCCGAGCGGATGATCGCGCTGGCCCGGCAGGCTCGGCTCGCCGATCCGCACGAGGGCTATGACATCCTGCCGGAACAGCGCGTCCCGGCGGCCCTCCCGACCTGCCGTGCCGGCGGCGCGCGGATCGTCACCCATATGGGCGCCGCCAATCCGCTGGCGGCGGCGCAACGCGTTCGTGACATCGCCCGGTCGCTGGCGCGGGACGCGCACGGCAAGGCGCTGAGTTCCGCGCCGCTCGATCTCGACCTGCCCACTCCGCCACGCTGCGGGGACGGCACGGCCTGACCAGGCAATCGTCATCAAAAAAGGGGGGATCGACCATGACCACAAGACGCGGATTTCTCGCCGGCATGACATCGGCGCTGAGCCTGCCTTCCATCGTGCGGGCACAGGGCGCCTCGGTTCTCAAATTCGTGCCGCAATCGGACGTCGCGATCCTCGATCCGATCATGAGCGTGTCCTACGTCACGCGAAATCACGCCATGATGATCTTCGACACCCTCTACGGAGCCGACGAGCACAACCGCGTCCAGCCGCAGATGGTCGAGGGCCATCTCGTGGAGCAGAACGGCCTTCAGTGGACTCTCACCCTGCGGGAGGGCTTGCGTTTCCATGACGGGACACCGGTGCTCGCCCGTGACGTGGTCGCCAGCCTGAAGCGGTGGTGGGCGCGCGACAATGTCGGCCAGGTGCTGGCGGCGACCACGGACGAGCTTTCGGCCGTTTCGGATCGCGTCGTTCGGTTCCGGCTCAAGCTCCCCTTTCCGATGCTGCCCGACGCGCTCGGGAAATTCGGCACCAACAACGCCGTGATCATGCCCGAGCGGCTGGCGCTGACCGAGCCCACGGTTCAGGTCGCGGAGATGGTCGGCAGCGGTCCCTATCGCTTCCTGCCCAAAGAGCGGGTTCCCGGCAGCAGGCTCGTCTACGAGAAATTCGCCGATTACGTCCCCCGTCAAAGCGGGCGCACAAGCGCTCTGGCCGGTCCGAAGCTTGTCCATTTCGACAGGGTCGAGTGGCTGGTCATGCCCGATGTGGCGACTGCGGCATCGGCTCTCCAGACCGGCGAGATCGACTGGTGGGAACAGCCCGCGGCCGATTATTGGGAGCTCCTGGGAGAGAACAAGAACGTCAGGCTCGACCTCATCGACCCGTTCGGATCGGCCGGGGTCATCCGTTTCAACTTCCTGCAGGGGCCGACCAGCAATGCTCTCGTGCGGCAGGCCGCGCTGGCGGCGATCAGCCAGAAGGATGTGATGACCGCCGTCATCGGCGAGGATCGCCAGCGCTGGAAGGACAAGGTCGGCTTCTTCCTGCCCGGTACGCCGATGGCGAGCGAGACCGGCCTCGACGCCTTGAAGGAACCGCCCGACAGGGACGCGACGCGACGCCTGCTCAAGCAGGCGGGGTACAAGGGCGAGCCGCTCGTCTTCCTCGTGCCCGGCGACATCGCCTCCATCAAGGCGCAGGGCGAGGTGGTGACCGACGCGCTGACCCAGGCCGGCTTCACCGTGGACATGCAGATGATGGATTGGGGCACGGTCCTCGCCCGGCCCAATAACCGGCAGGCGCCCGACAAGGGGGGCTGGCATCTGGTTGGAACCTTCACCGCCGGCGTCGGCCTGCTCAATCCGTCGAGCAACAATTTCCTGCGCGGCAGCGGCACCTCCGCCATCTTCGGCTGGTCCGACATCCCGCGCCTGGAGGAGTTGCGGATGAACTGGTTCCGAGCGCCCGACGAACAGGCGCAAGCCGCGATCTGTGCGGAAATCCAGCGCGTCGCCTTTGAAACGATGCCCTACGCGCCGACCGGCCTGTATTTCCAGCAGACGGCCTATCGCAGCAACCTGACGGGCGTGCAGAAGGGCCTGCCGCTGTTTTATGGAGTCCGCCGGAGATGAGCACTGACCCCGCGCAACCGCGCCAGTATCTTCCCCGCGGCGAGGACTTCCTGCTGCTCTCGCCGAGCTGGCAGGCCTATGCCTACCGCAATGTCGACCGCATCTTCGCGACGCGGGCGATTGCGCGGGGCGAGGCCGCCTTTCCCCTCGCGCGCGGCCCGGAGATCGCGCCGGAATATGAGCTCGGCGGCGTACTTCACGGGGTCGAGGATTATATCCACCGCACCAATGTCGCCGGGCTTCTGGTGCTGCAGGGCGACACCATCCGGCTCGAGCGCTATGGGCTCGGGCTGGAGGAGCATCTGCGCTGGTCGTCGATGTCGATGATCAAGTCGCTGACCTCGACGCTGGTGGGCGCGGCCCTCAAGGACGGCGCGATCGCCAGCCTCGACGATCCGGTCTCGCGCTACCTGCCGGCGCTGGGCGGCAGCGCCTATGATGCGGTCAGCGTCCGCAGCCTCATCACCATGTCGTCGGGTGTCGACTGGAACGAGGACTACACCGACCGCAACTCGCATGTGAACCGCTACAGCAAATCGCTGGGCGACAAGGTGCCCGGCGGCGTGCTGGCCTTGATGGGCGGCGTGCAGGGCCTGCATCCGCCAGGCCACCGGTTCAACTACAACACCGGCGACACCTATGTGCTGGGCGCACTGCTTTCGGCGGCGACCGGGCAGACCCTGGCGGACTACATGTCGCGCAAGATCTGGTCGCGCTTCGGCATGGAGTTCGACGCCTTCTATACGCTGGAATCGGAAGGCGGGCAGGAGATCGGCGGCAGCCGCGCCGGCATGGCGCTCCGGGATTTCGGCCGCTTCGGCCGCTTCCTGCTTGGCGGCGGCGTCATCGCCGGCGAGCCCATCCTCCCCGACGGATGGCTCGATGCCGCGGGCTCGCGCATCTTCGCCCTGGATCCGGCGACCAACAGCTACGGGGCCGACGGCTATGGCTATAGCTGGTGGATCGATCCCGACGGCGCCATGGTCGCCTCCGGCTTCGCCGGCCAGACGCTCTACGTCAATCGCCGGGCGAACGTCGTCATCGTGACGCTGTCATGCCACCCGCAGCCGCCCTTCGCCGCGAGCTACGGCATCGATTTCAAGGCTGAACGCTTCGCCTTCAAGCGGGCCGTGCTCGGCCAGCTCTAGGATTGAGGGATGATGCCGGACTTGCGCCGGCGAGACCGGCCGGGCCGGGGCACGCCAACGCGGCGGCACATGTCGGCACTGCATGTGTCGGGGTTGAAACCAAGCCCCTCAGCGCCGCAATAAAGGCGCCAGTACACGATTAGGAAGGACATGCCCGTATGGCCAAGGAATTCACCGGCAAGCGCGTGATCGTGATGGGCGGCAGCCGTGGCATCGGACGCTCCATTGCGCTGGGCTTCGCGGCATCAGGCGCCTCCGTTTCGATCTGTGCGCGGGGCGCAGGCCCACTCGAAGCGACGCGCCGGGAGCTCGAGGCGCTCGGCGTCACCGCGCACGCGGCGAGCGTCGACCTCGCCGATGCGGCTGCGATCGAGGCCTATCTGCCCGAGGCGGTGAAGGCGCTGGGCGGGCTGGACGTCCTCGTCAACAACGCCTCGGGCTTCGGCCACTCGGATGACGAGGCGGGCTGGGCGGCCTCGCTCACTATCGACATGATGGCCGTTGTCCGCGGCAGCCATGCGGCGATCCCCCACATGAAACCGGGCTCGTCGATCGTGAACGTCTCGTCGATCTCGGCCCTGCGGGCCTCGTCGCGTTCGGCGCCTTACGGCGCCGTCAAGGCGGCCGTGATGCATTACACGGCGAGCCAGGCGAAGATGCTGTCGCGGCAGGGCATCCGGGTGAACGGCGTCGCGCCCGGTTCGATCGAGTTTCCGGGCGGCACCTGGGAAGACCGCAAGACCTCCAACCCCGACCTCTATCAGGCGACGCTGGCCAACATCCCGTTCGGCCGGATGGGCAAGCCCGAGGAGGTCGCCGAGGTCGTGCTCTTCCTCGCTTCCGCGAGAGCCAGCTGGGTCACCGCCCAGACCATCGTGGTCGATGGCGGGCAACTCGTCGGGCCCTGATCCCGGCTCATCCACCAGGAACCGCTGAGCGTTTCACCGGGCTTGCCAGCCGCGCGCTGTGACGGCAATCTCCGCCCGGCAAGACAATCTCCGCTCCGCGCAAGACGCTTGACGGGTCCAAGACGCTTGACGGATCTATGCCGGATGATGCTCTCGTCCGGCGAGGATATGGGAAACACCAAAATCATGATCATGGACGGTGGCAATTCGTTTCTGGCCGGTTCGACCGATGCCGGCGAGATGGACGCGAGCGCTCGGCTTAGGCCTCAGGCGGGGCTTCTCAACCGCCGCGCGTTTCTGGCGGGCTCCGCCGCCGGTCTCAGCGCGCTCGGCCTCGCCGGTTGCGCCACGACCGACGGCATGAGCCTCGCCGAGGCGCAGAAGGTCTACGGGCCGGTGCCGGAGGAGAAATTCCCGATTCCTGCGGTCGATGTCAGCAAGGTCGATCCGCAATATTTCCGCCGCACCGTGCGCTACGAGACCAAGGAAGCGCCCGGCACGATCATCGTCGATCCCGGCAATTACTATGTCTACCGCATCGAGGATGACGGCTCCGCCACCCGCTACGGCGCCAATGTCGGCCGCGACGGCTTCCGCTGGAGCGGTGCCGCCTATGTCGGGCGCAAATCGGAATGGGCGACCTGGACCCCGCCCAAGGAGATGATCAAGCGCCAGCCCGAGGCCGCCCAATACGCCCGTGGCATGCCCGGTGGCCTCGACAACCCGCTCGGCGCCCGCACGCTCCATCTCTACCAGAACGGCGTCTACACGCTCTACACGATCTATGCCTCAAGCGACCCGGAAACGATCGGCTCAGGCATCACCAGCGGCTGTGTCGGCCTGCTCAGCCAGGACATGATCCACCTCTATAACCGCACGCCGGTCAAGACGAAGGTGGTCGTCCTGGCGGCGTAAGGCGACGTGCCGGCGTAAAGCGACTTGCCGGCATGGCAACGCTCAGTCTCCGGTCCAGGCGCTCGCCCCTGCGGGCGGCGCAAGGACCGGGGTCGTTCCCGCAGCCATGGCGTTCATGAGAGCCATGGTGATGGAATCCTGGCGTTGGAATCCTGGCGATAGAGCGGATCACGGTGTCCGCGAACAGGCTGCAGGCCGAGCCTGCTGCCACGACATGCGATGGCGCGAACCAGCTTCTTCACGCCGCGCGATACCTGCGACCCAGCGCCGCGCTGCCGATGGCGGTCATGAACAGCGTGACAATGAGCAGGATGAAGGCCAGTGCCGCGCCGAAGGGCCAGTTGCTGACGCGGCTGAACTGGTCGTAGACGGCAGGCGCCATCATCTGGAATTGCGGGCCGCCGAGCAGCACCGGCGTCGCATAGGCGTTCATGCACAAGATGAAGACAAGCACGCTCCCGGCGGCGACACCGGGCGTCGCGAGCGGAAGAACGATACGCGCGAACACGGTGAGCGGCCTCGCACCGAGATTGGCCGCCGCCTCCTCGGTCTGACGCGGAATGCCCTCGATCACGGCTGAGAGCGTCAGGACCATATAGGGCAGGACCACGCCGACGATGCCGATGATCACGGCGCCTGGCGTGTAGAGCAGCTTGAGCGGTGCCGATGTGACGCCGATCCCCTGGAGCGTCGCATTGATCAGCCCATCATTGCCGAGAAGCGCGATCCAGCCCGCAGAGCGCACGACATTGCCGACGAGCAGCGGAAACAGCGTCAGAATGGTGACGATGCTCTTCCATTTGCTTTCCATGCGCGACAGCCAGTAGGCGGCTGGAAATGCGAGCAGGACGGTCAAGACAGTGCAGGACAGCGCCACCCCGAGCGTCGTCGCCAGCACGCGCTGATAATAGGGGTCCGCGACGGCGCGCAGATAGTTCTGCGCCGTCAGGGCCTCGATCATGAGGGACGTGGCGTCGTACTGGTTCAGCGAGATGCGGGCCATCATCAGCATCGGCACGACGAGCAGCGCGCAGACGAGCAGTCCAGCCGGCAGGATGAAGATGGCCATGTCACCTCACCCTTTGAAATCTTTGTTCCAGAAGTCGAGCATTGCCGCCTGCTGGGCTGCGAGATAGGCGAAATCCGGCTTCCAGAACCGCTCACGTTCGGCTTCCGAGAAGTTGATCTGCTTGTCGAGATCGGGCTCGAGCGGCGCGTCGGAGACGGTTGGGACATAGCCCATCTTCGTCGCAAACACCTTCTGCGCGGCGGGCTGCAGCATCGCGTCGAGATATTTCAGGCCATTTTCCTTGTTGCGGGCATTCCTGGGAACCGCCGCTTCGTACAGTGTCGGAAACGCGCCCTCTTCCGCGATGACATGGCCAAGCGGGATGCCGGCCTGCTTCCACATGAAACCACGCGCCGCGGCGATGATCGTGAACCAGATCTCCTCGGACTTAAGCGCCGCCGCGACCGCCTCGGTCGAGGAGAGCACCTTCACGTCGAGCGAGCGCCATTCCATGAGCTTCTTCTTGGCCGGCTCGAAATTCGTCATCGAGCCGCCGCCGGCGATCGCGGCGAAAGCGGTGTTCGTGGTGAACAGGAAGTCGGAAAGCCCGAGCTTGCCGCGATATTTCGGATCCCAGAGATCGTTGAGGGATTTCGGCGGCGTCGGCACGCGGTTGGTATTGTAGACGATCGTGTGAGCGGAATAGATCTGCGGGATCGAGCTTCCCTTCCTCAGGAAGGGAAGCACCTTCGCCAGGCGCGGCACGTTCGTCTCGTTGACCGCCTCCAATGCGTTCTGCTGGGTGGCGGCGAACATGTCGAAATCCGCCAGGCAGGCGACATCCATGCTGCCGCGGCGGTTCTGACGCTCGGCCAGGAGCTTGGTCCGGCGCGGGACCGGCCCCGAAATATCCTGCAGCACGTCAATGCCCGCAAGCTTCATGATGGCGTGGTCGACGCCGTCGCGAAGCAGATCACCATAGTCGCCACCCCAGGTCCCGACGACGACCTGCGAGCTCTGCGCCCGCACGACATTCGGAAGCAATGTGGTTGCCGCCGCCCCAGCTATCAGTCCGCGACGCGTGAGTTCGATCATGGTCTTGTCCCCTGTGGCTTGTTTGATGTTCAGGCCGGAAGCAGCCGCGCCGCGGCGGCATCCCAGCTCACCTTGACCGTGTCCCCGGTCTTGATGCGACGCATGGCGTCGTTTTCCGTCGGCGTCGCGCGGATCGCCGTCAGAGTGGTGCCGTCGAGGTCCAGCCGGTACTCGGTCTGGGCCCCGAGATAGAGGATTGCGGCCAGCCGCGCGGGTATGCCCGCGCCGTCAGTGCCGGGCTGCAGCGTGATCCGTTCGGGGCGCAAGGCCAGCACGCTTGCGTTTTTCCGCGCGCCCTCGACCTGGCATGGCAGCAGGCTGCCGCCCTCGCTGCGCAGCGCGGCGCCCTCGACCGTTCCGCGAATGATGTTGCAGCGCCCGACAAAGTCGGCAACGAAGGCGTCGGCGGGGTTCTCATAGAGATCTTCAGCCGTGCCGACCTGGCGGACGCGGCCGCCTTCCATCACGACCAGACGATCCGACATGGTCAGGGCCTCCTCCTGGTCATGGGTCACCATGAGCGTCGTGAGGCCCAGCCGCTGCTGCAAGGCGCGGATCTCGCCACGGACATCCGCGCGCAGCTTGGCGTCGAGATTGGACAGCGGCTCGTCGAGCAGGAAGACCGCAGGATTGATCACCAAAGCGCGGGCGAGCGCCACACGCTGTTGCTGCCCCCCCGAAAGCTGGCGCGGCAATCGATCGGCGAGTTGATCGAGCCTGACGAGTTTCAATGCGTCCGCGACGCGCCTGTCACGCTCAGCGCGGCCGACTTTGCGCATCTCCAGCCCGAAGCCGACATTGTCCGCGACGCTCATATGCGGGAAGAGCGCATAGGACTGGAAGACCATGCCGGTCTGGCGCGCATAGGGCGGTGTCGCGGTGACATCCTTCCCCGCGATCACGACGCGCCCCGCGGTCGGCTCGATGAAGCCCGCGACCATGCGCAGCGTCGTCGTCTTGCCGCAGCCGGAGGGTCCGAGCAGCGAGACAAGCTCACCCTCCCCGACGTCGATGTCGACACGCTCCACGGCGACAGCCCGGCCGTATTCCTTGCGCAGCCCTTCGAGCAGAAGCGTGCCCATGACGTATCCTCCTTTCGAGGGTGATCAGACGACGCGCGAGAGCTTCACGAAGCGGTCGGTGATCAGCATCAGCGCCGCCACGATCATGATCTGGACCGTCGCAACGGCGGCCAGCGTCGGGTCCATGCGGAATTCGAGGTAGTTCAGCATCGCAACCGGCAGCGTCGTCTTGCCCGGTCCGACCAGCAGCAATGTGAGTTCGAGGTTCTCGAAGCTCTGGATGAAGGAGAACATGCAGGCCGCCACCACGCCCGGCCTGAGCATCGGCAAGGTAATCCGCCAGAACACGGTCCAGGGTCTGGCGCCGAGATTGGATGCGGCCTCCTCGGCAGCGCGGTCGAGGCCCTGGAGGCTGGCTGTGACGACCCGCACCGTCCAGGGAATCGTCAGCAGGACATGGGCGCCGATGAGGCCGGGCAAGGTGCCGACGATGTCATGGTCGAGCCCGTTCTCGACCTTCAGATAGAAGAGATAGAGCGCCGTTCCGGCGACAACGCCCGGCACGGCGAGAGGGCCGAGCAGAAGCGTGCTGATTGCACCCTTGGCCGAGATCGTGCTGCGCGACAGCGCAAGCGCAGCCGCCGTGCCCAGCGGCACGCCGACCATCGTCGCAATCAGCGCGAGTTGGGCGCTGACCAGAAATCCGTTGGCGAATTCGCGGCGCTGCCAGGCATTGACGTACCACCGGAAGGTCAGTCCGCTCGGCGGAAACGAAACGATCTCGTCCCGGAACACGCTGATCAGGAGCACCATCGCGACGGGCAGGAGCATCAGCCCATAGCCGAGTGCGACCGAGCTGCGATAGGCTAGGCGCGGCGCGCTCATCGCAAGCCTCCGGGCTCTTGCGCCGCAGCCGCGAGGAAGGCTGGCACCACGATCTGTGCCATCGCCTCGACAGTCGGCAGATGCGCGTCGCGGAAATGCCCGGATTCATTCAGGAGGTTGATCTGGCCGAGCACCCCGCCCCGCCACCGCACCGGCATGTTCAGGATGCTGCCGCAGCCGAGTGCGAAGATCTTCGCGTGGTCGGGGAAGTCGCGCTCGATGTCGCCAGCGTTCCGGCCGATATAGGGCTTGCCGGAGGTCAGCACCCGTTTCATCGCCGGGGCATCGTCGAGCGCTTTCGCACCTTTCGCGGGATAGATCTCGGGCCGGCTGCTGTAGAGCCGCGCCGCCATGCCGAGCGCCGGGCGATAGAGCAATGCCGTGAACAGCTTGTGGCCGATAAGCTCGTCGAGCGCGCGATCGAGCACGCGAAGCGTGGCCTCGGGCTGGTCGGGCTCGGCGAGAACGCGTGTCAAGGCCGCAAGCACCGGCCCCGGTATAGTGGCGGGAGGCTCGACGGCTGCAAGCGTCATCGCGCCCTCTCCTCGGCGCCGACAAGCGGGAGTATGAGCGCCGACGCCTGTTGCCCGCCGAAGGCGAGCTTGAGCAGCGGCGGCCGGCCGTGGGGAACCTGGCCGCAGTGATCGGCATCGGCTCCCGCCAGCGACAGGCGGATGCGGCTGCCGGCAGAGAAACGCCAGGCGACCGGCAGCATCGGAATACGGATGCGTTCGATGCGGCCGGGGCTCAGCGGCTCGGCATCAGCGCGCGAGAAGCTGCGGAACGGCCATGTCGTGACATAGGTTTCGGGCGCCGGAGCTTCCTTGCGGTGCAGCGCGCGCAGCAGACCCTCGGTGACATAGCGTTCGGTGCCGTCCGCCTCGACTTCCGTGAGATAGACAAACAGGGCCGCATCAGGCTCGCTCGACTGCAGCCACAGATCTGCAAGACCGTGGCCTGCAAGTTCGGCCGCGCTGGCCAGGGGCGCCGAGGTGTAGCTCAGCATCTTGTCGCTGCGGCCCTGCCAGTCCGCGTAATAGGTTCTGCTGTCGATGCCCGCGATGCGTTCATAACGCGTGCCATCGCCGGTCCCGAGCGTGAAGTCGACCTTGTAGCTGTCGCTCCCGCCCGCCGGAGCGGTGGTGCTGAGGGCCCCCTCGGGGGCGAGGAAGAAGCTCTGCTCGGCCGCAACGGGGGGCCACGCCCGAGCCGCACGCCATTCCTGCGCATGCAGCGCGAAATAATGGATCGGCGCTTCCTCACGCAGGCCCGTATCGAGCCCCAGCAGATAGGTATCGAAAAAGCGCAGCACTTCCCCCAGCAGAGGGAAATCCGCCTCGACGCCCTTGCGCCAGGGCGAAATGTCGATGCGCGCGCCATGGTCCCAGGGACCGAGGAGAAGATGGCGCGGATTGTCCTTCAGCGTCAGATGGCGCGACACCGCCCCGTTCATGTAACCGGCTCCGTCCAGCCAGCCGGAGACCGACAGGACGGCGACGTCGGGCCTGATACCTTGCGACATCGAGTAGGGGCTGAACGAGGCGGAGCTGAAGCCCGGATCATAGGGCAGGCCCTCCTCGCGGAACCGGAACTCCGGCATGAATTCCGTCTGCCGGAAGTTGCCGAGATGCTGCTTGACGGCGTCCTGGACCAGGACGCCCTCCGGGTCGTCGTCAACGGGCTGCGGCCCCTCGAAATCCGGGTTGCTGAAATAAGAGAACTGCTTGAGGACCTCGCGCTCGTCATGATCGAGCCCGACCATGAGATCGTCATAGGTCTTGGTCAGCGACTTGAGCTGGATGCCGCCGGGGAAGTAATTATCGGCATAGGTATCCCAGACCGAAAACAACGGCGCGATCGCCTTGACCGCCGGGTGGCCGGTGCTTGCGAGAAAATCCGCCGCGGCGCCAAGATAGGAGATGCCGGTCGAGCCGATGATCTCGTTGGACCAGGGTTGGGCCACGATCCAATCCGCGATCTCGCGGCTGTCCTGACGCTCCTTGGGCGAGCGGAAACTGTCGCGCGTCCCGAAGCTCGCCCCGGTGCCGCGCACATCCACGACCACGACGGCATAGCCTCGCGGCACGAAGAAATCGCGAAACTTGCCCGTATTGGGATTGACCTCGCCGGTGCCGCCCGGCCGCAGCTTGAAGCGGCGGTAATAGGGGGTGAACAACGCGATCACCGGGAAAGGACCTGGCTTTGCCGCATCGGTGGCGGGTTGAGGCAGGTAGACATCGACCGCGATCCGGCATCCGTCAGCCATCGTCACATAGTGCGATGCCGGCTCTCCCAGCCGGAAATCGACAGGTCGCATCGCCACATAGTCCGCCGGCGACACGAGCCAGGCCTGTTGGGTGTCTGGATGTGCGTTCATCTGCTGCCCTGGCGAGGCCGCCTAAAAATCCGGCGTCGGCCCTTGATGGCTAAAAAGATGACAGCGGCGATATTGTGCGTCAAATGCGTAATACGTAAGATTATATGCGTAAATCGCACTTAAATGAGGAGCAACGATGCCGAGCCAACGCGGTCTTGAAGCGTTTCGCGCCTTTGTCGAAACCGGCTCCGTATCCCAGGCTGCGGAACGCTTGGGCCGGACTCAGCCGCAGGTGGGCCGCCTCCTCACCAGCCTCGAGGAAGAGGTCGGGTTCTCCCTATTTGGAAGAAACAGCCGGCCACTGACGCTGACGCGCGAGGGACGGGAATTCTACACACAGGTGGAGCGCGTTCTCCTCGGCCATGATGGCCTGCAACGCTTTGCCGCCCAGATGCGGCGGGGTGGCGGCCGTGACCATGTTCGCGTGCTGACGGCACCTTTCATCGCGCATGCGATCGTAGCGGATGCGATCGCCGTCCTCGCCGAGCGGTCGCGGACATTCACGGCTTCGATTGAATCCCGCGTCCGTCTCGATATCGAGGCATGGGTCGGTCAGGAGACCTTCGATCTCGGTGTCACGATCCTGCCGGTGGTGCATCCGGCCTTCGAAGTGGAAGAGTTCCTGCGTGTCGAGGCAATGGTCGCGATGCTTCCCGATCACCCGCTCGCGGCCAAGGAGGAGATCGCGTTCGAGGAATTCGTGGAGGCCGAGATCATCGTCACTCACCCGCGTTCGATCCTTCGCCAGCATCTTGAACGGCTCTGCCGCGAAACCGGGAAGTCCCTGAAAATCCGTTTCGAGGCGACGAACGGCATGATCGCGTGTCAACTCGCTGGGCGGGGCCTGGGATGCTGCCTGTCGGACCCGTTCGTCGCGAGATCGAGCGGCGTCGCCAACCTGGTCTTGCGTCCGTTTCGGCCCGCCTTTCCCTTGCAGTACGGCTTCCTCTACCCAGCCTGGCAGTCACGTTCGCCGGTGGTCACGGAACTTGCCGACCAGATCGCCAGGATCGCCGGAATGCAATCGAAGGACTTCGCCGGGTTTTCGAGCAATGGGCCTTGAATCGGCGGCAGCGACGCCAGACACGCGAGGCTGCGCGCTGCGGCATCGGAGACGCAATGGGACCGGGTAGGCCCGCACCGTGATTTCAACGCGAGGAGCGCGCTGAGCGTCGCGCGGCCTCAGCTGGCGTCTCGCCGAAACGGCGGCGAAAGGCGGTGGCGAAGCGGGACGAATTGGTGAAACCGTAGCGGCGCGCGACCGTGGTCACCGAAGCGCCGGACGCACCAAGACCGGATGCACCAAGAACCAGATCGTCACGCGCCAACTCAAGCCGGATGGCGTGCAGCACGCCAAGGGGCGTGCTGCCGCGGAAATGCTTGAAGACATGGCCCAGGGTCCGCACGCTGCATCCGGCAGCGGCGGCGACGTGGGGCATGCGGATCGGCTCAGCGCCATGTGCGCGCATGAAGTCCTCCGCCCGCCGAATATAGGCCGGGACCACGGCGGAAGCGCCCCTGTCCAACTGATCGAGATAGTTGTGTGGCGCGCCGCAGAGCACCAGCGCGATCAGCAGATCGGTCAAAGATGCCAATGCGACGGGGTTGCTGGCCACGCCGTCCGGTCGCTGAAACTCATCCATGACAAAATCGAGCTGGCGCTTCAGGCTGACTGCCAGCCCGCGGCCCCAATCGAGGTCGGGCCCGAATTCGAGCGGCTGCCGGAGGCGCTGATCGAGCATCTGCTCCAGCGCATCCTCGACATCGGCGACCTTGAAGAAGACATTCGTGCGCGCGTTGTCATCGCTGATCAGGAGCCGGCCGCCGGGGCCGGGCCTCCAGACGAGGCCGCGACCGGCCATGGCCGTCGCGGAACTCCCGTTTTTGAGCAATGTGATGTGGCCGCTGAGCATCGTCGTGAAGCAAAACAGGTCGCCTTCATCGCCATCGACCGAGACATCCGTTGCGAAGCTGCTATCGGCGTAGCTTGCCAGGATCGAGCCGGCGGCACGGGTCGCGAGCGTAAAAATCGGCTTGTCGAACTTCGCGCTCCACAGCGCGCGGTTCTGGAGCTGGTAGGTGTAGATGCGGTCCGATTTGGCGACGCGTTCGGTGACGCGCAACCGGCCGTCCAAATCTCCCGGATGCCTTGCCCGGACGACATCGAACAGCGCCAGCTGCGCTGGATCGATCACGGGCACGGCCATCGATTATGTCCCCATCCCGGCCGCGGCAGCCGCGCGCACCCGCAGCATAGACAGATTTGGCGGTGCATGGACAGATTTGGCGACCAAGACGCAAGAGCCTTCAGAATTGGCATCCGGCACAGGTCCATGAGGCGTTGTCAGATCGACGCAGAAAATGACCGCAAGATCCCCTGCCCGGCCGCCTTGGGCTGCGGGGAGCTTGTTCTGGTCTGTATTCCGATCTCGTCCGTGCCAGCCGGAACGGGCAGGACGGAAGTAGACAAGCCAACGATATAATAGGCTTACTCCGGACCTGCCAATTGGGGCGGGCCTGGATTGCTTTGGCGGGGACTGACCAACTGGAAGCGCCGCGCACCCTCCTCGCCTTCGATGGCTTCGTCCTCGACCTCACGCGCGGGGTTTTGACTGCCGAGGCGCGGGAGGTGGTGCTGCGCCCCAAGACCACGGCGGTGCTCGCCCATCTGCTCGCCCATGCCGGCCAGATCGTGTCGCGTGACGCCTTGCTCAGCGTCGTCTGGGGCGATGTTGCCGTCTCGGATGACAGCCTGACGCAATGTGTTTCGGAAATCCGGCGCGCGCTGGGAACCGTCCAGGCGGACATGCTGCAGACCCATGCAAGGCGGGGCTATGTGATGGCGACGCGGCTGCGCCCGGTTGCGCCA
The DNA here is from genome assembly GCF_964252745.1 of Allobosea sp. LjRoot9. Taxonomy (NCBI): domain Bacteria; kingdom Pseudomonadati; phylum Pseudomonadota; class Alphaproteobacteria; order Hyphomicrobiales; family Alloboseaceae; genus Allobosea; species Allobosea sp. LjRoot9. The sequence goes on along the minus strand of NZ_CAXUPC020000006.1, from coordinate 241,909 downwards.
GCCGCCGATCCGTCAGGGCTGCTCACCCCGGGTGCCGGCCCCGATGCCGCAACGCCGCCCGGCTCGGAAGCAGCGATGCAGGCTGGCAGTCGGCCGCGCAGCCGCCTGGCCTGGGCCGCCCTTGTCGTGGCTGGCTTCGCCCTTGTCGTGGGTGGCTTGGGTCTCGTGTTTTCGGCCGGCAGCTGGATCGGCGCAAGCCGCCTGCCTGCTCCGGCAGCGCCGTCCGTCGTGGCATCTGCGCAGCCCTCCTCCTGGGACGAGGCGCGGCAGCTGCTGGCGGAAGGGCGCATCGCCCAGCAGGGCGACGGGACCTATGAGGAACGCCTGCGTGCGAGCCTGCCGCTGTTCCTGCGCGCGCTCGCGCTCGAACCGCGCCTGGCCGACGCGGCCGCCGAGGCGGTTTTCGTCCATACCAATCTGCGCACCACCGGTGTCAGCCGGGACCCGGAGCTGGACTTGCGCGAGGCGGAGCGCCTGGCTGCCGTGGCGATGGCGGCAAGTCCTGAGGCGTCCCTTTCGCTAGCGGCCCAGGCGGCCGTCCTGCGGCAGCAGCGCCGCTTCGCCGAGGCAATCGTTTTCTACGAGCGCGCCGGCCGGGTCATAGACCGTGCCAATGCCGGTATCATGCATCTGATGCTGGGCGACGCCGAATCCGCCCAGCCGCCGCTGCGGGCCGCATTGCAGGAAAGCCCTCTTCACCAGTTTTCGGCAGGCTGGCGGGTCTATCTCGGCTTGGCGAAGCTGATGACGGGGCAGCCGGACCAGGCAGCCGATGATTTTCTGACGTCGACCGCGCTCAGTTTCCCAACTGAGGAACGGCTTTTCTATCGCCTGGTTGCGCTGCAAGGCGCCGGTCGCCTGGCCGAGGCGCAGGCGCTCGATGCCAATCTGCGGCAGCGGGATCTGGCGCTGCTGGCGCGTCCGCTGCGGGCGCTTGGCGTGTCGGACGAGGCCGCCTATCGCGCCCGTTTCGAGACGGCGGTGCTGGCCCCGCTGCACCGGATGGGCTGGGTCCAAGTCGGCCGTTAGAGCCCGTTTGGAAACTCCAGACCTCATCCTGAGGAGCGGGCGTAAGCCCGCGTCTCGAAGGATGCTCCAGATGGTCCCAAAGCCTCCTGGAGCACCCTTCGAGACGCCATTCCCAGAGCATCGGCCCGAAAAGTGGGAACCGGTTTTCGGGACAAGCCGATGCAGGATCAAAGCCCTACAGCATCAGGCCGAATACGATATTCGGCCTGATGCTGTAGGCGGAATGGCTCCTCAGGATGAGGGCTCGCGGGGTTTCCAAACGGGTTCTTAGAGCGTTTTCGAAAGCGCTGCGCAGCGAAGCGTTGCGCCAGTCACTCGGTGGCTCCGTTTGCGGATGAACTGTCCCTGATCAGCCGAAACATGGTTGCCGAACGGCAAAAAGGCGTCTTCGGGGAAATATCGAGAACAAGCCTATCCCGTTAGGTTTCGGGTAAATTTCGGATGTTTTTCGTTCGGGTTTCAGGACGGGCGCCGCCGCCTCTGCCTAGCTGCGCGCAGGGATCATGTCGCGCTGCCCGCCTCGCCATGAAGCGCATCGCGGCCCTCCTGAAACCGTAGCCCCGCTCAACGGGTCCACGCACGACCGGCACTGCAAAGGCCGGGAACGTCAAACGCGATATCTGGGCTGCGGGGAATTTGTCTTGGTTTGTATTCTGGTCTCATCTCACCGCACTCTTTCGCGCAGCGATCGTCGCTCCCTGAATGTCTCGGAACGCCGCCGCGGCCTGCTCGCCGCCACCGCGCTCGTCGCTGTCATGTCACTCGTCCAGATCGCCGGACTGACGGTTTACCCCGCTCCGGCCGCCGCCGAAGGTGGCGACGGTGGCCGGAGCGACGTCAATGGTGGCAACGGTGGGGCGGACGGCCTAGCGGGGGCGGACGGGACCTGCGGCGCTTGCCAAGCAACGTCTTTCATATCGGGCGGTGGCGGCGGCGGAGGCGGCGGTTCCGGAAGTACTGTCGGCGGCGCCGGCGGATCTGGCGCTGTTAGCTCAGTTCCCGGTGACACAGGTGGCGCCGGTGGCACGGCCGGCACGGCTGGCGGGGGGGCTGGCGGAGCGGGAGGGAACGGCACGCAATTCGGGGAAGGCGGCGGTGGCGGTGGCGGCGGTGGCGGCGTCAACGGTTCGACGACGGTGGGACCGGCCACGATTTTCGCTCCACTGTCCGCCGGATCTGGCGGAGCGGGCGGCGTCGGCGGCGTAAGCGTGATGCCTGGCTCAGCTGACATCAGTGGCGGCGGCGGCGGCGGCGGCGCCGGCGGTATCGGCCTTCTCGTGACCGGGGCGACATCCGTCAGCAACCTCTCCACGATCACCGGCGGCACTGGTGGGGCAGGCGGCGCTGCTGGAGCGGCGAGCGGCGGGGAGTATGCCGGCACTGGCGGCCAAGGTGGCGATGGCGGAGCCGGCGTCAAATTCACGACTTCGGGTTCGACACTGACGAATAGCGGAACCATCACGGGCGGCACCGGGGGCGCCAACGCCGCGCTCAGCGGCATCCCCTTCGGCGGCGCCGGCGTCAGCGGTTTCAACCTGACCATCGTCAATAGCGGAACGATCGCGGGTGGCGTGAATCAAGAGGGCAATGTCAACTCTGCGATTGAATTCACAGGCGGCGCCAACACGCTGACTCTCCAGCCGGGTTGGGTTCTGACCGGTGGTATCTACCTCTCCGGCAGCGTGACGTTCAATCAGTCCGTCGACGTCATTCTGGGCTCGATGATCCAGGGTGATGGGGCGGTCATTCAGAATGGGACCGGAACCCTGACACTGGCTACGGCCAATCTCTACGCCGGCGGCACGACGATTTCGGCCGGTGCACTGGCCGTGATGCACATCATGTCACTCAGCGACGGGCTCGTCACGCTCGATGGCGGGACACTGCAGGCTGCCAGTGCTCTTCTCACCATCGACAATGAATTCGCGATCAACACGACCAACGGCAGGGTCGACACGCAGGCACACGCCCTGACTCTTCGGGGAGTTATTGCTGATGGCAACGGTCCCGGCGCGCTCACCAAGATCGGGTCCGGGCAGTTGGTGCTGGGCGGTGTGAATACCTATAGCGGCCTCACCTCGATCAACGAAGGCACTCTGGCGCTTGGCGTGGCGGGCGCCTGCATCAACCCCAATGTCTGCTTTTCCGCCGCATTCGGCAGCATCGCGGCCTCAAGTGGCGTCGTCGTAGCAGCGGGCGCGGTGTTCGACCTTTCCAATGCCCACGAACTTTCGAAGGCCCCCGGCACGACCATCAAGACCCTGGCTGGCACGGGGGCCGTGGTGCTCGGCTCCGGCACGCTCAACCTGTCGAACGCGTCAGGCACGTTCGGCGGCGCGATCAACGGAAGCGGCGGGCTGACCCTGACGGCCGGCACCCAAACCCTGACCGGGAGCAATGGCTATACCGGCGTGACCACCATCAACGGTGGCACGCTGGCGCTGAGCGGCGCCGGCAGCATAGCGGGCTCGAGCGGCGTGAGCACTGCAGCAGGCGCGGTCCTCGACATCTCCGCTTCGGCGGGCAGCGGCGCGACCATCCGGTCGCTGGGTGGCCTTGGCGGAAGCGTGACGCTCGGAACCAAGACGCTGACGCTGTCGAACGCCACGGCCGGCTTCTTTGACCCCTCCGGCTCATTCGCCGGCGCCATCAACGGAACCGGCGGGCTGACGCTGACGGCCGGCAGCGAAGCTCTGTTCGGGAACAATGGCTATACCGGCGCGACGACCATCAATGGCGGCGTTCTGGCTATCGCCGGCAATGGCAGCATCGCCGCGTCCAGCGGCGTGAACCTTGCGGCCAATGCGGGTCTCGACCTCACTTGGACGAACTCCTCCGATGTGACCCTCCAGGCGCTGGCCGGGGCTGGGGGCATCGTGACGCTCGGTTCGCGCACGCTGACCCTTTCAAACGCCTCGGGAACGTTCGGCGGCGCGATTATGGATGGGGGCGGGGTGACGCTTGCGGCCGGCACGCAGATTCTCTCCGGCACGAACACCTATGTCGGTGCGACCACCATCAATGGCGGCACCCTGGCGCTGAGCGGCGCCGGCAGCATCGCGGCCTCGAGCGGCGTGAGCACGGCCGCAGGCACATTCTTCGATATTTCCGCTGCGACGGGCGGTGGCGCGACGATCCAGTCGCTGGACGGCACCGACGGCACCGTGACGCTCGGCACCAAGACGCTGACGCTGTCGAACGCCTCAGGCACATTTGGCGGCGCCATCGATGGAAGCGGCGGGCTGGCCCTGACGGGCGGGACCGAGACGCTGACCGCGAGCCTGGGCTATTCGGGCGCGACCACGATCAATGGCGGCACGCTGGCGCTGAGCGGCGCCGGCAGCATCGCGGCATCGAGCGGCGTGAGCACGGCAGCGGGCGCGGTGCTTGATCTGTCCGCGTCGACAGGCGGTGGCGCGACGATCAAGTCGCTGGCCGGCAGCGGCGGCACCGTGGCGCTCGGCACCAGGACGCTGACGCTGTCGAACGCCTCAGGCACATTTGGCGGCGCCATCAATGGCAGCGGCGGGTTGGCGCTGACGGCTGGCGCCGAGACCCTGACCGGGAGCAATGGCTATTCGGGCGCAACCACGATCAATGGCGGCACCCTGGCGCTGAGCGGCGCCGGCAGCATCGCAGCATCGAGCGGCGTGAGCACGGCAGCGGGCGCAGTGCTTGATCTGTCCGCGTCGACAGGCGGTGGCGCAACGATCAAGTCGCTGGCCGGTACCAGCGGCACCGTCGCGCTCGGCACCAAGACGCTGACGCTGTCGAGCGCGTCAGGCACATTTGGCGGCGCCATCAATGGCAGCGGCGGGTTGGCGCTGACGGCCGGGACCGAGACCCTGAGCGGGACCAATGGCTATTCGGGCGCGACCACCGTCAATGGCGGCACGCTGGCGCTGAGCGGCGTCGGCAGCATCGTGGCCTCGAGCGGCGTGAGCACGGCAGCGGGCGCGTCCTTTGATATTTCCGCTTCGACAGGTGGTGGCGCGACGATCAAGTCGCTGGCCGGCAGCGGCGGCACTGTGGCGCTCGGCACCAGGACGCTGACGCTGTCGAACGCGTCAGGCACGTTTGGCGGTGCCATCAATGGCAGCGGCGGGTTGGCGCTGACGGCAGGCACCGAGACGCTGACGGGGAACAGCTCCGGGTTCAGCGGCACGGTCAATATCAATTCCGGCAGGCTGCTGCTGGGCGCAAGCGGAACGCTCGGCAATGGTGCGGCCGCCGTCAACGTCAACACTGGCGGCACGCTGGGCGGAAGCGGCACGGTCGGCGGCAATGTCGCGGTCAATGCAGGCGGCACCCTGTCCGCGGGCTTCAGCCCGGGGACACTGACCATCACCGGCAACCTGGTTCAGGATAGTGGCGCGATCAGCACGTTCGAGCTTGGTCAGTCCGGTGTCGTTGGCGGCGCGAGCAATGATTTCGTGAAAGTCGGCGGCAATCTGTCGATGGGCGGCACGCTCAACCTCAATGCTGCGACGGCAGGCTGGTACCGCCTTTACGACGTGGCGGGAACGATTGCCGGATCCTACGGCACCGTCAATTCCGGCGCGTTGAACCATACGATCTATACGACGATTCCAAACCAGCTGAACGTGCTGCTGGCCGGGGCCGGCCAGATCGTTCAATTCTGGGACGGCACCGACGCGACCGGCAACGGGGCCGTCGATGGCGGCACCGGCTCCTGGAGCGCCGTCAACACCAACTGGACCTCGCAGCCCGGCGCTGGGATCAACGACCAGCAGCGTGGCGGCGTCGGCGTTTTCGCAGGCGTGGCGGGCACGGTCACCCTCGCCGGCGCGCAGAACATCCAGGGCCTGCAATTCACGGTCGACGGCTATTCGATGATCGGCGGAACCCTGACCATGACCGGCGATCCCTTCAGCGATCCGACCAGGAGCTTCATCACGACCGATGCAGGCGTCACGGCGACAATCGGCTCGACCATCGCCGGCACCGGCATCGGCCTGACCAAGCAGGGCGCCGGCACGCTCATCCTGACCGGCGCCAACAGCTATGATGGCGGCACCACGATCAATGCCGGCATCTTGCAGCTCGGTGATGGCGGCACCACCGGCTCGATCATCGGCGATGTCACCGACAACGCGGTCCTTGCGATCAACCGCTCGGACACGCTGACCCTTGCCGGTGTCGTGTCCGGCAGCGGCGTGCTGCAGCAGAACGGCGGCGGCACGCTCATCCTCACCGGCACCAACCTCTATACCGGCGGCACCACCATCAATGCCGGCATCCTGCAGATCGGCGATGGCGGCAGCACCGGCTCGATTGTCGGCGATGTCACCAATAACGCGATCCTTGCCGTCAACCGCTCGGACGCGCTGACGTTGCCCGGCGATATCTCAGGCACCGGCGTGCTGCAGCAGAACGGCACCGGCACGCTCATCCTGACCGGCACCAACATCTATACCGGCGGCACCACCATCAATGCCGGCACCTTGCAGATCGGCAATGGCGGCACCACCGGCTCGATTGTCGGCGATATCACCAACAACGCTGCCCTTGCGGTCAACCGCACGGATGCGCTGACGCTGCCCGGCGACATTTCGGGCACCGGCGCGCTGCAGCAGAACGGCAGCGGCGTCACCACGCTGGCGGGCGCGGCAAGCTATCTCGGCGCGACAGCGGTCAATGCCGGCACGCTGCGGGCGAATGCGGCCAACCGGTTCAGCGCCGCGAGCGCAGTCACGATCGCGGCGGGAGCCGCCCTCGACGCCAACGGCTTCGATCAGGCCATCGCCTCGCTCGCCGGGGCGGGCAATGTGGCGCTCGGTGCCGGGCGATTGACGCTCGCCAACGCCGCATCCACCCTATTTTCCGGTACGATCGCCGGCAGTGGCGGGCTGACGCTCGCCGCCGGCACGCAGACCCTGTCGGGCGTCAGCAGCTATACCGGCGCGACCGCGGTCACTGGCGGCACGCTCATCGTCAACGGCTCCATCCTCGCCTCGTCCGGCGTCACCGTGGCAGCCGGCGCCTCGATCGGCGGTTCGGGCCAGTTGCCCTCGCTGACCGTGAACGGCACGGTCTCGCCCGGGAACTCGCCGGGTACGCTGACGGCGAACGGCAATCTCGTGCTGGGGGCGGGCTCGACTTATCTCGCCGAGATCCAGGGCGCGGTGTCTGACCGGATCAATGTCACCGGCACGGCTTCGCTCGCCGGCACGCTGCGGCTGGTGCCGCTGGGCGGCGCGTTTGTGTTCTCCGCGCCCTACACGCTGCTTTCGGCGGCAGGCGGTCGAACCGGCAGCTTCAGCCCGGTCGATACGACAGGCACCTTCGGCGACGGCGTCACCACCAGCGTCGCCTATACCGCAACCGAGGTGCAGCTGACCCTGACGTCAAAGCCGCTGGCGCCAATCGTTGTTGACCCCACCCCAACGCCAGCCCCGGGTCCTGGCTCGGGCCAACCAGGCTCAGGTCAACCAGGCTTGGGCCGCTCGACCAATGCCTATGCGGTGGCACGGGGCATCGACGCGGCAGTGGCAAACGGCGCCGATCCGTCTGTGCTCTTTGCGATCTACAACCTGCCGGCCGCCGCCATTCCCGGCGCCGTGAACCAGCTCTCCGGCGAGGCCCACACCGCCGCGCCCGCGATGGCCAACAGTGCGGCGGGGCAGTTCCTGCGCACCATGCTCGATGGGTCGGGCGCTGGGCGGCTCTCGAACGGCCCCGGAGGCGCGGCCGGCTTCACAGCCGACTTGCCATCGCGGCAAGACGGGCCGGTACGGGCGAGCCTCGACCCGGCGCGCTTCTCGCTCTGGGGCGCGAGCTTCGGCTCGACCGGGCGCATCGACGGCGACAGGGCCGTGGGCTCGGCGAACCGCACCCTCTCCGACGGCCATCTCGCTGTCGGCGCCGATATCCGGCTGGGCAGCAACACGGTGGTGGGCGCCGCGGTCTCGGGCGGCCAGTCGCGCGCCTCGCTTGCGGGCGGGCTCGGCAAGGCGCAGGCCGATGTCTTCCAGGCCGGCCTCTATGGCCGGACTGTGCTTGGCCCGGTCCATCTCGGCGCGGCGCTCGGCTATGCAAGGCTCGACACCGATACCAACCGCGCCATTCCCGCCCTCGCCCGCAGCGGCGTCGCCGCCTCCTATGTCACGCAGGCGTGGAGCGGGCGGATCGAGGCGACTGTCCCGATGGCGACGATCCCGATGGCTGGTTGGGGCGGGTTCACTGTCGCGCCCTTCGCCGCCTTCCAAGCGGTGCAGGCCAAGAGCCCCGCCGCGGTCGAGCGCGACAGGGCCGGCGCGACAGCGGGCATGCTGACACTGGCCCGGCGTTCCGACATGACCAGCCGCAGCGAGCTCGGCCTGCAGCTCGACGCCACGCTGATGCTCGGCGCAACCCCGGTCACCGGCTTCGTCCGCGCCGCCTGGGCGCGCTATTACCAGCGCGACGCAGAGCTCACCGCCTCGATCAACGGGCTTGCCGGCGCGAGCTTCAGCATCACGGGGGCGAGGCCAGACCGCAACGCCGCCCTGCTCTCGGCCGGGGCCGACATCAAGCTCAGCCCCAGCGTCAGCCTCGGCATGCGCCTCGACTCCGAACTCGCGGCAAAGACCCGCCGCATCGGCGGTACAGCCCAGTTGAGGGTCAGCTTTTGAGCTGAGACACCGTTTGAGAATTCCCTCAGCCCTCATCCTGAGGAGCCATTCCCTTGGGAATGGCGTCTCGAAGGATGCTCCAGGAGGCTCCCGTGCGGGGCTGGATCATCCTTCGAGACGCCGCTTACGCGGCTCCTCAGGATGAGGGCTGAGGGAATTCTCAAACGGACTCGAAGACCGAATTGAGCCTTATGCGCGCTTGATGTCTTGATGTGCGCTTGATGTCTTGCCGCCGGAATGCCCTTGGAGGTCTTATGGCAGATTGACCATGTGTTCGAGTGCGGCCGATCCGGCCGCTTGGAACAGTCAAGGCTATGGTCAATATCCGTATTTCTCAGCTCAACGAACCGTCCAGCTTCGTCGTCGGTCTTGACGATACAGGACACTGGGTCGCCGTTGAGACGCATGGACGTGGTGGTGGCATTTTCACCGACCGCAAGACCGCACTCCGCTACGCCGAATTCGAGACGGGACACCGTGCGAATGCGGTGCGGTTCAGCCGAACGCCCTTGCAGCTGACCTTGTGAGCTTGCCATGAACCACTGGCTTCATGGCATGTTCACCGCCCTGGTCACACCATTCGATGGCTCATCGATCGATGACAAAGCCCTGTGCAGGCTCGTGGCCTGGCAGGTTGGGCAAGGTGCGAATGGTATCGTGGTCGGCTCCGCGACAGGCGAGGATTCAACGCTGACGACCGGCGAGCGCTGGCATGTTCTCGCGCTGATCCGGGCCGCTGCCGGCCCGACCTTTCCGGTCATAGCGGCGGTCGGCAGCAACGCCACCGCCGCAACCGTCCGTGAGATCGAGTGGGCAACGCAAGCCGGCGCGAATGCGATCCTGTTGCGCACGCCATACTATAATCGGCCCTCTCAAGCCGGCGTGGTGCAGCATCTGCGCAGCGCAGCCGAGGCGACGACGCTCGACATCGTTCTCGATAATGATCCCGACCGCTGCGGCATCGAGATTTCGACGGACGCTCTGGCCGAGCTGTCCCAAACGCCGAATATCGTCGGCGTCCTGGAACGTCGCGGCGATCTCGTCCGCTGTGATCGCATCGCACGGGCCTGCAGCAGGCAATTCATGCGATTGACCGGCGCAGCCGATACGATCCCGGCCTTCATGCTTTCAGGCGGCTGCGGAGCGATATCGAGCATCGGCAACGTTGCGCCCGGGCTGTTGTCGCGGATGCAGGCAGCCCTTCGAGAGGGCGCCTATGAGCGAGCGCAGGTCCTGCAGCGCCGCCTCATTCCCTTGCACCACTTGCTGGCGAGCCAACCCGATCCGATCGTCGTGAAACTCGCAGTGTCGCTGCAGCATGCGGGCATAAAGCCCGATTGCCGATCCCCGCTGACACCGGCAGTTCCGGAGCTGGTCGAAGAGCTTCGTCATGCGCTCGACGACTCGCCCCGGCCCAAAGCTGCCGAAAGCGCCGGCGCGGACAGCCCTGGAAAGGCAGATTTATGCGGCGCTTATGCCCATATTCGGCATCGGTATTGAGCCATTACGTCGATTTGCCCGATCCTGCGCTCGAAGGAGTTCGGAATGGCCACGTTCGAAGCGTATCGTCGTCGTCGCGAAGCCATTTATGGTGTTTCCCGGCGAGCAGGCCAGCAGGGCCATGGAGTCAAAGATCTCCTGCAGGTGCTGATCGTGCTCATGGTCCTGGCAGGGGTATTGGCTGTTCGCGTCTGGTTCACCATGCCCAATAGTTGAGGCCTTGCCTGCGCAATGCCCGGTCCGCCAATCGCGGCCGTGATCGCGGTTCTCGCTGAGCATCCCCTTGCACTGGCGAGCTGCCGTCCAGGACGGCATGTCATCGGGTGGAGTTAAGCCAATGATCGCTGTCAAATCGAAGCTGAAACCGGATATCATTCCGATATCGCGTGCCGATCCGCTCTTGAGTTCGATATCCTCCGACAATCCGGCGGCCCTTGGCTATCTCGCCACCTTCGCGATGGTTGCTGTCGCGACAGCCGTGGCCGTCGCTGTCGACAGCCAGGTGACGATCCCGAACCTCTCGCTCGTATTTGTCGTGCCTGTTGTCATCGCGGCCGTCGGCTTGGGTTTGGGCCCCTCCCTCTGCGCAGCGATACTTGGTGCTCTCGCCTATAATTTCTTTCTGACCGAACCTCGCTATTCATTGGCTGTGGACGACCCGGCCAATATCTGGGCGATCGGGCTGCTTCTTGTCGTCGGACTCATCGTGAGCACAGCGGCCTTCACCTCCCGCCGCAGGGCAAGTGACGTGGCGCTCCTGAAAGGACAGGCGCTGGCGCTGCAAGGCTACAGCCGCGACATCCTGGCGGCAGACGATACGAAAGCCATCGTTTCAACCACCTCCCAGGCTCTTGCAGCGCTCTTCCAAGTTCCCGTCGTCGTGATGCTCTTTGCGGATGGCGAAGTGGTTTTCGTTGAGAATGTCGGCAAAATGGAGCCTCAAGAGGCCGAATTTGCAGCGGCACGCGCGTCATTGGCGGCAGGCATTGCTGCGCGCGCCGGCGTTTACCCCAATTTGGACACGCGCTTTGACTTTTGGCCTGTGCCGACAGCAGCAGGCCAGTGCGCGGTCATCGGCGTCGCCTTCGATCCCGACGAGCGTCCATGGGCGCCTGCGGCGTTTGTCGACGTCGTCGGACGATTTCTGGCGCAGGCCCTTGAACGTCAGCATTTCAAGGTTGGTCACGCTGCTCGGCCAGCAGGTTGAAACCAGGAGCAATGCCCGATCCGATTGGATCGTTCAATTGCTCCGGCTCTTTGTTTTAACGCGTTTTCTCCGCGCAAACGCTTCGCGTTTGTCGCGGGAGAACCGGTGCCCACTTCGCTCGAAAACGCTCTACCGAGCCAGCGGACTATCCCAGACGAGAAACAGCAGCGCCTTGAGCTGGGCGAAACGCTCCGGCCCAAGTTCGGCGCTCCACTCGCGCTCGATGTCGCGCAAGACGTCGACCATCCTTGAGAATGCGGCGTGCCCGCGTTCGGTAAAGTAAACCAGACGCGCGCCGCCCTCACCTTGAACATCGGACCGGGTGATATAGCCGAACCCCTCGAGGCTCCCCAGCAGCTGGTTGATGGCCTGTTTGCTCATGCCGGCGCGCTCGGCGAGCGTACCCGGGCGAACCTTGTCCGGCCCGGGAAACTGCAGGACCGCCATATGCGGCAGGCGCAACTCGTCGAAACCGGCAGCGTTGAGCTCCTTGATAAGCCGGCGCTGGATCACCTGCGCCGGAACGCGCAGCAGGGCGCCGATCAGCATGTCCTCGGTCTTCATCGGCAAGCTTTCGGGGTAGGTATTGACTTTTAGTAAATGGAGTTTACCGTTGGATGGTAAATGTAGTTTACTTGGGGAGGTCGGACAATGTCTCAGTCAGTCACAATGTCTCAGTCAGTCATGGACCCTCACGTCAATCCTTCCGAGGAGGCCATCGCCACCAAGGGGCTCGCGGTTCGCTTCCTGTTGGCCGGAGATCACTCGAACGGCAGCATTGCGGCCTTTGAGCTGATGGTCCCCGCCGCGCAGCGCCTGCCCGCTCCAGCCCACAGCCACGACCATTACGAAGAGACGATCTACGGCCTGGACGGCGTGCTGACCTGGACCGTCGACGGGAAACACATCGATGTCGGGCCGGGACAGGCCTTGTGCATTCCGCGAGGCGCCGTTCATCGCTTCGACAACAACGGAAGCCAGGACGCGAAGATGCTCTGCGTGATTACGCCGGCCGCGATCGGTCCGGAGTATTTCCGCGAGGTGTTCGCGGCGGTCGACGCCGCAGCCGGCGGCCCGCCGGACCGGGCCAGGATGGCGGAGATCATGCGCCGTCACGGTCTGACGCCAGCAGCGCCCCAAACATAGAGGCTGGTAAGCCGACAGGCGCGATCCCGCTTCAGTCCTGTGCCTGTCCCGGCTGGGGCAGCGCCGTCACGCCGATACACGAAGCCTGACGCAAGCCGTCGCGATATGACGACTCAGCCGCCCTGCCCCTTCAATCCCCCTGCCGCTTCAATCGACCTGCCGGCGCGGGTTGAGCACGTCGCGCAGATGGTCGCCGATCAGGTTGATCGCGACCACGGTCGCGAGCAAGGCGAGGCCGGGGTAGAAGCTGATCCAGAACTTGCCCGAGAGCATGTACTGGTAGCCATTGGCGATCAGCATGCCCAGGCTCGGTTCGGTCACGGGCACGCCGAGCCCAAGAAAGGAGAGCGTCGCCTCCAGCGCGATGGCGCGCGCGATCTGCACGGTCGCGATCACCATCAATGGCGGCAGGCAGTTCGGCAGGAGATGGCGCAGCAGGATGCGCATCGGCCGCGCGCCCATGGCGCGGGCCGCCTCGATATACTCCTTACGGCTTTCGATCAGCGCGCTGGCGCGGGCGGTGCGGGCATAGACCGCCCATTCCACGATGACGAGCGCGAGCACGACATTGGCGATGCCCTTGCCGAGGAAGGCGAGGATCATCAGCGCGATCAGGATGGTCGGAAAGGAGAGCTGCAGGTCGACCAGCCGCATCAGCGCAGTCTCGATGCGCCCGCCGGCATAGGCGGCAAACAGCCCCAGCGTCGTGCCCACCGCCGCCGCCAGCAGGGCCGATGAGATGCCGACGACAAGCGAGATCCGCAGCCCGTAGAGAATGGCCGAGAGCATGTCGCGGCCCTGGTCGTCGGTCCCCAGCCAAAAGGTCATGCCGGTGCCAGAGACGGCGCCCGGCGGCAGGCGCCCGTCCAGAATGTCGAGCTGCATCAGGTCATAGGGGTTCTGCGGCGAGATCCAGGGCGCCAGCAGCGCTGCCAGCACGATCGCCGCGAAAGCGACGAGGCCTGCCATGGCGAGATGCGAGGAGGCGAAGGCGCGCAGGAAGCGGCGCAGCGGCGTCGCGCGCGGCGGGCTCGCAATCTCTGCGCTCGAGGCCGGCGCGGTCATTTGCCCATCCTCACGCGCGGATCGAGCGCCGTGTAGAGGCAGTCGACGAGGAGGTTGATGATCACGAACATCAGCACGATGATCATGAGATAGGCGACGATCATCGGCCGATCCAACACATGGATGCTGTCGATGATCAGCTTGCCCATGCCGGGCCAGGCAAAGATCGTCTCCGTCACCACGGAAAAGGCGATCACCGAGCCGAATTCGAGCCCGATGATGGTGACGACCGGGATCATGATGTTCTTCAGCAGGTGCCGGAAGATGACCCGGCCCTCGGGCAGGCCCTTGGCGCGCGCCGTGCGGATGAAGTCCTGGGGCACGACCTCGCGGGTCTCGGCCCGCACCAGCCGCATCACGAGCGAGATCTTGAACAGCGCCAGGTTGAGCGCCGGCAGCACGAGATGCTGCAGACCGTCGAGCGTCAGGAAGGACCAGCCGATGCCGAGGAACACCCTGGTCTCGCCGCGCCCGCCCGAGGGCAGCCAGCCGAGCTGCACCGCAAAGACCATGATCAGCAGCAGGCCGACCCAGAAGCCCGGCAGGGAAAAGCCCAGGATCGAGCCGGTCATGATCACCCGCGCCAGGGGTGCGTTGGGCTTGAGGCCGGCATAGAGACCCAGCGGTATGCCGATGAAGGTCGCCAGCAGCATGGCGCAGACGGCGAGTTCGAGCGTCGCCGGCATGCGCTGAAGGATGATCTTCAGGGCGGGCTCGTTATAGACGAAGCTGCGGCCGAGATCGCCATGCAGCGCCCCGTTCAGGAAGGACAGGTACTGCGCCCAGAGCGGGCGATCGAGCCCGAAGGCCGTGATCGCGCGCAGCCGCTCGGCCTGGTCGGCATCGGGCGAGATCAGCACCGCGACGGGGTCGCCGATGACGCTGATGCCGATGAAGACGATCACCGTCATCGCCAGCACGACGAACCCGGCCTGGAGCAGGCGCTGAAGGAACCATCCAGCCATCGTTCCCCCGCTACCTGCCGAGCTTGGAGCCGGCGCCTTCGCGGTCGAAGCACCCGGCGACGCTGCGGCTCAGCTCGCTCTTCTTGATGCGCTGCGTCGGCGTCTTCGGGAATTCGTCGATGCCCTCGATATAGCGCGGAATCTGGAAATAGGGCAGCCGCTGCTCGCACCATGCGACGAGGCCGGCCGGGTCGAGTGCGCGGCCGGGCGCAGGGCGGATGAAGAGCTTGAGGTCGTCATCGCCCATTTCGCTGGGCACGCCGATCAGCGCGCATTCCTCGATCTCGTCATGGGTCAGGACGACGCGCTCGACCTCCCAGGCCGAGATGTTGACGCCGCGCCGCCTGACGCTGTCCTTCTTGCGCCCGCAATAGAACAGGAAGCCGTCCTCGTCGCGGCGGGCAAGGTCGCCGGTCGAGAACCAGCCATCCTTGACCAGCGCCGCGCCGGCCTCCTCCATGCGGAAATAGCCCTTGAAGGCGAGGCCGGGCTCGCGCGGCAACACCACGATCTCGCCGGGCTCGCCGACCGCGACCTCGGCGCCCGCCTCGTCGAGCAGGCGCACCTCGTAGAAGGGCAAGGGCCTGCCGCAGGAGCCGAGCCGGCCCTCCGGGTTGATCGTGACGAAGGTCGTCATCTCCGAGAGGCCGTAGCCCTCATAGAGCGAGACGCCGAAGCGCTCCTCGAAAGCGCGCCAGACATCGAGCGGGCAGCCACCGCCCCAGGCCATCCGGACCTTGTGCTCGCGGTCACGAGGGCTTGCCGGCTGCTTCAGCAGCAGCGGCAGGACGCCGCCGAGATAATGGATATGGGTGACGTCGAAGCGGCGCACCTGCTCCCAGAATTGCGAGGCGCTGAACTTCTCGACCATGGCGAGCGTGATCGGCTGCATCAGCGCCGCGATCAGCACCGCGACGCCGGCGCCGTGATGCAGCGGCTCCCAGAGCAGGAAGACGTCGCCCGCACTCGCGCCCGTCAAGGCGAGCGTGCCCATCGGGCCGGCGCGCAGGCTGCGATCGGTCTTGAGCACGCCTTTCGGCTCGCCTGTGGTGCCGGAACTCGGGGTGATCGCGATGATGTCGTCGGCCGCGACCGTCACCGGCGGCGGCAAGAGGCTGCCGCGCTCGAACAGCTGGGCCAGACTTTGCGCGCCATCGCCGCCGCGCCAGAACACCGGGAGCTCCGGCAACCGCCCGACGACCGGCGCCAGCGGCCCGGCATAGGCCGCATCAGTGATCAGCGCATGCGGCTCGAAGCGGTCGAAGACGAAATCGAGCGCAGCCCCCTTGAGATGGGTATTGACGGGAATGCGCAGGAGCCCGGCCTTGGCCAGGGCGAAGATGACGATGATGTGCTCGGGATGGCTCGGCAGCATCACCGCGACGCGGTCGCCCTGCTTCAGCCCGGTTGCGAGCAGCGCATTGGCCAGCCGGTTGATGGCCTCATCGAGCCGGCCGATCGTCCAGCTCTCATTCCCGAAGCGGCAATAGACATGGCCCGGGTCGCTGCCGGCGCGCCGGTCCCAGAGCTGGCTGATGGTGATGTCGTTTGTCTGCATGATCTCGTTGGTGAGCATGAGGCGGTCCGCGTCGATGTATCGGTATGCAATAACGATAATTGAATATTGATATCCGACTGTGCTCATGTCAAGCCGCCGGTATCCCGGCCGCGGTTGACAGGCTGTCGCGCCATTCATAATAATAATTATTATATAGCAATATCTATGGAGCGAGCGCCATGGCCGATATCGAGAGCGAGCGTCGCGGCAGCGTCGCCATCATCGCGATCAATCGCCCCGCCAAGCGCAATGCCCTGAACGGCGCGGCCTGGCAGGCGCTCGGCGATCATTTCGTCCAGCGGCGCTCCGATCCCTCGATCCGCGCCATCATCCTTACCGGGCGTGGCGGCGCGTTCTGCGCCGGCGACGAGATCGGCGCCTTTGCCGCCGTGCGCGACGATCCCCCGGCGCGACAGGCCTATTGGGATGCGATCATGGCCTGCTATGCCGCCGTCTCGGCCTCACCGGTGCCGGTCATCGCGGCGGTCAGCGGCGCTTGCGTCGGCGGCGGCTGCACGCTCGCGCTGCGGGCCGATTTCCGGCTCGCCGACGCGACCGCCCGCTTCGGCGTGCCGCCGGCCAAGCTCGGGCTGGTCTACCCCGCCGACTCCACGCAGCTTCTCGCCGCCACCGCCGGCGTCAGTATGGCCCGGCGCATGCTCTATACCGGCGAGCTTATCGATGCGCGCGCGGCCCTGGCCTGCGGCCTGGTCTCGGAGGTCGTCAAAGGCGATGTCGTCGAGGCGGCGCTGCGCCTGGCCGAGCCGATGATCGCCAATGCGCCGCTCTCGATCCGGGCCGCCAAGCTCGCCTGCGATGCGATGCTGCAGGGCCGGCTCGCCGAGGTCGCAGGCGAAATCGCCGCCCTCTCCGACATGGCCGACCGCAGCGCCGATTACCGCGAGGGCTCGCTCGCCTTCGCGCAGAAGCGCAAGCCCGTCTTCACCGGCCGCTAAGCCCACAGGACGACGCCATGTCCACAATCACCGTGCCCGCCATCACCGTGCCCGACAATGCCAATGTCTTTTCCGCCCTGATCGATCCGGCGCGCGACCCCGGGCGCGTCTTCATGGAAAACGCGGACGGGCGCGTCATCCGCTTTGGCGAGGTGCCCACCATCACGGCCCGCTATGCCGGCCTGCTGGCAAGCGAGGGGGTGGGCAAGGGCGACTTCGTCGCCGGCATCCTCGAGAAATCGCCCGAGGCCGTGCTGCTTTATCTCGCGGCCTGCCGGCTCGGCGCGGTCTATGTGCCCGTGCATATCGGCCTGACCGATGCCGAGATCAGCCATATCCTCGGCGATGCCAGGCCGAAGCTCGTGATCTGCGACCCCACGCGCGCGAACGTCGTCCGGCAACACGTCGTCCGCACCGCCGGCTGCAGCTGCCTGACCCTCGATGCCGGCGGCGCCGGCAGCCTGATTGCATCAAGCGAAACGATGCCGGCCGAGAGCGCGCTCCAGAGCGTCGCACCGTCCGACCCCAATGCGATGGTCTACACCTCCGGCACGACCGGGCGGCCGAAGGGCGCGCTGCTCTCAGCCGGCTCCGTGATCTGGAATGCGCGTTCGCTCGCCGCCTGCTGGGGCATCACCGAGAGCGATACGCTGCTCCACGCCAATCCGATGGCCTATGGCCTGTTCGGCACGACGACGCCGGCGCTGGCGGGCGGGGCCGCGATGATCCTGCTGCCGAAATTCGAGGCTGAAAGCGTGCTGGCCGCGCTGCCGCGCGCGACGATCTTTGCGGGCGTGCCGACCTATTACGCCAGGCTGATGGCCGATCCGCGCTTCGACCGGGCGCTCTGCGCCGGGATGCGCCTGTTCGTGACCGGCTCGGCGCCGATGCGCCCCGATGCGTTCGAGGCCCTCACCGAACGCACCGGCCATCGGCTGCTCGATCGCTACGGCCTGACCGAGGTGCTGATCGCGACCTCGAACCGGCCCGACGACAGCCGCCGGCCCGACACCTCCGGCAAACCGCTGCCGGACTCTACGATCCGCATCGTCGACGAGCAGGGCGAGCCCGTGCCGACAGGCACCGTCGGCATGATCGAGCTGCGCCAGCCCTACCCATTCCTCGGCTATTGGCAGGACCCGGAAAAGACGGCGCAGGCTTTCCGGGACGGCTGGTTTCGAACAGGCGATTTCGGCCGCCTGGATGCGCAAGGCTATGTCAGCGTGCTCGGGCGCGGCGCCGATCTGATCATCTCGGGCGGGCTCAACGTCTATCCCCGCGAGGTCGAGGCCGCCGTCAATGCGCTGGACGGCGTCACTGAGAGCGCCGTCATCGGCGTGCCCCATGCCGATTTCGGCGAGGCCGTGCTGGCGGTGGTGCAGCTCTCGGGCGAGGCGGAGAGTTTCGATACGAGCGCCGCGATCGCCGCGCTCAAGCGCTCGCTTGCCGGATACAAGGTGCCCAAGCGCATCGAGCTGGTCGCGGAGATGCCGCGCAACACGCTCGGGAAGATCCAGAAAAACCTGCTCAAGGCGCGCTTTGAAGGTGCATTCCGGGGCTGAATCGCCGGGTTTTAGCAGGCGTGCAAAGATGCTAGCGTCCAAGCGTTGAGAGCATTGCTCCTGCGAAAAACCGGTAGCCACTTTTTCGCGCAATGCTCTCGCGCTGCGCCTCATCGACAGGAAAGCAAGAAGGCGCAATGCCGGACGCAACGACGAAACCAAGCACGGCCTTGCCGCGCGGCGATGCCGGCCCGGTCGCAGGCGAGATCGACGAGCGGCTCTTCGTCGCCTCGGTCGGCAAGGCGATGAAGGTGCTGGAGACCTTCGACAAGACCACGGCGAGCTTGAGCCTGTCCGACATCGCTATACGCACCGGGCTTGGCCGCAGCGCCTCGCAGCGCTTCATCTACACGCTCGAACGGCTCGGCTATCTCGACCGGGACGAGCAGACCAAGCGCTATACGCTCGCCAGGAAGGTCTTCCGCTTCGCCCAGAGCGCGGTCTCCTCGAACGTCGCGCTCGACGCCGCCTATCCCGCCATGCGCGAGCTGGCTGAGCGCACGCGCGAGACGATCTCCTGGGTCGAGGTCGACCGCGCCGAGATCGTCATCATCGCCACGATTCCCAGCACGCATATCTCCTCGATCAACCTGCCGGTCGGCACCCGTTTCCCGGCACTGTCCTCCTCCTCCGGCCAGGTGCTGCTCGGGCATTCCGCCCCGGCCCATATCGAGAAAATCTGGAGCGCCTCGCATGACTCGGTGCCGTCGCGCACCCAGGCCAAGACCGCAGCCGAGATGATGCGACTGCTCGAGGCGGTGAAGGCTGCGGGTTTCGCCGTCACCGAGAAGAACATGGAGCAGGGCTCGATCTCGGTCTCCGCCGCCGTGCATGACCGAGCCGGCCGCGCTGTGGGCGCCATCAATCTCTCGACCCTGACCACCCGCTTCGAGCGCCAGGCGGCCATCGCGCAGCTCGCACCGCTGGTGGCAGCAGCCGCAACCCGCGCGACCGAGACGCTGATCTCCTGAGGCATCCCCCGTGCCGTCATTCCGGACAAGCCGCGTAGCGGCGCCGATCCGGAATCCATCCAAAAGCGTCATTCTCGGGCTTGTGCCCCGAGAATCGCATGACCAGAGTGCTCTGGTTTACGAGATGGTCGGATCAAGCCCGACCATGACGCGCTTCGGATTCCGGGTCTGCGCTTCGCTCTGCCCGACCATGACGCGCCCTTCTTGCCTCCTCCCCTGGCGGGAGAAGGTGGCGCGTAGCGCCGGATGAGGGGGCGCCGTGCCCTGTCCGGTGGGCGTCGCGTTCAGGCCAGACGGTGAGCTCACAGCGCCCCCTCATCCGTCTCGGCTGCGCCGAGCCACCTTCTCCCGCGGGGGGAGAAGGGTTCCCCGCGCCCTTCATCCGGCACTTCGCGTCATCTCGCCGCAAAAGAGCGCCACCCCGCCCCTACCTTGACAGCCCACAGAAATTGTCTTCAAATATTAGTTATTGACATACAATAATAAAGGGGATGGCCATGGCTTCTTCTCTGACGCTGCGGATGCCGCGCCTAGCCGGCACGCTCGCCGTTGCGATGGGCGCCGCTTCGCTGGGCGCCGTTCCGGCCCTTGCAGAAAAGCTGACCATCGGGCTCGGCGGCTCCGTCAACTCGCTCGATCCGCATTTCTACTCGACCACCCCCAACAACCTCGTCGCCTTCCACATCTTCGACCGGCTAGTCGACCGCCTGGCCGACGGAAAGCTCGCGCCGGGGCTGGCGACGGCATGGCGCGCGACCTCACCGACAATCTGGGAGTTTACGCTGCGCGAGGGCGTGATCTGGCATGACGGCAAGCCGTTCACGGCCGACGATGTCGCCTTCACGCTGAAGCGGGCACTCGACGTGCCCAATAATCTCGGCGGCTTTGCCGGTATCATCCGGCCGATCACCGGTGTCGAGGTGGCGGGCCCGCTGCTGATCCGCCTGACCACCGCGACGCCGATCCCCAACCTGCCGAGCGACCTGACGCGTCTCGCCATCGTCTCGCGCCATGCCGGGCAGGACGCGACCACGGCCGACTACAACAGCGGCAAGGCCGCGATCGGCACCGGGCCGTTCAAATTCTCTGCCTATCAGCCGGGCGAGCGCATCGAGCTCGTCGCCAATGACACATGGTGGGGCAAGAAACCCGCCTGGACGAGCGTGACGCTGCGCCTGATCCCCAATGTCGCCGTGCGCACCGCAGCCCTTTTGGCGGGCGATATCGACGTGATCGACCAGCCCTCGGCCAGCGACCTGCCGCGCCTGCAATCCTCCGACAAGGTCAAGGTCGCCGAGATCGCCGGCATGCGCGTCAACTATGTCGTGCCGATGATCCAGCCGGCGCCCGACGCGCCCGCGGTGCTGGACAAGAAGGGCGTGAAGATCGAGCCCTCGCCGCTGACCAAGCAGAAGGTGCGCGAGGCGCTCTCGCTGGCGATCAACCGCGCCGGGATCACCGAGCGCGTGGTGCTGGGCACGGCGACCCCGACCGGCCAGTGGCTGCCGGCCGGCATCCCCGGCTATGATGCCGCGACGCCGGTCCCGACCTATGACGTGCAGAAGGCCAAGAAGCTGCTGAGCGAGGCCGGCTTCCCCGACGGCTTCAGGCTGACGCTCTCGACCGCCAATGACCGCACGCCCTACAGCGTCGAGGTCGCCCAGGCGCTGGCGCAGATGTGGAGCCGGATCGGCGTCGAGGTCGCGATCGATGCGATGCCCTTCAGCGTCTACTCCACGCGCGGCGCCAAGAGCCAGTTCTCCGCCTATCTCGGCAGCTGGAGCAACAACTCGATGGAGGGCACCGGCCTGCTGCGCGACCTGCTCGCGACCCGCAGCCAGCAGACCGGCTGGGGCCTCTATAACTGGGCGCAGTATTCAAACCCCGCGCTCGACGCGCTCACCACCACAGCGATCAGCGAGACCGACGAGGCCAGGCGCGAAAAGCTGGTGCTGGACGCGGTGAAGCTGGTCTCCAGCGACGTCGCGATCATCCCGCTCTATCATTTCAAGAACATCTGGGCGACGCAGCGCAGGCTGCGCTACGATCCAAGGATCGACGAATTGACGCTCGCGACGGATGTCCACAAAGCGGGGAAGTGAGCGGCCGGGAGAGGCGCAGGGCTGAGGCGCCTTGAGCCGGCCGGGCAGTTGCCAGTCCGAAGGCCGGAAGGGCGATTGCCGCCCCCTCCCCGCTTGTGCCGCCAGGATGTCGTCGCAGAGCCGCAATGGTCGCGAGCCCCGCGCCCTGTCCGCCCATGGGCCAGCGCGCGCCATGACGTCCTGCTCGCACGATGATACGCCCGGCCAATCCCGACGCAGTCAGGCCGACGGGCCGTCGATTGTCTTCGAGGGCTGGGCCAGGCCCAGCAAGGCTTCCCGGTCCCGGATTTCGATTGCCGGGCCGGAAACCGCGACCCCGTATGGGATCAGGGCCGAGATCGAGCGCGAGAGAACCTCCGGGGCCATGCCCAGGCGCGCGGCCAGCACCTTCTTGTCGAAAGGCAAGGTGAAGCGGCCGGTCTGGCCGGTTTCGAGATCGTGGCTCAGCAGCCAGTTGGCGAGCCGCTCCAGGCTGGAACGGAGCTTCTGGTTCTTCAGCTCGCACACGACGCCGCGATAGGCCATCGCCAGGTCCAGCGCCAGGGTTCGCGCGAAGGCTGCATCCTCGGCGAAGACCCGGCGCACCATCTCCGCGGGAATCAGCAGGACGCGCGAGGGAGCCAGCGTCCGGGCGGACTTCAGATAGACGCGGTCGCTGATCACCGCCGCGACGATGAAGCCGTGCCCGGGCCCGACGATCGATATCGTCGTCTCCCGGTCGCGATAGGCGGAATACATCTCGATCTGGCCGTCGATGACGACATGCAGGAAATCGGCGGGATCTCCCTCCCGCGCCAATTCGACATGCGCGGGAAA
This sequence comes from Allobosea sp. LjRoot9, assembly GCF_964252745.1. Taxonomy (NCBI): domain Bacteria; kingdom Pseudomonadati; phylum Pseudomonadota; class Alphaproteobacteria; order Hyphomicrobiales; family Alloboseaceae; genus Allobosea; species Allobosea sp. LjRoot9. Next base: position 219,398 of record NZ_CAXUPC020000006.1, on the reverse strand, counting down.
GCGCTGCAGGAACGAAGCCCGCAGCATCATCTCGGCATGTGCCGGGCTGACGCCGTCAAACAGCCGAATCGTGCGCATCTCCTCGATTTCGTCGTTGCGCATGTCCCAGCCCCTGCCGCGCCGCGATACAAGTCAGAACTTGATTAATATCAAGAATATGAGCCGTTGATCAAGACAATTGAATTGCAGAAAAAAGCACCGGCCCTTGATCAAACGCCAGCGTATCCTTGAAAGATTTCGCTGCTGATCCCGCGTTGATTTGGATCAAAGCTAAACTATAGCCGCCCTGAAAATCCTGTCGCCAGCAAGTATCGCTAGCTTGGCGAAGGACACGACACATGGCGAGTGCCCCGATCTCATCGGCTGAACAAGGCAGGGCCCTGTGGCTCTCCACAGTCGCCTTCACAGTCTGCTTCGCCGTCTGGACGATCTTCGCGATCATCGGAATCCAGATCAAGAAGGACCTCGGACTGTCGGACACGCAGTTCGGCCTCCTGGTCGGCACGCCGATCCTGACGGGATCGCTGATCCGCCTGCTGCTGGGCATCTGGGCCGACCAGTATGGCGGACGGGTGGTCTACACCATCACCATGCTCTCGGCGGCGGTGATGACTGCGCTGCTGATCTTCGCCTATGACTACACCACCTTCCTGATCGCGGCGCTCGGCGTCGGCATTGCCGGCGGCTCCTTCTCGGTCGGCGTCGCCTATGTCGCCAAGTGGTTTCCCAGGGAGAAGCAGGGCACGGCGCTCGGCATTTTCGGGGCGGGCAATGTCGGCGCGGCCGTCACCAAATTCGCGGCCCCCGTCATCATGGTCGCCTATGGCTGGAAGACGGTCGCGCTGGTGTGGGCGATCGCGCTTGCGATCACGGCGGTGGCGTTCTTCCTCTTCACCAAGGACGACCCCGACCTGGCCCGCCGCCGCGCCTCCGGCGAGAAGCCCGAGCCGCTCTCGGCGATGATGGAGCCGCTGAAGAACATTCAGGTCTGGCGCTTCTCGCTCTATTATTTCTTCGTCTTCGGCGGCTTCGTCGCACTTGCGCTCTGGCTGCCGCGCTATCTGATCGGCGTCTACGGCCTCGACATCGCCACGGCCGGCATGGTCGGCGCCGCATATTCGATCCCGGCTTCGGTGTTCCGGGCCTATGGCGGGCATCTCTCCGACAAATACGGCGCCCGCCGGATCATGTACTGGACCTTCCTGGTCGCGGTCATCTGCACCTTCGTGCTCGCCTATCCGCCGACCCAGTATGTGATCGAAGGCATTGGCGGCCCCATCGCGTTCTCGACGCGGATGAGCCTGGCCGGCTTCATGGTGGTGGCCTTCGTGCTCGGCTTCTTCATGAGCCTGGGCAAGGCCGCGGTCTACAAGCACATCCCGGTCTATTATCCCGATCGCGTCGGCGCGGTCGGCGGCGTGGTCGGCCTTGTCGGCGGCCTCGGCGGCTTCGTCATGCCGATCGCCTTCGGCGCCCTCAACGATCTCACCGGCGTCTGGCAGAGCTGCTTCTGGCTGCTCTTCCTGGTCGCGTCCGTCTCGCTGATCTGGATGCATATGGCCGTCCGGCAGATGGAGAAGGCCGCAGCCGAGGCCGGCGTGCCGGCGCGCAACCTGCCCGAGCTTCCCGAAATGCAGCCGGTCCATGGCGCGGCCCAGACGGGCGCGCTCGCGGCCAGCGGCGCCATCGCCGACTGGCGCCCGGAAGACAGGAGCTTCTGGGACACCCAGGGCAGAGCCATCGCGCGGCGCAATCTGTGGATCTCCGTTCCCTGCCTGCTGCTGTCCTTCGCGGTCTGGATGGTCTGGTCGGTCGTCGTCGCCAAGCTGCCCAGCGTCGGCTTCGCCTTCAGCAATGAGCAGCTATTCTGGCTCGCCGCGCTGCCGGGCCTGTCGGGCGCGACGCTGCGCATCTTCTACAGCTTCATGCCGGCCATCTTCGGCGGCCGGCTCTGGACGACGCTGGCAACCTGGTCACTGCTGATCCCGGCGCTCGGCATGGGCTTTGCGGTGCAGGATCCGCAGACGCCCTACTGGATCTTCCTCGGCCTGGCGCTGCTATGCGGCTTCGGCGGCGGCAACTTCGCCTCCTCCATGGCCAATATCTCCTTCTTCTTCCCCAAGGCGGAGAAGGGCAACGCGCTCGCCATCAATGCCGGGCTCGGCAATCTCGGCGTCAGCGTGGTCCAGTTCGTGGTGCCGCTCGCCATCACGGCCGGCGTCTTCGGCAGCCTGGGCGGCCTGCCCCAGACGGCGACCGTGGCGGGCGTGACCTCGACGCTCTGGCTGCAGAATGCCGGCTTCGTCTTCGTGCCCTTCATCGTCGCATCGGCCTTCGCGGCCTGGTTCGGGATGAACGACATCGCGACGATGAAGGCCTCCTTCGCCGACCAGGCGGTGATCTTCCGGCGCACCCATAACTGGATCATGTGCTGGCTCTATACCGGCACCTTCGGCTCCTTCATCGGCTTCTCCGCGGCGTTCCCGCTGCTCTCGAAGATCCTCTTCCCGGAGGTGAACGTCCTGCAATACGCCTTCCTGGGGCCATTGGTCGGCGCGGTCTCGCGCGCCGCTTCCGGCAAGGCCTGCGACAGGATCGGCGGCGGGCGGATCACCTTCTGGGTGTTCATCGCGATGAGCCTCGGCGTCGCCGGCGTGCTCTACGCCATCGGCATGAAGGGCGACCCGAGCGCCTTCCCGGTCTTCTTCGCGAGCTTCCTCTTCCTCTTCGCCGCGACCGGCATCGGCAACGCCTCCACCTTCCAGATGATCCCCGCGATCATGCGCATCGAGGTGGCGCGCCTTGAGCCCGGCCTGAATCCGGCAGAACGCGTCAAGCAATCCGACAAGGAGGCCGCTGCCATCATCGGCTTCACCTCGGCGGTGGCCGCCTATGGCGCCTTCTTCATTCCCAAGAGCTTCGGCACCTCGATCGCCGCCACCGGCGGCGCCTCGGCAGCGCTCTACGGCTTCCTCGGCTTCTATCTGAGCTGCATCGCGATCACCTGGTGGTTCTACACGAGGCGCGGCGGCCTGCTCTTCGAGACCGAGCACGGCCGCAAGGCAGCGCCCGCCACGCCCGCCCTGACCGCGGCCGAATGACCCTCGCTTTGCGCCCCTGACTTCCCTGAGAGGGATCCGACATGAGTCACTTTCTCGATCGCCTGACCTTCTTCAACAAGGTCTCCGAGCCCTTCTCGAACGGTCATGGCATCATGACCAGCGAAGACCGGCGCTGGGAGGACGGCTACAGGAAGCGCTGGCAGCACGACAAGATCGTGCGCTCCACCCACGGCGCCAACTGCACCGGCTCCTGCTCCTGGAAGATCTACGTCAAGGGCGGCATCGTCACCTGGGAGACGCAGCAGACCGACTATCCGCGCACCCGGCCGGACCTGCCCAACCACGAGCCCCGCGGCTGCTCGCGCGGCGCCTCCTACAGCTGGTATCTCTACTCCGGGAACCGGGTGAAATACCCGTTGATCCGCGCCCGGCTGCTGAAGCTGTGGCGCGAGGCGCGCGCCACCCTGACGCCGGTCGCGGCCTGGAAGAGCATCGTCGAGAACCCCGACAAGCGTGCCGCCTACACCTCCAAGCGCGGCCATGGCGGCTTCGTGCGGGCCGGCTGGGACGAGGCGACCGAGATCATCGCCTCCGCCAATGCCTATACGGCCAAGACCTATGGCCCCGATCGCGTTTTCGGCTTCTCGCCGATCCCGGCGATGTCGATGGTCTCCTACGCCGCGGGCTCGCGCTACCTGTCGCTGATGGGCGGCGTCTGCATGTCCTTCTACGACTGGTATTGCGACCTGCCGCCCGCCTCCCCCCAAACCTGGGGCGAGCAGACGGACGTGCCGGAATCGGCCGACTGGTACAATGCCGGCTTCATCATCCTGTGGGGCTCGAACGTGCCCCAGACCCGCACGCCCGACGCGCATTTCTACACCGAGGCGCGCTATCGCGGCATGAAGAGCGCGGTGATCTGCCCCGACTACTCCGAGGCCTCCAAGTTCGGCGATATCTGGCTCAGCGTGAAGCAGGGCACGGATTCGGCGCTGGCGATGGCGATGGGCCACGTCATCCTGAAGGAATACCATGTCGACCGGCAGGCGGCGTATTTCCGCGATTATGTGCGCCAGTACAGCGACATGCCGATGCTGGTGAAGCTGGTGAAGCAGGGCGACAACCTCGTGCCCGACCGCTTCCTGCGGGCATCGGATTTCGACGCCGGCCTCGGCGAGGCCAACAACCCGGAATGGAAGACCGTCGCCTATGACGAGACCTCCGGCAAGATCGTCGTCCCCGGCGGCACGATCGGCTTCCGCTGGGGCGAGAGCGGCAAGTGGAATCTCGAGGAGAAGGACGCAGGCGGCGTCGAGACGCGGCTGCGGCTCTCGCTGGCGGAGATCAAGGACGATCTGGCCGAGGTCGCCTTTCCCTATTTCGGCAATATCGAGCACGAGCATTTCGCCTCGACCGATCACGGCAGCATCCTGAAGCGCCGCCTGCCGGTGAAGCGCCTGGCGCTGAGCGAGGGCGAAACGCTCGTGGCTTCGGTGCACGACCTCTTCCTCGCCAATTACGGCGTCGATTGCGGCTATGGCGGCGACAATGTCGCCGCCTCGCTGGATGACGACACGCCCTACACCCCGGCCTGGGCGGAGAAGATCACCGGCGTCTCGCGCGACAAGATCATCCAGGTCGCCCGCGAATTCGCGACGAATGCCGAGAAGACCAAGGGCCGCTCGATGATCATCATCGGGGCGGCGATGAACCACTGGTACCACGCCGACATGAACTATCGCGGCGTGATCAACATGCTCGTGATGTGCGGTTGCGTCGGCCAGTCGGGCGGCGGCTGGGCGCATTATGTCGGCCAGGAGAAGCTGCGCCCGCAAGCCGGCTGGGCGCCGCTGGCCTTCGCGCTGGACTGGGGCCGCCCGCCGCGGCAGCAGAATTCGACCTCGGCCTTCTACGCCCATACCGACCAGTGGCGCTATGAGACGGTCCGCGTCGGCGATCTCGTCTCGCCGACCGCGCCCGATGGCCCCTGGGACGGCGCGCTGATCGACTACAACATCCGCGCCGAGCGGATGGGCTGGCTGCCCTCGGCGCCGCAACTGGAAACCAACCCGCTGCAGGTCGCCAGGGATGCCGCAGCCGCCGGCATGGAGGCCAAGGACTATGTCGCGAAATCGCTGAAGGACGGCTCGCTGAAGCTCTCCTGCGAGGACCCCGACAACCCGGTGAACTGGCCGCGCAACCTGTTCGTCTGGCGCTCCAACCTGCTCGGCTCCTCGGGCAAGGGCCATGAGTATTTCCTGAAGCATCTCTTGGGCACGACCCATGGCGTGCTCGGCAAGGATCTGGGCCAGGAGGGCAAGGCGCGTTCGACCGAGGCGGTCTGGCACGAGAAAGCGCCGGAGGGAAAGCTCGACCTCCTGGTCACGCTCGACTTCCGGATGTCGACGACCTGCGTCTATTCCGACATCGTCCTGCCGACGGCGACCTGGTACGAGAAGAACGACCTCAACACCTCCGACATGCACCCCTTCATCCACCCGCTGACCAGCGCGGTCGATCCGGCATGGGAGGCGCGCTCGGACTGGGAGATCTACAAGGGGCTGGCGAAGGCCTTCTCGCAGGTCGCCCCCGAGGTGCTCGGCGTCGAGCAGGACGTCGTCCTCAACCCCATCAAGCACGACAGCGCCAACGAGATCGCGCAACCCTTCGAGCCGAAGGACTGGAAGAAGGGCGAGTGCGAGCCGATCCCCGGCAAGACGATGCCCGTGGTGAGCGTGGTCGAGCGCGATTATCCCAACCTCTATGCCCGCTTCACCGCGCTCGGCCCGCTGATGGACACGGTCGGCAACGGCATCAAGGGCATGGCCTGGAAGACCGGCCATGAGGTGGAGCATCTGAAGGCGCTGAACGGCGTGCATCTCGAAGGCGCCAATAAGGGGCTCGCCCGGATCGTCAGCGACATCGACGCCGCCGAGATGATCCTGATGCTGGCGCCGGAGACCAATGGCGAGGTCGCGGTCAAGGCCTGGGCCGCGCTCGGCAAGGCGACGGGGCGCGAGCACACCCATCTGGCGCTGCCGAAGGAAGACGAGAAGATCCGCTTCCGCGATGTCGTCGCGCAGCCTCGCAAGATCATTTCCGCGCCGACCTGGTCGGGGCTGGAAAGCGAGAAGGTCTGCTACAACGCCGGATACACCAACGTCCACGAGCTGATCCCGTGGCGCACCCTGACCGGCCGCCAGCAGCTCTACCAGGACCATCTCTGGATGCGCGCCTTCGGCGCGGGCTTGTGTGTCTACCGCCCGCCGCTCGACCTGCGCTCGGTCGCTCCGGTGATCGACCTGAAGCCGAACGGCGAGAAGCAGATCGTCCTCAACTTCATCACGCCGCACCAGAAATGGGGCATCCACTCCACCTATACCGACAATCTGATGATGCTGACGCTCTCGCGCGGCGGGCCAATCGTCTGGCTGAGCGAGACCGACGCCGCGCGCGCCGGCATCGTCGACAATGACTGGGTCGAAGCCTTCAACAGCAACGGCGCCCTGGTCGCCCGCGCCGTCGTCTCGCAACGCATGAAGGACGGCACGCTCTTCATGTACCACGCCCAGGAAAAGATCGTGAACATGCCGGGCTCGGAGATGACCGGCAATCGCGGCGGCATCCACAACTCGGTCACGCGCATCGTCATCAACCCGACGCACATGATCGGCGGCTACGCGCAGCTGTCCTACGACTTCAACTATTACGGCACGATCGGAACCAACCGCGACGAGTTCGTGGTCATCCGCAAGGTCAAGACCGTCGACTGGCTGGAGCGCCCGCACAAAGACGCGGCGAACGCCTCCCCCCTCGCCCAAGCCGCTGAGTGAAAAGGACGACGACGATGAAAATCCGCGCTCAGATCGGCATGGTGCTGAATCTCGACAAATGCATCGGCTGCCATACCTGCTCGGTCACCTGCAAGAACGTTTGGACGAACCGCGAGGGCATGGAATACGCCTGGTTCAACAACGTCGAGACCAAGCCCGGCATCGGTTACCCCAAGGACTGGGAGAACCAGGACAAGTGGAAGGGCGGCTGGCGCCGCAAGTCGAACGGCAAGATCGAGCCGCGGATCGGCGGCAAATGGCGGATCCTGGCGAATATCTTCGCCAATCCCGACATGCCGGAGATCGACGACTACTACGAGCCCTTCACCTTCGACTACGAGCACCTGCAGAAGGCCCCGGAGCTGGAGGCCTTCCCGACCGCCCGGCCGCGTTCGCTGATCACCGGCGAGCGCATGGAGAAGATCGAATGGGGGCCGAACTGGGAGGAAATCCTGGGCGGCGAATTCGCCAAGCGCTCCAAGGACGCCAATTTCGAAGGCATCCAGAAGGAGATGTACGGCCAGTTCGAAAACACCTTCATGATGTATCTGCCGAGGCTCTGCGAGCACTGCCTCAATCCGACCTGCGCCGCCGCCTGCCCCTCGGGCGCGATCTACAAGCGCGAGGAGGACGGCATCGTCCTGATCGACCAGGACAAGTGCCGCGGCTGGCGCATGTGCGTCTCGGCCTGCCCCTACAAGAAGATCTACTTCAACTGGTCCTCGGGCAAATCCGAGAAATGCATCTTCTGCTATCCGCGCATCGAGGCCGGCCAGCCGACGGTGTGCTCGGAAACCTGCGTCGGCCGCATCCGCTATCTCGGCGTGATGCTCTTCGACGCCGACCGCATCCAGGAGGCGGCATCGACGCCATCCGAGCAGAATCTCTACGAAGCCCAGATGGACATCTTCCTGGACCCCAACGATCCGGCGGTCATCGCCCAGGCGCGCGCCGACGGCATCTCGGAAAACTGGCTCGAGGCGGCGCGCCAATCGCCGATCTGGAAGATGGCGATGGAGTGGAAGGTCGCCTTTCCGCTGCACCCGGAATACCGCACGCTGCCGATGGTCTGGTACGTGCCGCCGCTCTCACCGATCACCGCTGCCGCGGAGGCCGGCAAGATGGGCATCGATGGCGGCATGCCGGATGTGAAGTCGCTGCGCATCCCGCTGAAATACCTCGCCAACCTGCTCACCGCGGGTGACGAGGCGCCCATCGCCAGGGGGCTCGAACGCATGCTGGCGATGCGCGCCTATATGCGCGCCAAGACCGTCGACGGCGTGATCGACGAAGCCATCGCCAGGCGCGTCGGGCTCACCGCCGCGCAGATCGAGGCGATGTACCACGTCATGGCGATCGCCAATTACGAGGACCGCTTCGTCATCCCCACCACGCATCGCGAGGTCAGCGAAGACGCCTATGAGCTTCGCGGCAGCTGCGGCTTCAGCTTCGGCGACGGCTGCCTGCCCTCCGATACGGGCGTCAACCTGTTCGGCGGGGTCAAGGCCAAGAACGACAAACCGAAGCTGGGAGCGCTGTGAGATGAAAACGCTGAAGGTTCTCTCCGCGCTGCTATCCTATCCGACCGAAGACCTGCTCGCGGCGCGCGGCGAGCTCATCGCGGTGATCGAGCGCGAGGGCGTCCTGCCGGGGACCGAGCGCGCCGCGGTGAAGCGGCTGATCGACGGCCTGGCGGATGGCGATCTGATGGATCTGCAGGAGCGCTACATCCTGCTGTTCGACCGGACGCGCGCGCTCTCGCTGCATCTCTTCGAGCATGTGCATGGCGAAAGCCGCGACCGTGGCCAGGCGATGGTCGACCTGATCAAGGTCTATGAGGATGGCGGCTACATCCCGACCGTGACCGAGCTGCCGGACTTCCTGCCGCTCTTCCTCGAATACGCCGCGACGCGCGCACCGGCGGAGGCCGTCGAGCTCATCGGCCAGCCCGCGCACGTCTTTGCGGCGCTGCGCGAGCGGCTGCGCAAGCGCAGCTCGCCTTACGAGGCCGTCTTCGCCGCGCTGGGCAAGCTCAGCAAGGTCAAGCCCGACGCCGCCATGATCGCGCGGCTGCTGGCCGAGCCCGATCCCGAGCCCGACGATCTCGAGGCGCTGGACGCCGCCTGGGCGGAAGAGGAGGTGCTGTTTGGTCCAGGCGCCGCCGCTGACGACTGTGGCAAGGACACGCTGTCGGCGAAGCTGCGCCAGGCGCGCCGTCCCGCCCCGGGGCTGGAGCCGGTCCCGGGCGCCAGACCCCGCACCCAGATTACCCATTCCGGCGTTTCGCCCCGCACGGGAGCCTGAGCCATGCGCGACATGATCTTTCAAGTTCTCTTCGTCTGGTATCCGTATTTCTGCCTCACCGCCTTTCTGTTCGGCAGCCTGATCCGGTTCGACCGGGAGCAGTACAGCTGGAAGGCGAGCTCCAGCCAGTTTCTGCGCAAGCGCCAGATGCGCTGGGGCTCGAACCTCTTCCATGTCGGCATCCTGTTCCTGTTCTTCGGCCATGCGGCCGGGCTGCTGACGCCGAAATTCATCTACACCCTGTTCATCACGGTCGAGCAGAAGCAGCTGATCGCCATCGTCGCCGGCGGCATCGCCGGCAGCCTCTGCTTCGTCGGCCTGTCCTTGCTGCTGCATCGCCGGCTGTTCGATCCGCGCATCCGCCAGACCTCGACCACAATGGACATCGCGGTCCTCGCCATCCTGTGGGTGCAGCTCTGCCTCGGCCTCCTGACCCTGCCCTTCTCGCTGTCGCATTCCGACGGCTCGGTGATGCTGACGCTGGCCCATTGGGCCCAGGGCATCGTCACGCTCCAGCCTGTCGACGGCGCCACGCTGCAGGGCCTGGCCTGGCCCTATCTGCTCCATCTCGTGCTGGGGATGACGATTTTCCTGATCTTCCCGTTCTCGCGCCTCGTCCATGTCTGGTCCGCACCGGTCTGGTATCTCGGCCGCAGGGGCTTCCAGCTTGTCCGGACCCGCCGCGCGCTCGCGCCGCGCAGCGCCGGCCGATCCTCCACGCAGCCGGCGGAGTAAGACATCATGACCACACCCCTTGCCTCCCCCTGCGCGGTCAAGCCCGCGATCACGGCCAAGCCCCGGACCGTCAGCGTCAATGGCGTCGCGATCTCGCGTGCCGCCATCGGCCGCGAGACGCAAAACCACCCCGCCGCCAAGCCGATCGAGGCCTGGCAGGCGGCGGCCCGGGCGCTCGCCGTGCGCGAGCTCCTGCTGCAGGAGGCCAGGCGCCTGGCGCTCCAGCCCGATCCGGCTGAGGATGACGAAGGCCGGCGCGAGACCGACGAGGAGGCGCTGATCCGCCAGCTCGTCGCGCAGGAAATCGTCACGCCCGAGGCCGACGAGGCCGCCTGCCGGCGCTATTTCGACGCCAACCGCCAGCGCTTCCAGTCGCCGGCGATCATCGAGGCCAGGCATATCCTGCTGCCGGCCGGGCCGAAGGATGAGGTCGCCCGCGCGGAAGCCCGCCGGCATGCCGCGCTGCTGATCCTGCAGATCCAGCAGGAGCCCACCTGCTTCGCCGATCTGGCGGCGGCGGTCTCGGCCTGCCCATCGGGCAAGACCGGCGGCCATCTCGGGCAGATCGGCCCGGGCCAGACCGTACCCGAATTCGAGACGGCGCTCGGCCATCTGCCGGTGGGGACGGTCGGCGAGGCTGCGGTCGAGACCCGCTATGGCCTGCATGTCGTGTGGGTCGAGCGCCGGATCGCGGGGCAGAAGCTGCCTTTCGAGGCCGTGCGCCAGCGGATCGGCGCCTGGCTCGGCGAGAAGGTCCGCCGCCTGGCGATCCAGCAATACATCACGATTCTCGCAGGCCGTGCCGAGATCACCGGGGTTGAGATCGCGTCCAGCCCGTCACCGCTCGTCCAGTAGGAGGCCGCCATGCAGCTTGGAGCACTTCTGACCCGGTTGTCGGACGAGACCGACGCGGCGACCGCGCTCGATGCGCTGGGCGACGTCGTCCTGCTCGCGCAGATCCAGGCGCTGGGCGACGAGCATGACGAGACTCCAGGCGAGTATGTCGCCAATGCCTCGCGCCGCTACGCTGCATTGGCGAGCGACGAGGACTGGCTGGCGCTGATGACGGCGATCGAGCGCGCCGAGGATCCAGGCCGGGCCGTGATCGGCAAGATGCTGCGCTGGGCGATCGCGCGCGACACCGCGCCAGTTCCGGAAACGGGGGGCTGCTCATGCGGCTCCGGAGGCTGCGATGGCCACTCATGAGCCCGCTCGCCGCGACCAGCTCGGCATCGAGGCCCTGCCCCCGGCGCTCCTCGACGATCCGCTTGCGTATATCTTCGCCGATCATTTTCGCCAGCGCCGTCTCTGCGCCGCGCTGCGCCACCATGCCGAGGCGGGCCATGTCGGTCGCGCGGAGGCGCAGATGATCACGGCCTATCTGCGTCGCGACCTTGTCCTGCATTACCGCGACGAGGACGAGGACCTGTTTCCGCTGCTGCTGCGCCGCGCTTTGCCCGAGGACGATCTCGCCGCGGCGCTCGACCGCCTTGCCGAAGACCACCGCCAGTCCCGGCAATCGGTCGAGGCCATCATCGGCGCCCTGACCGGGCGGCCGGCGGAAGACCCGGTGAAGCTGGCGCGCGGCATGTGCAAGCTGATGCTGTCATATGCGGCGAGCGAGCATCTTCACATGGCGGCGGAGAACGGCATCGTCCTGGCCATCGCCCGCATTCGGCTGCGGCGCGAAGACCTGAAAGCGATGAGCCGGACCATGAAGGAACGGCGCGGAGTGCCAGCCTGATGTCGCGCACGCTCGACCATCTCTTCGACCGCAATGTCGCCTGGGCGCGGTCCAAGACGCGCGACGACCCGGAGTTCTTCCGGCGCATGGCCGAGCAGCAGACGCCGCGCTATCTCTGGATCGGCTGTTCGGACAGCCGCGTCACCGCCAATGACGTGCTCGGCCTCGACCCCGGCGAGGTCTTCGTCCACCGCAACATCGCCAATATCGTCCACACCAGCGATATGAACATCCTGTCGGTGATCGAATATGCCGTCGAGCAGCTGAAGGTCGAACACATCATCGTCTGCGGCCATTATGGCTGCGGCGGTGTCGAGCGCGCGCTGATGGCCGAACGCGGCGCCATTCTGGACCATTGGCTGCAGCCGATCTCGATGCTCCATCGCAAGCATCTTGCGACCTTCGACGCGATCCGGGACGAAACCGCCCGCCTCGACCGGATGTGCGAGATCAATGTCGAGATGCAGGTTCGCCGGGTGGCGCAGACGCCGATCGTCGAGAACGCCTGGGCGCGCGGCCAGGAGCTCAACCTGCATGGCTGGATCTACCGCATCCAGGACGGCCTGCTGCGGGAGCTCGGCCCGCATCTGTCATCGATTGGCGAGCGCGACGCCCTGCCCTCGATCGACCAGCGCGTCCTCACCCCGGTCGGGGGCGCTGCGCCTGCCCGGCGCAAGGCTCACACCGGCCGCGCCAACCGGGCGCGACGCGAGGCCGCGACGGGCTGTTCCTGCCCGGCCGCCACGGAGGAACGCGCGTGACCCTGTCGAATGTCCCTCACGATCGCCCCTCCACATCCGGCCCGGGCGGCGAGCCTGGCCTCATCGGCATCGCGCCGGTCACGCGCGCGCCGCTGGTCGATCCGTTCGGCCGCGACATCTCCTACTTACGCATCTCGGTGACGGATCGCTGCGATCTGCGCTGCGTCTATTGCATGTCCGAGGATATGAGCTTCCTGCCCAAGCGCGACCTGCTGACGCTGGAGGAGATCGACCGCGTCGCCACCGCCTTCGTCGCGCGCGGCACCCGCAAGCTCAGGCTCACCGGCGGCGAGCCCCTGGTGCGGCGCGATGTGATGAGCCTGTTCCGCTCACTCTCGCGCCACCTCACCACCGGCGCGCTGGAAGAGCTGACGCTGACCACCAACGGCTCCCTGCTCGACCGCTATGCGCAGGAGCTGGCCGATTACGGCGTGCGCCGGATCAATGTCTCGCTCGACACGCTCGACCCCGACAAGTTCCGCAAGATCACGCGCTGGGGCGATCTCGACAAGGTGCTCGGCGGCATCGAGGCGGCGCGCAAGGCGGGCCTGCGGGTCAAGATCAATGCGGTTGCGCTCAAGGGCGTCAATGAGGACGAGATCGAAGGGCTGATGCGCTGGGCCCATGGGCTGGGCATGGACCTGACCCTGATCGAGGTGATGCCGCTGGGCGAAATCGAGCCCGGCCGCATCGACCAGTTCCTGCCGCTCTCGGTCGTCAGGGCGCGATTGATGGATACGTACAATCTGGTCGAGGATCCCTACCGGACTGGCGGGCCGGCGCGCTATGTCCGCGTCAAGGAGACCGGCGGGCTCGTCGGCTTCATCACGCCGATGACGCATAATTTCTGCGAGAGCTGCAACCGGGTGCGCCTGACCTGCACCGGCACGCTTTATATGTGCCTGGGACAGGAGGACGCCGCCGATCTGCGCGCGCCCTTACGCGCCTCGCCCGACGACGCGGCGCTGCACCGCGCCATGGAAGAGGCGATCTCGCGCAAGCCCAAGGGCCATGATTTCATCATCGACCGGCGCCGCGCAAAGCCCGTTATCGGCCGCCATATGAGCGTCACCGGCGGCTAGCCGCCGGCTTCCATAAGAGCGTGACCGGCGGCTGATCGAAGACCGAAAAGGAGATGACGGATGCCAGGAATAGGGACGCCAAAAATTTTGCCAATCACCGCCTTGGTCTACAGCGATGGCGAGGCGGCCGACCGGGCCCTGCACAGCGTCTGCTCGGCGCTGCGCGACAGGGGCTGCAGGCTTGCCGGCCTCGTGCAGCATAACCGGCCCAATCCCGGGCGCTCGCGCTGCGACATGGAGCTGGAAGACCTGGCGAGCGGCGCGCTGACCGGCATCACGCAGGATCGCGGCCGCTTGGCGCGCGGCTGCTCGCTGGATATCGGCCAGCTCCTGAATGCGATGCAGATCACGCGTGCCTCGCTGTGCCAGAAGCCCGACCTGGTGATCCTCAACAAATTCGGGAAGACCGAAGCGGAGGGCGGCGGATTGCGCCCGCTGATCGCCGAGACGATCGAGGCCGGCCTGCCGCTCCTGGTCGCGGTGCCATGGCGCAATATCGAAGGCTGGCGGCATTTCACCGGCGAGATGGCGCGGGAATACGATCTCAGCCTCCTGCCCGCCGATGAAGAGGCCCTCTGCGCTGCGCTGGGCCTTACCATTCGCCCCGGCCTGGCGCGCCATCGCGAGCCGCATTCCAGCCTTTCGCAGTAAGCCATGCCTGCAAGATCTCGAGCGAACCGGGTCCAATGATGTCTGTCCAGACGAGCCAGGCGGCGCGCCCCATGACCGGGGCAGCCGAACGCATAACCGAGGCCGATATCAGGACGCTGGTCCACAGCTTCTATGGGCGCGTTCTCGACGATGCCGAATTGGCGCCCATATTCGAGCAGGCGCTTTCGCATCGCTGGGATGCCCATCTCGAAACCATGGTGCGCTTCTGGTCGTCCGTCGTGCTCAAGACGGGGAGCTATTCCGGCAAGCCGCATCAGGCCCATATGCGACTTGGCCTGACGCCGGAGATGTTCGGGCGATGGCTCAGCCTGTTTGCCGCAACGGCCGGACAGGTCTGTGAGCCCGAGGCCGCCGCCCTGTTCATCGACCGGGCCGGGCGCATCGCCGACAGCCTCCAGATCAGCCTCGGCATCGGCCCGAAGGCGCTGAACCTTCCCGCAGCCGGGCCGCGCTGAGGGGCAACCGGGCTGGCGCGCCCGGCTCCAGCTCTATCGCGCCTGAGCCTCAGAATTCGTTCCAGCCCACCGCCGCACGCGTCTTCGCCTGCCTGGGAGCCGGCGGCGCAATCTGGTCCGACATCACCCTGGCGACCTCCCTGAGATGGCTCGCTTGCCTGAGATGGCTCGCTTGCCTGAGATCGCTCACTTGCCTGAGATCGCTCACTTGCCCGGCCAGGTCGTGGAATGCCGCGTCCTGCGGCTTGGCCCTGGTCTTGAAGCGCGCAAGGCTCGCCCGCAATTCCGTGATCCTTTCCGTCAGGACCGTCGCGGAGGCGGCGCTTTCCTCGGCCAGCGACGAGTTCTGCTGGGTCATGCCGTCGAGATGCGCCACGGTCTGGCTCATCTCCTCGATGCCATGCGCCTGCTCGGCGCTGGCCGTCGAGATCTCGCCGATGGTCGCCGACACGCGTGACGACGCCTCGTTGATCTGCGTCAGGGCCGTGCCGGCGGCACGCACCAGCGTCACGCCCTCGCTGACCTGCGCATTCGAGGATGAGATCAGCGCCGAGATGTCCTTGGCGGCAGCGGCCGAGCGCTGCGCCAGCGTGCGCACTTCCGAGGCCACCACCGCGAAGCCCTTGCCGGCATCGCCGGCGCGCGCGGCTTCCACCGCCGCGTTCAACGCCAGGAGATTGGTCTGGAAGGCGATGTCGTCGATCACCCGGATGATGGCGGAGATCTTCTGCGAAGCCGCCTCGATGCGCGCCATCGCATCGACCGCGTCGCCGACGACGGCGGCGCCGCTGCTGGCTGCCTCCTTCGCCTGATTGGCCATCTGCGTCGCCTGGCGGGCCGCCTGCGCGGAGGCCTTCACCGAGGCGGCGAGCTCCTCGGTCGTCGCGGCGGTTTCCTCGAGGTTCGAGGCCTGCTCTTCGGTGCGCTGCGACAGGTCGTTGGCGCCGGCGGTGATCTCGCGGGCGGTCAAGGTGACCTCGTTCGACGTCGCCTGGATGGTGTGGAGCGTCTCGGACAGGCGCTCGATGGTTCCGTTGATCGCCTCTTTCAGCTGGGCGAAGCGGCCCTGATAGGTTGCCGTCACCATCTGCGTCAGATCGGCATCGGCCAGCGCCGCCAGCACCGCGCCGGTTTCACCGAGGCCGCGATCGACGGTCTCGACGAGCGTATTCACGTTGTTGGCCAGCTTGTTCAATTCGATATCGGCGAACTGCACGGTCACGCGCTTGGAGAAGTCGCCGGCCACTGCCGAGGTGATGACGTCCCCGAACGCCCGCTGCAGATCCTGGCGCATGCGGGCCCGCTCGATACGCGTCAGGTTGCGGCGGCCGAAATAGTTCGAGAACTTGGCGTACAGAACCGGAAAACTGTCGATCAGCGGGTCCTCGTAATCCTCGCCGACATCGGAAAAGAACACGATCGCCGACAGCGTCTGGTTGACGTTGATCCCGAAAAGCTCGCCGAAGGTCGAGAAGCCGGCGGCGGGAACCGGCCACAGGTTCGTGGCTCCCGCCAGGGCGCCGGGGTTCGACAGCCGGCGCAGGATGCAATCATTCATCAGCACGGCAGACGGCTTCGGCTTGCCCTGCAGATAGGCGGCGATGTCCTTGCGCGTCTGCTCGACGAAATCGGTTTCCTCGAGCATCACGAGCCGGTCGCCGACCGAGATATCGCAGTAGAAGGTGATTTTTCCGTCGGTGAAATCGAGGCTGGCGACGGAGCGGACGAAGATTTCCCCGTCGAGCTCGATTCCGAAGGCTTTGTTGGCCAAGGCTGCCTTGAGCCCGTCGGGACGGCAATCGAAGCTCTTGCAGAGAGCGTCGATGAAGGCGTGGACCGTCCCGGTCGAGGCATCGAAGACCGATTGCACCGAGCGCTGATTGACGTCAGCCTCGACGACGACGAAGGAGCGATCGAGCTGGCGGAAATTCTGGCTCTTGAACAGGCCGTAACGCTGGCGCGGCGCGAGCTTCACGAAGGCGATCACAGCGTGGTCTTCGAGAATGCGCGTGCCGTCATACAGGCACGTCTTGACGAAATCGAGCTTGCCGCCGGCCGAGCCGCCGGTGAACATGCAGGGGAACTTGGCGGCGCGATAAACCGCCTCCATGAAGTAGTTCTCGGATTTCGACAGCCCGTCGATGAAGGTCAGCGCGAAGCTGTCGCGCGCATCCAGGCGGAAGGACGGGGTGACGCGGGCCAATTCGGCCGCGATCCTGTCGACGCGCTCCTCATGCTCCAGCGTGACGGCGGATTTGCCGCGAATATCCTGGCAATGCAGCGGAACCGAGAAGATCTCGGCGCGCTCGATCAGCGCCGGCGAGAAGACCTGGACGACGATGGTGCGCCAGTCGTTCGGCGTATCCAGATAAATGCGCCCGTTCGGCTGCGAACAGAGCTCGCCGGCCGTCGTCATGGCGATGATCGGCGTCCCCCCCGCCAAAGCCGTCAGCCTGCGCGAAACCTCCGCGAAATCGACATTCGGAGAGATGAAGGCCAGCGCCAGCGGCGAGCTGCGCCCGGCAAAGCGGAACAGCTTCGGATCGATCCCGTCAAGCTGCTCGTTCGTCACGGCCTGGCGAACCACGTCCTTGCACAAACTGGCACTGGCGCTCCGCAGAGCGCTCTCGAACAAACCCATCATCATCTCCCAGGTAGAACGGACGCGTTCTCGCTTTCATCGCAGCGGAAGCTGTTATTCGGTATTGTAAGGTCTATTTTATAATAAAAACGATTCAACTTACTCGCCATATCAATGAATATCGAATTCAATATTCATAATCCTGATTCGATACCCAATATATCTACAATCTGATCGAGTTTGCGCAAACCTAGTGTCGCATTTATTAATTATCGATTTATGTCGTCGCGTATTCCTCCAGTATTGATCTAGATCAATATCTCGACACCTTGGCCGCCTCTGTCCCTGGATTGCAGACCGGCCAACACTGGCCGACAGTTGCGACGCTAAAGACCGCAACGGAGAGATGAGGTGGTTCGTCCCGCCATTGCGCTGGTCTTCCCGGATCATGCTTTCGGGCGGAGAGGCGGACCGGAGGCGGGAGAAGCACCACAAAGCGCAAGCGCTCGCCGCGAAACCACGGCAGGTCGATGCGCTGATCTTGCAAGAGCAATCCGTTGCCGGCGCGTTTCGCTCGATCGGCGTGACGGATGCGATCAAGAACCGGCGCAGCCGGTTGTTTTCGGAAGGAACGCCCGACGCAACTGTCATTCCAGTTGATCTATATCAAACAATAAGATTGATTCAGATCAATTTACAGCATGAATCGTTCTTTGTAGAATTTGTTTCAGATATTTTTAAGCTCATACTCCCCCAGTTGTGCCCAACAGAGATAAATCGAGCCATCTCGGCTCATCTGAGGGGCGCCATGTCGTTTTCGCTTCTTGAGCCGTCCGCCGTGAGTGAAGCTGCCGCGATCAGGATATCGCCAGCGCTCATCGAATACGACGACCGCCAGTATCTGCGCATCGGCAAGGGCGAGGAGTAAGCCCGTGCACAATCAAATCAGCTCCGATGAGCAGGCCGCTCGCCAGGCCGCGCAGATCCGGAAAATGGTCGTCTTCCGTTTGGCGGGGCGAGCCTTCGGCATCGATGTCGACTGTGTCCGCGAGATCCGCGGATGGCAGCCAACGACCGAGTTGCCTCAGTCGGCGGACCATATGCTCGGCGTGATCAATCTGCGCGGCGCCATCGTTCCGGTGCTCGACCTGCAGGCCAGGCTTGGTTTCGGCCGCAACGCGATCGGTCTCGCCAGCGTCGTCGTCGTCGCGGATCTGGGCGAACGCATGATCGGCATTCTGGCAGATGCCGTCTCCGACATCGTCGAGTTTCTGCCCGGCGAGCTTCTGCCGGCTCCCCCCAATTGCTGTGACGCTGTCCTGCTGCACGGGCTGATCACCCGGGACAGCGAGATCATCGGCCTGCTCGACCTGGTCGCGATCGGCGGTGCCGAAGGCGGCCGCGCATGAAGATCATGATCGTCGATGACAACCGCACCTATCTGATGGTGCTGCGCGGTGTCGTGAACAATATCGGCCGGCACGAGATTTCCGTCTTCGCCAACCCGCTGGAGGCGCTGGCTGCGGCAGAAACCACCGAATTCGACCTGATCCTCGTCGATTACCTGATGCCGGAAATGGATGGCGTCGCGTTCATCCGCGCGTTGAGGCAGCTGCCGAACCATCATCACCAGCCCATCGTCATGGTCACCACGGCCGAACAGCGCGAAACGCGGATCGCCGCGCTGGATGCGGGAGCGACCGATTTCCTGCGGAAGCCGGTCGAGCCTGTCGAGCTGCGTGTGCGCGTCCACAACCTGCTTCAGCTGCGCGAGGCGCAAACGCTGATGCGCGACCGCGCCGCCTGGCTCGCCAGCGAGGTTCGGCAGGCCACGCAGGAGCTCGTCGAAAGCCAGCGCGACATGGCACGCCGCCTCTCGCGCGCGATCGACTGCCGCGACGGCCATACCGGGGACCATGTCGCGCGCATGGCGGGGCTGTGCCGCCTCATCGCCCAGGGCCTCGGCCTGGGCGATGAGCAGTGCGAGACGATCTTCGCGGCTGCGCCGATGCACGATGTCGGCAAGATCGGCATCCCCGATTCCATTCTGCAGAAGCCAGGCCGCCTCACCGAGGAGGAGATGGCGCTGATGCGCACGCATGTCTCGATCGGCGAGGCGATCCTGGCCGATGGACAGTCGAGCCTGATGCGCTGCGCCGAGCGGATCGCGAGCTCTCATCACGAACGCTGGGACGGCAAGGGCTATCCGCGCGGCATCGCCGGCCAGGCTATCCCGATCGAGGGGCGGATCGCAGCCGTGGCCGATGTCTTCGAGGCGCTTTGCGCCGACCGCGTCTACCGGCCCGGCTGGCCGCTCGGCGATGCGCGCGACTTCATCAGATCCGGCTCCGGCAGCCATTTCGACCCCGCCTGCGTGGCGGCGTTCGAGGCGCGCTGGAGCGAGATCGCCGCCTTGATGCGAACCTCGCAAGCCCCCGCATCCTCCGTCGTCGCGCAGGCCGGCTGAGCTCACGCAGCCATTTCAACGAAGGGGATCGAAGCCATGCTCAAGCGCCTATCCATAGCCTGCCTCGCCATGCTCGGCGCAATCAGCCTTGCCCTCGCCGAGACCATTCCGGCGCCGAAGGATCCGGTTATTCTGACCGTCACCGGGAAAATCACGAACAGCAACAGCGCGGAGGGCGCTGCGTTCGATGCCGCGATGCTGCAGGCCCTGCCGAGCCGCGAGACCGTCACCAACACGCCATGGTATCCGGAGAAGACCCGGTTCGAGGGCCCGATCGGAGCCGCTGTGCTCGATCTGGTCGGCGCGAGTGGAACCGTGCTGCGGGTGACGGCGCTGAACGACTATGTCGTCGAGATTCCGGTCGCCGATTTCCGGAAATGGCCGGTCATCCTGGCGACGAAGATCGACGGCAAGCCGATCTCCGTTCGCGAGAAAGGCCCGGTCTTCGTGATCTATCCCTTCGATCAGGACCCCTCGCTCTACAATGAGCTCTATTTCGGACGCTCCGCCTGGCAGCTGAAAACGATAGAGGTGCGATGACGACCCACTGGGGCGAGGGTCGCATCCGATGCTGACACGCAAGACCCGGCTGTTCGACTACGGCGTGATGGCGCTGGTGGGCGTCAGCATAGTGCTCGGCTGCGCCGTCGTAGCGACGTTCTCGGCGATCGGCACGCGCCAGCGGGCCAGCGACGAGAGCGTGCGCGAGGATGCCGTCTGGGCGGCCTACCAACTCGACAGGGAGGTCAAGAAACTCAGCGGGGCGGTTCGCGAGCTGGAGACCGAGTTCACCCGAACGCGGCGCGCAGAGGTAACCCTGCGCTACGACATCCTGTACAGCCGCGCGAGCGTGCTCACGAGCGACCACTACGCCACGAAATTCGGCGGCGAGACTGAGCTCATCATGCTGGCGCAGGAGGCGCGGCTGCGCATCTTGACGCTGGCCTCGCTGATCGATGGGCTCGATCTAGCCGGGGAGCCGGCGCGGCAAGTGTCACCGCTGCTGCTCGAACTCGAGACGATGGCGCATCTCTCCGAGCGTCTGCTCAACGTCTCCAACCTCGCCCATTCCCGCATCAGGGTTCAAGATCGCGCCGAGCTGAGATCGGTTTACGCCCAGCTGGCGAGCGTGATGACGGCGTTGATCGTGTCGCTGGCGGCGATCGTGATCTATCTCGGCATACAATTGCGCCATATCCGCATCGCCAGGCGCCGCTCCGAGCGCCTCAGCATCGAAAATGCCGAGGCCGCCAAGCGCGCGGAAGCTGGCGCGCGCGCCAAGTCGATCTTCCTGGCGACCATGAGCCATGAGATCCGGACGCCGCTGAACGGCATCATCGGCATGGTCGACATCATGCGCGATTCCGCCATGAGCGCAGGCCAGCGCGACAGGCTTGCCGTCATCGGCGACTGCAGCGACACGCTTCTGGCGCTGATCGACGACATCCTCGACTTCTCGAAGCTGGAATCGGGGGCGGTGGAATTCGAGCTCGTCCCATTCGAACTCGGCGAGGTCTGTACCGCGGTAAGCAACGTGATGGGGCAGCGCGCTCGCGAGAAGGGCATCATGCTGCATGTCGACAATCCGCAGGCTCTCGTCACGACGGATGCGACGCGTCTTCGGCAGATCCTGTTCAATCTTGTCGGCAACGCCGTGAAGTTTACCGATAGCGGCTGGGTCAGGCTGGCCTGCAGCCTGGACCGCCAGGACTGCCTGCGCGTCGAGGTCGAGGATACCGGCATCGGCATCCCGGCCGAGGCCCGCGACCGGCTGTTCCAGGACTTCAGCCAGCTCGACATCACCATCAACCGCCGCTTCGGCGGCACCGGGCTCGGCCTGGCGATCTGCCGCCGGCTGATCGGCGCGCTTGGCGGCGAGATCGGCGTCAGCCCCCGCGAGGGCGGAGGCTCCCGCTTCTGGTTCACATTCCCCGTCGGCCCGGTTGCGGCGTCGCAGGGCGCAACGGCCTCGGCGCCTGCCCAAGAACCAGACCAGACCCAAGAATCGTCCCAGACCCAAGAATCTTCCCATGATCGAAGCTTTTCAGGCCGGGTTCTGGTGGCGGAAGACAACCAGATCAATTTCGTCGTCGTCAGCGAATTGCTGCAGCGCCTCGGCCTTCAGGCGGATCATGCGCCCAATGGCGAAATCGCCGTTCATCTGGTCGGCGCCACGCATTACGACCTCGTCCTGATGGACATGCAGATGCCGGTGATGGACGGGCTCGAGGCAACGCGTTCGATCCGCCGGCTGGGCCCGGCAACCCTGCCGATCATCGCGCTGACGGCAAACGCGTTCTCGAGCGATCGCGAGGATTGCCTGGCGGCCGGCATGAGCGACTTCGTCGCCAAACCGATCAACCGTGCGAAGCTGACGGCCATTCTCGCGAAATGGCTGCCGGGCGGCGCCTCGGCCATCGCGCCGCAACCCGATGCGGTCAGGTCCGACCGTTTCGACGACCATGGCGGGCCCGGGCTGATCGACCAGGCTGCGCGGGACGCATTGCGGCGCGAGCTCGGCGATGATCTCCTCGACGAGCTGACGCGGGATTTCTGGCCCGACGCGACACGCATGGTCTCAGCCGCGGGCAAGGCCTTCGCGGCAGGCGAGACCGAGCGCGCGATCCGCGAACTGCACACGCTCAAGGGCGTGGCTGGAACGCTCGGGCTCGCCGCCGTCGCAACCGCCGCAGGAATCGCCGAGCGCGCGATCGAGGCGAGCGGGGCGGTGGACCTCGCCGTACTTCAGGCAACGCTGCTGCGCACGATCCTGACGATGGAAGCCGGCGCCCCCTCGCGGGACATAGCGGCGAGCGCAGCCTCTGCATAACGCGCCCCGGCATCTGCTGGCGATGTCGAGCCAACCGGCCCAGGCGCTCCGATCGCTCGTCAATCCGCCGGCGCATTCCACCATTGGCGGGTCATGAACCTGACACTGGCGACGAGCCATTCGAGAAACTCGGCGTCCTTGGCCGGGTCGCCGCGGTCCACCCAAAGCAGATAGGCATCGAGCAGGAAGTTCGAGATCATCTGCGCCAGCATGGAAGCATCGCCGGGCATTGCGCCCGGTTCGCCCAGCGCCTCCCGGATGCGCCCGATGGTGCGCTCGGCCAGCACGGCATGCAGACGCTTCACATGCTTGCCGAAGCGGGGATCGTAAGACGCCTGGCGCAACAGGACGCGCAGCGCAGCGCGCTTTTCATGGGCCAGCGCCAGCGTGTGCGGCAGGCGTTCGGTCCACCATTGCGCCGGCATGTCGTCCACCCCGAGCAGGGCATCGACCATATCGGCGAGGACGGCATCGATCAGCGCATCCTTCGATCGGAAGTAGCGATAGAGCACGACCTTCGCGACCCCGGCATGGTCGGCAATGGCATCGATGGTGACGCTGCGAAGACCATGCGTGTCGATCGCCTCCGCCGCCTTGACCAGCAGCAAGGCGCGCCGGTTGGCGCGATGTTCGTCGAGCATGTCCGCATAGCTGCTGGTCATGCCGTCGGTGATAGCCATATACTCGATGGGAACAAAGCGTTACTGATCAGTAACAGATTCGAATTCATCCCTTGATCACGGGAGGAGCGGATAGATGCGGGCATTCGGTATCGCCATCGTCGGCGCCATGATGGGCGTCTTGCTCGCTGGGACGGCGGAGGCACAGCCCCGTTTGCTGGAGCGGTGGCGCGAGTCGCGCAGCGCGCATTCCCAGGGCACAAGCGGGGCTGTCACGCAGACATTGCGCGTCGGCGGCCTCGAGCGCAGCTACCTGTTGCTTGCCGCATCGCGTGGCGATGGCCCGGCGCCGCTGGTGATCGTGCTGCATGGCGGCGGCGGGAGCCCCGAGACGATGATGCCGCGCTGGGCGGACAAGGCGCGCGCAGCGGGCCTGGTCATCGCCGCGCCAAAGGGGATCGGCCGCAACGACCGGATGGGGACATGGAATGCCACCGGCTGCTGCGGCGAAGCGGTGTCGCGCGGTGTCGACGATATCGGTTTCATCAACGCGCTGATCGACGATGTCTCGAAACAGACGCCGATCGATCCAAGGCGCATCTATATTACCGGCTTTTCCAATGGCGGAATGCTCACCCATCGCGTCGCCATCGCGCTCGGCAGCCGGATCGCGGCGGCAGCCGTGGTGTCGGGTGCCTTGTTCGGCAACGAAGCCGCGCCGCGCACGCCCGTGCCCATGCTCATCATCCACGGTGAACAGGATCCGGCCGTGGGCTTCAACGGTGGGATGAGCCAGACCGGCTTTGTCGCGAAGGCGCAGACCATGCCGTACCGGCCCGTCCGCGATGCCGTGGATTTCTGGCGCAAGGCAAACGGATGCACCGGCGCGCCCTCCGTAACCAGAACGCCGGGGCTACAGCAGGAACTCAGCAAAGCCTGCCGTGGCCGGGCGGATGTCGTGTTCTACGACCTGCCGCAAGGCGGCCATTCCTGGCCGGGATCGCCCGGCAGGGGCCGCTTTGCCGGCGGCGCGGAAACCGCAGCCCCGATCGACGCGACCGACACGATCTGGGAGTTCTTTCGCAGCCACCCGCGATGAGCGGGAATGCTTGGGCGGAAAGGCCGCGTCAACGACCGGCTGCCAACACATAATCTCAACTGGCGGGTGACATGGGACGCGAGGCAGTCGCACGAGCGGAGATCGGTGGCGAAGCGGGCGATGTCCGCGTTCTGCTTGAAAGCACGGAGCTGATCCTGCGTGGCGACATCCGCCGACGCTTCCCGCGCGACCGCCTCGTCAATGTCCATGTGGAGGGCGAGGCCCTTTGCTTCACCTGCAATGGCGAAGCCGTCTTGCTGCATCTGGGCGCCCTTGCGGCGGATAAATGGTCCAGGGCGATTGCCGCCCCGCCGCCGAGCCTGCGCGCCAAACTGGGGCTCAAGCAGGATGCAAAAGTCTTCCTGGTCGGTGCTTGCGACGATGCTGCGCTGACTGATGCTCTGGAGGGCGCCTTGACCGAGGATGTCGCGGATGCGGCAATGATCATCGCCCGCATCGAGGGCCCCGACGATCTCACCGCGGCTCAAGCGGCGCAGGCACAATGCCCCGATCTGCCAATCTGGGCGATCTACCTCAAAGGACACAATATCGGCTATGGCGACGGCGCCATCAGGGCCGCGCTGCGCGAGGCGGGCTTTCGGGACAGCAAGTCTTGCGCGGTCTCCGAGCGGCTGACAGCCACCCGATACAATCCGAGGCGATCTTAAAGGCCCTGCGTCGGAGCCTCCGAAGCCGCAGGCGCCCTGCCCGACCTATGACGTGCAGAAGGCCAGGACGCTGCTGAGCGAGCCCGGCTACCCGCCCGCCGGCCGGCGCGCGCGATGACGTCCTGCTCGGGCGATGACGTCCTGCTCGGGCGATGACTTGCCCGAAAGCGATCGGCCGGATCGCCCCGCTGCTAAACTCCCCTCCAAATCGACAGAAAGGCGACTGCACAGGCCTTTAAAACCCCGACCATCGCCATTCCCGAAGCTCTCCCAATCTTCTGCCGAAGCTTGTGAGAAACGCGACATCTTCTGCTTCCGATTGCAGGCGGCCGCCGATCTTACGCGCCGGCCCCCGTCTAATCTCATCGGGCCACCGGGCATGGCGTCGAGGCGAGGACGGAGCGCCCGCGCCCGATCGTCGATCGCGGCCCATTGCGGAGAGCGGTTTTGAGTGTCGATGACGATGCTGGTCTTGCTGGCGATGCGGGCGGGTCCATCATCTCGGCCGGCAGGGCGTGGGAGCCCTCCCCGGTCGTGCAGGAGGCCTATTTCCGCGATGCCGCGGCGGTGCTGGCGGCGCCGCCGAGCGTCGTCGCGGATGGCGTGCTGGCGGATCTGCTGGCGCTGCACTATGGCCTCTCCGGCGAGATCACGACCTTGTCGTCCGAAGTCGAATGCACGGCCGAGGTCGCGCTGCCCGATGGCCGGCGGTTGATCCTGAAGACGTCGCGACGGCCCGAGGCGGTCGAAAGCTTCCGTTTCCAGTCGGCCGCGATCGCTGCTGTGGCCGGCGCGGCCGGGTTCGTCGCGCCCACTATCCTGCCGACCGGCGGCGGCGCGCTGATGTTCGCGCAGGACGGCGTCTGCGGCTATCTGCAGACCCGCCTGGATGGCACACCCATGCATAGGGTGGCGCGGTCGCCGCGGTTGCTGCGCGATGTCGGCTCCGCGCTGGGACGGCTCGATCTCGCCTTGAGCCGGCGCGACCTGCCGGCGATGCATCGGCCTGTGCTCTGGCATGTCAGATGCTGGCCGCGCTTGCTGGAGCTGCAGCGCCATCTGCCGCCCGGGCCGGTCGCCGAAGCGGTTGCCCGCTCGATGCGCGATTACGAGCGTGAGATCGCGCCCGCGATCGGCAGCGTGCCCTGGCAGATCGCTCATAACGACCCGAGCCCGTTCAATACGCTGGTGAGCGAGGCTGGCATCGCCTTCATCGATTTCGGCGATGGCTGCTGGGGCCCCAGGATCCAGGACCTCGCCATCGCGGCGAGCCATCTGGTGAGCGACCCTGCCCTGCCGCTCGGCGGCGCGGAGCATCTGATTGCCGGCTATGCCGCAGCGCTGCCGCTTTCGCCCGATGAAGCGCGATTGCTCGTCGGGCTGATGCGCGCGCGCCAGAGCGCCCTGATCCTGATCAATTACTGGCGCGCTCACCTGTTTCCCGGCAATGCCGAGTACATCAAGAAGAACGTCGCCCGGGCTGAACGGGGCCTGGCCATCCTCGCCTCGCTCGACCCCGCCAGCGAGCGGGAAGCCGTCATGGCAGCGGCAGCGATGTCGTAGATTGCCGCGATTGTGCCTATGCAGGCGTCGCCGGGCGCCTCACACCGGATTGCCCCCGCATTACTGTCGAACAGGTTGAAGCTCATGTCCGTCGATCTCATACCCGTCGATCTCATGCCCAACCGCTACAGGCCGGGTGAGGCCGATATCGCGCCACGCGATGCGGCGCTGATCGCCCGCCGCGACGCGGTGCTCGGCTCGTCCTATCGCCTGCAATATCGCCGGCCGGTTCACTTCGTGCGCGGTGAAGGGATGTGGCTCTACGACCCCGATGGCCGCGCCTATCTCGATTTCTACAACAATGTTCCCTCTCTCGGCCATTGCCACCCCGAGGTGAACGCGGCCATGGCGGCGCAGGCCGGCCGGATCAGCGCGAATACGCGCTATCTCGAACCGCAGCTGGTCGATTATGCCGAGCGGCTCGTCGCCACCTTTCCCGAGGAACTCGACCGGGTCGTCTTCACCTGCACGGGGAGCGAATCCAACGACCTCGCGCTCAGGATCGCCAGGCTCGTCACCGGGAATGAGGGCGTGATCGTCTCGTCCTACGCCTATCACGGCACGAGCGCGGCGGTGGCGATGGTCTCGCCCAATCTCGGCGAGGCCGTGCAGCTCAGCCCCTCCGTGCGCATGGTCAACCTGCCCGGCCCCGCAGGCGTGCCGGATGCGCAGGCTGCCGCGTTCTTCGAAGCGCAGGTGCGCGCCGCGATCAAGGATCTGAACCGGCGCGGCATCGGCGTTGCGGCGCTGTTGATCGACAGCATCTTTTCAAGCGACGGTGTCTGGGTCGATCCTCCCGGCTTCATCGCCGGCGCGGTCGCGGCGGTGCGCGAGGCCGGCGGTCTCTTCATCGCCGACGAGGTTCAGCCGGGTTTCGGACGCACCGGCGCGCATATGTGGGGCTTCGAGCGGCATGGCATCGCGCCCGACCTCGCCACGCTCGGAAAGCCCATGGGCAACGGGTTCCCGATCGGCGCGGTTGTGGGGCGTCATGCCGCGATGGACCGTTTCGGCGCCACGGCCCGGTACTCGAATACATTCGCCGGAAACACCGTCGGCATCGCCACCGCCGATGCGGTTCTGACGATTCTGCAAAGGGACCGGATTCCGCAGAACGCACTCGCCATGGGCGCGCGCCTGAACGCCGGTCTCGAGCAGCTTGCAGGCCGAGCGGAAGGCATCCGGGCCGTGCGCCATGCCGGCCTGTTCTTCGGCATCGATATCGGCCTCGAGGGGATGGCCGCCGCTCAGCGCCGCGCCATGGCCTTGAACGTCGTCAATGCCCTGCGCGATGACGGCGTTCTGATCAGCACTACGGGTGCGAATGAAGACACGCTCAAGGTGCGTCCGCCGCTGATCTGCGAGGCGGCTCATGTCGATCGCTTCCTCCAGGCCCTTCAGGACGCGCTGGGCACTGCCGCCCCATAGGGGCTGCGCGAGGCGATGATCAGCGCAAGGGCGCGCGCGTCGTCGCTGCACCGATCTCAAGCGCGTTCGGCCCAGCCCCTCGCGCTTGCGCAACGCGTCGTCCGCAGGAGGATCATGCCGGGCGTCCGACACTTGCGCGGTCGGTCGAACACCCTCAGCATCGCTCGCCCCGTACGGCCGGTCGATCAGCATGGCTCGCAGGGGTTAGAGGCGGCAAAGAAGCAGCGCCTGGGCAGCGCGGTTCACGATCCCGGACGAATGTAAGCGCATGGAAACTGCAGTTTCACTCGATTGGCTCGACATCAAGCTTCTCGATCATATCCAGCGAAACGGCCATTGTCTGAACGTTGAGCTGGCGGCCGCCGTGGGACTCTCACCCAGTCCCTGCCTCGCCCGGATGAAACGTCTTTTTGAAGCCGGTGTGATCCGGGGCTACGACGCCAATATCGCGCTCGAGAAGCTCGGCAGTTTCATCACGGTTTTCAGCGAGATCACCATCAGCGAACACCGACGCGACAGCTTTCGCCTGTTCGAGGAGGCGGCCGAGACACTGCCGGAAATCACCGAATGCTACAATGTCAGCGGTGGCTGCGATTATATTCTGAAGATCATCGTCGAGAGCTTGTCACGCTTCAGCGCGATCAGAGATCACATGCTCGAGCTCGATGTCGGCATCATCAAGTTCTCCAACAGGATCGTCCTGAGAAAGCCATTCGAGACACGGACCGTCCCGCTGCGAAATATACTGCCGAAGCGCTAGAGCGGTTTTCGATCTGACTGAACCGTCATTGCGAGCACCCGGGTCTTGCCTTCGGCAAGCCCGAGTACAGGCTCCGCGAAGCAATCCAGGAACGGCAGAGCTCTACGTCCTCCTGGATTGCTTCGTCGCTTCGCTTCTCGCAATGACGGTCTGTGTTTCACTCAGATCGAAAACCGCGCTGGATTTCTACTCAGCCGATTGACGGCGCCTCGTCGGGATCACGCGGCATGGCGTTTCCGACGGCGGCATCGTGACGGATGCCGCCGCAATCAGGACAAGGGATTGAATGGACGCATTTTGGCTTCAGAGCCCGAACACCCCTGGCAGACCGCCAATGTCCGGGATCTCGACATAGCCGTAATAGGGGTTGGGCGGCTCGTGGCCGCGATTCACCCAGACCTTGTGTTTGATGCCGAGATCATGCGCCGACATCAGGTCGTAGCGGAACGAGGAGGAGACGTGGCAGATGTCCTCGGGCCCGCAGCCGAGCTTGTCCAACATGTATTCGAAGGCCTTGAAGCGCGGCTTGTAGGCCCCGGCCTGCTGCGCCGTGTAGACGGCATGGAAGGGCGCGCCGAGTCGGGCGACATTGTGCGGAATCTGCTCGTCCATCGCATTGGAGAGGATGACGAGGGGGATCTCCTTCGCCACCTTGGCGAGGCCCGCCGGCACATCCGCGTGCGGGCCCCAGCTGGGGACCTGCTCATAGACCCAGCGCGCATCTTCGGGGCGGAACGCGACGCCGTTACGACGGCAGCTCTGCTCGAGCGCGTTGTAGACGATCGCCTCGTAAGGCTTCCAGTCGCCCATCACCTCATCGAGGCGGTAGGCCGAGAAGTCATCGATGAGCTTGCGCAAAGCGGGCTCGTCCAGCTTTGCGCCGTAAAGCGCGCGCGCAGCGTCCGCCATCGCGAAATAGATCAGGGTCCCGTGGCAATCGAAGGTCACGTATTTGGGTTTGAAGACACTCATCATCGCTGCTCCTGATCGGCGAAGCGATCGGCCTCGCTTCCGCTGCGATCATAGTGTCCGGCGACCTTGCGGCGGGCCCTGTATCGCGACCATGTCGAGCAGGAATTGCTGCAGATAATTGCCGTCGCAGCAGATCGTTTGCCTGTCCGGACGGGGCTGCGCCCATGGAATGACGCGCTTGCCGCAATCACGTCGACATCGCTCCTCGCCGGCGCCATGCCGCTTACCCCGCCGTTTGGAAGCCTGACGGGTCGAGCTCGCGCTGGTCCCGCTAGTCGTCCTTCACGAGCCGCTGGAACCATGTCGAACTGATCCAGATGCCCCGCTTGCGCGCATAGTCCTTGAAGGTTCCGACCTCTTCGAAACCCAGTTTGCGATGCAGGGCGTTGGAGGCCTCGTTGGGCTGCGCGACGCCGGCCACGGCGAGATGGACGTCCTCGCCCTGCAGCAGGGCGATCAAGGCGCTGTAGAGCCTCGTCCCCGTTCCGCCATGGCGTCGATCGGGACGCATATAGATGCTGGTTTCAACCGTCGTATCGAAGGCGGCAGACGGCCGATAACGGCTGCTATAGGCGGTTCCAAGCACATGGGCGCCGTCATGCGCCACCAGCAGGCGATAGCGGCCTGCGCCATAACCGTCGAACCATGCCCGACAGCTTTCCAGGGTGAGCGGTTCCGTGGTGAAGCGGGCGTTCGTGTTCTCGATGTAGTGATTGAAAATGGCCATCAATTCGGGAATGTCGTCGGTACGTCCGGTCCTGATCAGGACTTCGTCACTCGGCATCGATCCAAGACCTTTCTGGATAGGCTGACAACGGATGTGGGAGCCCCCGTTCACCGGGCCGCATCGGAGCCTTGGGCTTGGCCAGCCCGGATGCTGACGCAGGCGGCTGCGCCTAGTCCCGATCCGGGGCGCCGAGCGGGAAGTAGTGGCGGAAGCGCCGCGCCTCCTCCACCGCGCGGGCGAAGGACGGCCGTTGCAGCAGGCGCGCGCGGTAGGCCACGAGATGGCTGAAATGGGCAGGGATTCGATACGTCCAGTCGGCATAGAACAGCGAAGGCGCGGCGGCGCAGTCGGCGAGGCTGAATGTCTCGCCCACCGCCCAGCTGCGCCCCTGCATGCGCTGGTCGAGCCAGGCATAGCTGGTGTCCAGCATCCTGCGCGCATCCGCGACGCCGTAAGGGTCGCGGCTCCCAGGCGGGCGCAGCTTGTCGAAGACGAACTTGCCCTGGGGCGTCATGACGTAATTGTCGAAGAAGCGGTCGAGCATGCGCGCCTCGAGGGCGAGGTCGGGATCCTCGGGGATCAGCTTCACCGGCCCAGGATAATGCAGCCCAAGGTATTCGATGACGATGGAGGCCTCCAGCACGACGCGGCCGTCGTCGCGCAGGATCGGGAAGCGCTTCATCGGCCACAGCGCTGCGAGCTCCTCGCTCACGCCGGCGTCCTCCAGCATCCGGTAGGTGAACGGGATCTCGTTTTCGTAGAAGGCGATGAGCGCCTTCTGGCAGTATGACGAGAACGGATGGGCGAAGAGTTCGAGCGTCATGAGAAGGCCCTCGGTTCGCGCCCCTCAAGGACCGCGACCAGGTTGTCGATATGCCAGGTCGTCCCGTGCTCGCGCCCCTGCACCGCTTCAGTGCCGCCGGTCAGATAGGAGCCCTGTTCGGTGTGGATCAGCCGGGTCCTGCCGCCCTCGCCCCTGAGTTCGAGCGTCAGCAGCGACACCGACAGCTTATCGCCGTTGTGGAACATGTCGTAGACGAGGATGATCCGCTCGTTCTCGACGATGTCGTGATAGGTGGCCTGGAAATCGGTGATCATGCCGCTGGGCCAGCGGGCGTGGAACCGTTCCTTGCCGCCGACGCGGAAGTCGAAGTCGCGATTCAGGGTTTCGATATCAGACGGCGCCCTGAACCACACGCTCTTGGCCTCGAGGCTGCCATAGGCCGCAAAGACCCGCGCGGGCGAGGCGTTCAGAAGGCGCTCGATGGTGAATGTGGCGTTGGTGATGGTCATTTGTCCTCCTCTGCTGCGGTTTGGGCCAGATAGGCCTCCAGTTGATCGTATTGCTGTTCCCAGAAGCGCTTGCGCTCGGCGATCCAGCCTTCGACCTGCCTCATGGCCTTGAGCTCCAGGCTGCAGGTGCGCACGCGGCCCAGCTTCTGGCTCTTCACCAGCCCGGCTTCCTCCAGAACCTTCAGGTGCTGGACCACCGCCGACAGGGTCATCGGCAGGGGCCTAGCCAACTCGCTGACGGAGGCCGGACCAAGACACAGGCGCTCGACCATGGCGCGGCGTCCGGGATCGGACAGGGCCTGGAAGGCGAGGTCGAGCGGCTTGGTTTGATACTGTAGCATTTGCTTAAGTGTTGACCTGAGAACAGACAGGAGTCAACCGGGAACCGGTTCCCTGGACGCCATCCCGGTCTGGACGATTTTCTCAGGCGGCCCCGCGCCGGATAGGGATGCCCTGCGCCCTGAAGCTCGCAGGCCCTGTTCGCGACCCGCAAACCGGCAGACCGGCTGGGCTCTACGGCTGGGCGCAACACTCAAACCCGGGGCGCGACGCGCTCACCACCGCGGCGGTCAACGAGACCGACGAGGCCAGGCGCGAGAAGCTGGCGTTGGACACGGGTCAAGCTGGTCTCCAGCGACGTCTCGATCATCCCGCCCTCTCCTTTCAAGAGCATCCGGGCGACGCAGCGCAGGCTGCGCTACGACCCAAGGATCGACGAAATGACGCTCGCGACGGATGTTCACAAGGCGGGGAAGTGAGTGGGGCTGGCGCGCGTTGAGATCGCGGGGCAGACGCCGGCCGGTCTAGCCGATCCGAAGGTCGGGAGCGGCGGGCAGCGGCCCCTCCCCGCTTGTGGCGCCAAGATGTCGTCGCGCAGGCAAAATGGCTGTCAGCCCCGCGCCCTGTCCACCCATCGCCGTCAGCAAGCACCGGACGCAGCAGCGCCATCCGCCCTCAGTCAGAGAGAGGTGACTGCGAGAGTCCGTACTCCGTCGCGATATGGTGCCGCGCCAGCGCATGGATGATGTCGGCGGCGGAGTGCAAGCGACGGATTTCGAGGGATGCATCGGCATCGGAGGGGACGGCCGCCGAGGCATGCGCGGTCGCTACGCGGCAGTTCTCGGCCAGGTATTGCTCGACTGCCACGCCGCCTCTGTCGGCATCGAAGCGCTGAATCGTTTCCACCTCAAGCGACTTTACCGCGGTGTCGAAGGCTGCGGCGATCCAGAGCTTGGTCGGATTCGGGACTCCGGCTCTCGATCGCTCCCGTTTCTCGAAGACCTTGTAGAAGCTCAGGACAGCGAAGGTCACCAACCCCGCGTGTCGCGCGTTCAGACCCTCCCTATAATAGGCCAGCCGCTGGAGCAATTCGGCGTCGTTCGGGATGGATCGAGCGAAGAGCCAAGGCGAAGCGGTGTGGAACCCTCCGTTGGACCTTTGGATCGGGACCGGTACGGGGTTGCCCGACCAACCGTCCTTCAGAGCCGCGTGCCGATCGTCGCACCAGCTCATTAGGCTGAGAAAGCGATTGAGCAGCGTGCGTGCCTCCCCTGCAGAAATACGCTCGTTCGTCAGGTCTATGCTGATCGAGTGCGAACTGTCCTTTGTCGGCGGGAACATCACGAAGCGATGCCCACCGAATTCGGCAAGAGTCGGCTCCTTCGGCCAGGCCACGTTGGTATCCACGGCAAGGTTCAAGAAACACGACCCAGGCCGTGCCCCCAATTTGCGATGGAACTCGCCCCGTTCCTCTTCACTCTCGTACTCGTGCCAATTGGTCTGAAGTGGAAGATCAAGACGGCGCGATAGGACGACCTCTCTCCGCAGTTTTCTGAAGAATTCTTGCGTCAGCACCAATTGCCGAGCGGATGGGCCACCCATCCGCTCGTGGTTGTAGCCTCTATCGGCCCCCTCGTGCAGCAGCGACACGGCCATGGACGACACATAAGAGGTGACCCTCCGCTCGCCGTCTTCTTCGAAGACGCATCTGGCACCATATTCGTCGTCGTTATCCTTCCTGACAATGGCAATCGAGAAGCTCACCAAGGATTTGCAGGCGCCGTCGCTGGCCAAGACAGCCGCAACCGCTTCAAGCAAATTCGCCGAGCGAGCGATGGATGCCGCAGGTCCGCCGACCGGACGCAACCCGCCCACTACGAGCGATGCATGGCCGGCCCAACCCGCGAGCGTCGGCACGAAGCCGAGCACCGCGCTGGCAATTTGCTCGTCCGTGAGCCGCCGTCCGGCATTCTCGCGACCAGCAGGCAATCGGCGGCATCCCCTCAGGCTCTCGAAGCGCTGCTCCGTCTCTTCGTAGGGGCTCGGCGAAGCCAATGCCTGATGGAGCAGGCTGCAAAGCTGACGTGCGTACATTTCTTTCCGACGTGTTAGGGGTTAACTGCGCGGCTCCGTTCAAAGTTTTCACGATCTGAAATGAGCATGTTCGGGATCACGACTTCGCATGATTTTCTGTCCAAACTCGAGGCAGATTTCGCAGATTTTGAACAGCAGCCTGAGTCTGCCCGCCTTGCTCTCAACTGCGCCATTACTGCTTACCACCTTCATGAATGGGTCTGGGGAGACTGGCTGAAAACGGACTATAAGACCCGGAAAGCGATCGGTATTCGCGACAGAGAGGGGTTTTTGCAGTGGATCGACCGAGCATGCCCTTGGTTTTCGACTGTCCAGGCGCTGACAAACGGTACGAAGCATTTTCAACGGCGCGACGACTTCAAGGCGCTTAAAGTCGGGCTTCTGCCGTTCGCGTTCGATCTGCCAGATGCCGGCTTTGATGAAGGCCATTGGGACGGGCCTGCTCCCTTTCTTACGGGAGCCCGCGCCTTTCTCCTGTTCGACTTCGGCGTAGAGGCCGGCAGCCACCGCTGGTACACCGCAATGCAGATCCTTGAGGTCGTAGTCCGCTTTTGGCGAGAGTTTTTTATCCTCTACGCTCCAAAGCGCTCGGCGGAGGGGACCAGCTTATGAGTGCGATTTGGAACGACAGACTGATCGAGTGGCGACGGCCGCGATCGTGGGTATCACCGATGTCACGGTGGTTGAGACCCTATCTCTGCCAGGGAGTGCGAACGCTTGAGCGAACGGGCGAGCAGGATATCTGTCACGACGATCATACTTGGCTAAAAATCGTCCAGACGGTGCTGCGTATGCCTTGTGAAGCACTGACCGAGATCCTCGGTGAGGCGCTGTCATCTGCATCAATCCGAGCCTTCCACGGGTGTCGAGTCGGTGACGCCGGCGTCTACTTTCGCGAAGGCATTCTCAGGAATGACCCAGCGGTTCTAGCGGCGCGGCTTCGCATGCTGCTTGATGAGGAAGAAAGCCTTGCCTACCACAGGTCGAAAGTAGAGGAGCTCCTCGCCGACCAGGAGCTCTTCGAACGAGACAAGGGGCGTGTCTATCTCACCGCCGATGATAAAGGTTTGGTGGAATCGGCCGGCCACTACCTCCTTTATGGAGGAGAGTGGTTCATGTGCATGCTGGGATTTCCAGGCCATGAGGCCCTCCGTAAGCGCGGTGTGCCCACGATGCTGCAGCTTGATCTTCCACTAAGCGCAGCGACCACGCACGAACGTACACAGTTGGCGAAGGTGCTGTTGCAGGAATGGGCACGGATCAAGGTCAATCGGCCCGATTGGGTACCGGATCTCGATTTTACATTCACCCTGCACCAGGATGTGCCAGCCGAATGGCTGATCGGCCATTATCACCCTACCGAAATTGCTGACGTGCATCACCAATACGTCAAGCGCCGCACGCCGGACCCAAGCTGTCCACATTGCCAAGAAGGAAACCCATAAGCTGTTGGTCCTGATGTCAAGCAAGGGCGAATACATCTCGGCATTAGCGCGCCAGCTACGGACATTGATAGATTGCCCGAAACCGGACATCGCCGCTGATATGAATGGCGCGTACTAACAGAGCGCCTCCTTCACACGAGATACTGCCCTGAGGAGGTCGAATTTGATTTCGCCACCGGGGATCCGGATGGGGCGAATTCCGACTGCCTCCAGTTTTGCGTTTATTGCGGCGTCCTTCGCCTTCTGCTTACAGCGCGCGTGATGGGCGCCGTCACAAAAGACGGCAACGCGCTCTGTTGGAAAATACAGGTCGGCTTCCGTTACCAAACCCTCACTGTGGCGAAACTCGATATCCTGCCAAAGGTGATACAAAGACGGAAATGTTGCCCCGTCGTCCATGATAAGGATCTGGCTCTCAGGAAATAGCTTTTCCTTGGCTAGCGCCTGAATCAAGAATAGCTCGATGGGCGTTTCCGCTCCCCATACCCGGCGCGCTTCAACCCTCTTGAAGGGCGTAAAGAGAAGCTTCTTTCGATGTTTCTCGAACCTCGCCTTCATCTCATTCGACGGCATCCGCAAATCTATCATCAGGATTTCGTCATCCTCGGGAATCTCGGTCGCCAGGAAGAATTGATCTACCACAAGGCCAATTTCATCGAGGAACCCTTCTCGCTTCCCATCGAGGTACCCGGGCAGATTTCCGTAAAGCGCCCACTCTCCTGAAAATGGATCATAGCCCGAATACATCGGCTCAGTTTCGAGCCATTTGCTGACGTCGAGCTTGGCGACAAGCTCGATCGTTCGACATTCGACCTCATTCCGCTTCGAAGCAGGTATCAACGTAACAGCGAAGGGTCTGACCTGCATGCCCCCGTCCGCCTCGCCGGCCGCAACGCAACTGAGCACCACAGAAATGAGCTGAAACTTCGTGCCGCGCTTTCGGAACAGCTCGACTTCGCCGTCGCTGGGCTTGTCGTACAGGGTTCCACCTGCGGCCTTCGCCATCGCCGTCGTAATCGGCTGAACGCCACCGAGGTCGAGCATCGCGATGCGGATCAGTTCAGGAATGGAAGTCCAATCCAGCGAAAGCGGAAGCTTCGGCAAGGTGCGAAAAGTCGCATCTCCAAGCAAAATGGCGGGTCTGTTCTGTATCATTTTCTTTCTAAATTCATTCTTCACCGATAATGATCAGGCAAAACTTCAAATTAACTGAGCTCTAATCATCGGGGCATTCGGCTTCGAGTGTGGCTTTGGCCTCCGCCTCGCTTATCCGGACGCACTCCCCGATGAGCATGGTCAGGATGGATTCGAGGCCGGAGTAGTCGTATCCCAGCTCAGGTTTCTTATGGCCAAGAAACTGACGCGCGATCTCCTCCTTGCCTTCGATGACTCCTTGGTAGCAGTCGCGCTTTTGGTCGTAGCTTGTCCAGCGCACCATCGGCTCTGGGCCAGGATCAAGGTAGCATTCAATGGCCGCTGCCTTGCCATTGATGTCGGCGCGCTGCTCACCTGTCGGGCCAATCGTGCGAAATTTCTCGAACGCCGAGCGATCGGGTAGCTTCACGATCCGCATGTTCTCCAGGTGGTTCAATCGCGTCGATCGTTCCCAATTGAACACGCCCTCCGCGTCGTTATCGAAGATGACGACGACATTATTCTGGATGCGAATGCTAATGAGGCCGCGCACGAAGTTGTAAAGATTACCCGTTCCAGAAAATGGATAGTTCTCGCGCATATCGACAAAATCAAAGAAGTCAGCGAGATCTGGCGCAAGCAGCTCGATGGCGTGCTTGATGATCTGAACATCAGATGTGCCCTCCGTGACGATGAGAAAGCGGTTCGGCTGGCGGATGGCAGCTTCGAAACTTTCGCTCGGCGCCCAGCCGCCATCTGCGACGTCAGCGAACTGCCACGTGACAGGCAATTCCTGAGCAGTTGGATTGTTGGCAAGGAGACGAATGATAGTATAGGCGCTGAGCCCGCTGATTTCGCCGTCGTCCAGAGTGTGCGATTGGAGCCGAGCTTTCGCCTCCGGCCCAGCCAACACGTGCTCCGCGAAGAAGCGGTCGAAATGCTCGCCTCCAACGTCTGGCCGGAAGTTCGCCGCTCCGACGTTCGCAGCGGACATCAAGGCCTTCAGGTCATCAAAGCCGAAGTCGTGATTTGCATAACCAATTTCGATCAGCGCCTTGAACTCTGCTCTGCAGTAGTCATCGGTGTAGCCCAGCAAGAGGAGACGCCGGGCAACCGTTCGCAGGGGCGCAGAATATCCTTGCTTCATCTCCGTGATCAGCCGGTAGCTGAAATTATCCGAGCGCCGAATTAGGGGAAGGTCTGCGCTTTCTGGGTCATCTTCGTCCGCAGCGTAAAAATACGGGATATCGGCAAGGTCGCCGGGTCGAAACAGGGCGCTATGGTTCTGAAATCCGCCGTTCTTACCCCAGTCGAGCTGCACGCGGCCAAGCGTCAAATGAATCATTGATCCCAAGCGACGGCACTCCAGATCTCAGGACGCGTGGCCGCGCCCTCTTTAGAATATCGATTGCTTTTTCTATTTGGTCACTACGGCTAGAACCAACTGAACGCCGGCCTACAATCCCGCAGCCGAACGGAGTCTACGCCGCGATCGCCCTAAGCGCCTTGTCCATCGAGAAACTATCCATTGTCCCGTCTTCGAAGGTCACGCCAAAGCATCGAGTTGTATAACCTGGACCGCGATCGCGAGTTGGATAGAAAGACGCGGGAGCCGATTTCAATGCCCAACCGGTCCTGGCGCAGTAACCCTCATAGACTGCGCGAACGTCAGCCAGATCGTCATCGCAAAATTGTTGCTTTAGCTGTCGGTCGTCTAAAATCCCGGAGAAATGCTCTTTGGCAGCGGTGACGGTTGCAAAGGTTCGCCCCGTTCTGAGAGACACTGACTTTGCCACGATTACCTCCTCGACATGCTGGGCTTGTAGGATCAGATACGCGGCGTGATCCGCGCGGCC
This sequence comes from Allobosea sp. LjRoot9, assembly GCF_964252745.1. Lineage (NCBI taxonomy): Bacteria > Pseudomonadati > Pseudomonadota > Alphaproteobacteria > Hyphomicrobiales > Alloboseaceae > Allobosea > Allobosea sp. LjRoot9. The sequence goes on along the minus strand of NZ_CAXUPC020000006.1, from coordinate 180,934 downwards.
GTTCGAATATCGGCGATCTGCGTACCGAGGGCCTGCAGGTTTTGGCGCATGTCGTTGAACACCGGCTGCTCGGCATCGGGATCGCTGATCGTGACGATAGCCGTGAAGGGTACACCTTCCTCGGGCATAGCTTCACCCGCTCGGGTCAGGTAATCGACGAATAATCGCCAGTTCGAAGATGGGCCGACGCCTTGCGGGAAATTCTTGGCCAGAACCTTGACCGGGCTCCACTTCAGATCGTGCTCGATCAATTCCGCTTCGACCGCCGGCGATTCGCGTCTCGTGGGGAGATAGAGCGGCTCAAGCCGTCCCTTCCATCCACCGCTCGCCTGCTCCTGCTGCAGTGTCGCGTTGATGTTGACGCGGACGAACTCCGAACCGAATCGTGCATCAAGCGGTGGCGTTGAGACGAGTGTGATCTTCGCTCGGCCGCGGCACCTTCCGCCTGGACCGACCAGCGAGGCGGGCCATGGAAACCGGAAGTTGATCTGCTGGTCGCGCCTGATGCGGGATGCGAAGACGAGCGTGATCGCATGGTCGCCGGTCTCGAGAATCCGGTCAGCGGATGGCGGCATGCCGAAGCCGACCATGTGCCGCGCAATGGGTGCAAGCGCCGTGGCCTGCAATGGCACCGGCATCTGCGCGTGGTGGACGAGCAAACCGATCAGAGTCTCGCGCGAGACCTCTCCCTCGATCGCGTGGTCGAGCACAGCGGCCGTTTTTGCAGCAAGCGGCGAAGCGTAGCTCGTGCCGCATCCGTCGATGATCGTTCCGTCGGGCAAGATCGAGAACAGCCCGTGCCCAAGCGTCGAATGCTGGGAACCCGCTCCGCCAATATGGGCTAGGTCAGGCTTCACCCCGGCGCGCAAGCCAGGCCCCCGCCGGCTGAAACGTGTCGGGGCAAAGGGCACACAGCCGTCGTGCCCGGGCGGATTGAGAGCGGCCACAGCGACATTGCGGGCGCTTTCCGCAGGCGTGAGCAAGCCGTCATTGCGGGCGTTGACAAGACTAGCGAGAGCCGCCGTGGGATCTGCGGGCCACTCGGCGCGGAGATCCTGGGGTTGGATATTGCCGGCCGAAATGAACACCACTGCATTGTTGGCCTCCGCAATCTGATCGAGCCGCGCCGCGTGGGGGCTGTATCGATCCGGTGCGGCGGGCTGAAGGATATTGAGGCTCATATTGAACACCCGCACCCCGTGGCGGGCGCGGGCATCCGAGACGGCTGATTCCATCTCGTCGAAGAACTGCGGCAGGCCGTCCGGATAGTAGGAGGCGAAGGCGCCAGCCTTACGCTCGTTCGGGAAGACAGCAACATCGACCAACTCTGCACCGTCCGGCTCCGGACAGATTTCCACGCCGTTGAGTGCACCACCGATCGCAGCCAGACCACCGATGAACGTGCCATGGGCAAGATCAACGTCTTCGTCAGCAAGGATGTCCCAACGGTCAATCACCCAATCCGACAGCGCCTCACTGATTCCACCATCAATAATGCCCATGCGGGGATGGGTGCGTCGGCTGTCGCGAACCGGAACGGTCACTTCGGTTGGTCGAATGCGCGTGCTTGGCACGGACGGACTGGCAGCCCGGACGACGATTCCAGGCAGTTCGATCCGCCGGACCAACGGATGGCGGTCGAGAAAGGCGAGAAGCCGTGCGTGGCGATTGGCGTCGGGATTGAACAAAGCCAGTTCGCGACGACGCTCTCCGACCGGCGCCTCATTCAACCGCAGGACGGGCTGATCGCTTGATTGGTCGAGCCTGACCGATAGGATCGGCTGCTTGTTACGATGGCTTGGCAGCCGCTCGACTGAGAGTCCGTGTTCCAGCGCATTGAAGCCGGCTACGAAACTTTCCGCGAGGCGACGGTGACCAGCATCGAGGCGATCCCACTCGGAGCGCGGCGGTGGGTTGTCGAACAACTCAACTTGATAGGCGCTTCCGGTCATCGGATTTGAAAGCCACGCAACGGCCTCCTCGACTGAAAAGCTGCGACGGTCAGCTGGCCCATAAAGTTCGACACGGTCGATCGCGCCTGTCTCGCTCTTTCGCGCGGACGGATGTGGCTCATCCTTTTGCTTTTGTTCGTTGAACCGCATCTCAGTGTGAGTTTCGGCCCGTGCCATCTCAGCTGCAACTTGCCGGAGCGTGCCGGGTCTCGCTTCGACGATCATGACGCCGAGATCGCCACCGCCCACGACAGGTGTGCGATTGTCGCGAAAGAGGCTTGCAACAGGCCGATGACTCTTGGCCCATGCATCGCGGCGCAAGACGACCTTCACATAACCAACGTCCCCCTGCGACTGAGCGCTGAGCACGCCGGAAATCGTGTCAAGCTGGCTTAGCAGGGCGTTTCTATGGGTCACAAACTCGGCATCGCGGTGTGCAAAGAAATCCTTTCGTCCGCCGCCGCCGCCAGCCTCGCGGGCCTCTTCGTAATTTTCTGGATTGAGCACAATCTGGATCGGGCTAGCCATTCGCCACCTCGCCTTCACCGGACTTGATTGCTCGGCCGAGCTGACGGCTTACTGTCGACTTGTCCTTGCCGGCGATCTCGCCAATGTCGGCAAGGGAGAAGCCGAGGATCGGATCGTCCCGCATCGCGCGAAACAAATTGCTCGAATCGTCAAACAGCAGCGCGCGGCGCTCACTTTGAACACGGGCCGCGTTCAACGTTGCGAACTGGCGCAAGGTGTCGAGTAGTCCCCGCCGGTCCTCCTCTCGAACAGTGGTGGCCTTCTTGTAAGTGCGCACCAGAGACTCGATCTCCGCCCCCGTCGATCCCTCCGTGAACCACGAAATCAACCGCAAATGGATGCTTGGAGCTTTCACGGGCGGCATGAAATACGCCGCGATCGCTTTTCGCATCTCAAAGTCTGGTTTGGGGATTTCGAGCTGAACCTCGAACCGTCGCCAGACGGCTGTGTCGAGCAGCTTGGGATGATTGGTGATCCCAATCGTGAATCCAACATCCCGGCGCGCATCCAAGTTCTGCAGGAGCGCGTTCACGACACGCTTGATCTCCCCCACTTCCTGCGGATCATCGCGGACTTTCGCGATCGCGTCGAACTCATCCAGCAGAAGAATGCAACGATGGCGGTTTGCGAACGTGAATAGATTGCCGATATTGCGCGCTGTGGTTCCCAGGAAGGACGACACAAGGCCGTCCAGCTTCACCAGCACGACTGGCAAATCAAGCTGCTGAGCAATCCACAACGCTAACCGTGTCTTCCCCGTGCCCGGCGCCCCGTAGATGAGGCAAGTCTTCGACGGCCGGATATCGATTTCGGATAGGGCGTCGAAATTGGCCCACTCCTCGATGATGGTGCCGATGGCTTGACTGACCGTCGCATTGAACAGCGGCGCGGCCGGCTGAATATCCGCCGGGAAGATCACCTCTGCCAGCGCTGCGGCGGTCTCTCGATCAACAGGAACGGGCGTGTTTCGGGTCAGTATCTCGCCAGGAATCTGAGCCTTCGAACGCTCTATGCGGCTCGGCGAAAGCTCCTTCGTCCGATCCGCCGTCGTCAGGATGCTCGTAAGTGCGGCAGCCTGCTTCGAGACCCCATCCTTGGCTAGGGCGTCCCGTAAACGCTCAATTTGCTTGCGCAAGGCCGGGGAGGCGTCGGCCATAGCCGCGCGGCAAAGCGCTTGCACGATTGTGAAATGATCCATCTTTGCCCTTTGCGCTTCGTTGCGTCACAGCGCGATATTAATGCGTATAATCCATATGTTGATGCCAATCAACAAGCATTTGTTGCATAAATTCTCTTGTTTGATGCGCGCTAGGCCGATGAGAAGCAGCGTCCGCTGACGCTGCACACTAGGGACGGTCATGGTGTAAAGCTCGTTCCAGACCCGCGGGAAGCGCGAAAAACACAAGGCCGCGGCCAAAGACTCAAGTCCGGCAACTACATATTACATCGGGTGAATCAGCCTCGGTCGGCGACCGGGCCGTTGACACCACCCGGGATGCAAGCCTTCCAAGATTACGAGAAAACTCGGACCTGCCCATTGTGAGGCATCTCTACCAGCCGGCCAGCAAGCGGACGTCCCAAACGTCGGCAATGCGCCACAAGCACGCCGCCCCTCATATGATTGTCTTGCCCCAGGAGCAGGCGTTGGACGGCCATGCGATCCGCCCATGCCGCCACCAGGCGTTGCACCAGCCCGGCGACAGGCCCGTCAGCGGCGCCGCGATTTCAAACATGGACGACCAGCCGCCCTCCCTCGGGCCTTGCGGGCGATCAGCCCCGGAAGCCCGGCGCGCATGATCAACGCGCCGCTTCGCCCGCCCCCGCCCAACCCCCTCACGCGCTCACCGCCCGTTCCAGGTGCCCTCGATCTCGACGATGCCGGCTGCCTTGAAGGCGGCTTCCAGGCCCATCGCGTCATACATGTTGAGGCCTTCGTCGAGCCGCCGCTTGAGCCCCGCCTCCTTGGCCATGCGCGCCTCGGCATTGACGATCGCCGTCTCGATATGGCCGGGCGGGATGACGATGACGCCATCGGCATCGCCGACGACGAGATCGCCTGGATTGACGGTGACGCCGGCGACGACGATGGGGATATTGACCGCGCCGGGGCCGCGCTTGCCGGGATAGGACACCGAGATATGCGAGGCGAAGACGGGGAAACCCGCCTCGCAGACCTGCAGCGAGTCGCGCGCGGCGCCGTCGATCAGCGCCCCGCCGAGCTTCCTGATCCGGCTGTAATAGGTCGCCATCTCCCCCCACATCGCGCCATGCGGGCTGCCGCCATTGCTGACGACCAGGATGTCGCCGGGCTCGGCGACGCGGAAGGCCGCGTGCAGCATGAGATTATCGCCGGGAAAGTTGAACGAGGTGATCGCCGGCCCGCAAATGCGCGCCGTCTGGAACAGGCCACGCATCTGCGGCTGCATCAGGCATTGCCGCCCGATGATGGGGCCGAGCCCCTCATGCAGATCGGCGACGTTGATCTTTTTCGCGCGCTCGATCAGGGCCGGATCGAGGCGGGGAATCTTCGTGTAGACGACGGGTTGCATGGCGTAGTCCTCTTTCGGCTGGATTGTCGATGTGCTGGGGCTGGGGTTTCGATACGGGGGCGCTGGGCTTGGCCCCTGATCGCTCGCCATCACCCGCGCCGTCATTCCGGACGCAGCGCAGCGGAGCTCCGGAATCCATCGTAGAGTTCCGGAGCCCTCCGATGGATTCCGGATCTGCGCCGCTGACGCGGCTTGTCCGGAATGACGGCGCGTGGGTGGTCAAGGCCAGGCCCAAACCGGCTCTCACGCCGTGGCTCGGGCTGGTCCGCCGGTCTGGCTTGAGACAATGCCGGCGAGCACGCGCCTGACCGTGGCGAGATCGTCCTCGGGGATGCCCTGGAACAGCAGCTCCTCATTGGCGCGCGCATGGGCGATGATGGCCTTTAAGCTCTCCTCGCCCGCGCCCGTCAGGCGCATGCGGGCCTCTCCATCCACCGCGACGAGCCCGAGCGCGATCATCGAGCTCAGCAGGTTCTGGCTGGCGTTGAAATCGAGCAGAAGCTCGGGCAGCAGATCCTCCAGGGTTTTGTCCGGGGAGGTCGCCGCGGCGCGCAGCAGCCGCGCCTGCATCAGCGTCAGCCCCAGCCCGGCCGATTTCCGCCCGGTCTCCAAGCGCGCGGCGACCGTGCTGTAGGCGCGGATCATCAGGTTGGAGAGAACCCGCTCCTCGCCGCCATCCTGGCCGGGCACGATGCCGGCGATGTCGAAGACGCGCGTCTCCGGGTGGTCGGCCGCCACGGCGTAGCGGCCCTTGGCGAAGAGCAGCGGCGGGCGGTCGTAGCGGCAATAGCGCTGGACCTCGCCGAGCAGGATGAGATGGTCGCCGCCGTCATAGGCCTGGCTGCGGCTGCATTCGAAGCGTGCCGCGACATGGTCGAGAAGCGGCGCCTCGCCGAGCCCGGCCTGGCAATCCAGGCCTGAGAATTTGTCGGCGCCCGAGCGCGCGAAGCGCTGCGACAGGTCGATCTGGTTGTCGGCGAGGATATGGACCGCGAAATGCGAGCAGCTTTCAAAGGCCGCGTAGCTGGTGCTTTCCCGGCGGATCGACCAGAGCACCAGAGGCGGCTCCAGCGAGACCGAGGCGAAGGAGTTCGAGGTCATGCCGTAGCTGATGCCACCGAGGCTGGTGGTGATGACGGTCACGCCCGTGGCGAATTCGCCAAGGCTGCGCCGAAAACCTGCGGGCTCGATGCGGGGGTCCCCGCTTTCAACCGGTGTCCTCATGGTGACCTCGTCATCCCTTTTGATCCCCCGTCAGACGGTCGTGACCCGGATCTGGATTCCCGGCCCCGGCGGCCGCTCGGCGGTGGAGGCGTCGATCCAGTCGGAAAAGCGCTGCCTGAGATCGCTCAGGAGCCAGAGCGCGGCGGGGCCTGGCGGCTGCTCGATCCGGTGCACGGCATAGAGCGGGAACTTCAGCGGCAAACCGCGATGGGCCGCGAGCTTGAGCTCGACCATTTCGCCGGTTTCGAGATAGGCCTGCGCCAGATGCGTCGGCATGGCGCACCAGCCAAAACCGTTGCGGACGAAATCGAGCCGGCTGAACTGGTCGATGAAGCTCCAGGTGCGCGTGCCCATGACGACGCCGCGATAGCGCTTGGTGCGGTCGATCATGGTGAGCTGGATATGCTCCTCGAGCACGGCTTGCGGGATCAGGCCCTCGACCTGCGCCAGCGGGTGCTGGGCGGAGGCGACGAGCGAAATCGGCACCTCGCCGAGAAACTCCATCTGGAAGCCGGGCATGCCGTCGCGCGCGGTCGAGTAGATCGCCAACCTGACCAAGCCCTCGAAGAGGGATTGTTCGGGGGCGCCGAGCCCCTCGGCGAAGAGGTTGACCGAAACCAGCGGGAACTGGGTGCGAAAGGCGCTCAGGCTCTCGATCAGCACCGTGCTGGGAAAAACCTGCTCGATCGCGAGGCTGATTTCCGGCTCGGCCACCGTCGCCATGTTCTTGGCGCGCATGCGCAGCGCATCGGTGCCGTTCACGATCTTGCGCGCATCCTCGACGATCGCCCGGCCGGCCTCGGTGAGGAAGGGCAGCTTGCGCGACCTGTCGAAGAGCTTGAGTTCGAGCACAGCCTCCAGCGACTGGATCGCCTGGCTGACGGCGGACTGGCCGCGATTCACTTTGCGGGCGGCGGCGGAGAAACTCCCCGCCTCCGCGATGGCGATCAGCATCTGGAGCTGATCCAAGGTCACTCTGGTGAGCATGCTGCGTTCAACCCGATGGCTGGAGTAGGGCCAGGCCGGGCGCTTTTGCGTCGTGGTGGAACCGGCCCGGCGATCGATCCATACAGCCGATCGATCCCGGATGCGCCCGGCCGCTTGCGGGAAGGCTGCTTTCGGTGACCGGGACAGAGCTGCGGCGGGTTGCATCGGGCTTACCCACCAAAGCCATAGAGGCGGGCCGGGTTGTCGCTGAGGATGGCGCATTGCGCCTGACGCTCCGGCGCCCAGTCCAGCAGCAGGTCGAGCAGATCCGCCTCATCAGGCATGGTCTCGGCAGTCTCCGTCGGGTGCGGCCAATCGGAGGCCCAGAGCAGGCGCTCGCTGGACTGGGCGACAAGCGCCCGGGCCAGCGGCGCGACATCGGCGTAAGCCGGCCCGCCGGTCCGCGAGATGTGATAGGCGCCGGACAGCTTGACGTAGATGTTTTCGCGCGCGGCGAGCCGCAGCAGCGCCTGGAACGCCGCATGCGCGACCGGCACGGGCTCAGAATAGCGCCCGATATGGTCGATCACCACGGTGCAGGGCAGGCTCGCGATCAGGCTCTCATAGCGGGGCAGTTCGAGCCCATCGAGCTGGAGCTGGACATGCCAGCCTGAGCCCCGGATGCGCTCAGCCATCACCGGAAGCTCGGCCCAGTCCATCATGCCGCCGCGCATCTGGTGGAAGCGCAGGCCGCGCGCGCCCCGCCGCCAGAGCGCCGCAAGCTCGGCATCGCTCGTACTCACCGGCACGGTGACGACGGCGCGGGCGGCGTCGCCGAACTCGGCCGCCTTGTCGAGAATGCAGCGATTGTCGAAGCCATAGGTCACCGGCTGCACCAGGACCAATCGCTGCAGGCCGGTCCGCGCCTGCACCTTGCGATACTGCGCGACCGTGAAATCGGGCGGAAACAGCCAGGCCCGGTCGGAGGCCGGATAGGCGCTGTCGTAGAAATGCATATGTGTGTCGCAGGCGCCCGGGGGGAGCGCCAGGCGCGGCCGGCGCAGGGGCGTGGTTGTGGTTGTGGTCGTCATGCCGGCTGACCTGAAATCGGTTTGGTGAGACATGCGGTTTCTCGGGAGGCGGCCATGGCGTCAGTTCGCCAGATTGTCGCGCAGGGTCTCGCCCTCGTAATCGGTGCGGTGGATGCCCTTGGCCTGCAGCAGCGGCACGACCTCGTCGACGAAATGCTCGATGCTCTTGAGGTTCGTCGTCGGCGTGATGTTGAAGCCGTGGCAGCCGCTCACCCGCCAGAGATGCTCCATCTGGTCGGCGACCTGCTCGGGCGTGCCGACCAGTTGCGGCATGCCGACGCTGGCCCCAAAAACCCGAGCCGCGTCGCGCGCCGTGGCCTTGCCGTCGCCGGTCATGTTCGCCAGCGCCATCAGCATGCCGCGCGATGCGTCCGTGGTGTTGTTGGCGAGCGGCGTGTCGAGATCGATCTTGCTGAAGTCGATCCCCATCGTGCCCGACATCCGGCTGAGCGCCGCATCCAGCGGAATCCGCTCGGACATCTCGACCTGGCGCCGCTTCGCCTCGGCCTCGGTGCCGCCGAGCACGCATTGGATGCCGAAGGTCACCTTCGGCGCCTCAGCCCGCCCCTCGGCATGCGAGGCCGCGTTCAGCTTCTCGACGAATTGCTGCATCTCGCGTTCGCGGGACTGGATGGCGAAGACGATGTCGCCATGCTTCAGCGCGAATTTCTGGCCGCGCCCGGAGGAGCCCGCCTGGAACAGCACGGGCCGGCCCTGCGCCGAGGGCAGAACCGGCGGCACCGTCTGGCACTGGAAATGCTCGCCGGAAAAGTCGATCACCGAGACCTTGCTCGGATCGGCGAAATGGCCGCTCTCAGCATCGGCAAGGATGGCGCCGGGCTTCACCCCGTTCCAGAGCGCGTAGCAGATCTCCATGTACTCGTCGGCATGGTCGTAACGCAGGTCATGCTCGAGCTGGGCTATGCCGAGCGCACGATGCTCGCCGCGCAGATGGCCCGAGACGATGTTCCAGCCGACGCGCCCGCCGCTGAGATAGTCCAGCGTCGAGAGGCGTCGCACGGTGCTGTAGGGGTGCCCGCCCGAGGTCGACATCGTGACCGCCAGGCCCAGATGCTTGGTCTCGGCCAGCATGACGCCGACGACGGCCATCGGGTCATGGCAGGGCCAGGTCACGCCGTAGCGGACATAATCGTCGAAGCTGTCCTTGTAGCGCTCCATGCCGCCGGGCGTGTCGGCGAAGAAGGCGGCGTCGAAGCGCCCGCGCTCCAGCGTCCGCGCCAGCTTCTTCCAGTGCTCGAACGAGGCCAGCCCCTCCAGGCGGTCATCCTCCGGATCGGCCCAGCTCAGCGAGGTGTGGTTGATCGGGCTGTGCATGTAGAAGCCGATCAGATGCATGCGCTTGCTCATCGTCAGCCGGCCTTTCGCAATGTGTTGGCGTCGATCTCGGTGTTGGCGTCGATCTGGTCGGTCGCGGGTGCGGCCCGCGCGGCAGGGCGCGGCTCCATCAGGTCAATGAGGCTTTCCGCACCGGCGCAGCCGGTATCGGTCCAGCCGAGCTGGCCCATCACCAGGCTGAGCTCCTGGCGCATGATCTCGAGCACCTTGGCAGCGCCGGCCTCGCCCGCAGCCGCGACCCCGAACATGGCGGGGCGGCCGAGAAAGGCCGCCTTCGCGCCCAGGCAGAGCGCCTTGGCGATATCGCTGCCGCGCCGGAAGCCGCTGTCGATGATGAGTTCGGCCCTGCCCGCGAGCGCATCAGCGATCACCGGCAGCATGTCGAGCGAGCCTGGGGCGCTGTCGAGCTGGCGGCCGCCATGGTTGGAGACCATGACCCCGTCGGCGCCGAGCGACACCGCCTTCTGCGCATCGGCGGGGTGCATCACCCCCTTGACGACGAGGGGTCCGTCCCAGGCCTTGCGGACCTCGGCGAAGATCGACCAGGTCTGCGCCGGCGCCGGCGTCTGCGTGCCGTAGAGATCGGCGACGGCATTGGCATCGGCGCCCGGCGCCGCATAGGGCCGCCAGTTCTCCATCATCGGAATCCCGCCCTTGGCGAGATAGCGAAAGGTCCATCCCGGCCGGCTCAGCCCCTGCAGGATGACGCCCGGCGTCAGCTTCATCGGGCGGCGGAAGCCGTTGCGGATATTGCGCTCGCGCTTGCCCATGACCGGGGTGTCGACGGTCATCACCAGCACCCGGACGCCGAGCGCCTTGGCGCGGGCGACGAGATCGAGCGTGATATGGGGGTCGCGGGTGCCGTAGATCTGCAGCCAGGTCGTCTTCGGCGCCAGCGCCATCGCGGCTTCGATGGAATCGCAGCTGGCGCTCGACATCATATAGGGCAGCTCGAAGCGCGCGGCGGCCCGCGCCAGCATCAGGTCGGCGCCGGGCCGGAAGAAGCCGGCGATCCCCATCGGCGAAATCCCGAAGGGGCTGGCATAGTCATGGCCAAACAGCGTCACCTTCTGGTGGCGCTTTTCGACATCGACGAGATAGCGCGGCAGCAGCTTGTAGCGCTCGAAGGCGGCGCGGTTGCGCTCGAGCGCGACCTCGCCATCGACCCCGCCATCGATGAAGTCGAACGCGATCCGCGGCAGGGCCTTGCGGGCCAGGATCCTGATATCGTCAAGATTGATCGCCTGATCCAGTCTCATGGTGTCGTATCGAGTCCCTTGGATTGCATGGGCGGCGCGATAAGGCCGGGAGCCCTTCGCGACGTCGGGAACACGAGGTCGCGGGTCCTTGCCGTCATGACGAACTCGCGGCTGGCGAGGCCGCAGCTGGCGAGGCCGCGGCCGGCGAGCTCGCGGCATCCGGCTGATCGACCGGCACGCGCTTGCCGCGCGGCTGCAGCCGCCCGGCGATCTCCCCGACCAGGCCGCGCGGCAGGAAGAGCAGCGCCGCCCCGTAGATCAGCCCGAAGATCAGATGGCTGTATTCGGCGTAGCCGCCGAGGCTGTTGGAAATCCAGATCAGCAGGATCGAGCCCACCATCGGCCCCCACAGCGTGCCGATGCCGCCGACGACGAGGATCGCCATCAACTGGATCATGACGCTGAGGTCGAAGAAGGTGCCGTTCACATAGTTGAGGAAATGCGCGTAGAGGCTGCCAGCGAGCGCCGCATAGACCGCGCTCAGCACGAAGATCTGGATGCGGCAGCGCACGACATCGATGCCCAGCGCACCTGCCGCCGCCTGATGCGCGCCCAGGGCCCGCAGCGCCCGGCCGAAGCGGGAATCGACGATCCTGAACGAGAGCAGGAACAGCACGATCGCGACGAACCAGATCAGGTAATACATCTTCAGGCGCGTATCGAACTCGAAGCCGAACAGGCTGAAGTTCGGCACAGCCGGTATCCCGGTCAAACCGCCGGTGACCTCCGTCCAGCGCGTGCTGACGATGATGACGATCTGGGCGAAGGCGAGCGTGATCATTGCCAGGTAATGCCCGCGCAGGCGCAGGATCGGCGCGCCGATCAGCAGGGCCACCAGCCCCGTGCCGATGGTCGCGGCGAGCATGGCGGCGAGCGGCGACCATTGGTAGTTCACGGTCAGGATTCCGGTGGCGTAGGCGCCGAGCGCCATGAAGGCGTTGTGCCCGAAGGAGATCTTGCCGGCATAGCCGACGAGCAGGTTGAGGCCGATGGCGACGATGGCGAAGAGCCCGCCCAGCGCCATCACCGTCACCAACGAGCCGCTGGCGACGAGCGGAAAGGCGATCGCGGCTGCAACCAGCAGGACGACGCCCTTGGTGTTGTTCGTCAGCCTGCTCATATTTCCTCGTCCTTCAATTCGACGAGAGGCCGGAAGATGCCGGCCGGCCGGACGATCAGCAGGGCGAAGAGCACGCCATAGGTCACCGCATCGCCGTAGACCGAGGAGATGAACGCCGTGCTGAGCGACTGCAGGATGCCGATCACCAGGCCCCCGACGATCGCGCCGCGCATATTGCCGAGCCCGCCGATGATCGCGGCGGCAAAGCCGTTCAAGGTCATGGAGACGCCGATATCGAACTGCGTGCTGATCAGCGGCGTGAAGATCACCCCGCCGATCGCGCCGAGCAGCGCTGCGAGCCCGAACGACATCGCGACCATCCGCTCGGTGCCGATGCCGAGCCAGGCGGCGACACGGCGGTTGATCGCCGTCGCCTTCATCGCCTTGCCCAGCATGGTGCGGCTGAAGAAGCCCTGGAGCGCGATGAACAGCACCACCGTGGTCAGCAGCACCCAGACCGCCTGGCTGCTCAGATTGAGCGAATCCAGCCGGATCGCCGGCAGCAATCCGAAGGCGGGGAATGTCAGCGGGTCGCGGCTGACGGCCAGCATGACGATGTTGGGAATGACGGTGGCTGCGGCAAACAGCATGAACACATAGGTCCAGTCCTTGGCGCCGCGCCGCCAGAGCGGCCTGATCAGGAGCCGCTCGACCAGCAACCCCACCAGCACCGTCACAGTCACGCCGCACAGGATCGCGAGCAGCAGCGGCAGGCCGGCAAAGCCGTAGAAATAGGCCGTGGTCATGCCGCCGAGCATGACGAAATCGCCCTGGGCGAAGTTGATGATCCCGGTGGTATTGTAGACCAGGCCGATCCCGACGGCGTTGAGGGCATAGATCGCCCCGAAGACGACGCCGTTCAGCAACAGGAGGGGGATGAGGTCCATCATTGGACAAGCTCTCCCGCACCCAGATAGCTCTCTTCCACGAGAACCAGGCCGCGCTCGCGCAGCTGCGAACTCGAGCCCGCCATGATGATCTGACCGGTCCGGAAGACGTAGCTTCGGCTGGTCGTCTCCAGCGTGACATGGGCGTCCTGCTCCACCATCAGGCAGGCAAGGCCGTCCGCATGCAGCCGTCGCAAGGTGGCGAGGATCTCGGCGAAGATCTTTGGAGCCAACCCAAAGGACGGCTCATCGAGCAGCAGCAGCTTGGGGCGGCTCATCAAGGCGCGCCCGATCGCCAGCATCTGCTGCTCGCCGCCCGAAAGCGTCGCTGCAAGCTGCTGCGCCCGCTGGCGCAGGATCGGGAACAGCTCGAGCACCATGTCGAGATCCCGGGCGATCGCGGCGCGGGGCTGGCGACGGCGGCAGTAGGCGCCGAGCTCCAGATTCTCGATGACGCTGAGCGGCCCCAGGACCTGGCGGCCTTCGGGGACGATCGCGATGCCGCGCGAGACCCGCAGATGCTGCGGCAGATGGGTGATGTCCTCGCCGTCGAAAGAGACGCGGCCACCGCTTGCACCGACAGCGCCGGATATCGCCATCAGCAGCGAGGTCTTGCCCGCCCCGTTCGAGCCGATCGCCCCGACGAACTCACCCTCGCCGACATTGAGCGAGACGGTCTTCAGGGCCTCGATCCGGCCATAGGAAACCTTGAGATTTTGAACTTCAAGCACGCGGCTCACCGCCTCCCAGATAGGCCTCGATGACTTTCGGATCGTGCCGCACCTGCTCCGGGGTGCCGTTGGCCAGCCGCTTGCCGAAGCTGAGAACGGTGATCCGGTCGCAGATCTTCATCACCAGGCTCATGTCATGCTCGACGACGACCAGCGTCTTGCCTTGCGCCCGGATGGCCAGGAGCAGATCGGCCAGGCGCGCGGTCTCGCTCGCATCCAGCCCCGAGGCCGGCTCATCGAGCAGCAGGACGCGCGGCTGCGTGACCAGCGCACAGGCCAGTTGCAGCAGGCGCTGATGGCCGAGCGGCAGCACGTCGGCGAGCATCTGCGCCTGACCGGTCAGCCCGACAAAGGCCAGGGCGCTCTCGGCCGCCTCGCGGAAACCGCGCTCTTCCCGCTTGACGAAGGGCAAGCGCAGCATGGCGGCGATCAGCCCGGCGCGACCCCGGGCGTGGCAACCGACCATGACGGATTCGAGCACCGTCATGCCGTGGAAGGGGTGGATCTTCTGGAAGGTCCGCACCATCCCCAGCACGACCCGGTCATGGGGCCGGACATGGTTGATCCGCTTGCCGTCGAAGCGGATCTCGCCGCCATTGCCGGGAAAGACGCCGATCAGGACATTGAAGAAGGTCGATTTCCCCGCCCCGTTCGGCCCGATCAGCCCCGAGATCTGACCGGGCTCGACGGAGAAATCGACATTGTCCAGGGCCGTGACACCGCCAAACCGCTTGCACAGCCCCTGGACATCGATGAGCGGCGCCGCCGTCATTTCGACACCAGCACCACTTTTCCATCCTTGATCTGCGCGACGACGACGCCGCTGACGCCGGAATGCCGCGCCGGATCATAGCCGTAGGTCACCCCCAGCACGCCCTGATGGCCTTGCGTGGCTTCGAGCGCCGCCTTCAGCGTCTCGCCGGTCACATTCGGCCCGGCCTTGGTCATGGCCGCCGCAAGCAGCATGCCGATGTCGTAGTTCTGCGCGACCCACCATTGCGCCTGTTCGGGATCGCGGCCGTATTTGGCTTTGAAGGCCTCGCGGAAGGCGCCGATCGTTTTGGCGCGCGGATCGTCCTTGGGGAAGGTATCCCAGACCGAGAACGGGGTCGCCGCGAAATAGGTGCCCTCGACCGCGGCAAGCCCGCCGATATCGATCAGCGCCGCAATTCCGGCCACGGGGAAGGTCGTGCTGCCGAAGAGTTTGGCGTCGTAGCCGAGTTCCGCCTTCTGCTTCAGGATCAGGCCGGCGGCGGGGCCAGCCCCGGTCACGAGAATCCAGTCGGCCTTGGCCGCCTTGAACTTCGAGAGTTGCGGGATGAAGTTCTTGTCGGTCGCGGAATTATAGCTCTCAGCCGCCACGACCGTCAGGCCCTGCTTCTTGGCCTCCTCGGCCCAAGTCTTGCCCAGCGTGCGCGCCCAGACGTCGATCGCGCTCAGGATGGCGACCGATTTCGCACCGTTCTGCTTGAGGAAGGCGATCGCGGCGGGCGCTTCCTCTTCCGGCGTCGGGGCGGTGGCGAAGCTGTAATCCGATTTGGTCGGCAGGATCGTCGAGCCGACCATGTTGACGACCTTGCCCTTGGTCATCATCGGCGCGACCGCCTCGGTGATGTCGCTGCGCACCGGCCCCACGATCGCCAGCACGTTTTCGCCTTCGATCAGCTTGACCGCCAGCGGCACGCCCTTGGTCGCGTCCGACTCGTCGTTCAGCTGGACGATCTCGAGCTTGCGACCGTTGACGCCGCCGCGCTTGTTGATTTCCTCGACCGCGAGCATGAGACCGTCGCGACCGCCGAGCCCCATATTGGCGACATAGCCGGAGAGCGAGGTCAGCATCCCGATCTTGTAGGTATCAGCGGCTCCAGAGGCCGTGCACAGGCCAAGGCTTATCGCGGCGCAGAGCCCCGCACGTGCCAGTTCGCGCAAATCCATCTTGTCTTCCCTCCGCAATGGCCGTTTTCCAGCCCTATCGATTTTTTTGATCCGCTACGCCGCATCTCCAGGGAGTGCGGCGGTCGGCATAGGCGTCTTCATGAGCCGCCGAAGCGCTTTGGTGTTCGTCGTCAGAATTGCCTCGTCAGTCCCGCATCTCCTGGCCTCGCAACCGGGCGCTACGCCCTGCCCCCGAACTGCGCCCTGCGCCCCCCGCCGAACCTGTCTGCCTGTAAACTAGGATCATCCGAGCCTTCTTGAAAACCGGGCAAATCATGATGGGTTTCATCGGCTGAGCTAATAGGTCGCGCCGTGACGGCGGATGTGCGGTCAAGCGAAACGGAGCCCATTTCGCTCGAAAGTACGGCCTTGGGGGCGTTAGAATAGGCCGTTCATCCTCGGAACCACGCCATCATCCCGGATCGGCCCGGAGTTCACCGCCGAGGCCGTTGGCCTCTCGGACTGCTAGGCATGGCGGCCGCGCTGGAACTCTTAGACGCGACGCGCTATATGACCATCTAGATGGTCATGAGCGTGACTTGCAGGGGCCTGACATGAACGCGATCAATCTGGCCGATGCCAAGGCCCATCTGAGCGAGCTGGTCGACCGGGTCGAGGCTGGCGCTTCGATCGAGATCACCCGGCGCGGCAAGCCGGTTGCCCGGCTCACCGCCCTGGCCAGGCCGCGCAAGCCGATCGACGCCGCCCTGCTCGCGGCGCTGACAGTGACCATGCCGGCGCAGCCCCAGAGCGCCGCCGATCTGGTGCGGTCGATGCGGGATGGCGACCGCTACTGATGCTCTATCTCGACACATCGCTGATCGTGGCGGCGCTCTCCAACGAAGCGATGACGCCACGCGTGCAAGCCTGGCTGGCGGAGCAGGATCCGGCGCAGCTTCTTATCAGCGACTGGACCATCACCGAGATGTCCTCAGCCATGGCGATCAAATTGCGGACGCGACAGATCAGCCTGGAGCAGCGCGCGGCAGCGCTCGCCATGTTCAACAAGCTCACCACCGAGAGCTTCACCGTGCTCGGCGTGACAAGCGGGCAGTTCCGGACGGCAGCGAAGTTTGCCGATCAGCATGCCCTGGGGCTTCGCGCCGGCGACGCGCTGCATCTCGCCATCGCATCGGAGCATGGCGCCACCGTGCACACGCTCGACCAGCGGCTCACCGAGGCCGGCCCAGCGCTCGGCGTGCCCACGCAATTGCTGGCGTGATCCAGATTGCTGGCGTGATCGCCCTCACCGATACGGATGGGCATTGCGGGGGACCAGCCCGAGATATTCGGCGAGGATGAGCAGCGCGGCCGTGACGCGGAAGCCGACCGCGCCTGGAATCGTCTCATGGTCGAGGGCGACGCGGTCGAGCGCCTGGAGCGTCGCCTCCCCTGCCCCGTCGATGACGGCCTTGCGCATGGCGTTGAGGCGCGACTGGAGGCGCAGGATCACTTCATCCGACAACTCCCGCCCCGAGCCCACCCCGACCACGATGAGGCCGACCGGCACGCCCTTGGCCGCCCGCCAGCGCCGCGTCGTCTCGGTATATTCCTCGCCGGCGTCGTAGAGTTCGCGGCGCAGGCGGCAATCGAGCACATGCCGGCCGAGCGGCGAGGCGCAGAGTTGGTCCTGATTGCCTCGGCGATGCGGCTGGGCCAGCACCGTTGCCCGCTCGCCCTGCTCGCGCTTGAGGCGCGCCGCCTGCCGCTCGGCGGCGGTGGGGCGTTGCGGGCGTCCATTGGGCTCGCGCAAGACCATCGCGCGCTTCTTTCCGGGCCTGCTCATGCTGCCTTGTCCTTTTCTGCCTTGTCGTGGTTTTCAGGGGCCGGGAAATACCAGCCCTCGGCCTTGGTCCTGGGGTCCTGCGTCGTCATCCCCGGCTTGTGGCCGGCCGCCACGCGCTCGCGCCATTCCGCCGTGCCCTTGACGACGAAGGTTTTTGGCGGCCCCTGGCTCGCTGGCACTGGGCTGCGTTTCAGCAGCGCCTCGGTGATGATCGGGCCATAGAACTTCCACGAGCTGACCCGGCCGCCCGACGCAGGCCTGGCCCGGATGACCGGCAGGATGTCGCGCTCGAGATCGGCCTGGCGATGCAGCAATTCGGCGATCGGCGCGAAGGATCCCAGCCTCTCCGAGCCTGCAGCCTCGCAGCAGCGCCTTTCGGCTTCGATCAGATCCAGATCAGGCGCGCGCGGCGCAGACGATGCCGCGCCAGCGGAATCGTCTTCTGAATCTGACTCTGCCTCTGACTCTGGGGGCGTTGCGCAACGTCCCGGCAACACAGCCTCGCCGCTGCGTTTGGCCTCACGGTGCCTGCGCGAGCGCTCGGTGCTCTTGTCGCTCTCATATTGGCGGGTTTTCCAGGCGCTCACCGCATCACCCGTGATCATGCCGATCTCGGCCATCGCGGCGAAGGTGGCCGCGATCGTGCCGGCCGGCTCGCACAGGGCGGCGGCAACGCGGCGCGGCGTGGTCTCGAAGCGGCCGCCAGCATCGGTTTCTGCCGCGCTTTCAAGCAGCGCATGCCAGACCGCAATGGCAACAGAGCGCGAGCAGGCCGCGATGACCGCGACCTCGGCCAGCTTGTCGTCCTTCACCGTGCCGGCATAGGCGCGATACCAGCGGCTCATCGCGATGCCTCGCTTGTGCAGCGGCCGTCTTTCCGGGGCGATCCGAAGGATCGAGCCCGGAACCCAGAAACGATGCCGTTCCCGAACGAGGCGGCCCGGTCACGTGCTCTTTCTGTTCCACCTGTGGTTCTGGGTTCCGGGCTCAGGCCTGCGGCCTGCCCCGGAATGACGGTGGAGAACAACGGCTTCATGGCGCGTCCCGATCACGACCTGTGTCCCGATCGCGGAGATGGGCGAGCGAGCGAATGATCAACCCCGACAGGACAGGCGTCTTGTCGAGCTCGGCTTCCGCCGCCTCGATCAGCTCTTGTTCGCGCAGTTCTTGCTCGCGCCTGAGCTGGGCCTGACGGTAGAGCCGGGTCGAGGCGTCCTTGAAGGAGATGATGCTGGCGGTCATTGCCCGGTCCTCGCATCGATCTTCCGGCAGGCATGGCGGATCGCGCTGTGGTCGCGCCCACCGTCATTCCGGGACATGGCGTAGCCATGGGCCTGGAACCCAGAACCGCTGTCGCTGCCGAACGAAGCGGCCCGGTCAAGCACTCTTTCTTGTCCGCCTGTGGTTCTGGGTTCCGGGCTCAGGCCTGCGGCCTGCCCCGGAATGACGGCAGAGAATGACGCCATCGGCCATCGCTGAAGGCCGTCAGGATGAGCGCTCGCGGAGTATCCGGAAAGCGCGGGGCGGCGGTCACGGGCCGCCCCGCCAGTTGCGCGCCGAGACGAGCGCGGGGGAAAAGCCTCGGATGCGATGGCCTTCATAGGGCCATCGCTTTGCATCGGGGCGCTGAAGCGCCGCGCGACACGCGCCGTCCGGGCGGCGGATTGGTGAACGGGGTTGCCATGACCTCTTGCGATACATAACGTATCGTACCGAGTCAAGATGAAACGTATCGTGAAGCGTGCGATACAGGAGCAATGGACACACCAGCCAATCGCCTGCGAAACGCCCGGGAGCTGAGAGGCTTCCCCAGCCCGACGGAGGCCGCCCAGGCCTTCGGCTGGAACGAGGTCACTTATCGCGCCCATGAGAATGGCGGGCGCGGCATCAAGCAGCCCGTGGCGGAGAAATATGCCAGCGCCTTCCGCGTCAAGGCGGGCTGGATCCTGTTCGGCGATGGCGAGGCGCCCAGCGGCGCTGACGGCCACGGCGTCGTCCAAAGGCCCGCCTCGCCGCGCGGCTATCTGGCCGAGCCCAACGTGGTCTTCGAGGGCCAGGCCGCGCTGCCGAAAACCCATGGGCCCAGCGACATCCAGGAACTCGGCATCACGGTCGGCGGCTTTGCCAGCGATGACGACGCCTTCGAGATGAACGGCCAGGTGATCGACATGGTCAAGCGGCCCATCGGCATCCTGGACCGCAAGGACGTCTTCGCGCTGCGCGTCTCCAATGACAGCATGGCGCCGAAATATGAGGATGGCGAGCGCGTCTATGTCGAGAAGCGCAAGCCCGCGATCCGCGATTATGTCGTCATCGAATTGAAGCCGGCCGAGGACGGCCGCCCCGGCAAATCCTTCATCAAGCGCCTGGTCTCGATGAATTCCGGCAGGGTCACGGTCGAGCAGTTCAACCCCGCCGGCCGGCTCGAATTCGACGCCAACGCGATCAAGCAAATCCTGCGCGTGATCCCGGAGCGGGAGCTTCGGGGCGAGTGAAGGAGCCTGGAGCAGGCTGTTTATGCTCGGAAACGCGGCGCTCATCCTGGGCGTAGCCCTCGGGTCCAATCTTCGATCGCCCAAGGATAAACTCCGCGCAGCCCCGGGATCCGAAGCGCGTCATGGTCGGGTTTGACCCGACCATCTCGTAAATCAGAGCACTCTGGTTGTGAGTTTCTCAGGCCCGCGCCCGAGCGTGACGGCAGGGCTCGGGGAACCCTTCTCCCCTCGCGGGAGAAGGTGGCTCGGCGCAGCCGAGACGGATGAGGGGGCGCTGTGAGCTCAACCGTCTGGCCTGAACATGACGCCAATCGGACAGGGCACGGCGCCCCCTCATCCGGCGCTGCGCGCCACCTTCTCCCACGAGGGGAGAAGGGAAAAAGGGCGCGTCATTCTCGGGCGGAGCGAAGCGCAGAGCCCCGAGAATGACGCTCTACGATGGATCCCGGATCGGCGCGGCGGAGCCTGTCCTCGGGCCGGCCAAAGGCCGGATCCGGGGGCCGCTTGTCCGGGATGACGGCGCGTTTCCCTGCCAAGGCAGCAAGCTCCGGCGCTTTGTCTCCACGCGAACCGGTCTCCACTTCACTGGAACGCCCCCCTACCCCCATCTGAAGGCCGGGATAAGCGCGACGTTCTTGCCGATTCCGCCGCCGGCCCGGCAGACCGAGCAGGTCAATTTCGGCCTGAGCTCGTCGGCGCAATGAATGCCGCGATCGACGAACCGGGCCAGCACCTGCGGCGTCATGCGCTTCTCGTTGCCGCAATCGTCGCAGCGGATATAAAGCGCAGCAAAATCGGCCAGGCCGGGCTTATCTCGCGACATCTCCCGGCAAACGCTGCTCATGGCCGAACCCTCTTTTGTTCCCTTAATGTTCTCATTTAAGCCAGCCCGGCAACCTGAAGTCGAGTCGAAAATCGGCTGCCTCCTCAAAATAAATCGCAGCAACGGCGATACGATACGCATTGACGCAACTCGATACATTTTGTATCATTTCTCCATCGCAGGAGAGACCCGGATGAGCGCCAGCGCCGCGACATTCCCGTTCGAGGATTGCGATTTCGATCATGGCGATGTCTGCATCGGCGGCGTCGACCTGATCGAGATCGAGACGCAGGACGGCGTCGACTTCGCCGTCATCGACATCATCGCCAGCAAGCGCAGCCAGACCATGCCGTGGCTGGTCATGGGCGTGACCGAGTGGGTTGCCGGCGATCTCGCCCGCCCCCGGGGCCAGTCTCGCATCCGCAAGGCCTATCAGAGCCACATCGCGGAGCGCGAGGATTGCAGCGCCGCAGACGCCGCCGATTTCGCCCATGACATGCGGCTGAACGCGGTGGCGGCGTGAAGGGCTTTCTCGGCCCGGGCCCTCGACGCCCGGCCGCACGGAACATCGCCCGTCAGGCTGTGTTCATGTCCTGGCGTGCAGCTTGCGCCTTTGTTCGGCCTCACGGCCGGTCACGGCAATCCGGAAGGGAGTTCGCCATGTCGAGGATTTTTGCGTTGGTCGCCTTGGCGGGGCTGGCCGCCCTGTCGGGAACTGCCGCCCAGGCGCAGTATTACGACCCCTATGGCCGCCCGCCCCCGCCACGCTACGATGACCGGCCGCCGCCGCGCGACTGGGAATATGAGCGCCGGCGGCCGCGCTATGACGACGAGCGGCCCTATTATCGCCAGCGCCGCTTCGGCGAAATGTGCGTGACCTCACGCGGCAGCTGCGAGACCCGTCCCGCCCCGGTCGGCGCAGGCTGCGGCTGCTATATCGATGGCTTCGGCTCGAAGCGCGGCATCATCCAGTAGCTTTCGCGCAACGCGGCGCCTGCGGATCAATCCGCAGCGCCGCGGATCGTCGCCAGCGCGTCGAGCGCGCGCTGGCGTCCAAAGGCCAGGTCGATGACCGGGCGCGGATAGGTTTCGCCAAGCCTGACGCCGGCATCGCGCAGGGTCGCCGCATTCGCCTGCCAGGGCGCGTGAATCGTGCCGGCGTCGAGTTGTGCGAGCTCGGGCAGCCAGCGGCGCACATAGTCGCCCCCGGGGTCGAATTTTTCGCCCTGCGTCACCGGGTTGAAGATGCGGTAATAAGGTGCGGCATCCGCGCCTGAGCCCGCGACCCATTGCCAGCTCGCGGCGTTGCTGGCCGGGTCGGCATCGACAAGCGTATCCCAGAACCAGTCCTCGCCCTGCCTCCAGTCGGTCAGCAGATGCTTGATCAGGAAGGAGGCCACGACCATGCGCACCCGGTTATGCATCCAGCCGGTCGCCCAGAGCTCCCGCATGCCGGCATCGACCAGTGGATAGCCGGTCTGGCCACGCTGCCAGCGCTTCAGCGCCTCGGCCTCCGGGCTCCAGGGAAAGGCATCGAAGCGGGCATTGTAGTTCTTCGTCGCGAGCTCGGGATTGTAGAACAACAGATGGTAGGAGAACTCGCGCCAGCCGATTTCCGAGAGGAACTTGTCGATATCGGACACGCCGCCCGCCGCCATGCCGGCCGCTGACGCCGTCTGGCAGGCATGCCAGATCTGGCGGGGGCCGATCTCGCCGAAGCGCAGATGCGGCGAAAGCCGCGATGTCGAGACAAAATCAGGCCTGTTGCGCCCTTCGCCATAGCCCCCGAGCGAACCGGAGAGAAAATCACTGAGCCGCCCGGCCGCGCCCGCCTCGCCTGGCGTCCATTCGGCGCGCAGGCCGCCGGCCCAGTCCGGCCTGGAAGGCTCGAGCGGGAGATCGGCGAGGTCGACCGCCGCCCTGGCGAGAGCGCTCGGGAGCGGCAGCGGCAAAATGCGCTGCGGCGCAGGCTCGGGCGCAGCCGGCTCGCCCTTTGCGCGCGCCGCGCGCCAATAGGGCGTGAACACCTTCATCGGCTCGCCGAGCTTGCTCGACACCTGCCAGGGCTCGTTGAGGAGATGGCTGTTGAAGCTGCGCACGGTGACGCCCGCGCCGACCAGCGTCTCCTTCAGACCGCGATCGAGCGCGATCGCGGCCGCCTCATAGCGCCGGCTCCAGGTCACGAGATCGATTCCGGCCGCTGCCACGAGCTTCGGCAGGAGATCGGCGGGATCTGCGCGCATCAGCACGAGTTCGGCGCCCCTCTCGCGAAGCGAGGCGGAGAGCGCGCGCAGCGATTGCGCCAGCCACCATCGCGAGGCGCCACCGAGGCGGCGACGCTCGCCGCCCTCGTCGAGGATATAGAGGCACAGCGTCGGGCCGTGAGCGATCGCGGCGGCGAGCCCCGGATTATCGGCGAGCCTCAGATCGTCGCGGAACCAGTGCAAGGCGGCTCTTGTCATCCCGCTTGAGTAGGGTGCGGCGGTGCCGCCCGGCAAGGTGCTGCTCTGCGCTTTGTGGACGCCGCGACATCGGGGCCTGTCCGCTGCGCGACATTGCGGGTAAGCAGGCGCTTGGACCGACCAGAGCATTGCTCACGGCTTTTAGGATCGATCGCGCTTTTCGGATTCGGACGTGATCCAGGATGAGGAACTGAAGACATGACCATCGAACGGACCGGATTGACGCCGCGCTGGTGCGATTCCGCCGCCTTCAACGGCATCGTCTTCCTGGCCGGGCATTGCGCGGAGAAGACGCAAGGCGCTTCCCTCACGGAGCAGACGCAGGAGGTTCTCGCTTTGCTGGAGGAAACGCTGGAGGCCGCCGGCAGCGGCAAGGAGCGCATCCTCAGCGTCCAGATCTTCCTGACCAATATCAAGGCGATCGGCGAGATGAACGCGGTCTGGGACGCCTGGGTCGCGCCCGGCAATGCCCCGGCGCGGGCGACGGTGCAGGCGGAACTGGCCTCGCCGGGCTATGCGATCGAGATCACCGCGGTCGCTGCCAAGCGTTCCGTCTGAACCACCGCAGGGATGGGGATGGGCGCGGCATGACAAGGCGGCCATGGCTTATCCTCGGCTTACTCCTGCCAGGCCTGCTGCTTGCCCTGCTGGGTGCCTCGCCCATTTTGGCGCAGGAGCCGCCCTCCTCGGGCATCGATGCTGCGCTCTGCCGCCTGATCGACGATGCGGCGGCGGCGCAGGCCGTGCCCGCCGGCTTCCTGACGCGGCTGATCTTCCAGGAATCGAGCTTCCGCCCGAGCGTCACCAGCCCGGCGGGCGCGCAGGGCGTGGCGCAGTTCATGCCCGGAACGGCACGCGAACGCGGGCTCGCCGACCCGTTCGACCCCGAGCAGGCCGTGCCCAAGGCGGCGCATTTCCTCAGCGAATTGCGCCAGCGCTTCGGCAATTGGGGGCTGGCGGCGGCAGCCTATAATGGCGGCCCCACCCGCGTCTCGAGCTGGATCGCGGGGCGCGGCTTCCTGCCCATGGAGACCGAGAACTATGTCCTCTCGATCACCGGCGCGACCGCCGAGGCCTGGGCCGAGTATGCGCGGGCAGGGACGGAAGGCGAGACCCGCCCCGCCCGGCCGGCGAGCCCGGACAGCCACGCGCCGTGCCTGGCCACGGTCGCGCTGATCCGTGCGGGACGCGGCGCGCTTGCCATCGCGCAGGCGCCCTTCGCGCCCTGGGGCGTGCAGCTCGCGGCCAATTTCTCGAAGGCGCGGGCGCTTTCGGCCTTTCAGCGGGCGAGCGCCCGGCATCGCGCCATCATTGCCGATCTCTCCCCGATGGTGATCGGCACGAGGCTGCGCAGCCGGGGCACGCGCGCCTTCTACCGGGTCAGATTGCCGGCAGCGACTCGGGCGCAAGCCACCGCCCTGTGCCGGCGCATTCAGGACAACCGGGGCGCCTGCGTGGTGCTGAAAAGCTGAGGCGAGAGCTGAGCCGACTTGCGGCCTGTTGCTCACGCGCAACGGAGCGCGTCAAAGCCCCTGACCTCGCACCGATGTGATGATGGCGCAATTGCGCCGACCGAGCCGCTCTGACAGAAAATTGAGGAGATGTTGACACATTTGGGTCAACTTCGAGCCTAGCGCTCCCCTGCCATCCGTCCGAGGTCCCGATGAACCGTTTCTTCCGTATGGCCACGCTTGCCGGGCTTGGCCTGCTCGCTGCTGCCTCATCCGCCCATGCCTATGAGATCGATCCGCTGACGCGCCAGCCGCTGATGCAGAGCGCCGACCCGGCCAAGGCGCAGGCGACCGCGATCCCGCGCGAGCTCGTCTCCTATGACGGCAAGCAGCGCCCTGGCACCATCGTGATCAACACCAGCGAGCGCCGGCTTTACTATGTGATGCCCGACGGCAAGGCGATGCGCTACGGCGTCGGCGTCGGCCGCCCTGGCTTCGACTGGGCCGGCTCGCAGAGCATCACCCGCAAGGCGGAATGGCCGAGCTGGACGCCGCCCTCGCAGATGCTGAAGCGCCGCCCCGACCTGCCGCGCTTCATGCCCGGCGGCCCGGAAAACCCGCTCGGCGCGCGCGCCATGTATCTCGGCTCGACCCTCTACCGCATCCACGGCTCGAACGAGCCGGAGACGATCGGCCAGGCGGTCTCCTCCGGCTGCATCCGCATGCTGAACGAGGACGTCATCGACCTCTATGAGCGCGCCAAGGTCGGCACCCGGGTCGTCGTCGCCCGCTGAGCGGCACGAGACACACCGGGTTTCAACGAAGCTCGTTTCCAAAGCAAAGGCCGGCGGTGACGCCGGCCTTTTCGTTTGTCCTGACGGAAGGCGGGAGCGCCGTCGCGCGTCTGGAGCGCTTTCCACGCAGCCCGAACCGTCATTGCGAGCACAGCGAAGCAATCCAGAGGGTCTCGCTCGACGCCCCCTGGATTGCTTCGTCGCTGCGCTCCTCGCAATGACGGGTAACGCGACGCGTACAGCGGACTTCGAATCACCAGCGCTCCGCCCTATGCGGCGGGCGCCTCGACCACCATCGCCCGCTTGGCCCGGAACGCAACGAACAGCTGAAAGGCAAAGAACAGCCCGATCAGGCAGAGCAGCGTCGCGCTGATCGGATGCGTGAAGAAGGTCGTGAAGCTGCCCCGGCTGATGATCATCGCGCGGCGGAAATACTCTTCCAGCATCGGCCCGAGGATGAAGCCGAGCATCATCGGCGCCGGATCGAGCGACAGGCGCATCATGGTGTAGCCGATCAGGCCGAACGCCGCCGTCGTGAAGATGTCGTTGAGGCTGTTGTTGACGCTGAACGTGCCGATGCAACAGAAGAACAGGATCGACGGGAACAGCACGTTGTAGGGGATCTTGAAGACCGAGAGCCAGAACCGCACCAGCGGCACGTTCAAGATCAGCAGGAAGCAGTTTCCGACCCACATGCTGGCGACGAGGCCCCAGAACAGGTCGGGATGCTTGGCGATCATGTTCGGGCCCGGCTGAATCCCCTTGATGATGAAAGCCGCCATCATCAGCGCCATGACGGCGTTCTCGGGGATGCCGATGCTCATCAGGGGAATGAAGCTGGTTCGCGCCGCCGCCTCGTCGGCCGCCGCCTGTCCCGCGACGCCCTCGATCGCGCCGGAGCCGATCTCGTCCTTGTATTTGCTGACCTTCTTGTCGAGGGCATAGGCGGCGAATTGCGCGATCACCGGGCCGCCGCCCGGCAGGATGCCGAGGAAGGAGCCGACGACGCTGCCGCGCAGTGCGCTCGGGATGATGCGCTTGAACTCCGGCCAGGTCGGCATCAGGTGGATCTTGCCGTTGAAGGGGGTGCGCTCCTCGCGCGCATCGAGGTTCTTGGTGATCTCGGCGATGCCGAAGCAGCCCAGCGCCAGGCTGACAAGGCTGACGCCGTCGGTGAGCGAGGGCAGCCCGAAGGTGAAGCGCTCCAGGCCGGTCTCCAGATCGGTGCCGACCTGCCCCAGCAGCACGCCGAGCAGACACATCGCCAGCCCGTTCAGCAGGCTGCCGGTGGTGATGAAGCTGACGCAGACGAAGCCGACCAGCATCAGCGCGCAATAATCGGTGGGGCCAAACAGCAGCGCGACCTGGCCGAGCGTCGGCGCAAGGCTCGCCAGCACGAGGATCGCCACCGTCCCGCCGATGAAGCTCGAGACGCCGGCGGTGAAGAGGGCAAGGCCGGTCTTGCCCTTCAGCGTCATCTGGTAGCCGTCGATGCAGGCCACGATGCTGCTGGCATGGGGGATCTTCATGGTGATGGCGCTGACGCTGTCGCCATATTGGGCGCCGTAATAGATGCCCGCGAGCATGATCAGAGCGCCGCCGGTCGGCAGCGAATAGGTCAATGGCAGGAGCAGGCTGATCGTCGCCAATGGCCCAAGCCCGGGCAGCAGGCCGACCAGCGTGCCGACCACGCAGCCGATGGCGCAATAGAGCAGGTTCTCCGGCGTCAGCGCGTGCTCGAAGCCGAAGGCGAGATTATGCAGGATCTCCATCAGAAGAGCCTCAGATTGAGGCCGAGGAAATGCTCGAAGCCATAGGCCACGACGATGAGGCCGAGCGCGATCTTGAGATTGCGCGTCCAGGAATAGGTCGCCGCCGCGAAGCCGGCGATGAAGACCATCAGGACGATCCCCAAGGCGGCGTTGACGAGCTGGGCCCCCACGACGAAGGCCACCAGCCCGAGCATGATCAAGGCGATGTTCTTGAGGTTGAAGCTGAGCGGTACGGGAGCGGCCAGGCGCGCTTGCACGATCATCAGCAAGGCAATGGCGAGCAGCGGGCCGCTCAGCAGGAGCGGGAAGAGCCCGGGGCCGGCATGGGCCAGATCACCAAGCGGATAGCGCAGCGCGTTCAGCATGAAGAAGAGCGCTACCGCCGCGAGGAAAATCCCTCGCGCGGAATTCTGGTTGACCATGCCTGTGCTCCCTGGGCGGATTATTTCATTTGATTGTTATTTTCCATGGAACCACCGTCAAGCGGAACACCGGCGCTATCCACGCTCCTGCCAAGCGGTCGCGAGCCAGCAGACCTGCGCCCGGCGCATGGAGCGGGCCGTCAGGCCGCGCCATGGCAGCTCCACAAGCTTGTCGCAAAGCCGCCGTTCTGCGACGCTTCAGCCATCATCCGGCGAGAACCGACGCATCAGATATGAGAAAAACCAGCCTTCTTTCAGCCTTCCTGCTCATCGCGGCCCTGACCGGATATCAGGGCGCCCTCCCCGCCAGGGCCTCGGAGCCGACGCTCGAACAGACGGCGGAACTCTATTATCGCGCCTGGCTCAATTACGATCGCTCCGGAGCCTTGCGCTTGAACAAGGCCCTGCGGCCGGAATCCGCAGGCCGGGATTACATCGACATGACGATGTTCAACGATCCGATCGCGTGGCAGCTCAAGCGGATGGCGACCTTGACCGTGAAGACCGATCCCTCGGGGAGCGAGCTGAAACGATTGATGGCCAGATACATCGTCGAGAGTTCGAAGCGCATCCGCTGCACGGCCGTCGGCAGCAGGGTCGGCAGCGAACCGGCCGATGGCCGCTTCCACGCCACCGTCAAGCTCGATTGCCTGGTGCCGGAGGCGGTCGCGGAACTGGCGCAAGTGAAGCGGTCAGAAGAGGGAGCGGATATGAGCAATCCAACCCCGCGCCTCCTGAAAAACGTGATCGATGCCTATGCAAGAGCCCCTCTGACACGCCGCATTGCGACGGAGATGGATCTCACCGCCGGCTTGGCCAAGGAGCGCTGGATGCCGAGCCAGTATCGAACCGGTATCGACCTGGTGACGGGAGGCGTCGCCCGCCAGATCGGCGAAGCCGGCCTCGGCAGGTAGGCAATCGAGCGCGGGCGAGTTTCCCTTCCCCCCTGGCGGGGGAAGGTGGCAGCGCGTAGCGCTGACGGATGAGGGGGCGCCGTGAGCTTTCCGCCTGGCCGAACACAACGCTAGTTGGATAGGGCACGGCGCCCCCTCATCCGGCGCTGCGCGCCACCTTCTCCCGCATCAAAGTCGACTGTTGCCGACTTTGGCACTTTGGGTTGCTCATCTCGGGCGAGCCCGAGATGAGTGGGAGAAGGGAAGAGCGCGCCACGAACGACCTCATCGCCATGCTTCCTTTGCGCTCGTTGCCTTGAGATATTGCGCAGCGCCCGTTTGAAAATCTTCTGAGCCCTCAAACAGGCGCTAAGCGGCTCCCAGCCGCGCTACCCTCGCTTCACCCGCTCCCGCGACAGACCCTGCTCCGCCAGCGCGTCGCGATAGGCCTGCATCTTCGCCTCGCCATGCTCGCCGAGCTCGCGCAGATAGTCCCAAGCGAAGATGCCGGTGTCGTGCATGTCGTCGAAGGTGAGCTTGACGGCGTAATGGCCGACAGGCTCGACGCCGATGATCTCGACCTCGGCCTTCCCCGGCACGGTCTTCTTCTGCGTGGGGCCATGGCCCTGGACCTCGGCCGAGGGGCTTTCCACCCGCAGCAATTCGGCCGGCAGCGCGTAGGCCGCGCCATCCTCGAAGGCGACATGCAGGGTACGGCGATCCTTGGCGAGGCGGATCTCGGTCGGCCATGCTGACATGGTTGTGTTCACTCCCGTGGCCTGTGCGACGATGGCCGCGCTTGACCTTGGCAGCCGCAATGCCAATGTCTCACCGGATATAGCGATGCGGCCACCGCCATGCACCTGCCCGCGTGCAGCAAGGTCGTTTTCAGAATTTGGCCGTCTTCAGGGATGAAGCAGAGTGCTCCTCGACGACATCAAGCCCGATATGACCGCCAAGCCCGATGCGATCGAGCAGCTCGCGCGCGCGCCGCTGGTCGATCCGTTCGGTCGCGACATCTCCTATCTGCGCATCTCGGTGACGGATCGCTGCGATTTCCGTTGCGTCTACTGCATGTCCGAGGACATGACCTTCCTGCCCAAGCGCGACCTGCTGACACTGGAGGAGATCGACCGCGTCGCCACCGCCTTCGTCGCGCGCGGCACCCGCAAGCTCAGGCTCACCGGCGGCGAGCCCTTGGTGCGGCGCGATGTGATGAGCCTGTTCCGCTCGCTCTCGCGCCACCTCACCACCGGTGTGCTGGAAGAGCTGACGCTGACCACCAACGGCTCGCTGCTCGACCGCTATGCGCAGGAACTGGCCGATTACGGCGTGCGCCGGATCAATGTCTCGCTCGACACGCTCGACCCCGACAAGTTCCGCAAGATCACGCGCTGGGGCGATCTCGACAAGGTGCTCGGCGGCATCGAGGCGGCGCGCAAGGCAGGCCTGCGGGTCAAGATCAACGCGGTCGCGCTCAAGGGCGTCAATGAGGACGAGATCGAAGGGCTGATGACCTGGGCGCACGGGCTGGGCATGGACCTGACCCTGATCGAGGTGATGCCGCTGGGCGAAATCGAACCCGGCCGCATCGACCAGTTCCTGCCGCTCTCGGTCGTCAGGGCGCGATTGATGGATCGCTACAATCTGGTCGAGGATCCCTACCGGACCGGCGGGCCGGCGCGCTATGTCCGCGTCAAGGAGACCGGCGGGCTCGTCGGCTTCATCACGCCGATGACGCATAATTTCTGCGAGAGCTGCAACCGGGTGCGCCTGACCTGCACCGGCACGCTCTATATGTGCCTGGGACAGGAGGACGCCGCCGATCTGCGCGCACCCTTACGCGCCTCGCCCGACGATGCGGGCCTCCACCGCGCCATGGAAGAGGCGATCTCGCGCAAGCCCAAGGGCCATGACTTCATCATCGACCGGCGCCGCGCAAAACCCGCCGTCGGCCGCCATATGAGCGTCACCGGCGGCTGAGAGCCCGTTTTGAAACTCCGCGAGCCCTCATCCTGAGAGCGTGGTTCGAAATGAACCGAGCGATATCAGGGGACTTCCTATCGCTTGACACCCCCGCGCCGTCATTCCGGGGCGATCCGAAGGATCGAGCCCGGAACCCAGAACCGATGCCGCTGCTTGAGACAGCGCCGGTCGCCGGCTCGCTTCACGACGACACGCATCGGTTCTGGGTTCCGGGCCCATGGCTACGCCATGTCCCGGAATGACGGCGGAGAATGACGCCATCGCTCAGAGCTGAAGGCCGTCAGTGAGTTCGCCGGTCCATCAGACCGACCGGGTTATGCCGCCATCGACGCGGATGTTCTGCCCGGTGATGTAGCCGGCGTCGTCCGAGGCCAGGAAGGCGATCGTCCCGGCGATCTCGTCGGCCCGACCGTAACGCTGCAGGGGAACGCTCTGACGGCGCTCATCCGTCGCCGGCAGGCTGTCGATCCAGCCGGGCAGCACATTGTTCATGCGAATGTTGTCGGGCGCGTATGTGTCCGCAAAAATCTTGGTGAAGGAGGCAAGGCCTGCCCTGAACACCGCCGAGGTCGGGAACATCGCGGCGGGCTCGAAGGCCCAGGCCGTCGAGATGTTGATGATCGAGCCCGAGCGCTGCGCCTGCATGATCGGCGTCACCAGCCGCGCCGGCCGCACCGCACTGAGGAAATAGACTTCCATGCCGCGCTGCCAGTCTTCGTCCGGGATCTCCAGGATGGGAGCGCGCGGCCCGTGCCCGGCGCTGTTGACCAGGACGTCGACCCTGCCCCAGCGCTCGAAGACCGTGTCGACCAGGCGCTTGACGTCGTCATTCGACTGGTTCGAGCCGGTGATGCCGATACCGCCGAGCTCCTTGGCCAGCGCCTCGCCCTTGCCGGATGAGGACAGGATCGCCACCGCAAAGCCGTCCTTGGCGAGACGCCGCGCGGCGCTTGCGCCCATGCCGCTGCCGCCGGCCGTGATGATAGCCACCTTCTTCGTCATAGCGCGCTCTTTTCCTGGTTGATGCCACTGTTCATAGGGTTCGGCGCCGCCTTGAACCATCGATTTCCCGTGCAGGGACCCTGTAGCGCTGCTACACCCTTGCCATGTACACGCCTGCCATGCAGCGAATGCCTCCTCTCGCAACCCTGCGCGCTTTCGACGCCGCCGCTCGCCATCTTAACTTCAGGCTCGCCGCCGAAGAGCTGAACGTGACGCATGGCGCCGTCGCGCAGCAGGTCCGGGCGCTGGAGGCCAGCCTCGGCGTGGCGCTGTTCGAGCGCGAGCCCAGAGGCCTGGCGCTGACGCCGACAGGACGCTCCTTCCACCCGCAGATCCGCCGTGCCTTCGCCCTGATCGCGGGCGCGATGGCCGCGATCGAACCGAGGCAGGAGCATGAGCGGCGCGGCGTCACGGTGACGGTGACGCCCTCCTTCGCGGCGAGATGGCTGATCCCGCGGCTCGGCAGCTTTTCCGCGCTCGCTCCCGATGTCGAGGTGCGCGTGCTGGCATCGGAAGCGACGGAGCGGCTAGGCGGGCCCGGCCTGCCCGATCTCGCCGTGCGGCTCTCGGCGCCGCCCTTCGATCGCGCGCTTGAGGCCGAGCGGCTGCTCGCCGATGATCTGTTTCCGGTCTGCAGTCCGGCGCTCGCCGCGACGCTGATGACACCGGCCGATCTCCTGACGACAACGCTTCTGCACGACGCCCATGACGCCTGGCCGCTCTGGCTGGAGCTGGCGAACGCCCAGGCGCCCCTGACAGTCGGCAAGCGCTTCAGCCAGACCGCGCTCGCCCTGGGGGCGGCGCTCGATGGCCAGGGCGTAGCACTCGCTCCCTTCGCCCTGGTCGCCGACGATATCGCGCAGCACCGGCTGATCGCCCCCTTCGGGACCGATATCCGCCTCGTCTCGGAGCGGGCTTTCTACCTGCTGACGCCGAAGCTGGCGCGGACACGCCCCGAGGTCGCGCTGTTTCGCGCCTGGCTGCTCGACGAGAGCAAGCCGAGGCCGCAGTGATTCTAAAAGTTTAGAGCATTGCTCTTGCGAAAAGCCGGTACCCACTTTTTCGCGCAATGCTCTGGCGCATGACGATTTGAAGCGCGGCAGGAACTCAAGCTGTCCCGCCACCCCAACTCGTTACAACTTGACCCGATAGCCGGTTGGGCTAACGTTTTGGCCCGTTCCGGTTGCAGGCGTTTCATGCTGAGTCGTGTCCATTCCCGGATCAAGGCGTTCTTGCGCGCCGCGTTCCGCCTGGTGCAGGACACCGTCTTCGTGAGGCTCGTGCTGGCGGCGATCAAGCTATGGCGCGATGTCCGCTTCCCCGCTTTGCTGCTGACCGGCGTCCTCGTTCTCTGCCTGGCATTCGCCGGTTTCTCGGCGAAAGCGGTGTTCTCGACCTTGCGGCCGGCAGCGACCACGGCGATCGGCCCCGGCATCGCCGCGGCCTTCGCCTTCCTCATCGTGCTGGAATTATGCGCCGCCAGCGCGCTGACTGCGCTGCAAGGGCTGCTGCGCCTGTCCTACGACACCGGCCGACACCGGATCGGCGCGCTTTTGACGATGCTTGCGCTCATCGCTGCCGGCGTCGCGGCCCTGGGGCTTGCGGCGGTGGCTGCCGGCTCGGCCTCGCTGCCTGGTCACAGCGGGCTCTTCATCGCCACGCCGATCCTGATTCTGGCCGCGCTCTGGTTCGACAGGGCCTATCGCCGCCCGGCCTTTCCGCGCTTCCGCGATTTCCACGCCGATATCGTCGATGTCCGGGGCTATCTGGCGAGAGCCTCCCATGATGGTTGATCGCGCATGACGGATGATCGCGGCAACGGCACAGGCGCGCCACCGATTTCCGGCTACCATCTGGCCGAGACGGTGCAGGCCGGCCTGCGCGGCGCCGGCGACGCGCTCGCCAACAACCCGCCGGCTCATTCCGCCCTGCCCTCGCAGACCGAACTCGGCCTGCTCGCCCGCGTCAGCGAGCTTTTCAACGGCATCCGGCAGGAGGCGACGGCGAAGCTCAACGCGCTCCATGCCGAGATCATCGGCAAGCGCGAGGCGCTGACGGCGGAGCGCTACGAGACCCGCATCAGGCGCATCGAATCCGGCATGCGGGCGCTGCTGAACAAGCATGGCGGCGAGCTCGAGCAGACTGTCTTCGACGCGCTGAAGGCCAAGCGCGAATATGAGTACTTCAACTATGTGAACCAGCGCAGCAGCGACCCGAAGCTGGACAAATGGCAGTTCATCCTTGCCTTCCTGGTGGTGCCGCTGGCGATCGAGAGCCTGCTCAACGGCAATTTCTTCGCCGATGCCAGCGATTTCGGCTTGATCGGCGGGGCGGCGACCGCCGTGATCATCTCGGCGCTGAACATCTCGCTCGGCTTCGTCATGGGCCTGTGGCCGGCGCGCTATTGCCAGCACGTCAAGGCCTCGCATCTGTTCTGGGCGCTGCCGGCCTATGCCGGGATGATCGCGCTGATCGTGCTGTTCAACCTTGCCGTCGGGCATTACCGCGAGTTGCTGATCGCCAATCCCGACGCCGCCTCGCAGCAGGTGGTGCCGCATATGCTGGCGAACCCGCTTGGCGTCTACGAGCTCAAATCGATCGCGCTCGTGCTGATCGGCTGCCTGATCGCCTTCCTCTCCGCCTCCAAGGGCTATTCGGCCTTCGGCAGCTATCCCGGCCAGGCCTTCGCCTATAAGCGCTGGCGGCAGCGCTGGGAGGCGGTGGAGCGGGAGCGCCGCCGGCTCGACACCGAGCTCGCGCCCGAACTCGAACAGATCCGCGGCCAGGTCGAGGGGTTCCGCGAGGATTGCCAGCGCGAGATCAGCCGGCTCCAGCTCGCCAAGGCCAGCGCCGACCAGATCCGCGACCATTATCTCACCCGCGTCGCGCAATTGCGCGCCGCCAAGGACGCCGCCGTGATGCAGTATCGCGAGGCCAATCTCAGGGTGCGCACCGATCTGCCGCCGGCCTATTTCTCGCAAGGCATCAACCTGCCCGAGATCGACCAGCCGGCGGAGCTCGTCGACCATGCAAGGCTGCGGGCGCTGATCGAAGATGTCGAGCGCCAGTTCGTCAATATGCCGGCGCTGATCGAGGCCAAGCTCAAGGACCAGCTGGCGCTGGTGCGCGGGGTCGATCTCGCCGGCGAGATCGAGCGCCTGAAGACACGCGCGGTCGAGGCCGGGCGCGAGGCCTATGAGCGGGAGGAAGCCAACCGCAAGACGATCCATGCGGAATTTTCCGCGACGCCGCGCTGAGCTGAATTGCGACGAGGCATGAAAAGCGAACATTGGGCGATCACCGCCACCATCCTGGCCGGCCTCTCTTTGGCCGGTTTCTTCGCCGCCCCAAAACTGCTCAGCGGGCCGCCGCGCGACGCCGAGACGCTCTGCCAGAAGAGCGGGCCGGTCGGGCATACGCTGATCCTCGTCGACAAGACCGACCCCTGGAGCGAGGTTCAGGCGGCGCGCTTGAAGAAGCTGGTCAAGGAGGTCGGCGAGGCGCTGCCGGCCGACCGGTTGATGTCGATCTATGTCTTCAAGGACGTGTTCGAGCCGAATTTCCCGCCGCTGCTGGCGCTGTGCAATCCCGGCCGCACGGTCAGCGAACTGATCGGCAATCCGCGCCGCGACTATGTCAGATGGGTCGAGAAATTCGGCCGCCCGCTCGACGAGGCGCTGACCGTGCTGGCCCAGCCGGCCAAGGGCAACCAGTCGCCGATCGTCGAGGCGATCGGCGACGTGCTGGCGCGCCGCGAGAACCGCGTGCCGAGCGGAGACCGGGCGCTGCTCCTGGTCTCCGACATGCTGCAGAACTCGCCGCAATTCACCGTCTTCGGCAACAGCCCCGGCGCGCGCGATCCCGAGCGCCTGCGCCGGCTCGTCGGCAAGACCTGGTCTGATGCCGACGGCGCCTCATGGCGTCTGCAGGTGCATCAGGTCCAGGGCGTCTACGATGCCGCCCGGCTCGAACAGGCGAGTTCGCTCTGGCAGCAGGCCTTGCGGGCGCTCAACATCCCCTTCGCCTGGGACCGGCTTTAGGGTCGCATCCCATTCTGACGGCGTCGTCAGAATGGGATAAACCTGATCATTTCCAAGATCTTACGGCACGTCTCTGTCAGCCAGATTCAAGAGGTTGCCATCCCGCGCGAAGCGGCTTTAGCCGCGCCGATCCGGGATGACCCGGATGTTTCAACCTCGATGTGAAGCGGATCTTATACTGATGGCCTTCGGCGCTGAGCGCGGGCGTTATTCTCCACCGTCATTCCGGGACATGGCGCAGCCATGGGCCCGGAACCCAGAACCGATGCGCGTCCTCGTGAAGCGCGCCGGCTGCCCGTGCTTTCTCAAGCAGCGGCATCGGTTCTGGGTTCCGGGCTCGATCCTGCGGATCGCCCCGGAATGACGGCGGAGCTTCAGCCATAAGTTACGGTCAAACGCCGTTGGTATGACTTGTCCCGGGGAGCAACCCTCTCCTGCATGACCGCCCCCTGGTTTCTCAAGCTGCGGAGGCGGAGATGCAGGAGCGCTCCGGCCGGCCGATCGCGGCGAAGAGCTCCGCATCCTCGCCAATGCCCGCATTGGGCGTCGTCAGCAGTGTGTCCCCGTAGAAGACCGAATTGGCTCCGGCGACGAGGCACAGGATCTGCGCTTCGCGGTTGAGGCTGGAGCGGCCGGCCGATAACCGCACGGTCACACCCGGCATGACCAGCCGGGCCGTCGCCACCATCCGCACCAGCTCCAGCGGATCGATGCGCGGGCGCCCGGCCAATGGCGTGCCCTCGACAGGCACGAGCGCGTTGATCGGCACGCTTTCGGGATGCGGCGCCATTCCGGCCAGGACCTGCAGCATCGCGGCCCGATCGCGGATCGTCTCGCCCATGCCGATGATACCGCCGCAGCACAGATCGATGCCGAAGGAGCGCACTGTCGCCAGCGTGTCGAGTCGGTCCTGATAGGTGCGCGTGGTGATGATCCGCCCGTAGAATTCCGGGCTGGTGTCGAGGTTATGATTATAGGCCGTCAGCCCGGCTGCGGCGAGACGCTCGGCCTGATGCGGCCTGAGCATGCCCAGCGTGACGCAGGCCTCCATGCCGAGCCCGCGCACGCCCTCGACCATCCTGATCACGGCGTCGAACTCGCGGCCATCGCGGACCTGCCGCCAGGCCGCGCCCATGCAGAAACGCTCGGCGCCGGCCGCCTTGGCGGTCGCCGCCAGCGCGACCACGCTGTCGGGGTCCATCAGCCTGTCGCGGGTCAGGTCGACCTCACGGTGATGCGCCGATTGCGGGCAATAGGCGCAGTTCTCCGGGCAGCCCCCGGTCTTGATCGAGAGCAGGCTGGCCTTCTGGACCTTGTTCGGGTCGTGGTGCCGGCGATGCACCGCATTGGCCCGCCCGACCAGCTCGAGCAGCGGCAGATCATGCAGGGCGACGATCTCCTCGACCGTCCAATCATGCCGGATCGTTTCATCCGCCGCCGTCATGGGCGTTTGCCCAGGAGCCGGGCGCCCAGGTGCCGGGCGAATGACGCCGGCAGCAGCGCGCTGCCGACTGCGACGACGCCGATCTTCACGAGATCGCCGAGCAGGAAGGGCACGACCCCGACGGCGAGGAGCTGGCCGGCCGGGACAAAGAGCGCGAGCCAGGCCGCGCCGATCGCATAGATCACCAGCATCCCGGCCAGCATCGCGCCAATGCGTCCAAGGCTGCTCCTGCCCTGCGCCAGCGCGCCGACCAGCCCGGAGGCGACGAGATAACCGATGAGATAGCCGCCGGTCGGGCCGACCATATAGGCAAGGCCGATGCCGCGCTCCGGCGTGCCGGAGAAGACCGGCAGGCCGGCTGCGCCGGCCGCGAGATAGGCGAGAAAGATCGAGATGGCGAGGCGCGGCCCGAAGGCCACGGCGAAGGCCATCATGGCCAGCGTGTGCAGGGTCATCGGCACCGGCCAGAACGGAATCTGCACCTTGGCGGCAAGCGTCATCACGGCCGCGCCAGTGAGGACGGTCAGCGCGGTCCGGGCGGATGGCGCCATGCGGTTTTCGTTCGGCCTTGCGGCGGCGTCGCTCATCTCGATACTCCTTCAGCGATAATTATAGATAATTTTGAGATTCTATCGCTAAATGAATCCATAGAAGCGTGAGCATGGCAAGGGCTGGGGCGTGTGGTTCGCTTTGGAGGCTGTCGGAGGGCTGTCCGTGCTGCCCTTTCCGTCATTGCGAGGAGCGTCAGCGACGAAGCAATCCAGGGAGGCGTAGAGCGAGCCCTCCGGGATTGCTTCGTCGCTGACGCTCCTCGCAATGACGGGGCGGGCGGCCGAGCGGTCGTCTATCGAGCGATTGCCGCGCGATCAGCCGGCCTTGCGCGGCTTCTGGCCGACCCACTGGACATGCCGGGCAAGCACCGAGGCCGCCGTCTCGACCTGCCCTGCCCTCAGGGCATCCAGGATCGCGCGGTGATCGCGATCGGTCGGCGCTTCCCATTCAGCGCGCCAGCCCGAGAACAGGAAGCGGGCGCTTGCCGTGTGCAGATCGTCGATGGATTTGAGCAGGCGGGGCATGGCGCAAGGCGTCAGGATGAGGCGATGAAAGCTGCGGTTCGCCTCCTCCCAGGCCTGCACGTCGCCGGCCCTGTCGCCGGCCCGGTTGGCCTCCTCGGCCTGGTCCAGCACGGCCCTGGTCAGATGCGGCACGGCATGGCGCAGCGCCAGAACCTCGAGCGCGGCGCGCATCTCGGCCACTTCCTTGACCTCGCCCATGCTGAAGCCGGCGACCCGCACGCCCCGGCGCGGCTCGCTCACGGCAAGCCCCTGCGCCTCCAGACGCCGGAACGCCTCGCGCACCGGCACATGGCTCGCGCCGAACTCCTCGGCGATATGGTCCTGCCCAAGCCGTGAGCCGGGCTCGAGCGCCCCGGAGATGATCCGGTCCGCCAAAACCCTGCTGATCCGGATGGCGAGCGTGTCGTCCTTGGCCGTGGTCATATTTTATAGATAATTCGGGCGGCACCTGCCGTCGAGCCAAGAAACAGCGAGCCAGGAAACCGTCGAGCCAAGACATTGCCCCGTCGTCGCGCCGGCCTCGCGGCCGCTCGCACTCACATCCGATACGCCATGCGCACGCCGCCCCAGTGGCGGCCATTGATCCGGAGCGGCGCATCGACCTCGCGCATCAGGTCGGTGACGCCGCCGCCCATGTCGCGCCGATAGGACTGGACCAGGAAGGGGCGCACCGAGCGCGCCGCCATGATGCCGGCCCGGTCGTCGAAGATGCGGCGGTTGCGGCTATGGGCGATATTCCAAGCCAGATCGCCTGGACGCTGCGGCTGCGCGAAGGCTGCGTTGTGGACCGGTATATAGCCGTTGCGGTCGATCGCCAGGGCAAAGACCAGGCGGGGATCGC
Source organism: Allobosea sp. LjRoot9 (assembly GCF_964252745.1). NCBI lineage: Bacteria > Pseudomonadati > Pseudomonadota > Alphaproteobacteria > Hyphomicrobiales > Alloboseaceae > Allobosea > Allobosea sp. LjRoot9. The sequence continues at coordinate 142,088 of NZ_CAXUPC020000006.1, read as the reverse complement.
TCGCCAGGGTCTTCGCCAGCAGCGGCGGCAGGGTCTCCTCGAGCGTCGGCAAGGCGAGGTTGGCGTATTGCGGCGGATCGGTCTCGGGCAGCAGCCGGTAGTTGATGTCGAAGAGCTCGTCCTCGCTCAGCCGGCGCGCCCGCAGCGCCTGCAGCATGGCCTCGGCGATGCTGTCGGCAAAACCCTGCGCCGCCACGATCAGGGGCCTGTATGAGTGCTCGATCTCGCCAAGCAGCGCCCGCAATGGCGCATTCGCCTCGACCGCGCCCGGCTCGAAGGCGATATGCAGGCCGAGTTCGCTCGTCGCCATCAGGCGGCAGGCGAGCGGCGGAAGCTCATCGATCCTGATCGTGCCCCGGACGCCGAGCCGCGGCGCCTGGGCGACGCTTGCAAGCAGCGCTCCGCCAAAGCCGAGATCGATGGTCTGGCTGATGATGTGCACCGCGCCGAGGCTGAGCTCGGCGCGGTGCTCGGCGGGAAAGCGGTCATGCTGGCGACGGTCGGCGAAGGCGGCGTGCCGCAAGGTCGGGATGAAGCGCCGCAGCATGTTGTCGGCCTGGCGCACGCCATCGGACAGGGAGCTGCGTGCCCTGGCGCTGTCGTCGGCGGCCGAGAGCGCGACGCGGTCGATCTCGTCGACACGATGCAGCACGGTCTCGACGAAGCGCGCCGTCTCGCCGGCGCTGCGGGAGAGTTCGGCTGCAGCCGCAGCCTGCTCCTGCGCAGCTCCGCCGATGGAGGCGATCACCGGGTTGACGTCGCGCACCATGGTGAGCGCGTCGTTGACGATCGCGGCCGAGCCCTGCGCCGTCTGGGAGAGGTTGTCGACACGACGGCGGATATGGTCGACCGCCTCTCGCACTTCGACCGAGAGCGTCTTGACCTCCTGCGCCACGACGCCGAAGCCGCGCCCTGCCTCCCCGGCGCGCGCCGCCTCGATCGTCGCGTTGAGCGCGAGCAGATTGGTCTGCCTGGCGATCTCGGCGATGGAATCGACGATGCTGCGGATCTCGACCGTGGCGACCGCGAGCCCGGTCATCATCTCCGTCGCCTCGCCGGCGCGAATGGCGGCGGCGTCGAGCCTGTCGCGGGCGCTGATCATGGTCGCGCCGACATGCTCGGCCGCATCCGAGACCTGCTGCGTCGCAGTCGCCAGCGAGGTCGAATTGATGCTGGCGGTCAAGGTCGCGGAACGTAGCGCCACGATGCTGTCATGGATCTCGCGCGAGCGCCCCTCGGCATGGGCGGAGAACTGCTCGGCCTCGCCAAGACCGCCGGTCAGGCGGCGCATCGCCGCCACGACATCCTGCTCCAGCGTGCTGACGGCCTCGTGCAGCGCGCCGTCGTCGGCGGCGCCTTCAAGCGAGGCCTCGCTCACAGGCACCGACAGCGCTTCGCCCATGGCGGGACCCTGCCCGGCCGCCACGTGGTTTCGACTGCCTAACCAGCGCCGAACCTTGCCGAGCATCAGCCAATCCTGAAGTCATGGAGAAAGCGATCTTTTATCAGCCGACATCGTTAACAAAGCTTCACCGGCGCAGGCCGCAGACCGGCCGAGAGCCGGATGATTTCAGATGGGATCACTCCGTGATTCCATCTGAAATCTGAATCCGTCTCTCATCTAAAAGTGAGCGCAGGATTGATGCGAAAAACCGGTCCCCACTTTTTCGCATCCTGCGCTAGACCTTCTGGGCATGGACCCTGGGGAAAGCGGACGATAAAGCTCGGCGCCCGCCTCGCCTGCTGCCGCCAGAGTCCAGCCTTTTCCCCGAGTACCTTGCCATGACGAGCCATAGCTACGATGTCATCGTCGCCGGTGTCGGAGCCATGGGCTCGGCCGCCTGCTGGCACCTCGCCAAGCGCGGCCTCAAGGTGCTCGGCCTCGAGCGCTTCGACCTCGGCCATGCCATGGGCTCCTCGCACGGGCTCAATCGCATCATCCGCCTCGCCTATTTCGAAGGCTCGCATTACGTGCCGATCGTGCGGCGCGCCCATGAGTTGTGGCGCATGACCGGAGACGAGGCGGGGATGAAGCTCCTGCACGTCACCGGCTCGATCGACCTCGCGCCGGAGGGCTTGGGCCCGGTCGAATCCTCGCTGCAATCCTGCCTCGACCACGGGCTCGTCCATGAGCGGCTCGACGGCCGCGAGATCGCCCGGCGTTTCCCCGCCTTCCAGCTGCCGGAGGGCCATGTCGGCCTGTGGCAGCCCGATGGCGGCTTCGTCGCCTCGGAAAAGGCGATCTACGCCCATGTCGGCCTGGCGCAGTCGCGCGGCGCCGAGATCCGCACCGGCGAGCCGATGCTCGACTGGACCCCGACCGCGCAAGGCGGTGTCGTGGTGCGCACCGAGCGCGGCACTTACTCGGCCGGGCGATTGGTGATCACCTCGGGCGGCTGGATCGCGGATGCCGTGCCGGCGCTCGCCAGCAAGGTCTCGACCGTGCGCCAGGCGATCGGCTGGTTCACGACGCGCCGGCCGGAGCTGTTTCGCGAGGGCGCCTTTCCGGTGTTCATCCTCAGCGTCGAGGAAGGCGCCTTCTACGGCTTCCCGCTCTACGAGCATCCGGGCTTCAAGCTCGGCGGTCCGCATTTCGGCCGGGAGCCGATGGATCCGCGCGACGACGACCGCACGCCGAGCCCGCGCCAGGTCGCACTGATCCGCGAATGCCTGCGGCGCTACATCCCCGACGCCGCCGGCGACCCGCTGACCCTCAAGGGCTGCGTCTACACCGTCTCGCCCGACGAGGATTTCATCATCGATGCGGTGCCGGGCGTGCCGCAGGCCGTCTTCGCCTCCTGCTGCTCCGGCCACGGCTTCAAATTCGCCAGCGCGATCGGCGAGATCCTCGCCGATCTCTCCACCTCCGGCCAATCGGCCTTCGACCTCACGCCGTTCTCGCTCGCCCGCCTCGCGGCCTGAGCGACAGCCGCGCAACGAAAGCCAGCCTTGGCCAGTGCAGCCACAAATCGCCGCGGCATCATCGCCATGCTGACGGCGATGTCGCTCTTCGTCTGCAATGACGCGCTGATGAAACTGGCGCGCGAAGCCTATCCCGCCGGCCAGGCGATCGCATTGCGCACCATCTTTGCGATGGCAGCGGGGCTCGCCTTGGTGCTCGCCTTCCGCGAGGGCGACAAGCTGCTGCTGGCATTGCGCCCCGTGGTGCTGCTGCGCGGCGTGATCGAGGCCGGCGTCGCCCTGTCCATGGTCTGGGCACTCGGCCGGTTGCCGCTTGCCAACATCACCGCCATCGGCATGGCCTCGCCCCTGATCATCGTCGTGCTCGCCGTGCTGATGGGCATCGAGAAGGTCGGCTGGCGGCGCACGGCTGCCGTCACGGTCGGGTTCTGCGGCGTGCTGATCGTCGTCAGGCCGACGGCGGAAGGCTTCAGCCCCGCCGCGATCGTCGCCTTGCTCAGCGCCCTGCTCGTCGGCTTCCGCGACCTCCTGACCCGCCGGATCGACAAGGACATCCCCTCGACCGTGGTCTCCTTCACCACGACGCTGATCGTCGGGATCATCGCCCTGGGCTATGGCATCGCCGAGGATTGGGAGCCGGTCTGGCGGCGCGAGACAGCCTATGTCGCGGTCGCGGCCGTGCTGGTCTCGGCCGGCAGCTTCTTCATCATCAGCGCCTTCCGCGACGCCGATGTCGGCGTCATCTCGGGTTTCCGCTATTCTATCGTGATCTTCGCCGTCATCATCGGCTATCTCGGCTGGGGCGAAGTTCCAGACCCCCTCGCCTTCGCCGGCATCGCGCTCATCGTCGGCAGCGGGCTCTACACCATGCACCGGCAGCGGGTGCGCCCCGATTCCAATCTCAAGATCGCCAGAGCCGAATGAACGCCGCCGCCATGCGCCCTGAGTCCCTGCGCGCCAAACCGACGCTGACCGTGCTGGTGGCGATCTCGACGCTGCAGCCGATCGCGCTCAACCTGCTCGCCCCCTCGACGCCGGCACTCGCCCGGCATTTCACCGCGAGCTACGCCACGATCCAGCTCACGCTGACGCTGTTCCTCGTCGCGGTCGCGCTGATGCAGCTCGTCATCGGCCCGCTCTCGGACAGGTTCGGCCGGCGGCCTTGCGTCAATGCCGGCATCGCGCTGTTCCTGCTCGGCTCCGTGCTCGGCGCCCTCTCGCATTCGACGGACATGCTGCTGCTGGCGCGTGTGCTCGAAGGCGCTGGCTCGGGCTCGGTCTTCGCCTTGTCACGCGCCATCATCCGCGACAGCGCCAGCCGCGACGAGGCGGCAAGCCAGATCGCCAGCGTCACCATGGTGATGGTGGTGGCGCCGATGCTCGCGCCCTATCTCGGCGGCCAGATCGAGACCTGGTTCGGCTGGCGCATGATCTTCTGGTTCATGACGGCGTTCGGGGCCGGCGTGCTGCTGCTGACGATAGCCCGGCTGCCGGAGACCGCACCCAATCTCGGCCAGCGCAGCCCGCTGCTCGGCGTCTTCAGCGCCTTCCCGCTGCTGATCGGCGACCGCGGCTTCGTCACCAATGTGATCGCCCTGTCGATGACCTCGGGGGCCTTCTTCGGCTTCGTGGCCGCGGCCCCCTTCATCGTGGTCGAGACGATGGGGCATGGGCCCGACGCTTATGGCGCCTATTTCATCCTGAACGCCCTCGGCTACATGGCCGGCAATTTCGCGATGTCGCGCTTGGCCGTGAAGCTCGGCACGAAGCGCTTGATCCGGATCGGATTGATCATCTCCTTTGCTGCCATGTGCGTGGCGCTGGCGCTCTCGCTGAGCCCGGTCTGGACGCCGCTCGCCCTGTTCCTGCCGCTGTCCTTCAACGCAGCGGGCAACGGGCTGACGATCCCCGGCGCGACGGCCGAGGCGCTCTCGGCCAGGCCCGAACTGGCGGGCTCGGCGGCGGGGCTGATGGGCGCGATCCAGCTCGGTTCGAGCGCGCTTGTGACCATTCTGATCAGCTGGCTCGTTACACTTTGGCCGCAGGCGCTCGTCGTGATGATGTGGCTGATGATGGCGGCGGGGCTATTCGCGTTGCGTTTCAATGAGATCACACGCAATCCCTGATCCCCCGCAGATTGCAGCGCACAATCTTGTGCTGTCCCACGCCTTGATATAACAGCGCTGCATACCCGCCATAAGCGGGACACAGGCGGGATGTTGCGCGCTTCGGGAGGATAGACGTGGAAGGACTACTCAAGGTCAGCCGCGTGATCGACACGATCAACGGCCAGATCGGCAGGAAAGTGGCCTGGCTGATCCTGCTCGCCGTCATCGTCGCGACAATCAATGCGATCGTCCGCAAGCTCTTCAACGTCTCGTCCAATGCCTGGCTCGAACTGCAATGGATGCTGTTCGGCGCGGTCTTCCTGCTCTGCGCCTCCTGGACGCTGCAGGTGAAGGAGCATATCCGCATCGACATCGTGAACAGCCAGCTGCCCAAGAGCGTGCAGCGCTGGATCGACCTGATCGGCCACACGCTCTTCCTGATGCCGTTCTGCGTGCTGATGATCTACCACTCCTGGCCCTTCTTCACCCGTTCCTATGTGATCGGCGAGCAATCGCTCTCGGCCGGCGGCCTGCCGCAATGGCCGGCCAAGGGCCTGCTGTTCATCGGCTTCGTGATGCTCGCCTTCCAGGGCGTCTCCGAGATCATCAAGCAGATCGCGATCATGCGGGGAGATCTCGAAGACGACGAGACGCTGCGCGGCCACGCCGCCGCGGCCGAGGCCGAAGCCCAGCGCCTGCTCGACCAGGCCAAGGCTCAAGGCCTGACTTCGTGAAGAACCTTGGCTTCGGGAAGCAACTCGGCTTCGTGAAAACTCCTGGCCGCGCAGAGACCTCCAGAGACGTCCGGACCCCTTCCATGACCGCATCCCGCCTCGCGCGCGGCGCCGGCCTTCTGGTCGCGCTCACCGTCACCGCCTTCTTCAGCCTCCATACCGGTGACGCCCAGGCGGCCGGCCTCGGCGATTTCCTGCGCGTCAACATGGCGCCGGTGATGTTCGCGGCGCTCGTGCTGTTCCTGTTGCTCGGCTATCCCGTCGCCTTCGCGCTCGCCGCCAACGGCCTGTTCTTCGCCATCGTCGGCATCGAGCTCGGGCTGTTCCAGGAGAACTTCCTGCAGGCGCTGCCGGAACGCATCTACGGCACGATGAACAACGACGTGCTGCTGGCGATCCCGTTCTTCACCTTCATGGGGCTGGTGCTGGAGCGCTCCGGCATGGCGGAAGACCTGCTCGACACGATCGGCCAATTGTTCGGGCCGATCCGCGGCGGCCTCGCCTATGCGGTCATCTTCGTCGGCGCGCTGCTGGCGGCCACTACCGGCGTGGTCGCGGCCTCAGTCATCTCGATGGGCCTGATCTCGCTGCCGATCATGCTGCGCTACGGTTATGATCGCCGCCTCGCCTCTGGCGTCATCGCGGCCTCCGGCACGCTGGCGCAGATCATCCCGCCCTCGCTCGTGCTGATCGTGCTTGCCGACCAGCTCGGCCGCTCGGTCGGCGACATGTATGAGGGCGCCTTCATTCCCGGCCTCGTGCTGGCGGGCCTTTATGCCGGCTATGTCTTCCTGGTGACGATCGTCTATCCCGACCGCGCGCCCGGCCTGCCGCCGGAGGCGCAGACCCTGCGCGACTCCGACGGCCAGACGCGGCGGCGCTCGCTCTTGGTGGTGACGATCCTCTCCTTCGGCATCGCCATCGCCTATATGAAGTACTTCACCAAGGTCGGCGCCGGCGCCGACTTCGTGGTGCTGACCATGTCGATCGCGGTGGGCGTGTCCTTCGTGATCGCGCTCACCAACAAATGGCTGGGCCTGGGCCTGCTCTCGCGCATGACCGAGCAGGTCGTGTTCGTGATGGTGCCGCCGCTGGCGCTGATCTTCCTGGTGCTCGGCACGATCTTCATCGGCCTCGCGACCCCGACCGAAGGTGGCGCGATGGGCGCGGCCGGCGCGATCCTGCTCGCCTTCGGCAAGCGGCGCCTGTCCTTCGACCTGCTCAAGCAGGCGACCGAATCAACCGCCAAGCTCTCGGCCTTCGTGCTGTTCATCCTGGTCGGCGCGCGCGTGTTCTCGCTGACCTTCTACGGCGTCAACGGCCATGTCTGGGTCGAGCATCTGCTGGTCGGCCTGCCGGGCGGCGCGACGGGCTTCCTGATCGTCGTCAACGTGATGGTGTTCCTGCTCGCCTTCTTCCTCGACTTCTTCGAGCTCGCCTTCATCGTGGTGCCGCTGCTGGGCCCCGCCGCGGAGAAGCTCGGCATCGACCTGATCTGGTTCGGCGTCATCCTGGGCGTCAACATGCAGACCTCGTTCATGCACCCGCCCTTTGGCTTCGCGCTGTTCTTCCTGCGCTCGGTGGCACCGAAGAACCCCTATCGCGACAAGGTGACCTCCAAGATGATGGATCCGGTCACGACCGCGCAGATCTATTGGGGGGCCGTACCCTTCGTGGTGATCCAGTGCATCATGGTCGCGCTCGTCGTGGTCTTCCCGAGCATGGTGATGCACTACAAGGCGTCGGCCGTGCAGCTCGACCAGAAGTCGATCGACAAGCAGTTCGACTCGATCCAGATCCCGGGCCTCGGCGGCTCCGGCGGCCTTCCGGGGCTCGACCTCAACGCCCCGCCGAAGCTCAACCTGAACTGAGGCGAACAGCGCTTTCCAAAGGCGCGGCCCTCAAAACGTGGAAGGCCCCGGAGCGATCCGGGGCCTTTTTCTTAAGTCGCCGCTTTCCTGGCCGTCATTGCGAGGAGCGCAGCGACGAAGCAATCCAGGGGGGACGTGGAGCCCAGCCCTCTGGATTGCTTCGGCTCACGCCCGCAATGACGGGTGCAGCGAAGACGCCGCTCAGTCCTCGAGCCGCGCGATCAGGCTCGAGGTGTCCCAGCGCCGTCCGCCCATCTTCTGGACTTCGGCGTAGAACTGGTCGACCAGCGCGGTGACGGGCAGCTGCGCGCCGTTGCGGCGCGCCTCCTCCAGCACGATGCCGAGATCCTTGCGCATCCAGTCGACGGCGAAGCCGAAATCGAACTTGCCGGCATTCATGGTCTTGCCGCGGTTCTCCATCTGCCAGGAGCCGGCCGCGCCCTTGGAGATCACCTCCAGCATCGCCTCGACATCGAGCCCGGCGCGCTTGGCGAAATGGACGCCCTCCGACAGGCCCTGGACGAGGCCGGCGATGCAGATCTGGTTGACCATCTTGGTGAGCTGGCCGGAGCCGGCCGGGCCCATCAGCTTGCACATGCGCGCGAAGCTCGCGATCACCGGCTCGGCGCGGGTATAGACCTCCGGCTCGCCACCGCACATCACCGTCAGCACGCCGTTCTCGGCGCCGGCCTGGCCGCCCGAGACCGGCGCATCGATGAAGCCGAAGCCGGCCGCGGTCGCAGCCTCGTCGAGCTCGCGGGCGACGCCGGCGGAAGCCGTGGTGTGGTCGACGAAGATCGCGCCCTTCTCCATGCCAGAGAAGGCGCCGCCCTCGCCCAATGTCACCGAGCGCAGATCATCGTCATTGCCGACGCAGGCGAAGACGATCTCCTGGCCCTTGGCCGCCGCGGCCGGGGTCGGCGCGCTGGTGCCGCCATGCTGGGCGACCCAGGCTTTCGCCTTGGCCGGGTTGCGGTTGTAGACCGTGACCTCGTGGCCCTTGGCCTTGAGATGGCCGGCCATGGGATAGCCCATCACGCCGAGACCGAGGAAGGCGACTTTGGTCATGTTCCGCTCCGCTGCTTTTCTTGAAATGCCGGAACCGGCTTAGCGCGCGGCGGGCCAACTGAAAAGCAGCGCGCCCGTGTCCCGCTCATGCACGCAATGGGCACCGCATGTTGTCGCCCGCCGCCGGAGCGGATAGGGCATGCGGCCATGACGATATCCAATGATGACGATCTGAAGGAGTTGCGCGAGATCAGCCGCATCGTCGCCAATACGCTGGCGGCGATGGGCAAGGCGCTCGAACCCGGCATGACCACGGCCGAGCTCGACCAGATCGGCCGCGCGGCGCTGGAAAGCGCCGGCGCCCGCCCGGCTCCGGAGCTCGCCTATAATTTTCCCGGCGCGACCTGCATCAGCGTGAACGAGGAGATCGCTCACGGCATTCCCGGCCCGCGCCGGATCGCCGCCGGCGATCTCGTCAATATCGACGTCTCCGCCGAGAAGAACGGCTTCTTCTCCGATACGGGCGCCTCCTTTGCGGTGCCGCCGGTCTCGCGCCGAACCGAGCGGTTGTGCCGCGACGGCCGCCGCGCGCTCTGGGCCGGGCTCGGCCAGGTCGGCGCCGGCAAGCCGCTCGCCGGGATCGGGCAGGCCATCGGCCGCTTTGCGGGGAAGAACGGCTATACGCTGGTCCGCAACCTGGCGAGCCATGGCGTCGGCCGCTCGCTGCATGAAGAGCCGACCGAGATCGCGACCTGGCCGGAGCGCTCGGAACGCCGCCTGATGCATAACGGCCTGGTCTTCACGGTCGAGCCCTTCCTGTCGCTGGGCGCGAACTGGGCCGAGAGCGGCGACGACCCCTGGACGCTCTATGGCGAGCCGCGCGCGCCGACGGTCCAGTACGAGCATACCGTCGTGGCGACGACGAACGGGCCGCTGGTCCTGACATTGCCGGGTTGATGGCCGTGGCGCCGGCGCAGCGCCCCGTCAGCGCAGCGCCATATGTCGCGTCAGCCTGATTTCGACCCTGTCCCAGATGCGCCTGATCACCTCGACCAGCACGAGATAGATCAGCGCCGCATAGAGATAGATCGTCAGGTCGAAGGAGCGGGAGAAGGCGAGCTTGGTCGCACCCATCAGATCGTAAAGCGTCACCAGCGAGGCGACCGCGCTCGACTTGATCATCACGATCAACTCATTGCCGAGCGGGCGCAGCCCCAGGATCATCGCCTGGGGCATGATGACATGGCGCAAGGTCGCCCAGCGATGCAGGCCGAGCGACAGCGCGCCCTCGAACTGGCCGCGCGGGATCGACTGGATGGCGCCGCGCAGGATCTCGGCCTGGTAGGCGGCGGTGTTGATGGTGAAGGTGAAGAGCGCGCAATAGAACGGTTCGCGGAAGAACCACCACAGCCCGACATCCTGCCAGAACAGGCGGAACTGGCCGAGGCCGTAATAGATCAGGAAGAGCTGGCAGAGCAGCGGCGTGCCCCGGAAGAAGGTGGTGTAGCCGTTGATCGAGATTTGCGCCCAGCGCGGCCCGTACAGCCTGGCAATGGCGAGCCCGACGGCCAGCATGAAGCCGATCACGACGGAGATGACGACCAGCTCGGTGGTGATCCAGAGGCCGCCGGCCATGCGGCAGCCATAGTTCTGGAAGACCTCGCTGCCGAGGAGCCAGCCGGGATATTCGCACCAGTTCATCGCGTCGCGCCCCCGAAGGCGGCGATGCCGCGATTGCTGCGGGCCTCCAGCTTCGCCACGCCCCAGGCCGAGGCCAGCGAAAAGGCGAGATAGATCAGCATCGCCGCGCCGAAGAACAGGAACGGCTCCTTGGTCGTGACATTGGCGCGCGTGGTGATGAACATGATGTCGGGCAAGGTGATGACCGAGACCAGCGAGGTCTCCTTCAGCAGCACCATCCAGTTGTTGCCGAGCCCGGGCAGCGCCACCCGGATGAGCTGCGGAAACACGATCAGGCGAAAGGCCTGGCTCCGGGACAGCCCGAGCGCGGCGGCGGCCTCGCGCTGGCCCTTCTGGATCGAGTTCAACGCGCCGACCCAGACCTCGCTGGAAAAGGCCGAGAGCACGACGCCGAGCGCGACCATGCCCGCGACGAAGGGCGGCATCGAGAAATTACCGGGCAGGCCAAGCCGCTGCCAGAGCTCCTGCAGCACCACCTGGATGCCGAAATAGATGATGTAGAGCGTCAGCAATTCGGGCACGCCGCGGAAAACCGTGGCGTAGACCGTCGCCAGCCAGCGCGGAACGATCTTCTCCGAGCGCTTGCCGAGCGCGACGATCAGGCCGAGCGCCAGGCCGAAAGGCAGGGTCGCAAGCGCGATCGAGATGGTGATGCCGGCGCCCTGGAGCAGAGGAAGACCCCAGCCGCCGGGGCCGAAGCCGAGCAAAGCGAACTTGTCGAACATGAAGCAGCCGGTGCTCGGGGCTGAAGGTGTGAGCCGGCGCGGAGAACCCGCGCCGGTCGATCAGGCCGGCCCGATCAGAGGATCGGGATCTTGAAATACTTGTCGGCGATCTTCTTGTGCGAGCCGTCGGCAAGCGATTCGGCGATCGCCTTGTTGAACATCTCCTTCAGCGCAGCATCCTCCTTGCGCACCGCGCCGGCGACGCCGGCGCCATGGATCGCGGGATCGCGCTCGATCACACCGATCTGCTTGCAGCAATCCTTGCCCTTGCCGTTGAGGAAATCCTCGAGCGAGAGCGAGTCGGCGATGATGTAGTCGAGCCGGCCGCTGAGCAGATCGAGGTTGGCCTCCTCCTGCGTCGGATAGGGGCGCGCGGTCGAGTCCTTGTAGATCTTCTCGACGAAGTTGGCGTGCACGGTCGAGCCCTGGACGCCGATCGCCTTGCCCTTGAGCGCGGTCGGCGAGACGTCGGTCGAGGTCGTGGTCTTCGGCCCGATGATCCAGATCGGGGTCTTGGTGTAGACCGAGGTGAAATCGACCCGCTTCTTGCGCTCATCGGTGGCGTTCATGCCGGCGATGATGATGTCGTATTTGCTGGCGAGCAGCGCCGGGATGATGCCGTCCCAGTCCTGGACGACCCAGCTGCATTTCACCTTCATCTTCTCGCAGAGAAGATTACCGTAGTCGATCTCGAAGCCTTCCAGCTCCTTCTTGGCGTTGAGGTTGTTGAAGGGGGGATAGGCGCCTTCGGTGCCAATCCGGATCTCCTTCCACTCCTTGGCTTGCGCCAGAACGCCGGTCGCGCCGACGACCGTCAACGCGGCCGCGGCGATGAAACGAACGAAACCTTTCATAGTACCTCCCACAGGTTCGGCCGGCCGGGCGTTTCGAGTTCCCTGGTCCAGCTTGTGCTCATAGATTGGGCGATCTTGCATCCTTGCCGCAAGTGGGCATGCGCGCCTTTTATGGGCCGGCGCGCCCAATTATTCCGCAGATCAATCCGCTGTTTTCATTGGGAAAATCAGCCACCCCGCGAAAAACGGCCTGCTGCTTCAGCCGATGAGATGGGCGCGCGAGCGACGCGCGGCCGCATTGAGACGGTCGTCGAGGAGCGCAATCAGCCAGACGGCGAGCCCGCCCAGCGCCAGCGCGACGCCGACCCAGCCCGTCGAGGTCCAGCCATAGCCGGCCGCGATCGCCATGCCGCCGAGCCAGGGACCGAGCGCATTGGCGGTGTTGAAGGCGCTGTGGTTGAGCGCGGCGGCAAGCGTCTGCGCATCCTCGGCCACGTCCATCAAGCGGGTCTGCAGCACGATGCCGAGCCCGCCGCCGCAGCCGATCAGGAAGACCACCAGCGAGATCGCCCAGATGTTGCCGGCAGCGATGGGAAAGAGCGCGAGCGAAGCCGCGCTCCAGAGCAGCATCGCGCCGGCGGCCGGCATGGTCGCCTTGTCCGCCGCCCAGCCGCCGATGAGCGTGCCCGCCGTCAGGCCGAGCCCGAAGATGGCGAGCACCATCGGCAGCAGCGCCGGCGAAACCTGGGTCACCTCCAGCAAGGTCGAGGCGACATAGGTGTAGACCGCGAACATGCCGCCGAAGCCGATCGCGCCGATGCCGAGCGTCAGCCAGACCTGTCGGCGCTTCAGCGCGCCGAGCTCGCGCAAGGGGCTGGCGCCCGGCTGCAAGCGATCGCGCGGCACGAAGGCGTAGACCAGGAGCGCGGTCGAGACCGCCAGCAGCGCCACGATGCCGAAGCCCCAGCGCCAGCCGAGAGCCTGGCCCATCCAGTTGGCGAGCGGCACGCCGAGAATGGTGGCGATCGTCAAGCCCAGCATCACCCGCGCCACGGCCTGGGCGCGCCGGTTGGGCGGGGAGAGCGAGGCTGCGACCAGCGCCGCCACGCCGAAATAGGCGCCATGCGGCAGGCCGCTGAGGAAGCGGAAGGCGAGCATCCAACCATAGCTCGGCGCCAGTGCGCTCAGCAGATTGGCCACGGCGAAGACGCTCATCAGACCGATCAGCAGGGTGCGGCGCGTGATCCGCGCCGCCAGAACCGCGATGATCGGCGCGCCGACGACGACGCCCAGCGCATAGGCGCTGATCACATGCCCCGCCATGGGCTCGTCGATGCCCAGCCCCCTGGAGAAGAAGGGCAGCAGGCTCATCGCGGCGAATTCGGTGGTGCCGATGGCGAACCCGCCCATGGCGAGCGCGAACAGGACGAGCGCCAGATGCGTCGAGGGCTGGCCGACCGCCACGGCGATGTCGGCATGGCGCGTCTCGGTCGCGGCCGTCATGGATGTCGTCCCTTCCCTATACCGGCAGCGCAGCAATCGCGCTGCAGCGCAGCATGAGTGTTACCCATGCTGCCCGCGCCGGATCAACAGGCAATGGCGGGACGAGCCATGCCTTTATCGCATGATGGGGATGTGCCTCCCGCGCCCATTTTGAATGACACCGGACCCTCGACAGAGAACCCTCTCCTGTAAGGAGAGGGCAGGGTGAGGTGTAGGCCGTTCGCCGCGTGCAGCGAGCCCTTACCGCCTCATACGGTCGGCTCGGCGTCTCGCTGGTCAAGGGGCCGACACCTCATCCCTGCCCTTCTCACTGATCTCGGGCTTGCCCGAGATCAGCACTCAAAGTGTCGAAGTCGGGTAAACCCGACTTCGATGCAGGAGAAGGGTTCCCCGCGCCTTTCGCCCATTCATGTCAGACCTCGAAGGATGAGGGCTGTGGGGGGCAAATGCGATAGCCCCATATGCGATGCGCGGCGCTCAGGCGGCCGCCCTGGCTCCTGAGGCTATCGCCTCCTTGAACACCGCCTCGCAGCGGGCGAGCCCCCAGTCGAGCTCGGCGCGCGTGATGGTCAGAGGCGGAGCGAAGCGGATGACGGTTTCATGCGTCTCCTTGGTCAGCACCCCGGCCCCGGCCAGGGTTTTGACCAGAGCCTTGGCGGAAGCGGCCCTGGGATCGATCTCGACGCCGACCCAGAGGCCGAGGCCGCGCACGGAACGGGCTAGGCCCGCGCTCATCGCCTCCAGCCGCGCCTTCATATAAGCGCCCTGCTCTGCCGAGCGCTCGACCAGGCGCTCCTCCTCGATCACGGCAAGCGCTTCCAACCCGATCGCGGCGGCGAGCGCATTGCCCCCGAAGGTCGAGCCATGCGAGCCGGGCTCGAACAGGCTCATCACCGCCCGCGAGGAGAGGAAGGCCGAGACGGGGTAGACCCCGCCGCCCAGCGCCTTGCCGACGATCAGCCCGTCCGCGCGGATGCCCTCATGCTGATGCGCGAACCAGCGCCCGGTGCGGCCAAGCCCCGACTGGACCTCGTCGAGGATGAGCAGGACATTGTGCCGGTCGCAGAGCGCACGCAGCGCGCGCAGATAGCCGGGCGGCGGCACGACGATGCCGGCCTCGCCCTGGATCGGCTCGATCAGGATCGCGGCGGTGTTGGGCGTGATCGCGGCCGCCATCGCCGCCTCATCGCCGAAGGGCACGGTGACGAAACCCGGCGTGAACGGGCCAAAGCCGTCGCGATAGCTCTCCTCCGAGGAGAAGCCGATGATGGTCGTGGTGCGACCGTGGAAATTCCCGGCCGCGACGATGATCTCGGCTGCGCCGTCTTGAATGCGCTTGACGCGATAGCCCCAGCGCCGCGCCGCCTTGATCGCGGTCTCGACGGCCTCGGCGCCGGTGTTCATCGGCAGCGCCATCTCCTGCCCGGAGACCGCGCAGAGCTTGGCCAGGAACGGGCCGAGCGGCTCGGTGTGGAAGGCGCGGCTGGTGACCGCGAGCTTGCGCGCCTGTTCGGAGAGCACCTTCAGGATGCGCGGATGGCCATGGCCGAGGCTGACGGCGGAATAGCCGCTCATCATGTCGAGGCGGCGGACGCCGGCGGTATCGGTCAGCCAGACGCCCTCGCCATGGGAGAGCATGATCGGCAGCGGCGCATAATTCTGCGCGCAGACGGCCTGTTCCCGGTCGATGGCGTTCATGGCGGCTCTCCCTCGCTGGAGCAATGTCCGATCCAGTTGGATCGTTCAATTGCTCTAGATTCTTGTTTTGACGCGTTTTCTTCACGCGAACCGGTATCCACTTCGCTCGAAAACGCTCTGGGCACGAGGATAGGCCCGCAGGAGCAGCCGAACATGTCCGGGATGTCCGAAGAACGCAGCCGAATCTGTCGTTCGCACGACAGGACCAGGTGGGCCAGGCTCGCCGCGTCGCCGCGACAAGGCTATAGCCATACCTGCCACCCCCCTGCCCCGCCGTGAGACCCTAGCCCGTGATCCCCTGGACCCTGATCGACAGCGCGAAATTGCCCGGCCAGGGCGAGCTCAGGCTGAAGCGGCGCGGCAGCGAATTCTCGATCATGCTCGGCACGATCGAGTTGATGAACAGCCGGCTCAGCGGCTCCGAGGAAGCACTCGCCACGCTGGCCTGCGCGCAATTGCGGGATGCGCCGCAGCCCCAGATCCTGATCGGCGGGCTCGGCATGGGCTTCACCCTGCGCGCGGCGCTACAGGTTCTCGGGCCCGGAGCCAGCGTCGAGCTGGCAGAACTGGTGCCCGAGGTCGTCGCCTGGGCGAAGGGGCCGATGGCGGAGGTCTTCGCGGGCTGTCTCGACGATCCCCGCGTCAGCGTGACGGTCACCGATGTCGGCGCTGCCATCGCCGCCGCGCCTGCGCGCTACGACGCCATCCTGCTCGATGTCGACAATGGCCCGGAAGGGCTGACCATACCGGCCAATGACGGGCTCTACAGCGATGCGGGCCTGCATGTCGCGCGCCAGGCCTTGCGCCCCGGCGGCGTGCTCGCCGTCTGGTCGCAAGGCCCGGACCGCCGCTTCACGCAGAGACTGCGGCAGGCGGGTTTTTCGGTCGAGGAGAAGATGGTGCGGGCCCATAAGGGCCGCAGCGGCGCCCGGCATGTGATCTGGCTGGCGGCGCGGCGCTGACGGTCGGGCTCCAGGCAAGCGGTGCGTGCGCTGGATCAGAGCGTTAGAAGCTCGCGACCGGCTCCGTCTGCCGGTCACGCTGCCGCATGAAGCGCTTTGCGCACAGCGGAGAAAACCCGATTTTCCCCACATTGCGCGGCGTTGAAACGCATGTATCCGCGGGCCGTCTGCGAGAGGCTGAAGGCGTTGCCGGGCGCCAGAACGACATTGTCGGCCAAAGCGCGGCGCGCGACATCGGCGGCATCGATATCGCCAGGCAGCCGGCACCAGAGAAACATGCCGGCCTGCGGATCGATCCAGGGATTGATGCCGAGCTCGCGCAGCTTGCCTGCCGTCTCAGTGCGCGCGCGGGAAAGCCGCGTGCGCAGGCCGTCGACATGGCGCCTGTAATCGCCATCCGTCATCAAACACAGCACCAGCTCCGCCGACAGGCTGGCGCCGCCGAATGTCGTGGCGATCTTGAGGTCGCTCAGGCCGTCGATCCAGGCCGGCTTGGCGACGATGAAGCCGCAGCGCACGGAGGCCGAGAGCGTTTTCGAAAAGCTGCCGCAATAGACGACGCGCTCCACGCCGTCGAAGGCGGCGAGCCTGGGCGTTGCAGCCACCTCGAAGTCGGCGAAGATATCATCCTCGACGATGGTCATCTCCGTCCGTTCGGCGAGCTTGAGGAGGCGATGTGCGATGATCGGCGAGAGCGTCGCACCGGTTGGATTGTGGATGCCGGAATTCGTGATGTAGAGCCTCGGCCGATGCTCGCTCAGGACGCGCTCGAACAGCTCCAGGTCCGGGCCTGCCGGCGTATAGGGAACGCTGACGACCTTTGCCCGGTGCGCGCGAAGCAGCGCATGGAAATTGAAGTAGCAGGGGTCGTCGACCAGAACGGTATCGCCGGGCTCGATCAGGAACCGGCAGATCAGATCGAGCGATTGCGTGCCGGACTCCGTCAAGATGATCTGGTCGGACGACACTTCGATGCCTTGGGCGTGCATGCGCCTGGCGAGCAATTGCCTGAGTGCGGGCAATCCAAGCGGCGTGCCATAGTCGGTCAGCACTGCCGCCTCGGCCCGGGACAGCGATCGCAATGCGCGACGAATGGCATCATGCGGGAGCCATGACGGCGGCAGCCAGCCGCAACCAGGCTTGAGAAGCTCTTCATTGCGGCCGAGCGATTGCCGCGTAATCCAGAGCGGATCGACTTCCTGGTCGAGTTTCGGGCCCATATCGGCCAGTGAAAGCGGTGCAAGGGGGGCATCCACATAAAACCCGGAGCCTTTGCGCGCCCGTATCGTGCCCTCGGCCGATAGCCGTTCATAAGCCTCGACGACGGTGGATTTCGACACCTCCATCATATCGGCAAACGCCCTTATGGACGGGAGCCTGGCCCCGGGTTTGAGGGCGCGGGTGTTGATCCGGTTGCGGATCTCACTGGCGACGGCTTCGGTCAGCGTCTCATCCGGCCTTCGTGTCGCGCGCATCATCTGTACTGCTCCAGTGAGCATGACGGTTTATCCAGATTGTACCCAATCGTCCCTTGCTCGGCGAGCCCGATTTCCCGAATAGTCCGCCCGGCTTTCGGAGAATGAGATGGACAAGGCGACAAGCGGCTGGATCAGCGGATTGCTGGGCGTGATCATCTTCAGCGGCTCGCTGCCCGCGACACGCGTGGCGGTGATGGATTTCGATCCGATTTTTCTGACCGTGGCACGCGCCGCGATCGCCGGCGTTCTGGCGCTGCTGCTGCTCGCGATCTTCCGCGAGAAGCGGCCCCAGACGAGCGACCTGCTGTCGCTCATCATCGTCGCATTCGGCGTCGTGGTCGGCTTCCCCTTGTTGACCGCCCTGGCCCTGCAGCATGTGAGCTCGGCACACTCCATCGTCTTCATCGGCATGTTGCCTCTGGCGACGGCGCTGTTTGGCGTGCTTCGCGGCGGCGAGCGGCCGCGCGCGGCCTTCTGGGTGTTTTCCTGCCTGGGGAGCGCCCTCGTCGCCGGCTTTGCCCTGTTTCAGGGTGTGGCGGCGTCCTCGACCGGAGACCTTCTCATGCTGGCGGCGATCCTGGTTTGCGGTCTCGGCTATGCGGAAGGGGCGGCATTGTCGCGCAAGCTCGGCGGCTGGCAGGTCATTTCCTGGGCGCTGGTCCTGTCCTTGCCGTTGATGATGCTGTTGACCGCATTCACTTGGCCGGCCTCCTTCGCAGCGGTCAAGGAACCGGCCTGGATCGGCCTCGCCTATGTCTCGCTGTTCAGCATGCTGATCGGCTTCGTCTTCTGGTACCGGGGGCTGGCGCTGGGCGGGATCGCGGCTGTCGGACAGTTGCAACTGCTGCAGCCGTTCTTCGGCCTGACGCTCGCGGCGACGCTGCTTGGCGAGCAGGTCAACTCCCTGATGGTGCTCGTGACCGTCGCGGTCGTCGCCTGCGTCGCAGGCGCCAAGAAATACGCCAGCTAGCGCCTCCGGCCTGGCGCCGATCTGACCGCCCAATCGGCAGCCCCACGCGTGCCATTGTCAGGTGACCCGTCATGAAGCTGCTTTTGGGTCGGACCACGTCCGCGCCGTCCCGAGCAGGAGCTTCGATCACGTCGCAGCCTACAGCCCGGACCGGCCTTCGTCCAAGGCGGCGGCGCGCAGCGGCAGCGCATCTGCATCCGCGACGCCTTCGACCAGGATGAGGTTGCGCGTCAGCGCCTCCTGGCGAAAGGCGAGCGCCTGAGCATAGAGCGGCGAGCCGTACCAGGCCCGCGCGGTCGCGGCGTCCACGAATTCGGCGATCACGATCGCGCTCGGCCGCCAATCGCCTTCCAGCACGCCGATCTCGCCGCCGCGCACGAGATAGCGCCCGCCGAAGGCCGCGATCGACCGGGCTGCCAGCTCCCGGTAGGCCGCCAGCGCCTCGCCATCCCGGAGGGTCACGTCGGAGATCACATAAGCGCGCGCCATGCCGTGCTCCTTCCCGGATAGCTCGCCCACTCAGGCCTTTTGCCCGAGCGCGGCGATGATGTCGGCGCTGCTGCGGATGCGCGAAACGCGCGGCAGCGTCTTGGTAAGGGCGAATTCATGCATCTCCGCGCCCAGCGAGGTCGATGCATCCTGCGCGACGATGACGGCGTAGCCATGCTGCCAGCCATCCCGTGCCGTCGATTCGACCCCGAAATTGGTGGCGATGCCGCCGATCACGATGCTGCTGACGCCACGCCGCCGCAATTGCAGGTCGAGCTCGGTACCGAAGAACGCGCTCCATTGGCGCTTGACGATGCTGACCGTGGCCGGCAGCGCGGCGATCTCGGGCGCCAGTTCCGACCAGCCGGGAGGTGGCCCGCCAGCCGGCAATTGCATGGGCATGTCGACGGCCTGCGCGAGCCGGTCGCCGCCGTCCTGCGAGAACGCGATCGTCACGATCACGATCGGCGCTCCGGCTGCCGCAAAAGCCTGCCCGAGCCGCTGCGTCGCCGTGACGAGCGCGGCGCGGTCATAGGGCGCCAGCGGCATGGCGAGCGTGCCGTTCTGGACATCGATGAGAATAAGAGCGGTTTTGCCAGGGTCGAGATGAAAGGTCATGGTGATCTCCGGAAGCCGGGGCGTCGCGCCGGGCAGATTCGGGCCAGTTGCAGGCTTGAGCCAGGCGGCGCTCGTCAATATGAGGTAATCCTCACATTTATGATTTATGAGAATGGACTCACAAAAGTCAAGCGCAAGCGCGGGCAAGACTGCCAAGATCACCAAGGCGCCCAGCCGCGGCCGCGGCGTGCAGCGCGTCTGCGCCCTGCTCGACGCCGCATCCGCCGTGTTCGCTGAGGCTGGATACGAGGCGGCGACCACGACCGAGATCGCGCGGCGCGCCAAGGCCTCGATCGGCTCGCTCTATCAGTTCTTCCCGACCAAGGAGCATCTGGCGGCGGCGCTGCATGCCCGCCATCTCGACAGCCTTGCCGCCGTCTTCGACAACCTCGCCGCCGAGGCGCAAGGTGCTGCGAGCGAGCACGGCGCGGCGAGCGACGGGATCATCGACGACTTGTTCCAGCGCCTGCTGGTCTATCTCGAGGCCAATCCGGCCTTCCTCGTGCTGGGCGAGCGCCGCAGCCTCGACCCAGTGGTCAAGAAGCAGGCGCGGGCGCGGCTGCGCGGCGGCATTGCCGGCCTGCTGCAGACGATCGAGCCGCCGCTGCCGCGCGAACGGCTCGCGCCTCTGGCCGCTCTGATCCTGCATCTGATCCGCATGGCGGCGATGCTGCGCGCCGACGATGATCTCGCCATCCGTGACCCTGCGGTTGCAGAGCTGCGCGAGATGCTGCGGCGGCATCTCGCGGCTACGCAGGAGACGGCTTGACCGGCTGGCTCATGTCGAGCCGCGTAGCCGATCCGTTGTCAGGGCAACAGGACTTGGTAATTCGCCGCAGGGCGGCATGCGAAGAAGGCACCGCCCTGTCGGCTTGCGACCCTCATTCCAGTCCGCAGCAGCGCCACGCGGATGGTGCATGGCGCTGCTGCCGTGGAGGCTAAAGAAACATGGCTCGGCCGACACCCTGGCGCCTGGCTTCGCGGTAGGCGAGGTCGGCCGCCACCATGTCTTCCATGGCAACCCCCATGGCCTTGTAGATCGTGATCTGCCGGTCCGATGTCCGGCCCGGTCGTCGTCCCAGCAGCATCGCGCCAAGATCGGTGCCTGCTGCGGGATCGATATCGGCAAGTTCGCAGCAGCCCACCGGTGTCGGCGCGAAGGCATCCCGCGCCTCGACGAAGAGACTGCCGCGGGCGATGAGGTCGATCGGCAATTCGCCGCCCGGCGGCGCCACGCCGACCGAGGAGACATGCGTTCCCGGCTGGACCCATTCGGCGGATATTGCGGGGACGTATGAGTGCGTCGCGAGGCATACGACATCCGAAGAACGCACGGCGGCCTCGATATCCGCGACGGCCGTGACACCTGCATGGCGCGAAGCCAGCGCCTGCGCATCGGCGAAGTTCTTCGAGAATACCCGGATTTCCTCGAAATCGCGAACGAGCGGCAACAGGTTGAGGTGCTGGCTCGCCTGGACACCGGCACCCACGACGGTCGCGATCCTGGCATCGCGCCTGGCGAGCTCGCGCACCGAGAGCACGGCCGAGCCGGAGGTGCGCACCGCCGTGATATAGGTTCCATCCATGATGCAGACGGGCATTCCCGTCTCCGGATCGAAGAGATGGATCGTCGCGAGGTGGCTTGGCATGCCCCGGGCGATATTGCCTTCGAAGACGTTGACCAGCTTTACGGTCAGATGCATGCCCGCGGTCCAGGCCGGCATCGCCAGCGAATAGCCTACATCGGGAATGTCGAGTTGTGGCCGCGCTGGAATGACGACGCGGCCACCGGAAAGGGCTTTGAAGCCCTCCGCCAACGCATCGAGCAGCTTGCGCAGGTCGATACAGTCTTTGATCTCCGCTTCGCTCAGCGAAAGAAGCTCGATCTCGCCTTTTGCGTGATTGCTCGATGCAGCTTGTGTGCTGTCCATGATGTTGGTTGCCTTGGTTCCGTTTCGGCGCTTAGTGCCTTTCAACGGTATTGCGGCAAAGCAGCGCGATGAAATATGATGATTTCGCTTCGTTTGCGCGATTATCACGCAATCAACCCCGGATAAGTGCGAATCCAACATGAGCGATCTTGACCGCGTCGACCGGCTGCTGCTCGGGCTGTTGCAGGAGGACGGCCGCCGCACCGTGCTCGATCTCGCCCAGCGCGTCGGGCTGTCGCCGACGGGAGCGTCGCAGCGGATCAAGCGCCTGTTCAGCGAAGGCTTCATCCGCGCCGTCCGGGCCGTGCTCGAACCGTCGAAGATCGGGCGCGGCACGCTCGTTTTCATCGAGGTCAGGTTGGATCACACCGCCCCGCATGTCTTCGACCGCTTCGCGGAGGCTGTCGCGAAGGCGCCCGAAATCATTGAATGCCATATGGTGATCGGCGGTTTCGACTATCTGGTCAAAGCGCGCATCGCCGACATGGCGACGTTTCAGGAATTCCTGCAGCGGGTCATCCTGCCGCTTCCGGGCGTCAGGGAGACGCACAGCTACGCATCGATCGGCGATGTGAAGCCCGATGCGCTGCTGCCGCTTTGACGCCGGCCTAGAGCAATTTCCGATCCAATTGGATCGTTCAACAGCTGCTGCTCTTTGTTTTAACGCGTTGTCTTCACGCAAACCGGCAGCCACTTCGCTCGAAAACGCTTAGTCCTCGCCCAGCGGATAACCCTCGAACTCCTTCAGCGCCTTGAGCGCGAAGGTGGTGGCGATTCTCGCCACGCCGAGCTGCGCGTCGGCGAGCCAGGCGCCGGTCAATTCCTCATAATCGGCCAGCGAGCCCGCCACGATGCGGGCGAGATAGTCGGCCTCGCCGCTGACGACCTGGACCTCGACGACATCGGGGCAGCTCTTCAGCACCTTCTCGACGCGCTCGCGCCGGCCGACCGAGTGGTCGCGCAGCGAAATCTGGGCGAAGGCGACGATGGCGTGGCCGGCAAGCTCGGGCGCCAGACGCGCGCCATAGCCCCGGATCAGGCCGGACGCCTCCAGCTTTCGCACGCGCTCGAGGCAGGGCCGGGCGGAGAGCCCGACCCGCTCGGAGAGGGCCTGGTTGGTGATGCGCCCCTCCCCGCGCAGGACCGCGATGATCCGGCGGTCGATCGCGTCGAGCGTCAGCGTCCTGCGCTTCACGGCCTGCCCTTGCCCAGGGCGCGGGCTTCCGCGATCAGGCACAATTCGGTGAAGAGCACCTGCGCCGCGCATTGGGCCGTGTTGGAGGTCGCATCATATTGCGGCGCGACCTCGACCACGTCGGCGGCGACGATGTTTGAGCCCTTCAGCCCGCGCAGGATGGCGAGCGCCTCGCGCGGGGTGAGCCCGCCGACCTCGGGCGTGCCGGTGCCGGGCGCAAACGCCGGATCGAGCGAATCGACATCGAAGGAGACGTAAGTCGGCCCGTCGCCGATGACGGCAAGCGCCTTGGCGATGACGGCGTCGAGCCCGAGCGCGTCGACCTCATCGGCATGGATCACGGTCATGCCGCTCTCATAGGAGAACTCCCAGAGATATTCGGCCCCGCCGCGGATGCCGATCTGGATCACGCGAGCGGGATCGAGCACGCCGTCGAGCACCGCCTGCCGGAACGGGCCGCCATGGTGGAATTTCGAGCCCTCATAGGGCCCCGAAGTGTCGCAATGGGCGTCGATATGGACCATGCCAACCGGGCGCTTCTCGCCGACCGCCCGCATGATCGGATAGGTGATCGAATGATCGCCGCCGACTGCGAGCGGCGAGACGCCGGCTGCGACGATGGTCTTGAAGGTCGCCTCGATGTCCTCATGGCAGCTTTCGAGCGAATAGCGCGAGCGGAACGGCACGTCGCCGATATCGGCCACTTTCAGCATGCCGAAGGGGGCCGTGCCCAGGACATGGTCCATCGGCCCCATGCGCTCGACGGCGCGCACGGCGCGGGGCCCGAGCCGCGTGCCGGCGCGGTTGGTGACGCCGAGATCCATCGGCAGTCCGACGATCGCGACATCGAGGCCGCCGAGATCGGGCAGGCTCAGCGCATCGGGCCTATAGGGCGCGCTGATGAAGGTCGCGACGTCGGAGAAGGGCCATTTGCGCTTGTCGCCCTTGAACTGGTCGGCGGCGACCTTGGCGAAGCGCGGATCGTGGATATCGGCCCCGCTCGCGCCGGCATAGCGCGCCCTCAGGCTGGCTAGCTTGTCCTGGTCCATCTTGCGCGCCTTTCGCAATTTCGTCCGCTTGAGATCGCGCGGAGGTTGACCGCATGCGTGAAAAGTTTCATGCGCTCCCGGCGCAGCCGTGCCATGTTCCAGGCGCAATTGTCGAGCCCACAGGATTGCTCGACGGTCACGGGATGTTTGGGGAGATGTGCTAGAAAAACGTGCAAGTATAGGGCCGCACACAAGAGCGCGTTGCACCAAAGAACAATGCGCCCGGCCTTGATGATTGCTGCCGCCAGCCATCATTGTCCTGAAACATCGCAGGATGGGGGCAAACCCGTCTGCGCATCATTTTGCTGAAATCCCGGAGGAAATGTTCCCATGAAGCGTCGTCAATTCATCCAGACCGCCACTGCCGGCGCTGCCGCCGCAGCGGTCGCCATGCCGGCCGTCGCCCAGTCCAACCCCGAAGTGAAATGGCGCCTGGCCTCGAGCTTCCCGAAGTCGCTCGACACGATCTATGGCGCCGCCGAGGTCATGGCCAAGATGGTCTCCGACCTGACCGACGGCAAATTCCAGATTCAGGTCTTCGCCGCCGGCGAAATCGTGCCGGCGCTGCAGGCGGCCGACGCCGTGACCAACAACACCGTCGAGATGTGCCACACGGTGTCGTATTACTATGTCGGCAAGGATCCGACCTTCGCGATCGCGGCCTCGGTGCCGTTCGGCCTCAATGCGCGGGGCCAGAACGCCTGGCTGTACCAGGGCGGCGGCAACGAGCTGTTCAACGAGTTCTACAAGAAGTTCAACATCTACGGCCTGCCCTGCGGCAACACCGGCGCGCAGATGGGCGGCTGGTTCCGCAAGGAGATCAAGACCGTCGCCGACCTGCAGGGCATCAAGATGCGCATCGGCGGCATCGCCGGGCAGGTGCTGCAGAAGCTCGGCGTGGTGCCGCAGCAGATCGGCGGCGGCGATATCTACCCGGCCCTGGAAAAAGGCACGATCGACGGCGCCGAATGGGTCGGCCCCTATGACGACGAGAAGCTCGGCTTCTCCAAGGTCGCGCCGTTCTACTATTATCCGGGCTTCTGGGAGGGTGGGCCGACGGTCCATGCCTTCGTCAACCTGGAGAAGTGGAATTCGCTGCCCAAGGCCTACCAGGCCGCGCTGACCGCCGCCTGCACCCATGCCAACAACTGGATGGCGGCGAAGTACGACGTCGTGAACCCGCCGGCGCTGAAGCGCCTCGTCGGTGCCGGCACGCAATTGCGGCCGTTCTCGCAGGAGATCCTGGAAGCCTGCCTCAAGGCCTCGAACGAGCTCTATGCCGAGATCTCGGCCAAGAACCCCGACTTCAAGAAAGCGATCGAATCGATGGCCGCTTTCCGCGGAGACCATTATCTCTGGTGGCAGGTCGCGGAACTGACCTTCGACGTCTTCCAGGTGCGCACGCGCTCTCGCTGAGGCAGGGGCTGCGCTCCGGCGCGGCATTTCCCACTTCGTGGACGGCCGCGCTCCGGCGCGGCCTTCCCCCTCAACGACAGTTCTCCCTCAAAGCCCGGCGGTTGCCGGGCTTTTTTCATGTCAGCTGACAGCATGAACTCACTGATATGCCCCTGCCCCGCCGGAAATGCAGAGTCTTGCGCGCAAAGGTAGTGGATTTTAAAGCAGCCATGTCATTTTTGCATGCTCGCCATGCTTTTTCGCTTGCGCTGGCGAAAAGACCTGCTTTGTTTGTGGGAACGCGAAGACTGGACCAACCCGGCACGCGCACCGTCTTTGAGGGAGGACAAGTCCAGATGAAGCGTCGCTATTTTCTGAAGGCTGCAGGAGCCGGCGCAGCCGCCGGCGTGATCGCGAGCCCGGCCATCGCGCAAGCGATGCCCGAGGTGAAGTGGCGCGTCACTTCATCCTTCCCGAAATCGCTCGATACGATCTACGGCGCTTCGGAAATCCTGGCCAAGGCCGTCTCGGAGGCGACCGACGGCAAGTTCCAGATCCAGGTCTTCTCCGCCGGCGAGATCGTGCCCGGGCTGCAGGCCGCAGACGCCGTCACCAACGGCACCGTCGAGATGTGCCACACCGCGTCCTATTACTATGTCGGCAAGGATCCGACCTACGCCTTCGGCACCGCCGTGCCCTTCGGCCTCAACGCCCGCCAGCAGAACGCCTGGTTCTACCATGGCGGCGGCATGGAGCTGCTCAACGAGTTCTACAAGAAGGCCAATATCTACGCGCTGCCCGGCGGCAATACCGGCTGCCAGATGGGCGGTTGGTTCCGCAAGGAGATCAAGACCGTCGCCGACATGCAAGGCGTCAAGATGCGCATCGGCGGCTTCGCCGGGCAGGTGATGAGCAAGCTCGGCGTGGTGCCGCAGCAGATCGCCGGCGGCGACATCTATCCGGCGCTGGAAAAGGGCACGATCGACGCGGCCGAATGGGTCGGCCCCGCCGATGACGAGAAGCTCGGCTTCAACAAGGTCGCGCCATTTTATTACTATCCGGGCTGGTGGGAGGGCGGCGCAGCGCTGCATTTCTTCATCAACACGGCGAAATGGGACGCCTTGCCGAAGGTCTACAAATCGATCCTGACCACGGCCGCGGCACTCGCCAATGTCGACATGCAGGCCAAATACGACGCGCGCAACCCGGCCGCGCTGAAGCGGCTCGTCGGTGCGGGCGCGCAGTTGCGACCCTTCTCCCAGGAGATCCTGGAAGCCTGCCTCAAGGCCTCGAAGGAGGTCTATGCCGAGACCTCGGCCAAGAACGCCGATTTCAAGAAGATCTACGAGGCGATGTCCGCCTTCCGCGGCGACCAGTATCTCTGGTTCCAGATCGCCGAATATTCCTATGACAATTTCCTGATCCGCGCGCGCGCGGCCAATCAGCTCTGAAAAGAGCGACCGGCCAGTTTTCTGGTCCAACTCGAAGCCTGACGAACCCCGGCCGCAAGGCCGGGGTTTTTCCTCTCCCAAGGCCCGCGGCCATGGCTTCGCCGGAATTCTGTCGTTACCATCGTCGCATCGCGCATCCGAAGGTTCCGACCGTGCTGATCCGATTCACTGTACTGATCCGAGCCTTGGCATTCGCGACGCTCGCGGTCGCGGCTGGTCCCGCCATGGCGCAAGTCATCGGCGAGCCGATTCCCGGGCAGAGCACGACGACCTCCAAGGCGACGCCCTGGAAACCCGCCACGACCGCCCGCCCCTGCCCCGAATACGGCCCGGGCTTCGTGCGCATGGAAGGCAGCACGGCCTGCGTGCGGCTCGGCGGCTCCGTCGCCGTCGAATACGGTGTCCGCACGGGCGGCCGGACCGGCTCGGCGGCACAGGCTGGCGTGCGTCTCGAAACCCGCGACCAGACGACCCTGGGTCCGGTGCGCACCGTCATCCAGGCCAGGGGCCGCGTCGACCGCGGGCTCGACGGCTACACTTACGGCTATCGCTGAGCTGGCGGGGCCACCGTTACAGCTTTCGAAACCAGCCGCGCGATCTCGGCGCGCAGGACCGGCACCAGTTCCGCCTCGAACCAGGGGTTGCGCGTCAGCCAGGCATTGTTGCGCCAGGAGGGATGCGGCAGCGGCAGCACGCGCGGCATGACCGGCCGCGCCAGGATCTCGCGCCAGCTCGCCATCGTCTGGGACAGCGAAGCGCCCCCGCTCGGCCCCAGATGCCAGGCCTGGGCATAGCGACCGATCGCCAGCACCAACTCGATTTCCGGCAGCGCCGCGAGGACGCGGGCGCGCCAATGCGGCGCGCATTCGCGGCGCGGCGGACGGTCGCCGCCCTTGTCGTCGAGGCCGGGGAAGCAATGCCCCATCGGCACGATGGCGACCCTGGCCTCATCGTAGAAGGCGGCCTCGTCGAGCCCGAGCCAGCTGCGCAAACGGACGCCGGAGGGATCGGTGAAAGGCCTGCCGCTGGCATGGACGCGCGTGCCCGGCGCTTGCCCGGCGATGCAGAGCCTCGCCGTCGCACTCGCCTGGATGACCGGGCGCGGCTCATGCGGCAAGGGCGGCGGATAAAGCGGCGCATCGCGGCAGATCCGGCAGGCGCGCAGATCCCGCAGCACCGCCTCGAGCGGCTCCGCCAGGCTCACCGCCGCGCCAAGCGGGACCGGCCGGGCGCACGCGAGATCAGCCCGTCGCAGGTCCATTGCGCAGCGCCGGCACTGAAGCCATGCGGATCGCCGGGCTCGATGGTGGCGACGCCGTTGATGCGCCCGCTCGACCGGCTGCGCAGCACATAGAGCCGGCCGCTCAGCTCCACCGTGAAGCAATAGGTCCGGCGCGTCTCGGTCGGTCCATAGTAGTAGCAGACCGCTTCCGCCGTGGTGATCCAGCAGGCGTCCGTATTGGCGACATTGCGGTTGTGGCCGCTGGCGCGGCCGTCGGGGTGGTGGAATTCGCTGAAGGGCAGGTTGTTGTTGGAATAGCGGCCGCTCACCGTATTGCCCTCGAATGCCTTGCGGATGGCATCGCCACTCAGGCGCTCGGCGGCATGGCCGACGGCACCGGCGGAAAGCGACAGGCCCACGACCAGGACAGCGCAGGCGAGCCGCCGCATCATCGGGCCGCGAACCTGCGCCGCGACATCGGCAGGGCCGGCGCCCGCGAGATCAGCCCGTCGCAATACCAGGGCGCGCCATTGTCGCTGTGCTTGCGCGGATTGCCGAGCTCGACCGTCGCAAAGGCATTGATCTGGCCGTTGGAGACGTTGCGCAGCACATAGAGCTTCTCGGTGGCCTCGACCGTGAAGCAATGCACCGTGCGGTCGGTCGGCGGGCCGTAATAATAGCAGACCTGATCCTCCTTGGTGATCCAGCAGGCGTCCTTGTTGGGCTGCCAGCCATTATGGCCGAGCGCGCGGCCATCCGTGTCGTGATATTCGGTGAAGAAGCCGCCATTGGTATAGCGGCCGCTGACCGTGTTGCCCTCAAAAGCGCGCTTGATCGCCTCGCCGCTCAGCCGCTCGGCGGCGGAGGCGGGTGAGACCAGCGCCAGAGATGCCAGCGCCAATGTTGCCAGCACTAAGACGACAATCGCGCGCATTCAGGCCTTCCAACTCGGGCGCGCCGAGAGCTCGGCGTGCCAGCGGCGGATATGGACGAAATCCTCGGGCAGCGAAATACGCGAGGGCTTCATGAAATCGATCGCGATGCCGGCCGTGATATCCGCCACGGTCAGGTTTTCACCGCAGACGAAGCGGTTGCCGGCAAGCTGGAGCTCGAGGATCCAGAGATGGTCCTCGATCTGCTCGCGATTGGCCTCGGCCCATTCGGGAACCTGCTCCTCCAGCTCCGCCATCGAGGGGTGGCTGTGGCGGAAGACGGCGGTGACGCTGCTGAACAGGCCGAGCTCGACCCGGCGGTTCCACATCTCGGTCAGCGCCTGCTGCTTCGGATCGACCCCGAACAATGGCGGCTGCGGGTGGAGGCTCTCGATATAGCGGCAGATCGCGATGGTCTCGGCGAGCGCGGTGCCATCGTCGAGCACGAGCACCGGCAGCCGCTGCAGCGGGTTGATGCGCGTGAAGCTTTCGCTCTTGTGCTCCTTCTTGGCGATATCCACCGGCACGAGCTCGGGCAGAGGGATACCCTTCTCGGCGAAGAAGATCCGCACCCGCCGTGGATTGGGCGCCCGCCCGCCATCATAGAGCTTCATCGAAGACCCCTCCCTTTTGCGGGCCGACCCGACCATGGCGAGGCCTTTGCGGTCAACAGGATGACGCCATTTCATGATCGATGTTTGGCGATGACTATCACGGGCGACGCGTGGAAGCGGGCCTCGGTTCGGTCGATACCATCCAGGACAATTGCGAGCATGAGCCGAAGCAATCCAGGAAGGCTTGCTCTGCCGCACCTGGATTGCTTCGTCGCTGCGCTCCTCGCAATGACGGTGCGGTTCAGGCCCAAATCACTCCTAGGGTCGAATCTGGGGCAATCATGCTCGATCATTGCCGATCGTGGTCAAGATTTCGTCCGTGCCCAGATTGCTGCGTGCTGGAACTGCAATGCGCATACGACGTTATGTGTGTTGACGATGTGGATACGAATATGGCTTATCAACGATGTGTTGACCGATTGGCAGATCGATCAACCCGCGCAGCCAAGCGCGATCAACCCGGAGAGAATGGAACCCTGACAATGCCACCCGCCGCAGCTGTAATGAAGCGACCGGCATCGGAGACGAAGACGACAACGATAAATCTGAGAGTACCCCGGCAGACACGAGATCTCATCGATACCGCTGCAAATGTCGTCGGGAAAACGCGTACGGAGTTCATGCTGGAGAG
The DNA here is from genome assembly GCF_964252745.1 of Allobosea sp. LjRoot9. Taxonomy (NCBI): domain Bacteria; kingdom Pseudomonadati; phylum Pseudomonadota; class Alphaproteobacteria; order Hyphomicrobiales; family Alloboseaceae; genus Allobosea; species Allobosea sp. LjRoot9. Next base: position 112,087 of record NZ_CAXUPC020000006.1, on the reverse strand, counting down.
TGCGAAGCAGCACGCGATCGATGTCTTGATCGATCAGAAGCTGTTCTCTCTGAATGAGGCGCAGTTCGAAGCGTTTATGGATGTCCTCGACAATCCGCCGCCGCCTAGCTCACGACTGAAGAGATTGTTCGCAGAGAAATCCCCATGGGAGAAGTAACGGACATATCGACGAAGCTCGGGGGCGGCCTGTCGCCCCCGAGCCCTATCACCTCTCATCACGATCTGAGCCAATTCGCCTGCGGCCACGATGCCCTCGACGATTGGTTAAAGGCTCGCGCCGTGAAAAGCGAAGGGCAAACCAGCCGCACATATGTCTGCGCCGAGCGCAATCTCGTCGTGGGTTACTACTGCATTTCGAGCGCCTCTGTCAGATTGGCTGCAGCCCCTGGAAAGCTGCGGAGAAATAGCCCGGACCCCGTGCCGATGATCGTGCTTGGTCGCTTGGCGGTGTGCAAATCTCACGAGCGACGAGGTATTGGTGCCGGCCTTCTGAAGGACGCTCTTCTTCGGGCAATCCAAGCGTCCAAAATCATCGGCGTGCGAGGCGTCCTCGTGCACGCTGTCGATGATAATGCCGCGGCCTTCTACAAGCGTTTCGACTTCATTGAGTTCCCTGCGGAGAGCAGGACGATGTTCATGCCGATTGAGACTGCGATTAGGGCTCTCGGCTGAAACACAGCGAAGTTCAACGAAACCTCATAAGGCTGCAGCCGCAGGAATTGCGACAATTGCGCTGCGCGCCTTAACGCAAGCCATCGTCATTGGTGCTGTCCCGGCCGTGCATGGCCCGCCGACGATTGCAGCAGCACGCTCTCGGCAGCAGCCTGCAGGAACCGCTTCGACATCTGCTCGTCGTTGACGGCGCGCGCGAGGAGCACCGCTCCGACCATCGTCGAGAGGACGGCCATGGCCCGACCGTCCGGCTCGTCGCCCTCGGCCAGCTTGTCGTCGGTCGACTTGTCGTCTGTCGGCTTGCCGACCCAGCCTGCCATCATGTCCAGATAGTCCTTTATCCCGGCTTCGAACGACGCCTTCACGTCGGGACCTTGCCTGGCGGCATCGGAACCCAGCGCGACGACCGGGCAGCCATCTGTCTTCTCCGCGCAATGACCCATGCTGAGATAGAATTCGACCACGGCCGAAAGCGGGTCTTCAGGGCTGGCCCCGGCAGCGGCCGACCACCTGCCCAAGGCGCTCTCCAAGGCGCGCCTGGAGGCCTGCGCGGCCAGGTCGTCCTTGGATTCGAACTGCTTGTAGAAGGCGCCCTGCGTCAGCCCGGCACCAGCCATCAGATCCTTCAGGCCGATGCCGTCAAAACCATGCTCCCGGAAAAGCCGGCTTGCCACATCGATCACCGCTTGCCGGTTTTCCTGCGCCTGGACACGACTGACCCGCATTGCCGATCTCCATAATTAGATTGCGTTCGACATCTATAATCGATATAGAGTTCGAATACAATCTAATTGGCAAGCAGGCGATGGGCAAGAAGGCTATGGGCAAGAGAAAGAGATCGGTGATCGCCGCAGGAAGCGTCGTGCTCGCAGCCTCAGTGGTGGCGGCGTTCGTCGTGCTCTCGGCGCGCCCGCAGAAGGCTTCTGCCGTGAGCGACCCGCGGCAGAATGCTCCGATCGTCAGGCTGGTTGCGGCAACACCGGTCGCCGAAGCCGAACGCCGCTTCACCGGCGTCATCGCTCCCAGGGTCCAGAGCAATCTCGGCTTCCGCGTTACCGGCAAGATCGTCGAACGGCTCGTGAATGTCGGCCAGGCCGTGACAGTCGGCCAGGCGCTGATGCGGATCGACGAAACCGACCTGCGGCTCGCGCTCACCGCAAAACGCAATGCCGCTGCGGCGGCGCGCGCCGTCCTGGTTCAGGCAAGGGCTGACGAAAAGCGCTACGCCGTTCTGGTCAGGGATGGCTTCGCCGCGAGCCCGCAGCGCTACGAACAGGCAAAGGCGGCGCTGGACACAGCCTCAGCGCAGCTCGCCGCCGCGGAAGCGGACGAGAAGGTCGCGGAAAACGGATCGAGCTATTCCCTTCTGATCGCCGATGCCGATGGCACGGTTGTCGAAACCCTCGGTGAGCCGGGACAGGTCGTCACCGCCGGCCAGACCGTCATCAGGCTGGCCCAGGCCGGCCCTCGCGAGGCGGTCGTCGCACTGCCCGAGACGATCAGGCCGGCCATCGGCTCGGCGGCCGTGGCCAGCCTCTATGGGAGCGAGGCTCGCCGCTACGCGGCCACGCTCCGGCAATTGTCGGATTCTGCGGATGCCCAGACCCGCACCTATGAAGCGCGCTATGTGCTTGATGGCGAGGGCGCAGCAGCACCGCTCGGGGCAACCGTGACCATCCGGCTGGCAAACCAGGCGAGCCAGCCGGAGATGGAAGTGCCGCTCGGAGCGGTCCTGGATGACGGCCAGAAAACCGGTGTCTGGCTGATGGATGAAGCGACCTCGACGGTGAGGTTTCGCCCCGTCAGGCTGGTGCGCGTGACCAACGAGACTGCCGTGATCTCCGGACTGAGCGCGGGCGAGCCGGTTGTTTCGCTCGGTGCTCATCTTCTGACGGACGGCGCCGCCGTCCGGACCGGTGTTCAAGCACAGGCGGCGAGTCGATGAGCTTCAATCTTTCAGCGATCGCGGTTCGCGAGCGAGCCATCACCCTGTTCTTCATCATTCTGCTGGCGGCCGCGGGCCTCTACGCATTCGTCAAGCTGGGACGGGCGGAGGATCCGTCCTTTACGATCAAGAGCCTGACGGTCACCGTCGCATGGCCCGGCGCGACCGCCCGCGAGATGCAGGACCTCGTCTCCGAGCCGCTCGAGAAACGTATCCAGGAGCTGACATATTACGATCGCGTCGAAACCATAGCGCGTCCCGGCTTCGCCTTTCTCACGATCACGTTGAAGGACAGCACGCCTCCCTCGGCGGTCGAACAGGAGTTCTATCAGGCCCGCAAGAAGCTGGGAGACGAGGCCCGCAACCTGCCCCCGGGCGTGCTCGGGCCCTTCGTCAACGACGAATTCTCCGATGTCAGCTTCGGCCTCTATGCGCTCAAAGCCAAGGGCATGCCGATGCGCGAACTGGCGCGTCAGGCCGAGGTCATCCGTCAGGACCTTCTGCATGTGCCCGGCGTCAAGAAGATCAACATTCTCGGCGAGCGGCCCGAACAGATCTTCGTCGAGTTCTCCTATGCCAAGCTCGCAACCCTCGGCGTGTCCGCACGCGACATCGCCAGTGCGCTGCAACGCCAGAATACCGTCACGCCGGCAGGCTCCATCGACACGCGCGGCCCGCAGGTCTTCGTCCGGTTCGACGGCGCCTATGACAGCATCCAGGCGATCGCCGACACGCCGATCGTCGCCGGCGGACGTACGCTGAAACTCTCCGATGTTGCGGATGTCCGCCGCGGCTATCAGGACCCGGAGACCTACATCATCCGCCATGATGGCGAACCCGCCATCATGCTCGGCGCGGTGATGCAGCAGGGCTGGAACGGGCTGGAACTGGGCAAGGCGCTCGAAGCGCGATCGAGCGCGATCGCCGAGCGGCTTCCGCTCGGCATGACGCTCGCGAAAGTCAGTGACCAGGCCGTCAACATCGAAGCCGCGGTCAGCGAGTTCATGCTGAAATTCGCGATGGCGCTCGGCGTCGTGCTGTTCGTGAGCCTTGTCGCCCTGGGCTGGCGCGTCGGCATCGTCGTCGCGCTCGCGGTGCCGCTCACCCTTGCCGTCGTCTTCCTCATCATGCTGGAAACCGGCCGCTTCTTCGATCGCATCACGCTCGGCGCGCTGATCCTCGCGCTGGGGCTGCTGGTCGACGACGCCATCATCGCCATCGAGGTGATGGTGGTAAAGATGGAAGAAGGCATGGACCGGATCAAGGCGGCTGCCTACGCCTGGAGCCACACGGCCGCGCCGATGTTTTCGGGCACGCTGGTCACGATCATCGGCCTGATGCCAGTCGGCTTCGCCGGTTCGAGCGCCGGCGAATATGCCGGCAATATCTTCTGGGTCGTCGGCTTCGCGCTGATCGTCTCGTGGATCGTCGCCGTGGTCTTCACCCCTTATCTCGGCGTCAAGATGCTGCCGGACATCAAGCCGGTCGAGGGTGGCCATAACGCGATCTACAACACGCCGAACTATCGGCGCTTGCGCAGCGTCATCAAGTTCACCGTGCGCCACAAGTTCGTGACCTGCGCCGTCGTCGTGATCGCCATGGGCCTGTCCGGGCTCGGCATGGGCGCGGTGAAACAGCAGTTCTTCCCGACATCCGATCGACCGGAGGTATTGATCGAGGTTCGCATGCCGGAGGGCTCCAGCATCGGAACGACGACGGCCGCCGTCGCAAAAGTCGAACATTGGCTGAAGGATCAGGCCGAGGCGAAGATCGTCACGAGCTATGTCGGCCAGGGCGCGCCGCGCTTCTTCTTCGCCATGGCGCCGGAACTGCCGGACCCGGCCTTTGCCAAGATCGTCGTGCTGACCGCGAATGCCGAAGCGCGCGAGACGCTGAAGCATCGGCTGCGCGATGCGATATCGGAGGGCCTCGCGCCCGAAGCCTTCATCCGCGTCACGCAGCTCGTGTTCGGGCCCTACACGCCGTTCCCCGTCGAATTCCGCGTCATGGGGCCCGATCCGGCGCAGCTTTACCAGATCTCCGAAAAAGCCCTCGGCCTGATGAAGGGCGTCGCCGATGTTCGGCAGGCGAACCGGGACTGGGGCAACCGTTCGCCCGTGCTGCGTTACATTCCCGACCAGGACAGGCTCAATCTGATCGGGCTGTCGCCGGCAGAGGCAGGCCAGCAGATGCAGATGCTGGTCAGCGGTATCCCGGTGACGCAGGTTCGCGAAAATATTCGCAACGTGCCGGTCGTAGCCCGCAGCGCCGGCGAGAACCGTTTGGACCCGGCAAGGCTGGCCGATTTCTCGCTGATGAGCCGGGATGGCCGCCAGGTACCGCTCGATCAGATCGGGCGCTCCGAAATCCGGTTCGAGGAGCCGATCCTTAAACGCCGCGATCGCACGCCGATCATTACGATCCGCTCCGACGTCAACGAGGCGACCCAGCCACCGGAAGTCTCTAAGCAGGTCATGAAGACGCTGCAGCCCCTGATCGCTTCGCTCCCGGTCGGCTACCGCATCGAGATGGCGGGCAACATCGAGGAATCGATCAAGGCCAACGATGCGCTCGCCAAGATATTCCCGGTGATGATCGCCGCCATGCTGATCGTCATCATCCTGCAGGTCCGCAGCCTCTCGACGATGACCATGGTCATGCTGACCGCGCCGCTCGGGCTAGCCGGGGTGGTTCCGATGCTGGTCGTCTTCGACCAGCCGTTCGGCTTCAACGCCATCCTCGGCCTGATCGGTCTGGCGGGCATCCTGATGCGCAACACGCTGATCCTGACCGAGCAGATCCAGGAAAACCAGGCGGCCGGACTTGACGATTATCACGCCGTGATCGAGGCGACGGTGCAGCGGACGCGGCCAGTCATCCTGACCGCGTTGGCAGCGGTCCTGGCCTTCATTCCACTCACCCATTCGGTGTTCTGGGGATCAATGGCCTACACGCTGATCGGCGGCACGGCGGCCGGGACCGTGCTCATCCTGCTCTTCCTCCCGGCCCTCTATGCCACATGGTTCCGCATCAAGCCGACTGTGGACGGGAACCATGAGGTTTCAACGGGGGAACCGGAACTGCGACCGGCACTGGCTGCCGAGTAGGGTTCCGGCCAAGCGCCGAAACGGCTGAACGGCACCGTCGGGCTCGACGGTCCGCACATGAGCGATCCTGTTCTAGCTGTGAACGATCCAATGGGATCGGAAATTGCTCTAGCAACTGGAAGAGCTCGATGACATGCGGGCTCCATGCCAGCTTTACAGAGAACTTTGCGTGAGATCCTGCCGGCGAGGTTGTGGCCGGAGCGGTGGTTATGCGGCCTGCTCCAGCGATTTATCAGTCGCGCCGTCCATCCGGCCGATGGCGATCAGAACAGGTTCCAGCTCGCGCAGCGGCATCTCCTCGAACGGCAGGTTGACGAAGGCCGTGACGCGAGCGGTCAGGTCGCGATAGCTCTGCAGGAAGGCGGCACGTTTGGCCGCTTGCGGGCCCGAGACCGACGCAGGATCGTCCAGCCCCCAATGCACCCGCATCGGCACGCCAGGGAAAGCGGGGCATATCTCCTCGGCCGCGTCGTCGCAGACCGTAATGACGAGATCGAGTTCAGGGGCAGCGGTAGCGAGGAACTCGTCCCAGGACTTCGAGCGCATCGCCGAAATGTCATAGCCGAGGTCGGCGAGCAGGCCGAGAGCCAGCGGATGAGGCACCTCCTGCGGACGGCTACCGGCCGAATAGGCCTGGATCCGCCCGAGACCTTCACGATTCAACACCGCCTCCGCCATGATCGAGCGGGCCGAATTACCCGTGCAGACCACGAGCACGCGCAAGGGACGCTCGCTGGCAACAAACTCCCGGCGAGCCGGGACGGATAGCAAAATGGGCGCGCATCCCACAGGCCTCTCGCTGCAGCAGGCGTCGGAGAGGAAGGCGAGCAGCGCGTCGGCGCGCGGGGCCTGAGCGGCGAAAATGATGTGGCGGCCTTCCCGCCGCGACGCCAGCAGTCCGACCTGTTCGAGCGCGCCCAGATGGGTCGACAAAGTGTTGTGCGCCACGGCCAGCAGCCGGCCGATGTCTCCGGCGGCAAGCCCATGCGGGCGATACCGCATGAGCAGGCGGAAGATCTCCAGCCGCGTGGGCTGCGCCAGCGCGCCGAGCAGCGCCACTGCGTCGGGAGAATCCAGCCTCGATCCGTCAAGTCCTGGCGTCACGCCGCGTCGTCCCTTCTGCCCATATCCTTCCCGATTGCGTCGAGACGGTGCTGCAGCGCCATGCCTTGCAGCGTTGACAGCGGCAAGCTCGAAAAGATCGAGATCCGATTATTGAGCATGCGGTAGGCGTCCGCGAAGGCAAGCGCCTTCTGCACGTCTTCCCCTTCGACGGTGGCAGGGTCGGGCAGCGTCCAGAGCGCAGCCATCGGGTTGCCGGGCCAGGCGGGCGGCACCGCGTTGGCTGCGGTCTCGGACAAGGTGAAGACGAAATCGAGCTCCGGCGAGCCGGGTTGGGCGAACTCGTTCCAGCTCTTGGGATGCAAGCCCGCCATATCGTGATTCAGGGATTTCAGCAGCCGAGCAACGAATGGGCTGATCTCCGGCTGCGGTTGGCTTCCGGCGCTAAAGACCATGAACTTGTCGCCGGCGAGCCGCCGCATGATGGATTCCGCCATGATCGAGCGGGCGTGGTTGCCCTTGCAGACGAAGAGGACCTTCAGGGGAGCTGTTTCCATAGCTTGATCTCATTATGTCGGTTAAGGCCGACATAATAGCTGATTGATTTATATGTCGGAGTCAATCGACATATTGACATGTCATGTTGGTTCGGGCGATTGACCCATCAGGATCATCGTAGGGAGCATGGATCATGCGGGTCGGCATCAACGGCATGGGGCGCATCGGGCGCCTGGCTCTGAGGGCGGCACTCGGCGCCGCCGAGCGCCAGGGCGACGATCCGCGTGCAGGCAACCGGCTTGACGTCGTGCATCTCAACGAGATCAAGGGCGGAGCCTTGGCGACGGCCCATTTGCTGGAATTCGACAGCATGCAGGGCCGTTGGCGCGCCGACATAGGCCCAGAGAGCGAGGACGGAATCCGCATCGGCGAGCGCCGGATGGGCTTCTCGGCTCACGCTGCGCCCGGAGATATCCCTTGGGGCGACCTCGGCGTCGATGTCGTGCTCGAATGTACCGGCAAATTCCTGATGCCTGCGACGATCGAGGGGCATCTGAAGCGCGGTGCCAAACGCGTCATCGTCGCCGCGCCGGTGAAGGACGCGTCGGTCCTCAACGTGGTCGTCGGCATCAACGAACATCTCTACAAGCCCGATTTGCATCCGATCGTGACGGCCGCTTCCTGCACCACCAACTGCCTCGCCCCCGTGGTGAAGGTCGTTCATGAGAACCTGCGTATCCGCCACGGCCAGATCACCACGATCCACGACCCGACGAACACGAACGTTGTTGTCGATGCGCCGCACAAGGATCTGCGCCGCGCCCGCTCCGCCATGCTCTCGCTCCAGCCGACGACGACCGGCAGCGCCACCGCGATCGCGCTGATCTATCCTGAGCTCAAGGGAAAGCTCGACGGCCACGCCGTTCGTGCGCCGGTGCTCAACGCCTCGCTGACCGATTGCGTCTTCGAACTGGAGCGCCCGACGACGGCCGCCGAGGTCAACGAGTTGTTCAGGACTGCTGCGAAGGGGCCGCTCGCCGGCATCCTGGGCTTCGAGGCGCGGCCGCTGGTCTCGATCGACTACCAGCGCGACACGCGCTCCTCGATCGTGGACGGCCTGTCGACGCTGGTCACCGACGGCACCATGCTCAAGGTCTACGCCTGGTACGACAACGAGATGGGCTATGCCTGCCGCATGGTCGATCTCGCCTGCCATCTCGAACAGGTCGGGATCTGAGGCCCATGACCGAGGGCTCGCGCAACTATGCCATCGTCACCACCGCCTATTGGGGCTTCACCCTGACCGACGGCGCGTTGCGGATGCTCGTGCTGCTGCACTTCTTCAGGCTCGGCTATTCGCCGTTCACGCTCGCCTTCCTCTTCGTTCTCTATGAAGCCGCCGGCATCGCGGCCAACCTGATCGGCGGCTGGCTCGCGGCTCGCTATGGCATCACCCGCATGCTGGCGGTGGGGTTGACGACCCAGATCGCGGGATTCCTGCTGCTCTCGGGCCTTTCGCCGGACTGGACCGCGGCCGCCTCAGTGACTTGGGTCGTCATGGCGCAGGGAATCTGCGGGGTCGCCAAGGATCTGACCAAGACCGCCTCGAAATCGGCAATCAAGGTGGCGGAAGCCACCGCCAAGGCCGAAGACGCGGAGGGCCGCCTGTTCCGCTGGGTCGCCTGGTTCACCGGCTCGAAGAACGCGATGAAGGGCATCGGCTTCTTCCTCGGCGGGCTGCTGTTGGAGGCGCTGGGCTTCCCTGGCGCGCTTTGGGCGATGGCGGCCATGCTCGCATTGATCCTATTGGGCGTCGTCACCTCGCTGCCGGCGATGCTCGGCAAGGCCAAAGCCAGCAAGACTGCCCGCGAGCTCTTCGCCAAGAACCGGGCCGTCAACCTGCTGGCACTCGCCCGCGTCGCGCTGTTTGGCGCACGCGATGTCTGGTTCGTGGTGGGCGTGCCGGTGTTCCTCTATGCGTCCGGGTGGACCTTCACCATGGTCGGCACCTTTCTGGCGCTCTGGACTATCGGATACGGTGTCGTTCAGGCAGCGGCGCCCGCATTCGTGAAGAGGAGCTCCGACGGGCTTTCGGCGGAGGTGCCGGCGGCGCGGATGTGGTCTTTGGCCCTTGCCGTCGTGCCGGTGGCTATCGCCGCGGTCCTTGCCAGCACCGCTGGCCTGCCCGCTGACATGGTTTTGGTCGTCGGGCTATGCGTCTTCGGCTTCGCTTTCGCAGTGAATTCTTCAGTGCACTCCTACCTCATCCTGGCCTATGCCGGCTCTGAGAAATCGGCAGAGGATGTCGGCTTCTACTATGCGGCGAACGCGCTCGGCCGCTTCGCGGGGACGCTTCTTTCGGGCCTGCTCTACCAAGTCGGGGGCATCTCAGCCTGCCTGATCGGTTCCGCACTGATGTTGGCAGCCTGCTTCCTCGCGACGCTTGCACTGCCAAGACGCGGTACTCTTGTAGCTGCACAAGGCTGAAAGCAGCCTTCAACAGGTGCATCCCGCGGCTCGATCGGCGATGACTACGCGGAGCGAAGTGGATACCGGTTCGCTCGAGAACACTCTAGCGGCCGGCCGAGCGGTGGCGGATCGCGCGCTCCAGCGACAGGAGCCCGCCATTCGCCAGCACCGCGAAGAGCGCCAGGAACACGCCGATCGCCATGATCGTGTCGAGATCGCCCAGGCCCATCGCGTTGACGGCGGTGAAGCCCAGGCCCCGCTTCGAGGCGAACATTTCGCCGATCAGGACGCCGAGCAGGCTCAGCGAGAAACCGATCCGGATGCCGGCGACGAGTTCGGGAATGATCGCCGGCAGAACGACGGAGCGCACCGCCTCGAACGCGCTGAGCCGCATCACCTTGGCCGTGCGCAGATAGACCGGCTTCAATTGGGTGATGGCGTTGCGTGTCAGCAGCGTAATCGGCACGAGCCCATGCATGATGCCGAAGGCGACCTTCGCCGGCATTCCGAGCCCGAAGATCAGCAGCACCAGCGGATAAAGCGTCACCTTCGGCAGCGAGTAGAACGTCACCAGGATCGGCTCCATCACCTCCCCGACCGGTCGCAGCAGAGCGAGCACGACGCCCAGCCCGATGCCGAGCACGATCGACAGCACCAGCGCCCAGGCGAAGGCCGTGCCGGTCTCGACGACGTCGAGCCAGAAACGGCCGCTCCCCATCAAGACGACGAGCCGCGCCAGGGTCGCGGCGGGCGAACTGATTGCGCCCGATGCGGTGGCGAGGTGCAGGCCCTGCCAGCACAGGATCAGGACCAGGGCCAGCACGATCGGCGGCACGATGTTTCGCAAGGCTTCGCCTGGCAAGGTTTGGCTCGGCAGGGTTTTACTCGGCATGGCTTTGCTCGACAAGGTTTTGCTCGGCATCTTGGACCTCAGCGGCGCAGGCGCGATTGCAGGCGGCGGTCGAGCCTGTCGAGCGTCATGTTGACGACCGTGACCGCGATCACGATGAGCAGCATCAGCCCGTACATCTGCCGGTTTTCGAAATTGTTGTAGGCATAGGCGATGGCGTAGCCGAGCCCGTCGCCCGACAGGATGAACTCCGAGGCAATGACGCCGATGAAGGAATAGGCCACGCTCAGCCGCGCTCCGGTGAAGAAATACGGCGCCGCCGCCGGCAGCTGGATCAGGAGCGCGGTCTTGACCGGCGACAGGCGCATGATCCGGGCGGTGCGCAGCAGCACGGTCGGAATCCGGTCGAGGCCGTTCATCGTGGCGGTGATCATCGCTACGATCGAGAGCAGCACGGCGATGGCGATGATGGCGGCGCTGTTGACGCCGAACAGCACGATGAAGACCGGATAGAAGATGAAGGTCGGGACGGCGTAATAGCTTGCGAGATAGGGCTCGACCGCGCGCCGCAGGAAATCGCTGGCGTGGATCGCCACACCCAGCACGAACCCCGCCGAAATCGAGATCACGACCGAGATCATCACATTGGTCAGGGTCAGGGCGATCGCGCGGTTGAACTCGCCCGACCACAGGATGTCGCGGAGGCTGCCGACCATCTCGCTGGGCGGGATGATCACGGTCCTGGCGACCCAGCCCAAGGCGCAGGCCAGCTCCAGCGCCAGCACACAGGCCAGCACGACGGCCAGGGTGACAAGCGCACGATACCTCATCGCGGTCCGGCGCCTTGCGTCTGCATGTGCTTCATCGTCTCAGTGCGCAGCTTCTCCCAGATCCGGCCGGTCATCTCGCCGAAGCGCGGATCGGCGACGATCCGGCTGTCGCGGTCGCTGGGCCAGCCGGTCTCGATGATGTCGATGAACAGGCCCGGCCGCGCCGACATCACCCCGACACGGTCGGCCAGCATCGCGGCCTCGTCGAGCGAATGCGTGATCAGCAGCACGGTCGCCCTGGTCTCGCGCCAGAGCCGCAGCAATTCGTCGCCCATGATCAGCCGGGTCTGCTGGTCGAGCGCACCGAAAGGCTCGTCGAGCAGGATCAGCCGCGGCTGCAGCACGAGCGTGCGTGCGATGCAGACGCGCTGGCGCATCCCGCCCGAGAGCTGCGCCGGATAGGATTGCCGGAAATCGCGCAGACCCATGAAGCCGACGGCATAATCGACGCGGCGATCGATCTCGGCCTGGCCTATACCGGCCCGCTTCAGGCCGAAGGCGACATTGGCCTCGACCGTCAGCCAGGGAAACGAGGCATCCTCCTGGAAGACGACGCCGATGCCGTCGGGCACGCCGGCGATCGGCTTGCCCTCGAAGCTCGCCGTGCCTTCGCTGGGCGGGTTCAGCCCCGCCAGCACATCGAGCAGCGTCGATTTTCCACAGCCCGACGGACCGACGACCGAGAAGAACTCGCCCTGCCGGAGGTCGAGATCGATCGGCCCCAGCGCGTGCAGCGTCTTGCCGCTGCCGGGGAAGCGGTAATGGCGTGTCACGCCCCTGAGGCTCGCGGCCGGCGGCTCGGCTGCTTTCGGCGCGTCGCGCGACGCCAAGGCGAGGACCGTCATTGGTCGGCCTTGAGGTCGGCCGGCAGGAAGGAGCGGTCGATCAGCGCGCCCCAATCCGGCAGGGCCGAGATTTCGCCGACGAGCTTGAGGCCCTCGCCGATCCGGTTCAGCTCGGCCGTGCTGAAGGCGCCCTCGCTCCACATCTGCGGCTCGATCATGTTCAGCATCGCAACCTTGGCCAGGCCGGGATCCATGTTGAACTGCTTGGCGACCATGTCGGAGGCGGCTTCCGGCGCGCGGTAGATCGCCTGCACGCCCATGCGGCGGCCCGCGATCAGGGCCTTCAGCTGTTCGGGCTTGGCCTTGGCGAAGTCGCGGGTGGTGATGCCGACCGAAGTCGTCATCGCCGGCAGCAGGCCCTTGGCCGCGATCACCGTGCGGTAGCGGTCCCTACGCAGGATCGAGAGCGGCTCGATCAGGACGGCGGCCGAGACGGCTCCCTGTTCCAGCATGGTCAGCCCTTGCGTATAGCCGCCGGACGCTACGCGCTGGATCTTCGAGGCGTCGATACCCTTCGCCGCCAGCTCCATCAGGAAGACCATTTCGGAGGTCGATTTCGGCGAGGTGATCGCGACCTTCTTGCCGACGAGGTCCTCGAGGCTCTTGATCTCCGAATTCGGCATCGTCACCAGGCTGGCCTCGGCGACCGTGCGGGTGCCGGAATGGATCAGCACGACCGGCAGCCCCTGCCGGGCGGCCGCCAGGGCGGCGGCCGTGGCAACCTCGCCATAGGGCACATCGCTCGCCAGGATGTTGCGAACGCTCGTGCCGCCGCCACCCGAGCCGACCACGCCAGTCACGTCGATGCCGGCCTTCTTGAAATCGCCCTGCTCGATTGCAACAGCCACCGGAGCGCCATACAGGCTGGCGCCCCATTGCGTGATCGAGATTTCGACCGCGCCGGCCGCGCCGGACAGGATCGATGTCGCGGCGAACGCCACCGCCACCGCCAGGGATCGAGCCTTACTGCGTGTCTTGAAAGCCATACGATTTCTCCCGAAAATCGCCGCCCGCACTCCGAAGGGGAGAACGCGGCCGCAGTTGATAGCCAAAGCCCGTGGATAGCCAAGCCCCGTGATCAGCAAGGTCCCGCTCGCGGTCAGCAGGCCCCGACCGTACTCAGACCGTCTCGAAAACCTCGCTCAGCGTGATGCCCGATCGTCTCGACGACAGCTCGATGGCCGCGTCCAGATCGGCCGCTCCCGTCGCGTGAATGGTGTAGAGCGCCCCGCCGGCCGCGACGCGCTGTCCGACCGAGGTCGCAAGATCGATGCCTGCCGCCTTGACCGCCGGCGCGCCGGCGCTGCGCGCGACACCGGCCAGTTGCCAGCCGTCGATGGCGGTGACGCGGCCCGCCTGCGCCGCCCGCACGACATGGGTCAGGGGTCCCGGCTCGGTCCGGACTGTCCGTCCCTGCGCCGCCACGATACGGTCGAAGCGCTCGCGCGCCGCGCCGGACGCCAGCAGCGCCTCGGCTCGCGCCCGTCCGCGTGTGGAATCGCCGATCGCGGGATCGAAGGACAGGATCTCTGCGGCGAAGGTCAGGGCCTTTTCGCGCAGATCACTGGGGGCCGCCGGGTCGCAATCCAGCACCAGGCCGACATCGCGCAGTTCCAGAGCGGGCCCGATGCCGCGGCCGATCGCGCTGCTGCCGTCGGTGGCCAGCGCACGCACCGTGAGGCCAAGCCCGGCGCCGACCAGCTCGAAGACGCGGCAGAGTTCGCGCGCGTCAGTCAGGGTCTTCAGCTTGGCGTTGGGGCCGTAGGGACAATCGACCGCGACATGGGTCGATCCCGAGGTCCATTTCTTCGACATGATCGAGGCGACCGACCAGCGGTTGCTGTCGAGGCCGAGCGGCCGCGTAATCGCATTGACCACGTCGTCGAGCGCGGAATGGTTGAGCCGGCCGTTCCAGGCGATGCAGGCGCCGGTCTGACGCACGACGCGGGCGACATCGGCAGCCGTCAGGTCGACCCGGCAGGCGGCTTCCATCGCATCGGCCGTGCCCGATGCCGAGGTGATGGCGCGCGACGAGGTCTTCGGCATCAGCAGCCCATGGGCGGCGACGATCGGGACCACGATCAGGGTGATGCGGCTGCCGGGAATACCGCCGAGCGAATGCTTGTCGACGACGATCGGCGCGTCCCAGGCGATCCTGGCCATGAAGCGGCAGCGCGCCTGGGCGACGGCGACGACCTCGACATCGTCGAGGTTCTGGATCGTCTTGACCAGGAAGGCCGAGACCTCGCTCTCGGGATAGCGATCCTCGACGATGTCGCGGAACAGCGTCTCGTATTCGTCGGCGCATAGGCGCCCGCCATCGATCTTGCGGCAGAGCAGCGCGCGGCTGCCAGGTGTCGGCGTCCGCCTGATCGACACCCTATGGCCCTCCGGCAGCGCGAGCGTATCGAAGGCCTCGGTCGACAGACCGATCTCGTCGTCGCCGAGAAGCGTGCCCGGCTCGACCATGCTGACCGCGGCCCGCACGCTGCGCCCGGCGGCCATGAGCTCGATGCGCCCGCTGCCCGCATAGGTCGCAGCCGGCACCGCGCTGCTGTCCAGCGGCAGGAACGCCATGTTCGTGCGCCCCGCATGGATCGGCATGCGGCGCAGCGCCATGCGCGCGGCAGCGCTCTCGATCGCCGCGACAAGCTTCTCGATCCCGGCCTCGACGGTCGCATCATTGGCGACCGTCAGGAGCTCGATCCCCTCCGGCAGCGGATCGGGGCTGCGGTCGAGGCGCAGGTCGATCTCGGCGGCGGTCTCGCGGCCACGCGCCAAGAGGCGCTCCCGCAGCCTGGCGCGTGGCGCCGTGATCTCGACGACGACGAGGCGCGGCACGACGTCCACAAGCCCCACCAAGGCCCCGCGCGAGCCATTGGCGATGACATGGCGCCCGGCCTCCAGCTCGGCACGCAGCTCGATCGGCAGCCCATAGCTCAGCCCATGCGCCTGCCAGCGATGCAGAAAGCCGCCGGCCGCGACGCGGCGTTCGAACTCTTCGGGAGAGACGGGCTCGTGATCCTCGCCCGGCCCTTCCGCGCGCGTGATCGCCCGCCGGCAGGCGACATAGCGGCCCGATGCCGCAAGAGTGGCCATCGCACCGGCGATCAGCGTGTCCTTTCCGACACCGCTCGCACCAACAATGACGAAGAGAATGCCGGGTTTCATCGGGTTTCGTCCGCCTGCCTCGTCAGCGCGGCTCGTCGAGGCCGATATCGACCGCCGGCGCCGATTGCAGCGGCCGGCTCGTCGAGACGTAATCGACGCCGGTCTCGGCGATCGCCGCGATCGTATCGAGCCTGATCCCGCCCGAGGCCTCCAGCGCCGCCCGGCCAGCGACGAAGAGAACGGCTTCGCGCATCGCCGGGATCGCCATGTTGTCGAGCATGATCACATCGGCGCCTGCCGCCAGCGCCTCGCGGACCTGCTCCAGCCGGTCGCATTCGACCTCAATCTTGGTCAGCGCCGGAACCTTCAGCTTCGCCCGGCGAACCGCCTCAGAGATGCTGCCGCAGACCGCGATGTGGTTGTCCTTGAGCATCACGCCATTGTCGAGCCCGAGCCGGTGATTGAGCGAGCCGCCGCAGGCGGCGGCATGCTTCTCCAGCATCCGCAGGCCCGGCGTCGTCTTGCGGGTATCGAGCAGCCGCGCCTTGGTGTGGGCGATGGCGGCGGCATATTTCGCGGTCTCGGTCGCGATGCCCGACAGGCGCTGGACGATGTTGAGCGCCACGCGCTCGGCGGTGAGCAGGGCCTGGGCCGGCCCGCTGACGATCATCAGCACCGCGCCCTTGTCGACGGCTTGCCCATCCTCGACCTTCAGCTCCACCTGGCAGGACGGCTCGTAGCGCGTGAAGACAGCGGCGGCGACCTCGATGCCGGCGACCGTGATCGGCTCGCGCGCATTCATGTGAAAGGTAGCCTGGGCCTTGGGATCGATCATCAGCTGGGCAGTCAGGTCGAAGAAGCCGATGTCCTCCGCCAGCCAGAGGTCGATCATGCGAAGTGCGGAGAAGCGGTCATACATGCGTCTTGCCTCACGATGATGCGAACGGGTTGGATGCGAACGGGTTGCGGGTCAGAACATTTTCCTGAGAACGAAGATCGCCGCCGCCTGCTCGGCGGGATTGAGCTCCGCCAAGGTGCGGTGCGTGATCTCGCGCGCCCGCGGGATCATCTCGTCGAGCAGGGCCCGCCCCGCCGGCGTGATCGCGACCAGGACCTTGCGGGCGTCCTGGCGATCCTTGTCGAGGGTGATGCAGCCGCGCGCCTGCAGGCGCTCGAGAATGCCGCGGATCGTGCCCTGGTCGATCGCGGTGGCGGCGATGAGATCCTTCTGGGAGGCCTGGCCCTGGCGCTCGAGGGCGCACAAAGTCGCGAACTGGACCGCCGTCATCTGCGGGTCGCCGATGTGCTCCTGGAAGATCGCGAGATGCCGGTGATAGGCGCGCCGCAGCAGGTAGCCGATCTGCTCGGTGACGTCGTAAGGCGGCGTCGCGCGGGCCGCGTTCTCGGCGGCTAGTTGGTTCTCGACGGCTTCTTGCGCCGGTCCCGACTGTCCTGACGCGAGCATGCGAGTCCTTCCGCTGGGAGACACAGGTGCTTGTGAAAGACGCGAGTATTTGTGAGATGCGAGTGCTTTTAAACTCTTCGATTTATAGAGTGCACACTATTCCAAAGGGGGCGTCAATAGCGCTTTGCAGCTGCGGCGCCGCCGCATGCGGCAAAAATAATCCAAAAAATGAGCAATTTGAACCAGGGCAAGGATTCCGCGCCGCAGGCTGTCGACCAGAAAGAAGAGTGTACCCTGTTTATAGGGGAAACCCGGCTCTTAGTGTCGTCGCCTAACGCGGATGTTCCCGTCGCCAGGTCTCGGGCCGCTCGAAGTCGAGCGCCCAGAGCCCGCGCCCGGCCGCCCTCGCCTGCTCTTCCTCGCTGCGATAGCCGCCATAGGCCACCGCCTGGCCCTGCCGCACCAGCTCGGCATTGATGTCGATCTCGCCAACGCGGCAATGGGCAAGCCCGCGGCCGTAGCGATCGATCTTGCCGATCTCGCAGGTGACGAGGCCACGCTCCAGCAAATCGGCTAGGGCGCGGCGCGCGCTACGTCCGCAATCGACCGGCCTGCCCGCCTTGGTCGTACAGCTCTGGCGGTATTCGGGTGCATCCAGCCCTTCCAGGCGCAATTCCTCGCCGTTCAGCCGCAGCGAGTCGCCGTCGATCGCCTGCGCCGCGCCGGTCAGCATGCGCGCAGGCCCGAGCCGATATTGCAGCACGGCGCCCGCTATCGCCAATAAACCAAGGATTCCAAGGGCGACCACGAGATCGACCAGCCGGCTGACGCGCCGCCAGCCGAAGGGGCCTGACCTGAAACGACCGAATCCGAAGCGCGCCATCAGGAAGAGCTTAACGATTTACCGACCATGATGGCGAGCCGGCGGTGCATCCTGCGCTGCCGGGCGAGGACATTTTTGCTTCGATCATGGCAGAAGTCACGGCTGAACAGGTGCAACGCGGGCGTGGGCCCGACCCGAACGCATTGGCGCGCCGCAAGCTCGTCACGCGCGAGGTCAAGTCGGTACGCGAGCGACTGACCTCATCGACCGGGCTCGTACGCGCCTTTGACTACGAATTGCTGCGCCTGTTCGCGCAATACCGCATGAACGGCACGGTCGGCACGCTGGTGCTGGCACTTTGCATCGCGGCGGCTGCCTGCCTGTGGACACCGATCTCCAGGGTCGCGCCCTGGGTCGGCGCCGTCATCCTCAGCTCCCTGGTCATCGTGATCCTGTGTCGGCGTTTCCTCGCGCAGGAGGCCGGCGATGTCCGGATCGGGCTGTGGCGCCGTCTCTTCGCCCTGGCGGAAGGGGTCCATGGCTTCACCTGGTCCCTGATCCTGTTGCTGTTCGCGCAGAGCAGCGCGCCAGGCGCCAAGGTCTTCGTCACCACGACCCTGCTGATCGTCAGCGCGCTGACCGTGATGCTGTCGGCCTCGATTCCGATTGCGGTCTATGCCGGATTGCTTCCGATCACCGTCGGCATCGGCCTGTTCTTCTGGGGCCGTAACGACATCGACAGCGTGACGATGGCGCTGATGGCGGCTTCAGCCCAGTTCTTCTTCATCTTCCTGGCCAACCGGCTCTATGCCAGCTCGGTCTCGACCATCGAATTCCGCGCCGAGAAGGACGCGCTGATCGCGGAGCTGGAAACCGCGACCGCCAATTCCGACGAGGCCAGGCGCAAGGCGGAGGAAGCCAACCTCGCCAAATCGCGCTTCCTGGCCACGATGAGCCATGAATTGCGCACGCCGCTCAACGCGATCCTGGGCTTCTCGGAGGTGATGAAGAACGAGGTTTTCGGTGGGCACGCCAACGCCGCCTACAAGGAATATTCCGCCGACATCCACGGCTCGGGCCAGCATCTGCTCGAGCTGATCAATGAGATCCTCGATCTCTCGCGCATCGAGGCCGGCAAATACGAGCTGAACGAGGAGGCGCTCTCGCTCGCCGCCATCGCCGATGATTGCCGCCACATGCTGAACCTGCGCGCCAAGGCCAAGGGCCAGACGATCCGCGAGGCGATCGAGCCGAATCTGCCCAAGGTCTGGGCCGATGAGCGGGCGATCCGGCAGGTGGTGCTGAACATCCTCTCCAACGCGATCAAGTTCACCCCGCAGGGCGGCGAGATCTCGATCAAGGTCGGCTGGACCGCCAATGGCGGGCAATATGTCTCGATCACCGATACGGGACCGGGCATCCCGGAGGATGAAATCCCGATCGTGCTGCAGACCTTCGGGCGCGGCTCGCTGGCGATCAAGACAGCCGAGCAGGGCTCAGGCCTCGGCCTGCCGATCGTGAAGGGGCTGATCGACCTGCATAGCGGCGGCTTCCACCTGAAATCGAAGCCGCGCGCCGGAACCGAAGTGACGATCACGCTCCCGGCCGAGCGGGTGATGGATACGCTGGCGGCCCTGCCGGAACCGACGACGCGGGCAGCCTGAACAGGCGAATGGCGAAGATGCTACGCTTCGCCATTCGCCGGGCCATTCGCCCCCAAGTTCAGTCCACGACCCGAACCGCGCCCTTGGCGGCGCTCGTCGTCATCGCGGCATAGGCCTTGAGCGCGGTCGTGATCTTGCGCTTGCGCGGCGCGGTGGGCTTCCAGGCGTCCTTGCCCTTGGCCTCCATCGCGGCACGCCGGCGCGCCAGCTCCTCCTCCGAGACCTGCAGGCTGATGCCGCGGTTGGGGATATCGATGGCGATGATATCGCCATTCTCGACGAGGCCGATCGCGCCGCCCTCCGCCGCTTCCGGCGAGACATGGCCGATCGAAAGCCCCGACGAGCCGCCCGAGAAGCGCCCATCGGTGACCAGCGCGCAGGCCTTGCCGAGCCCCTTCGATTTCAGATAGCTCGTCGGATAGAGCATTTCCTGCATGCCCGGCCCGCCACGCGGCCCCTCATAGCGAATGACGACAACGTCGCCCTCCTTGACCTTGCGGTTGAGGATGCCCTCGACGGCGGCGTCCTGGCTCTCGAAGATCACCGCCGGCCCGGAGAAGCTCAGGATCGAGGCGTCGACGCCGGCCGTCTTCACGATGCAGCCGTCGAGCGCGATGTTCCCGGACAGCACGGCAAGCCCGCCATCCCTGGAATGGGCATGGTCCTTGTCGCGGATGACGCCGCCGGCGCGATCGAGATCGAGCTCCTCGAAGCGGCGCTCCTGGCTGAAGGCGACCTGGGTCGGCACGCCGCCAGGCGCTGCGCTGTAGAATGAGCGCACCGCCTCGCTCTGTGTGCGTGTGATGTCCCAGCGCGACAGGGCCTCAGCCATCGTCGCCGCATGGACGGTCGGCAGCGAGGTGTCGATCAGCCCGGCGCGCTCGAGCTCGCCGAGGATCGCCATGATGCCGCCGGCGCGGTGGACATCCTCCATATGGACGTTGGCCACGGAGGGCGCGACCTTGCACAGCACGGGCACGCGTCGCGACAGCCGGTCGATATCGGCCATGGTGAAGGCGATCTCGGCCTCATGGGCGGCGGCGAGCAGGTGCAGCACCGTATTGGTCGAGCCGCCCATGGCGATGTCGAGCGTCATCGCGTTCTCGAAGGCCTTGAAGCTTGCGACATTGCGCGGCAGCACGCTCTCGTCGTTCTGCTCGTACCAGCGCCGGGCGATGTCGACGATCAGGTGCCCGGCCTCGACGAAGAGGCGCTTGCGGTCGGCATGCGTCGCCAGCACAGAGCCGTTGCCCGGCAGCGCCAGCCCCAGCGCCTCGGTCAGGCAGTTCATCGAATTGGCGGTGAACATGCCCGAGCAGGAGCCGCAGGTCGGGCAGGCGGAGCGCTCGATCACATCGACTTCGCTGTCGGAATATTTGCTGTCGGCGGCGGCGACCATCGCATCGACGAGGTCGACCTTCTTGAGCACGCCCTCGGCGATGTATTTGCCCGCTTCCATCGGCCCGCCGGAGACGAAGACGGTGGGGATGTTGAGCCGCATCGCCGCCATCAGCATGCCGGGCGTGATCTTGTCGCAGTTCGAGATGCAGACCATGGCGTCGGCGCAATGGGCGTTGACCATGTACTCGACGCTGTCGGCGATGATCTCGCGCGAGGGCAGGCTGTAGAGCATGCCGTCATGGCCCATCGCGATGCCGTCATCGACCGCGATGGTGTTGAACTCCTTGGCGACGCCGCCGGCCTGCTCGATCTCGCGGGCGACGAGCTGGCCGAGATCCTTGAGATGGACATGGCCCGGCACGAACTGGGTGAAGGAGTTGACCACGGCGATGATCGGCTTGCCGAAATCGCTGTCCTTCATGCCGGTGGCGCGCCACAGGCCGCGCGCGCCGGCCATGTTGCGGCCCTTGGTGGTGGTGTCGGATCTCAGCTTCGGCATGGTTCACCCTCTCCGCCCCGGGAGACTGGACGTCAAAATATCGCCGGCACTCATCAAAGAGTGAGAGCAGGATCGACGCGAAAAACCGGTCTCCACTTTTTCGCATCCTGCTCTAATCGCTGCTGCATCGCCGGCAAAATTGAATTCTTCGATTTCCAGGATCGGCATTACCGATCGCAAGTGGCTGGAGGCGGCCCGCCGGAGTTGGCATAACCAGGTATGGCCGGAGGTTTCGACGGCAGGCGCGTCGGGAAGACACCGCATGATCCGCAACATCGACATCGACCTGATGCGCTGCCTGGTGACCATCGCCGAGAAGGGCAGTTTTACGCGGGCGGCGGCAGCGCTGTTCCGCAGCCAGTCGACGATCAGCTCGCAGGTGCGCCGGCTGGAGGAGCTGGTCGGCCACACCTTGCTGCAGCGCTCGCCCCATGAGGTGGCGCTGACGCGCGCCGGCGAGGATTTCCTGGGTTATGCGCGCCGCATCGTGGCCTTGCATGACGAAGCGCTCGACGTCGCCGATGCGCAGAGCGTGAGCGGACCGGTGCGGCTGGCGGTGATGGACGACTACGCCACGATCGTGCTGCCGGAGACGCTTGCCCGCTTCGTCCGCTCCCATCCCGATGTCGAGCTCGAGGTCACGACCGGCTTCACCCGCGATCTGCTGACCAGGCTCGGCGAAGAGTTCGACCTCGTGCTCACCACCCAGAAGCAGGGCGACGGGCGCGGCGAGGTGCTGCGCAGCGAACGGACACTCTGGGCCTGCTCGGACCGGCATGGTCTGTCACTGGAGGAGCCCCTCAAGCTGGCTCTGCTCAGCGCCCCCAACATGTACCGGGAATGGGGGTTAGCTGCCCTGAATGCGGCGGGGCTGAGCTGGCGCATCCTGTTCAGCAGCTCCAGCATCGGCGCGGTCGAGGCCATGGCGGCTTCGGGCGCCGCCGTGACCATCGTCAAGGCCGGCACGGCGCGGCCGGGCTTGCGCCTGCTCGACACGGCCGACGGATTGCCGGCCCTGCCGGCCTCCGAGATCGCGCTGCACATGGCGCCGGGCCGGGCCAGCCCCGCCATGCGGGCGCTACGCGACTTCCTGCGGCAGGCGCTGACGCAAAGCGGCGACGAGAGCGGCCAGGGCGAAGCCTGACGACGCCTCAGGCCTCCGCCGTCCCCTTCCCCGCCACACCAGCCTGAGCGAAGGTCGCCATGCCGGAATGGATCGCGGCGGCGGCCTTGACCAGCGAGGCGGCGAGCGCCGCCCCCGTGCCCTCGCCCAGCCGCATGTCGAGCGCCAGCAGCGGCTGCTTGCCGAGCCGGGCCAGCACCTGCGCATGCGCACCCTCGGCCGAGAGATGGCCGGCGAGGCAATGGTCGATCGATGACGGCTCCAGCGCGTGCAGGATGGCGGCGGCAGCGGTGACGACGTAGCCGTCGAGAATGACCGGGATGCGCTGCGAGCGTGCGGCGATGATGGCACCGCAGATCGCCGCGATCTCGCGTCCGCCGAAGCGGCGCAGGACCTCGAGCGGGTCGCGCAGATGGGCCGCGTGCAGGGCAAGCCCCGCTTCGACAGCGGCGACCTTGCGCTTCAGCCCCGCATCATCGACGCCGGTGCCGCGGCCGCACCACATCGCGGCATCGCCGCCATAGAGCGCGGCATAGATCGCGGCTGCCGAGGTGGTGTTGCCGATACCCATCTCGCCGAGACAGAGCAGATCGGCCCCGCCCGCGAGCGCCTCCATGCCGAAGGCCATGGTGGCGACGCAGGCGCGCTCGTCGAGCGCGTCGCCTTGCGTGAAATCGCCGGTCGGCAGGTCGAGCGCGAGGTCGAAGACCTTGAAGCCGATATCGAAGGCCGCGCAGATCTGGTTGATCGCCGCGCCGCCGGCGGCGAAATTCTCCAGCATCTGGCGCGTGACCGCCTGCGGAAAGGCGGAGACGCCCTGGGCGACGACGCCATGATTTCCCGCGAAGACGCAGACCAGCGGCCGGTCGACGCGCGGGATCGGCTTGGCCTGCCAGGCGGCGAGCCATTCGGCGATCTCCTCCATGCGGCCGAGGCTGCCGGCGGGCTTGGTCAATTCCTTGTCGCGGGCACGCACCGCATTGGCCGCGGCCATGTCGGGGCCAGGCATGGCGGCAATGAGCTGGCGGATATCGTCGAAGGGCAAGCCGGAAGCGGGCATGGGCGTCTCGTCGGGCGATGCGGACAAAGGCACCGGGCGCTTCGCCATGGCGGCCGGCTCGCCGCTGCTGCTATAGGCTCGGACGCATGAAGACAATCGAGGACAACGAGACGGCATGAGCGAGACGCAGGCCGAGAACGCAAACGCTGGGCAAGACGAGCCGTCATTTCAAGACGCGCCGACTTGGCCGGGCTGGCTGGCGGCAACCGCGATCTGCGTGCGCTTCTATTCGCGGCTGCCGTTTCCGCGCCTGGCGAGCGAGGGCGACGCTCACGCCATGCCGGATTTCCGGCTGGTGCCGCGCGCCCTGCCCTTGGCCGCTCTCCTCATCGCGCTGCCGGCGGCACTGCTCGTGCTGGGCGCAGGCCTGGCCGGCATCAACCCGACGCTGTCAGCCGCGCTCGCCGTCACCGCGCTCGTGCTCACCACCGGGGCCTTCCATGAGGACGGTCTCGCCGACACAGCCGACGGGCTGTTTGGCGGACATAGTCCGGAGCGGCGCTTGGAGATCATGAAGGACAGCCGCGTCGGCACATTTGGCGCGATGGCGCTGGGATTGTCGCTGCTGCTGCGGGTCACCGCGCTGGCCGCGATCCTGGCGGCGGCAGGCCCCTGGGCGGCAGCCGGCGCCGTCCTCATCGCCGCGCCCTGGTCGCGCAGCGAGGGCATCTATCTGCTCGCGACCGAGAAACCGGCGCGCAGGGAGGGCGCATCGGTGGCAGTCGGCCGGCCGACAGGACGCACGGCCCTGATCGCATTTTGCCTGTCGGCGGCCTTTGCGATCGCTCTCGACACCTGGCTTTCCTTGCCGCCCTTCGGCCTGGTGCTCGGCTTGTTCCTGAGCTTCGGCACCGGGGCGGTCTTGAAGCGGCTCTGCCGCCGCCTGATCGGCGGGCAGACCGGCGATATCGTCGGCGCAATGCAGCAGCTCTCGGAAATCGCGATCTATCTCGGCTTCGCGCTCATGCTGGGAGCGGCCAAGCCGTGACGGCGGCATCCAGTCCCTGCGTCAAGATCTGCGTGATCGACCCCGCCAGCAAGCTCTGCCAGGGCTGCGGCCGGACGCTCCGGGAAATCGCGCAATGGGCCGGCATGAGCGAGGCGCAGCGGCTGGCGGTGATGGCGCTGCTGCCGGAGCGCATGCGGGCGCAACGAAGCTGACCGCTTCGTCTTGCGTAGCGGTGCTACCAGAGCGGGATGAATTGCTCGGGACACACCGCCGTCATTCCGGGGCGATCCGCAGGATCGAGCCCGGAACCCAGAACCGATGCCGCAGCCTGAGGAGGCACGGGGAGCAGGCTCGCTTCACGACGACACGCATCGGTTCTGGGTTCCGGGCTCAGGCCTTCGACCTGCCCCGGAATGACGGTGTGGTTCCAGCTGACATCACTCGGCTCGGGCTGTCGCGACGAGCGCTTCGCCCGCCAGCCGGTAGAAGATCTTCTCCCGCTGCGCGACTGCGCCCAGGCTCTCATAGAAGCGCAGCAATTCGGGATTGGCGGCGTCCGCCGTCCAGTCGAGACGCTTATGGCCGCGCGCCAAGGCGAGGTCGGCAAGCGCGCGCATCAGGGCGCGGCCGATGCCGGCTCCGCGCGCCTCACGCGCCACGTAAAGCTCCTTCAGGAAGAAGCCCGAGGTCAGGCCGGGTCCCGGATAGATCGCCGCCGCCGCGGCGAAGCCGAGCAGCGCCGCGCCATCCCCAGCGATCAGAAGCTCTACGCCGGCAGGCGGCGACGCGATGCCGGCCAGGATCTGCGCCGGCTCCGGGCACGGCACGCGGTAATGCCCCTGCATCTCGACCATCAGCGCCACCAGCGCCGGATGGTCGGCTTCCGTGAGAGGGCGAATGCGGATTTGCCGGGCCTGAGCAGTCATCACCTGCCCTCCTTCAGACAAGCAGCGACCAGAGGAAGCGCGCGGCGATGACCAGCAGGAACAGCCCGAAGGCCACCTCCAGCTTGCGCTTCGAGAGCCTGTGCGCCAGGCGCGCGCCGATCGGGGCCGTCCAGATCGAGGTCGGGATGAAGAGCAGGAAGCCGATGAAGGAGACATAGCCGAGCGAGAGCGGCGGCAGCACGTTCATCTTCGGCCAGCCGGCGTAGATGAAGCCGAGCGCGCCGGGGATCGAGATCAGGACGCCCAGCCCCGAGGAGGTCGCGACGGCCTGGTGGATCGGACGGCCATAGAAGGTCATGAACAGGCTCGATAATTGGCCGCCGCCAATACCCATCAGGGCCGAGAGTACGCCGATGACGCCGCCATAGACCGTCATCAGCGGCCGACCCGGCATCTCGGAGCCGAGCTGCCAGCGATCCGAGGCGAAGAGCAGGCGCATGGCGCTGGCGACCGCGACGACGACGAAGACGATCTTGAACAGATCGGGCGGCGCGAAGCGGGCGACATAGCTGCCGAGGATGACGCCGAGCACGACCGGAACGGCCCAGACCTTGAGGATGTCGAGATCGACCAACCCCTTGGCGCGATGGGCGTTGAAGGAGCGGATCGAGGTCGGGATGATGATGGCGAGCGAGGTGCCGACGCAAAGCGGCATGCGCACCTCTTCGGGCACGCCGATGACGCGGAAGACCTCGTAGAGCACGGGTACGATGACCGCGCCGCCGCCGACGCCGAAAAGGCCTGCGAGCACGCCGGTAAAGGCGCCTGCGATGACGAGCGAGACGGCGAGGAAGACGAGATCGCCGATCGGTATTCCAGCAAACATGGGATGAGCCCGGTGATTTTCAGGTGCATCCTGTGGGCGATTTCGCCCGCGACGGCAAGGCGCCTGCGGCAGGGCCGGCATGCCGAGATAGGAAAGGACTGGACAGGAGCCAGGCAAGCAAGAGCCGGACCGCGGCGGGGCTCATCCCATGCGGCTGCGGCAAGGCAGCCCCCTTGCCACGGGGGCTCGACCGCGCGCAACTGTGCGGCTGATCCTGAGACCGCATCCTTCGCAGGAGCGATGCTCTAAACGTTTGAAATCGACGCCGCTGCAACCCATCATCGGAAAGGATCGGAGACCACTCGGAGAGGGCACGCAGCACCCGGACTAAATCGTTTCAATCAATAAAAATTGAGGGAGGTTATGATGACAGACCCCTATGAAGCGACATCCCAGCAAGGCGCGCTTTCGCGGCGAGCCCTGATCAGAGCGACCGGCGCCGGCGTGCTCGCCGCGGCAGCCGGCCCCGTTCTGGCGCAGACTGCAGCCACCCCCGCCGCACCGCCGACCACCATCACCAACCCACCGCGCGATTTCAGCCCGCACGGTCAGCCTACGACCTATTTCTGGGATCCTGACGTCATCGCGGTCGACCCGTCCTTCAATGGCCTGGCGCAGCCCAATGCTTCGATCCAACGGCTCTGGACCGGCGGGCTCTGGGTCGAGGGGCCGGCCTGGAACGCACAAGGGCAATACCTGGTCTGGAGCGACATTCCGCGCAACCGCCAGATGCGCTGGATCGAGGATGACGGGCGTGTCAGCGTCTTCCGCGCGCCTTCGGGCAACAGCAACGGCAACAGCTTCGATTTCCAGGGCCGGCAGCTCTCCTGCGAGCATCTCAACCGCCGCGTCGTGCGCTATGAGCTCGATGGTTCGGCGACCGTGCTCGCCGACAGTTTCCAGGGCAAGAAGCTGAACTCGCCCAACGATATCGTCGCCCATCCCGACGGCAGCTACTGGTTCACCGATCCGCCCTATGGCGGCCAGCTCTATGAGGGCGCACCGGACGCGGCCGGCGGCCCAAGCAACGCCAGTGGCAAGATCAATCCGCGGCTCGGCCAGTTGCCCGGCATCGGGCTGGCGAAGCGCGAATTGCCGACCAACACCTACCGGCTCGATCCGAGCGGGCGCCTCGACATCGTCGCCACCGAGCAGCAGGTGCCCGACCCCAACGGCCTGTGCTTCTCGCCCGATTTCAAGAAGCTCTACATCGCCTCGACCGGCAAGGGACCGGGCGACACCGGGCCGGGCGGCAAGGGCGACATCCATGTCTTCGATGTCGGCGCCGACAACAAGCTCTCGAACCAGAAGCTCTTCGCGGATTGCATGATCGACGGCATCAATTGCGGGCCGGACGGCTTGCGCTGCGATGTCGAGGGCAATCTCTGGGCCTCGTCCAATGCCGGGCGCAATGTCGGTTATAACGGCGTCACGGTGTTCAACCCGGCCGGCAAGGTGATCGGCCGGATCAGGCTGCCGGAGGTCTGCGGCAATATCTGCTTCGGCGGCCCCAAGCGAAACCGGCTGTTCATGGCCGCGAGCCAGTCGATCTACGCGGTGTATCTTGCGACGCAGGGGGCTGGGCCGGGCTGAGCCAGCCTGATGTCACTCATGGAGGAGCCCCGGGGCGTCTGCTCCGGGGCTTCTCCATCATTCCGGCGGCCAAGCAGGCGGCCCTACGCGTCGAGGATCGGTGCGAAGCCGCCATGGATCAAGCGCTTGCCGTCGAAGGGCATCTCGCGCTGCATCCGCGGATCGGCCATGACCTTCTGCCAGCCGGCATCGCGGACCTGCTTTGAGGGCCATTCGATCCAGGAATAGACCACCTTCTCGTCGCCGGTCGCCTTCACCGCCCGCTTGAAATCGGTGAGCTTGCCGTCGGGGACATCCTCGCCCCAGCTGTCGACGACGCGGGCGGCGCCGTGTTCGCACAGAACGGCGCCATGATGCTTGCAGAAGTCGCGATAGGCGTCCTTGTTGCCGGTTGGAACCGCCGCGACCATGCCGTCGACATAGGCCATGCCACTGCTGGCGCCCTGCTGGGCAAGCGACGCGAAGCCGCCATAGATCATGCGCTTGCCGTCGAAGGGCATGGACGCGCCCATCTCCTTCATGCGCGGGTCGCTCATCATCTTCTCATTTGCGGCGTCGGCGACAGCCTTGTCGGGAAATTCGAGCCAGGAGAAGACGACGACCTCGTCCGGCGTCGCCTTCACCGCGCCCTTGAAGTCGGTCAGCTTGCCGTCGGGGACGTCGTCGCCCCAGGCCTCGACGATGCGTGTCGCGCCGAACTCCCTGAAGATCGGGGCGGCCTCTGCGGCATGCTTGCGATAGGCCTCCTTGTTCGCGGCCGGAACGGCGACGACGAATCCCTGCACATAGGTCATGGCTTCACTCCCATGGGTTCGAGGTGGGTTAGAGCAATTCCGATCCGATTGGATCGTTCAGTTGCGCGGCTCAGCCGCAGCAGGCGCTCGCGGGCGCCGGCTCGGGGGCTCCCGTCGCGGCGGATTTCTCGTAACGATCATGGTGGCGCATCCAGTCCATGATCTCGTCCTCGTTGCGGCCCTTCGGGGTCATGTCGAGAAAGTTATAGGCGCCGACGAGCAGGTCGCAGCCGCGCTCATAAGACGAGTAGCTATGGAAGATCTCACCCTGCTCGTTGCGATAGAACACCGAGAAGCCGGGCATCTCGCCGCCCTCCCCGTCACGCGTCTCGTAATTGTATTCATAGCGGCCGGCGGCCTGTTCGGCTGGGCTCGGCGAGACGTGGAAGTCGTAGTTGAAGTCGCTGCCAGCCGAGGAGACCCAGTCGAAATCCCAGCCCATGCGCCGCTTGAAGGCCTGGAACTCGGCGAAGGGCGCGCGCGAGACCGCCACCAGGCTGACGTCATGGTGCTTCAGATGGAGATTGGCACCGTCGAAATGGTCGGCGAGGAAGGAGCAGCCCGAGCAGCCCTCCGTCCAGCCCGGCCCGAACATGAAATGATAGATCACGAGCTGGCTGTTGCTGCCGAACAGATCGGCCAGCGTCAGGCGGCCACCCTGCCCCTCAAACGCATAATCCTTGTCGAGCTTGACCCAGGGCAAGGCGCGCCGCTCGGCGCTGAGCGCGTCGCGCTGCCGGGTGAACGCCTTTTCGTGGGCGAGATGCGCCTTGCGGGCTAAGAGCCATTCATCGCGGGATACGACTTGATGTTGCATCGTCTCGTCTCCGTGTTGGGCCGGGCGTTTCGTCGACGGGACATTGTTGTCGACGGGACATGACCCGGTCGGTTTTCCCCCCAAGCCGTTCCCGATCGCATTCACGATCAAGCGAACAGCGCCTCCAGCTTGACCATCGAGCCGGTCCAGCCATGGGTGTGGCCCTTGACCGCCTGCTCGTCGAAGAGCTGCTCATGCAGCAGCGTCAGGATGGTGATGTCGCCATCGGGCTTCAGCGTGACCGTGACGCGCGAGACGCGCTCGGGCGTCGTCACCCAGGACCAGCTGAAGACCAGCCGCTCATTCGCGACGACCTCCTGATAGGCGCCCGAAACCTGATGCCGCTCGCCGGTGTTTTCCAGCATCACGATGCGGTAGACGCCGCCGACCCGGACATCGAGTTCGGCCTCCAGCGTCTCGACGTTTTCCGGCCCGAACCAGCGCGTCAGCAACTTGGGATCGGTCCAGGCCCGATAGACCTCGGCGGGGCTGGCGTTCAAGCGCCGCTTCATCGTCAGGCTCGGAGTGGTCTTGGCTTTCGGAGTGGTCTTGGCTCGGGCATCCATCGCATCGCCTCCCGGCGCGTTTCTTGTTTCAGGCGCCGCCCTCGTTCGGGCGCCGTCTTTCAGCGGTTCGCGTTCAGGTCTTCTCTTTCACGTCTTCTCTTGGCGCTGCGTGTTCAGCATCGCCTCCAGCGCGTCGAGGCGCTGCGTCCAGAACCGTTGGTAGCGCGCGAGCCAGCCCATCGCCTCCTCCATCGGTTCCGCGTTGAGGCGGCACGACACCGTGCGCCCCTGCTTCGAGCGCGTGACCAGCCCGGCATCGGAGAGCACGTCGAGATGCTTCATGATCGCCGGCAGCGAGACCGGAAAGGGTCGCGCCAAGTCGCTGATCGACAGCCCGTCCTCCCCCTCGAGACGCGCCAGCAGCGCCCGCCGCGTCGGATCGGACAGAGCGGAAAAGGTGCGGTCGAGCTGCGTCTCTTGAAACTTAACCATTGGGTTAAGTTTAGGCGCGCGACACGGCGCCGTCAAGCCTCGCGATGGGCGAGGAAGAGAAAAACGTGTCGGTCACTGGAGGGGAGCGCTTCCGAAGCTGGCCCATAGCTAATCTTCGTGACGTCTGGATTTGGGTCGACGAACTGTGGGTAAATAGAAGCCGCGCAGGCTCGCTGCAGACCTAGATCTTATCACCTATTAGCGTGAGGAGGTTTCCCGATCGACGCCGCGTCTCGTTTTAGTAGTCGGCGCTCATGACAAGCGAAGAGAATACCTAGATCGTCGTAGAGACGATCAGGGCCGACATGATCCCTGTCGGCCAACTAGTCCAATAGCCACAATGCCACATGCATGTCGCGCTTCTGCGGCAGCCAAATTACGAAGGCTTGCGCCACCGGCAGCAGCGCCAATCGCCGCGATTGTATAATCGCAAGAGCAAATTTATCCGAAAACGATAGACAAACGGTCTCTACAAAAAATTGGGAGTGAAATAGCTGCGACAGAGAGGTGGACCGATAAGCTTGCAAGCACTCGCGGATGAACTCCAGGTGCTAGAGTATCGTTATGAGCAGACTGAGAAAAGCTATGAATCTCTGGGGCGCTGGTTTCACCGGCCAGAGAGCAGCACCGGGAACTTGGCCAGCAAGTCTGTTGCAGGGGTAACCTTGACCCGGAGCGGCAATACGAACGATCAGTGACGTTGAGGAATATCGGATTTCTTCGAAAAGCACCGCCAAGTTGACGTAAGTGTCTAGTATATGGTCTTGTATTTTAGCATCGCCCCATGGGTCACGTCGCCGTGAAGAGGCTCGGAAATTTGGCAAAATGCATAAAACATCGGCGGGCAATCATATCAGATTGAATATTTTAGACGGACTCTCAATTATTGAGTCAGGCCGGAATATAATCGTAAAAGGAAAAAAAGCTCGAGCGATAATTATTTATTTAGCCCTTAACTCTCGCAAGCTCGTTGAACGAACTCAAATAGCCTCACTGCTTTGGGATGAATCCGACGCAGCAAAAGCCAACAATTCGATGCGTCAAGTTGTTAAAGAAATACGCTCTATATCGAATGAATTTAATAGAGTAGTTCATTTTGAAGCGGTCAACATAAACACCTCTATAGACGAGATTGATGTTGATATTAAATTACTTATTCCAGAAATTGAATCCGGACTAGTAAGAGAAGACGCCCAGATACTAAGTGTATTCAATGACTCCTTTCTAAATTATCTGGACAATATTAGTGAAACATATCAAGATTGGTTAAATTTATTTAGATCAGATATCCGACGTCGAGTGTCAAAGGCACTTTCATCAGGCGCCGATAACAGTCAATTGGACTGGAAGGCACGGGAGACCTTGGCAGAGATCTTGGTTCATGTCGAACCCTTGAACGAGAGCGCGTGCCGCGTGCTTATCGAAGCTGCCGCTCGTCGCGGCGATGTTGGTACTGCCCTCACACGATACGAGAAGCTTTACAAGCTTCTCGATCAGGAGATGGGGATGGAGCCGACCCTGGGCACACAGGACCTGATCGTCCGCATCAAGCTGGGGGACTTCAGCCTAACGACGCCCGTCGTCGAAACGAAGGCCGTCAGAGCAGCGGGAGCCGGCGAGCCGGTTGTCGCGATTTTCCCGTTCCGCAGCGCGCCCCTGGACGGCTCGCAAACCCGCATTGGCGACCTCATCGCAGACGAGTTGATCTGCAATATATTTGCCCTGCGCGAAATCGGCGTCATTTCATCGGCCTCGACCAGAAGCGTGTTAGCCTTGGAGGCGGATGTTCACAGGGCCGCGATCCAGCTCAACGCGGACTACTATCTCACCGGTGCCATAACCCAATTCGGCGAGTCGTTCAGGCTGTCGGCGCAGCTGGCACGTACGCATGGCGGGTTGGTCGTCTGGGCCGACACTGTCAATCTCGATCTGGCCGACTTCCCCACTGCCCAGTCGAAGATTGCGCAGATGATTACCTGGCAGATCGTACCCTCGCTTCGAAATACCGAATTGCGGATCGCCAGTGCTTACGGAATCGAGCAGCTCACGGCCTATCAGCTCATCCTGCGGGCGCAGGAGGCTACATATCGTCTGGATCGCGCCTCATTTTTCGAAGCCGAAGAGCTGCTCAGACTCGCAGTCGAACGGGAACCGAATTTCGCTGCCGCCTATGTGGCGAAGGCCGACTGGCACAGCCTCAGGCTAGGGCAGAGCTGGTCGTCCAACCCACAGCAAGACACGTTGGAGTTGATCCGCTGCGCACAAACGGCGCTGCGCTTGGGCGGCATGAATGGCCGGGCTCTTGCCTTGCTCGGACACAACCGTGCGATCTATTCGCGCGCCTATGACGACGCGCTGTCGCTGATGAAACGGGCGACGGATTTGGCTCCCAACGATGCCGAGACGCTGATGTGGAGCAGCCCGACCTACGCCTATACAGGCGATCACGAGACGGCGATCCGCCATGCGGTGCGTGCGATTGATTTGTCTCCGTTCGATCCCTTGCTGTTTCGCTACGAGCATTTTGCAAGTATATCGCACTTCTCCGCAGGCGACTACGATGAGGCCGTCAGATATGGCTTGCGCTCCCATGAGCGAAACCCAAATTATACGTCCAATATCCGGGTGACCGTCGCCGGGCTCATGGAGCAGGGGCGCATTGGCGACGCCAGGGAGCTTGCGGCCAGGGTCATGGTCCTGGAGCCGAAATTCACCGTCACCGATTTCATTGGCCGCCAGGCTTTCAGCGATCCCGCTCGCCGGGCCGCCTTCGGTCGTCATCTCGTCCGGGCCGGGCTGCCTGAGTAGGCGCCTCAGGCTTTTTCACGCTGCAATCACGTTGGCGTTCTTATGGTGGTCTTCCCAAAAGCGGAGGAAGACATTGATGTCCGAAAAGCGCGCAATCTCAAATGGTGGCTCGAACGGCGGTTCAAATGGTGGATCGAATGGCGGCTCCTTCTCAGGCCCTTCGGGCAATCCCTTCGCGCCGACCGCGCCCTCCGTTCCTTTCGATGGCGTGCTCGAAATTCCAGGCCCCGAGTACTATGTTTACACGCGCGCAAAGTACCGGGACAATGCCTGGGCGCCACATCTGAGGGCCCAGCTGGCCCTCGCTGAATTCGCGCAGACAGACTGGCAAAGCATCGGCGAGGACAAACAATGCCTGCCGCTTGATCTAGACGATGCGGCGAAAGTGCAATCATCTCTGCATCACCTCCTAGATAAGCGCAATAATGAACGTGCATCTCGTACATTCGAAATATCGGTTCAAGACCAGAACCCACAAGCCTATTGGTGGCATCTGCTCTCGATCGATCTGCGCCTCAAGTACAATACTGCCGTCCTGATCGAGATCGGCATGGCAGTGGGGACACTCGTCGGGATGCATATCAAGGACAAGTTCAAAGCTCCGCGACCGTCGCACCTGCTCCCCGCGCTAATACCGGCGATCCCCGTCCCGCCGCATCCAGCCTTTCCTTCGGGCCACTCGCTTCAATCGCATCTCATCAGGCACATTCTCAACGACAGTGCCGGTGTCGGCTTCGGCGCCAAACATCCGATGCACGCGCCAATCAAAGCTCTCACGGATCGTATCGCTGACAACCGTGAGATCGCTGGAGTCCACTTTCAGGAAGATACGCTGGGGGGAAAACGGTTTGCCGTCCTCGCTTTTGACAAACTGAAGGACTGCACTGGCTTCAAAAAGGTAGTCGACGACGCACGGCTGGAATGGGATCTGTCCGATGGATTGTCCATACAGCCAAAATTAACTCGGCCGGTGAAATTAAGATTAGAATAAAGAAGCGTTAATTCGTCAATATATACAAATACTCATGATGGATAAGATGTAATACACGAATCGGCGTTGAATTTTTGCGAGGAAGTGGCGCATGAGAAAAATAATGCCATTTGTCGGCGGCGCGGCGATCCCTCTGCACTTCCTGAAAGGCCGAACCTGGTCGGATTTCTTCGACAACTTGTTGCCACTCGATCCACAAGAAAAGAAACTTAAGAGTATCGCACCCGCTCACGACCTGATCTCGGATTGGCCGGTCCGCGATCAGGATTTCGACCCAACTTGCGTCGCATTCGCGGCTGCAGCCGCACTGGAGCTGCGCATTGCCCACAGGTCCGCGGCGAAGCCGCAATGGCTGTCTCCAGCCTATTTGTATTGGAAGATGCGTTGTGAATTTCCAATCACAAGTGATCCGCCTGTGGGCTATCAAGACGGAGCAACGCTGCTCAGCCAGGCGCGAGATGTGATTTCAACCTTTGGGGCATGTCTGGAGGTCAAACTGACTTATAGCTCGGCCAGATTTGGACGAACCGAGGATGGCTTCAATATTACGTGGGTTGAGCCTAGGAACGCAAACGAGCTCGCGAGCACGTTACTCGCTGCGAATGAGGACGCCAAGGCGAGGAAGCTGGAAGCCGCGAAATTCGGTTATGCGCATTTGCCGAAAGGGCCGAGAGGGGCGCGCCTGTCACGGCTGTTTCATGACGCCTTGTCCACCGGGAAGCCGGTGGTCGTCGCCGTCCCGGTATGGCCGACGGGCGAGAACGGCAAGGTCGGTAATTGGGCGACGGTAGAAGCGCAGAGTCAGGGCGTTGTCCGGGCACCATGCGATAAGGGGCACGATATCCCCGCCCAAGCTTTGCCCTTCGCCGGCCACGCTGTCTGCCTCATAGGCTTTCAGGAAGGAAAAGAGCCCGACGATCTCGGCTGGTTCATCTTTCGCAACAGCCTCGGCCGCGACTTCGGCAGAAATGCAGACGTGGACGAATATGGCGTGCCGGCCCCGGGATATGGGGTCATCTCGGCCCTGCATATCGACCTGTTTTGCTGGGAGTATCTGGTGTTCGATTGATGGGGCGGCGGCGCAGGCGGTCGGTCTGCGAGACAGTGCTGCTCCCGTTGCCTTGATGTCGCATCCGGATGGACCGACGGCTGGCGCCAGAGGCGATGATGATCGCCTCTGGCAGAGTTCGGTTTAACCGAACGGATCATACCTCAAAGGCACTCGAGACAATGCGGCGCCGCAGCCGCAAGGCAGGCCGGAACCGGCGTGCCGCTGGCGACGCAGGCGGCGATCGAAACCGCGCACGCTGCCTTCTTAAAAAAGTCGCAGCCCTGAGGGCTGACGCCATCATCATACCGCATCAACTGAGCGGCGCCGATCTGGTCCAGCGAACGGAACGTAGGGGACGATTTGGTTGGAAGTTTCATGATGCGCTCCCTTATGGGCAGAACGGTGATTCTGAGACGCAGTGGCGCCCGACGAAAGGTAGTTCGACCCAGGCGCAGCAGCCTGCGGGCGCCACCGCCCCCGCCTGCGCCGGCTGTCGGACCGGCTGCGCGGGGCGGCCTTCGGCCTTTGGTCTCGCCTTGAAATGTTGAGGCATCTTCATGGTTTCTCTCCTCTCCTCGTCGGGCGGGATGCCCGGGAGCCATAATTATCAGTATTCGTACCAGACGGTTGGCTCACCGATCAGGACTGGCACCGTATCACTGACGTCAATAGTGAAGCGGGCCAGCAACGGCGCGACTTCTGTGCGTCGTCTTGGATCGAAGAATGTCAGAAGGACGTCGTAATACTCACTCCCAGCCCGATTGATCGGACTGCGTTCGACAGAGATATCGCGCAACGTCATGCTCTCGCGGCCGGCATCCTTCAGGACTTCGCTGAAGTTGAAGGCATTCGTTGCGGCCGCGTTCAGCGCGCGATCCTGCGGCGTCACGCCCTTATTGCGGATGCTAAACAGGATCTTGCCGAGGAACCGCGAGACGTCCTGCTTCAGGATCGCCTCGGAGGCCTTTGGCTCGACCTTCTTGCGCTCGTCGACGATCGCCTTTGTGTAGGCCCCGACCGACCAGCTGTGCATGCCCCGCAGGTCGGGGACGAGCACATCGACCACATTGCCGTCATAAAGAGTGGTCTGACCGGCAATGACGCCAGGAATCGAAGCAAATTCGACCTCGGCATCCGCCCATTCCTCGACGAACCACTTATAGGTCTCCGCCGCGAAGGCTCCAGTGGGGACGATGGCATACATCGGCACTTCGGTCCGGCTCAGCGTCCAGAGCACCGATTGAGTTTGGAAAGGCTGCTTGCCGAAGAGATCGAGCAGAGCGGCGTTGCTGATCGGTTTGAGGTCGCCCTCCATCCCGCCGTTCACGCTGCGCCAGATCGAGTCCCGGCGCGCAAGCGTCGAGAAGCTGACGCCAAGCCGACCGATCGCATAGGCGAGCTGCGGCTTGGGTTTCTCGCCGCAGGTACAGCCTGCGCCGCCTCCGCATTTTCCGTCGCACTTTCCGCCGCAGCCGCAGGCTGGGGTGATGCCATCACCCGGACCAGGCATTGGGTGATGGGTGGCCCGCTGCTCGCCGGCAGGTGCGAGAGCACGCATGCTGGCGAGGCCTGAGCCCGCCAACTCATTGATCGTGTCCATGTTACTCCCCTGTTGGTTAGGCGTGGTGGTTTCGGTCAACATGCGAAGCGCCCGAGCTATGTTCAGGCGCCCAAGCAGAAACGGACCGCATTGTCCGGTATTCTCCGGGATGCATGGGTCGGCGGAGGCCGTGAGGATGTGCCGGATGCGCGCTCCGCTCGGGGCGATGCCTCGTGTCACATCGACGCTCATCAACAAGGCCGCGATCGAGGAGACGATCGCCGCGGCAAAGCTCGTACCGTCGAAACGGCAAACCCCGCCTTCCAGGCAAGCGCTCGGAACATCCAGTCCGGGGGCGAGGATGCCCTGAGTCCGCATGCTCATGCCCCAATTGCTCATCGGCAAAGGTTTGCCGGCGTGGTCATGGGCGCCGACCGCGAGCACGTTGGGCAAAGCCGCCGGAAGCGTGTCGCACGAACAGCCGTCGTTCCCGGAAGCCGCCACGATCAGGACATTTGACCGCTCTGCTTCCGCTACGGCGTCACTAAGCTCGGCGGAGAAGGCAGTGCCTTCGATTTGCCGGGAAGCGCTGATGTTGATGATATTCGCGCCGGAGCCGATTGCCTGGCGAATGTATCGCGCCAGATCGGTGTAGCTGCATGTCGGCGAAGATGAATGCTCGGCTAGGACGGGATAGATATTGATGAGATCAACTGTGCATGCAGGCGCTAAGCCGGCTGGCGCCCGATCTCTTGGCCCTCCGATGATCGAAGCGATCGCCGTTCCGTGCCGAAGCGCGGCATCGGAGCCCTCCGTCTGGATGACGCCGTAGCCCCGAGCAGGGCCATCGAGAACAGCGATACGGACACGAGGGTCGCCTTCGCCGAGAGCGTGCAAGGCCTCCAAGCCAGGCAGGCGCTGATACCAGTCGACCGCGGATCGAGGGGCCTTCATATCGGCCGCCCAATTGACCGGAGGAAAGCGCCCGCATCGACCCCGAGGCCAGATCTGCTCTCGTCATAGTATGTGGCGCTTGCCTTGAAGGCCCTCTCGACCAGTCTCCACGATGCTACAGTCGGGCAAAGACGGATGTTACAAGGGTGAAAACGGCTCATTGGAGAAGTGCCCCTCGTGGCGGGTGCGGTGAAAGCCACGATAGGTTGCGGTCGTCATTCGGGCGTTAGGAGCCCGTGAATACAGCGTCAAAACCATTGCCTTCCGTCTTGGGGACGGCCATGGATATGCAGAGCCCAAAACGCGGCTATTAGCGGGAGACAAAACCGCCAAACTTTGTATTCAATAGTAAATTCTGGTACAGTGTACGCGGTACTTGCCGAGATGCAGGGATCAGAAAGATCAGGAGAGATCGCTGGGTCGAGAAAATCTTGGCCTGGACGCCAAGATATTGGACGCCAAGATCAAGGCAGATTGTCCCGCAGGAAGATGTCGATCCCGATGCGTTCCTGATCCGCCACCAGCCGATCGCCTGAGCAATATGCCAGCAGCACGCGCGCCGCCGAGCGCGCTTCGTGACCTGGATCCTGGCTGATGATCGCGTCGATGTCGCCGTGCAGCAGGAAGCGCCGTGTATGCGGCGTCAATTCATGAGCGATCCAGACGGTCTCCTGGGCACGACCGGCCTGCTGCAGCGCTGCTGCAATGCCACGGTTGCCGGCGCCGGCATTATAGAGACCGACGAGATCAGCATGCTGCCGTAACAGGGCCGCTGTCGCTGCCAGCGTTTGCTCGTTGTCGTCGCGCCCTTGTACCACTGGGAGCATGATCAGATCAGGAAATTCGCGCGCCATGACCTGATTGAAGCCATAGAGGCGCTCTGCATGGTCGCGTAGCGAAAGCGAACCGGCGACCACAGCGACGACGCCCTGGCGGCCGCGCAGGAAGCGGCCCATCAGCGTCGCCGCTGTGCGTCCCGCAGCGGGATTGTCGATGCCGACATAATGCAGGCGCCGCGCGCTCGGCACGTCGGAGACCAGAGTGACAACGGGGACGCCGCGATCGGTGAGATCGTCGATTGCGGCGCGCACGCGCGGATGATCGAGCGCGATCGTCGCAACGCCGTGATAGCCGGGCAAGACGCCCTCGAGGACGCGCGCCAGCGCATCGGCATCGAAGACGTCGACATGCTCCACATCGATGAAGGCGCGCTGGGCGGCGAGCCACTCGGCGGTACGCGCGACCTGCTCGCCCAGCATGGTCATGAAGCTGTTGGCTCCGCTGGGCAGCACGAAGAGGAAGCGGAAGTTCTGATTGCGGGCGAGACGGGCCGCTGCGGGATCGGCCCGGTAGCCGAGCCTGGAGACGGCCGCCTCGACCCGCGCGATCGTCTTGTCGCGCACGCCGTCGCGGCGGTTGACGACGCGGTCCGCGGTCGCGAGCGACACGCCCGCGGCGCGCGCGACATCCTCCAGCGTCGCCCGCTCCAGCGTCGCCCGGCCGATGACCCCTGCGCCGATGATCGCTGCGTCTCCTGCCCCCATTATCGCGCCGCCCAGAGCATCCCGCGCGTCAGCATGGTGCGTATCTCCGGCAGATCCAGCTCATAGGCGCGGTGCCCCAGCGAGCAGTAGAACACACGGCCCTGCCCATAGCGCTTCTTCCACACGACCGGCATCTCGACGCCGTCGATCCAGGAGGCATGCTCGCCGCTGAACCGCGTCGTCGCCAGGACCTCGTTGGCGGGGTCGACATGCATATAGTACTGCTCCGAACGGTGCTCAAAACCGGAGATGCCAGCCATGATCGGGTCATCTGGCCTCGTAATATCGACCTTGTAGTCGATGATGTTGCCGGGATGGGCAACCCACTGGCCGCCGCACATGAACTGGTAGTCCACAGAATCGCGGAACGCGTCGCACATGCCGCCATGGTGGCCGGCCAGCCCGACCCCGCCACGGACGGCATCGCACAGCGCCAGCGCCTCCGGCTTCTCGATCTTCGACATCGTGTAGATCGGCACGATCAGGGACAGATCGCGGATCGCGGGATCGAGAAAGGCCTCCGTCGAGGTCTCGACGCGCACCTCGAACCCTTCAGCCTTCAGCCAGCCCCTCATCATCGAGGCGCAGAGATCGGGATCGTGACCCGCCCAGCCGCCCCATACGATCATCGCCTTGCGCATTCTCGTCATCTTTCGTTCAGTCGATCTTGCTTCGGTTTAGTCGATCTGGCCGGTCGTGCGCCCGGCGAGCAGGGGAGCCGGTCTCTCGACACGGCTCTCGATTTTGATCCGGCGCCCCTCGTCGGCCGATTTCTGGAATGCCTCCATCACCTCGAGGACGTGGAAGGCGAGTGCGCCGCTGGCGCGATGCGGGCGGCCTGCAATGATCGCGGCGGCCATATCGGCAACGCCGATCGAGCGGAACTCGCCATCGGCATGGCCATGCGAAAGGGCAACCGATTCCCAACTGCCCCGCGGCTTGGCGATCTTGACCTCGCCGCCGAACTTGTTCGGATCGGGCACCAGCAGGCTT
Organism: Allobosea sp. LjRoot9; assembly: GCF_964252745.1. Classification (NCBI taxonomy): domain Bacteria; kingdom Pseudomonadati; phylum Pseudomonadota; class Alphaproteobacteria; order Hyphomicrobiales; family Alloboseaceae; genus Allobosea; species Allobosea sp. LjRoot9. The sequence goes on along the minus strand of NZ_CAXUPC020000006.1, from coordinate 71,918 downwards.
GCCTTGTCGCCATGGATCTCGATCGGCGAATGGGTGTGCTGAGGCACATCGAAGCTCATCGTGATCGAGACCACGGCACCGCTCTCGAACTCCAGCGTCCCGGCGACATGGGTTTCGACCTCGACCGGGATCAGCGCGCCGTTCATCGGCTGGCTGGTGACGCGCCTCTCGGAGCGCGGCCGCGCCGTCGAACCCATCACGCCGGCCACGGGCCCCAGCAACTGCACCAGATCCGTGATGTAGTAGGGCCCCATGTCGAGCATCGGGCCGCCGCCGCGCAGATAGTAGAAACCCGGCGCCGGATGCCAGCTCTCATGGCCGGGGCAGCCGAAAAAGGCGCTGCCGGCCACCGGAGTGCCGATCGCGCCGTCGTCGATCAGCTTCCGCGCGGTCTGGTGGCCACCGCCGAGGAAGGTGTCCGGCGCGCAGCCGACGCGCAGATCTTTCTGGGCGGCGAGATCCATGACCTTGCGGGCCTCGACCGTGTTGATGCCAAGCGGTTTCTCGGAGTGGACATGCTTGCCGGCATTGAGCACCGCGAGGCTGACATCGGTATGGGCGAGCGGAACGGTCAGGTTGACGATGATCTCGACGTCGTCGCGCTTGAGGAGTTCGCCCACGCGCAGCCCGGGCACGCCGAACTCGGCGCCACGCTTCTCCGCCGCGGCGCTGCGCATATCTGCGACAGCCTTGAGCTCCACCATCGGAAACTGCCGCATCGCCTCAAGATATTTCGTGCTGATGTTGCCGCAGCCAATGACGCCGATTCCGACTTTGCGCATTCTTGTCTCCATAGCTGATGTCTAAGGCCGGTTATTCGAGACGCGCTCAGCCCTTGACCGCGCCGGCGGTGAGGCCCGCGACGATGTGCTTCTGAGCAAAGATGAAGAGCAGGATCGTCGGCAGCAGCGTCAGCGTGATGAACGCCAGGATCAGGTGCCATTCCGACGAGAATTCACCCTGATAGATCATGATGCCGAGCGGCCAGGGATAAAGCTGTTCGGAATTCAGCATCACCAGAGGCATCAGGTAGCTGTTCCAGCTGTGGACGAAGGTGATGGTGCCGACGGTCGCGAGAATCGGTCGCGACAGAGGCAGCGTCACGTGACGGAAGAAGGCGAAGTAGCTGCAACCATCAACGAGCGCGGCCTCCAGCAACTCGTGGGGCAGATCCTTGAAGAAGCGCCGCAGGAGCAGGATGCTCATGGCCAGGCTGAAGGCGACCTGAGGCAGAATGACGCCGAAATAATTGTCCAGCAGGCCGAGATCGCGAACCTTGATGAAGAGCGGCAGGATGGCGGTGGCGGCCGGGAACAACAGTCCCATGGTGAGATAGCTCAGCAACATGGAGCTGCCGAAGAAATGGATATGAGCAAAGGCGAAGGCCGCCATCGACGCCACGAGCAGCGTCAGGACGACGGTGAAGCTCCCGATCACGAACGAGTTCCACAGCAACTGCCAGTAGCGTTTGGACAACAGGATGTCCGTGTAGTTCTGCCACTCCCATGTCTCAGGCAGGCCGAACGGATTGGTGCGCAGCTCACCGAGCGTCTTGAAGCCGCCGAGCAAGGTCGCCAGCAGCGGCACAGCGACGAATGCCGCCACCAGCGCGAGGAACAGGATCTTGTAGACGACGATAAGGTCGAGTGGCCGGCGGCCAACGATGGACGTGTCACTCATCGCGCATGAACCAGCGTTTGTAGGTGATGGCAAAGGTCACGCAGATCACGAACAGGATCACGCCGATGGCGCTGCCATAGCCGACGCGCATGCGCGAGACGCCGTTGTTGTAAAGGAAACTGACCATCGTGTTGGAGGAGTCGGCCGGCCCGCCCCGGGTCAGCGGCATGACGAGGTCGAAGAGCTGCAGTGAGCCGACGACGGCGAAGAACACGGAGAGGCGGATCGTCGGGTAAAGCAGCGGGATCACCACATGGCGCAGCACCTGCCAGCGCGAGGCGCCGTCGATCCGCGCCGCCTCGACCAGGTTTCGGTCCATGCCCTGCAGCGCGGCGATGAACAGCATCATGTGGAAGCCGAAATACTTCCAGATGACGACGACCAGGATGGCCAGCATCGAGGTCTGCGTGCTGGCGAGCAAGTGCGGCGCCTCGGCCCCAAAAGCCCGATAGATCGAGGCGAGCAGGCCGTAATTACCGTCATAGATGAAGCTGAAGATCAGGCCGGTCGCGACCTCGGCCAGCACATAGGGCAGGAAGAACAGCATTCGCAGCGCCACCGAGCCGCGAAACTTCTCGGCGAGGATGAGAGCCAGCGTCAGCGCCAGAGGCAGCTGGATCACCAGCGACACCGCGATGATCAGCAGGTTGTTGCGAAACGCCGTGCCGAAGCCGCGCGAATCGAAGACGAAGCGGTAATTGTCGAAGCCGATCCAGCGCGTCGGGCTGCCAAACCCGTTCCAGTTGAAGCCGGAATACCAGGCTGCCTCGCCAATCGGCAGCACCACGAACAAGGTGAACAGCAACAGCGCCGGCGGCAGGAACAGCAGGAGCGAGGCGAGGCGTCCGTCGGTCGCCGCTCTCCGGCGAGCACCGGAGGCTGCAGGCTTGCCGCTCATGACGGCCGCTCCGCTGTACTGAGACATCGATGTCGCTCGCAGGTTGAGGCGCCCGGGCCCGGTCTCAATTGCCTAGCTTGCTCAATTGCCTTGCTTGAAGGCGTCCTGGATCGCCTTGGCGGCCTGTTTCGGCGTCATTGAGCCGCCGGCGATCTCGGCCGTCGCGTCATTCACCACCCGGCCGACCGAGGGGCCCAGATCCTGATCGTAGAAGTTCTGGTGGTATTGGGACGCGGCGATGTTCCTGGCCACGTTCTGCATGAAGGCGGCGCTCAGGGCCGCTTCCGCCCCCTTGAAGGTCGGGATGATGAAATTCTGCTTGGCGAGCTCGCGCTGGACCTCGTCGGAGATGAAGAACTTGACGAATTCGACCGCCTCCTTCGGCGCGCCCTTGGTGATGATCCAGCCATTGACGCCGCCAAGCGTATCGGACGGCCGGCCCTTGGCGCCGGCGGGCATCGGGAAGTCAAACCAGCCCAGCTTCTCCTCGGAGATGCCCTTCTTGTCGGCCGCCAGCGCTCGCTGCGTCGCTGAGTGACTAGAGATCGCGAGGTTCATCGCGGCCTTGCCATCACCGAAGAAGCCGAGCGCCTGCTGGTTCTTGAAGCCAAGGAAGCCATTCTGGAACGGCTCGAGATCGACAAGCTGCTTCATCAACTCGCCGGCCTTCTGGAAGGCCTCGCCTTCAAAGCCGCCATTCTGGCCCTTGAGCGCGGCCTCGAAGGCCGGCTTGCCGCCGAGCCGGACCGCGAGATGCGTCCAGTAGAAATGCAGCGGCCACTTGTCCTGCCCGCCAACGGCGATCGGCGTGACACCGGCAGCCTTGAGCGTCTTCACCGCGGCCAGGAGGTCGTCCCAGGTCTTGATCGCGCCGCCGTCGACGCCAGCCTTGGCGAAGAGATCCTTGTTGTACATGAACCCGACCTGCGAGACCGTGTAAGGCAGGCCGTAGAGCTTGCCATCGATCGCGAAGGCCGCGACTGCGCTCGCCGAAAGATTGTCCTTGTAGGCGCCGACGCCGGCGGTGACATCCTCCAGAACCCCGGCCTCGACCTGGGCTTTCAGCACGCCGCCGGCCCAGGAATAGAGAATGTGCGGCCGGTCCTTGGACTGCAGGATGGTCGGAAGCTTGGCCTTGTAGGCCTCGTTCTCCAGAAACTGCATCTCGACCTTGACGCCGGCGTTCTTGGCCTCGAAGCGCCGGGCGACCTCCTCCCAGATCTTCACCTGGGCGGGGTTCTGCTCGAGATGGAGCCAACGGACGGTGGTCTGCGCGGCGGCTGCGCCGGCGGCCAATGTCAATCCTGCGGCGGCGAGCGCCAGCCTCGTGAAAAATCGCATCGCATCCTCCCAGTCCCGTCTGTCTGCGGGTTGACGCCAACCTAACTCAAATTCTGAGGTACGCAACTCAGAAAATGCGTTGCATGACCGCTCGCCGAATGCTTTCGTCCGTACCGCAACTGACTGGCCGTTCACGGCGGAACCGCGCCGAGCGGTCAGCGCCAATGCATGTCGGAGTTGATGATGGCTGCCCTATATCGCGATCTTGCCGGCAAGGTGGTTCTGGTCACAGGCGGCGCTTCAGGCATCGGCGCGGCGATCTCGCGTCGATTTGCCGAGCAGGGATCCACCGTGGTGCTGTTCGACATCATGCACGACGCCGGCGAGGCGCTGGCGCAGGACCTGCGCGCGGCTGGATTGGCGGCGCATTTCCAGCCTGTCGACCTGACCGACATCCCGGCACTGAGGGCCGGCATCGAACAGGCGCGCGCGCTGCATGGGCCGATTGAAATCCTCGTGAACAATGCGGCCCATGATGAGCGGCATGCGACCGAGGAGGTAACGCCGGAGTATTGGGACGATCGGATTGCGGTCAACCTGAAGCACCAGTTCTTCGCGGCGCAAGCCGTGCTGCCGGACATGAAGGCCAACAATGGCGGCGCCATCATCAACTTCGGATCGACCTCCTGGATGGCGGGCCAAGGCGGCATGGCCGCCTACACCGCCAGCAAATCCGGCGTGATCGGTCTCACCCGCTCGCTGGCGCGCGATTACGGCGCCTACAACATCCGCGTGAACGCCATCGCGCCCGGCTGGATCATGACCGAGCGACAGATCGAGAAATGGCTGACGCCGGAGAGCGAGGCCGAGCTGATGCGGCGGCAATGCCTCAAGCGCCGGCTGACGCCGGACGAATTGGCGAAGTTCACCGTTTTCCTCGCATCGGATGAAGCGTCAGCCTGCACCGCGCAGCATTATGTCGTGGATGGCGGGTGGGTCTAGCGCGTCTTCGAGCGAAATAGACATGCTTCTCGTTCATAAAATGCGGAATCTGTAAGTCGTTACTCAGTTTACGGCTCAGATTAGGCGGCCGTACCGAGTACAATATTTACAGATAAGCAGCAACTCCGGATATCATGCCTTGCGACATCCCGGTCGCGAAACCTACAATCCACCAACCTCTTCCAGAATCTCTGGAAACAACCTAATTTAGCTGAATGTTCGCTTTCTTGATAATATCTCTCCACTTACCGATTTCTTCGACCATCTTTCTTGTCAATGCATCCGGGCCGCGCTGATCCGAGGCGGGAAGAATCATCCCTGCTGCTTCCAGCTTCTTTCGTACGCTCACATCGTTGAGGGCGGCATCGACGGCATTGGCCAGTCGGTCCCGGATTGCGATTGGCGTTGCGCGCGGCAGATAGAAAGCGAACCAACTGGAGGCGACGAATTGCGGGAGGTTTGCCTCGGCGGCCGTCGGCGTAGCCGGGAGTTGCGGCACGCGCGCGGGAGCGGAGACGGCGAGGAACCGCAGCCGGTCGCCGCTGATGAACGGCAGGGCATCGACGAGCAGAGCGCAGGTGAAATCGTATTGACCCGCGACAAGATCGGTCATGGCGGGTGCAGAGCCGCGATAGGGAACCTCGGCCGGCTTCAGATTCAAGGCCGACATGAGCAGGAGGCAGCTGATGTGGCTGATCGAGCCAACGCCCGCATGGCCCTGCGTGAGAGCCGCGCCGCGTTGCCTTGCGACATCGACGAAGTCCTGGAGAGACGACGCCGGGAAGTCGCGCTTCACCGCGATCACGATGGGCGTTTCCGCCACCAGACTCACCGGCGTAAAGTCCTTCAGCGGATCGTAGCGGAGGTTCGGATAGAGCGCCGGAGCCGCGGCATGGGTGCCGACATGGCCACTGACGAGGGTGTACCCGTCGGGTTGCGCCTGGGCGACCCGGCCCGATCCCGTCGTGCCGCCCGCGCCGGACACATTCTCGATCATGATGGGTTGCCCGAGCGTGCGAGACATATGCTCGGACACGATGCGGCTCATGACGTCGTTCGGGCCGCCGGCCGCAAAGGGAACCACCAGACTGATCGGTCGGCTTGGATAAGGTGTCTGGGCGTTGCCTGAAGAGAGGAATGCCTGCGCTGCGGCGAGTATCAGACACGTTGTCAAAGCACGCTTCATGATCTCGGCCTTCCTGTTGAAACGACGGACAGAGCTCGGAGGAATCAGCTGTGAGGTGCGTGTGACCAGGCGAGGAGGACACGGTCGACTTCTTCGCCCGCCTGGCCGGTGTAGCGGCCCGGGTCGGCGGCGAATGCAATCTGCTCGGGGGTAAGGAGGCCCGTGACAGCAGGGTCGCGCGCCAGCGCCTCGGCCAGCGAGGTGTGAGAGGAGGCCGCGCTGCGACAGGCATTGCCAACGACGTCGTGAGCGTGGTGCCGGCCCATATGCGGCGCGAGCGTCATCATCACCTGCTCGGCGGCGATCAGCCCCCGCGTCCGGTCGAGATTGGTTCGCATGGCGTCTGGCTGGAGCTTGAGGCCGGAGCACAGGGTCAGGCAGGCCTTCAGCGAGCCCGAGATCAGCAGGAAGGCCTCCGGCAGCAGAAGCCATTCGGCCTGCCAGGGACCGGTCGCCCGCTCATGATCGTGAATGGAGGCATCCAGAAAGCTGCCCACAAGACGACGCAATGCGAGGCCGCTGCTCAGAATCCGTTCGCAGGTGATCGGGTTGCGTTTGTGCGGCATCGTGCTGGAGGCGCCCTGCCCCGGACCGCCCGGCTCCAGCGCCTCGCCGACCTCCGTCTGCGCCATCAGCGCGATGTCGCCGGCAATCTTGCTGAGGCTCGTCGACAACAGGCCCAGGAAGGTCATGGCTTCCGCCAGCGTGTCGCGCACGGCGTGCCAGGCGATGAGCGGTCGGGCCAGCCCCAGTTCTTCAGCCAGGGCCTGGCAGATGTTGGGACCATCGGCGCCAAGCGCGGCGTGGGTGCCGACAGCCCCTGCGAACTGCACTTGCAGCAGGCGCGGCTTAAGCTCGCCCAGGCGCTGCCGATGGCGCATCAGACTGGAAAGCCACACGGCGGCCTTGAAGCCGAACGTGATCGGCAGCGCGTGCTGAAGCTTGGTTCGCCCGACCATGGCGGTGTCCCGCTCTCGGCGGGCGAGTTCGGCCAAGGCCTGCGCGAGCTGGTCGAGGTCCTGCTCGACCAGCGCCAGAGCATCACGGATCTGCAGGATGAGAGCCGTGTCCATGATGTCCTGGCTGGTCGCGCCCCAATGGACGAACTCGCCATAAGCCGGTCCCGTGAGCCGGATGAACTGCTCGACCAGATTGACGATCGGCAGGCCCGCCCGAAGCGTGCCTGCGGCCAACTCGTCGAGATCGAGTGCAGCGGCGTCGGCAGCGTTTGCGATGGCCTCGGCCGCCTCGACTGGAATCAGGCCGGCACGCGCCTGAACACGAGCCAGCGCCACCTCCACGTCGAGCATCGCCTGCAGCGTCCGCAACTCGCTGAAGACCGCACGCATGGCGGGCGTACTGAAAAGATCGGCAAGGTGCCGACTGGCGAATGGCGTTGCGGAAGCGAAGGTCATGCGGGGCGTGTCGCGATCATGGATGGTCGGGCTGAGACGTCGTCGAGCCACTGCGCAAGACGCGGGTGCGGCTCGCGCCATTCGATATGCGGGAGGCGAAAGTCGAGATAGGCGAGTGCGCAGGCAAAGCTGATGTCCCCTGCATCGAAGCGCCCCGGGACCAGCGCGAAGGAGGCGTCGATGAACGACAAGGCGCGCGCGATGGCCCGTTCTTGCCGCATCACCCAGTCGGACCAGCGCAGCGGCTCAGGCCGGCGCCCCTCGATCACTGTGATGAAGCTCGCATCGATCAGCCCTTGGCAGAGCGCAGCGCGGGCCAGGCCGTCGCGCCGCTGGGCGGGAGCGGCCGGCAACAATTGGCCATTCGGCGCCAAACTATCCAGAACCTGCAGGATCGTGTCGCTTTCGGTGACCAGCTTGCCATCAGCAAGAAGCAGGGCTGGGACCTTGGACAGAGGAGCGACGTTCACCAGCTCCGCTGGCTCTGTCCATGGATCGATCTCGACGAAGGTAACCTGCTGCTCCAGGCCGAGCTCGATGACTGCGACGCGCGCCTTCCTGGCGTAAGGCGAGGTCCGGTTGAAGAAGAGCTGCATGGGACGATCCATCCGGCTTGCTCAAACCGCCACGCGCAGCGGGAGGGCGACGACGCGGCAAGCGGACCATGAGCCCTTCAGCCGCCTCGACCACAAAGCGAGCGAGCGCTTGGGCGCGAGCGTGACTGGACCCCGGGTATCCAGCGATCGAGTGTGAACGGTCGTGAGCGCCATAATCCCCCTTCCCGACAAGGTGTGACCTACCGTAAAAGGGCTTTGTGTTCTGTAGAATTGAATTAATCTGAACATTCCATTCTCTTGAGCAGAATGCACTCCATGGACCTCATCGATCTCCGCACCTTTCTCGAAGTCGCCAAGGGTAAGCGTATCACCGCAGCGGGCCGCGAGTTGAACACGGTCCCGTCGAACGTGACGACGCGCATCAAGAAGCTCGAGGAGGAGATCGGCCTTGCCTTATTCGACCGTCAAAGCCGCGGCATGATGCTCACGGAGGCTGGTGAGCGCCTGCTGCCTTATGCCGAAAACCTGATCGTCTTGTTCCATGAGGCCAAGGAAGCCGCGCGGGACGACGGCGCGCTCCGCGGTATGTTGAAGATCGGATCGATGGAGACGACCGCTGCCGTACGCCTGCCGGCGCTGCTCGCGCGATTTCATCGCGATTGCCCGTATGTGAAGTTCACGCTTGTCACCGGGCCCACTGCGCATCTGATCGATGAGGTCGTCGCCCGAAGGCTGGACGGCGCCTTCGTGGCCGGACCAATCAACCATCCGGAGCTCGATGTCGTCCTGGCCTTCACCGAGGAACTCGTCCTCGTGACAGACCCGGCCATCGATACGCTTGAGGCCCTGCGCCAATCTGCCTCCGACGGTCTGACTGCGCTGATGTTCCGCATCGGCTGTTCGTATCGTCAGCGACTGGAGCATGTGCTGGCCGGGATCGGTTTGCCTGCCTTCAACCGGCTGGAACTCGGCACGCTCGACGGATTGCTGGGCTGCGTCGCGGCGGGCATGGGCATCACATTGCTGCCCCGTGCCGTCGTCGCCGGGTCGCACTATGCCGACAGCCTTCGGGTCCATGCCTTGCCTCGCGATATGAGCGAGGTTGAGACGTTGTTGGCCGTAAGGCGGGACAAGCGCGTCGGTGCCGCCCTTCGCAATTTTCTAGTGCTCTGTAGGCGCTGACCAGGGGCCGACCTGAGACGTTAGTCCTGCGGGATTCAGCGTGGGCCGTCGCTTGCGACGTGCCGGAAGGACAGTCCTGGGTGCGTGCCAAGCGTTAGGTTCTATCCACTAGCTGGCTCGCGGACAGGCCCATTGCGCCGCCGCCGGCGGGCGCCCTGCGCAGAAGGCGCTCAATCGAGCGAACTTCAAAAACGCTGGATCGAAAGAAAAATTCAATACTCTACGCTATAAACCTCAAAACAGGGGCGACAAAAGGCAGATGTAATGGCTGCGTTAACGAATAAATTACCGTACAGCCTGCATGAATCCAGTATAAAAGTAAAATTTTATGCTGCCTTTGCCGGTTTATTAATCCTGATTTTGATGCTGGTCGGGCTTTCGGTTTATTCGGTCCGCGAACAATCCGCCTATCACAGGCAACTTGACGTTTCCTCGCAGGCTGCCACCAACGTCGAAAAGGTCAACGGCCTGATCTTCGCCGTCGTTATGGAATCGCGCGGCATCTACATGTCGAGCGATATGGCGACTGTGAAGCGCTATGGCGACGCGCTCCTGCGGCGAAACCGCGAATTGGCCGAGGTCATGGATCAATGGCAGCGGATCGTTCGTGATGACGACACGGAACTCTTCGCGGCCTTCAAGACCCGTGTCTCCGAGTTTATCCGTTTCCGCGCAGAGCTCGTGCGGCGCGCGAACGTCGTCAGTCAGGCGGCGGGTCGTGAATGGGGAGACAACGACGCGAACCGCACGGTGCGCATCGCACTCAACGAGGATCTCGCGGCTCTCGCGACGGTCTACTTCAAGCGCGCCCACGCCAACGCCAAGCTGGGAGAGCAGGTCGAGTTCACCACCGTATTGCTGATGATCCTCGGCATCGGCGCTATCGCCCTGACCTGGCTGACAGCCTCTCTGTTCAAGGCCTCGGTGATCGAGCCGCTGCTCGCCATCACATGGGCAGCCGACAGCATCGCCTCCGGCAAGGTTCTGGCAGCGATCCCGTACGCCGGCAGAAAGGATGAAATCGGCAAGCTCGCCTTGGCTGTCCAGCAACTGCAGAGCACGACTGAGCGAAACCGTGAGCTCCAGAAGAGCGAACTGGCGACATCGCGGGAACGCGATCACCTCGAAGAGAACAAGGTCCATCTCATTGCGGCGATCAACAATATGGCCCAGGGCCTGATCATGCTCGATGTGCACGCGAACGTCATTCTCATGAACGAATCCTACCGGAAGATGTATAATCTGCCGAAGGAGATCATGGCTTCGAGCTGCAATCTTCGCGACATACTGCGATACCGCGCCGAATCCGGCCTGTTTTCCGGAGACAGCAAGACCTACGTCAGAACGATCCTGACCCGGATCGCGCTCGGTCAACCGTCGGTAAGCCATGTCGATTTGAAGGACGGCCGCAAGATCCGCGTGTTCGAGCAGCCGACACCCGATGGCGGCTGGGTCGCGACCCATGAAGACTTCACCAAACAGCAGCAGTTGCAGCAGACGCTTGAGCGGATGGAGCGCCTGTTTGGAACGATCGTCGAGAATGTGCACGAGGCCATCCTGGCCAAGGACGCGCTCAGCCACCGCTATCTGCTCGTCAACCGGGCCGCGGAAACCCTGTTCGGCCTGCCGCGTGCCGCCATCGTCGGACGAACGGCAAGGGATGTCTTCGGCGAGGAGACCGCCGAGGCGATCGAGGGCACCAGCAAGGCCCCGCCCGTCAAGGCCGCCGCGGTCGCGATCCGGAGGATAACGACGCCCGGTAATGGCGAGCGTGTCGCGGCGATCCGGCATCTTCCCGCCTCGGGCGGTGAAGACGGAGCGCAGTACCTGATCAGCCTGATCGAAGACCAGACCGAACAGGCCGCCGCGATGCCGCGGCTGCGAACAGGCTGACCGGCCCCGGACACTGCGCTCACCGCGGGCTGCATGCCGGCGGATATGAGAACGGTGTACATCGCACCGCTGCGGCGGCAGACTTCAGTCATGACGGTGAGCCTCGGCTTGTCGACATCGACTTGCCGAAGAGCGCCGAACCAGAGAGACGAATGCCGGTCGAACGCGAGATCTTCGGGCACCTGCCGGACGGCACCGCCATCGAGCGCGTCACGCTCAGGCGGGATGGCGGGCTGACGGCGCGCATCATCAGCTATGGCGCCGCTCTCCAGGCGCTGCTGGTGGCGGATAGCGCAGGGGCGATCGACGACGTCGTTCTCGGCTTTGACGCGCTTGAGCCCTATACCCGGCCCGGCTGCTATTTCGGCATGACGGTCGGGCGCTACGCCAACCGCATCGCGGGCGGCCGCTTCGTCATCGACGGGGCGCAGGTTTCGCTTGCCCGCAATAATGGCCCCAATGCGTTGCATGGCGGCATCGATGGCTTCAGCCGCAAGGCGTGGAGGATCGTCTCGGCAGAGGATGGACCGGTTCCCACGCTGACGCTGGCCTGCCGCAGCCCCGATGGTGAGGAAGGTTATCCCGGCACGGTCGAGACCCGATTGCGCTATAGCCTGCCGGCCCCTGGCGAACTCCTGCTCGACATCACCGCGACGAGCGACCGGGCGACGGTGGTCAACCTGACCAATCACAGCTTCTTCAATCTCGACGGCACCACGGCAGGCGATATCCTCCAGCATCGGCTGCAGATCGCCGCCGATCATTTCCTTGCGGTGGACGAGACCGCGATCCCGTTGCAGGAGCCGCCGCGAAGCGTCACTGGCACGCCGTTCGATTTCCGCGAGGCGCATCCGATCGGCGCCCGCATCCGGCACCCCGACGAACAGCTGCGGCGCGGCCGCGGCTACGACCATAATTTCTGCCTGGTTCCTGCGGGTGGCTTGCCGGCGGATGGTTTGCCGACGGACGGCTTGCCGGTGGATGGCTTACGTTTGGCCGCTCGCGTCGAGGCGCCCCGCTCCGGGCGGATCATGGAGCTCCATACCAATCAGCCCGGTCTCCAGCTCTATTCCGGCAATTTTCTCGACGGCAGCGTGGCGGGAAAGCACGGCAGGCTTCACCGCCAGGCCGACGCCTTTTGCCTGGAGCCGCAGATCTGGCCCGACGCACCCAATCGTCCGGATTTCCCATCGGCCAGGCTGACGCCGGGCATGATCTACCGACATCGCACGCTCTATCGTTTCACGGCCTGAGCGGCTCCTGCATGTCCCTGCCCATTAGTAAGATAGTATGACTATTTACAGGCTCAAAAGACCCCGGTAGAACGAGGCTGCGCACGTAGAGGCGCCTCGATTGATAATGTTCCGGGAGAAGCTCATGCGCCGTCTTTCATCCATGACCACGCTGCTTGCCGCGACCATGCTGGCCGGCGGTCTCAATGCCGCCAGCGCGGCGGAACTCACAGTCGGCTTTTCACAGATCGGCTCGGAATCGGGCTGGCGCGCAGCCGAGACATCGGTCTCCAAGAGCGAGGCCAAGAAACGCAACATCACGCTCAAGATCGCCGACGCACAGCAGAAGCAGGAGAACCAGATCAAGGCGATCCGCTCCTTCGTCGCGCAGGGCGTCGACGCGATCTTCCTCGCTCCCGTCGTCGCGAGCGGCTGGGATTCCGTGCTGAAGGAAGCCAAGGAAGCCAAAATCCCGGTCATCCTGCTCGATCGCGACATCGATCCGGCGGGCAAGGAGCTTTATCTGACTGCCGTGACCTCCGACAGCGTCCATGAGGGCGAGGTCGCCGGCAAATGGCTCGCCAAGACGGTCGGCTCCAAGCCCTGCAACGTCGTCGAGCTGCAGGGCACGGTCGGCGCCAGCGTCGCGACCAACCGCAAGAAGGGCTTCGATACGGCGATCGCATCGGCCTCCAACATCAAGGTCGTGCGCAGCCAGACGGGCGACTTCACCCGCGCCAAGGGCAAGGAAGTGATGGAGAGCTTCATCAAGGCCGAGGGCGGCGGCAAGTCGATCTGCGCCGTCTATGCGCATAATGACGACATGATGGTCGGCGCGATCCAGGCCATGAAGGAAGCCGGCCTGAAGCCGGGCAAGGACGTGCTGACCGTCTCGATCGACGCGGTGCCCGACATCTTCAAGGCGATCGCGGCCGGCGAGGCCAATGCCACGGTCGAATTGACACCCGACATGGCCGGCCCCGCCTTCGACGCGCTGACCGCCTATAAGAGCAAGGGCACCGTGCCGCCCAAATGGATCCAGACCGAATCCAAGCTCTATACCGCCGCCGACAATCCGCAGAAGGTCTACGATTCCAAGAAGGGCCTCGGCTACTGAGAGTCTGCCCCGAAACTCTACTCCGGCGGCCGTCTGACGCGGCTTTCTGCGCTTCCGGTGCTCACGGACATGAAGTCCGCTGCGCTCCGGTTCTCGAAATCCGCGCCAGCCGACTCACCAGAGCGAGTTTCAAAACAGACTCTGAGGGCGTACGCGCTCTCTCCTGAGGTTGGTCCCACGGCCGCGCCACCGGCGCGGCCTGCGTGGAGTTCTTGCCCATGTCCTTACCCCCGACCCGCCCCCTGCCCCCGATCGAGGCCGCGCCGCCGATCGACGCCGTGCCGCTCTTGGCCGTACGCGGGCTCTCGAAGACTTTTGCGGGGTTTCCCGCGCTCGCCGGCATCGACGTCACGCTCCGGCATGGCGAAATCCATGCCCTGCTCGGCGAGAACGGCGCAGGCAAGTCGACCTTCATAAAGGCGGTCACCGGCGTCATCGCGCGCGACGCGGGAACCGTGGCGCTGGACGGCGCCGAGATCGCGCCCCGTTCGGCACAGGAGGCGCTGCAGGCCGGTATCGCGACCGTCTACCAGGAGGTCAGCTTGCTGCCCAACCTCTCGGTCGCGCAAAACCTGTTCCTCGGACGCCAGCCGATGCGCTTTGGTCTCGTCAGGGAAGGCGAGATGCGCCGCCGCGCGGCCGCCCTGCTGCGTGATTTCGACCTCGATATCGATGTCGGCGCGCCGCTGGGCGATTATTCGGTCGCCGTGCAGCATCTGGTGGCGATCGCGCGCGCCGTCGACATGTCGGCACGGATCCTGATCTTGGACGAGCCGACGGCCAGCCTCGACGCTCATGAGGTCGAGATCCTGTTCCGCGTCATGCGCGGTCTCGCCAGCAAGGGCCTCGGCATCCTCTTCGTCACCCATTTCCTCGACCAGGTCTATGCGATCAGCGACCGCATCACGGTGCTGCGGAACGGCAAGCTCGTCGGCGAGCGCGAAACGGCAGCGCTGCCGCGCATGGAGCTGATCAGGATGATGCTGGGCCGCGAGCTCAGCGAAGCCACCTCGGAGCATCCAGCCAAGGACGCCGCCGAGGCCGCGCCCGCAGCAGGCGGCGCGATCCGGTTCGAGGGTTTCGGCAAGGCCGGCTATGTCGCGCCTTTCGACCTCGCTCTGGCGAGCGGCGAGGTGGTCGGGCTCGCCGGCCTGCTCGGCTCGGGGCGCACGGAGACAGCACGCCTGCTGTTCGGGGTGGAAGCCGCCGATAGCGGCCGCCTCACCATCGACGGCCGCAGCGTGCGCCTGGCCTCGCCGCGCGACGCGATCGCGCAGGGCTTCGGTTATTGCCCGGAGGAGCGCAAGACCGAAGGCATCGTCGCCGAGCTCACGGTGCGCGAGAACATCGTCCTGGCCGTCCAGGCGCGGCGCGGCGCGCTGCATCCGCTCTCGCGGCGGGAGCAGGACGAGATCGCGCAGCGCTTCATCACCATGCTCGACATCCGCCCGCCCGACCCCGAGCGGCCGATCGGGCTGCTTTCGGGCGGCAACCAGCAAAAGGCCCTGCTGGCGCGCTGGCTGGCGACGCAGCCGCGCCTTCTCATTCTCGACGAACCGACGCGCGGCATCGATGTCGGCGCCCATGCCGAGATCATCCGCCTGATCCGGCAGCTCTGCACTGAGGGCCTCGCCCTCGTCGTGATCTCGTCCGAACTGGAGGAGATCGTGAGCTATGCCGATCGGGTCGTGGTGATGCGCGACCGCAGGCAGATCGCCACGCTGGAGGGCGAGGCCGTCAACGTCACCGCGATCCTGCAGGCGATCGCGGCTGACGCGCCCCCGCTGGCGGCGTGAGGAAGCCGATCCGATGAGCCTCACCCTGCCCCGCAAGGGCCTGCCGCAAATCGCAGCTTTCATCATCGTGCTGCTGATCAATTTCGCGGTTTCGCCGCAGTTCTTCGACCTCAGGCTGCAGGACGGCCGCCTGTTCGGCAGCCTCATCGACGTGTTCAACCGCGGTGCGCCCGTGGCGCTCCTCTCCCTGGGCATGGTGCTGGTCGTGGCGACCAGGGGGATCGACCTGTCGGTCGGCGCGGTGATGGCGATTTCAGGCGCGCTCGCGGCGACGCTGGCCGACACGCAGCCGCTGCCCGTCGTCCTGCTGGCGGCGCTGGGTGCGGGGCTGCTATGCGGGCTCTGGAACGGCATCCTCGTCGCAGTGCTCGGCATCCAGCCGATCGTCGCGACGCTGATCCTGATGGTCGCCGGCCGCGGCGTCGCGCAGCTGATCACCGAGGGCAGGATCGTCACCTTCACCTCGCCCGGCCTCGCCTGGTTCGGCGGCGGTTCGATCCTGGGACTGCCGGTCCCGGTGGTGCTGACCGCGTCGGTGCTGGCGGTCGCGGCGCTTGTCGTCCGCGGCAGCGCGCTCGGGCTCCTGATCGAGGCGACCGGCGCCAATGCCCGCGCCAGCGCGCTCGCCGGCATCGAGACGCGCATGACCACCATTGCGGTCTATGTCTGGAGCGGCTTCTGCGCGTCCCTGGCCGGGATCGTCGCCGCAGCCGACATCCTGGGCGCGGACGCCAACAATGCCGGGCTCTGGCTCGAGCTCGACGCCATCCTGGCGGTCGTGATCGCCGGCAGCTCGCTCTTGGGCGGCCGCTTCAGCCTCGCACTGGCGGTGCTGGGCGCGCTGATCATCCAGGCGATGAACACCGGCATCCTGCTGGCCGGCTTCAGGCCCGAATTCAACCTCGTGGTGAAGGCGGTCGTCGTCCTGGTGGTGCTGCTGGCGCAATCGCCGCGCCTGTCCGCCATCGGCGTCCTGCTGGCCCGGAGAGCGGCATGACGCGCTATCTCCCGGTCATCGTCACCGCCGCCGTCTTCGCGCTCGGCTATGCCATCTGCGCGCTCCAGTTCCCCGCCTTCCTGTCGACGCGCGTGATCGCGGACCTTTTGACCGACAACGCCTTCCTCGGCATCCTGGCGGTCGGCATGACCTTCGTGATCATCTCGGGTGGCATCGACCTGTCGGTCGGTTCGGTCGTGGGGTTCACGACGGTCTTCCTCGCCCTGGCGATCGGGACATGGAACATTCCCCCGCTGCTGGCCTTCATGCTCGTGCTGCTGGTCGCGACGCTGTTCGGCGCCACGATGGGTGCGCTCATCCAGGGCTTCGAGATGCCGCCGTTCATCGTGACGCTGGCGGGCATGTTCCTGGCGCGCGGCGCGAGCTTCCTGCTCTCGACCGAGTCGATCCCGGTCACCGCGCCGCTCTACGCCGCGATGTCCGACTTCGCGCTGCGCCTGCCCGGCGGCGGCCGGCTGAGCGTCGTCGGGCTGATCATGCTCGCGGTCTTCCTGGCCGGCGGCATCCTGCTCCATCTCACGCGCTTCGGCACGAACGTCTATGCGCTGGGCGGCAATCGGGTCTCGACCGGGCTGATGGGGATCTCGGTGGGGCGGCACACGGTTGCGATCTATGCCCTGTCGAGCTTCCTGGCGGGGCTGTCGGGCATCGTGTTCTCGCTCTACACCTCGTCGGGCTATTCGCTTTCGGCGGTGGGTGTCGAGCTCGACACCATCGCTGCCGTGGTGATCGGCGGCACGCTGCTGACAGGCGGGTACGGCTTCATGGCTGGAACGTTCCTGGGCGTTCTGATGCAGGGCCTGATCCAGACCTACATCAATTTCGACGGCACGTTGTCGAGCTGGTGGACCAAGATCGTCACCGGCGTCCTGCTGTTTTCCTTCATCGCTTTCCAGCAGGCGACGCTGGCGCTGGCCCGCCGCTCCGTGCGGGGCACCGCTGCAAAAGGGACCACGCCATGAAACCCGGAATCGTCGCGGTTCCCGAACGGCGGGAGCACTCCAATCACGCCGAGGTGGCGCGGATGATAGCGATCGACATCATCGCCGGCCGCGCCAAGGAAGGCTCCAAGCTCGCCGGCGATGCCGAGCTGATGCTGCGCTTTGGCGTCTCGCGCCCGGTGCTGCGCGAAAGCGTGAAGACGCTCGTCGCCAAGGGCCTGCTCACCACCAAGGCAAGGGTCGGCACGGTGGTGCGCGAGCGCGCCGCCTGGAACATGTTCGACAGCGATCTGCTCGCCTGGCACCTTCAGGCCGGCATAGACCGCCGCTTCCTGGACGATCTCGCCGAAATCCGGCTGGCGGTCGAGCCTCGCGCGGCGGCCCTGGCCGCGGAGCGCAGAACCGAGGCCGATCTCGCCGCGATGCGCGCAGGCCTGGCCGCGATGCAGCGCGAGCCGTCCGATTCCGTGGCCTTCGCCAATGCCGATCTCGCGCTCCATGTCGCGGTCGCCAATGCGTCGGGCAATCCGTTCATGCGCTCGGTCGGCGGCGTCATCGACGTTGCCTTGCGGGCGTCCTTCCTGCTGAGCGCACCGGTCGAGGAACCCGAGCGGGACATTGTCATCATGACGCATCGGAAGATCGTCGATGCCATCGCAGCCCGCGACGTCGAGGGAGCAGCCGACGCCATGGTGGGTGTCATCTTCAACGGATTGCGCCGCCACGGCGCGGCGCGCACCCCCTCCGAACGGCTCCCCGGGTCGCATCGTCTCATCGCCCCTTCCCGCCTTCTCACAGACAAGGATTGAGCACCGCCATGCCTGCAGCGACCAGACCCTATCGCGGCGTTTTCCCCGTCGTGCCGACCATCTTCCACGATGACGGTACGCTCGATCTGGAAGGCCAGCGCCGCTGCCTCGACTTCATGATCGATGCAGGCTCGGACGGGCTGTGCATTCTGGCGAACTTCTCCGAGCAGTTCGTGCTGACCGATGCCGAGCGCGACACGGTGATGGATGTGGCGCTCGACCATGTCGCGGGCCGGGTGCCGGTCATCGTGACGACGACGCATTTCAGCAGCGCGGTCTGCGCCGAGCGTTCGCGCCGCGCGCAGGACAAGGGCGCGGCCATGGTGATGATCATGCCGCCCTATCACGGCGCGACCTTCCGGGTCGGCGAGGCCGCGATCGAAGCCTTCTTCCGTCGCGTCTCGGATGCGATCTCGATCCCGATCATGATCCAGGACGCGCCGGTGGCCGGCACGCCGCTCTCGCCCGCCTTCCTGGCGAAGCTCGCCGGCGAGATCGAGAACGTCTCGTATTTCAAGATCGAGGTCGCCCAGGCCGCGGCCAAGCTGCGCACGCTGCTCGAACTCGGCGGCGAGACGATCGAGGGGCCGTGGGATGGCGAGGAGGCGATCACGCTGATGGCCGATCTCGATGCGGGCGCGACCGGCGCGATGACCGGCGGCGGCTATCCCGACGGCATCCGCCAGATCGTCGATCCCTACTTCGCCGGGCGCCGCGACGAGGCCATGGCCGCCTATGCGCGCTGGCTGCCGCTGATCAATTACGAGAACCGCCAGACCGGCCTGTCGGCTGCGAAGATCCTGATGAAGCAGGGCGGGATCATCGGCTCGGCCGCCTTGCGTCATCCGCTCGAATTGCCGCATCCCAAGACCCAGGCCGGGCTGATCGAGATCGCCAAAAGCCTCGACGCCGCGGTTCTGCGCTGGAGCAAATGAGCATGCTGCGCCTCGCTATCGTCGGATTGGGCAAGATCGCCCGCGACCAGCATCTGCCCGCGGTGGCGGGCCTGCCCGATATCGCGATTGCGGCGGTTGTCAGCCGCAATGCGAGGTTGGACGGCGTGCCCTGTTTTGAAACCCTCGACGAGCTGTTTGCCTCCAATGTCGCGGTCGATGCGGTGGCGCTCTGCACGCCGCCGCAGGTGCGACGGGCCCAGGCCGCGCTCGCCCTGGCCGCCGGCAAGCATGTCATGCTGGAGAAGCCGCCGGGCGCGACCGTCAGCGAGCTTGCTCCGCTGATCGCCAGCGCGCGCGACAAGGGCCTGACGCTCTTTGCAACCTGGCATTCCCGCCATGCGCCGGCCGTCGAGCCGGCGCGCGCCTTTCTCGCCGCGAACCGGCCCTTGTCGGTCAAGATCGACTGGCGCGAAGATGTCCGGGTCTGGCACCCCGGTCAGGATTGGATTTTCGAGGCCGGCGGGCTCGGCGTGTTCGATCCCGGGATCAACGCGCTGTCGATCCTGACCCGCATCCTGCCGCGCCCGGTCTTTCTGCGGAGTGCCGGGCTCGCCTTTCCCGCCAACCGCGCGGCGCCGATCGCAGCCGAACTCGATCTTGCCGACGAGGCCGGCTTGCCGATCCGGGCGGAGTTCGATTTCCTGCAGACCGGACCGCAAAGCTGGGACATGCGCATCGAGACGGAAGGCGGAACGCTGATGCTTTCAGCCGGCGGCGCGAAGCTCGACCATGACGGCCGCCCGCTCGTCGACGAAGCGGAGGCGGAGTATCGCGCGCTCTACCGCCGTTTCGTCGAGCTCGTCGGCAGGCGTGAGAGCGATGTCGACCTGGCGCCACTGCAGCTCGTGGCCGACGCATTCCTGCTCGGGCAGCGTCGCAGCGTGGAGGCCTTCACATGGTGAGCGCGACGCAGGCAGTCACCGAGGCAGTCCTGCCCGCTCCCGTGCTGCTGGGCGAAACACGCTGCCATCTCGGCGAAGGCCCCGCCTATGACGCAGCGACCGACGCCGCGTTCTGGTTCGACATCCTGGAGCGCAAGCTGTTCGAGGCTGATCTGGGAACCGGCTCCGTGACCTGCCACGATCTGCCGCTGATGGCCTCGGCGCTGGCCATGGTCGACGACGAGCGCCAGATCGTCTCGACCGAGAGCGGGCTGCATCTGCGTTCACGCCGGGGCGCAATGACGCTGTTTCGTGCCGTCGAAGCGGATAACCGCGCGACACGCTCCAATGATGCGCGTGCGCATCCCGGCGGCGCGTTCTGGTTCAGCATGATGAGCAAGAGCGCAAAGGCCGGCGCCGCCTCGATCTATGCGCTGTCGGGCGGCGAGGTCGTGCTGCTTTTTTCCGGGCTGACGATCCCCAACGCGATCTGCTTCTCGGCCGACGGCCGGCAGGGGTTTTTCGCCGACACGGCGCAAAACGAACTTTACCGCGTACCGCTGGACCCCGTGACGGGGCTGCCGCGCCAGGCGCCCTCCTCGCTTGCCCTGTCCGATGACGGCAAGGGGCTCGACGGCGCCGTGATCGATCGCGAAGGGCTGATCTGGATCGCCCGTTGGGGTGGCGCGCGCATCGATGTCCTCACCGATCAGGGCGAGACCGTCCGCAGCCTGGCCGTGCCGGCGCGCCAGCCGAGCTGCCCGGTCTTCGTCGGCCGGGGCTTTGACCGCCTGCTGGTCACCAGCGCCTGGGAGGGACAGGATGAAGCAGCTCGCGCCGCCGATCCGCTGGGCGGCGCGACGTTCGTGTTCAGCCCCGGCGCGGTCGGAAAGGCGGAGCCGCGGGTCAGGCTGGGAGCGCACTGACAGTCTCGTATCAACCAAGACCGCCTGCAGGCGGCGATGAATGTTCAGCCAAATCTTCACAACCAAGGGAGAAAACGATGACATCCGGGATCACCAAGCTTCTATCCGCTCTCGCATTGGGCGCGCTCGCCTTTGCCGGGCCTGCGCTGGCGCAATCCAAGCCCACCGTCGGCATCGCCATGCCGACGAAGTCATCCGCCCGCTGGATCGCCGATGGCGACAACATCGTGAAGGTGCTGAAGGAACGCGGCTACAATACCGATCTGCAATATGCCGAGGACGAGATCCCCAACCAGCTCTCGCAGATCGAGAACATGGTCACCAAGGGGGCGAAGGTCCTGGTGATCGCCGCCATCGACGGCACCACCCTGTCCGACATCCTGCAGCAGGCGGCCGCCGCCGGCACCAAGGTGATCGCCTATGACCGCCTGATCCGGAACTCACCGAATGTCGATTATTATGCGACGTTCGACAACTTCAAGGTCGGGGTCCTGCAGGCGCAGACGCTGGTGAAGGGTCTTGGCCTGCCCGAGGCGAAGGGGCCGTTCAACATCGAGCTCTTCGGCGGCTCGCCGGACGATAACAACGCCTATTTCTTCTATGACGGGGCGATGTCGGTGCTGAAGCCCTTCATCGACTCCAAGCAGCTCGTGGTGGCGAGCGGCCAGATGGGCATGGACAAGGTCTCGACCCTGCGCTGGGACGGCGCAACGGCCCAGGCGCGCATGGATAACCTGCTCAGCGCCTTCTACAACAACAAGCGCATCGACGCCGTGCTCTCGCCCTATGACGGCATCTCGATCGGCATCCTGTCCTCGCTGAAGGGCGTCGGCTACGGCTCGGGCTCGATGAAGATGCCGCTGGTCTCCGGCCAGGACGCGGAGGTTCCCTCGGTCAAGTCGATCCTCGCCGGCGAGCAGTATTCGACCATCTTCAAGGACACCCGCGAGCTCGCCAAGGTCACCGCCGACATGGTCGATGCCATGCTCAGCGGCAAGGAGGTGCCGGTCAACGATACCAAGACCTACACCAATGGCCGCAAGACCGTGCCGTCCTATCTGCTCACCCCGGTCGCGGTCGACAAGTCGAACTGGGAAGCGATCCTGATCGCGTCGGGCTACTACAAGGCCGGGCAGATCAAGTAACGCGCCCCCTTGCGCGCGGCCCCGCCTAGAGCAGGATGCGAAAAAGTGGGAACCGGTTTTTCGCATTGATCCTGCTCTCACTCTTTGATGAGAGACGGATTCAGATTTCAGATGGGATCACTTGGTGATCCCATCTGAAATCATCCGGCTCTAGGCGGGGCCGTCGATCAATCCGGTCGCGAAGCAGAGCGCCGGTCGCGGAGCAGAGCAAATGAATCCGATCCTGGCCATGCGCGGCATCAGCAAGGCGTTCGCTGGCGTCAAGGCCCTGAGCGAGGTTTCGTTTTCGGTCGAGACGGCTGAGATCCACGCCGTCGTCGGCGAGAACGGCGCCGGCAAATCGACGCTGATGAAGGTACTGAGCGGCGTCTACCCGCACGGCTCCTATGACGGGGCCATCATCTTCGATGGCGAGGAGCGGCGCTTCCGGGACATCACCGAATCCGAGGCGCTCGGCATCATCATCATCCATCAGGAGCTGGCGCTGATCCCGCTCCTCTCCATCGCCGAGAACATCTATCTGGCCAACCCACCCACGAAATTCGGGGTGATCGACCAGGGAGCCGTCTATCGCGGCGCCCTGGCGCTGCTGGCCAAGGTCGGCCTGAACGAGGCGCCCGACACCCGTGTCATCGATCTCGGCGTCGGCAAGCAGCAGCTCGTCGAGATCGCCAAGGCGCTGTCCAAGGATGTCCGGCTGCTGATCCTGGACGAGCCGACCGCGAGCCTCAACGAGCGCGACAGCGAGGCGCTGCTCGACCTCCTGGTCGAGTTGCGGGCGCAGGGCATCTCCTCGATCCTGATCTCGCACAAGCTCAACGAAGTCGCGCGCGTCGCCGACCACATCACCGTGCTGCGCGACGGGCGCACCGTCGACACGCTCGACTGCCGCGCCGGCCCGGTCGAGGAAGACCGCATCATCCGCAGCATGGTCGATCGCGATCTCGAGCATCGCTATCCCAAGCGCGAGCCCAAGATAGGCCAAGAGAAGATCGGCGAGGTGATCTTCGAGGTCGAGGACTGGACGGTGTTCCATCCGCAGGATGCCGGGCGGCGCGTGATCAAGGGCGTGGATTTCCAGGTCCGGCGCGGCGAGATCGTCGGCATCGCCGGGTTGATGGGCGCAGGCCGGACCGAATTCGCGATGAGTGTGTTTGGCCGCTCCTATGGGCGCCATATCAGCGGCCGCGCCAGGCTGGAGGGTCGCGACGTCGATCTGTCCACCGTGCGGCGCGCGGTCAATGCCGGGCTCGCCTATGTCACCGAAGACCGCAAGGAGCTCGGGCTCATCCTGGCCGAGGACATCCGCAAGAACATGACGCTGGCCAACCTGCCGGCGGTCGCTCCCGGCGGCGTCATCGACGACATGGCCGAGCTCAAGGTGGCGACGGGCTATCGCTCGCGCATGGGGATCCGCAGCGCCAGCGTCTACCAGGAGACCGGCCAGCTTTCGGGCGGCAACCAGCAGAAGGTCGTGCTGTCGAAATGGCTCTTCACCGAGCCCAAGGTCCTGATCCTGGACGAGCCGACGCGCGGCATCGACATCGGCGCCAAATACGAGATCTACTGCATCATCAACGAGCTCGCGGATTCCGGGCGTGGCGTCATCGTGATCTCGTCGGAAATGCCGGAGCTGCTGGGCATCTGCGACCGCATCTGCGTGATGAACGAGGGCGCCTTCGTCGGCGAATTCTCGGCCCAGGATGCAAGCCAAGAAAAAATCATGCGCGCCATCATGCGCAACGGGGAGGCCAGAGCATGAGCGGCGAAACCTTGAGCAGCGGGCCTGTGCGTCCGGCGGGCCACCACCTTAAGACGGGCCTGCGCGACTACGGCATGCTGATGTCGCTGGTGGCGATCATGTTGTTCTTCCAGGTCATGACGGGGGGCACGCTGCTGCGGCCGCTGAACCTGACCAATCTGGTGCTTCAGAACAGCTTCATCGTCATCATGGCGCTGGGAATGCTGCTCGTCATCGTCACCGGCCATATCGACCTCTCGGTCGGCTCGGTGGCGGGCGCGGTCGGCGCGGTCGCCGCCGTGCTGATGGTGCGCTACGAGATGCATTTCGTGCCCGCCGCCCTGATCTGCCTGGCGCTGGGCGCGCTGATCGGTGCGGCGCAAGGCTATTGGGTCGCCTATTTCAAGATCCCCTCATTCATCGTGACGCTGGCCGGCATGCTCGTCTTCAAGGGGCTGGCGCTGGCGATCCTGCAGGGCCAGTCGCTGGGGCCGTTCCCGGCGACCTTCCAGAAGCTGTCCTCGGGCTTCATCCCCGAGCTGATGCCGGAAGCTGGCGCGCTCTACCCAACCTCGCTGGCGATCGGGGCCGCGCTCGCGATCCTGCTCGTGGTGCTCAATCTCAAGAGCCGCGGGCGCCAGCAGAGCCATGGCGTTCCGGTCGAGCCGCAGGGTTTCTTCATCGCCAAGAACCTCGCCTTCGCCGTGATCATCCTCTACGCGACCTATCTCATCGCCTCCTATCGCGGCCTGCCCAACGTGCTCGTGGTCATGGGGGTGCTGATCGCGCTCTATGCCTTCGTGACGACGCGCACCAGCATCGGCCGGCAGATCTATGCGGTCGGCGGCAATGCGCGCGCCGCCAAGCTTTCGGGCGTGCGCACGGAATGGCTGACCTTCCTGACCTTCGTGAATATGGGCGTTCTCGCGGCGCTCGCCGGCCTCGTCTTCGCGGCGCGGCTCAACACGGCGACCCCGAAGGCTGGGCTCGGCTTCGAGCTTGACGTGATCGCGGCCTGCTTCATCGGCGGCGCCTCGGCCTATGGCGGCGTCGGACGCGTCTCGGGGGCGGTGATCGGCGCGCTGATCATGGGCGTGATGAACAACGGCATGTCGATCCTGGGCATCGGCATCGACTATCAGCAGGTGATCAAGGGCCTCGTCCTGCTGGGTGCGGTCTGCCTAGACGTCTACAATCAGAAGCGCTGAGAGCCTGACTCGACATCAAGATCCGTCATAAGCCTAGAGCAGGATGCGAAAAAGTGGGAACCGGTTTTTCGCATTGATCCTGCTCTAACGCCTTGATGAGAGGCCGCGCCGCCTGGGCTGCGACAGCGACGGCACTATCAGGGCGTATGCGTCATCGGATAAATCACGTGTATGGCGCTCACGCGCGATATCATATCGGTCCCGGCCGGCTTCGTTCCAAGGCATGTACCCTCACCGCTATGGGCCGGCCAGCTGTCGCAGATACGGCCATGATCGGGCTTTCGGCATGTGTTTAGAACGCAAAGCACCGGTGCGCCGGACCACGCCGCCAGCTGAAAGCGTCGTTGCAAGCTGGTATGAGAGCGCCAGCCTGCTCGATAGCTACAGCATCGATCTGAGTTCATCGAAACAGGACAGCATGCGCGTGCTGGCGACCCGGACAGTCGGCGATCAGCCGGCCTGGATCAAGGCGTTGGTCGCGCTGCGCGACGCCGTGATGACGCCCTTTGGCGTCAAAACCTCCGGGGAGGTCCGAGCGTCCAGGGCCGACACCGAACGCGTCGACTTCTTCCCGGTGCAATGGGAAAGCCAGGACGAGATTGTGCTGGGCGAGGATGATCGTCACCTGGACTTCCGACTGTCGCTGCTCCGCCGCAAGTCTCCAACCGGCACGCAGCTCATCGCGACAACCGTCGTGCACTCTCACAATGCCTTCGGCCTCACCTATCTCAGCGTGATCAGGCCGTTTCATCACCTCGTCGTCAGGACCAGCCTGGCACAGCTTGCACGAGCACAAGGTTAGGTGGCCGCGACGATCTTGATTTCTGCGTCCCTCGAAGGGGACATCGGCTCGCGTAAAAATCTTGTTGAAACAAGGATCTAGAGCAGTTTTCGATCAAGTTGATTCAGAAGTTGCTCCAGAGTGTTTTCGAGCGAAGCGGGCACCGGTTCCCTCGCGACAAACGCGAAGCGTTTGCGCGGAGAAAACGTTTTGAAACAAGGAGCTAGAGCGGTTTCCGGTCAAATTGATTCAGACGCTGCTCAAGAGCGTTTTCGAGCGAAGTGGATACCGGTTCCCTCGCGACAAACGCGAAGCGTTTGCGCGGAGAAAACGCGTTAAAGCAATGATCTGGAGCAATTGAACCCAAACTGGATCGGACATTGCTCCAGAGCAGGATGCGAAAAAGTGGGAACCGGTTTTTCGCATTGATCCTGCTCTCACTCCTTGATGAGAGCCGGATGATTTCAAACGGAGTCACTTTGTGACTCCGTTTGAAATCATCCGGCTCTGGGCCGTGAACCTATAAATCCGGCGGCCTGACGCGACGCCAGAGTCCTTCATGCCCGATAGCCGGCGTCTTGCTGCTTAGCAGCGAAACGACGCTATGTGCCAAACCGGAAGTGGCCATTGCGGCGAAGTGAGCGTTGGGCAAATTTCTGACCTCTGGTTCTGAGTCGGGTCCGGGCTCTTCGCTCCGACTATCTTGGTTTAGGATCGTTTGAAGGGCGGCCCAGTAAAATCATCCGGTCATCATGCATGGCGGCGCTGACGCTCTGTCTGGCTGGTGTGGCGCTTTGGGACGATGTGCAGACCGTCGGCAATTCGGACAGTCTCGGCTTTTCGGCGCGGCGGCTGGAACACATTGCCTCCCGGTTTGAGGCGCAGCAGCTCCCGTCCGGTTCGTGGCCGCTTTCGAAATCATCGCCGACTCGACATCGGCTGCGTCAGGGGCGTATGGGCGAACCTACGCGGCTTTGGCGTCAACAATGGCATTTCGGAGTATGTCCGGTCGTGGACACCAGCGGTTTGATATCGATCGATCTGGGGTTACGGGGCGCCGTCGTCGCATTGTGCTTGCTGATCGCAGCCATGGCGCTGCGCGATCGCCGCGACAGCACGGCCGCGCTGCTGGGCGCCGCGCTCGCGATCGGCGCCGCGGCTTCGATGATCTGCTCGGCGCCAACCTTCCCGCGGCCATTTGCATGGTGGGGCCTGTTGCTGCTGGCGTTGTCCAGCGCGAACTGTGTCGTGTTCTGGCTATGGGCGCGTGCCGCCTTCGATGACGATTTCGTGCCGCGGCCCTGGCATGGCGTCTTGTGGGCGGCCGTCGCCGTCGCGCAATGGCTGGACGCCAGCGGCATCACCCGATCGGCCGCGCTGGAGCGCGCGATCGAACGCACGCTGTCATCTGCCTTTCTCGGCCTTGCGTTGTTGGCGGTGGCGCAGACGCTGCTCACGTGGCGGGCGGATCTGGTGGAGGGCCGACGTCGGCTTCGGCTGGTCGTCCTGATCGGGGCGACGGCCCAAATCGTTCTCAACTCTTACTTGAACTTCGTGCAGCAGCCCTCGATCCCCACTTTTTCCATGGCCAGCGTCGCCAACGCCTTCGCTCTGTTCGTGCTGGTTGGCTTGAGCGCATGGAATCTACTGGATGCGCGGACGCGGAAAGGTTCGATCCTGCTGCCGGCGACAAATGTCCCCTTAGGCGCGCCAGCCAAGGCGTCTGATGATCAGGGCAAGCCTGCCTCGATCGAACCGGCTCTCTTGCGCCGCTTGGAACGGCTGATGACCGTCGAGCGCATCTACCGGCGTGAGCGATTGACGATTGGATTGCTATCCGCCGAGTTGGGCGTGCCGGAATACCGGCTTCGGCAGCTCATCAATGAGGGCCTCGGTTACCGCAATTTCAATGCGTTCCTCAATCACTACCGGATCGGGGAAGCCAAGGCCGCACTGGTCGACCCCGAACAAGTGGAAGTCCCAGTGCTGACAATTGCGATGGACACAGGTTTCCAGTCGATCGGGCCGTTCAACCGCGCCTTCAAGGCCGCGACAGATCTGACCCCGACCGAATTCCGCCGTCTTGCAATGGCCGGAAATGCCGCCCCGAGGAACGAGCGATTGAAAATCGGCCAGTCGAGTTGAGGAATCGGCCAGCCGGATTGCAGGAATCGGCGAGAAGGAAGCGAAAACATTCGACAGGCTGATGGCGGTTTTTCCTCGCAATAGCTGCGACAACGAGGCTGCCCATGCGATATCAGCGATTTGCCGTTTCATTGACCGCGCTGGCGGCGCTCGCGCTCGGTCTGGTAGGTGCGGCGCTTGCCGACGATTTGCGGACCGTCGGCGATCCGGACAGTCTCGGCTTTTCGGCGCGGCGACTGGCCCGCATCACCTCCTGGTTTGAGGCGCAGACCAAAACGGGCGATCCCTCCGGCTTTGTCGTTGGGATCGCCAGAGGCGGAAAGCTGGCTTATTTACAGCCCACCGGCTTTGAGGACCACGACAAGACAATTCCGATGCGGCCGGATTCGATCTTTCGCATCGGCTCGATGTCCAAGCAGATCACCAGCGTCGCCACCATGATGCTGGTCGATGACGGCAAGCTCGAGCTTGATGCTCCCGTGGCGAAGTATCTGCCGGAGCTCAGGGATATGCAGGTCGTCAAGACCAATCCGGCGACAGGAGATGCGATCCTGCTGGAGCTTGAACCTGCCAGGCGGGCGATGACCATCCGGGACCTTCTGCGCAATACGTCCGGCCTCGTTTATGCTTCGCCGGACTACGCCGATCCCGGATTTGGCAATGCCGCGCTTCACGCACTGTACGGAGCCAAGGCCCCATTCCGACGCGACAAGCCCATCGCGTCCTTTATCGCAAGCCTCGGAACACTTCCGCTTCTGCATCAGCCGGGCGAAGTCTGGGAATATTCTGTCGGCTACGATGTTCTCGGCCGCGTAATTGAAGTCGTATCGGGCCAGAATTTCGACCAGTTTCTGCAAAGCCGCCTATTCGGGCCGCTGCATATGGTCGATAGCGGCTTCTCGGTGCCGGAGGACAAGCTTGCCCGTCTCGTCGCCGTGCCCGGCGCCCAGCCCCGACCTCTTTCGGATGGCGACGTCGGCAAGCCGCAGACGTTCTTGTCCGGCGGGGGAGGAATCGTCTCGACGGTCCCCGACTTCCTGCGCTTCTGCCAGATGCTGCTCAACGGCGGCGAACTCGACGGCGTGCGCATCTTGAAGCCCGAAACGGTCAAGCTGATGACGACGAATTCGCTACCGCCGGATATGCACATGGCGGGACACGAAGCCGGCCCGGCTGTTGGCACGGGATGGGGGCTCGGCTTCGCCATTCGCACCAACCCGGATTTCAGCCTCATCCCAGGCGCGGTCGGCAGCTTCAACTGGCAGGGAAGCTGGGGCACGTTTTTCTCGATCGATCCGACACAGAAGCTGATCCTGGTCATGATGATGCAGCGGAGCCAGTTCAGTGAGAACGGTTTCTATTTCAACGCGATCCGTCGTCTGCCCTATGCGGCGTTGAAGATTCCCCAAGCTCCCGCACCCGTGGCGTCGGAACAGGAAAACGCCGGCGCTCTCACCGAATATGTTGGACGTTACGTTTTCGGCGGGTCTGCAAGTTCGCTGGACCGACAGATATTGGTCGCCGACGGCAATAGTTGGACCGGGCTTGAATCCGTTGTCGTGGAGAGCGATGGCCTCAGGGTGATCAAGCCGGCCGAGGGCGGCCCCGCCGCAAGGGCGGGCGTCATGGCGGGAGATCTCATCACCACTATCGGCGATAGATCGATCAAGGGCCTGACCCTGGAAGCGGCCTTTCGCCGGATTTCAGGTCCGGTCAACGCCACCATCAAGCTCAAGATCATCCGCGAGCGGCAGAACGATCCGATCGTGATCGCCTTTGCCAGGGAGGCGGTCCCCTCGCACAGTGTCGCGCTTCAAGTCCGTGTCGCGGACGGCAAGCTTGTCGTTGAAGCCACGGGCGCCTGGTCGATCCTTGATTTCGACAAGGGCGAGCCAATGCCCGTAGCGTTCCTTTCGAAGGATGAATTCCATGTCGAGAGCGGCGATCATACGCGGATCGCCTTCATTCGCGACGCCGCCGGCAAGGTCAACGGCGCGGTTCTCAATCCCGGACCATGGGAGCAACGCGGCGCTATCGCCCAATAGGGCACACTGACAAATGGCGGAAGCTTGCGCGGCCCGAACAGTAAAATGTCGGCGTGTCGCAACCCGATACGACAAACTCGCGGCCAATTATCTGGCGTTCGTCAAACTTGCTTCAATCAGAATTTGGCTACGTGCCAATGAGTCCACGCCCTACAGCCGGATGATTTTAGACGGAGTCACAAAGTGACTCCGTCTAAAATCATCCGGCTCTCATCAAGGAGTTAGAGCAGGATCAATGCGAAAAACCAGTTCCCACTTTTTCGCATCCTGCTCTAGTCGGACACGCCCTCGCGCCCGGCGATCGTCATGCAGGTCGCGGTCAGCATGGCGCAGAGCTTGGGGGTGCCGCCCGAGATCGCGAAAACCTCGGCCATGGCGAGCGTCAAGGTGCGCCCGGCCTTGATCACCTTGCCCTTGGCGAGCAGGCGCTCGCCGGCGGCCGGCGCAAGCAGGTTGATCTTGAACTCGGCGGTCAGCACGCCCACCCCCGCCGGCATCGTCGTCAGCGCCGCATAGCCCGCGGCGGAATCGGCAATGCTCGCGACCGCGCCGGCATGGTCGAAACCGTGCTGCTGGGTCAGATGCGTCGAGACCGGCAAGTCGATCTCGATCTCGCCGGGGCCGACATGCAGCAAGCGCGCGCCGAGCGTGGTCATGAAGGCCTGCTTGGCAAAGCTGTCGGCAATCCGCCGGGCCATGTCCTCCTGCAGAGGCGAGACGTCCGGCATGAGCGCCTCCTAGGCGGCTGCGACGGCCGCGTCTTCATAACGCGAAACATGCGCCGCCGCTGCGCGCAGATCGACAAGCCCCGCTTCCGCGGAAACGCAATGCTCGGCGAGATGGCGGCGGAACAGGCGCGCGCCGCGCTGGCCCGGGAACAGCCCGACGAGATGGCGCGTGAAGGCATGCAGCCGTCCGCCCCGCTCGAGATGCGCCGCGATATGTGGCTCCAGCGCCTCCAGCATGGCGAAGGCGTCCGCGACCGGCGCGGCCGCGCCGAAGAGCAGCGGATCGACCTGGAGCAGGATCTCGGGGTTCTGATAGGCCTCGCGGCCGATCATGACACCGTCGAGACGGGCGAGATGGCCGCTCCATTCCTCAGGCGCGCGGATACCGCCATTGATGGTGACGATGAGGTCGGGATTGTTGTCCTTCAGCCTGTAGGCGCGCTCATAGTCGAGCGGCGGCACCTCGCGGTTCTCCTTCGGCGAGAGCCCCTGGAGCCAGGCCTTGCGGGCATGGACGGTCAAGGCGTCGACGCCGGCCGCGCGCACCGCCGCAGTCAGCGCATCGAGCGCCTCTTCCGGATCCTGATCATCGACGCCGATGCGGCATTTCACCGTCACAGGGATGGAGACGGCAGCCTTCATCGCCGCGACGCAATCGCCCACGAGGCCGGGCTCGCGCATCAGGCAGGCCCCGAAGGCGCCGCCCTGGACGCGGTCCGAGGGGCAGCCGCAATTCAGATTGATCTCGTCATAGCCGAAATCGGCGCCGATCCGCGCCGCTTCAGCGAGCAGGACAGGATCATTGCCGCCGAGCTGGAGCGCGACCGGATGCTCGAAATCGTCGAAACCGATCAGGCGCTGGCGGTCGCCACGGATCACGGCCTGCGCCGTCACCATCTCGGTGTAGAGCCGGGCGCGGCGCGACATCAGGCGATGGATGATGCGGCAATGCCGATCAGTCCAGTCCATCATCGGCGCGACAGAAAACCTATGTACTTGATGATCCTGCATTTTTCTCTTGCAAGTCAGTGTATGCGCGGCGTTTCGCGTGCCACCGGAGCCGGCTGCCAGGTTGATCGTGGTGAGGCTCCGAACGCGGCACGCATCGCGCGCCTGAAAACATGCGGGGCACTCATCGGCCCTCATATCGACGACATATGCGACCTCGGCAAGGCTCCTCAACGCTCCAAGCCTGAATTGCCAAGGCGGTAGCTCGGTCGGTGGAACGCAACTCGGCAAGCGTAACATGGCGCCTCTCGAGCGCGAGCGTCTCATTCGCTTCGGCCGCGACCGCGTGGCGCAAGATCCTCATCCCAGGATGTCCGCGACGATTTTGCGCAGCTCCGCGCGGGTGAGGCCGCAGGGCTCCGGCTTCCAGTTCGGATCGGATTTTCGGGGTGCAGTCTTTGTCGTGTTCGTCAGGTCAGGGCGCGGACGCCCGGTTGCAGGCTTGGTTTCATAGGTATTGTGCATAGTGATCCATTCGCGACGCGGCAGAGCCGCGCAGCAGTTACGCTTTGGGGGGATTCGGCGCGCGCAGAAGCGCAGCGGCACGCTGCATCCAAGCAGCGGTCAAACTTCGATGAATACGGATACCAAGCTCGGCGCTTGATCAGCGCATCTGGAGCCGGCCGAACGAATCGTCGCCGAGCCGAAGTCTATAAAGGCAGAATATGGCGAATTCAGGCGCCTGGGCCGAATAGCTGGAGCCGGCCTCACCAGCGTATCAGGCGCGGGAAGATGAGCGCGCCGAGGCAGGTCACGATCGCGATGGCGAGCGTGTACCAGGTCGCCAGGAATGGCGCCGTGTCGTCAGGGCAATGCAGGCTGTACGCCACTGCAGCGAGGCCGGCCGAGGCAAGGCCGGCGCAGGCGCCGGTGAGACGCCCGTCCGTCGGGGCGCCCCGGCGCGCCAGCAACAGCAGGATGACGAGGGGACACAGCGCATAGAGCGGCACGGCGATGAGGCAGGCGCGCCAATAACGGCCGAAGACCAGCGCGCTCCACTGCTCGACCGGCGCCTGGTTCAGGGTCAGCAGGGCCCAGCCCGTCACCAGCAGCAGCGGAATCGCGAGCATCGGCAGGAGCCGCTCCGCCTTCAGCCCGGGACGCAGGCTCCTCTGGAACAAAACGAGCGCGATGCTCGCAACGCTGACTCCGAAAACGGCCTTGGCGATGACCGGCAGCGTCATCCAGGCGCGAGCGAGATCGGGCCGCGTGCCGAGCGTGACGAGCACGAGCCCGACCGTGACCGCAAGCGCTGCGAGCGCGGCGAGGCCGGTCGCGCGCCTGAGCCAGCCGGTGTCGACCGGCCGGTGGCTCGCGGTCATAAGGGAGATCAGGTTGTCGGTCTGCATGTCTGATCTTGGGTTCGCATGTCTGATCTTATCGGTTCTGATCTTGCGGATAAGTTCGGCTCAGGAGGGAATTCGCGGCAAGCCGGCGAAAGGTTACGGTGCATCGATCTTGCAGCGGGATCATGCCGGTCGTGTCCCGCGCTTCGACAGGAATTTGGCCATGGCCTGCAAGCCACGATGGATCGCGACCTTGGCCGCCGTCTCGGTCATTCCCGCGGCGTTCGCGGCCTCGGCCACGCTCGCGCCTTGAAGCTTGACCCGGTCGATCAGAGCGCGCGTGCGCTCCGGCAGAGCCTGCAGCGCGCGTTCCAGGTCGAGCCTGGCATCGGGGGCGGCGCTGTCGGGCGCGGCCAATTGAAACGCCTCCTCGTCGATCGGCAGGCTTGCGGCGTGACGGCCGCTGCGGCGCAGATGGTCGACGAGCTTGTAGCGCGCGATCGCATGGGCCCAGGCCGTCACCGGGCTCGCGGGATCATAGGTGTGGCGGGAGAGATGCAGGGCCAGCAAGGTCTCCTGCAGCACGTCCTCGGCCTCGCTCGGCTCGCCGCGGCCGGCGCGCGCCAGCATCTGTCTGAGATAGCCGCGCAGGCGCCGGCTGATCGTGTCGAGGAAGAGCCGATAGGCCGCGGCATCGCCGGCCAGGGCAGCCAGGAAGACGGGGCGCAGCTGCGTTTCGAGTTCGAGGAGCGACAAGGCTGTGCGCTTTTCCGGGGATGGCGAGGCAAAATCCGGCTTAGTCCGTCGCATGCCGTCACAGGGCTCACAAGCCCGTGACCCGGTGATGAACCCCGCTGGCCTACTCTATAGGCTCGCGCCTGCGGGAGGCGCTCTGTGGGCGCGCATGCACAGGAGCCTCGGAGATGACCGCGAGGGATTTGGCTGCAAGGACTTTGGCAGCGAGACAGCGTCTTGCCTGCTGGATGGTGGCGCTTGCTGCCACCTTTGCCCTGACCGGCCCCGCGCCGGCCCAGAATCCGGCCGATCGCAAGCCTGTCGATTCCTGTCCGGCTGAGGGCGGCTGTCTGGTCGACGGCGGTTCTTACCGCATCGTCCTGCCGCAGCGGGCGCCGGCCGGGCAGCGCGGCGGCGCGATCCTGTATTTCCACGGCTATCAGGGCTCGGCCGACGAGACGATCGCCGATCAGGGGATCGTCGGCGTGGCGCAACGCCTCGGCGTCGCCCTGATCGCGGCCGATGGCATGGCCCGCACCTGGTCCTATCCCGGTTCGCCCGGCCATCACCGCGACGAGTTCGCCTATGTCGGCCGCGTTCTCGATGATGTCGCACGGCGCTTCCCGATCGACCCCGGCCGCATCATGGCAAGCGGCTTCTCGCAAGGCGGCTCGATGGTCTGGTATCTGGCCTGCCGAATGCCGGCGCGCTTTGCCGGGTTCGCGCCGATCGCCGGCGCATTCTGGGAGCCGCTGCCAAGCGGCTGCGCCGGTCCGCGCCCGAACCTGATCCATGTCCATGGCGTGAGCGACACCACCGTGCCGCTGACGGGACGCAGCTTGCGTTCCGGCTACCGGCAAGGCGATGTCTTCAAGAGCCTGGCTATCCTGGCGCCGGAAGGCTGCACCGCCTCCTGGGCCGCAGACGCTCGGGCTGCCGACACGAAAGCGCCAGCCGATCCTCCTGAGCTCAGCTGCCGGTTGGCGAGCGGCTGCGCCGGCCCGGCCCGGCTCGAACTCTGCTTGCATACTGGCGGCCACATCGCCTCCGCCGCTTGGGTCGAGCGCGCCTGGAGGCTGATCATGCCGCCCGAGGCGCCGCCCGCGCGCACCGGCGCCAGGCTCACATTTCCGTGAAGATGTAACCGCGGCGCCGGCCGCTGCGATCTCTCTCGCGCAGCCATTGACGCGGCCCGCCGGAGACCCTGCATGCGCCAAGCGACGAGTTCACCAGACCACGCCGAGGACACACCGCCCCTCGCCGGCCTCTCCCCGCGGGGAGCGAAGCGGCCGCGCGACGAGCGGCTCGACTTCTTCCGCGGCCTGACCATGCTGATCATCTTCGTGGCGCATCTGCCGGAGAACAGCTGGAACGCCTTCATCCCGGCGCGCTTCGGCTTCTCCTCCGGCGCAGAGCTCTTCGTCTTCTGTTCCGGCATCGCCAGCGCGCTCGCCTTCGGCAGCGTCTTCGTCCGGCGCGGCCTCCTGCTCGGCACGGCGCGCATCGCCTACCGGATCTGGCAGGTCTATTGGGCGCAGCTCGGCCTCGTGCTGGCGCTGATCGCGCTTACAGGCCTGCTCGACCGCGTCTTCGGCCTGGCCGAGCTCGCCAGGCAATTCCCGCCGCTGCTGAGCGACGCGGAGACCGCGCTCTTCGGCCTGGCCACCCTGACCTGGCAGCCCGACTATCTCGACATCCTGCCGATGTACCTCGTCATCCTGGCGCTGGTGCCGGTCGCGATGACGCTCAGGCGTCTCCACGCCGCCCTGCCCTTTCTGCTGGCCGGGCTGCTCTACGCGCTGGTCTGGAGCGAAGGACTCAACCTGCCCGGCAATCCCTGGAATGGAGCCGGCTGGTTCCTCAACCCCTTCGCCTGGCAGCTCGTCTTCTTCATCGGCTTCTTCATCGGCATGAAATGGCTGCCGGTGCCGCGGCTCGGCGACAGGCGGCTCATGCTGGCCGCCACCAGCTTCGTCCTGCTCTGCGTGCCGCTCTCCTTCTGGGGCATCCTGGAGCACTGGCCCGCCGCGCAGGCCCTGCGCGAGCTGGTCATCCCCGAAGCCGAGAAGAGCAACCTGCATATCCTGCGCGTGCTGCACTTCCTGGCTCTGGCCTATCTCGTGCTGAGCCTGATCGAACCCTGGCGCCGGCGGCTCGACAGCGGCGCGGGCCATCTCCTGATCCTGATCGGCCGGCAGTCGCTCGCGACTTTCCTCGCCAGCGTCGTGCTGGCGCGCCTCGCCGGCACGGCCGCCGACATGCTGGGGCGCCGCGAGGCCAGTGTCGCGCTGCTCAACCTGGCAGGCTTCGCGCTGATCCTCACGGTCGCCGTCATCGTCGGCTGGTTCAAGAGCCAGCCCTGGGCCGGCCCGGCCCCCAAGCCGAAGCTCGAGCCAGTGCGGCAGGAGGGGCCGGCCGCAGCCCTGCCAACACGGGTCCGTGAAGCGAGTTGATGTCCGTTTGAACGGCGCCCTGCGAACTCCCCGATAAGCGCCCTGTTCGGCGCGGCAATGGAGCAGCCTCATGTATCACGATCTATCGGGCGACCGCGTCACCGTCGCGAACGACGCGGCAAGGCTCGCCTGGAACGACACGCTGGAGGCGCTGCTGGCGCATGCCGCGGCGACGCCCGAGCATCTCGCCCGCACGCTGGCTGCCGATCCTGGTTTCGCGCTCGCCCATGCCGCCAAGGGCCTGATGCTGCTCTCGCTGGCACGGCCCGAACTGCTCGGCGCGGCCCGCGACTGCCTGGCGAAGGCGCAAGCCGCCATGGCACAGCGCCCGGTGACGCGGCGCGAGCACATGGTCAGCGAGGCGTTGGCGCTCTGGCTCGCAGAGGCGCCGCGCCAGGCGGCGCAACGCCTGGAGGCCATCCTCGAGAGCCATCCGTTCGACGTGCTGGCGCTGAAACTCTCGCATGGCCTGCGCTTCATGCTCGGCGACCAGGCTGACATGCTCGCAAGCCTGTACCGCGTCGTGCCGGGCTTCGCGGAGAGCCATCCGCTCGCCGGCTATGTCCATGGCTGCTACGCCTTCGCGCTCGAAGAGCAGGGCTTCTATGCCGAGGCCGAGCGCACTGGGCGCCGCGCGGTCGCCTTGAGCCCGCGCGACGCCTGGGGCCGCCATGCCGTGGCGCATGTGCTGGAGATGACCGGCCGCGCTGAGGAGGGCGTCACCTGGCTCGGCGATGGTCGCAACTGGGCCCATGCCAATAATCTGCGCTTCCATATCGTCTGGCACCTCGCTCTGTTCCGGCTGGAGCGCGGAGAGACCGCCGAGGTGCTGCGGCTCTATGACGAGGACATCCGCGGCGAGCAGACCGATGATTACCGCGACATCGCCAACGGCGCCTCGCTGCTGGCCAGGCTCGACTATGCCGGCGTCGATGTCGGCTCGCGCTGGGAGGAGCTCGCGGCCAAGGCCGAAGGCCGCGTTCATGACGGCCGCCTCGTCTTCGCCGACCTGCACTACGCGCTCGCGCTGCTCGGCGCCGGCCAGCATGACGCGGCCGAAACCATCGCGCGCGGGCTGGTCGAGGATTGCCAGACCCATCGAAGCGGTGAACGGCGCGAAGCCGCCCGCAACGGCGCGCTCGCGGCCTTCGGCCTGATCGCCTTCCATGAGGGCGACTATGCCGAGGCTTCCCGCCTGCTCGGCAGCGCCCGCAACGGGCTTGTCGCCATCGGCGGCAGCCACGCCCAGCGCGATCTGTTCGAGCAGGCCCATATCGAAAGCCTGATCCGCTCCGGCAATCATGATCGGGCCAACCACGTCCTCAGTGAACGCCTCGCCCGGCGCGGCGGTTCGAACCTCTACGCCGCCCGCAGGCTGGCGCAGCTGCGACAGCGGCCATCGAGCCGGACCGCGGCGCTCGCGATCGCCGCGACGCCGCTTGCCATCGCCCATTGACCTTTTGGACCCTTTGGACCCCTCGCGACAGGAACTGACGCCATGACCACCGCCACCATGACCCGGGGCTTTGCCCTGCCTTCGACGCGCAGCGTGCTCAACCTCGCTCTCGGCGGCTTTGCCGCGCTCGGCTTCTGGGAGCTGTTCTCGGCCGTGCCGACCGCCTGGTTCGCCGAATATCCGCTGGAGCCGCCGGAGCTGGTCAAGTCGCTCTTCGCGCATCAGCTCGGCCTCACCATCTCGACGCCGACGGCCAAGCTGCTGCATTTCACCACCGGCTTCCTGTTCTACCCGCTCGGCTATTACGGGCTGACCCGCTGGGTGAAGAGCTTCGGCATGCCGGCCGATGGCTGGATCTGGGGCGTGATCACCTATTTCATCGCGCTTGGCTTCTTCGCGCCGCTCGCGGGCCAGCATTTCCTGCTCAACGACGTGCCGCGCCTCTCCGTCATGAGCCTCATCGGCCACGCGATCTACGGCTACCTCGCGGCCTATGTCTTCGAGGCGCTGGAAGCGCGCAGGGCCTGAGCCGCGTCAGGACAGGGAGAGACGCCATGCTCGACAGGCGAGATTTCATGCGACTGCTCGGCCTTGCGGTGGTGCCGTTGGCGACAACCGGCTGCTGGGCCGAGGCCCGCCAGCCGGTCAATACGCTGGGCTCAAGCGATGGCGTCGCCATCCGCGGCTATGATCCGGTCGCCTATTTCCGCGATGGCGGCCCGCGCCTCGGCAAGCCGGAGTTCTCGGTCAGCCATGGCGGTGCCACCTGGCGCTTCGCCAGCGCCGAGCACAAGGCCTTGTTCGAGGCGGATCCGCAGCGCTACCTGCCGGCCTATGGCGGCTTTTGCGCCTACGGCACCTCGCGGGGCTATCTCGTCAAGATCGAGCCCGAGGCCTGGTCGATCGTGGATGGCAGGCTCTATCTCAACTACGACCTCGGCATCCGGAAGACCTGGCTGGCAAAACCACAGAGCTACATCGCCCGGGCCGACGCCAACTGGCCGAAGCTGGAGCAGGATGCGAAAAACTGAGAGCCGGTTTTCGCATCGATCCTGCTCTCATTCTTTGATGAGAGCCGGGTTTTAGATTTGCACGGATCCAGGCGTCGGGGCGGCCTCGAGGCCATTTGTCATTCCGAAACGACTGCCGCCGCATAGTCGCGGCAGCCGCCCATCTCCCGACAGCCGATTCCGGGAGTGATGTTTGGCTGCATCCGGAGATTTCGCGTTGGAGACGACCCTCTATTTGCCGGTCAAGCACTTCCTTGAAAACCTCGGCTATGCCGTGAAGGGCGAGATCGGGCGATGCGACCTTGTCGGGCTCAAGGAGGGCGACCCGTCTGTCGTCGTGATCGGGGAGCTGAAGCTCAGCTTCAACCTCGAGCTTGTCCTGCAAGGCGTGGATCGGATGAGCGTCGGCGACGAGATCTGGCTGGCCGCCCGCCTCTCGGCCAGGGGAAAGGGACGCGAGAGCGATGCCAGGTACCGCAACCTGTGCCGGCGCCTCGGCTTCGGGCTGCTCGGTGTCGCCTCATCCGGACGCGTCGATGTCCTGGTCTCCCCGGCGGCGCCGACACCGCGCAAGGATCCCAAGCGCCGCTCGAAGCTCGTCGAGGAGCACAAACGGCGCCAGGGAGATCCGGTCGCAGGCGGCGGCACGAAAATGCCGATCATGACCGCATACCGGCAACAGGCGCTTGCCTGCGCCGCGGCGATGACGTCGACGCCGCAGCGGCTGCGCGATCTCAAGCCATCCTGCCCGGACGCCCAGAAGATCCTGCATCGCAATGTCTA
Source organism: Allobosea sp. LjRoot9 (assembly GCF_964252745.1). Classification (NCBI taxonomy): domain Bacteria; kingdom Pseudomonadati; phylum Pseudomonadota; class Alphaproteobacteria; order Hyphomicrobiales; family Alloboseaceae; genus Allobosea; species Allobosea sp. LjRoot9. Next base: position 32,624 of record NZ_CAXUPC020000006.1, on the reverse strand, counting down.
TGGCTGGTTCGAACGCGCCGATCGCGGGGTCTACGCGCTCACCGAGGCTGGTCGCGCCGCGCTACAGAAGTGGCCGCCCTCCGCGATCGACCTAAGGCATGAAGACCCGGCCGGGCATGCGTCTGCCTAGATTCTGGAAACGGCGCGCACGAACTCCTTTCGGCGCGCCACGCCTCGTCTTCTCCGAAGCGCCCAAGGTTATGGTGAGACGGAGGCGTCGCCTGCGGCCTTCTCCTGCTGCGCAAATTCGCGCCGCAGCAGGCGCTGATAGGCGAGCCCGATCCCGACGAGGCAGGCTCCCAGGCCGATGAAGGACAACGCCCTCAAGAGGCCTTCCAATCCCGACATATCGAGGAGGAAGGCTTTGCAGATCGCGACAGTGACGACCGCAAGGGAAGCCAGCCTGAGGTCTTTCGATTGCAGCCGGAAGCCGAGCGCCAGCAGGGCGACGCCATAGAGCAGGAGCGCCGCCGAGTAGGCGTAGAGTTCGGTTGCGCTTCCGCCGTCGACCAGCAGGTCAGGGCCGACGAACCAGCGCCGCACCTCGATCAGCAGGTAGATCAGGCCACCTATGATCGCGGCTGCGCCAAAGATGCGCCTAGCCAGCGGGGCCGTGATGTATTCGCGTGTCCAGCGCGCCGCAGTGAAGGCGAGAAGTGATGGCATGAGATAGCCGACCAACGCATTGTCGAGGATGATCGGCCCGGCCAAGGGCTCCTCTGTCAGCAGCGGATTGGCGAGCAGCCCCGAGAGAAGACCGAAGGCAACGCTGGAGGCGATAGCCGCGCTTTCCGCGCGCACTCTGACAGGGCGACCGAACACCCTGACCGAACCGGCTATCATGATGGCAATGGCCGCGATGAAGCCGAGCGACGCGTACCAACCGGCTTCGGCCAGCGTCACCGGCACCTCGGAGACGAGCAGCGACCCGTGGAAGCCATGTCTCAGAAGCAGGAAGGCGCACAGCACCGCCCCGCCGATCGCGGTCTTGGCGAAGGCCCGACTGATTGCTGGACGGGCGGAGCGCGTCCAGAAGGCAAGGCCGGCGAAGGCAAGGGTTGCTGCGCCATATCCCCATAGGATCCGATTGAAGATGATGGGGCCGGAAACCCCGCTGTGATCGATCATCGGATTGCGCAGGATGCCGAGCGCCAGTGTCGCCCATCCGATCGCCAGGACGGCCAGTGCGCGCATCGCGTAGTCGGTCACGCGGCTGCTTGCGGCTGTGTGCCAGATCCGCGCCGCGGCAGTCAGGGCGAGCAGCATGAGCGTCACGATGACGGCCTCGACGAAGCCGACGGTCTCAACGGATCGCGGAGCCATTTGCGGGCCAGCAAAGGCGTGCCGGACGATGAGGATGGCCCCGAGTGACACCAATACGGCCGCGCTGGCCGTGAGACTCTCGCCGATGCGCGAGCGTGCTTCGTTTCGATCGAGCACGAAGCCCAGCGCGCCCAGAGACAGGCCGGCCAGCACATAGAGCATGAGCCGGTTGAAGACAGGCGGCCCGAGCACCTGCGTGCCATCGAAGAGCGGATCGAGCAGGCCACAAAGCCCAGCGAGGCTCAGCACGATCAGGGCGGCGGCAGCGATGTCTGCAGCCGGGCCGAAGATGCGCCCGGCCAGGCGGCGCGCAAGGCGTTGCAACCCTGCCCCGATGAGGCCGATCGCCACGACATGCATCACGGCTTCCTCGAAGAGCCTGTTTCGTGGCTCCCCCAGATAATGGCCTGCCATCAGCGTGCTGTTCGGCACGAGGTCCGGCCCTGCGAAGAACTGCCGGATTTCGAGCAAGACGAAGGCCGCACCGAAGACAACGGCCAAAGCCTCGTGCACGCTGCGGGGCCGATCCTGCTTTGCGCGCAGCGCCAGAGCGCCGACAGCGAAGCACAGCGCCGGACCGGCATAGGCTGGGATCACCCAGTTGACGATGGGCCAGGAGCCCATCTCGGTGACGATCGGCTGCCAGACCAGGCGCGCGAATGCGGCCGTCGCCAAAGCGGCCGACATGCTGCGCAATAGCGGGATCGGGCGCAGGCTGGCGATGATGGCAACGCCTGCTGCGGCGATGGCCAGCCCGACCACAAGCCAGGTCTCGCGCAGCGCAAAGGCAACAGTCATGCCGAGCGCTATCGCGCCGCCGGCGGCATAGGCGGCCGAGCCGATGAGGGCGAGCGGGTTTGTCCGCGACCGCGTGTTGCGTCGTTCGACGGGCAGCAACACTTCCGAAGCGCCAAACAGCGCCAGCGACAGCACGAGCGCTAGCGCAGCGAAGCCGGTCGAGCGCTCAAAGCCGTTGCTGCGCAGAGCCGCGGCCAGCAGCAAACAGATCGGTCCGAGCGCGGAGGCGAAGGCAAGGCAGCCGCGGATGATGAATCCACCGGCGCCGGCGCCCTTACGCGTCAGCAGGGCATAGAAGGGAAGCCCGGCGACGATCACAGCCAGCAGGGCAGCGGTCCATCCGATTCCCGGACCGGCATTGCCCGTGAAACTCAGCCTGATGAGATCGAGGACGAGATGTGGCGAGATGCCGAAGGCGGCCTCCCGGCTTGGCCAGAGCAAGACCATTCCCGCCGCTGCGGCCGCAGCCAGAGGCGCCAGCGCCGCAAGGTCACGGTGCCGCGCCGACGAGAGCACTGCAACCAGTACCGATATCAGAATGGCTGCGTGCAGCGGCGCGGGACCGCCATCGGCTGTCCATATGATTCCGGACAGAACCAGCGGAACGGCGATGGCGATGAGGCCGACCGCGTCGAAGCCCAAAACCATCCAAACGCCCTGGGCTGCCCGGCCCCTGAGCGCGGGCCATTCCTTGAGCAGGACAAGAGCCAGCACCGCGCCGACAATCAGCAGGAAGGAGGCCCATGGTGGATTGTGACCCGCCAGTGCGATCAGCAGGGTCCAGATGCCGTGTCCCGCAACGGCGCCCAGCGTGACCACCCGGCTCGGCCGCCGCGCATGCAGAAGGAAGGCGGTCGTCGTGACGAAGGCGATGAAGATCGATAGCGACGCGTAGCTCGGCGCGGTGCTGGCGACCAGCATGGGCGTCGCATAGGAGCCGACGAGGCCGAATAGTCCAAGGACCGGGCCATGGACGAGAGATGCCGCAAGCGCGGCCAGGCCGATCAGCCCCATCAACGCGAAGGCGATACCCGGTCCGATGAAGCCATAGATCGCATGCGCCGCAAAAACGACGCCGAAGCCGCTGAGCACGCTGACGCCGGCGAGAACGCCGGGGATGTTGGCGCCGCCCAAACGTCCGAAGGCAGCCGAGACAGGGCTGAGATCGGCGATCCGATCGGTCCGCCTCAGATATTCACTGGCGGCGGCTGCGAGAAGCGAAAAGGCCGCGCCCATCAACAGGCGCACGCCAGGGCCGAAGACTCCGGCCTCGATTGAGTATCGAACCAGGAAGAGCCCGCCAAAGGCGAGCGCGATACCGCCCACCCAAACCGCCCAACGCGAGCCGATCGCCTCTTCGAAATCGCGGCGTGGAGCGACTGGCGCAGGCAACGGCACTTCCGCGATTGCAGCCGCTGGCGGTGATGCTGAGGGCTCGAGCTGTGCTTCGAGGGCCTGTGCTTCGAGGGCCTGGGGGGAGACCTCCGGCTCGAGCTCGGCATCGCGGGCCGCCTCGGCAAGCGGCTCGATCTCTTCCACAGGGGGCGACGGCGCCTCAAATGCGTCGAGCGGCGGCGGGGGAGCGGTGACGGGTTCCGGCGGAATATCCGGCGTCGGTTGCAGGGTGGTCTCAGCCTGAACGACAGCATCCGCGGGCGAAGCCATAGCGTGAGCGGACCACTGTGTGGCAGCGCGTGCGCTGTCGGCTTCTGGCTGGCGATGTTCCACAAGGGCTCTGCGAAGCGCGGCTACTGCCGATCGCAGGTCGTCGATTTCAGCCTGCTGCTTTGCAACAAGTGCAAGCGCGTTATTGGCTCGCCCGCTTGCGGAGAAGGCCGCCCACGGGACGGCGATGAGGAAGCCGAGGACTACGAGGCCGAGCAGAACCAGAGCGTCCAAAACATACCCTCAACCGCAGCTAGACCATCGTTGATGGCATAACGTATCGTCACAGGCTGTGTCCAATGGTGCGTGTCTCATGGCCTGCCGGCCACGCCGAGTACCGGGCTGGTGGGGAGCGGAGATTCCGAGAGGCAGCATGGGCCAGTTGTGCCCGCTGGCGGGAGCGCAAGCTGGATGGCCCAAAAACTTGCCAGGGGCGTCGGCACGTAGCAAACTGCGGACGCATATGCCCTGTTTTGCGCGTCCGCATCGCATTTCGGTAGAGCCTTTTTCAGTGAATTGTGACACGCTATCGGGTGTCCCAATGATTGCCGACCCTGCGCATGAAGCGGTTTCAATTCCCGCCGAACGATGGCACCGGTGGCACGAAATCGTGCGCGAGATCGGCCGCGACGATCATGGCCTTGCCGAAGAACTGGATATCGCCAATACGGTGCCGACGAGGCGGAATCTGTATTGGGCCGCCATAGCTGCTCGCATTCTCGCGCAGTGGACCACCGGCGACCGGCAAAGGCTGGCGGATGAGATCGCAACCGAGCTGGAAGGCGTTGCCGCCCCACCACAACGCGGTCCCGTCGGAGCGCCCGCGGTCAATCGTGACGTGCCAACGGGTGTCACAATGATTGCCGACCTTGCGCATGAGGCGGTTTCAATTCCCGCCGAACGTTGGCACCGGTGGCACGAAATCGCGCGTGAGATCGGCCACGACGATCATGGCCTTGCCGAAGAACTGGATATCGCCAATACGGTGCCGACGAGGCGGAATCTGTATTGGGCCGCCACCGCTGCCCGCATTCTCGTGCAGTGGACAACTGGCGACCGACAAAGGTTGGCGAACGCAATCGCTGTCGAGCTGGAGAATGCTGCCGTACCGCCGCATTGAACCCACGATCGACCGCTCGCCGCAATGGCCAGGCATGATTTCGTCTGCATGCGAGGGCGCCTAAGGGCTCGAGAAGGCGATTGCTGTACGAAAGGATATCCTGACCGGCATTGGACAGTGCGAGATTCTCTGCGACATCGTCGAAACCGGCAACGAGAGCTGGCGCTTCAAGAACAGGCTCTGAGCCAAGCGCTCCACCGACCCAGAGCCGGCGCGGCTGCGCAACCCATGCCAGTTGCGCCGCGCTGCCTCACCTCATCAAGGGGTCAACACTGGACGCCGATCGGGGGGCAATATTGCGTGCCGTTTGACAAAAACTGACCGTCCAGGAGTCCGCACCCGGCGCAGGCTACGCCGCGCCAGCATGCGAATGAGGTCGACCGAACCGCTGCGGCCGAATCTTTGTCAGCCGCCCGCCTTGATCCCCGCCTCTTCGACGACGCGGTTGGCACGCAGGGTCTCGGCTTCGATGAAACGGGCGAAGCTCGCCGCGTCCTCCGTCACGGCTTCGGCGCCGAGTGCGGTCAGCTTGTCGACGATCTCGCGATCTTTTGACGCCGCCTGCACCGTCGCATTGACGCGCTGCACCGTCGCGGCCGGCAGGCCCTTCGGCCCCCATAGACCGTACCAGAGCGTGAAGTCGAAATCCGCCAGCCCGAGCTCGCCAGCGGTCGGCACGTTCGGCAGGAGCTTGCTGCGTTGCGCACCCATGATCGCGAAAGCGCGCACCTTGCCATCGCTGATGAATGGCAGGGCCGAGCCGAGCGGAGCGACCATCAGCTGCACCTGGGCGGCGACCACATCGGTGATCGCCGGAGCCGTGCCGCGATAATTGACCAGCTCCGCGCTCGTGCCGGTGCGGCGCTTGAAGCTCTCGGTGGCGAGGTGGCCCATGCTGCCCAGTGCCGAATTGGCGAAGCTGTACTCAGCGGGCCTGGCCTTCATATCGGCGATCAGCGCCGGCATGGTCTGCGGCGTCTTGCTCGAACCGATCAGCACCATCGGCGAGGTCGCGAAGCGCGAGATCGGCGTGAAATCCGTCAGCGGATCATAGGACACGTTGCGCATCACGTGTTTCGCCATGATGTGGATGTCGGCATTGGTCAGATAGGTCATGCCGTCGGGCGCGGACCTCGCGACGTCGGCCGCACCGAGCGTATTGCTGGCGCCGGCCTTGTTCTCGACCACCCAGGATTCGTCGAGCGCAGGCGCGATGCGCTGGGCGTAGAGCCGGCCGATGACGTCGATGGCGCCGCCTGCGGCGGCGGGGACGACGAGCCTCACGATCTTGCGTTGAGCAAAGCTGGCCCGGGGCGAGAGCGCGCTGCCAGCGAGCCCCATCAGGGCGGCACGTCGTGTGATGATCACCAGGGTTTCCTCCAGATCCGGCCGCCTTGGTGGCGGTTCTCGCTTCAGGTCGAAAGGCGGTCTGCGATCAGGATCTCGCCGTGGAGCAGGCCCCGACAGCGCCAGGCACTGCCGACTCCGCAGGTCATTTCGCGAAATAAGAACGCATACTTATTATCAGTATGCACCACATCTCGGCCCTGTCAAACCAACGCTCACGAACCCCGGTTCGTGAAACGGCCTCGACCGCAATCTCGATCTCGGAAGGCCGGGCCGTCAGGCCGCGTCGGGAGGGCGCACCGCAGCAAGTCGCAGCGGCACGCGCGAGGCGTCATTGTTGAGCTCGACGAGCTGCGCCAACATCCGCATGAAGACCTCGCGATCCGCAGGCAGGAGCGGAGCGAGGATGCGCTCCTGGGCACGCTGCGCCAGCGGCTCGGCATCCCTCAGGACGCGCTCGCCCTTCGGCGAGAGATGCAACACCTTGATGCGCTTGTCGTCCTTGCTGCCCGAGCGCAGGATCAGCTCCTTCGCCTCCATCCGCTCCAGCACATTGCCGAGCGTCGAACGGTCGAAGGCGACCAGCGCCGACAGGCGGGTCGCGTCGATGCCGGGATTCTCGCGCACCGTGACCAAAGCTGCGTACTGGACGGGCGTCAGATCGACCGGCGCGCATTCCTCGAGAAAGATCGAGACGGCAATCTGCTGCGCGCGCCGAATGAGATGGCCAGGTTTGAGATAGATATCATCCATCGACATCGTCGCTTTGCCCTAGTGAAACAGCAGCAGGTCTCGCCGCTCGAATGTCCGCGATCTCAGCCCGCACAGGCGAATATTGCCCGGCCGGATCGCCGGTTTCCGCTATAGATCGTATGCTTTCATTCCGTAAGCGGTCAAACCGACCTCGGCGCCCTGTCTGGAAACTCCAGCCCTCATCCTGAGGAGCCGCGAAGCGGCGCCTCGAAGGATGCTCCAGCGTGCACGGGAGCCTCCTGGAGCATCCTTCGAGACGCCATTCCCAAGGGAATGGCTCCTCAGGATGAGGGCTCGCGCAACGGTCCAAAGCGCCCCCCGTATCTCGGCCATCCCATCGCGCTCCCCCTGCCCTGCCGGGACCGAAGGGCGCGATGCCGATGCCAGCGGCCGGTTGACAGTGAAAAATCTGCGCGTATCCTGTTAATCAGTATACGGACGATCCGTCAGAGATCGAAAGGATGGGAGGATGGCCCAGCGATTTCCGGCTTCGGGAATCCGCGGCGCCGCATGCAGCTTCGCATCCTCATCGATCCCCTCCGATCGTCTGCGCTGGCACGGCGGAGCGACTGCCGTGCCGCTGGCTAAGGCGTTTTCGAGCGACGTGGACACCGGTTCGCGTGAAGAAAACGCGTTAAAACAAAGAGTTATCGATCAAGGCGAGGAGAGACCGACCTATGTGCACCTCGGACCATGGCAACCCCCCCATCGCCGTCGACCTGGCCGACACGGCCACGGCCTCGGTCGCGCCCTCCCCGGAGATCGTCGAGGATCTCGTCGCGGCCAACCACATTCTGTTCGATCAGGGCGTCGTCGATGCGTTCGGCCATATCAGCGTGCGCCATGATGGCCGGCCCGATCGCTTCCTGCTCGCCCGCAACATGGCGCCCAGCCGGGTCGCAGCCGAAGACATCGTCGAATTCACGCTCGATGGCGAGGCCGTGAACGCCGCCGGCCGCAAGGTCTATCTCGAACGCTTCATCCACGCCGAGATCTTCCGCAGGCGTCCCGACGTGATGGCCGTGGTCCACAGCCACTCGCATTCGATCGTGCCGCTCAGCGTTGTCAAGGGCACGAGGCTCAAGGCGATGTTCCATATGGCCGGCTTCGTCGGCCAGGGCGCGCCCGTCTTCGAGATCCGCGAGGCCGGGGGCGACGCGACCGATCTGCTGATCAGCAGCAATCATCTCGGCCGCGCCCTCGCCGAGCATTTTGACGGCCATGACATCGTCTTGATGCGCGGCCATGGCTCGACCGTGGTCGGCAGCTCGATCAAGCAGGCGGTCTACCGGGCCGTCTATGCCGAGCTCAACGCACGCTATCAGCTCCAGGCGATGCAGCTCGGCGAGGTCACCTATCTCACCGAAGGCGAAAGCCGCGCCTGCGTCGCGAGCATAGAAGCGCAGGTCCATCGCCCCTGGGAGATGTGGCTCGAGCAGGCCCGCGCCCGCCGGCGCTGACGGCGTCCGGCCCGACCAAGCGCCTCGATCATTCCGCCTCGTTTGAAGGGGGCCTCCATGCAATTTCATCTCAACGGTTTTCGAACCGGTGATCCCGCCATCTGCGAGCCTGCCAGCGATCGCGCGGCTTCCTCGACAAGTGCTTGCTCGACAAGCGCTTCCTCGACGAACGCTTCCTTGCCGGGTGAGGTCGACGTCCTCATCGTCGGCTGCGGCCCGGCAGGTTTGACGCTGGCTGCGCAATTGGCGGCCTTCCCCGAGATCACGACGCGGATCGTCGAGCAGAAGCCCGGACCTCTGGAACTGGGGCAGGCCGACGGCATCGCCTGCCGCACGATCGAGATGTTCGACGCCTTCGGCTTCTCCGAGCGTGTCCTGAGGGAGAGCTACTGGGTCAACGAAACCGTGTTCTGGAAACCCGACGCAACCCGGCCGGAGCGCATCATCCGCAGCGGCAGGATCCAGGATGTCGAGGATGGGCTCTCCGAATTCCCGCATGTGATCCTGAACCAGGCGCGGGTGCATGATTTCTTCCTCGACGTCATCAGGCGCTCGCCTGGCCGGCTGGAGCCGGATTATTCCCGCCGCCTGCTCGATCTGCAGATCGACTCAGGTCCCACGGCCGATGGCGGCGCTCCATCGCACCGCGTGACCGTGCAGCTGGAGCGGCTCGATCCTGCCCATGAGGGAGAGATCGAGACGGTCAAGGCGCGCTATGTCGTCGGCTGCGACGGCGCGCGCAGCGCCGTGCGCAAGTCGATCGGGCGCAGGCTGGATGGCGATTCCGCCCAGCAGGCCTGGGGCGTCATGGACGTGCTCGCCGTCACCGATTTCCCCGATGTCCGGCTGAAGGCGCTGATTCAGTCCGCCGCCGAAGGCACGATCCTGATCATCCCCCGCGAGGGCGGCTATCTGATCCGGATCTATGTCGAACTCGACAAGCTCAGCGAGAACGAGCGGGTCGCGAGCCGCAATATCGGGGTGGAGCATCTCATCGCCGCGGCGCAGCGGATCCTGCGGCCCTATTCATTCGAGGTGAAAGAGGTCGCCTGGTGGTCGGTCTACGAGATCGGCCAGCGTCTTTGCGACAAGTTCGACGATGTGCCGGAGGGTGAGGTGGAGCAGCGCCTGCCCGCCGTCTTCATCGCCGGCGATGCCTGCCATACCCACAGCCCGAAAGCCGGCCAGGGCATGAACGTTTCGATGCAGGACAGCTTCAACCTGGGCTGGAAGCTGGCCGCGGTCCTGCGCGGGCAATGCTCGCCGGAACTCCTGCACAGCTACTCGGCTGAACGCCAGGCGATCGCCAGGGAGCTGATCGATTTCGATCGCGAATGGGCGAAGATGCTGAGCGCGCCGCTGAAAACCTCCGACACCGGGGACGGTGTCGATCCCAAGGCGGTCGAAGCCTATTTCGTCCGGCATGGCCGCTACACGGCGGGAACCGCGACCCGCTACGCTGCCTCGGCCCTGACCGGCGAGCCGAGCCATGCCGGCCTGGCGGCGGGGTTTCCGATCGGCGCGCGCTTCCATTCCGCGCCGGTGGTGCGCCTTGGCGACGCCAAGCCGGTCGAGCTCGGCCATGCCGCCGAGGCCGATGGCCGCTGGCGCCTCTATGCCTTCGCCGACTCGGCAGATCCGTCCTCGGCAACGTCGCAACTGCGGGCGCTTTGCGAATTCCTGGCGGCCTCGCCTTCATCGCCGATCCGCCGGCATACGCGGCCGGGCGACGATATCGACGCGGTCATCGACCTTCGCGCGATCCTGCAGCAGGCGCATCGCGACGTCGCCGTGGAGACGCTGCCTGGCCTGCTCCTGCCACGCAAGGGCCGCCTCGGCCTGGTCGACTATGAGAAGGTGTTCTGCCGCGATTTTCGCGACGGTCACGACATCTTCGACCTGCGCGGCATCGACCGCGAGCACGGCTGCCTGGTGATCGTCAGGCCAGACCAGTATGTCGCGCATGTCCTGCCGCTGAGCGAATTCCGTGCGCTCGCTGATTTCTTCGCTGGAGTCCTGCTCGACCAGCCGGATTCACGCGGAAAATGCGCCTAGAGCCGTTTCCGATCCATTTGGATCGTTCAGCGGCCGGCCGTCATGGGAAAGGCCGTCCCCAGCGGTCAACCATCCGTGTGCCGTAGCGCGTCGACGATGATCTTGAATGCGGGGAGGCTCTGCCGTCGGCTAGGGTAATAGATGTAATAGCCGGGGAAGCGCGGCGACCATTCGTCGAGCAAGACCACCAGATCGCCGGCGGCGATGTGGCGATCGACGAGATCCTCGGGCAGGTAGGCGATGCCGTAACCGTTCACGACCGCATCGACCATCGCATAGGACGCGTTGAAGGTGAGCTGACCGTCCACCCTGACACGCAATTCCTGGCCGTCCTTTTCGAACTCCCAGGCGTAGAGGCCTCCCGCGCGGGCCTGACGCATGTTGATGCAGTCGTGTCCGATCAAGTCGTGCGGATGCACGGGGCGTGGATGCGTCGCGAGGTAGCTCGGCGAGGCGACGGCGACGAGGCGCCAGTCGGGGCCGATCCGGACCGCGACCATGTCCTTCTCGACGCTTTCTCCAAGCCGGACACCCGCATCGAAGCCATCCTCGACGATGTTGCGCAGGCCGTTGTCGATGCTGAATTCGAGCTTGATGTCCGGATAGGCGCCTAGCACAGGCCGCAGCTTCGGCCAGACGACGCTCTCGAGCCCATGATCCGACAGTGTCAGACGGATAGTGCCCGCCGGCTTGTCGCGATAGGCCATCAGCGCCGCGATCTCTGCCTCAACCTCGGCAACGCGTGGCGCCAGCGACTGCTTCAGGCGCTCACCGGCATCCGTGGGAGCGACGCTGCGCGTCGTCCGCGTCAGCAGGCGGATGCCCATGCGGGTCTCGAGCCGCTTGATGGTATGGCTGAGCGTGGATTGCGTGATGCCGAGCTTGGCCGCGGCCCGTGTGAAGCTGCGTTCCTCCGCCACGGCAAGGAACCATATCAGATCGTTGAAGTCTTCCCTGGCCATCGGCGCGCTCCCCACGCTCAGGCGATTTATGGCCCCCATCAATATATGCAAGTGAATTATCGCCACTAATCGGCGTCCTGGCCCCCCGCTATCTAAAAGCGATCTCAAGAGACGCGATCCGCCTACGGGTCGCGCTTCGCAACCCATGCCCGAGGAGAGCGCCATGGAGCTGAGCATCAACGGGTCGAAGCATCAGGTCGAGGTCGAACCCGACACGCCGCTGCTCTGGGTGCTGCGCGATGAACTCGGGCTGACCGGCACGAAATATGGCTGCGGGCTCGCGCAATGCGGCGCCTGCACGGTGCTGATCGACGGTCAGGCGACGCGGTCCTGCGTCACGCCCGTGGAGAGCGTCGCCGCGGCCCAGATCACGACGATCGAGGCGATCGCCTCCGACGTGGTGGGCCAGAAGGTCGTCGAGGCCTGGGTCACCCATCAGGTTCCGCAATGCGGCTATTGCCAATCCGGCCAGGTGATGGCGGCGACGGCGCTTCTGAAGCAGAGCCCGCAGCCGAGCGACGCTGACATCGCCGGCGCGATGGTCAATCTCTGCCGCTGCGGCACTTACAACGCCATCGCCGCCGCCGTGCGGCATGCGGCGCGCGCCTGAGGAGGCCGGCATGAACGCGATCACTCCGACTTCCGCCATCTCCGCCGAGCGGCCCGAGGCCACCCCCTTGAACCTGTCCCGCCGTGGCTTCGCCGGCGGGGTGGGCGCGCTGGTCCTCGGCATCTCCTTGCCGGGAGGCTCCGCGCGTGCACAGAGCGCCGCTGCGGCTATCGTGCCGGGCACACGCGTGCGCGCCTTTCTCGAAATCAGGCCTGATAGCAGCGTCCTGTTTCGCAGCCCCTTCATCGAGGGCGGACAAGGCATCTTCACCGCCATGGCGCAGATCGTCGGGGAGGAGCTCGATGTCGAGCCCTCGAAATTCATCGTCGAGGGCGCGCCTCCCGGCCGCGATTATCTCCTGATTGGGGGTGGGCGATTTACCGGCGGCAGTATGTCAGTCCGCAGAAGCTACGAGACGATGCGCAAGCTCGGCGCCTCCGCGCGCCAAATGCTGCTCCAGGCCGCCGCGACGCGGCTCGGCGTGCCGGTCTCCTCGCTCTCGACGCAGCCGGGACGGGTCGTCCATGCCGCATCGGGCAGAGCCGTTGCCTATGGCGAGATCGCCGAGGCGGCTGCGGGACTACCGGTGCCGGCCAATGTATCCCTGCGCCGGCCCGCCGATTTCCGCTGGATCGGCAAGCCGGTGCCGCGCCTGGACGTGCGTGACAAGTCCACGGGCAAGATCCGCTATGCGATCGACCTCAAGCTCGAGGGCATGCTGCACGCGGCCGTGCAGCATGCCGAGCGTCTCGGCCTCGAGCCGGGCGCCTTCGCAAATGAGGCCGAGGTGCGCGCGATGCCCGGCGTGCACTCGATCCACCGGCTGCCAGGTGCGGTGGCGGTGCTCGCCACGAGCTGGTGGCGGGCGCGCCGCGCCGTCGAAACCTTGCAGGTGACCTGGACCGAGTCGAGCCCCGACTCCGTCCGCGTCATGCCGGCGGAATTCTCCTCCGAAGCCCATATGGCAAAGCTCAAGGCCATGCCGGGGCAAGGCGTGGCCTTCGAGACGGTGGGCGATGCGACCCATGCCTTCGACCGCGCGCGGACAGTCGTCGAAGCGACCTATGACGCGCCCTATCTGGCGCATGCGCAGCTCGAGCCTCCCTCGGCCTTGGCCCGCTGGAACCAGGACGGCACGCTCGAATTGTGGCTGCCCAACCAGGCGCCGGAGATGTTCCAGGCCGACGCCGCGAAGGTCGCCGGGATCGCGCCCGAGAAAGTGATCATCCATTCGCCGCCCCTCGGGGGCTTCTTCGGCCGGCATTTCCTCTACCAGACCGCCAATCCCTATCCGCAAGCAATCGCGCTGGCCAAGGCGGTGGGTCGTCCGGTCAAGCTGATCTGGAGCCGCGAGGAGGAGTTCCTGCGCGATGCGCTGCGGCCGATGAGCGTCGCCCGCTTCCGGGCCGGTCTCGACGCGGACGGACTGCCGATCGCCCTTCAAGCGGTCACCGTCACCGAGGGCCCCACCGGGCGCTGGTTCGGCCGGCAGCCCGACAAGGTCGACAGTTCCACCGTCGAGGGCATTGCGGGCAAGGTCTATGCGATCCCCAACCGCCGTGTCGGGCAGATCCATGTCGACGATCCCGCGATCCTCGGCTTTTGGCGCTCGGTCGGCCATTCCATGAACGACTTCTTCTACGAGACGTTCTTTGACGAGATGGCCGATGTCGGTCGGCATGATCCCTATGAGCTGCGGCTGCGGCTCCTTGCTGCCAGCCCGCGACACAAGGCGCTGCTCGAGGCTGTAGCCGATCTGGCGGGTGGCTGGCGGCGCGGGCCCTTCGCTGCGGCGGATGGCAGCCAGCGGGCGCGGGGCGTCGCCATGGCATCGCCCTTCGGCAGCGAGGTGGCGACGATCGCCGAGGTCTCGCTGCGCGACGGCGAGGTCGTCGTTCACGATGTCTGGGTCGCGATCGATCCCGGCAGCATCGTCAATCCAGCTGTCATCGAATCGCAGGTCAACTCCGCGGTCGCGCTTGGCCTGTCGTCGGCCCTGCTCGAGGAGGTCGTCTACGAAAAGGGCATGCCGCGGGCCCGCAATTATGACGGCTACCCCATCCTGTCGCCGGACAAGATGCCGAAGGTCCATGTCCGGATCGTCGAGAGCGGCGCGCCGATGGGCGGCATCGGCGAGCCGGGATTGCCCGGAGTGCCTCCCGCCGTCGCGAATGCCGTGTCGGTGCTCGCGGGCAAGCGCATTCGCAGCCTGCCGCTCTCCAGGATCGACCTGAAGGGGTCTCAGGGATGAGGCGCGTTTTTCTCGGTTCGCTGGCGCTCGGGCTCATGGCCTGTGCCGCTCAATCCGCGCAGGCCCAGACCAGCCAGCCGCCTGCCGGGCAAAGGCTGTTCCAGCAACGCTGCGGCGCCTGCCATCAGATCGACACCGCCCGCAACGGCGTCGGCCCGCATCTGCAAGGCATCATCTGGCGCCAGGCCGGTTCCGTTCAGGGCAGCAATGTTTCGACCGGCCTCAAGGAATCCGGGATCACCTGGACCACCGAGAACCTGGACGCGTTCCTCGCCAATCCGGCCTCGCTGGTTCGTGGCACCCGCATGATCCAGCGTTTCGGCAACGCCGAGGAGCGTCGCGCCATCATCGAGTTCCTCGGCTCGCGCTGAAACACATCGCCTGCGATAGCGCCCGCCAGATCGACGATCTGGCCGGCGCTTCGCCATGCCGGGCCGCTACCCGTTCGACGGTCTGCTTCTTCGATACGGCCCGGATTGATGGCTGAGGTCGATAAATGCATTTCGATTATAGCATCTAATCCACCTGACCGTTCGGGCCTATGTCTCCCGAACAAGGCCGGCGCCTCCGAGGCGCCGCGCAGTAAGGCAGCCACATCATGCACGCCACCTTCGAACATACGACACAGGCCAGGCCGGCTGCGGCCTGGGGAGCGGTCGCGGCGATGTCGCTCTGCGTCGCGGTCCTGATCGCCTCCGAATTCATGCCGGTGAGTCTGCTCACGCCGATCGCCGGTGATCTCGGTCTGTCGGAAGGGCAAGCCGGGCAGGCAATCTCGATCTCCGGCCTGTTCGCCGTCGTCACCAGCCTCTTCGTCGCGCAGCTCACCCGCGGCATCGACAGGAGGGTCGTCCTGGCGGCGTTCGCGGGTCTGCTGATCCTGTCCGGCGCGATCGTGACCTTTGCCCCGAGCTATGCCGTTCTGATGATCGGCCGCGCGCTGCTCGGCGTGGCGATCGGCGGTTTCTGGTCGATGTCCACCGCGATCGTCATGCGCCTGCTGCCCGAGGACGCCGTGCCGCGCGGGCTCGCCATGCTGAACGCCGGAAACGCCGTCGCGGCGACGATCGCCGCACCCTTGGGAAGCTTTCTCGGTGATCTCATCGGCTGGCGCGGCGCCTTCTTCTGCGTGGTCCCGCTCGCCCTCGCCGCTCTGGTCTGGCAGTGGTCGAGCATGCCTGCGCTTCCCGCGCGGGGTCGCAAGGCGAGCGGCAGCGTGCTGCTTCTCTTGCGGCGCCCTCAGGTGGCGCTGGGCATGGCGTCGATGTTCCTGTTGTTCATGGGGCAGTTCGCACTGTTCACCTATCTGCGCCCCTTCCTCGAGCAGGTCGCGGGTTATTCTGTCCCCGCCTTGTCCCTGGCGCTGCTGCTGATGGGCCTGGCCGGCGTCGCCGGAACATGGTGCGTCGGGCATCTGCTGCATCGGCCCCTCTATCCGGTGGTCATTGCGATCCCGCTGGTGATGGCCGCTCTCGCGGCGACCCTCATCGCCGTCGCGTCGTTCAAGCTTCCGGTCGCGGTCTTGCTCGTGGCCTGGGGCTTCTTCGGTACGGCTGCGCCGGTGGGATGGGGCACCTGGCTCAGCCGCGTGCTGGCCGACGACGCGGAGGCCGGCGGCGGGTTGCAGGTTGCCGTCATCCAGTTCGCCATCACCATCGGCGCGGCCGGCGGCGGGCTGCTCTTCGACCTGGCGGGCTGGTGGGCCACCTTCGTGCTGGCCGCAGTGCTGCTGCTCGGATCTGCGCTCGCCGCCTGGGCGGCCTCGATCGAGCGGGGGCATGCGAAATGATCACGAAATTCCCGCTTCCGACCCGGCGCGCCGTCATCGCCACCGGCGCAGGCCTGATCGTGCCGTCACTCGCATGGTCGCAATCCGCACGCCGTTCCGCCACAGGCCAGGAGACGCCGCTCATGCAGGAGACGCTGCCGATGAAGGTCAGGTTTGCGTTTGACGGGCAGGAGTTCTCGGCCACGCTCCACGACAACCCATCGGCCCGCGACTTCGCGTCGATGCTGCCGCTCGATCTCAAGATCGACGACTATTCCACCAACGAGAAGATCGCCTATCTCCCGCGCAAACTCACCACCGATGGCAGCGGCCGGTTCGGCAACGAGGCGCCCGGCGACCTTTGCTACTACGTCCCCTGGAGCAACCTCGCCTTCTTCCATGCCGGCTATCGTTACTCCAGCGGGCTGATCCGGCTCGGCCGCCTCGACGCCGGCACGCAACCTTTGCTCAGACGCGGCGTCTTCCCGCTGCGTGCCTCGCGCATCTCCTGACCAAGAAAAGGAACTGATCCATGCTGGCTACTGTCCTGTACGGCCCCGGCGACGTTCGCTTCGAAGACGTCGCCGAACCGAAGATCCTCAAGCCGACCGACGCCGTCATCAAGCTCTCCGCCACCTGCATCTGCGGTTCGGATCTCTGGCCCTATCGTGGGCTTCAGCCGATGGAGGGGCCGGCCCATATGGGCCACGAATATTGCGGCGTCGTGGTGGAAGTCGGCAGTGCGGTCAGGACCGTCCGCCCCGGCCAGTTCGTCGTCGGTTCCTTCTGTCTCTCCGACAACACCTGCCCGCATTGCCGCTTCGGCTTCCAATCCTCCTGCGAGCAGCGCGAGTTCATGCCGGGAGCGCAGGCGCCTTATGCACGCGTGCCGCTGGCCGATGGCACCTTGGTCGCAACCGAAGAGATGCCGCCCGACGATCTCATCCCCAGCCTGCTGGCGACGTCGGACGTGTTGGGCACGGGCTGGTACGCCGCGAATGCGGCCCGGGTTCAGCCCGGCTCGACCGTCGTCGTGGTCGGCGACGGCGCGGTGGGGCTGATGGGCGTCCTTGCGGCCAAGCAGATGGGAGCCGAGCGCATCATCGCGATGAGCCGCCACAAGAGCCGCCAGGATCTCGCGCTCGAATATGGCGCGACTGATATCGTCTCGGAGCGCGACGAGGCCGGAATAGCCCGCATCAAGGAGCTGACGAAGGGCGTGGGCGCCGACTCCGTTCTCGAATGCGTCGGCTCGCAACAGTCGATGCAGCAGGCGCTGCGCTGCACGCGCCCCGGTGGCATGATCGGCTATGTGGGCGTTCCCCACGGGGTCGAGCTCGATGGTCAGGCGCTGTTCTTCTCGCAGACCGGGATGCTCGGCGGCCCCGCTCCGGTGCGCCGCTTCCTTCCAGACCTGATCGATATGGTGCTGGAGCGCAGGATCAACCCTGGCAAGGTCTTCGATCTCGAACTCCCAATCGCCGACGTGGCCGAGGGCTATCGCGCCATGGACGAACGCCGGGCCATCAAGACCTTGCTGCGCGTGTGAGGGCTTGCCGGCCGACGCCGCCGATGGGACCGGGCGGATGCGACCCGCGTCCGGCCCCCCTGTCGTTTGGTGCTCTCAGGCCATCAGCCCAAGCGATTGGGGCGGCCTAATGCCGTTTGCCAGCTGTCGCGAGCGGGACGCTACTTTTTGCCCGCTGTTGAAATATCAGATATCTCATATTAGAAACCACTCGACGGGGCGATCGCGGAGGCCAGCATGGATCACGGCGAGCGCGTCACTCCGGTCCAGCCGATCTTCCTCATCAATCTGCGCGACCATGTTCACGAGAATCTGCGCAAGGCGATCATTGCCGGCCGGCTCGTCGACGAGGAGCGCTTGAACGAGCGCGATCTTGCGCGCGATCTCGGTGTCAGCACCACGCCGCTGAAGGAGGCCTTGCGACAGCTCGAGACTGAGGGCCTGGTGCGGACAGAACCGCGGCGCGGCGTTTTCGTGACCTATGGCCCACAGCAGGCCGAAGAGATGTCGCTCGCCCGCGCCGCACTTGAAAGCATGATCGCGCGCATGGCGGCCAAACGCGCCTCAGTTGCGGATATCGACGTCTTGCGGGCTCAGGTCGCCGATATGGAGACCGCGACGCGAAAAGGCGATGTCGAAAGGCTGATCGAGCTCAACGAGCTCTTCCATGGCCAGATCCATGAGGCCTCGGGCTGCGAGTATCTGCGCCGTCTCCAGAGCCGGCAGCAGATCTACGATCATACGACGCGCGTCGGCCTGCTCCAGGACGCCGATGAGCGCGGCCGCGCCTTCGCCGAGCACCGGGCCATTCTCGAGGCGATAGCGCTGGGAGACCCGGATTCCGCCGAACGGATCATGCGCGATCACATCGTCCGATCCGGACAGCGCCATATCGAGACGGTTTTCGGTCGTGCCCGGCTGGGGGACAGACAATGAGCCTGGGCCGGGCCGGAAGGACGCTTGCCGAAACCTCGGCCTCATCGGCACCGGGCGATGGCGTCAACCGTCAGAACGCATGCAGCGGGCACGGACGTGAATGCCATTCGCCATTGAGGGAAAGGCAGACGGCCTAGCAACGAAAACGAGAAGCCCATCATGGGCCCCCGACGGACGAGCCAACGCCCGCGGACCAATCTTCCGATGTTCCAGAAAGGGTGGAAACATGACGCATGACATTTCCAGACGGCATCTGATCGGCGGCGCACTTGGCGTATCAGGGCTTGGCGTGGCCGGGCTGGGCGGCCTCGCTGTGCATCCCGCTGCAGCTCAGGTGGTGAAGCCCAAATCCCCGCTGCTGCTGAACGTGATCGACGCTGCCGGCAACCTTGCTCTCACGCAGCCGGCCTTCGACAATTACCGCAAGGCCAATCCGGAACTCGTCTCGCGCATCGCCTTCACCAAGGCTCCCGCGCCCGAGCTTCCGAGCAAGATCAAGGCTCAGCAGGGCGCAAACCGCGTCGACATCGATCTTGTGATCATCGGCCCCGATGCGCTCTCCGCCGGCCTCGCCGACGACATCTACTACGATCTCATCGGCGAACAGGCGAAGAACCTGCCCGATCTCCAATCGATCTATCTCGACCCCGCCTGGCGCATGCAGGCCCTGGCCAAGGGCCGCGGCGTCGTCATCAGCTACTATCCCTCCGGTCCGCTGCTGGAATACGCGCCGGCGCGCGTCAAGACGCCGCCGACCACAGCCGAGGAACTGCTCGACTGGGCCAAGCAGAACCCCAAGAAGTTCATCTATGCGCGCCCCGCCAACTCCGGGCCCGGGCGGACCTTCCTGATGGGGCTGCCCTATCTGCTTGGAGACACCGACCCGAAGGATCCGGTCAAAGGCTGGGACAAGACCTGGACCTATCTGAAGGAGCTGCACAAGCAGATCGAGTATTACCCGACCGGGACCGGGGCCGTGATGAAGGAGTTCGGCGACGGCACGCGCGACATGATGGTCACCACGACAGGATGGGACATCAACCCGCGTGCGCTCGGCATCGTGCCGAAGGACGCCAAGATCCAGACCCTGAAGGGGTTCCGTTGGGTGGTCGACGCCCATTATCTCAGCATCCCGAAGGGCCTCCCGGCGGAGCGCATTCCCATCCTGGTCGACCTGATCTCGCACATGCTGAAGAAAGATCAGCAGGCCTATGCCTATGACGAAGGCTATTTCTATCCCGGCCCGGCGGTGAAGGACGTGCCGCTCTCGATGGCGCCCAAGGCAAGCCAGGACACGCTCGCCGAATATGGCCGGCCGGAATACGAGAAGCTGATCGCCGACAATCCGAAGGAACTGCCACTCGAGCCCGTACAGCTCGTCCAAGCTTTCCGGCGCTGGGATGAAGAAATCGGCTCCAAATAACGACCGCGTCGCGCATGACTGCCGAGTCTTGCGTGACGATCGTATCTTGCCTCGCCATGGAGCGTCCGCCGTTGCGGCGGGCGCCTCTCCGCCATCGCATCCCGCGCGTGCGATCATGCCCGTCACGGCTGCCGGTCGTCCTGAACGGCGCCTTGAGAGGCACGCGCCCTGACACCGTCGCAAGGTCTGCATCCGCGCCGACCTCGCCCGCATTCTCACGGATACCGGCCCATGAAAATCACAGCGCTCGAAACCATTCAGCTCCCCTACCTCAAGAACATCCTGTGGCTGCAGATCCATACCGATGAGGGGTTGATCGGCCTCGGCGAGACCTTCCGTGGCGCGGATGCGGTCGCGCGCTATCTGCACTCGGACGTCGCGCCGCTGCTCATCGGCCGCGACCCGCTGGAAATTGACGCGATCTCGAAGCTGCTGATCGAGACCTATGTCGGCTTCCGGTCCTCGGGCGTCGAGATGCGTGCGGCATCCGCCGTCGACATCGCGCTCTGGGATCTTTTCGGCAAGGCGACGAACCAGCCGATCCACCAATTGCTCGGCGGTCTCTCGCGGCAGCGCATCCGCACCTACAACACCTGCGCCGGATACACCTACAACAAGAGCGGTGCGCGCCGTTACATCGGTGCCGGCGACCATGCGGCAGAAGGCCCCTATGAAGACCAGATCGCCTTCCATCGCGATGCCGGCGCGCTGGCGCAGAGCTTGCTGGAGGAAGGCATCACGGCAATGAAGATCTGGCCTTTCGACCCTTACGCGGTCGAAAGCGGCGGCAACTTCATCCACCGGGCCGATCTCGACAAGGCCCTCCTGCCCTTCCGCCAGATCCGCGACGCCGTCGGCGACAAGATGGAGGTAATGGTCGAGCTGCATTCGATGTGGGACCTGCCATCAGCACTGGCGATCGCTCGCGGCTTGCAGGAATTCCGGCCGTTCTGGGCGGAGGATCCCATCAAGATGCAGGACCCGGACGCGCTCGCCATCTACGCGCAGCGTTCCGGCCTGCCGGTTTGCGCCAGCGAAACCGTCGCAACCCGGTCGCAGTTTCTAGAATTGCTGCGCAAGGGAGCCGCCGACTACGTCATGCTCGATGTGTCATGGTGCGGCGGCCTGAGCGAAGCCAAGAAGATCGGCACGATGGCCGAAGCGTTCCAGCGCCCGGTCGCGCCCCATGACTGCACCGGCCCGGTCGTCTTCGCCGCCTCGATCCATCTCGCGATGAACCTCCCCAATGCCATCTTCCAGGAATCCGTCAGGGCCTATTACAGCTCCTGGTATCGTGACCTCGTCACGGTGATGCCGCGCATCGAGGACGGGCATGTCTATCCCTTCGCAGGCGCGGGGCTTGGCCTCGAACTCAGCCCCTACGTGCTCGAACATCCCGATGCGATCGTCCAGAAGACGAGGCGGGCCGATCTGTGATCGCCTTCCGCACGCTCTCTGCCTTCGGTTGTCGCGTCGGCGAATGTCCGCTTTGGGACGACCGGCGCGAAATCCTCTTCATCTGCGACGTGCTGGCACCAGCGATCCATGGCATCGCGCTGGACGGCACACGCAAGGCGAGCTGGAACTTCGAGCAGCCGGTCGGGTCCTTCGGCCTCACCGAGAGCGGCCGGCTGATCCTGGCTCTCGGGCGCGAGATCGCGCTGTTCGACCCCGATAGCGGCACGCTCAGCCCCTTTGCCGCGACACCCGAGCCCGAGACCAACCGCCTCAACGACGGCAAGGTCGGGCCTGACGGCCGCTTCTATCTCGGCAGCATGGATGACCGCCCCGAGAAGGAGCCGCTCGGTGTCTTCTACCAGGTCTCGGCCGATGGCGCGGTCAAGGCGCTTTTCGGAGGGATCAAGGTCTCGAACGGTCTCGCCTGGTCGCCGGACGGCCGCGTCCTCTATCACAGCGATTCACGCGGCCCGACCATCGACGCCTATGATTTCGACCCGCAGACCGGCGAATTATCCGGAAAACGCCGCTTCGCGACGCTGGACGACGCAACCGGGAGGCCCGATGGCGGCGCCTGCGATGTGGAGGCGCATTACTGGAGCGCCGGGGTCTCCGCCGGCACGCTCAATCGCTTCGCCCCGGATGGGACGCTGGTCTCGCGCCATCCAGTGCCCTGCAAGGCGCCGACCATGCCGGGCTTCTGTGGACCGGGATTGCGACAGCTGGCGGTGACATCGCTCAGCATCGGCCCCCTGCCCGGCCCGGGCGATGGCGACCTGTTCATCGCGGAGGCTCCCGTCGCCGGCGTGCCGATTGCGCGCATGAAAGGGCTTTGACGATGGCCTCGGCATCACAGCTTCGCCCGGCGGAGGCCAGCCATGTGCTGCTGACGGGCGCGTCAGGCACCTTGGGACGCGTGCTCGCGCCGGGCCTCGCCGCCGCGGGTCACCGGCTGCGCCTCAACGACCTCCTGCCCTTTCCCGACCCGATGCCTGGTGGAGCAACCTTCGCGGCCGCCGACATCACCGACAAGGCAGCTCTTGCGGCCGCTTGCCCCGACGACATGACCGACATCGTGCATTTCGGCGGCATCAACACCGAAAAGGACCCCGAGGCGATCCTGAGGGTCAACATCTGGGGCACGCTGAATGTTTTTGAGCTGGCGCGCGAGCGCCGGGCGCGCGTGATCTTCGCCAGTTCAAACCATGCCATCGGCTTCTATCCGCGCACGCAGCAACCGCTGACGATCGCCGACCCCTGCCGGCCGGATGGGCATTACGGGGTCTCCAAGGTCTATGCCGAGGCGCTGGGCCGGCTCTACCATGACAAGCATGGCATCGAGAGCGTCCAGCTGCGCATCGGCTCCTGCCTGCCCAAGCCGCTGGAAACGCGAAACCTCGCAACCTGGCTGTCCTATCCCGACCTCGTCCGCCTCGTGCTGGCCGCGCTGGCGGCGCCGGATGTCGGCTATGGCGTCGTGTGGGGCGTCTCGGCCAATACGCGCCGCTGGTGGACAGGAGACGACGCTCACCGGATCGGTTTCGTGCCGCAGGACAACGCCGAGGACTTCGCCGACCGGGTCGCGCCGGAGGAAGGCGACGAGGTCACCCGCCGCTTCCAGGGCGGCTCTCATTGCGGCATCGGCTATAGCCAGCGCGGCTGAGGGGCGACATGTCGCGGATCACGCTTTCGGCCCATGGCTATGAACTCGCCGTCAATCCGGATTACGGCGCCAACCTCACCGCTCTGAGCTGGCGGCATCCCGACGGCCGGCTGATCGATATTCTGCGCGGCTGCGACGACACAGCGCTGATCCCGGGCGACCCCTCCCCCGTCGGCTGCTTTCCGATGGCGCCCTTCGCCAATCGCATCGATGGCGGCAGCTTCAGCCATGCCGGCCGCGACTACACGCTGCCGATCAATCGGCCGCAGGACAGATGTGCGATCCATGGGTTCTCGCGCTTCGCAGCCTTTGAGATCCTGTCCCAGGGGGAAGGTGCGATCAGCCTGTTGCATCGCCATCGCGGCGATGTTTTCGCCTATGATCTGGTGCAGGACATCATCATCGACGCCCGGGGCCTGGCGCTGCGACTTGCCGTGACCAATCGCGGCGCGGCGATGCCTTTTGGGCTCGGCTTGCATCCCTATTGCCTGCTGGAAGCTGGTGCGAGGCTCCGCTTCTCCGCCGTTCAACGCTCGGAATCGGACGACCGATACCTGCCCTTGCGGTTCGTGCCGGCGCAAGCCGCGCCTGATCTCGGCGGGGGCATCGCGCTTTCGGATGTCGCTGGCTTCGATGCTCACTATTCCGGTTGGGAGCCGCGGCTGGTCGAGCTGGAGCGACCGGGCGCGGGTCTTTCGATCAAGGTCCGTGGCGAGGAGGCCTTTTCAAACTTGCATCTCTATGTCGGGCCGGATCGCGATTTCGTCTGCATCGAGCCGGTCAGCCATATCCCGGACGCCCATAATCGCAGCGATCTCGCGCAGCATGGCAAACTCGCCCAGCTTGGACATGGCGAGGTCCTCGCCGGGACAATGCGAATCTCCGCGTCCGAGATACGCAGTCTGAACACCAACGGCTTCGACCCCGACTTATGGCTGAGGCTTCGCCGTCATTCCGGGGCGATCCGAAGGATCACCGTTTTCGGCGGGGCGCGGGGAACCTCGACAGGAAACCCTCGCCTGTAAGGAGAGGGTAGGGTGAGGTGTCGGCCGTTATCCGCTGGGGTGCGGCCTCACCGCCGCGCGCGGTTGGCTTTGCGCTTTACTGGTCGAGGGGCCGACACCTCATCCCTGCCCTTCTCCTTACAGGAGAAGGGTTCCCCGCGCCTTTCGTCACAGAAAGTGCCCCGGAAAGGCCCTCCTGCACGCTACTGAAGATGCGGCTTTCTCAGAAAGCTGCCACGGTCGGCCGACTTCACGCGAAGCCAGGTTTCACGGCCATTGCGGACGATCCTGATGGGAACCTCCGATCCTGCCGGCCCGCTCGCCCATAGCTTCCGGTAGAAATCGGCCAGGCCATCGATCTCGCCATCGCGAACGTCCGAGATGATGTCGCCAGCACGCATGCCGGCCTGGGCCGCGGGGCCTCCCTCAGCCACGCTCATCACCACGACCTCGCCATTGCTCTCGGCCGAGAACGCACCGAGCCAGGGGCGCGGCGGCTTGTCGACGCCGCCCCGGGCAAGCAGATCGTTCAGGATCGGCGGAAGCAGATCGATCGGCACGATCATGTTGACCTCCGAGATCTCCTCGCCCCGGCCCATTTGCAGGTGCAGCGAGCCGATGCCCAGAAGCTTGCCGTCCGCTCCGATCAGCGCAGCGCCTCCCCATGACGGGTGCGCAGGGGCGGTAAAGATCGCCTCATCCAGCAGATACTCCCAGTAGCCGGCGAATTCCTGCTTGGCCACGATGTTCGCCCGCACCACTTGCCCGATTCCGTCGGCAAGGACGACGGGGTCGCCGATTTCGGCCTGGGTTGCGGCGCCGAACTCCATGGCGGGCAGGTCGAGCCGATCAAGCGCCTGCACCAGGCCGAAGCCGGTTTCCTGATCATAGGCAAGCGCATGGGCGGGAACCACGCGACCGGTCTGGGTCGTCAGCCAGACGTCCTCGGCCTCGGTGATCAGGTAGCCTATGGTGAGCACCAGCCCGTTGTCCCGAATGACCACGCCACTGCCCTCCCTCCGGGTGCCCAGGGTGGCAGCCGTGAAGGCGTCGTCCGGGATCAAGGAGCGAACTCCCACGATCGATTGCAAAGACGGGCCGAAACTCATCATTCCATCCTGAAAGGACACGACGCCATCCGCAAGCTGGCCATGCGCAAGCCGGGCGCAGCGGAAGCTGGATACGCCTGTTGAAAGGTATGAAGCGGCATGGTCATCGCAAGGGCTTGGAGGAAACAAGGCCTTGGAGGGCAATTCGGCTCCTGCTCCCCTGAACGGCCCGGTGCGCCGGCTTGCGCCGACGCCATCGCTTCGCAGGAGGGGAAGTCCCTCGCCGAGATTGCCCCCCGCTCAGTCCACCCAGCGCATGCGGTTGAGGAACAGGCTTTCGTTTGGCGTCGGGGTGAACTGCAGCGGCTTGGCGGCGCCATAACCCGCGACGGTCTGGTAGAGCGGCACGACCGGCAGCGTTGCGGCAACCGTTTCGTGAATCTTCCGGTAATCGGCGAGCCGTGCCACCGGATCGAGCGTCGCACGGGCGCTGTCGAGCAACCCGTCGACTTGCCTGTTCTCGACGATCGTCCAGCCATTGCCGGAATGGAACAGCTGGTAGAGCGCGCCGTCGGCATCCTGGCAGGCACAGGAGGAACGGCTGATGGCCAGCACGGGCGAGTCGACGGGGCCGCGCTGGGTGCGCTGCAGGAAGCTCGGCGTGTCCACCATCTCGATCGTCACGTCGAGCCCGACATCCCGCAATTGCTGCTGGATCGCCTGGACGACGCGCTGATCGAAGAACGGCGCGGTGGTGAGCGGAATCGAGACCTTGGCGGCAGCCCCGGCCTCGGCGACAAGCGCCTTGGCGCGCGCCGGATCGTAAGCGGGGCCGCTGATGCCCTCGGCCCAGCCGAAATGCGCCGGCGTCAGCATCTGAGCGATCGGCTTCTCCTGCCCGCTGAGAATGCCGTCGATGATGCCCTGCTTGTCGACAGCGCGCGCCACGGCTTCGCGTAGCCTGGGATTGTCGAAGGGCGGCCGGTTCGGGTTGAGGCGCAGATAGGCGAGGCGCTCGGTCAACGCCGTCAACGGCTTGACCCGTTGCGAGGCAGAAAATTGTGCGAGCTGGTCGCTGTCGAGCCCCACGGCAAGGTCGGAGCTGCCGGCCTGGAGGTTGGCGACGCGGGTCGCACCATCCGGCACCGCCCGGAAGAGCACGGTCGGAAACGGACCCTTTTTGCCCCAATAGCCGTCATTGCGCTTCACCGTGACGGCGACGCCGCGTTGCCAGCTCTCAAAACGATAGGGACCGCTGCCGACCGGCTTCAGATTGAAGGCGTCCTTGCCGACCTCTTCTATGACCTTCTTGGGCACGATCGAGAGCTTCACGAGCTGGGCAAGCAGAGCGGGATAGGGGCCGTCGGTGACGAGCTTGACCTCAGTCGCTGAGAGCGGAACCGCCTCGATGATCTTGTCGAATTGCCCGCGCTGCGGACTCGCAAAGGCCTTGTCGGTGATGCGCTTGATGCTGAAGGCGACATCCTCGGCGGTGAGTTTGGAACCGTCGTGGAAGGTCACGTCGCCACGCAGCGTGAACAGAATTTCCGTGTCGGACAGATTGCGCCAGGCGGTCGCGATCTCCGGGACGATCTGCCCCGCATCGTCGCGCGTCACGAGATTGTCGAAGATATTGCGGTAGACGTAGTAGCTGTCGGGATTCCACTGAACCTGCGGATCGAGCGTCGAAGGCTCGGCTGCGAGGTCCACCACGAAACGGTCTGCCCCCGCAAGCGCGGGTGTTGCTGCCGCGGCGAGTGCCAGGGCGGCTGCGACGAGCCATTTGCAAACCTTCGTCATCGATCGGTCCTTTTCGAAGCCGGAGCCTGCCAGGGCGTGCAGTCGAGCCTGCCGCTATTGTGGTGCCGGACCCGAGCGATCACAATTCCATAGTGAGATGCCATCATGGGATGATGTCCCGGCCACGCCATCTCTCCGAGATGGTTCACCTCCGCCCGGATCCCGTCATGATGCGGTGGTTGCGGCCTCGATCACGATCAATGCGGTCGCCATCGACCGTCTTCCGCTGACCTAACGCTGCAATCTCGCGCTTCAGCTCGCAGGAGCGCGCACCTCGTTGCATGCTGCGGGCCGGAATGAAAACGGCCCCGCATCACTGCGGAGCCGTCTTCCATCGGGAGCTATGGGTAGCTCAACCTAGGATGTCGCAAGTCTGGCCAGAGCAGGCCAGCAGCGAGCGACATGACTGCCTTACGGCCAAAATCGCTTTACGCCAATGCGATGGCCTGGGCCACTGTCAATCAAGGGGCGGATGGTTGCACGGGGCAGATGGCTCGCCCTCATGCAACGAAGCGGACAGCAAAGCGACAATCAGTCGATCATCGCCACCAAGGTGCACGAGACATAGCCGCTCAGAACCTTGTTCATCTTGGCGTCCGTGACGCCGCCGCCGCGCTTGATGCACATCAGGCGAGCAATCAAGGTGTCCGACATGCCTGTCGACTGGCCAATCTTCGTGCCGCCTTTCAGGAAGCGAACCGACGTAAATTTTGCACCGGCTGGAATTCCTGCCTCGACGAGGACGGCTTTTGTCCATGTCGCGATGTCGGGCAGCGTGATCGTTATCTCGGCCATTGTGTCTCCGTTTCAGGACTGCCTATGACACAACGGGCTCAGAGCACCAACGAAATATGCCTTGCCGTCGCCTCTCCCGGGTCCGGCCCTGCACGGTGGCGAACAGCAAGGCCCGTTCTCATCCGTGCAAGGCGGCGTGGACGCCGACACGCGAAGACACCCTCCAAATTGCTGGCCGTTAAGCAATTTTCGCACTTCCTACCCATCGTTCATGACAGGAGAGCGATTAGGGAGTAGGTTTACGAAACGTTAATAAGAAAATTGTCGGCAGGTGCCAAATCAAGAGCCGCCGCCGATCTGGTGAGGCGCGTAAACGCGCCGAACCGCGGGCTTAGGGGCGGATCTATGGCTACAATCTCTCAATCAGAGAAATCCAGCCCGGAAATCAAGAACGCTTTGCGGATTTGCATGGCCAGTTTTGGAGGCGTCGCTCTATTTTCCGGCTGCATTAATATTCTTTATCTGACCGGCTCCATGTATATGCTCCAGGTCTATGATCGCGTATTGACCAGCAGATCAACCGCAACTCTCATATCTATTTCGCTAATAGCGATTTTTGCATTTTCTCTACAGGGCATCCTCGATGGAGTGCGCTCGCGGATGCTGGCTCGCATTGGGGCTCGCTTCAACGAATTGCTCGCGCCGCGCGTCTATCAAGTCGTTGCCGAACTTCCGCTTCGTGGCGTGAATGGCAGCGAGGTCATGACACCGGTGAGGGATCTCGATCAGATTCGAGCCTTTCTATCCGGCATGGGACCAATCGCCCTCTTTGATATGCCATTCCTACCGATTTTCCTCGTGGTGACATTTCTTTTGCACCCTTGGCTTGGGTATTTGACGGTGTTTGGCGGCCTTGTGATCGTGGCGTTGACGCTTCTGGTCGAGCTGCGCAGTCGTCAGCCGACCCGCGCGCTTGCCGAAGTGGGCGCGCATCGGCAGAACCTGGTCGAGTCGACGCGCCGGAACGCTGAGATCATTGCTGCGCTGGGCATGCGTCGCGCCTTTTTGGGGCGATATACGGCGATCAGCAATCGACATGTGGCGGAGACATTGCGTGCCAGCGACGTCACCAACGGCATCGGCGCATTCGCCAAGATCTTTCGGCAGATCCTTCAATCGGCATCGCTTGGCCTGGGTGCATATCTGGCAATCCGGGGGGAGATTTCGGCCGGCAGTATTATTGCGGCATCCATTTTAACGTCGCGCGCTCTTTCACCGATCGAGAACGCTGTCGCCAATTGGAGAGGCTTCGTTTCGGCGCGGCAAGGCTTGCGGCGGCTCGAAGGCAGCCTTTCTTTTGTCGCACCCGCCCAGGCGCGCCTGTCACTGCCTGTTCCCTCGCTGGATCTGCAGGTGTCGGACCTCTACGTGGCTCCCCCGGGGCAATCCAAGCCGGTCCTGAATGCGGTGTCCTTGCTGTTGAAAGCTGGCGACGGGCTGGGCATCCTGGGAACGACCGGATCAGGTAAATCGACCTTGGCGCGCGCCATTGTGGGGGTATGGCCACCACTGAAAGGCAGCGTCCGCATCGACGGCGCAGCGCTCGATCAATGGGGTGACCAGCTCGGGCAACATGTCGGATACCTCCCGCAGGATGTCGAACTCTTCGATGGGACGGTCGCCGAGAATATTGCGCGCTTTTCTGCCGGAGCGACCCCTGAGGCCATCGTCACCGCGGCCAAAGCGGCTGCCGCCCACACGCTCATCCTCGGGCTGCCAAAAGGCTACGATACCCGCATTGGTGAAGCAGGCGTCGCTTTGTCCGGCGGCCAGCGCCAACGCATAGCGCTGGCGCGCGCTCTGTATGGCGACCCATTTCTCGTCGTTCTCGACGAACCGAATGCCAACCTCGACAGCGAGGGCGACGAAGCCCTGAACGGCGCGATCAACGCAGCGCGCGCCCGGGGCAGTGTCGTCATCATCATTACTCACAGGCCCTCAGGGCTTGGCGCCGTCAACCTGGTGTCGATTCTCAAAGACGGGCGCATGACGGCGATCTTCAACCGTGATGAGGTGATGCCGTCGATCCTGCAGCCCACGGCGCCGTCTCCGCTTCTCTCGGATCGTTTGGTGTCGGCATGACGGCGTTCACCCCCCTTATTCCCGATCTCTCGGCAACGGCAGCGGCGAACTACGCTCATTCGTTACGCCGACTTCAACTGGTTGGCGTGAGCAGCATCGGCATCTTCGCCGGCGCGCTGGGCATCTGGTCGATGACATCGACACTCCAGGGCGCAGTCGCGGCCAATGGTCAGTTCGTCGTCGCCAGTGACGTCAAGAAGGTCCAGCATCCCACGGGAGGGGTCGTGGGCGAACTGCTCGTGCGTGACGGCCAGCACGTACAAGCCGGTGATATCGTCCTGCGTCTCGACGAGACCGTCGCACGCGCGAACGAGCAGATCGTCTCCAAGCAATTGGATGAGTTCCTGGTCAAGTCATGGAGGCTTGAGGCTGAGCGCGACGCGCTCCTTGTCCTGACCGGTAGCCCCGACCTTGGCGCGCGCATCCTATCCCCGGAGATGACGAAACTGATCGCCGCCGAGAGACGGCTTTTTGAGGTCCGCCGAGCGGCACGCGATGGCCAGCGCGCTCAATTGCGCAAACGCGTGACCCAGCTCGCCGACGAGATCAAGGGGCTCAAGGCCCAGCAAGCCGCAAAAGAACGCGAAGCTAAAATCATCGCCGTGGAGCTGGTCGGTGTCGAGGAGCTCTATAATCGCAAGCTGATTCAGATCTCGCGGCTGAGCGCGCTTCAGCGCGACCAGGCCAGCAACGAGGGGCAGAGGGGCCAGCTGATTGCCAGCATTGCTCAAACAGAAGGTAAGATCGCCGAGATCGAACTTCAGATCATCCAGATAGACGAGGATCAGCGCGCTGAAGTCATGAAAGACCTTCGCGAGATCCAAGGCCGTGAAGGCGAGCTCGTCGAACGCCGGACTGCTGCGCAGGATCAATTGAAGCGGATCGACTTGCGTGCCCCCAGCACCGGCATAGTGCATCAACTGGCTGTTCATACGGTTGGCGGCGTGCTGCAAGCCAGTGAACCGGCGATGCTGATCGTGCCCGGAGAAGAAGACCTGCAGCTCGAAGCCAGAGTGGCGCCGCCGGACATCGACCAGATCAGCCTTGGCCAGTCCGTGCGGATCAAAGTGCAAGCGGGCAACCAGGCCAGCAATCCCGAGCTTGAAGGGATCGTCTCCCGGATCAGCGCCGACGTCACGCGTGATGAGCGCCAGGGCGTCGCTTACTATACGGTTCGGGTCGACCTTCCACGAGCGGAACTCGACCGTTTGGCACCGATCA
Organism: Allobosea sp. LjRoot9; assembly: GCF_964252745.1. Lineage (NCBI taxonomy): Bacteria > Pseudomonadati > Pseudomonadota > Alphaproteobacteria > Hyphomicrobiales > Alloboseaceae > Allobosea > Allobosea sp. LjRoot9. The sequence continues at coordinate 1,553 of NZ_CAXUPC020000006.1, read as the reverse complement.
AGATCATCGCGGGGATGCAGGCCGAAGCCTTTATCGAAACCGTTGCGAGAACCCCGATCGCGTTCTTGATGAAGCCGTTTTCAACGCAGTTGAGCCGCGCCTTCAGGGAGCGCTGACGATCGCATGTCTCTATCGGGTTTCCACGAGAGGCGCCGCGCGCTGTGGCGCCGGCGCCCGTTCTCTCATGGCGATCTCTGGTGGCGATATGGGCCTCTCGCCACCGCCGCGATCTGACGCAGCTTTCCGCCAAGGCTCCGCGTCAGCTCCCGTCGCCCGCAATTGCCGGGCAAGCCTCCAACGGCCAGAGCGAACTCAGCCCGGGATAGGGCCTGAAGGCTCTGGCTTTTTCTTTTGTCGCGTTTTCCTGGCGCGAACCGGTATCCACTTCGCTCGAAAACGCGCTGGAGCCGCTTCCGATCCAGCTAGATCGGACGCGGCTCCAGTTCTTTGTTTCAACGCGCTTTCTTCAAGCGAACCGGTGTCCGCTTCGCTCGAAAGCGCTCTAGATCACCAGATCCCCGTCATTGGCGAACTGCACGCCAAAGACCTTGCCGTTATTGTTATAGCCGTCGAGTTCCGTATGCAGGACGCTTGCAGCATGGTCGATGCCGAAGGCCGGGCTTTGCCAGGTCGCGGAGCTTGTTGCGATCTTGGTCGCGGCCGTCAGCTCGGTTAGTTCCAGATCACCGTCGTTACCGCTCGTCTTATTCAGCCAGGTAATGGCATCATCGAGCAGGTGAGCGGGGTCGACGGTGGCAGCATTGCCGTCCGAGCTCGGATTTCCGGCCAGAAAGTTGAGCCAGGTGGCAACTGCATCACGAGCCAGCATATAGCGGGCGTCCTGTTGCTGCTTCTCAGAGGCGTTTATCAGCGACTTCGCGTCGTTCAGCGATATCAGAAGGGTGTTCTCTCCGGAGTCGGCTATGCCGTTCTTATTCGTGTCGCCGAGCATCAGGGCACGGACATCACTGGCGGTTATGGCGCCGCTTTTGTTGGTATCGACGACATAAGTGAGCTCGCCGGAGGCAAAGCTGTTGCCGACCTTGGTCTGGTTGTTCGATACCCCATCCCAGAACTGTTGACCGAGGTTGCTCCAGAACCCTGGCGTACGGACGCCTGGTCCGGCAAATGCGGTCACTGTCGCATCGTCCGTGTCCGAAGCTTTATTTCCTTCGTCATCCACGCCGCTGGCCGTCACGATGTTGGTCAGCGAAGCGCCAGGCGCGAGAGATACGGACTTGGTCGCCGTATAGAGCCAGGTCTCGCCGACTTCCAGCAATCCGTCGCCGTCGGCGTCGCCGCCCACATAGGTCGGATTGAAGTCGTCAGCCAGATTCGCCGCGGTTCCATTGTCGTCTTTCAGGACAATGTTCGACAGCGGATCATAGGCGCCGGCCGGGCTCGTATTGGTCACGGCATAGGAATAGACCACCGACGCTGATCCGGCCTGGATCAAAGCCGGAGAAACAGTCTTGTCGACATGGATCGCCGGCGCGACGTTGTATCCCGTCACGGTCGCGGCATCGGTGTCGGAGACGAGATTGCCCTCGTCG